>CAWFBQ010000001.1:0-233440 GCA_963814105.1 uncultured Chloroflexia bacterium
CGGTAGCGCTGCCCGGCCGCGACGGGCGGGCGGACCGCATCAGCACGAGGTGCCAACGCAGGCTCATGCCGTTCAACATCGGCCCGGGCGAGCTGATTCTCGTCCTGGTCATCGTTCTGATCATCTTCGGCCCCGGCAAGCTTCCCGACATCGGGAGCGCCATCGGCAAGGGGGTGCGTGAGTTCCGCAAGGCATCCACCGACCTCGAGGACTCCATTCGCGGCGAGCCGGCGCCAAAGCCGGCCGCGGAGGACACGACGAGCACCGCCTCGACGGCCGGCACGGGGTCGTCCGGAAGCGCGGCGTCCAGCCCACCTCCCTCCGAGCCGAAGTAGCAGCTGGCGCCCCGCGCCCTGCACGTGGCTCCGCCCAGCCGCTCCACCGAGCTCGCTGACTCGATGACTCGATGACCCACGACGAGGCGTCGATGTCGCTTATCGAGCATCTCGAGGAGCTGCGTCGTCGTCTCATCATCATCGTCATCGCCGTCGTCCTGGCGGCGATCGTCGGGTTCGTCCTCGCCAAGCCGGTCGAGGACCTCCTTCGCCGCCCGCTCCCTGATAACTACGAGACCCTGTACTTCACGACCGTGGGCGGGGCATTCGGGGTGCAGGTCAAGATCGCGGTCTTCGTCGGGATCGTGCTGGCCATGCCCGTCATCCTCTTCCAGGTCTGGCGATTCGTGACCCCCGGCCTCACCTCGCGCGAGCGGCGCCTGGTGTGGCCGCTCCTGTTCGCCGCGCTGGGCCTGTTCGTGATCGGGATGGGGGTGGGGTACTTCATCATCCCGTTCGCGCTGGCCTTCCTGCTGGGCTTTGCGGACGAAGCCCTCAAGCCGCTGCTCACCATCAACGAGTACATCGGCTTCGTGACCACCATGATGCTGGCGTTTGGGCTGGTGATGGAGTTCCCGATCGTGCTGCTTGCCCTCGCCCGGGTCGGCATCCTCTCCTACCGCCGGGTTGCCGCCCAGCGACGTTTCGTGATCGTGGGCATCGTGATCTTCGCCGTCGTGGTCACTCCCGGCGGTGATCCGTTCTCACCCTCGGTGCTGTCCGCGGTCATGTACGTCCTGTTTGAGGCGGCCCTGTTCGTGATGCGCTTCGTTCGCAAGTGATCGGAGTTCCGCGGGTCCTGCTGCTGAGCGACCCGTCAATGGAGCGGCACGCCGCACCCGGCCACCCGGAGCGCCCGGGCCGGCTGCAGGCGGTGATCGACGGGGTTTGGCTGGGCGCAGAGAGGGCGGATGCGATCGTGGAGGAGCGCTCGCCCGGCGAGGCGGACGCGTCCACGATCGCGGCGGTCCACGACCCGCAGTACGTCGCAGCCCTCGATGCGTTCGAGGGAACCGGGGGCGGCTGGGTCGACCCCGACACCTACGTCGTACCGGGCAGCATGGCGGCCGCCCGGCTCGCGGCCGGAGGCGCCTGCGACGCCGCGCAGGCCGTTGCCCGCGAGGAGGCCACCCTCGCCTTCGCCGCGGGCCGGCCGCCCGGCCACCACGCCGGTGCGCGGCGGGCCGGGGGCTTCTGCCTGCTCAACAACGTCGCGATCGCAGCGGAGGCGTTGCTGCGATCGGGGGCCGCACGGCGGGTGGCCATCCTCGACTGGGACGTCCATCACGGGGACGGCACCCAGGAGATCTTCGACCACCATCCCGAGGTGCTCTACGCGTCCACCCACCAGCGTCCGCTGTACCCCGGGACGGGGGATCCCGGTGACCGCGGTCGAGGCGAGGGCGAGGGGACCATGCACAACGTGACCCTGGCGCCCGGGTCGGACGACGAGGCGTTCGCGGCGGCCTGGATCGGCCGGCTCCTTCCCGAGGTCGACGAGTTCGCGCCCGATGCGCTGCTCGTCTCGGCGGGCTACGACGGGCACCGGGAGGACCCGCTGGCCCACCTGTCGCTGAGCGAGGCGGGGTACGGCCGCGTCGCGCGCGCCGTGGGTGCCCTCGCCCGGCGCCACGGCATCAGCGGGGTCGCCCTCGTGCTCGAGGGCGGCTACGACCTGGTCGCCCTGCGGGACTCCGTGGCGGCGACCGTGGAAGGCCTGCTTGCCGGCCTGGCCGGCGAGGCGCCCGGGCCACCCTCCTGACGGGGCCGATGGCGCGGCTATACTCGCAGACGACCGCCAACCCAGGGGAGATGCGCGTGCCACGCAGCGTCGGAAGCACAGCCACGCGGCGGGCGGACCGTCCCGATGCGCAGTCCGCCCGCGGATCAGCGCGCCGACGATCCCGCGCGGGCGCAGCGGCGGAGCAGCCAGAGGCCCGCGCCGGGCACGTCGTCATCCTCAGCGGTCTCTCGGGTGCCGGCAAGAGCCAGGCGTCCAAGCTCTTCGAGGACCTGGGGTTCGCCTGCATCGACAACCTGCCGACGGACCTGCTCGACGGCTTCATCGCGCTGCGAGCCGCGAACCCGGAGCGCTTCCGTGACGTCGCGCTCGTGCTCGACATCCGGGGAGGCGATCCAGCGCCGGCCATCCAGCGCGCCCGCGCGGCGCTCGCCGAGCGCGGTGCAGAGCCGGTCGTCATCTTCCTGGAGGCCAGCGACGCGGTCATCGTCAGCCGGTTCGCGGAGACGCGGCACCGGCACCCCCTGCTGTCGCGCGCAGGGGTCCAGGCCTCCATCACCGAGGAGCGCGATCGGCTGCGCGCGACCCGCGAGCTGGCTGACCACGTCGTGGACACCAGCGGCCTCTCCATCGGGCAGCTCAAGGAGCGCCTGTTCCGTCTCGTCCCGAGCCGCTCGGCGGACGATGCGCTGCAGATCGAGATCGTGACGTTCGGCTTCAAGTTCGGCGTTCCGCTGGAGGCCGACCTGGTGTTCGACGTCCGGTTCCTGAACAACCCGTACTGGGTTCCGGACCTGAAGCCGCTCTCCGGCCTCCAGGCCCCGGTCCGCGACTTCGTCCTGGGTCAGCCCCGAGCTCGCCGGTTCCTCGAGCTGGTGCAGGAGCTCCTGGACCTCACCGTCCCGGCCTTTCGCGCAGAGGGCAAGGCGCACCTGGTCGTCGCCCTGGGCTGCACGGGCGGCTACCATCGGTCCATTGCGCTCGCCGAGGAGCTGGCAGAGCGCCTCAATGGACGGGAAGGGACGAGCGTGAGCGTGTTCCACCGGGAGCTCGAGCGATGAGCCGGCGACGGCTGCCCCGCTGGCTCTACCCGGGCATGCACCTCAAGCGCTGGCTCCTGCTGGCCTTCCTGGGGATCACCATCCTGGGGCTGGGCGCGGCGATCTTCCTCGTGGACCTGTACCGGCGACTGAACGCCGACAACATCGCCATCGTCTACTGGCTGACCGGCGCCGGGCTCGAGCGGCCGATCCGCGCGGTGGTCGTGGCAGCCGTGGGCCTGGCCGTCACGGGGCTCGGGGTGTGGGGCCTGATGCGGAGCATCGTGTCCCCGTTCGTCGCACGCGGCGACAGCGTGCTGGAGGTGCTATACACCAAGCGCTACCTGGCGCGCGGCCCGCGGATCGTGGCTATCGGCGGTGGAACGGGCCTCTCGACGCTCCTGCGCGGGCTCAAGGGCTACAGCGCCAACATCACCGCCGTCGTGGCCGTCGCCGACGACGGCGGGTCCTCCGGGCGACTTCGGCAGCAGCTGGGGATCGTGCCGCCCGGCGACATCCGCAACTGCATCGCCGCCCTCGCCGATGCCGAGCCGCTCATGACGCAGCTCATGCAGTACCGCTTCCCACCCGGCTCGGGCCTGGACGACCACGCGTTCGGCAACCTGTTCATCGCCGCCATGACGGCCGTCACCGGCGACTTCGAGGAGGCGGTGCGCGAGTCCAACCGGGTCCTTGCCGTTCGCGGCCAGGTGCTGCCGGCCACCAGCGTGCCGCTCAACCTGTCCGCGCGTCTGTCGTCCGGTCGGCGCATCGACGGCCAGGTCGGCGTGGGCACCGCGGAGGAGCCCATCGAGCGGGTCTTCATCGAGCCGGCCGATGTCCGTGCCAACCCCGAAGCGCTGGAACGCATCCTGGAGGCCGACATGATCGTGATCGGCCCCGGGAGCCTGTTCTCCAGCGTGCTGCCCAACCTGCTGATCAGCGACATCCGCGACGCGCTCGCCGCGGCGTCCGGCCTGCGGGTCTACGTGTGCAACGTCGCCACCCAGCCCGGCGAGACGACGGCCTTCTCCGCCGCGGAGCATCTCGAGGCGCTGTTCGCGCACACTGGGGAGGGGCTCATCGACTATGTCCTCCTCAACCACAACCGGGACGCGCGCCGGCCCGATGGCTGGCTGGGCCAGCCGGTGGTCATCGACGCGCGCCGGCTCGAGGAGCTCCCCGTGGTCGTGGTCGAGGAGGACCTCGTCGACGTGACGAACGCCCATCGCCACGATCCGGCGAAGCTGGCAACTGCCCTGATGCGGCTCCAGCAGGAGGATCGCGTGGAGCATCCGCGAACGCGCCGGATCGCCCGGCCGGCCGCAAGGGCCTCCTGACCGCGCCCCATGCTCGTTGCCAGCGAGGTGAAGGGCGAGCTCGCCCGGATCGTTCCCGCGCGAACCTGCTGCCGTCGGGCCGAGCTGGCCGGTCTGCTGTGGGCGGACCGCACGGTTGCCGGGGTCAGCACCTTCGACCACGCGACGGCGCGCATCGCCGTCCAGCTCGCCGGTCTGCTGGGCGTGGAGACATCGGGCCCGTTCCCGGCCACGGCGCGGACCCATCCGGGCAGGGCGATGCGCGGCCGTGGCCGCCACCACCTGGTCGTGGGCCTCGACGCGGCATCGGTCGCCGGCTGGGAGTGGGAGCCGGCACCGGCCTGCGACCACCGTGCCTTCCTGCGCGGCGTCCTCCTGGGAGGCGGCTCCATCTCTCTGCCCGCCAGGGGACCGCACGTGGAGTTCGTGTTCAGGGAGCGAGGCAGGGCGACCGAGCTGCTGCGCCGGCTGGCCGCGAGTGACGTGCATGGCGGCCTCCTGGGACGACGCGGGCGCTGGGTCGTCTACCTGAAGGGACGCGAGGAGATCGCTCGTCTCCTCCAGCTCACCGGTGCCAACCGCGGCCTGCTCGACTTCGAGACGAGCCGCGTCGGGCGTGACGTCCAGAACCGCCTCAACCGGCTCGTCAACGCGGAGGAGGCGAACCTGGGGCGGACCGTGCGGGCGGCAGACCGCCAGCTGAGGGCCATAGCCTCGCTGGAGCAATCCGGCCGCATGCACACCCTGCCAGAGGGCCTTCGGGACGCCGCACGCGAGCGCCGCATGCAGCCCGAGGCAGACCTTGAGACACTGTCCGCTGCGCTGGCCGTCAGCCGAAGCGCGACCAACTACCGCCTCCGGAGGCTCGTGGAGCTCGCCGAGGGCGACGAGCACGATCAGGCCGCGACACGACGAACCGTACGGAGGGCCGCATCGTGAACCCGAATCGAACGCCGGTGATCGCCGGCAACTGGAAGATGAACCCGACCGGGCGCGCGGACGCCCTGGCCCTCGCCGCCGGCGTCGCCGATCGCATGGCCGCCCTGCCGGTCACGACGGTGGTCTGCCCGCCGACGATCTGGCTGGAAGCCGTGGCGGCCGCGGTCGCGGGCCGGGTCGAGGTCGGTGCACAGACCATGGCGGCCGCCGAGAAGGGCGCCTTCACCGGCGAGACCTCCCCGCTGATGCTGTCGGGCGTCGCCGGCTGGGCCATCATCGGCCACTCGGAGCGACGCCAGTACGACGGCGAGACGGACGAGCGGGTGGGGGAGAAGGTCGCCAGCGCCGTCGCGCACGGTCTGCACCCCATCGCGGCCATCGGCGAACGCATCGAGCAGCGCGAGGCGGGTGACACGGAGGCGGTCATCGATCGGCAGCTGCGCGCCGCCATCGGTCGACTGGGGGCCATGGCCGGCAGCGGCCTGGCGATCGCCTACGAGCCGGTGTGGGCCATCGGGACGGGGAACGCGGCGTCCGGCGCGGACGCCCAGGAGGTCGCGGCCCAGATCCGTGCCATCCTCGCCGAGGTCGGCGGGGCCGATGCCGCGGCCGAGGTGCCCATCCTCTACGGCGGCAGCGTGACGGCGGCCAACGCGGCGGAGTTCTTCTCGCAGCCCGACGTGGACGGTGCCCTGGTGGGCGGCGCCTCCCTCGATCCGGACGGGTTCGCCGCCATCGGCGCGGCCGCCGTCGCGGAACGACAGGCCAGCCGGTCATGACCGACGCCCGCGTGCCGCGCCCGGTGGTCCTCTGCGTCCTCGACGGATTCGGCATCAACGACGACCCGCAGCGCAACGCCCTCCTTGCGGCGCGCATGCCGACCTGGGACGCAATCCGCGCCCACTGGCCGGTCAGCCGGCTCCAGGCTGCCGGGACCGATGTCGGCCTGCCACCCGGGCAGATGGGCAACTCGGAGGTCGGGCACCTGAACCTGGGGGCCGGCTTCCGCGTGCTGCAGGATCTGCCGCGCATCACCGAGGCCATCGAGGACGGCAGCTTCTTCGAGAACCCGGTCCTCACCGCAGCCGCCGGCCACGCCCTGCGCAACGGGACTCGCCTGCACCTGATGGGGCTGGTGGGACCGGGAGGCATCCACGCCGTCGACGGCCACATCGAGGCCATGGTGGAGCTGGCCCACCGCGCGGGGCTGCCGCCCGAGCGGGTCATCGTCCACGCCTTCACCGACGGGCGCGACACGCCGCCACGCTCGGCAATCGAGTTCGTCCCCGGCCTCGAGGGCCGGATCGCCGGAAAGGCCACCATCGGGTCGGTGTCCGGGCGCTACTACGCCATGGACCGCGACAAGCGCTGGGAGCGAACCAGGCAGGCCTGGGACGCCCTCGTCCATGGGCAGGGGCGGGAGGCACCGACCGCCAGGGAAGCGGTCAACGCCGCCTACGCGCGCGACGAGAGCGACGAGTTCATCGAGCCGACCGTGATCCGCGGCCAGCCGGCCATCGGCGACGGTGACGCGGTGGTCCACATGAACTTCCGGGCGGACCGGGCGCGGCAGATGACCCAGGCGCTCGTGCTGGACGGCTTCGACGCGTTCGACCGCGGCCGCCGTCCGGCGGACCTGCTGGTCAGCACCCTGACCGAGTACCAGTCCCCCGACGAGCTGCCTGTCCCGGTGGCTTTCCCTCCCCTCGAGATCGACTCGCTGGGCGCCTACCTGTCACGGCTGGGCAAGCGCCAGCTGCACGTGGCCGAGACGGAGAAGTACGCCCACGTAACGTACTTCTTCAACGGCGGCGTCGAGGCGCAGCTTCCCGGCGAGGAGCGCATCCTGGTCCCGTCGCGCCGCGACGTGCCCACCTACGACCATGCCCCGGAGATGTCCGCGGCAGCCATCACCGACGAGCTGGTGGCCGGCATCGGCTCGGGCTCCTTCGATTTCATCGTGGTGAACTACGCCAACCCCGACATGGTGGGCCACACCGGGGTCTGGGATGCCACGGTGCAGGCGGTGGAGTTCGTGGACGGCTGCCTGGCGCAGGTCGTGGCGGCGGTCACCGCGGCGGGCGGCGTCCTGCTCGTGACCGGCGATCACGGCAACGTCGAGGAGATGCGCGACGAGCAGGGCGAGCCGCAGACCAAGCACACCACCTCGCCGGTTCCCCTGGCCCTGGTGGGGCCAGGATACGAAGGGTCCGGCCTGGCGGATGGGATCCTCGCCGACGTGGCGCCCACCATCTGCGACCTGATGGGCATCCCGCCCGGCCCGGCCATGACCGGCCACAGCCTGCTGACCCGCCCATGACCCTGCACGACGAACGAAACGCGGTCTCCGCTATACTGCGCCGGCCATGAACCCACTCGTCATTGCCCAGGTGATCCTTGCCGTGGCGCTCATCGCCGCCATCCTCCTGCAGCAGCGGGGGACCGGCCTGGGTGGCGCCTTCGGTGGAGAGGTCACCGCCTATCGCAGCCGCCGCGGCATCGAACGCACCCTCTTCCGGCTGACGATCGTGCTGGGCGTGCTGTTCGTCGTCTTCAGCCTGCTCAACCTGCTGCCCCAGACATCGGTCTAGGCGGCACAGGCGGGCACCTCCGGCGCCCACCGGGGGCTGTGCTATGATCGGCCGCGCTTCGCCGGTGGCAACGCCCGTGGAGCGTCGCGTGCCGAGGTGGCGGAATAGGCAGACGCGCTAGGTTCAGGACCTAGTGACCATTACGGTCGTGTGGGTTCAAGTCCCTCCCTCGGTACCACCCTTGAGGCCCAGGTGGCGGAATTGGTATACGCGTACGTTTGAGGGGCGTATGGGGAAACCCATCCGGGTTCAAGTCCCGGCCTGGGCACCACTTCGCAGCAGCTGATGAGACCGATGGCGCCGCTTCCGCCAGGGAGCGGCGTTTTCGTATGCCGCCCCACCGACCACCATGCCGCACGAACCTCGTGGCGGCCGTTGCTGCTCAACGCATCGCTATGACCGTCGATCGCACGTTCGATGCTCGTGTCGCTGCGGGGAGCAGCACCGCGACCATCCGACGGTGGATTTCGCGCGTTCGATCGTCATAACGCCGCCATGGCTACCAGGCCTCCTGCGACGGCGGCGTGCCCGGACCGACCTGGCGGGAACGCGGCCCACTACTTCGCGTGCTAGGCTCCGTCACCGGGCGGTTAGCTCAGCTGGTTAGAGCGTCTCGCTTACACCGAGAAGGTCGGGGGTTCGAGCCCCTCACCGCCCACCACGACGTCCCGGGATCGGCTCACGCGGCGTCGCCTTTTGCCCGGCCCGCTGGTACGATGCCGGGGTCCATCCCCGAGCAACAGGGAGTTGACCTACTCCGATGCCTACCGTCTGGATCGTTTTGATCGTCCTCGCGGTCATCGCGCTCTTCCTCGTCTTCATGTACAACGGGCTTGTTCGCCTGCGGAACATGGTCGACGAAGCTTGGAACCAGATCAGCGTGCAGCTCAAGCGGCGGCACGACCTGATCCCGAACCTGGTGAGCGCCGTCAAGGGCTACATGGAGTTCGAGCAGGAGACCCTCACCAAGGTCATCGACGCTCGCAACGCCGCCGTCACCGCCCAGGCCGCCGGGCCGTCCCAGGCCGGGGCCTCCGCCCAGGCAGAGAACGTGCTCACGGGCGCCCTGCGCCAGCTCTTCGCCCTGGTGGAGAACTACCCCCAGCTCAAGGCGAACGAGAACGTCATGCAGCTCCAGGAGCAGCTGACCACCACCGAGAACCAGATCGGCTTCTCGCGCCAGCACTACAACAGCACCGTCCGGGAGTACAACACCTCCATCCAGACCTTCCCGAACGTCCTGATCGCCGGGATGCTGGGCTTCACGGGGCGCGACTACTTCCAGATCGCCGAGGAGGATGCCGCGGTTCCCGCCGTGGACCTCAGCCTCAAGTCCTGACCGCGGATCGTTCGTCCATGCAGGTTTGCGGCGCCGCCTGACCGATGAGCTCGTCGGCGGCGTCCACCACCTTCTTCCGCGAGATCGACCGCAACCGGCGCAGCAGCTGGCTGCTGGTCGGTGTCGTCATCGTGGTGCTCGGCGTGCTCGGGGGTGCGATCGGCTACGCGACCGGCTTCGGGTGGGTCGGGGTCATCGTGGCCGTCGGCATTGCCACGGCAATGAGCCTCGGCTCCTTTTTCGCGGGCGACAAGCTGGTCCTCGCCTCGTCGGGAGCCAAGGAGGTCCCGGTCGCCAACCCGCCGGACCAGTACAGGCAGCTCGTCAACGTGGTCACCGAGATGAGCCTTGCCTCCGGCATACCCATGCCCCACGTCTACGTCATCGACGACACCGCGCCCAACGCCTTCGCGACCGGTCGGGACCCGAAACACGCCTCGATCGCGGCGACCACCGGGCTGCTGGAGAAGATGGATCGTGAGGAGCTTCAGGGCGTCATCGGGCACGAGATGAGCCACGTCCGCAACTTCGACATCCGCTTCACGCTGCTGGTCGGGGTCCTGGTCGGCTCCATCGCACTGCTCTCCGACTGGTTCCTGCGCTACACGTTCTGGTTCGGCGGCGGACGCCGTCGCAGCAGCTCGGATCGCAGCAGCGGCGGTGGAGGCCTCCAGCTCATCCTGTTCGTGGTGGCCATCGTGCTCGCCATCGTGGCTCCGCTCATCGGTCGCATGATCCAGCTCGCCGTGTCGCGCAGTCGCGAGGAGCTGGCCGACGTCAGCTCCGTGGACCTCACCCGCAACCCGGTCGGTTTGGCCCGTGCCCTGCGCAAGATCAGCGACGATCCCGAGGTCCTGGAGGTGGCGAACCGGGCCACGCAGCACCTCTACATCGTCAACCCCATCAAGAGCTTCGAGAAACGGTCGAAGTCGATGTGGGACACGCATCCACCCATTGCCGAGCGGATCAAGATCCTGGAGCGGATCGCTGGCCAGATGGGCCAGCCGTTCCCGCCCGGGTTGGACGTCCCGGCAGCGGTGGGAACGGGAGGAATGCCCTCCCCGCAGTAGGCCGATGGCGCCTTGCCGCTCGCCGAACGGCTGTGCTATCGTCCTCAGCCGATACGCGACCACGAGCGGGCCGCAGATCCTCAGGATCGAACGGGCGAGCCGAGGTAGCTCAGTTGGTAGAGCACCGCCCTGAAGAGGCGGGTGTCGTCAGTTCGATTCTGACCCTCGGCACCACGCTGGGGCGCGCATCGGCAAACGGGCGGAAGTGGCTCAGTTGGTAGAGCATCACCTTGCCAAGGTGAGGGTCGCGGGTTCGAGTCCCGTCTTCCGCTCCATTTTTCTGCCCGGTGGCTGATGACCTGCTAGCCTCGTGCGACGGCGCCCGGTGCCCCGTCGTCTAGTGGTAGGACAGCGGACTTTGGATCCGTGAACCGAGGTTCGAATCCTCGCGGGGCAGCCACGGTGCGAACGTCGGGGCGACGTGCCCGAGTGGTTAGGGAGCGGTCTGCAAAACCGCGTACGCGGGTTCAATTCCGGCCGTCGCCTCCAACATCTGAGCACGAATCGGGCTCCAGAGGCCCGTCGCGGCAAGGACCGGCAGCAACACCGGCAGCAACAGACATACAATCGCGGACGTAGAACGCACCATGCCGTTTGATCAGCGCTACCTCCCGCACTCAGCGGGGCCAGCGAGCCACCGTTCGCGTCCCGGCCGACGAGGAGCACGGGTCGCGCGTCCGAGACGAGCTGATCTGCCGATGCACCGCTCCTGAGACCCACGCCGGCGACCGGCACCCACGCAATGCCGTCCGTCGAAGTCCAGAGGGAAGCTCCGGGACCCAGCCCAACGCTCCCGGCAGCGACGTAGCCGCCGGGAGAAGCGACGACCATGGCCGTCGCCGCGAAGAGCGGAGGCTTGCTGGCCTCTTTCTGCCAACCGGCACGCATCCACCAGCCCACGTCCTGCGCGTCGATGCACCGGCTCCAAAGTGGCGACTCGATGACGGATGGTAATGACGTCCCGGTGTCGCAGACCCATGCTGCGGCCATCGGGTTTGCCGGGCCACTGTGCGGGACTGGCGCATCCGGCTGAAACCCCCGCCCTCGGGGGTTTCAGCGTGTCCGTTTCAGGGCTCGCGGGTGGTATGGTCTGCCCGTGGACCGCGACGACCTGGTACGCCTTCGGCGCGCCCGGGATCAGATGGATCGCGAGTACGCGCGCCCGCTGGACGTGGAGCAGCTGGCGCGCACGGCCTGCATGTCGTCCGGTCACTTCTCTAGAAGCTTCCACGTCGCGTACGGGGAGAGCCCCTACAGCCATCTGATGACCCGGCGCATCGAGCGTGCCATGACCCTCCTGAGGCGCGGCGACCTCTCGGTCACGGAGGTCTGCTTCGAGGTCGGCTGCTCGTCGCTGGGGACCTTCAGCAGGAGGTTCACTGAACTCCTCGGCGAGACCCCGAGCGCCTACAAAGCGCGAGACCACTCGTGGTCCGAACCCCTTCCGGCCTGCCTCGTGAAGGCTGCCCTGCGACCGGTCAGGAATCGAGAAGCGGTCTCGACTCGAGGCGGTTAGGATCGGCACCATGGACGTGAAGCTGCAGAACTGCTTTCTTTCGGTGGACGATCATGAGAAGGCGATCGCGTTCTACCGTGACGCACTTGGCTGGGAGGTGCGGAACGACGTCAGCGCCTACGGCATGCGCTGGACCACGATGGGTCCGCCGTCGCAGCCGGACGTCAGCGTCGTGCTCCAGCCGCCCGCCGCCGACCCCGGCATCTCCGCTTCGGACCGCGAGACGCTCAGCGATCTGCTTGCGAAGGGGCTTCTCGGGGGCCTGGTGCTCGCCACCGGTGATGTCGACGCCGCCTTCGACCATGTGCAGGGAACCGGCGCCGAGGTGATCCAGGAGCCGATGGACCAGCCGTACGGCGTCCGCGACTGCGCCTTCCGCGACCCTGCGGGGAACCATATCCGGATCAGCCAGCCGCGCTGATGGCGGCATCCCAGCCCGAGCCCGGAACGGCCGGCGACGCCCACGATCGCATCCGGATCCATGGGGCCCGCGAGAACAACCTCAAGGACATCAGCCTGGTGATCCCGAAGCGCCGGCTGACCGTGTTCACCGGCGTCTCGGGATCCGGCAAGAGCTCGCTGGTCTTCGCGACCATCGCCGCGGAGTCGCAGCGGCTCATCAACGAGACCTATCCCGCCTTCGTCCAGGGCTTCATGCCCACGCTGTCGCGGCCGGACGTCGACCTGCTCGAGGGGCTCACGACCGCGATCATCGTCGACCAGGAGCGGATGGGCGGCAACCCGCGCTCCACGGTCGGCACCGCGACCGACGCCAACGCGATGCTGCGCGTCCTCTTCAGCCGCATCGGGCAGCCGCACGTCGGCTCCGCGCGGGCGTTCGCCTTCAACATACCGTCGGTCCGGGCCAGCGGCGAGATCACCGTCGAGCGCGGCGGTAGCGGGAAGACCACGACGCGAGCCTTCAGCATCACCGGCGGTATGTGCCCGCGCTGCGAGGGGATGGGCTCGGTGACCGATGTCGACCTGTCCGCGCTCTTCGACGAGACGAAGTCCCTCGCGGAGGGCGCGCTCACGATCCCGGGCTACACCCCCGGCGGCTGGGCGGTGCGGATGTACACCGAGTCGGGCTTTGTCGACCCTGACAAGCCAATCCGCGACTTCACCGAGCAGGAGCGCCACGACTTCCTGTACCGCGAGCCGTCCAAGGTGAAGATCAACGGGATCAACATAACCTACGAGGGCCTGGTGCCCAGGCTCCAGAAGGCCCTGTTCTCCAAGGACATCGGCTCGCTGCAGCCGCACCACCGCGCCTTCGTGGAACGCGCGGTGACCTTCACCGCCTGCCCGGACTGCGGCGGCACCCGGCTCAGCGAGGCGGCCCGGTCGTCGAAGATCGGCGGGATCAGCATCGCCGACGCCTGCGCGATGCAGATCAGCGACCTGGCCGAGTGGGTGCGCGGGCTCGACGAGCCCTCGGTGGCGCCGCTGCTCGGCGGGCTGCGGCAGACCCTCGATTCGTTCGTGGAGATCGGCCTCGGCTACCTCTCGCTCGACCGGTCGTCGGGGACGCTCTCGGGCGGCGAGGCGCAGCGGGTCAAGATGATCCGCCATATCGGCTCATCGCTCACCGACGTCACCTACGTTTTCGACGAGCCCACCACCGGCCTGCACCCCCATGACATCGCGCGCACGAACCGGTTGCTGCTCCAGCTGCGCGACAAGGGCAACACCGTGCTGGTGATCGAGCACGAACCGGAGGTGATTGAGATCGCCGACCACGTGGTCGACCTGGGCCCCGGCGCGGGTTCAGCCGGGGGAGCAGTGTGCTTCGAGGGGACGGTCCAGGACCTGCGGGCCAGCGACACGCTCACCGGGCGCCACCTCGGCTACCGGGCCGGGCTCAAGCCGGGCACCCGCACGCCCGTCGGCACGCTCGAGATCCGTCACGCCACGCTGCACAACCTGCAGGACGTCAGCGTGGACATTCCCCTCGGCGTGCTCTGCGTGGTCACCGGGGTGGCCGGATCGGGCAAGAGCTCGCTGATCCATGGCTCGATGCCGAACGGCGCCGGCGTGGTCTCGATCGACCAGGCGCCGATCCGCGGTTCGCGGCGCAGCAATCCGGCGACCTACACCGGTCTGCTGGACCCGATCCGGGCGACGTTCGCCAGGGCGAACGGGGTGAAGCCCGCACTGTTCAGCGCGAACTCCGCCGGAGCCTGCCCTGCCTGCAACGGCAATGGCGTCATCTACACCGAGCTGGGGTTCATGGAGACCGTGGAGACCGTCTGCGAGGAGTGCGAGGGCAAGCGGTTCAATGCCAGCGTGCTGGAGTACACGCTCGCCGGCCGGGACATCAGCGAGGTGCTTGCCATGTCGGTCAGCGAGGCGCTGGCCTTCTTCGGCAGCGGCGAGGCGAAGACGCCCGCGGCGCGGGTCATCCTCGCCCGGATGGCCGATGTCGGGCTCGGGTACCTCCGTCTCGGCCAGCCGCTCACCACGCTCTCCGGCGGCGAGCGGCAACGGCTCAAGCTGGCCATCCAGATAGGCACCGACGGCGGGATCTACGTCCTCGACGAGCCGACCTCGGGGCTGCACCTGGCGGACGTCGAGCAGCTCCTCGGCCTGCTCGACCGGCTGGTGGACGCGGGCAAGTCGGTGATCGTCATCGAGCACCACCTCGCGGTGATGGCGCACGCGGACTGGATCATCGACCTCGGGCCTGGCGCCGGCCACGACGGCGGGCGGGTCGTCTTCGCCGGCCTGCCAGCGGACCTGGTCGCCGCCCGCTCCACCCTTACCGGCCAGCACCTCGCGGCCTACGCGGGCGCCTGACCGGCCCTCGGGGAGATGGGCGCAGGACCACGCGGCGTCCGGTACGCTTCGGGGGTGATCAACCGTCTCAGGGCGCTGCTTCGCCGCATGGGTGTCGGCGAGCGTCGCTGGATCCCGGAGAAGACCGCGCGCACCGCGCATAACGAGCTGGTTCGGGAGCGGTTGCCCGCGGGCGATGCCACGCCTGATCCCGATGCACCGACGCTCATCGAACGCGGGACGGCAGGACACGAGTCCACGGATTCGGTGGCCTGACCGGCGGTTCAGACGGGTCGTGCCACCGCGCGCGACGGATCGGCTCCGGGACTCGAGCCGCTGCTGCAATCGGGTACGCTTCAGATCGGTGCGGTCCCTGACCCGTGCGTACGCGGGGCCGGAGTGGCGGAACGGCAGACGCGGCCGGCTTAAACCCGGCGGCCCCGCGAGGGGCGTGGGGGTTCGAATCCCTCCTCCGGCACCACCCTACCGACGACCGAACAGGCCCTTGCGTTGCCCTGTCCCGGCCGGGGTCGCAGGCTGCGCGGTGATCCCGAGGATGTTCTGGGCGACCGCGCGAAGGGCCGCAGCGGCCGGAGAGCTGGGTCGGCTGATGACCAGCGGCACCCCCTCGTTCACGGCGCGGATCATCTCGACCTCGGTATAGGGGATCTCCGCAGCCGGCCGTGCCCGCAGGAGGTTCTCGATGTCACGCGTCTTGAGCAGCTCCTTGGGGAAGATGTGGTTGACGACGAACTCCGTGCGGGCGCGAAGCGTCGCGGTCTCCGCGAGGTACCCGAGCATCAGGCTCGTCGCCCGCAGCGCGGCGATCTCCGGGAAGATGACGAACAGGTGAATGTCCGCCTGCTCGAGCATCCACAGGATTCGCGGATCGAGCCCGGAGCCGCAGTCGACCACGATGACGTCGAATCGTGGGCGAAGGAGGTCGAAGATGCGGACCAGCTCGTCGACACCGATGCGAGCCTCCGCGTCGGGAATGGATGGAGCTGCCAGGACCGCCACGCCGGAGCTGTGGCTGGTGAGGTACGAGATCGCGAGCTCGGGATCGCCAAGCGCCTGATCGTCGCTCGCCAGCCCGGCAATGTCGAAGCGCGGGCTGAGGTTCAGATGGGTGGCGACCTGCCCGAACTGCAGGTCGAGATCCACCAGCAGCACCCGCTGGGTCGGGAATCCGGAGCCGGCGTGCTCACCCCCGGCGAGCAGCACCGCCGTGTTCACCGCGAGGGTGGTCGTCCCGACGCCGCCCTTCGGGGAGAAGAACGTGACCAGGTGCCCGGCCGCCGCAGCGCGATCGTTGTTGGGCCGGACCCGCCCTGAGCGGATGAGCAGCGCCTCGACCCGCGCCTCCAGCTCGCGATGCGCCCATCCGGCAGGCAGGACGTCGTCCGCTCCGGCCTCCAGGAAGGCGATCCTGGCCTCGACGTCACCGGCCGGCGCCACAACCAGGCACGGTGTCGGCACCGTTGAGGCGTTGCGGATGGAGCCGATGGCGCCCGTCACCGAGAGGCCGTCGGCCACAACCAGGTCGAAGCTCGCATCGCGCAGCGCGGCGACGGCATCGGCCGGGGTGCGGACCGTGCTGACCGGGTAACCGGATGCGGTGAGCTCCTGCTCGAGCTTGGACCGCAGCTCACCGGGCGGTGAGCAGAGGAGGATCGGGTTGCCTGCCATGCCGTCCTTTGTCGTTGTGGGCAACGCGGGGTGGGAGCGAGTATAGGGCTACCGGAGCGAGCCGTTGCCGAGCCCTCCGCGCTTCGACTATACTTCGCCTGCGCCTCCGGAACGCGGAGGCTGTTGTGTTGTTTGGCTCCTTTCTGCCGCATCGGCCACGCCCGTGATCGAATGCCGCAGTCCCATAGAGAGGAGGCGTTTGGCGTATGCGCCGATACGAGCTCATGCTCCTGCTTCGCCCGGACCTGGAGGACGACAAGCTCCAGTCCGCGGTCGAGAAGGTGACCCGCGCCATCGTGAACGGCGGCGGAAGCCTGTCAAAGGTCTCGCCCTGGGGTAAGCGCCGCCTGGCCTACCCGATCCAGCATCTGCGCGAGGCCAGCTACTTCCTGATCCACTTCGACATCGAGCCCGGCGCCGTGCGCGAGATCGAGCGCGGGATGCTGATCAGCGAGGAGATCCTGCGGCACCTCGTGACGGTAATCGAGGATCGCGGACCTGCCCCCGAGGAGTCGGAGGCGGTCGCCGGTGACGAGGAAGCGGCCGGCGCCGACGAGGCCCGCGCGACGGCCACGGACGAGCCGAAGGCCGCGGACGAGCCGGCTGAGCAGACGCCGGCCCCTGCATCCGAGGCCGAGGCTAAGGCCGAGGATGACGCGGCGGACCAGGCGCCGGCCGAGGACGCCACCGAGGGCGAGCCTCGTGAACCGGCGACGGCGTCGACGGAGGGCTGAGCCGCAGGGGCGGCCGGAGGAGATCTGAGCGATGACCCTGAACAAGATGATGATCATCGGTAACCTCGGCGCTGACCCGGAGCTGCGCTACACGCCGAGCGGCAAGGCAGTGACGAACCTGCGCGTGGCGGTCAACAGCAACCACCGTGGCCCGGACGGCGAGTGGGTTGAAGAGACCCTCTGGCTCCGCGTCGAGGTCTGGGACCAGGCCGCGGAGCGCGTCGCGGAGCAGCTGCGCAAAGGGAACAAGGTCTATGCAGAGGGCGAGCTGCGAGCCCGCGAGTACGAGGGCAACGACGGCCAGAAGCGCACCAGCCTCGAGCTGCGGTTTGCGCGCGTCGTCAACCTCGAGCGCCGCAGCCGCGACGAGGGCGAAGGCGGGGGCGGCTACGCCGAGGGCCCGTCCGGCGGCACGCCACCGGCCGCGCGGCCGCGCGGTGCCGCACCCAAGTCGGGCGGCGATGAGCCGTTCGTCGACGTCGACGACATTCCATTCTGAGCACTGAGGAACCACGAGACGCATGGCCAGCCCACGATCCCGTCGCGAGACGGCCGACTACTACCGCGATCGGCGCCGACGCAAGGTCTGCAACTTCTGCGTCGACAAGGCCGAGAGCATCGACTACAAGGAGGTCAACCGCCTGCGACGCTACCTGTCGGAGCGGGCGAAGATCGAACCCCGACGGAAGACGGGCACCTGCGCCCGCCACCAGCGGATGCTGACCGTGGCGCTCAAGCGCGCTCGCCACGTCGCGCTGCTTCCGTACGCGCCGCAGCACCTGCGCCCATAGCCAACCGCCGCCGGCCGCCCACCCCGGTGGCGGCCGATGTGCGCTGCCACCGGGAGGCGTGACGTGGACGTCGTCCTGCTCATCGGCTCGCTGGCGCTCATCCTGCTCGGTGCCGAGCTGTTCACCAACGGCATCGAGTGGTTCGGGCATGCGCTGAACCTGGCCGAGGGGGCCGTCGGCAGTGTCCTGGCCGCCGTCGCCACGGCGATGCCCGAGACGCTGATCCCGCTCATCGCCATCGTGGGACCGCTCGTCTTCGGCGGCGGCGCGCCGCACGCATCCGAAGTGGGCGTCGGCGCCATCCTGGGGGCGCCCTTCATGCTCTCGACCCTCGCCATGTTCGTCACCGGGGTGGGCGTGCTGGCCTTTTCCCGGCACGGACGGCGGGCCACCGACCTGCGGGTCAACGTCAGCATCCTCGGGCGAGACGTCGGCTACTTCATCGTCGCCTACGCCATTGCCATCGGCACGGCGTTCCTTCCGGAACCGATCCACTGGCTGAAATGGCCTGTCGCGGGCCTGCTGCTGGTCCTCTATGCGATCTACGTGCGAGCCCACTTCGCGGAGGAAGGAGCGGACACCGACGCGGCCGAGCTCAACCGTCTGCACCTGACGCGTCTGCCCGGCATGCACGGCCCACACACCATGGACCTCGATCTGCTGCCCGGGGAGATCGACGACTGGGAGGCGGCCGAGGGCTCGCCACGGCTGCGGATCGTCGTTGCCCAGGTCATCGTCGCGCTCGCCGCGATCATTGCCGGGGCACAGGTCTTCGTCGGCGCCGTGGAGCACATCTCGACGGTGGTCGGCCTGGATCCACGGATCCTGGCCCTTGTCATCGCGCCAATCGCCACCGAGCTGCCCGAGAAGGCAAATTCGATCCTCTGGGTTCGCACCGGGAAGGACACGCTGGCCATGGGCAACATCACGGGGGCCATGGTCTTCCAGAGCTGCATCCCAACCGTGCTCGGCCTGGTCTTCACCGACTGGGTCTTCAGCCCTGAGAGCGCTCTCTCGTTTGCGTCGGCCGGTGCGGCGTTCCTGGCGACCTTCGTGATCTTTGGCGTCATGCTCCGGGCCCGCCGCCTGAGCGCGTGGCTCCTGCTGGTTGGTGGGCCGATCTACGCCACCTATATTGTCGCCGCCCTCACGCTCCCGGTCCCGGTGGTGAGCGGCCACTGATTCCGCAAGGCTCCTGTGGCAGGGTCAGAGGGGGCGGGGTCGGCGGCTATACTGGGGCAGCCGCAAGCTGGCGCGCGCGGTTGACGCGGGCCCGGCCCATGAGGAGAGCACGTTGCTGAAAGAAGCCACACCCAGTCCCGCCGCCGGACTGGAGAGCACCCCCGACCTGTGGGCGTTCTTCCGCGGCGGGTTCGTCCCGCTCCGCGACGCGAATGTCAGTGTCATGACCCATGCGCTGAACTACGGCACCGCCGTCTTCGAAGGCATTCGCGCCTATTGGAACAGCGACCAGGGTCAGCTCTACGCGCTTGACCTCGTCCCGCATTTCCAGCGCATCGTCCGCTCCGCCCGCCTCCTCTACATGGTCGTGCCCTATACGCCCGAGCAGATGGCCGATGCCACGCTGGAGCTCCTTCGGCGCGACGGGTTGCAGGAGGACGTCTACGTCCGTCCGCTCGTCTACAAGTCGAGCGAGCTGATCGGCGTCAGGCTTCACAACCTGGACGCCGATTTCACGATCTTCGCGATCCCGTTCGGGAAGTACATCGACACCGAGACCGGCGTCCGGGCCCAGGTGAGCAGCTGGCGCCGCACCGACGACAACGCCATCCCCGCGCGCGGCAAGATCACCGGCGCCTACGTCAACTCGGCGCTCGCCAAGAGCGAGGCGCAGCTGAACGGCTTCGACGAGGCGATCGTTCTGACGCAGGACGGCCACGTCAGCGAGGGCAGCGCGGAGAACCTGTTCATCGTGCGCGACGGGGTGCTCATCACGCCGCCGGTCAGCGACAACGTGCTCGAGGGGATCACCCGCCGGCGGCTCATGTCGGTGGCCAATGACCAGGGTGTTTCCGTCGTCGAGCGATCGATCGACCGCACGGAGCTCTACGCCGCCGACGAGATCTTCCTGTGCGGAACGGGCGCCCAGGTCTCGCCGGTGATCGAGGTCGATCGCCGCACGGTGGGGGACGGCAGTCCCGGGCCGATCACCAGCCGGCTGTCGCACACCTACTTCGACGCGGTACGCGGAAAGCTCGACGCGTATCGCTCCTGGCTGACGCCGGTTTACTAGGCTCGACGCGACCGTCCGGCCGGGCGGCCGCCCGGCCGGAGATCCGCATGGTCGAGGACGCGCAGGCAGATCCGTACCGCTGGCTCCAGCGCCTGCTGGAGATCGTCCCGGGGCTGATCAGCTGGGCAATCATCCTGGGCCCCATCTGGCTCAGCTTCAGCTACCCATCCCTGGTCGCGTACTTCGTCCTGACCTTTGACTTCTACATGCTGTGCCGCTCGCTGTGGCTGGCAGTCACGGTGGTGATCGGCTATCGCCGTGTGCGAGCGGTCGAGGCGACGGACTGGATGGCCCGGCTCGAGGCGGAGGACTACTCGGCCCCGGCCAGGATCGGCGTCCCGTCGCGAAGCGGTGACGCATCGGTGCCCGACTGGCGGACGTACACGCAGCTGGCCCTGATCCCCACCTACACAGAATCGCTCGAAAAGCTGCGGGAGACGGTGCGGGCCCTGGCCGCCGCCGAGTGGCCGAAGGACCGGAAGATCTGCGCCATCATCACCCGCGAAACCGATGAGGAGGGGATCGCCAACGTGGCGACCCTGCAGGATGAGTTCGGCGACGCCTTTGCGGACTTCATCCACATTCTCGACCCGCTGGAGCCGGGCATCGTGGTGGGCAAGAGCAGCGCCATGGCCTGGGGCGGCCGCTACCTCTACCGGCTCCTGGTGCGCGAGCGGGGAATGGACCCGAGCCGGATCCTGATCACGGACCTCGACGCGGACTTCCGGGTGCATCCGGCGTACTTCACCTACCTCGCCTGGATGCACGTGACCGACCCGCACCGAGAGACACAGCTGTACCAGCCGATCCCGTACTTCCACAACAACATCTGGGAGGCGCCGATCCTGCTTCGCCTCTTCGCCGCGATGCTCACCCAGCTCCAGCTGTGGCGCAACGTGATGCCGGAGAAGCTGGTGAGCTTCTCGAGCTACTCCACGACGCTGCGGGTGGTGCACGAGGTGGGCTACTGGGCCACCGATGCCATTCCGGAGGACAGCCGCTTCTACTGGAAGAGCTACTTCCGCTACGGCGACCGGTTCCGCGCCGTTCCGCTGTTCATCCCCATCTACGGGGACGCGGTTCGCGCGCGTACCTACTGGCGCTCGATGATGGTCCAGTACACCCAGGCCCGCCGCTGGGCGTGGGGCGTGACCGATATCCCGTTCGTGGTGCAGAACGCGTTCCGGCACTCGGAGATCTCCCGCTTCTCCCGGACCTGGCGAATCCTCAATCTGTTCTGGGAGCACATCAGCTGGGCCATCGGGCCGTTCGTCATCACCTTTGGCGCGCTCATCCCCCTTGTCCTGAACCCTGCCTTCGGGCAGACGATCCTGGGCCAGAACCTCCCGCTCTTCGCGAGTACCATGCTGACCCTGGCCTTCGTCGCCCTCATCGTGATGATCTACGTCGAGCACAAAATCGTGCCGCCGCGCCCGGCGACCTGGGGGTTCTTCACCCGTGCCCTGAGTTACCTGCAATGGCTGGGCCTGCCGGTGATCGGGATCCTGTTCAGCAACCTCCCGGCACTCGATGCCCAGACCCGCCTGTTGACCGGCCGGTACCTCGAGTACCGCGTCACCGAGAAGGCCTGAACCGATGGCGGACGATCCGATCGCCATCGCGCGGGTGGGCCTCGCGCGCGCCCTGCCCCGGATTCTGTTGCTGCCGCTCGTGCTGGTCGTGCTCGCGGGCGCTTCGGTGGGCGCGGGGTTCGTGGCGCCGATGGGGGTCGACCTGGCGCTGTGGGCCGTGGCCGGGGTCCTGGTGGGAGCTGCCTTCGTCGTCTCGATCATTCCGCTGACCCTCCGGCTGGAGGTCGAGGTGGGCGGTCTGCGCGTCCGATGGCTGGCGGGCAGCCGCCGGTACCGTCTCGTTCCCGGGGCGGTCACCCGCGCGACCATGGCTCGTTCCGGCCAGAGTGCCATCCGCACCCGGTTCGGGTTCCTGGGCTGGGCGTATGGCCGCGCGATCCTGCGCGGTGAGGAGCCGATCTCCATCGTCCGGCTGGCGCCGACCTCCACCGTCATCCTGGTGCCGACCGATCGCGGGCGGCTGGCCATCGGCGCTTCCTCCGAGCCGGAGCTGCTCGAGGCGCTGGGAGCGGCCGCGCGCGTGCAGCAGCGCCTGGACGAGGTGAGCGGCCGCCTGCTGGCCGTGCTGCCCGGCGAGGGTGAACCTGCGGAGCGCGGGCTGCCGGCTCGCGCCGAGGGGGCGCCGGCCGACGAGGGCGGGCACGGAGATGCGGCTCCGCCAGGCGGACCGCGGATCCTGACCGGTATCGAGCGCGCGAGGCTCGAGGCCGAGCTGGCTGCCGCACGCCATGCGGCGCTGGAAGCGGCCGAGGCGGAACGTCAATCGATCGCCGAGGCGCGGATGGCGGGCGAAGCCCTCCAGGGGGCCGCGCGACGCGAGGAGCCGCGGGTTCCGCGCGAGCCGGAGGAGGAGGTCGAGGTCCCGTGGAGCGCGCCCGGCCCCGCGCGACGGCGTGCGAGGGGAACGTGGACCCGTCCCGGGTGGGCAACGGACCGACGCTTGGCGGTCCTGGCCGCCATCGGCTGGGCGCTCGTTCCGCTCGCCGCCTCGCTTGCCGCGTACCTGATCACGGGCGGTGAGGCGGCGATCGCCAGCGGTGACACCACGGCGCGGCTCGAGGCGCTGGCGCTGGTGGCCTGCGGGCCTCTCGCCGCACTGGGCATTCTCGCCGCCCGCGCCTGGTGGCCGCGGCTGACGGGCCTGGTCACCGTGTCTGCGCTCTCCGCCCTCGTGCTCCTGGGCAGGGCGGTGATGGGTTGACCCGGCCGGCACGAATTGACAAGCGTGGCGCCGCGCTGCCACGATCCGCCGACAGAAACCAGACGGCTGCGACGGAGCCAGCGCTCCCGTCGGCACGAGCCAGCAGCGAGCCCGGACGGTGAAAGCGGGCGGCATCGCGACGGCGAGCGATCCCTCCCGAGCCGGAGGCGCCAAGCGCAAGGCGGCGTGACCGCCAGGCGTGGGTAACGTCTCCCGGGACACGCCTCCCGATACCAACGGCGGCGCCATCGGTCCGGCCGGATGCCGACCCGTGGCGGCTGAGCGGGCCGGTGCCGTCATCCGACGCCATCGGCCAAGCGCGGGTGGTACCGCGGGAACACGACACGATGCTCCCGTCCCGGCATCGGGACGGGTTTTTTCATGGGCCGGCGTGGCCCGCGAACGAGGACAGGAGGAGCGGTGTTCAGGCCGGTCAGCCCCAAGCTGGACGTTCCCGCGCTGGAGCGAGAGCAGATCGCGCGGTGGCGCGAGCGCGACACGATGGCGCGCTACCTCGCGCGCAACCAGGCTTCCGAGCGCCGGTTCAGCTTCCTGGACGGGCCGATCACCGCCAACAACGCGATGGGCGTCCACCACGCCTGGGGTCGCACCTACAAGGACCTCTACCAGCGCTACCACACCATGCTGGGGGAGCGGCAGCGCTACCAGAACGGGTTCGACGCCCAGGGGCTCTGGATCGAGGTCGAAGTCGAGCGCGAGCTGGGGTTCAACAACAAGCGCCAGATCGAGGAGTTCGGGATCGACCGCTTCGTGGAGCTGTGCAAGGCGCGGGTGGACCGCTTCGCCGGCATCCAGACCGAGCAGAGCAAGCGGCTCGGGATGTGGATGGACTGGGAGCACAGCTACATCACCAACAGCGAGGAGAACAACTACACGATCTGGGCGTTCCTGGCCGAATGCCACCGGCGAGGCCTGGTCTACAAGGGCCACGACGTGATGCCCTGGTGCCCGCGCTGCGGGACCGGGCTGTCGAACATGGAGATCGCGACCGAGGGCTACCGCGACCTCCGGCACCTGTCGGTGACGATCCGGCTGCCGATCACGGCTCCAGGCCACGATGGAGAGGACCTGCTGGTCTGGACGACGACGCCCTGGACCCTGTCGTCGAACGTCGCGGCGGCGGTCCACCCCGGCCTCACGTACCAGCTGATCGAGGGCCGTGACGGGCGGCGCTGGTGGGTCTCCGCCGGGTCGAAGGCCCGCGTCACGGGTGACGCGCCGGTCCTGGGCACCGCGACCGGCTCGGAGCTGGTGGGTCTGACCTTCGCGGGTCCGTTCGACGACCTGCCTGTCCAGGCCGGGGTCGCACACCGGGTGATCGCATGGGACGAGGTCTCCGACGAGGAGGGGACC
Source organism: uncultured Chloroflexia bacterium (assembly GCA_963814105.1). GTDB lineage: Bacteria > Chloroflexota > Limnocylindria > QHBO01 > QHBO01 > CAVXEH01. The sequence goes on from CAWFBQ010000001.1 coordinate 24,301, forward strand.
GGCATCGTCCACATCGCCCCGGGCTGCGGACAGGAGGACTTCGCGCTCGCCCGGGAATACGACCTGGCGGTCCTGGACCCGATCGACGAGTTCGGCGTCTTCCGCGATGGCTATGGCTGGCAGACCGGCCGCTACGCCGGGGCGGCCGCGGACCCCGCCGATGACATCGCCGGTGACGTGGCTGCCGACCTGGAACGGCGGGGGCTGCTCGTCGCGCGCGAGAGCTACCTGCACAGCTACCCGGTCTGCTGGCGCTGCAGCACGCAGCTCGTCTTCCGGCTCGTAGACGAGTGGTTCATCCGCATGGACCCGCTGCGCGCGCCGATCTCGCGGGTCACGCGCCAGATCACCTGGCTGCCCGAGGGCGTGGGCCTGGAGGAGCGCGAGCTCGACTGGCTGCGCAACATGGGCGACTGGATGATCAGCAAGAAGCGCTACTACGGCCTGGCGCTGCCCATCTGGGTCTGCGCCGAGTGCGAGGCCTGGGAGGTGATCGGCGGGCGGGACGAGCTGCGGGAGCGGGCGGTGGCCGGCTGGGATGCGTTCGAGGGCCATTCGCCGCACCGGCCGTGGGTTGACGGGGTCGAGATCGCCTGCGCGAGCTGCGGCGGCCGGTCGCGGCGCATCGCCGACGTCGGCAACCCGTGGCTCGACGCCGGGATCGTGGGCTTCTCAACGCTTCGCTGGAACACCGACCGCGACTACTGGCGGGCCTGGTTCCCGGCCGACTTCATCACCGAGTCCTTCCCTGGCCAGTTCCGCAACTGGTTCTATGCCCTGCTGACCATGTCGACCGTGCTCGCCGACGAGCCGATGACCCGGACCCTCTTCGGCTATGCGCTCATGCGCGACGAGCACGGTGAGGAGATGCACAAGAGCAAGGGGAATGCCATCCCCTTTGACGAGGCGGCCGACGGCATCGGCACCGACGTCATGCGCTGGATGTTCATGGCCCAGAATCCCGCGAGCAACCTGAACTTCGGGTACGGACCCGGGCATGAGGTCGTTCGTCGTTTCTTCCTGCCGCTGTGGAACACGTACGCCTTCTTCGTGACCTACGCCCGCCTGGACGGCTGGGAGCCGGGCTCCAGCGAGGCCGAGGCGAGCCGGAAGGCTCGGAGCCTGATGGACCGATGGATCCTGTCCCGCCTGGACGGGGTGGTGGCTGAGGTCCGCGCGGCGCTGGACGGCTACGACGCGCTGCGGGCGACGCGGGCGATCGAGCGCTTCGTGGAGGACCTGTCCAACTGGTACGTGCGCCGCAACCGCCGGCGCTTCTGGAAGGGAGCGCTCGATGCCGACAAGCACGCCGCGTACGACACGCTGTACACGGTCCTGCTGGGGGTCACCCGCCTGATCGCGCCCTTCGTGCCGCACCTGGCGGATGCGATCTGGGAGAACCTGGTGACGTCGGTCGACGCGTCGGCGGTGGACTCCGTCCACCTCGCCGACTTCCCGGTCATCGAACCCGGCCAGCGCGACGTCGCGCTGGAGGAGGCGGTGCAGCGGGCGCGGCTGGTCGCGGCCCTGGGCCATTCGGCGCGGGCCGCGTCAGGCGTCCGGGTGCGGCAGCCGCTGGGTGCCGTTCGCGTCCGACGCGCCGGCGGTGGGTCCCTCGCCGACAACCCGGCCGTGGATGCGGAGCTGGTGGCGGCGGTGCTCGACGAGCTGAACGTGAAGTCGCTCCAGCTGATCCCCGATGCCTCGGCGCTCGTCGAGCGAACGCTGCGCCCGCTTCTCCCGGTGCTCGGGCCGCGGCGCGGTGCCGCCGTTGGCGGCGTGATGGCCGCGGCGCGATCGGGGAGTTGGTCGCAGCTCCCCGACGGGCGGGTCGAGGCCGGCGGCGTTGTGCTGGAGCCGGACGAGTTCGAGCTTGTCGCCCGAGCGCGCCCGGGACACGCCGTGGCGGAGGAGGGGGATCTGCTCGTCGCCCTCGACACCTCGATGACGCCCGAGCTGGAAGCGGAGGGTATCGCGCGCGAGGTCGCCCATCGCCTGCAGGGGCTCCGACGCGATGCGCGCTACGAGATCAGCGATCGCGTCGATATCGCCGTCGCCGGTGATCCGATCCCGCTCGGGGCGCTCGCGGCCCACCGCGACTGGCTCGCGGAGGAGCTGCTGGCCACGTCGGTCGAGATCGGACCCGAGGCACGGCTGGCCAACCCGGACCGGACCGAATCGGCGGAGATCGGCGGCGCACGGCTCGACCTGTTCGTTCGTCGCGCGGTGTAGGCTCTCCAGCACATGAGCGAGCCCCGACCGGCACGTCGCCGCACCGGCGAGATCGCGACGCTCCTGGGCGTCGCAGGGGTCGTGCTGCTCGCCGACCAGGTTACCAAGGCCGTGGTCGCCGCCAGCCTGGCCCTCGGCGAGCACGTGGACGTGCTCGGAACCGTGGTCCAGATCTGGCACGCCGAGAATAACGGCGCGGCGTTCAGCCTGTTCCAGGGAGGGCTGCCCCTCTTCCTCGTGGTCAGCGTCGTGGCCCTGGGCCTGGTTGCCTACTTCGCCTGGTCGTTCCGGGGCCGCAGCCTGTGGATCTTCGCGCTGCTTGGCCTGCTGCTGGGCGGCACCCTGGGCAACCTGGTGGACCGTCTTGCACGCGGCGGACGCGTCATCGATTTCGTGTCGGTCGGGATCGGTGACCTGCGCTGGCCGACCTTCAACGTCGCGGACAGCTCCCTTGACGTCGGGATCGTGACCCTGGTGATCCTGCTGTGGTGGTTGGATCGGCGCGAGGCTCACCCCGCGGAGCATGCCGGCCGGGCTGACAGCACCGCATCCCTGCCGGCTGCGCACACCGGCCACGGCGACTCGACGCGGGGAGGGGGAGCGGGGTGACCGATCCGGCGAGGGAGAGCCTCGTGCCCCGGCCGGGAGGCCGCCGGGTGCGCGCGGCGACTGGCGAGCGAACAATGAGCGGTCCGGCCGCGCCGGGCCGCTTCGATCTGTCTGTCGCGGCGGTGGCCGGGATCAGCCGCGCCCACGCCCAGCGACTGATCGGCGACGGTCGCGCCCTGGTGGATGGCGGCCGTGCCCGTTCCAGCGATCGCCTGCGGGGAGGGGAGCGGATCAGCGTGGAGCTGAGCGCCCCGCCCGACCCGACCCTGGTCCCCGAGGCCATCCCGCTCACGGTGGCCTACGAAGACGACAGCATGCTCATCGTCGACAAGCCCGCCGGCATGGTGGTCCATCCGAGCGCCGGGCATGCGACCGGGACCCTGGTTCACGCCCTTCTGGGGAGGGCCCGTGCCCTCGGGGAGCCGCTCGGCTCGGTGGCGGGTGTCGAGCGGCCCGGGATCGTGCATCGGCTCGACAAGGACACTTCCGGGCTCCTCATGGTGGCGAAGTCCGACGAGGCACAGGCCAGCCTGATGCGGCAGCTCGGCGATCGGACGATCGAAAAGACCTACCTGGCCCTGGTGCGCGGCGAGCCGCCGGCGCGCCGGGGGCGGATCGAGGCGCCGGTCGGTCGCGATCCGCGAGATCGCCAGCGGATGGCGGTCGTGGCGGCCGGGCGCGATGCGGTGACCGAGTACGCGGTCGTCGCCTCCGGCTCCGGCCTCACGCTCCTCGAGCTCCATCCTCGAACCGGCCGCACGCACCAGATCCGCGCGCACCTCGCCTACCTGCGGCTCCCGATCGTGGGCGACCTTCGATACGGTGGCGGTACGGGGCCGGGCGGCCTTGGCCGCCAGTTCCTGCACGCCGCGCGGCTCGTCCTGCACCGCCCTATCGACGGCCGGGTACTGCGCGCCTGGAGCGAGCTGCCGGCCGACCTGCGGGGGACGCTCGAGGCGACGGGCCTGGAGCCGGGCGGGCTGCCGGTCGGGGTCGGTGCGTCGCTCGATGGCGAGGAGGTGGTCACGTGATGCAGGAGCCGGCCGAGAAGCGGATGACCTTCCCGAACCCGCTGCTGGTCGTGGTCTCGGGGCCGTCCGGCGTGGGCAAGAGCACCATCGTGGCCGAGCTCGCCCGGGACCATCCCCAGGTGGTTCCCATCGTGACGGCGACCACCCGGCCGCGCCGGCCCGGCGAGACCGACGACGTGCACTACCACTTCCTCGGCACCTCGGAGTTCGAGGCGCTGCGGGCCGACGGGGGGCTCCTGGAGTCGGCGAACGTCCATGGCTACTGGTACGGCAGCCCGGTGCAGCAGGTACGCGGCATCCTGGCCGCCGGTCGCGATGCGATCCTGACGATCGACCCGCAGGGAGCGCGATCGGTACGACAGTTGGTTCCCGACGCGCTGCTCATCTTCGTCATGCCCCCCTCGCTCGAGGATCTCGACGCGCGGCTCGCGGCCCGCGGATCGGAGTCGGAGGAGTCGCTCGCCATCCGGCGTCACAACGCGGAGCACGAGATGGCCTCCTCGGAGGATTACGACTACGTGATCGTGAACGAGACGGACCGCCCCGGGGAGGCAGCGGAACGGATCTGGGAGATCATCCAGGCGGAGGCGCGCCGTGAGCCGCCGCGCCGGCCCCAGGTCTGAGCGGGGCGATCGGGTCGTCCGGGTCGCGGTCGACGCGATCGCCGATCGACCCGAGCGCACCTTCAGCTACCGCCTCCCCGCGGCGATGGGCGATCCCCGGCCCGGGTCGCTGCTCCTCGTGCCGTACGGTCGCCGTCAGGCCCTCGGCTATCTCGTGGAGGGCCCGTTCGCGGCGGCCGGAGCCGACCCGGAGGGTTCGGCCCTTCGCGACGTGGCGGCCGTGGTGTCGGAGCCGATGCTCACCGCTGAGCTGCTCGAGATCGCGCGGCGCATTGCGCGCTACTACCGGGCTCCGCTCGGCACCACCATCGCGGCCATGCTGCCGCCGGGCCTCGAGTCGCGCCTGCGGCGACGGTGGCGCATCGTCGATGGGTCACAACTGCCGGCGGGCGTGGAGGAGACCGCCAACCTCGACACGGACGGCCTGCTGGAAGAGGGCGAGCTGCTGCGCTTCGGCCCGCTGCGCTCGGCGTCCAGCTGGCTCGAGGGGCTGCGTCGCCGCGGAGCCCTGGCCGCGGTCTGGTCGCTCCAGGCCCCGGAGCTGCGCGCGCGCCGGATACGCACGATCACGGCCCTGTCGCCGAGCGGGGATCCGCCCCGTCGGGCGCCCGTCCAGCGGGCGATCCTCGAGATGCTCGGAGACGGCGTCAAGGACCTGCCCGATCTCGCGGCCCAGCTGGAGGTGACGCCCACCTCGCTGCTTGGACCGGCCCGACGCCTGGAGGCGAGCGGTCGCGTGGTGCTGGGATGGCGCGACGCGCTCCGGGACCCGCTGGCACATCGCGCCGCGGGGCCACCGCTTCGTGAGGAGCTGGCGGGGGAGCAGCGCGAGGCGCTGGGCGCCATCGAGGCACTCCCCGGAGGGAGCGAGCTTCTCCTCGAGGGGGTGGCGGCATCGGGCAAGACGGAGGTCTACCTGGCGGCCATCGAGGCCGCCCTGGCCGCCGGCCGGACGGCGCTCGTCCTCGTTCCCGAGGTCGCGCTCATTCCCCAGCTCGGTGACCGGCTGACCGCGCTGGTGGGCGGCGACCTGGTGGTCATGCACTCTGGCCTGTCGGCGGGCGAGCGTCACGACTCGTGGTGGCGCGTGCTGCGCGGCGAGGCGCGGGTCGTGCTGGGCACGCGCATGGCGGCCTTCGCGCCGCTGCGCGACCTGGGGCTGATCATCGTCGACGAGGAGCACGAGGGCGCCTTCAAGGCGGATCGGACGCCGCGCTACGACGCGCGCTGGGTCGTCCGGGAGCGGGCCGCGCTGAGCGGCGCGCGGCTCGTGATGGGCAGTGCGACACCCGACCTCGTGACCCTTGCGCGCGTCCGCGGTGGTCACGTGGAGCGGGCGAGGCTCCGAGAGCGGCGCGTCGGTCGGGCCCCGGCCGTGGAGATCGTCGACATGCGGGCCGAGCTCGCGACGGGAAACCGGTCGGTCCTTTCCCACCTTCTGGCCGAGGGGGTTTCCGGCCTGGGCGAGGGTCGGGGACAGGGAATCCTGCTCATCAACCGCCGGGGCGCCGCAACCTTCGTCCTGTGCCGGGACTGCGGCGAGAGCCTTCGCTGCCCTGACTGCGACCTGCCGTACGTCTTCCACCTCTCCGGCGGGCAGCTCCGCTGCCACCACTGCGGCCGCAGCGCGCCCGTGCCGGATCGCTGCCCGAGCTGCGGGTCGAGGCGCATTCGGTACTTCGGGGCCGGCACACAACGGGTCGAGGCCGAGCTGCGTGCGCGGTTCCCGCGGCTGCGCATCGGGCGCCTGGACAGCGACGCCCTCGCGGAGCGGCGTGCCTTCGAATCGGTGTACGACGACTTCCGGGAAGGGCGGACGGACGTGCTGGTCGGCACCCAGCTGGCGGCGAAGGGCCTCGACCTGCCCGATGTCGTGCTGGCTGCCGTGGTGGCGGCCGATGTCACCCTGAACCTCCCCGACTATCGCGCCGCCGAACGCACGTTCCAGCTCCTCGCGCAGGTCGCCGGGCGGGCGGGACGTGGTCCGCGGCTGGGGCAGGTCATCTTCCAGACCTACGCGCCCGACCACTTCTCGATCAGGGCTGCGGCGCGACTCGACGTCGACGGGTTCGCCGACGAGGAGCTGGCGCGCCGGCGGATGCTGGGCTACCCGCCGTCGGGCCATCTCGCGCGACTGCTCGTCGCCGATTCGGACCGCGAGCGAGCCGAGGCCCGCGGCCGCGCGGCCGCCGAGGCGGTCGCGGTGTCCGGTGTCGAGGTGCTCGGCCCGCTGCCTGCCTACGTTCCGCGACGCGCCGGTCGGTGGCGGATGCAGGTCGTTCTTCGTTCGGGTGACCTTGCCGCCCGCGCGGCGGCGCTCGAGCGTGTGCCGGCCGGCGTGGCGGTGGACGTGGATCCCGAGGCGCTCCTCTGACGGAGCCCCCTCGCCGCCCGTCGCCATCGGTACAATGACGCCATGGTGATTCGCCGCATCCTCACCGCCGAGGAGCCCATTCTCCACGAGAAGACGAAGAAGGTCTCGACCTTCGACACCTCGCTGCACCGGCTCCTCGACGACATGCTCGAGACGATGCGCGATGCACCGGGGATCGGCCTGGCGGCGAACCAGGTCGGGGTGCCGCTGCGGGTCGCCGTCATCGAGCTCGAGGACCAGATCACCGAGCTCGTCAACCCGCAGATCGTCAAGTCCTCCGGCGAGATCATCGACTGGGAAGGTTGCCTCTCGATCCCCGGGTTCGTGGCCGAGGTCGCGCGGGCGGCGAAGGTGACCGTCAAGGCGCAGGACCGCAACGGCAAGCCGTTCCGGGTCAAGGGCGAGGAGCTCTTCGCCCGCGCGCTGCAGCACGAGATCGACCACCTCAACGGCGTGCTGTACATCGATCACCTCGAGTCGCTCGAGGAGCTCGTGCGGGTCAGCGAGCATCCGAGCGACGTGGAGGAAGCGCAGACCGCGGGCATCTAGTGGCCACCATCGGCCGCATCGCCTTCCTCGGTACCGGGTCGTTCGCCGTCCCGCTGCTCGCCCGTCTGCCGGAGCTTGCCGACGACCTGCTCGTCGTGTCGGCACCCGATCGGCCCGCCGGACGACGCCTGCAGCCGCGTCCCTCGCCCGTCAGCGCGCTCGCCCGCGAGCGGGGGATGATCCTCGTCACCCCGGGCCGCCTCCGCTCCGACGAGGGGCGCGCGGCGCTGCGCGCATTCGCGCCGGACGGGATCCTGCTCGCCGCCTATGGCCAGCTGGTCCCGGCCGACCTCCTGTCCGTGGCCGAGCGTCCGCCGCTGAATGTTCACCCATCCCTGCTGCCCCGGCACCGCGGGGCGGCGCCCGTCGCCGGCACCATCCTCGCCGGTGACCCCGAGGGGGGCGTGACCCTGATGGTCATGACCACGGCGCTCGACGCGGGCCCCATCGTCTCCCAGTGGCGGGTGCCGCTCGATGGCCGCGAGGAGGCGCCTGTACTCGAATCTCGCCTCGCCGAGCTCGCGGCGGGGGAGGTACCCGCCCTCCTGGAGCGCTGGCGAGACGGTGGCCTCGACCCGGTCCCGCAGGACGAGACGAAGGCGACGGTGGTGCACGCCTTCACGCGTGACGACGGCTGGATCGACTGGGGCTCGGACGCGGCAGCGGTCGACCGCCAGGTGCGGGCCCTGCAGCCATGGCCGGGTGCCTGGACGACGCTGGACGGACGGCGCCTTCACGTGCGGCGGGCTCACCCAGTCCCGGGCGTCGCCGCTCTGCCGATCGGCGCGCTGCTCCCCGGCGGCGAGCCCCGGGTCGCCTGCGGCTCGGGAGCGCTTGCGCTGGACCTCGTCCAGCCGGAGGGTCGCGGGGTGATGCCCGCCGACGACTGGCGACGAGGGCTGCAGCGCGACCACGTGCTCCTCGGCGCGCTCCATCCCTGACTCGCAGGCCTCCCGGGAGCCGTCATCGAACCGCAAGAAACTCCCGGGTATACTCGCCGCACTTCCCTCCAGGAGGTGGAAGCACCGAGATGATCTTTGGCGGAAACTTCTTCATCTATATTCTGCTCGTCCTGCTCCCGAGCCTGGCGCTCACCGGATGGGCGGCGTTTCGTGTCCGGTCGACCTACGCCAAGTGGGCGAAGGTGGACTCCGGCATCTCCCTGGACCCGTTCGACTTCGCGCGTCGCCTGCTCGACCGGCAGGGCCTGACAGACGTCCGCATCGAGCCGACGCCGGGCCAGCTCACCGACCACTACGACCCGCGGGACAAGGTGCTGCGGGTCTCGCAGGCGGTGGCCGGACAGGCCCAGCTCGGCTCGTACGACCCGCGCCGTGGCGCGCTGGCCGTGCCCGCACAGAGTGCGCCGCGGCTCTCCGTCGCGTCCGCGGCAGTGATCGCCCACGAGGTCGGCCACGCCCTCCAGGATCGCGAGCGCGATCCGTGGATGATGGTGCGGATGGCCATCGTGCCGGCCGTGCAGTTCGGTTCGGGCGTGGCACCCTGGCTCATCATCGCCGGGCTGTGGATGAATCTGATGGGCCTGGCCTGGGTTGGCCTGGTCGCGTTCGGGGCGGCCGTGATCTTCACGTTCGTGACGCTGCCGGTCGAGATCGGCGCCTCCGGCAAGGCACTGGCCTTCGTGTCCAGCCTCGGCATGGTGGGTGAGCGGGAGACCGGTGCACGTGACGTGCTGAAGGCCGCGGCGTGGACGTACGTGGCGGCCGCGCTCACCGCGCTGCTCACGTTCCTCTACTACCTGATGCTGATCATGGGGCGCCGTGACTGAGCTGACCGTCGTCGGGCCGCGCCCGACGATCAGTGACGTTGCGTCGCCGCAGCTCGCCGCGTGGCTCGCCGCCCGCGGCGAGCCGGCGTACCGGGCCCGCCAGGTGCTGACCGGGATCCATCGGCCGGAGGTGGCCGGGTTCGACGACCTGACCGACCTCCCGCTTGCGTTGCGTGAGGCGCTCGCCAGCGACTTCCGCTTCTCGGCCATCGGCGCCACGCATGTGATCGGGGCCGATGGCGGGCTGACCGCCAAGGCGGTTCACGAGCTGCACGACGGCCAGCGGGTGGAATCGGTCCTGATGCGAACCCCGGCACACGGCCGCAGCGTTGAGCGCACGACGATCTGCATCTCCAGCCAGGCGGGGTGCGCGGTAGGTTGCCCCTTCTGCGCGACCGGGCAGGCCGGCTTCGGGCGCCAGCTCACGCCCGGGGAGATCGTGGACCAGGTCCTCCACTGGCACCGGGCCCCGTGGCTCGCGCTGGGTCCCGACTGGCGGCCCGTCGAGCACACTGGCCACTACAACATCGTGTTCATGGGGATGGGTGAGCCGCTCGCCAACGTGAACCGCGTCTTCGAGGCGGTGCGGCTGCTCAACGACCCGCAGCGGCTGGGCGTCGGCGCGCGGCACATCACCGTCTCGACCTCCGGCGTCATCCCGGGCATCGACCGGATGGTGGCCGAGCTGCCCCAGGTCAACCTGGCCATCAGCCTGCACGCGCCGACCGACGCGCTGCGGGACGAGCTTGTGCCGCTCAACCACAAGTGGAAGGTGGCCGAGCTGATCGGTGCGGGCCGTCGCTTCGCGGAGCAGACCGGGCGAAGGGTAAGCCTTGAGTACGTGATGATCGACGGTCTCAACGACACGCCCGAGCTGGCGGCGGCGCTTGGCGACCTGGCCGCGGGCTGGCTGAGCCACGTCAACCTGATTCCGCTCAACCCAACGCCCGGCTCGCCGTGGAGCGGCTCATCCCGAGCGCGGATCGACGCCTTCGCGGCTATCGTGCGTGCCCGGGGGGTGCCGCTGACGGTGCGGGACACGCGCGGACGCGAGATCGAGGCGGCCTGCGGCCAGCTCCACGCCCAGCTGGCGGGCCGCGAGCTGCCACGACCGGAGGTGCCCACCTTCGCAGGCGTGCCGGTGGCCGTCGAATGACGGGACCGATGGCGCGACCACCCCAGATCAGCGCGAGCATCCTGACCGCCGACTTCTCTGCACTGGGCAGCGAGGTGGAGCGCGCGGCGGATGGCGGCGTGGACTCCATCCACCTCGACGTGATGGACGGCCACTTCGTGCCGAACCTGACCATGGGCCCGGTCGTGGTCGAGGCGCTCCGACCCAGGACGCCGCTCCCGTTCCACAGCCATCTGATGATCAGCCAGCCGCTGCGCTACGTGGAGGCGTTTGCCAACGCCGGCAGCGACCTGGTCGTCTTCCACGTGGAGGCGGAGGATGACCCGTCGACCGTCATCGACCGCATCCACCGGACCGGTCGGGCGGCCGGGCTGGCGCTCAACCCGGAGACGCCCGCGGAGGCGGCTCACCCGTACCTCGAGGCGATCGACCTGCTGCTGGTCATGACCGTGCATCCCGGCTTCGGCGGACAGACGTTCATCGCCGAGGTGCTGCCCAAGCTCGCCGCGCTGCGTGCGGAGGCGGAGCGCCGTTCGCTCGACCTGCCCATCGGCGTCGACGGGGGCGTCAACGAGGAGACCATCGCCTCGGCCTACCACGCCGGGGGAGACGTGCTGGTGGTCGGATCCGGCCTCTATCGCCACCCCGGTGATCTGGGTGGAGTCGTCGAGCAGCTGCGGGCGACGGCACGGCGCAGGACCGTGACCCCCGCAGTATCCGATGGGGCTTCGGCGTGACCGGCCGGCGCGAACCGGGCGGGCGCTTCGTGCGCGCGGCGACGGTGATCGTCGTCCTCGTGCTGCTCCTGGCGGCCTGCGGTGACAACGGCGTGCCATTCGGCGGCTCACCGACCCCGGAGCAACCGCGCCAGGTCACCCTGCACGCGGTGACGACCACCGACGGTGCTCCGGTCGCGGGAGCCACGGTGACCGATGGTGCGGTGACAGCGACCACCGACCAGCAGGGCCAGGCCACCATCATGGTCATGCGCGGCACGAAGGTGTCCGTGAGCGCGGTGGGTCACGACGACGGCGCGGGGACGATCCCGGACACCGGTGATCTGACGGTGAAGCTCCGCCCGAACGTGGTGAGCGGGACCGTGACCGACGAGACGGGCATGCCCCTGAACGGCGTGAAGGTGTTCGTCGATGGTCAGGACACGGTGGTCGCCACCGATCAGGCGGGCCACTACGCGCTGCCCGACGTGCCGATCGACGGGACGCTGATCTACAAGCGCGCGGGCTACCGCCTCACCGAGCTCCCGATCGACGGGTCCACGACCCGCGACCTGGCCATGCAGCCCTTCACCGTCCGCGCGCTCTACGCGCCGGCATCGGTGTTCGAACGGTCGGGCGGGCTCGACGCCATGCTCAAGACGATCGCCGACACCGAGATGAACGCCATGGTGATCGATGTCAAGGAGGGGACGGGCAACCTGTACTACGCGACCGACCTGCCTCAGGCCAGGGCGGCCGGTGCCGTCATGTCGTCGCCGCTCCTGCACCTCGACACGCTGCTGCCCATGCTCAAGTCGAAGGGGATCTACACCATCGCCCGCATGGTCGTCATGAAGGACGACACGCTCGGCTCCGCCCAGCCGCAGCTGGCGGTCCAGAACAAGAAGACCGGCAAGCCGTGGACCGACTACCGCGGCGACATCTGGCTCGACCCGAACGAGCCCGACGTGGCGAACTACATCGCCTCGATCGCCGGGGACCTGGCCGACAAGGGCTTCGACGAGGTCCAGCTCGACTACGTGCGCTTCTTCAGCGACGGCGACTACAGCACGGCGCAGACGATCCTGCCCAACACGCAGTCGTTCCGGCTCCCCGCCATCCGGCGCCTGTTCCGGATCGTCTCCGGCGCGCTGGCGCCGACCAAGGCGTTCCTGGGTGCCGACGTCTTCCCGATCAGCTTCATCGCCGCCGACGATCAGGGGATCGGCCAGCGGCCGGAGGTGATCATGCCGTACGTGGACTACTTCGACCCCATGGTCTACCCGAGCCACTACGCGCCGTACACCTGGGGCTACGCGAATCCAAACGAGCACCCGTACGAGATCATCTCGAAGTCGCTCCAGAAGATGATCCCCGAGGCGAAGGGGCTGCCGATGGTCATCCGGCCCTGGATCCAGGACTTCGGCTTCGGGTCGTACCGGGCCTACACCGTGACCGACATCCACAAGGAGATGCAGGCCCTCGCGGACAACGGCGCCACGGGGTTCATGATCTGGAACGCGGCCGCGCGCTTCACCGTTGCCGCGCTTGGCCCGCCTCAGCCGGACGAGGCATCTGCCCCGGTGACCAGCGCGGCGCCGGTCCCGGTGATCACGCCGGTCCCATCGGCCACGGCGAGCCCGGCGCCGTCGTCCTCGCCGGCCGCAACCCCGTAGGGCGGGCATGCGCCTCGTCGTCCAGCGAGTGCGCCGAGCGTCGGTCCGCGTCGACGGAACCGCCATCGGTACGATCGCGGTGGGGGCCGTGGTCCTGGCCGGCGTCGGGTCGACAGACACGCCGGCCATCGTGGACGCGATGGCCGAGAAGCTCGTTGGCCTCCGCTACTTCGAAGACGACGAGGGTCGAACGAACCGCGACCTGCGGGACAGCGGCGGCTCCCTGCTCGTGGTCAGCCAGTTCACCCTCTACGCCGACCTGCGCCGTGGTCGGCGACCGGGATTCAGCCACGCCGCGGACCCGTCCCTGGCGGAGCCGCTCGTCGACCGCTTCGTCGCGCGGCTGCGCGCGCTCGGAGCGCGCGTTGAGACCGGGCGATTCGGTGCCGAGATGGACGTGGAGCTGGTGAACGAGGGACCGTTCACCCTGGTCCTCGACTCGGCGACGGATCTCGCCGCCGGGAACGGGTAGCAGTCTGCAGGTCCGGCTCAGTCCCGGACACAGCGACGCCCGCGTGTCTGACGCGGGCGTTCACGACCGGGTGGGGGAGGGCAGACCGCTCAGATCTTCTGCGCGGTCCTCCGGCATCGCGAGCATGCGCGCACCCGGAGCTGGCGGCCATCGCGCTCGATGAGCATGGGCTGCAGGTTGGGCAGCCAGCGCCGCAGCGCGCGCTTGCGGTTCATTCCGACCGATTGCGGATTCCAGCCGGTGATCGGCTTCTTTCCGCAGATGTCGCACTCTCGTGCCATGAGTTTCAGCGGACTCCATGCATGAACGAACCGGCCCGCCGGACGGCGGCGCCGGAACGCGCGGATGGTAGCACGCTACGATCGGGCCATGCAACGCGCAGGACGGCTGCGAACCTGGCCCCGTGCCGGCCGGGGCGGAGCGCGCCCGTGACCTCGACCCGTCGGCCGCAGGCAGACGTGGATCCCCTGGACCTTCCCCTGCGGCGCGCCGTCCCCGAGCTGGGCCGTGGCGCGTCGGCGCTGGGGCGCCTGGGGCTCGCGTCTCCGCGGCAGGCGCTCTTCCACTTCCCCTTCCGCTACGACGACTTCAGCGAGCTGCGGCCCCTTGGCGAGCTCATCCCGGAGGAGAAGCAATCCGCGCGGGTTCGGGTGACCGACGTCCGCATCGAGCCGGGCTTCGGGCGACGTCCGCAGCGGGTGATCGCCCAGCTGGCTGATGACACGGGGAGCGCGGACGCGATCTGGTTCGGACGGCGCTTCGTCGAGCGCCGGCTGCATCCGGGTGACGAGATCGTGGTCAGCGGCAAGGTCACCCTCCGTGGGTGGCGGCCGCAGTTCACCTCGCCGGACTTCAGTCCCGCCGGCAGCGACTCGCTGCACACCGGTCGGGTGGTGCCGGTCTATCCGCTGGCCGCGGGCCTCACCCAGCGTCGGGTTCGCGAGCTGCTGGCGCGCGTCCTGGACCGATGCCTTTCCCTGGTCCGTGATCCCCTGCAGCCCGACGAGCGGGCCGGGCTGCCCTCCCTGCCGGACGCGCTGCGCACGGTGCACTTTCCGAGCGAGCTCGTGGACCTGGTCCCGGCGCTGGACCGGCTGGCCCACGACGAGCTCCTGGCCCTGCAGCTGGTCCTGGCCCAGGCGCGCGTGGCACGCGCGGGGCTCAGGGCGCCGCGTATCGGGGTGGATCCCGCGGAGCTGGCGACGCTCGTCGGGGCGCTGCCCTTCATGCTCACCTCCGATCAGCAGCGCGCGGTGGACGAGGTGATCGCCGACCTGGCTACCGAGATCCCCATGCGACGGCTGCTGCAGGGTGACGTCGGATCGGGGAAGACCGCGGTCGCGGCGGTGGCGCTGGCGGCCGCCTGCCGGGCAGGCTGGCAGGGGGCGCTGATGGCTCCCACCGAGATCCTGGCCCGCCAGCACTTCATCGGCGTTGCGCCACTCCTCGAGGCGCTCGGGGTTCGCGCCGAGTTCCTTTCCGGGAGCCTGTCGGCCGCGCGCAAGCGCGCCATCCACGCCGCCATCGGCGCCGGCGAGGTGGAGGTGGTGATCGGCACGCACGCTGTCATCAGCGACGCGGTCGTCTTCCGCCGCCTGGCTCTTGCGATTGTCGACGAGCAGCACCGCTTCGGGGTCGAGCAGCGCGCCGCCCTGCAGGCGAAGGGCGAGCACGGCGAGCCGCACCTGCTGGCACTGACCGCCACGCCGATTCCACGCACGCTCGCGCTCACGTTCTACTCGGACCTGTCGATCAGCACCCTGCGCGAGCTGCCGCCGGGCCGCCAGCCGATCCGCACCGAGATCCGCGACCGCAGCGGCCTGCGGCGAATCGAATCGTTCATGGCATCGGAGGCGGCTGCCGGTCGCCAGTCGTTCGTCGTGGTTCCGCTGGTCGCCGAGAGCGATGCGCTGACCGTCGCCTCCGCGGAGGCGGAGGAAGCGCGCCTGACGGCCGCCCTCCCGGGTCTCCGCATCGGCCTCGTCCACGGACAGCAGAAGGCGGAGCTGCGCGATGCCACCATGGCGCGCTTCGCGGCGGGCGAGCTGGACGTCCTGGTGGCGACCACTGTCATCGAGGTCGGCATCGACATTCCGAACGCCTCGGTCATGCTCGTGGAGGACGCCGAGCGCTTCGGCCTGGCACAGCTCCACCAGCTCCGTGGTCGAGTCGGCCGCGGGCCGCATCGCTCGTTCTGCATTCTCGTCTCCGACGCGAGCGACCCCGTGGCGCGCGAGCGTCTCGATGTCGTGCGCGGGTCGAGCGACGGGTTCGTGATCGCCGAGGCCGATCTTCGCCTGCGCGGCGCCGGCAACCTGCTCGGGACCCGCCAGAGCGGGCTGCCGCCCCTGCGCGTGGCGTCGCTCTTCGACCCCCGGCATCTCGCGCTCGCGGAACGTGCCAGGGAGCTCGCCGGTCGCCTCGTGGCGGTGGATCCGACCCTCGCCTCGCGACCCGACCTGGTGCGCCTGCGAGACGATTTCGCACCGCGCGAGACCGATGATGACGCAGCCTGATTCCGGCAGCGGTCCTTCGCGCCTGGCGCGCGAGCCGGGGAGGCTTGACGGGTGCGGGTGATCGCAGGCACCGCCGGCGGACGAACCCTCCAGGCGCCGCGTACCAGCGCGACTCGCCCGATTACGGACCGGGTCAAGGAGTCGCTCTTCGGCATCCTCGGTGAACGGGTCCCCGACGCGGCCGTCCTGGATCTCTACGCGGGGAGCGGAGCGATCGGGATCGAGGCGCTATCGCGGGGTGCCGCATCGTGCACGTTCGTGGAGCAGGGCCGCGAGGCCCTGGCCGTGCTTCGGCGCAACCTCGCGCACACGGGGCTGTCGGATCGTGCCGCCGTCGTGGCGGGGCCGGTCGAACGATTCCTGGCAGGCACGTCCTCGACGCGATACAACCTGGTGATGGTCGATCCACCCTTCGCCGAGCGTGCTATCCTCGCGCCGCTTCAGGCCCTCGTCCCGCTCCTGGCGTTCGGCGCCACGATCGTGGTCCGCACCTTCTGGCGCACGCCGGTCCCGACCCCCGATGGCATCGGGGTCGTTCGGCAGCGACGCTTCGGCGAGACGATGCTGACCTTCCTGCAGGCCATTGACGCGGGGGACCCGGAGCGCGAAGGAGGCGATGGATGAGCCGGACCGCGGTCTTCCCGGGATCGTTCGACCCGATCACGAACGCCCACCTCGACGTGGCGCGGCGTGCGGCTGGCCTCTTCGACCGGCTGGTCATCGGGGTCCTCGACAATCCTGCCAAGCGCGCCCTCTTCAGCGCCGAGGAGCGCGTGGAGCTGATCCGCGTCTGCGTCGGGGACCTGGGCTCGGCGGTGGCCGTGGAGGCGTTCGAGGGCCTGACCGTGGACTTCGCGCGCCGTCACGGTGCCGGTTTCGTGGTGCGTGGCCTGCGGGCTGTGAGCGACTTCGAGTTCGAGCTGCAGCTGGCGCACACGAATCGCCGGTTGGCGCCCGAGGTGGATACCGCCTTCCTGATGACCGCGCTCGAGTTCGGCTACATCTCGTCGTCCCTGGCCAAGGAGGTGGCCCGCTTCGGCGGCGACGTGTCCGGGATGGTTCCACCGCAGGTCGTCGAGGCGCTCGTGGCGCGGGCCGGCGTGCACTGAGCCTCGGCCCAGGCGAGAGTGGGGGTGATGATCGCCCGGCTATAATCGGCGGCAACCCGACCCGGGTCCTTCTCCCCGCGTCGCTGGAGGGCGTGGCCACGGATATCCTCTTCCTCGTCGAGCGTCTCGAAACCCTCGTGGCGACCGGCAAGAAACTTCCCCTCACGAACAACGTCGTGCTCGACCAGTCGGCGGTGCTCGAGCTGATCGACCAGCTGCGCGTCGCCGTGCCCGACGAGGTGCGCCAGGCGAAGCGCATCACCGATGACGCGGGCCGCATCACCGAGCGCGCCCGCGACGAGGGAGACCAGGTCGTCGCCCGGGCGCAGGAGCAGGCTGCCCAGATGCTGGAGGAACGAGAGCTGGTCAAGCTCGCACAGCAGCGGGCGGGCGAGCTCATCGACCAGGCCAACGGCGAGGCGGTCGAGATCCGGCGCGGCGCGGACGAGTATGCGGCCGGGGTCCTGATCCGCCTCGAGGGCGAGTGCATCAAGGCGCTGACGAGTATCAAGCGCGGCATCGACATGCTCGACGAGCGGCACCGCGGCAGCCAGGCACCGGCCGCGGAGAGCGGGGCGGCAGACGTGTCCGAGGAGCAGGCCGGCGCCCCTGCCCGACCATGACCGCCGTCAACGTCGCCGGCCTCCTCCACGAGGCGCCGGGGGCCACGCGCGACCTGCGCCTGCGCGACCACTACGTCACCCTCGGTCCGGATGTCGAGCTGGCAGGTCCCATCGACGGAAGCCTGCGGATGCAGCGCACGAACCGGGGCATCCTGGTGCGTGGCACCCTCGCGGCCCCCCTGCGTCGGACCTGCGCCCGTTGCCTCGAGCCCTTCGTCGAGGAGGTAACGGTTCCGATCGCCGAGGAGTTCCTGCCGTCGCTGGACCCGACGACCGGCATGCCCAGCTCGCCCGACGGCGGCGAGGAGTCATCCCGCATCAACGAGCACCACGAGATCGACCTGGCCCCCACGTTCCGCGATGAGCTGAGCCTGACTGAGCCGATGCACCCGCTCTGCCGACCGGATTGCCCCGGGCTGTGCGCGGTCTGCGGTGAACGGGTCGCCGGCGAGCCGCACGACCACGAGACGGATGAGATCGACCCGCGGCTGGCCACCCTCGCCCGGCTGCTCGAAGAGCGCCCCGGCGAGTAGGGCCGGAATCGGCGGCTCGTCAGGATCCGGCCCGGCCCGCTATACTGCGGCGTCCCGAATTCGTCATTGCACAGGAGTTGTTCGCGTGGGCGTTCCCAAGCGAAAGGTTTCGAAGGCGCGCCAGGGCGAGCGCCGCGCACACCTGGCCCTGAGCGTGCCGCCGCTCGTGGAGTGTGACCACTGCCACGAGCTCAAGCGCGGCCACCACGTCTGTCCGACGTGCGGCTACTACGACGGCCGCGAAGCGGTGTCGGTGGAGACGGTCACCCCGGCCGAGGGGACACGCTGATCCGCCCGACCGCCGCCCGCCGGTAACGGACCGATGCGCATCGCGCTGGATGCGATGGGCGGCGACTACGCACCGCGCGAGATCGTGCGGGGCGCCGTCGATTACGCCATGGCCTGCAGCGACGAGGTGATCCTCGTCGGGGACCATCCGCGCATCGAACGCGAGATCGCGGAGTACGGAAAGGGCCATCCGACCGGCATCTCCCTGGTCGACGCGCCGGACGTGATCACCATGAGCGACCACCCGGCGGCCGCGCTGCGGGCCAAGAAGCGCGCCTCGGTCGTGGTGGCCACCGAGCTCGTCCGCGACGGTCATGCCGACGCGGTGGTCTCCGCGGGCTCCACCGGCGCGACCATGGCCGCGGCCGTCTTCCGGCTGGGACGGATCGAGGGTATCGATCGACCGGCGCTGGGCGCTCACCTCGTCACCGCCGAGGGTCCGATCATGCTCCTCGACGTCGGGGCCAACGTCGACTGTGACGCCGACAACCTCGTGCAGTTCGGGGTGATGGGCTCGATCTACGCGGAGCACGTCCTCCACGTGCCCGAGCCCCGGGTGGCGCTGCTCAACATCGGCGAAGAGGCGCAGAAGGGAAACCGGCTCGCGCAGGAGGCGAACCATCGGTTCCGCAGCTCCAGCCTCAACTTCGTCGGCAACGTCGAGGGCAACGACCTGGTCGCCCATCTCGCGGACGTGGTCGTATGCGACGGCTTCCTCGGGAACGTGATCCTCAAGTTCTTCGAGGGCCTCACGTCGTACATCTTCCGGTCCGTGCGCGAGGATCTGCAGCAAGGGCCCATCGCGCCGATCGCGTTGCTCGCCCTGCGACCCGGGTTCAACCGCATCCGCCAGCGGTTCGACTACGAGCGCTACGGCGGAACGCCGCTCCTCGGCGTGCGCGGCGTGAGCATCGTCACCCACGGCCGTGCCAAGGCACGCATGGTGCGCTTCGCCATGGAGGCCGCCTCGGAGGCGGCCGCTGCACGGATCCCGGAGCTCATCGCGCAGTGGATGAAGCAACACCCGGCCCGGTTGCGCGGTGAGCTGCGCGCGCGGCTGGCGGCGCGCCTCGGACGTGCTGAGCGAGACTGAGCCGATGGCGTCCCCAAAGCTGCCACACGCCGGCACTCGACGCTCCGGACGGCAGCGCCCCGGGCGGGTCGCGCGCCGGCTGGCGCTGATGGCCCTCTTCGAGGAGGAGTTCAGGCCGCGCCAGGCACTCGAGGCGCTCGATCGGCTGGCTGCTGATCGGGGTGCTTCGGCGCGCATCACCGAGCATGCCCGGGCGATCGTGGCCGGGGTGCTCGAGCACCGCGTAGCACTGGACGAGCGGATCGCCACCCTTGCGCCCGCGATCCCCGTTTCGGAGCTCGGACGGGTCGAGCGCACGATCCTTCGGAGCGCGCTGTATGAGGTGCTATACTCCGCCGCGACCCCGAGCGGGGAGACGATCGAGGACGCCGTTTCTCTCGCCCGGATCTACGCCGGAGACGCAGCCCGGCGCCTCGTGAACGGGGTGCTCGGCAGCGTCGCGCGATCATCGGGTGGAGGAGGATAGAGACTGGTGGCCGAAGGCACTACGTTCGAGCGTCTCAAGAAGCTCATCGTCGAGCAGCTCGGCGTCGACGAGGACGAGGTCACGCCCCAGGCGTCGTTCGTCGAGGACCTCAACGCCGACTCGCTGGACCTCGTCGAGCTGATCATGAGCCTCGAAGAGGAGTTCGGCATGGAGATCTCGGACGAGGACGCCGAGAAGATCCAGAAGGTGTCGGACGCCGTCGAGTACATCGAGGAGCACCAGCAGTAGCGATCTCAGCCGATGGCCGATCCATCCGTCGACGAGCTGGGCGAGCGGCTCGGCATCGTCCTGCGAGACCCGGAGGCCATCGCGCAGGCGTTCGTCCATAGCTCGTACTACAACGAGAATCCGAACGCCGCGAACGGTCACAACGAGCGTCTCGAATTTCTCGGTGACGCCGTGATCGGCCTCGTCGTGAGCCGTCTCCTGTATGAGCGGTACCCGGACGAGGACGAGGGATTCCTCACCGCACGCCGCGCCGCCCTCGTCAATCGCAACGCGCTGGCCGCGCTGGCGCTCGAGCTTGGCCTGGACCGGCACCTGCAGCTCGGCCGCGGCGAGGCCGAGGCCGGCGGGGCGACCCGACCGTCGCTCCTGGCGGCGACCATGGAGGCGTTTGCCGGCGCCATCTTCCTGACCGAAGGGATCGACACCACTCGCGGCCTGCTCCGCGGCCTCTTCTCGGCGCGCATGGACGCGCCGGGGGAGGCGTCGGCGCCGCCGAAGTCCGCGAAGAGCCGGCTCCAGGAACGGACGCAGCGATACCGGCACACGAAGCCCTTCTACGCGCTGCTCACCACGGTCGGGCCTCCGCACGACCAGACCTTCACGGTGGCTGCCGTGGTGGACGGACGACAGCTGGCGGTGGGCGAGGGGTCGAGCCGGCAACGTGCCGAGGAGCAGGCCGCCGAGCTCGCGCTGGAGATCCTGGCCTCGGCGACACCGGACGTGCCGCCCGACGGCGAGCAGGTCGGGTCGTGATCGCAGCACGACCGAACGTCGGCGCATGAGCCGGCTCCGCGAGCTCCGCCTGCACGGCTTCAAGACGTTCGCCGACGCCACGCGCTTTGTCTTCCAGCCAGGCGTGAACGCCGTGATCGGCCCCAACGGGAGCGGCAAGTCGAACATGGCGGATGCGGTTCGCTGGGTCCTGGGCGAGCAGTCGAACCGCTCGCTGCGGACGCGCCGCGCCGACGACGTCATCTTCGCCGGGAGCCAGCAGCGACGGCCGACGGGGATGGCCGAGGTCACCCTGACCCTGGACAACGAGGATGGCTGGCTGCCGATCGAGTTCGCCGAGGTGACGATCGGGAGGCGCTCGTACCGCTCCGGCGAGAACGAGTACCTGATCAACGGAGCCCGCGCTCGTCTGCGCGACATCGTGGAGCTGCTGGGCGCCGGTCAGCTGGGCGCCAACTCGCTGGTGGTGGTGGGCCAGGGGACCGTGGATGCCGCCCTCTCGCTGCGCCCGGAGGAGCGACGGCAGCTCTTCGAGGAGGCGGCCGGGGTCAAGAACCTCCAGGTCCGCAAGAACGAGGCTCTCTCCCGCCTTGCCCGTGCCGACGAGAACCTGACCCGGGTGGCCGACCTGCTCGGCGAGCTGCGCCCACAGGTTCGCCGCCTCGCGCTCCAGGCACGGCATCAGCAGGAGCACGATGCGCTCCGTACCCGGGGCCGCGTGCTCGTCGCAGTCTCGCACCGCCGACGCGAGGGCGTGCTGCGCGAGGCGCTGGGCGATGCACGCCGGCGGGCCGCCGCCGCGGAGGCCGCCGCCGAAGCGTTCCGGGCAGAGCAGACGGCCGCTCGGGCCGCGCTCGAAGCGGCGGAATCCCGGTATTGGGAGGCCGATGCTGAGGCTCGTGCCGCGGGCGAGGCGCGCGAGCAGACCCGCGAGGCCCTGATTCGGGCGGAGAGCCGTCTCGACGCCCTGCGTGCGCGCCACGCGGAGCAGGAGGCAACGGCCGGGCAGGCGGCGCGAGACCTGGCGGACACGATCGCTGCGCTCGCTGCGCCTGGCGAGCCCATGGAGCCCGAGGCGGACCGAATCCTCACGGCCGCGCGTGACGCGGAGGGCGTGTGGCAGGCGGCGCTGGCACAGCTCGCAGCGGCCGATCGAGAGCTGGTGGACGCCGAGGAGCAGCTGGCCGACGCGCGGCGTCGCGACGCGGACCTGATCGCCCGCGAGGCACGGCGGGCGGAGGCCTCGGCAGCGGCGCGGGCCCGTGTCGAGCGGCTCGAGCAGGAGCGCGCATCCATCGACTCGGAGGCGTCGCGCCTGCGGGAGGCCATTGAGCCGCTGCGCGTGAGGGCGACCGAGCGCACGAGCGAGGCGCGATCGGCACGGGGCGAGGCCGACGCGGCGCGTGCGCGGATGGAGGAGACGCGTCGAGTCGCGGACGAAGCACGGCGCGAGGCGACCACGGCGGCCGAACGGGCTGCCGCGGCCCAGGCCGAGCTCGACGCCCTCGACGAGCGCGCCACGCTGGGGGCGCGCCTTGGGCCGCGGCTGGCCGCGGCTGGCTGGGCATCCCTGCTGGATACCCTGGCCGCACCCGATGCGGCATGGCCGGCCATCGAGGCGGTGGTCGGAGGCGAGGTCGGCGACGCGCTCATCTGGCGCGACGCCAGCCCCGTGGATGCGGCACGCGACGCGCGCGGCACCGCGCGCCTGCTCGACGGTCGCAAACCCCCGTCGGACGGCGAGCGCCGAGCGGCGCTGGCGGTTGTGAGGGCACGGCGCACGCTCGCCGAATGGATCGGCTCCCCGGACGTGCCTGCGCTCTTCTCTCGGGTGGCGGTGGCGCCCGATCTCGAGACGCTCCTCGCGGGGTGGCGATCGCTGCCTCCCGGATGGTGTGCGGTGACCGAGGCGGGAGACCTCGCCGACGGCCGGGGCATCCTGGCGCTGCGGGGGCGTGGCGATCCGCCCGGTGGCGCGGCCGCGCGCCAGCAGGCCAGGCGCCGTGACCTCGCGGGGCAGCTCGCCGATCTCGAGCGGACGCACAGCGTCCGCACCGATGCCGCAGCACACGCCGTCGCGGAGGCGGCGGCCCGGCAACGGCGCCACGCGGAGCTGCGCGACGCGGCCGAGGCGGCGGAGACGGACGCACGACAGTCGACGGGCGAGCTGGCGGAGGCCGAAGCGCGGATCTCTCGCGCTGAGCGCGCGATGACCGACCTTGGGCCGGCGCTCGAGGCCGCGCGGGCCGCCGTGGCGGAGCATGCGGCGCCCCATCCGGACCTCGGCCGGGTGGACCACGCGGCGCTCGAAGCGCGCGTCACCGAGACCCGAGAGGCGCGAGCGGAAGCCGCCGCGGCCCGTGACCGGGCTCGCGCCGCGTGGCAGGCCGCCCGGGGGCGAGCGGAGGCCGTGGAACAGACGATGGTTGGGGCGCGCCGTCGCCAGGCGGAGCTCGATGCGCGGCGGGTCCAGCTCAGCGCGGTTCGGGAATCGGCGTCTGCCGCGATCGAACGCATCACCGCGGAGCTGGCGGCCACCTCAGGCGAGGTCGACCGCGCGCGCGGGGCGGACACGGGCGCCGCGGAGCACCGACGCCTGGCGGATGGTGCCCGCGATGAGCAGCGCGCCCAGCTCCTTCAGCTGGAGCGCGACCAGTCGGGGGCTGGCAGCAGGCTTGCCGAGCTGGATCACGCGGCGCAGGCCGCGGCCGTGGACGCGTCCCGGCACGAGGAGACGCTCGCCGCCCTGGCGCGGGAGCGCGAGATGGCGCTCGAGACGTTCAGCCGTTCCCCGCTCGACGATGGCGAGGAGGGGAGCGGGGACGCCGCCACAGGCGACGATCGGCAGGAGGACGCCCCGGCCGACCTCGTGGCCGAGGCCGACGGCATGGACGATGCGACGCTCGAGGCGGAGCAGCGTCGGGTGCGTCGCACCCTGGCGCAGATCGGATCGGTCAATCCCTTCGCCGTCGAGGAGCACGAAGAGCTCTCGGCGAGGCTCGACGAGGTCAGCGGGCAGGAAGGGGACCTGCGTGCGGCCATCGAGTCCACCACGGAGCTCATCGCGCGCCTGGACCGCGAGATCGCCGAGCGGTTCGGCGCCGCCTTCGATGCCATCGGTCAGAAGTTCGACGAGTTCGTCCGTCTCCTGTTCGCGGGTGGATCCGCGGCGCTGCAGCTCGGCGAATCGGAGGAGGGCGAGGCGCCGGGAGGCATCGAGATCGTGGTGCGACCTCCCGGAAAGCGCCTTCAGCGGCTGGCGATGCTCTCCGGTGGCGAGCGTGCTCTGACCGGGGTGGCGTTGCTCTTCGCCATGCTCAGCGTGAATCCGGTGCCGTTCTGCATCCTCGACGAGGTGGACGCCGCCCTCGATGAGGCGAACATCGGCCGCTTCGCGGAGGCGCTACGCCATCTCGCCGAGGCGATCGACTTCGTGGTGATCACGCATAACCGGGCGACCATCGAGGTCGCGGACACGATCTATGGCGTGACGATGACCGATGCCGCCGTCTCCCGGGTGCTGTCGCTTCGCCTGTCCGATCTT
Organism: uncultured Chloroflexia bacterium; assembly: GCA_963814105.1. Lineage (GTDB taxonomy): Bacteria > Chloroflexota > Limnocylindria > QHBO01 > QHBO01 > CAVXEH01. The sequence goes on from CAWFBQ010000001.1 coordinate 48,660, forward strand.
CCCGTCGAGGTGGGAGCCTGATGTTCTGGCGGCGCCGTGACCGCGACGAGCACGATGCGGACACCGCCACGGGTGAGCCGACGAGCGTCGAAGCACCGATCGCCGCTGATGATGTGACACCACCCCCGGCGACGATGGCGCGTCCCCCCCGTGCCGCATCGGGTCCAGGCGGGCTGGGGCTGCGTGCGCGCCCGTCCGGCCTCGGGGCACGGTTGCGCGCCCTGCTGGCAGCCGGCTCCGCAACCGATCAGACCTGGGAGGAGGTAGAGGAGGCGCTCATCGCGGGCGACGTGGGCCCCGAGACGACGCTGGCGCTGGTCGACGCTGCCCGCGAACGCTTCCGCCGGGCGGGGGGTCGTAGCGGCGACGACGTGCGCAGCGCGCTTGCCGGGGAGATCCGGGAACGGTTGGAGCGAGCCGCGTCGGGATCCTTCGCGCTCGGGCCGCCGCCATCGGTGATCCTGTTCGTGGGCGTCAACGGGACCGGCAAGACGACGACCATCGCCAAGCTGGCGGCGCGCCTCCAGTCGGGCGGTCACCGGGTTGCGCTGGCGGCGGCGGACACCTTTCGGGCTGCGGCGATCGAGCAGCTGCGGATCTGGGGGGAGCAGCTTGGGATTCCGGTCATTGCGCAGCGGGCCGGGGCGGATCCCGGAGCGGTGGCGTTCGACGCGCTGGCCGCGGCGGAGTCGCGCGGGCTCGACGCCGTTCTGATCGACACGGCCGGCCGCCTGCAGAACAAGGCGCAGCTGATGGCCGAGCTGACCAAGATCCGTCGCGTCATCGAGCGACGGATGCCGGACCAGCCACGACACGTGCTGCTGGTCCTCGATGCCACGACCGGGCAGAACGGGCTGGTGCAGGCCGAAGCCTTCAGCCGCGAGGCCGGGGTGACCGGCATCGTGCTGACCAAGCTCGACGGCACCGCCAAGGGCGGCGTGGCGGTGGCGGTGGCCGATCGGCTCGGCGTCCCGATCCAGTTCGTCGGGGTGGGGGAGGAGCTGGCGGACCTCGCTCCGTTCGATCCCGACGGCTACGTCGACTGGCTGCTGGCGGGCTGATGCGCGGAGGCGGCTCGTTGCCGCCCGGCGGGACCGGTAGTAGCATGTGCAGCCGTTTCGCGCCGGCGGCCCCTGGCTGCCGGCGCGCCTGCCGTAACCCCGGATGCGGCGATCGCAACAGCTAGCGAGCATCATGTTCGAATCCCTCTCGAGCCGCCTGCAGGGCGTCGCCGAACGCCTGCGCGGCAAGGCCAAGATCACCGAAGCGGACCTGGACGTCGCGCTCCGGGAGATTCGCCTCGCGCTGCTCGAGGCGGACGTGAATTTCCGTGTGGTCAAGGAGTTCGTGGCGCACGTCCGCGAGCGCGCGCTGGGAACCGAGCTGCTCACCGGCCTGCACCCCGGACAGCAGGTGGTGAAGGTCGTGCACGACGAGCTGGTGGCGACCCTCGGCGGCGAGCGACATCACCTCTCGTTGGAGAAGCGGCCCGCCGTGGTGATGCTCGTGGGCCTGCAGGGATCGGGCAAGACCACGACCGCGGCGAAGCTCGCGGTCCGCCTCCGCAAGGAGGGCCGCCGGCCGCTGCTCGTCGCCGCGGACGTCTACCGCCCCGCCGCAGTGGACCAGCTGGTGCAGCTGGGCGACCAGATCGGCGCGGAGGTGCACTCGCGCTCGGTCGGCACGCCGGCCCTGGAGGTTGCCCGATCCGGCCTGGAGACGGCGCGGCAGCGCAACCTTGACGTCGTCCTGCTCGACACCGCCGGGCGGCTCCACGTCGACGAGGCGATGATGGACGAGCTGGTGCGGATCGCGGGAGCGGTCACGCCCGCCGAGACGCTGCTCATCGTGGACGCCATGACCGGGCAGGAGGCGGTGCGCGTCGCTGAGTCCTTCCACGCGCGCCTCCCCATCACCGGGTTGGTCCTGACCAAGATGGACGGTGATGCCCGGGGCGGCGCGGCGCTGTCGATCCGCAGCGTGACCGGCCTGCCGATCGCCTACATCGGGACCGGCGAGCGCCCCGATGGCCTTGAGCCGTTCCACCCCGATCGCCTGGCGCAGCGGATCCTGGGAATGGGTGACGTCCTCTCGCTCGTCGAGCGCGTCCAGGAGACGGTCGATCGCGATGAGGCGGAGCGTGTCGCGAAGCGGATGATGGAGGCGCGCTTCACGCTCGACGACTTCCGCAGCCAGCTCCAGCAGATCAAGAAGCTGGGCCCCATCGGGCAGGTGCTCGAGATGATTCCCGGCGCCGGACAGATGGCCGGTGCCGCCCAGCAGGCCGTGGACGCCGGCGAGCTGACGCGGGTCGAGGCGATCATCGATTCCATGACGGCACACGAACGCCGCCACCCCGAGGTGATCAAGGCCAGCCGGCGCCGGCGGATTGCCGTGGGCAGCGGCACCTCGACAGCCGACGTCAATCGTCTGCTGAAGCAGTTCGGGGAGATGCAGCGTCTCATGCGCTCGCTCGGCAGCGGTCGCATTCCGGGACCCTTCCGAGGCATCCTGGGAGGCCGCTAGCCCGCCATGCGCCGTCTCGTCATCGCCCTCACCACGCTGCTGACGCTCGTCGGCGTCTCGGTCGTGGCGGGGTATCTCTTCGTGTTCGGCCCCACGGTTGACAAGGCGGCCACCATGGCGCCGGCCAACGCGCTCGCCTACGTGACGGTCTACCTCAGCCCGTCGACGGGCCAGGAGACGAGCCTCGCCGACCTGCTGACGCGGCTCCCGGGCTTCTCGGATCGTTCGGCGCTGGGGGACAAGATCGACGAGCTCGTCCAGCAGGCGCTCTCGAGCACCGGCGTGGACTATCACGCCGACGTGAAGCCCTGGCTCGGGGACCAGCTCGCGGTCGCGCTGCTGCCGGGCACCGGCGCCCAGGGGATCGGGGGCGGCGTGCCGGTGGTCCTTGTCGGCGTGCGCGACGAGCCCGCCGCCGAGGCGGCGGTCCACCGCATCGCCGAATCCGGCGGAGGGACGCTCAGCACGGAGTCTCACGGCGGCGTGACCGTGGACGTGCTCGCAGGCGGATCGTCGATCGCGTCACGGGTTGCGATCCTGGACGGCATGCTGGTGGCGACCGATGACGCGAGCGCGCTGCAGGCAGTCATCGACACCGCGCAGGGCAAGGCGGATCGGCTCGCCGATGTCGATTCCTTCCGGGGCGCCATGCGAACCCTGCCATCGGATCGGCTCGCCTCGATCTACCTGGACATCTCGGGGGCCGCGGCATCCGCGGGACAGCTCCTGGGTACAGGTGGCTACGGCGCGGCCGGTCTCGCGATCGTCGCCAAGCAGGACGGTCTGCAGCTGGTCGGCAGCGCGCCCTTCGACCCTGCCATGGCCGACGCATCGACCAAGGCCAGCGATGCGCTCGCCAGCGAACCGTCCAGCCTGCCGGACTGGATGCCCGCCGACACCGAGGCGGAGCTTGTTTTCTTCGGCGCTCAGCAGGCCTTCAGCGCCATCACCGCCCAGCTCGGATCCGTCCCCGGTGGCCAGGACCTGGCCCGGGCGCTCACCCAGCTGCGCGCACTTGCCGCGCTGGGCCTGGGCATCGACCTCGACCGCGACCTGCTGCCGCTCTTTGACCGGGAGGCGGCGCTCGCGATCACCGGGCTGAGCGGGAGCACGCCCCACGGCGTTCTGCTCCTGCGGCCCAGCGACGTCACGGCTGCTGCGGACGCCCTGCAGCGCATGGCCGATGCCCTTCGGGCTCGCGATGCGGGCGTGACCCAGCAGGAGCAGGCAGGCACGACGGTGACGATCATGACCATCCCGCAGGTCGGTCAGGTCGCCTATGCGATCAGCGGTGGGGTCGTGCTGGCGGGGCTGAGCGCTGACGACGTCGCAGCGGCGCTCCTCGCCCACCAGTCCGGGGAGACGCTGGGTGCCTCGGCGGGGTATCGTGCGGCATTCGACGTGGCTGGCGGGCGTGGCGGTAACGAGCTCTACCTCGACGGATCACGGGCCACAGACTCCATTCTGGGGCTGCTCGGACAGCCGACGGACAGCCTCCCGGCGGATATCCGGGATATGCTGAGCCACGTCGACGCAGTCGCCATCACGGTTCCGTCGGGGGAGAACGAAATCAGAATTCATGCGACGGTGACGGTCCACTAGGCCGCACTGCGCAGGCAGACACACGAGGAAGGCAGGAACGTACCGTTGGCAGTTCGCATCCGGTTGGCCCGAGTAGGGGCAACCAAACGCCCGTCATATCGGGTCGTCGCCATCGACGGCAGGAAGCCCCGCGATGGCCGGGCGCTCGAGATCCTCGGCTTCTATGACCCGCTCACCGAGCCCGCGACCGTGCGGCTCGAAGGCGAGCGCATTCGCGAATGGATCGGGAAGGGCGCCCAGCCCTCGGAGACGGTGGTGAAGCTGCTCCGTCAGGCCGGCCTGGACGCTCACGGACAGGCCGCCGAGGTCGCGGCGCCACCCAAGCCACGAACCCGCAAGGCGACCGCCAAGAGCGGCACCAAGGCGTCGGCGTGAAGGAGTTCCTCGAGTACGTCGCGCGATCGCTCGTCGACAATCCGGATGCGGTCAGCGTCGAGATGGACCAGCAGGGGGACGAGGTCGAGCTGACCCTCGTGGTGGACGAGGCGGACATGGGACGTGTCATTGGCCGCGATGGCCGTATCGCGAACGCCATTCGCAGCCTGCTGCGGGTCATGGCCAGTCGTGCCGGGGTCCACATCGAGCTGGAGATCGTCGCAAACGACTGAGCGCCTCGCGGTCGCCCGCATCATCGGCGCCAAGGGACTTGCCGGCGCTGTGAAGGTCGAGCTGCTCACCGACTGGCCCGAGCACCTCGATGTCGACGCCGAGGTGTACCTCGAGGGGGAAGCGCGCCCGCGCCGGATCAGCAGGTCCGAGCGCGGCGGCCGGATCCCGGCCCTCGTGCTGGAGGGAATCGCGTCGCGGGAGGCAGCCGAAGCCGTCGTCGGACAGTACCTCGAGGTTGTCGCCGGCGCCCTCCCGGAGGGTCACTACTACTGGCATCAGCTCGAAGGGCTGCAGGTGCGGGACGAGGCGGGAGTCGAGCTCGGCACCGTGCGGGAGGTGTTCCGTGCGGGCGAGGCCGAGGTGTACCTCGTGGAACGGCAGGGGGGCGGGGAGCTGCTCATCCCCGCCATTCGCGACGTGGTTCGCGCCATCGATCTCGACGCGGGGCGGATGATCGTTCGACACGAGGTTGAAGAGAGCGGCTGAACCAGATGCGGATCGACGTCGTCACCCTGTTTCCGGAGCTGTTCGTCGCGCCGCTCGACACCAGCGTGATCGGTCGTGCCAGGCAGCGTGGTCTCCTCGAGGTCACGCTGCATGACCTCCGCGAGCACGGACTGGGCAAGCATCGGTCCGTCGACGATTACCCGTACGGCGGGGGAGCCGGCATGGTCCTGCGACCCGAGCCGTTGTTCGCCGCGATCGAGCCGCTCAAGGAGGCCGGTGCGGTGGTCGTGCTCCTGGATCCGGCAGGCGAGCGCCTGACCGATGCCCTCGCCAGAGCGCTCGCCCTGGAGCCGCACCTGGCGCTCGTATGCGGCCGATACGAGGGCGTCGACGAGCGCGCCCGGGAGCTGGCGCATCGCGAGGTGAGCATCGGGGACTACGTGCTCACCGGGGGGGAGCTGCCCGCGCTCGTCCTGATCGATGCCGTGGTGCGCCTGGTGCCCGGCGTCATCGAGGCAGCGTCACACGAGGAGGATTCCTTCGCGACCGGCCTGCTGGAGCATCCCCAATACACGCGCCCGGAGGAGTTCCGTGGGATGCGCGTCCCGCCGGTGCTGCTCAGCGGCGACCACGGCGCGGTGCAACGCTGGCGTCGTGCCCAGGCCCTGCGCAGGACGAGGGAGCGCCGCCCCGACCTGCTGGAGGGGACGAGCCTGAGCGACGAGGATCGCGCGGTCCTCGCCGAGGAACCGGACGCACCCGAGGGCTGACGAGCGGTTGTCGTACCGCAACAAGTCTTGACATTCGCACATTGCGAAGTAGAGTCAGAACTGACACAGGTCGACTGGACGCGGCCTCATCGTCCCGGATCGCGCTCCTCGACGCCGCCCACAGTGCCACCTATCTCGTGCGCCCTCTCAGGGACGGACGCGTGGAGGAGATGCCGTGGCGGCGGATTCGCCCTCCGAAACCGATCCCGGGACCACCTGGATCTCGGTGCGCTGCTCTGCAAACGGCGCGATGCCCCGCCGCCCGTCGCCCCCTTCTCCTTCATTTCTGAATCGCTATCGCGTGTCGTGTCGCAGACAGGCAGGAGGTTGATTCATGGCATCACAGGCCGAGGCAGCCGGAGCCCAGGTATCGGAGGCGCAGATCGCCGTCCACTGGCGGGAGGAGGAGTACTACGACCCACCTCCGCGCATCCGGGAGGTGGCCAACGCCAACGACCCGGCGATCCTGGAGCGGTTCTCCGAGGAGCATTTCCCCGATTGCTTCGTCGAGTACGCAGAGCTCCTGACCTGGGATCGCAAGTGGGACACGATCCTGGACACGTCGAAGCCACCGTTCTTCAAGTGGTGGGTGGGCGGCAAGCTCAACGCGTCCGTCAACTGCATCGACCGGCACCTGGATACACGAGGCGACAGGAACGCGATCATCTGGGTACCCGAGCTCGAGGAGGAGGCCACCCAGGAGATCACCTACCGCGACCTGCACCGGCGCGTGAACGAGTTCGCGGCGCTCCTTCGTGACTTCGCCGGAGTCAAGACCGGCGACCGGGTGACCTTCCACCTGCCAATGGTCCCGGAGCTGCCCGTCGCCATGCTGGCGTGCGCGAGGCTGGGCGCTCCCCATTCGGAGGTGTTCGGCGGCTTCTCCGGCACTGCCTGCGGCCAGCGAATGGCCGATGCGCAGAGCACGGTCCTGGTCACCATCGACTCGTACTACCGCAATGGCTCGCTGGTCGACCATAAGGTCAAGGCCGATGAGGCCGTCGAGGCCGCGCGCAAGGAGGGGCACGAGATCGACAAGGTGCTCGTCTTCCGACGCATCCCCGGCGAGTACCACTCCGAGAGCCCCATGGTCGAGGGCCGCGACTTCTTCGCCGACGAGCTCCTTGAGCGCTACGCCGGACAGTCGGTCGAGCCGGTCTCGATGCCCGCCGAGGACACGCTGTTCCTCATGTACACGAGCGGCACCACCGGCCGCCCGAAGGGCGCCCAGCACTCGATCGGCGGCTATCTCTCGTACGTCACCGGCACGTCGAAGTACTACCAGGACATTCATCCCGATGACACGTACTGGTGCTTCGCCGACATTGGCTGGATCACCGGTCACTCGTACATCGTCTACGGTCCCCTCGCGCTCGGGACGACGAGTGTCATGTACGAGGGCGTGCCGACCTATCCGGATCCGGGGCGACCGTGGCGGATCGCGGAGCAGCTCGGTGTCGACATCTTCCACACCGCGCCGACAACGATCCGGATGCTGCGCAAGCTCGGGCCGGACGAACCGGCCAAGTACAACTACCACTTCAAGACGATGACGACGGTGGGCGAGCCGATCGAGCCGGACGTGTGGCGGTGGTACTTCAACGTCGTCGGCAAAGGTGAGGCCGCGGTCACCGACACCTGGTGGATGACCGAGACCGGCGGCTTCCTCGGGTCGACCCTGCCCGGGCTCGAGAAGATGAAGCCGGGGAGCTGCGGTCCTGCGGTGCTTGGCGTCTATCTGACGCTCTACGACGAGAACCGCGAGGAGGTGGCGAAGGGCTCCGGCAAGGCGGGCAACATCTGCGTGCGGAACCCGTGGCCGGGCCGCATGCTCACCGTCTGGGGGCAGGACGAGCGGTTCGTCGACACCTACTACCGACGATACAACCGGGACCCCAAGAGCACCGACTGGCGCGACTGGCCGTTCCTGTGCGGCGATGGCGCCGTCCAGGCCGCGGATGGCTACTACCGGATCCTCGGCCGGATCGACGACGTCATCAACGTCGCTGGCCACCGGCTGGGAACGAAGGAACTGGAGTCGGCCGCGATCGAGGTCGACGAGGTGGCGGAAGCCGCCGCGGTGCCGGTGATCGATGAGATCCGCGGCCGGGCGGTGGAGATGTACATCTCGCTGAAGCCCGGGGTCAACGCCGACAACGTCGCACAGAAGGTCTCGCAGCAAATCGAGAAGGACATCGGCAAGATCGCACGCCCCAAGAACGTCTGGATCGTGCCGGACATGCCGAAGACGCGCTCGGGCAAGATCATGCGCCGCGTGATCGCCAGCATCTCGAACTTCGCCGACGTCGGCGACATCACGACTCTGGCGAACCCGGGCATCGTGGATGACATCCGCCATCACGTGCAGTCCGAGAAGGTCTCCCGTGGGGAGACGCCGCGAGATCTGTCCGAGCAGGAGCGGGAAGAGATCGAGAAGTTCGGGCAAGTCGAGTAGGGCAATGGTCCAGCGTCTCGGCCGGTGCCGGGGTATCGGGCACCTCGTCGAGGGACGGCGGGGGCAACCGCAATCGAAAGGAGATGACCATGTCCCAAGCGCAGGCGATCCCGGGAGGCGGCGTGGCGCCGGCTGAGCGGGAGGAGGCTCAGGCGGCGGCCAAGGCGGCGCCACGCGCGGATCCGGCGCCACTCGGCCTGGCCGGCTTTGCCCTCACCACACTGCTCCTGTCGGTCATCAACGCGGGCTTCGTGAAGGAGAGCTCGCTCGCGCTGGTCATCGGCTGCGCCCTGGCCTATGGCGGCCTCGGGCAGATCATCGCGGGGCTGTGGGAGTTCCGGAACGGCAACACCTTCGGGGCGACCGCGTTCAGCAGCTACGGCGGGTTCTGGCTGAGCTTCGCCGTTTTCGTCATCGTCTTCGCCGGGAAGGATGCCGGTCCGGAGGTGGGCTGGTACCTGCTGGCGTGGGGATTCTTCACCTTCTACATGTGGATCGCGACCCTCAAGCATGCGTGGCCCGTGATGGTCACCTTCCTGCTGCTGTGGGTCACTTTCGTTCTGCTGGCGGTCGGTGCCTTCGGTGGGGACGCGCCGGGCGCAGGGCTCACGCAGATCGGCGGCTACGTCGGGCTCCTGACCGCGATCGCGGCCTGGTACGCGTCAGCCCAGAACGTCATCAACGAGGCATGGGGGAACATCCTGCCGCACTGACCGGTGGGGTCCCGGCCGGTTCCGGCCGGCGGGTGCCAGCGTGTTGCTGGTGCCTGCCGGCCGCTGCTATACTCCGCCGGTCGCGGCCGCTGTGGGCGGCCGCGTTCGTGTGTCGCACCGTGCACTGCGCTTCGGTAAGCCGTGGCGCAGTCAGCAGTAACGAGGGTTCCCGACAATGAACGCCATCGCCGATCTCGAGCGCGAGCAGCTTCGCAGCGATCTGCCGACCATCGCCCCCGGTGACACGGTGCGGGTCTCGGTGAAGGTCGTCGAGGGCAGCCGCGAGCGGGTGCAGGTCTTCGAGGGAACCGTCATGCGCATGCGCGGCGGCGGCCTGAACCAGTCGATCACGGTGCGCCGCATCGCGAGCGGGGTCGGCGTGGAGCGGACCTTCATGATCCACGCTCCTCGCGTCGAGAAGATCGAGGTGGTCCGGCATGGTGTCGCGAGGCGGAAGCAGCTCACCTTCCTGCGTCACCGCGTCGGTAAGGCGGCCACGCTCCGGGAGCGCCGCGTCAACAGCTGACCGTCGGTGGCACCGGCCCGGCCCTCGCGGATGATGCCCACCGCCCGACCCCGGCGAAGGATCGCCGGGCCGAAGGATGCCCACATGCGCCACGAGCGGGAGCTGCGCCTGGCCGGATTCCAGCGGATTGCGGGGATCGACGAGGTCGGCCGGGGCTCACTGGCCGGCCCGGTGGTGGCCGCCGCGGTGATCCTCCCCGAGCATCATCGGATCAAGGGCATCCGTGACTCCAAGGTGCTCACGCGCCGCCGTCGCGAGGCGCTCTACGAACTGATCCTTGATCGGGCCGAAGCGGTCGGGCTTGGCGTGATGGAGGTCGAGGTGATCGACCGGGTCAACATCCTCCAGGCGACGAAGCTGGCGATGGGCGAGGCGGTCGCGCGGCTCAGCCCCTCCCCAGACCACCTCGTGATCGACGCCCTCAGCCTGCCCTACGTGGATCTCCCGCAGCGGCCCATCATCGACGGGGACGCGATCAGTGCCTCGATCGCAGCGGCAAGCATCGTCGCCAAGGTGACCCGTGACCGGATCTGCGCGGAGTACGACGCTCGGTACCCCGCCTACGGATTCGCCGTGAACAAGGGCTACGGGACCCGCCGCCACTACGATGCGCTCATGGCGGAGGGGCCCTGTGCCTGGCACCGCCGCTCGTTTGCACCGGTCCGCATGCTGCTGGCCGGCACCCAGCTCCCGCTCGACCTCGTCTTTGGCGACCTCCCGCTGCTGAGCGAGGAGGAGATCGATCCGGCCGATGATCTCGACCCGGCCGATGCCTCCGACCAGCGCGAGGAGCTCGCCACCCGCCGGCTCTGACGCATCGCACCGAGGTACCAAAGCTCGCCCCCTATTGGAGGCAGGCTGTGCCCGATCGTCGCCATCGGCTCGGCATCAAGGCGGAGGCGGCCGTCGCCCGAGCGCTCGAGATATCCGGGTGGCGGATCCTGGCCCGCCGCTGGCGCGTCCCGGAGGGAGAGATCGACCTCGTCTGCCTGGACCCGTCCGGCGTCCTGGTCGCGGTGGAGGTTCGCGCGCGCAGCGCTCCGCGCACGGGCCGCCCTGCGGAATCGGTGGATGCAGTCCACCTGGGACGTCTGCGTCGCGCGCTGGCGCGCTACGGTTCGACGGAGCCGGTGGTCCATGCGGGGCTGCGCATCGACGTCGTCAGCGTGGAGCGGGTGGCGGGCACGTGGCGCGCGAGCCGCGTCCCGGGCGTCGACGGATGGTAGGCGCGGTCAGCCGCCCAGCATCGTCTCGAGGACCAGGATCGAGTCGATGTACGGTTGGCTGACCGGGTAGATGCCATGCGAGTCGACCGAGCGCTGGCCCTGGTAGTAGGCGGCGAGTGCCTGGGTGCGGCTCCCGTGGTATCGGGCGAGGTAGTGCGCCAGCAACGTCACACCGGCCCGGACGTTCTGCCGGGTGTCCCTCAGCTGAATGGGGGCGTGCAGCATGGAACCGGCAACCCAGTCGGCGGTGGCAGGCATCAGCTGCATGACCCCGATGGCGCCGGCGCTGCTCACGACGTCCTGCTGCCAGCCGGACTCCTGCCAGGCAACGGCGAGGGCGAAGGCGGCAGGCACGCCCGCGCGCCGCGCCTCGGCGACGATGACGTCGCGCACAGCCACCCGCAACGCCATCCGGCGGACGACGTCGGCGGGAAGGTTGCCGGGAGAGGCCGCTCCCGTCGCCGCCCCCTGGCGCGCGTCGGGGACCCACAGCAGGTCGCCGGCGCGGATGTAGCTCGCATCGGCCAGCTGGTTGAGCGCCACGATGGCCGAGATGCTCGTCCCGTACCGGGCGGCGATGGCGGTCAGATTCTCGCCGAGCACGACCCGGTGCTGCACGGCGGCCGGTCCCGCCGGCTTCGACGTCATGGCCACGGTGGCCGGTGCAGGGATGCGAAGACGCTGCCCGGCGAAGATCCGGTTCGGGTTGGCGATGCCGTTCAGGCGGACGATGGCGTCGATCGTGGTCCCGTAGCGCTGCGCGATGCCGGTCAGGTGCTCGCCGCTGCGAACCACGTGGACGCGCGGCGCAGACGCGGTCGTGGCCACCTGGCCCGGAGCGGACGAGGAGCCGGCCGGCGCTCCGAGGACCAGCCGCTGGCCGACGTAGATGCGATCGGGATCGGCAAGGCTGTTGAGGGCAACGAGACGGGCGACGGTGGTGCGATGCCGCAGGGCGATGGCGCTCAGGGTGTCGCCGGGCCGCACGACGGCCACGGGTTCGGCTGCGCGTGCGGCATCGATGAGTTGCGGGGCGCCGGCAAGGGCAAGGGCGAAGACGCCCGCGGCGGCAGCAAGAGCGACCAGTCGGCCGTGCATCGATCCTCCGGGTGTGCGTGGGTCGGTGGTCCGATGCTCCCCGGAGGCGTGGCGATGGTCAAAGGTACGAAGGGGAGGGGTGCTGGTACCTTCGTACGGGTGTGGTGGCGTTCGGTGCGGTCCGGTGCCGGGCCGGCCCCCGTCGTGAGCCACGGGTGCAGCGGGGAGGCTCGAGCGTGCTCGTGCTATACTCCCGGCCGGCTCCGCGCCATTGCGGCCAACGCGCCGCGCGGTTGCCGACCCGTCCCATCACACACGCTCGTCGATTCGCTGGATCGAGGTGCCCGTCGCCGGCCGCGAGGGGTCGATCCGCCGGAGATGACCACGGGCGGAGGAACAACCGGAGGAATCTCATGACGGCCACCAGCATGAAGCAGCTGCTGGAGGCGGGCGTCCACTTCGGACATCAGACCCGCCGCTGGAATCCCAAGATGCGCGAATACATTTTCGCCGAGCGCAACGGGATCCACATCATCGATCTCGCGCAGACCGTGGCCCGGCTCGACGCGGCGCTCGAATTCGTGCGGGACACGATCCGGCACGGCGACAGCATCCTGTTCGTGGGCACCAAGAAGCAAGCGCAGGAGGCGATCGCCTTCGAGGCGCAGCGGAGCGGCCAGCACTATGTGAACACCCGCTGGCTGGGTGGCATGCTCACCAACTTCACGACCATCAAGCGACGAATCCAGCGCCTCGAGGCCCTGGAGGCGCGACGGGACTCCGGCGAGTTCGAGCGTCTCACGAAGAAGGAGGCCTCGAAGCTGAGCGACGAGATCGTCAAGCTGAACAACGCGCTCGGTGGCATCCGCCGAATGCGACGCCTGCCCGGCGCGGTGTTCATCGTGGACCCGCATCGCGAGACGATCGCCGTCGCCGAAGCACGACGGCTCGAGATCCCGATCGTGGCCATGACCGATACGAACTGCGACCCGGACCTGATCGACTGGGTGATCCCGGCCAACGACGACGCGATCCGATCCGTGAAGCTCGTTGCCTCCAGGGTGGCCGATGCCGTTCTCGAGGCACAGAGCGAGCGCCAGGCCCAGCTCGACGAGGAGTTCGAGCAGGCGGAGGCGCTGCCGCCGGTCGACGAGGCCACGCTCGCGGACGAGCCGAACTACAGCGCGGTGCTCGCCGCCGGGGAGGCGCTCGTCTTCGAGCCCGAGCCCGAGGAGGATGAGGACGAGGAGCGTCGGGCGCGTGCTCGACGCACCGCCGAGTCCCGTGGCGAGGAGAACGACGAGAACGACGAGAACACCGAGAACACCGAGAACACCGAGAACACCGAGAACACCGACTCGGACGGTGAGTCCGAGTAGGTTCGCACGGCCCGGAACGGCGCAGGACCGCACGGGCAAAGTCCCAGGAAGGAACGAATGACCACGACCAGCATCAAGGCGGAGGATGTCAAGCAGCTCCGCGAGCTCACCGGCGCCGGGATCATGGACTGCAAGCGCGCCCTGACCGAGAGCGACGGCGACGTCGAGCGGGCCACCGCGTGGCTGCGCGAGAAGGGGCTCTCCACCGCGGCCAGGAAGGCGGATCGCGAGGCTCGGGAAGGCATCGTGACCAGCTACATCCACCACGGCAGCCGGCTCGGTGTCCTTCTCGAGCTCAACTGCGAGACGGACTTCGTCGCGCGGACAGACGATTTCCAGCAGCTGGCCCGCGATCTCGCGCTGGCGGTGGCGGGCCACAACCCCGTCTACGTATCCCGCGACCAGGTTCCCGCGGACACGCTCGAGGCGCTGCGTCGCGACTTCGCGGCCGAGGCGGAGGCCGAGGGTAAGCAGCGGAGCGTGATCCCCATGATCGTCGACGGGAAGCTCAACAAGTGGTACGAGACCTCGTGCCTCGTCGAGCTGCCCTATCGCGACACAGACCGCAAGATCGGCGAGCTGATCACCGAGAAGATCGCGCTGCTTGGTGAGAACATCAAGGTGGCACGCTTCACGCGCATGGCGGTTGGCGAGAACGCGGACTGACGGAGGATCCATCTCCCGCATGGCGGATTCCACCCCGACCAACGGTCGCTACCACCGGGTCCTGCTCAAGCTCTCCGGAGAGGCGCTGATGGGCGAACGGCAGTACGGCGTCGATCCGGAGATCGCGCGCACGCTCGCGGTGCAGGTGTCCGAGGCGCTCGCCGCCGGGTCCGAGGTCGCGATCGTCGTCGGCGGTGGGAACATCTTCCGTGGGATGGCGGCCGCTGCGCGCGGCATGGATCGCGCCACCGGCGACTACATGGGGATGCTGGCAACGGTGATGAACGGCCTGGCGCTGCAGGACGCCCTCGAGCAGGTCGGGTGCCCGACGCGCGTGATGAGCGCGATCGCCATGGACGAGATCTGCGAGCCGTACATCAGGCGGCGCGCGATCCGGCATCTGGAACGGGGTCGGGTCATCATCCTGGTGGCAGGGACCGGCAACCCCTACTTCACCACCGACACGGCGGCCACCCTGCGTGCGGTCGAGATCGGCGCGGACGTGATCCTGAAGGCGACCAGGGTGGACGGGGTGTACGATGCCGACCCCGAGCTGCACCCGGAGGCGACCCGGTACAGCCAGATCGGCTACACCGATCTGCTCGCGAACCGGCTGGGCGCGCTGGACGCCACCGCGGTCAGCCTGGCGATGGACAACGAGATGCCGATCGTGGTGTTCGACATGACCCGGGCCGGGAACATCGGTCGCGCCATCAAGGGCGAGCAGATCGGAACGCTCATCACAGGGGAGGTGACCCGATGACCCACGAAGCGGTCCTCGCAGTCGAACCGAAGATGCAGCGCGCCGTCGAGGCCATGGAACGCGACTTCGCCGGGATTCGCACCGGACGCGCGTCGACCGCCCTTGTCGAGCGCATCAGCGTGGATTACTACGGGGCCCCCACGCCGCTCAACCAGCTGGCAGGGATCAGCGTTCCTGACCCCCACCTCATCGTCATCCAGCCGTGGGACCGATCCGTCCTGTCGGCCATCGAGAAGGCGATCACCAAGAGCGACATCGGCATCATGCCGAACGTGGACGGCACCGTGGTTCGCCTCAACGTGCCGCCGCTCACGGAGGAACGCCGCCGGGAGATGGTCAAGCAGGTCCGCAAGCGGGCCGAGGAGGGTCGCGTCGAGGTCAGGTATCACCGCCGCGAGGCGGCGGACCAGCTCAAGAAGGCGCTCCGCGAGGGGGAGATCTCCGAGGACGAGGAGCGCCGCGAGCTCGATGGGCTCCAGCGTGTTCACGACCGGTTCATCGAGATGGTCGATGCCCGGAGTGAGCGCAAGGAAGCCGACGTGATGGAGGTCTGACGTCCTGCCTGTCCGTGACCATCCGCGACACGTCGCGATCATCATGGACGGGAATCGTCGATGGGCGGCGGCCCATGGGCTGCCCAGCATCGCCGGCCACATGCAGGGCGTCGAGGCGATCAAGCCGGTCGTTCGCGTGGCTCCGGACCGGGGAATCGAAGTGCTCAGCCTCTACGTCTTCAGCCAGGAGAACTGGCGTCGCACGGAGGAGGAGGTCGCCGCGCTCTTCGCCCTGATCGACGGGGCCGTGCGTCAGAACACTGACGAGCTCATCGCGGAGGGGGTCCACGTCCACGTCATCGGGCGGCTCCACGAGGCACCCGTGGAGATCCAGCGGTCGATCCTCGATGCGGAAGAGCGCACGCGCGGCGGGACCCGCATGGCGCTGAACATCGCCTTCAACTACTCGGGACGCACCGAGGTCATCGACGCCCTCCGGTCGCTGCGAGCAGCGGAGGTGATGCCGGCGGAGATCGACGAGGCGATGGTCGGGAGACATCTCTACACTGCGGGCCAGCCGGACGTCGACCTGCTGATCCGGACCGGCGGCGAGCAGCGAACCAGCAACTTTCTGCTCTGGCAGAGCGCCTACGCGGAGCTCGTCTTCAGCCCGGTGCTCTGGCCGGACTTCACCGCGGCCGACCTGGACATGGCGCTGGACGAGTTCGCGAGCCGCCAACGCCGATTCGGCTCGTAGCCACGAGGGACTGATGCTCCGCACACGCCTGCTGACCGCCGCAATCCTCGCGCCGATCGTCCTCGCCGTGGTCCTCGTTGGCGAGCCGTGGGTGACGATCGTGGTCGCCATCGTCATCTTCCTGGCGCTGACCGAGCTGATCAGCCTCCTCGACGCCGGCGGGTTCGAGCCACCCCAGATGCTGGCCGTCATCGCCGGCGTGGCCGTCGCGGCCGCCGGACTGATCGCCGCCAACACCGATAACGTCTCCGGGCTGCCGGCCGACCTGCTGCGGCTCACCCAGCCGATCGGCCTGGAGACGGGCGTCCTGGCTGCCGCGATCCTGGTACTCGGGTTTGCGGGGTTCACGCGCGCCGATCCGCGCAAGGGCTTCACGACCTGGGCGGTCACCAGCTTCGGAATCGCCTACATCGGGATCCTGGCCCCAACCATCGTTCTCGTCACGCACCTGGCACCGCAGGGTGGAGCCTCCGCGACCGAGATCGGGGGCCTGTCGCTGCGGAGCGGCACGGCATGGGGCCTGATGCTGCTCCTCATCGTGTGGGGCTACGACACCGGCGCCTACCTGACCGGCCGATGGCTCGGCAGGACCCGGCTCATCGACCACATCAGCCCGTCCAAGACAGTCGAGGGGCTGGCAGGCGGCCTGGTCACCGCGACGATCGGCGCGGGCATCGGCGCATGGCTGGTTGGGTTACCGGCCTGGCATCCGCTCGTGCTCGGACCCCTGGTCGGCCTGTCCGCGCAGGCCGGCGACCTGGCGGAATCCATGCTGAAGCGAGCGGCAGGGCGCAAGGAGTCCGGGTTCCTGATCCCCGGGCACGGCGGCATCCTCGATCGCATCGACTCGTTCCTGTTCGCGGCACCGGTGCTGGCCGGCTGGGCGCTGCTCGTAGCGGGCTTCGTGGTGTGAGCGCCACGACGACCGGGGTCGCGATCCTGGGATCGACCGGATCGATCGGCACCCAGGCGCTCGACGTGGTACGGGCCCATCCGGGGCGCTTCCGGGTCGTGTCCCTCGCCGCCGGCCGCGCGAGCTCACGGCTGCAGGCCCAGGCGGCAGAGTGGCCGGACGCCGGGATCCACTGCCGCGACGGCCGGCCCGACTGGGTACCCTCGTCCCGCTGGGTGACGAACCTCGAAGCGCTGGCCGTTGCCGATGACGCGGACGTCGTGGTCGTGGCGACCACCGGGATGACCGCGTTGCCGGCGGTGCTGGCCGCGCTCGGCAGCGGTCGCGCGGTGGCTCTCGCCAACAAGGAGACGCTCGTTGCCGGCGGCCACCTGGTCACGGCGCTGCTCGACCGGCTTGACGGCGAGCCGCTCGCGCGCTTGCGACCGGTCGACAGCGAGCACTCCGCCATATGGCAGTGCCTTCGCGGCGAGCGACCGGAGGATGTCGCCCGCCTCATCCTGACGGCGTCCGGGGGTCCGTTCCTGGATCGGGACCCGGCGCAGCTGGGAGGCGTCCGCCCGGCCGAGGCGCTCGCGCATCCGACCTGGCGAATGGGGGACAAGATCACCATCGACTCGGCGACCATGGTCAACAAGGCGTTCGAGGCGATCGAGGCGCGATGGCTGTATCGACTCCCGTACTCTAGAATCGCTGCCGTGATCCATCCCCGGAGCGTGGTGCACTCGCTCGTCGAGTTCGTGGACGGCTCCTACAAGGCCCAGCTCGGGTTCCCCGACATGCGCCTCCCCATTCAATACGCGCTGACCTACCCGGAGCGCATGCCCTCGCCGGCGTCCCCCGCGGACCCAACGGCGTGGGGGAGCCTCGAGTTCAGCGCGCTCGACGAGAGCCGCTTCCCCGCGTACCGCGTCACCCGCGAGGCCGCGGCAGCAGGCGGGAACCGGGGCACGGTCCTGAATGCAGCCGACGAGGTGGCGGTTGCCGCATTCCTGGAAGGCCGCATCGGCTTCGACCACATCGCCGGAACCCTGGAGGATGCCGTCGCCCGCTGGGGCGGCGACGCCGAGCCGGATCTGGATGGAATCATGGCCCTCGACGCGGAGGTGCGACGGGGCCTGCAGCACTCCCTCGTGGCGGCGGGCCGCTGATATGGGCGTCGTGAGCACCATCATCGCCTTCCTGGTGGTGATCGTCGTCCTCGTGCTCGTGCATGAGCTGGGCCACTTTGTCGCGGCGAAGCTCTCGGGGATCACCGTCCAGGAATTCGGCGTCGGGTTCCCGCCGCGGATCGCGTCGGTGACCTGGCACGGGACTCGCTACTCCGTGAACGCGATCCCGCTCGGCGGGTTCGTGAAGATGCTCGGTGAAGATGGCGACATCGAAGCGGATCGAATGCGCGAGCGCGGCATGAGCGAGGCCGCGATCGATCGCGCCATGGCCGGGGCCTTCAACCGCAAGCCGATCTGGATCCGGATCGCGGTCCTCGTCGCCGGCGTGGCCATGAATGCGCTGCTGGCGGTGGTGCTTTTCGCCGCCGCGCTCAGCCTGCCGGCGCCCGCACGGGTGGGACCGTTGACGGTCACCTCCATCCAGGCCGGCTCGCCGGCGGTCGGCGTGCTCCAGGATGGCGACCGGATCGTGGGTGCCGACGGGCACACCTTTGGGCAGGGCGCCAACGACTTCCACTTCTCGAGCGATCTGACCGGGTATGTCACCTCGCACGCCGGGCAATCGGTGACGCTGAGCGTGGAGCGGGCATCGCAGACCCTCGACGTCACCGTCACCCCGCGGGTGCTCACCGATGCGCAGCTGCAAGCGGGGATCGGTCCGGTGGGCTTTGGATGGACCGCCGAGACGGTGCAGGTCGCCCCGCGGGCGGCGAACCCGGTCGATGCCGTGGTCCAGGGAGTCCAGCAGACCGGGGAGATCGCGGTCCAGATCCCCGGGGCCTTGGCCAGCACCGTGGCCGGCCTCATCGGGCTGGCGCCCAACACCGGGGACGCGCGCGGCCCGATCGGGATCGCGCAGGTGACCGGAGAGGTGATCCAGGAGCCGCTCGTGACGCAGCTCGCCTTCATGGGTCTTCTCTCGGTGAACCTCGCCGTTCTCAATGTCCTGCCCTTCCCGCCGCTCGACGGCGGACGGCTCCTGGTGGTGGTCATCGAGGCGTTCCGGCGTCGGCGGCTGCCCGCGGAGCGCGAGGCCCTGATCTACCTTACCGGCTTCCTCGTGCTGATGGCGCTCGTGATCCTGATCTCGATCCAGGACATTGCCCGGCTGCCCGGCAGCTGACCCTCAGTCGACGATGACCAGCGGCTGAAGGCCCGACAGCGGGCCATCGGGCCGTGGCGCGGCCAGCTGCGGCTCGGGGCCGCGGTCGGCAAGGCGAGCTGCGAAGGCGGCATCCAGCTGTTCGACGAGTGCCGGAAGGC
The DNA here is from genome assembly GCA_963814105.1 of uncultured Chloroflexia bacterium. GTDB lineage: Bacteria > Chloroflexota > Limnocylindria > QHBO01 > QHBO01 > CAVXEH01. Next base: position 67,979 of record CAWFBQ010000001.1, read on the forward strand.
TTGATCGAAGCGCCTCGCCGTACGCCGCACCGACCTCCTGCGCGAGCGCCAGGTCCCGTTTCGCCTTCGGCGCCGCGAACCGGAAGTGGATCAGGGTGCCCGACCTGACGGGCTCCAGCTCGATGGTGTGCAGGAGCTTCAGCGGACCGGCAGGCGTGTCCAGGATCGTTCGGTCGGTGACGTAGTCGTACGGGCGCCAATCGAGGATCTCCTCGATGACGGCGTCCTTGCCGTGCCGGCAGTGGTTGGCCGATCCGAGCCCCCGCCGCCCACCCGGAGCTCCCTTGATCGCGACTTCCGTCACCCAGGGCTGCCAGGTCATCCGCTGTCCGGGCTTGGTCAGGAACTCCCAGGCGACCTGCGGCGGCACGACAGTGGGTACCGAGACCGTGAGGATCGAGTCCGCGGGGGAGACGAAGACGCGGGAGCGCGCCTCTTCCTCCTGCCAGCGGCGCCACAGGTCGTGGGCCCATGCGGGTACGTCGCCGATGCGATCGTAGGTCTCGGTGTGCGGGCGCATGCCGAGCGCGGCAGGCTCGACGTCGGAGACGTCGATGCACGCCTGGGTGAGGAGGGCGTAGGCATCGATGCCCAGCTTCTCCACGACGTCGTTCTTCAGCAGGCGATGCACGACGATGACGTCCGAGCCGAGCAGCTCCTGCCGCCCCGCCACCCGCTGGAGGATGGCCTCGCCGTGATGGACCACGAACTTGAGGTCGAGATCCGGGACCCGGCTGCAGGCGTTGCACTCGCACGACGTTGCCTGCCGGACGTCTCGGCGCCGCCGGCGGAACCCGAAGTAGCAGCGTTCAATCGTGTCGAGGAGCATCGACCCGTCGATCCGATCGACCGTCGCGTAGGTGAAGGCGGCGTCGCCCTCGAGTTTGGCCAGCCGAAAGTTCGGCCGGAGCGCGGTGACCACCGAGCCGATGAGGTCGGCGAGGATGTCCTGGGCATGGTCCAGCTCGACATCGGCGAGGTATCCGGTGTACCCGGAGATGTCAGCGATCAGGAAGCACGTTGGCTGCGCGGTTGATGGCATCGTTCTGCGAAAAAGCCGCCCTCGGTGCGGTCATGAAACTATACGGCGCGCACCTGCCCCGCCCTGCCCACGAGTGGCGGGTATGGGTGCCGACTGCTATACTTCGGGCGGTTTCGCCGGCCGTTTCAGCGGACCGAATTGATATCGAGCTGACGAGGACGTGGGTCGGTTCGCCATCCCACGTCCTTCTTTTTGTCCCGCGGAGGCAGGAGCGCCGTGAATCGAGACTTCATCGGAGCGCTGCTCCAGCTGAACGCCGAAAAGGGCGTGCCGAAAGAGGTTCTCATCGAGACCCTCGAGCAGGCGATCGAGTCTGCCTACCGCCGGAACGCCGATGCCCCCGAGAACGTGGTCGTCAAGGTCGATCCCGACAGCGGTCAGATCAGTGTCTATCGCGAGTATGACGTGGTGGCGACCCCGGAAGAGGTGGAGGACCCGAACCTGCAGATGATCGTCCAGGAGGCGCAGAAGATCGATGCGTCGACCGGGGTCGGCAGCAAGGTCCGGGTGCCGGAGAACGTGACCCAGGCTCAGCTGGGGCGCATCGCCGCCCAGACGGCCGGCCAGGTCTACCGGCAGCGCCTCCGCGAGGCCGAGCGTGATGTCGTGTTCCAGCAATACGCGAGCCGGGAGGGCGAGATCATGACCGGTGTGGTGCATCGCACCACCGAATCGGCCGTGATCCTCGACATGGGCAAGGGCGTGGAAGCGGTCCTGGCCGTCACCGAGCAGCTGCCCGGCGAGCACTACCGCATCGGCCAGCACCTGAAGGCCTACGTCCTCGAGGTGCGTCGCACGACACGAGGTCCAGTGATCGTGGCCAGCCGCACCCACCGGGGATTCCTCCGCCGCCTGATGGAGATGGAGATTCCCGAGATCTACAACGGCGCGGTCGTGATCCGGGGGATTGCCCGTGAGGCCGGAAGCCGCTCGAAGGTGGCCGTCGAGTCGCGGCAGCCCGGCGTGGACGCAAAAGGCTCCGCCGTGGGCCAGCGCGGCGCCCGGATCCAGGCCATCGTGGCCGAGCTCAACGGCGAGAAGGTCGACGTGGTCCTCTGGCACGAGGACGCGGGCCAGTACGTGGCCGAAGCCCTGTCGCCGGCGGAGGTGCTCAACGTCCGCATCGACGAGGAGCATAAGATCGCCAACGTCGTCGTTCCCGAGCGTCAGCTGAGCCTGGCGATCGGCAAGGAAGGGCAGAACGCCCGCCTCGCCGCGAAGCTGACCGGGTGGCGGATCGACATCCGATCGGACGCTGGCGTGGCAGCAGCCGCCGGTGGTGAAGGGAGCGAGCCCGATGCCGCCGACGCGGAGACATCGGCTGATGCCGAAGCGACGACCTGATCACATCCCGATGCGAACCTGTGCGGTGTGCCGCACGGTCCGCGCGAAGCGATCGATGACCCGGGTGGTCCGCGGGCCGGACGGCACGATCGCCCTCGATCCCGGCGGCAGGGCCGCCGGGCGGGGAACCTACATCTGTGACAACGCTGCCTGCCGGGAACCGGCTCGGCTGGCGGAGGGAATCAAACGGGCGCTGGACGTGACGATCGCGCCGGACGCGCTCGAGCTCGAGGAGAAGCATGCCGCCACGTAGATACCGTCCGCGCCGTGGGCCACGCCCGCAGCGCCGCCGCGGACCGTCCGCCTCGGCCATCGCCGAGGCGGCATCGGCTGTTGCCGCGCGCCCGACCGGTCCGGTCGAGCTGCCGTCGTCGATCACCGTCACGGACCTGGCCGACACGCTTGCCGTGAGCCACGCGGAGATCATCAAGGAGCTGATCCGCAACGGGATATTCGCGACCATCAACCAGGCCATCGACTTCGATACCGCCTCGCTGGTCGCCGGCGAGCTGGGATTCGAGGCGGTCGAGCGCGGAGCGGCTGAGCGCGCGGCGGCGGAGGCCGCCGGACCGGTGCAGATCGTGGCCCCCGGATCCGAGGAGGAGGGCGCCGGAAAGCCCGTCCTGTGGACGGAGGACGACGCGGCCGATCTGGTGACCCGGGCGCCGATCGTGACGATCATGGGGCACGTCGACCACGGCAAGACCAGCCTGCTCGACGCCGCTCGGAGCACCCGCGTGGCGGCGGGCGAGGCGGGCGGCATCACCCAGCACATCGGCGCCAGCGAGGTCGAGCACAACGAGCGCCGCATCGTCTTCCTGGACACCCCGGGTCACGAGGCGTTCACCGCCATGCGGGCGCGCGGCGCGCAGGTGACCGACATCGCGATCATCGTGGTGGCCGCGGACGACGGTGTCATGCCCCAGACCCGCGAGGCGATCGACCACGTGCGTGCCGCCCGGGTGCCGATGATCGTGGCCATCAACAAGATCGACAAGGCGGACGCCAACCCGGACCGGGTGAAGCAGGAGCTGGCCGACATCGGTGTCCTCATCGAGGAATACGGCGGCGACGTGATCGCCGTCCCGGTGAGCGCCAAGCAGCGCACCGGCATCGACAGCCTCATGGAGATGGTCCTGCTCGTGGCGGATCTGCAGGACCTCAAGGCGAACCCGAAGCGGTCGGCCGTTGGCACCATCGTCGAGTCGAAGGTGGAAAAGGGCCGGGGCAACGTGGCGACGGTGCTCGTCCAGAACGGGACCCTGCGCGTCGGCGACATCGTCACCGTGGGCCGGACCTGGGGACGCGCCCGCGCGCTCCAGAACGCGGCGGGGAAGCGGGTCCGGCACGCCGAGCCGGCGACCGCGGTCGAGATCATCGGCCTCCAGGATCTCCCCGAAGCCGGTGACATCCTGCGCGTGGTGCCCGACGAGAAAGCCGCTCGCGACGCCGCCGAGACGGCGGCGGCCGCTGCCGCCGGCGAGGGGCGGGGCGCCTTCACGCTTGAGGACATCAGCGCCCAGATCCAGGCGTCCGAGGTGAAAGAGCTTCGCGTGGTCCTGAAGACCGACGTGCAGGGCTCGCTCGGTGCGATCCGCAACGCGCTCGAGAGGCTCAACACCAGCGAGGTCCGGATCAACGTCATCCGCGAGTCGGCGGGCGACATCAACGAGAGCGACGTGAACCTCGCCTCGGCCTCTGACGCGGTCGTCATCGGCTTCAACACGAAGCCCGACCCCGGTGCCCAGCGGGCCGTCGACGCAACCGGCGTCGACGTACGGCTCTACGACGTGATCTACAAGCTCACCGATGACATCGGAGCCGCCCTGCAGGGCATGCTGACGCCGAAGCTCATCGAGCACGTCGAAGGTCATGCGGAGGTGCGCATGGTGATCAAGGCCGGCAAGGCGGGCAACGTTGCCGGCTCGTACGTCACCGATGGACGCATCGTGCGCGCGGGCGGCTACCGCCTGCTTCGTGGTGGCAAGGTCGTCGCCGAGGGCCGCATCGAGTCGTTGAAGCGCTTCAAGGACGACGTCCGCGAGGTGGCGACCGGCTTCGAGTGCGGGATCGGCCTCTCCGACGCACCGGAGCTCGAGGAGGGCGACGTGGTCGAGTGCTTCCAGATGGTCTCCGAGCAGCCTGGCTGACATGACGCCGATGGCGCCTGACGACCGAGCCAAGCGCAGCGACCGGCTCGACAGCCAGATCCAGCAGGAGCTCATGGAGCTCCTCCAGCGCGAGATGAAGGACCCGCGCCTGGGCTTTGCCACCGTGACCCGCGTCGAGACAGCGCGCGACCTGGGTCACGTGACCGCGTGGGTCTCGGTGCTCGGCAGCGAGGAGGAACGTGTCGCGACCATGGCGGCCCTCGCTGACGCGACGCCATGGCTCCGCCGGAAGCTCGGAGAGCGGATTCGGCTGCGGCACGTCCCGGTGCTCGTCATCCGCCGCGACGACTCGATCGAACGCGGCGACCGCGTGCTGCGCCTGCTCGCCCAGCTGGAGGAGGAGCGCGGGGAATGACCGCCGCGACCCGCGACGTGGTGCGTGCCCTGCTCGGGGCGCAGCGCATCACCACGATCTGCCACGAGAACCCCGACGCGGACACGCTGGGCGCGGCGCTGGCCGTCGCCGTTGCCATGGAACGCCTGGGCAAGCGGGCGGAGGTCGTCTCCGGTGACCCGGTGCCACCCTTCCTCGCGTTCCTTCCCGGCGTGGAGCGCGTCCGGCGCGCCCCGGAGCTCGAGCCGGACGTGGCGGTGGTGCTCGACGCCGGCGACCTGGCGCGAACGGGCAGCGTGGCCCGCGACCACGCGGACTGGCTCTCACGGGCCAGGATCGTCAACATCGACCATCACGTGAGCAATCCCGGCTTCGGCGACGTGGTGCTCATCGATTCGACCGCAGCCGCCACGTGCGAGATGGTGGCGCTGTTGCTGCCGGAGCTGGGCGTCGGGCTCGACGAGGAGCTGGCCACGTTCCTCATGGCGGGGATCGTGCAGGACACGCACACCTTCGCGCATCCGAACGCCACCCCGCGGACGCTGCGCGTCTCCGCGGACCTGGTGCAGGCCGGTGCCCGCCTCTCCGCGATCAACCGCGCGGTGTACGCGGACAAGCCGTTCAACGTCCTGCAGCTCTGGGGCCTGATGCTGGCCGACCTCGCCGAGCGACGCGACGGCCAGATCGTGCATGCCGCCATGACCCTGGCCATGCTCGAGCAGACCGGGTGCGATCCCAGCGCCGCCGAGGGGTTCGTGGACCTGCTGGGCTCGACGCGCGACGCGGAAATCAACGTCCTCTTCAAGCAGGCCGAGCCCGGACGGGTGCGCGTCAGCGTGCGCACCACGGAGCAGGCCGATGCGGTCGCGATCACCCGGCAGTTCGGCGGCGGCGGCCACCCGCGGGCGGCCGGCTGCACCGTGGAGGAGCCCCTGGAGCGGGCGCGGGAGCTGGTGCTGGAGGCGTGCGAGCGCGAGCTCGCCGGAGGCGATGCCGGCGATGATCGGGGTCGTTAACCTCGACAAGCCGGTGGGGCCGACCTCGCACGACATGGTCGGGCTCCTCCGGCGACTCACCCACATGCGCCGGATCGGGCATGCCGGCACGCTCGATCCACTCGCGTCGGGGGTCCTGCCCATCCTCATCGGCCCCGCCACCCGGTTCAGCGAGGAGCTCACCGGCGGCTCCAAGCGGTACGAGGCGGTGATCCGCCTGGGCTGGCGGTCCGCGACCGACGATGGCCAGGGGCCGCTCGAGCGCGGCGCGGCGCCGCTACCCGCGCCGGACGCGGCCCGCGACGCCCTGGCCGGGTTCGTCGGCGAGCAGGAGCAGCGACCGCCGGCCTTCTCCGCGCGCAAGGTGGGTGGGCAGACGGCACACCGGGCCGCCCGTGCCGGCGCCCAGCTCGATCTGCCGCCGCGTCGGGTCAGCATCGAACGCATCGACCTGCTGGGCTGGGAGACGGCGTCGGATGCGCTGGACCTGCGCATCGACCTTCGCTGCGGCGCGGGGACGTACGTGCGGTCGCTCGCCAGGGATCTCGGCGATCGCCTGGGCTGCGGGGGATACCTGGCGGCGTTGCGCAGGACGGAGGCCGCGGGCCTGCGGGCGGACACGGCCCTGCCGCCCGACCGGCTCGAGCTGCTTGCCGCGGAGGATCGGCTGGGGGAGGCGCTCCTGCCAGTGGTCGACCTGCTGCGGATGCCGCGCCTGGAGCTGGATGGCGATGAAGCGACCCTCTTCCATCACGGCTCCGCCCTTCGGCCGCGAGCGCGGGTGGCGGAGGATGGTCGGCACGCCGTGCTCTCAGACGGCGCGCTGCTCGGTATCGGCCGCCTGGATGCGGGCCTGCTCCAGCCGGAGAAGGTGATCGCGGAGGGCTCGACGTGAACCGATCGACGACCAGCCATGCCATCGACGCGCTGCCCAGGATCGGGCCGGCCGCGGTGTGCATGGGTGCCTTCGACGGCGTGCATCGTGGTCACGTGGCGCTGGCCGAGATGACGACGGGCGCGGCGCGGGAGCGGGGCGCAGCGAGCGTCGCGCTCGTCTTCGAGCCGCATCCCGACGAGGTCGTTCGGCCCGGAACGGTGGTGCCGCGCCTGGCGCCCATCGGCGAGAACCTGCGGCGCCTGGCGGAGGCGGGAATCGACCACCCGGTCGTGGTGCGCTTCGATGCTGCGCTTCGCGCGCTTGAGCCGGACGCCTTCCTGGCCGCGATGTCGCCGGCGCTGGAGCTGCGGGCCCTGGTGATGACCCCGGAGTCTGCCTTTGGCCGCAATCGCGCGGGAACCCCGGCCGCCATGCGGGAGCTGGGGCCGCGGGCCGGCTTCGAGCTGGTCCTCGCCGATGGCATCGTGCAGGAGGGTGGAGAAGCCATCTCCTCGGCTCGAGTGCGGGCCGCGCTGGCCGCCGGCGACGTCGCCCTCACACGCCGCCTCCTGGGACATCCCCTGCGCATCGAGGCCGACCTGGAACCGACCGGTGGCGCCGGGTTCGTGGTGCGCCTCGGCTACCCCGCGGCGCTGCCCGGCCCGGGCCGTTACGGGGTGGTGGTGTCCGGCGGCGGTGGTCGGGCCGAGCTCGAGGTCGCGCACGGGGCGCTCCGCCTGACGGGCGACGGACTGGTGCCGGGACCCGTGGCGATCGAGCTGGCCGAGGACGGCTGACGAAGCCGCGGAGGGGGAGTATACGGAGAGCGGCCGGCCACCGGCCGGCGCCGCATCTGGTACCATTGCGCCGATACTGGAATGTGATTGTGGAGGAATCTGTGCCGCTCGCCAAGGACGCGAAGAGCGCGATCGTCGAGGACTACGCCACCCATGAGGGTGATACCGGTTCACCTGAAGTGCAGATCGCGCTTCTCACCGAGCGGATCAAGTCGCTGACTGACCACTTGCGCACCTTCCCCAACGACAATCACTCGCGGCGCGGCCTGCTCAAGCTGGTCGGGCAACGGCGACGCCTGCTGGCCTACCTGGTCCGCAATGACGTCGACCGCTACCGCGAGGTGATCGGACGCTTGGGGCTGCGGCGCTAATCGAGCAACCGCGATCGACCCAGGAGCCCTCGGGGCCCTGGGTCTCGCACTACCGGCGCAATGGCGCCACCGCCCGGGCCGCTTCGCGCCCGCGCCCTATCGCAACGTTGCGTCCCCCCACCGCCGCGGACGGCGGCTGAGCCGCACAGATCGGCTCCCCGGTCCGCGCAGAACGGACGCGCAGAAGCATGATCAGACCATCGGAGGAATCAGTGGCAATCAAGGTTGAGGCCGAAATCGGCGGCCAGGGCTTCTCGCTCGAGGCCGGCAAGCTCGCCGAGCAGGCCGATGGCGCCGTCATCGTGCGCTACGGCGACTCAGTGGTCCTCGCGACCGCGGTCGCGAGCAAGAACCCGCGCGAGGGCGTCGACTTCTTCCCGCTCACCATCGACTACGAAGAGCGGATGTACGCCGCTGGCAAGATCCCGGGCGGATTCATCAAGCGCGAGTCGCGCCCGTCCGAGGCGGCCATCCTGGCCATGCGCCTCACGGACCGTCCGCTTCGTCCGCTCTTCCCCAAGGGCTTCCGCAACGACGTCCAGGTGGTCCTCACGGTCCTCTCCGCAGACCAGGAGAACGACCCGGACATCCTGGCCATCAACGGCGCCTCGGCGGCGTTGTCGATCAGCTCGATCCCGTTCGCGGGGCCTATCGGCGCAGTGCGCGTCGGTCGGATCGACGGCCAGTTCGTGACGAATCCCACGAACAGCCAGCTCGACGAGAGCGAGCTGGACCTGGTCGTGGCAGGGACCCGCGACGCGGTGATGATGGTCGAGGCGGGGGCGAAGATTCTGACCGAGTCGGTGATGGCCGATGCCATCGTCTACGGGCAGGCCGAGCTGCAGAAGAGCATCGAGCTGCAGGACAAGCTGGTCGCGACCGCTGGGAGCCCCAAGAAGATGCCCTTCGTCGGCCCCAAGGCCGACTCGGTCGTCAAGCTGGGCCAGGCGCTGGCGCGCGGCGACGGCGAGTTCGTCATCTTTGACATCGAGACCACGGCGATGAAGCCGGAGAACGGCTACATCGTCGACCTGGCAGCGCTGCGCGTTCGCGACGGCAAGGTGGTCGATCGCTTCGAGTCGCTGGTCAACCCGGGCCGCTCCATCGTCGGGCACCAGGTCCATGGGCTGTCGGATGCCGACGTCGCGTCCGCGCCGACAGCGGCCGATATGCTTCCGAAGTTCGCGGAATGGGTCGGCGACGCGCCGGTCGTGGCCCACAACATCAGCTTCGACCTGCCATTCGTGCTCCGGCATATGCCGAACGACGTCAAGTGGGAGCCGAAGGCCGCCTACGACACGCTCGAGCTCGCCTACCAGCTGTATCCCGATGCGGGCAGCTGGAAGCTGGGCGACCTGATCCGCTTCGTCTTCGGGCGTGATCACGAGAGCGCCCACCGGGCCATGCCCGACGCCGAGGCCACCGCGGAGCTGTTCATCGAGATGACCGGCGGGCTTGCCCAGCAGCTGGACGCGGTCCGTGCCGACATCGCCGATGAGATCCGTCGCGGGCGAGAGGGCTACAACCGCAGCGAGCAGGGCGAGCGCCTGGAGGACATCCGCCGCCGTCATGGCATCGGCTCCGGGCTGATGGACGTGCTCACCAAGGCCACCTCCCGCGAGCTGGTGCTCAGCGAGAACATCCGGATCGACGGGCGCGACACGAAGACGATCCGTCCCATCAGCGTCGAGGTGGGCGTCCTGCCGCGCACGCATGGGTCGGGCCTCTTCACCCGCGGTCAGACGCAGGCGCTCTCGATCGCGACCCTGGGTCCCTCGAGCAACGTCCAGCGCCTCGACACCATCTCCCCGGAGACAGAGAAGCGCTACCTGCACCACTACAACATGCCGCCCTACTCTGTGGGGGAGACCCGACCGATGCGCGGACCTGGCCGTCGCGAGATCGGCCACGGCGCCCTCGCTGAGCGCGCGCTGGTGCCGGTCCTCCCGTCGGCCGACGAGTTCCCGTACGCGATCCGCGTCGTTTCCGAGGTGGTCAGCTCGAACGGCTCGACCTCCATGGCCTCCACCTGCGGCAGCACGCTGGCCCTGATGGATGCCGGTGTACCGATCTCCGCGCCTGTCGGCGGCGTCGCCATGGGCCTGATCAGCGATGCGTCGACCGGGCGCTACGCGGTCCTCACCGACATCACCGGCAAGGAGGACGCGTACGGCGACATGGACTTCAAGGTGACCGGCACCGCGGAGGGGGTCACCGCCCTGCAGATGGACATCAAGGTCGGCGGCATCACGCCGGAGATCATGCGCGATGCCCTGGAGCAGGCACGCATCGGCCGCCTCTTCATCCTCGACAAGATGACCGCGGTGATCAGCGCCAGCCGCAGCGAACTGAGCCCGTACGCGCCGCGGATCCACACCCTGAAGATCCCGGTCGACAAGATTCGCGACGTGATCGGTGCCGGCGGCAAGGTGATCCGCCTGATCACCGCCGAGACGGGCACCCAGATCAACGTCGAGGACGACGGCACCATCCAGATCGCGGCCACCTCCGGCGAGTCGGCGGAGAAGGCGATCAAGTGGATCGAGGGCCTGACCCGCGACGTCGAGGTCGGCAAGGAGTACCTCGGCAAGGTGACCCGGATCATGAACTTCGGCGCCTTCGTCGAGATTCTGCCCGGCAAGGAGGGGCTGGTCCATATCAGCCAGCTCGCCGATTACCGGGTGCCGCGAGTCGAGGACGTGGTCGCCATCGGCGACGAGCTGATGGTGGTGGTCACCGAGATCGACCGCATGGGTCGCATCAACCTGAGCCGCCGCGCGGCGATGGAGCGGCACATGGCTCGCGCCGGTACCGGGTCCGACGCCAACCAGGAGTCGTAGCGGACGCAGGCCCGGCGGCCCCAACTGAAGACGACGGGAGGTCCGTGAACGCAGCCGATGGGCACCGAGGCGCTGCTGACCGAGGTCGCCACCGAGGTCCGCGGCTGCACGCGCTGTCCGCTGGCCACCGGACGGACCCTGGCCGTGCCGGGCGAAGGGAACCCGCTCACCGACGTCCTGCTGGTGGGTGAGGGTCCGGGCGGCCGCGAAGACGCGACCGGACGGCCCTTCGTGGGGCCTGCCGGCCAGCTGCTGACCGAGCTGCTGCGCGCCATCGGCTGGGAGCGCCAGGACGTCTTCATCACCAACGTCGTGAAGTGCCGTCCGCCCGGAAACCGCGATCCGCAGCCGGAGGAGATCAGCGCCTGTGGCGCCTACCTCACCCGGCAGGAGCGGGCGCTCGACCCGGCGGTGGTCGTCACCCTGGGGCGCTACTCGCTGCAGCGCTACCTGCCCGGTGCGCGCATCGGCGAGGCGCATGGCCGCCTGCGCCGCAGCGGCGGTCGCTTCGTCTTCCCGATGTACCATCCAGCAGCGGCGCTGCACCAGTCGTCGCTGCGGGAGACGCTCTTCCGGGACATCCGCGGACTGCCGGCCGCGTTGCTGGCCGCCCGCCAGGCGATCGAGGAGGAACGGACGGCATCGGTCCAGGCGGGGGCATCAGCGGCGATGCCGGCGGAGCCGGATCCCGGGGCGACCGGACCCATCGACGACGATCAGCTCACCCTCTTCTAACGAGAACGACATGACAGATACCCTGCGCATCATTCCGCTCGGCGGCGTGGGCGAGGTCGGCAAGAACATCACCGTCATCGAAGCGGGCAAGGAGATCCTGGTCGTCGATTGCGGCCTGGCCTTCCCGGAGCCCGAGATGCTCGGCATCGACCTGGTCATCCCGGACGCGACTTACCTGTCGGAGAACCGCGATCGGGTCCGCGGGATCCTCATCACCCACGGGCACGAGGACCATACCGGCGCCCTGCCGTACGTCCTGCCCCTGCTTCCCGGCGTACCCATCTACGCGACCCGGCTGACGGTGGGCCTGATCACGGGCAAGCTCAAGGAGCATAAGCTCCTCGACTCGACCACCATCCGCACCATCGAGCCGGGGATGGAGTTCCGCGTGGGTTCGTCCACGGTCAAGGGCTTCCGCGTCAACCATTCCATTCCGGATGGGGTCGGCTATGTGATCCGGACCCCCGTCGGGACCGTGGTCCACACCGGCGACTTCAAGATCGACCTCACGCCACCCGACGGGCGGCGCGCGGACCTTGGTCTCATCGCCGAGATCGGCAACCAGGGCGTGGACTTCCTGCTCAGCGACTCGACCCGTGCCGAGAAGGAGGGCTATACGCTCTCCGAGCGCACCGTGGGCGAGTCGCTCACGCAGCTCATCGGCGATGCGCCCGGACGGGTCATCGTGGCGACCTTCGCGAGCAACATCGGCCGCGTCCAGCAGGTCCTCGACGCGGCGGCCGCGTTCGGGCGACGGATGGTCGTGCTGGGCCGGAGCATGGAACAGAACTCGGCCATCGCCCTCGACCTGGGGTACCTCATCGACCGCGAAGGCACGCTGGCGCGCAAGGACCAGCTGACGAAGCTCCCCGGTGAGCAGCTGGTGGTGATGACCACCGGCTCGCAGGGTGAGCCGATGTCCGGCCTGACCCGCATGAGCAACCGCGACCACCGGTCGATCACGATTGAGCCGGGCGACACCGTCATCATTTCCGCCTCGCCCATCCCGGGCAACGAGGAGGCCGTGGCAAAGACCATCGACAACCTCTTCAAGGAAGGGGCGATGGTCCACTACGAGCCGCTGAAGCACTGTCACGTCTCGGGGCATGGGTCGCGCGAGGAGCTCAAGCTCATGCTCTCGCTCGTCCGCCCGCGGAACTTCATCCCGATCCACGGCGAGTACCGGATGCTCGTCCAGCACGGCCTGCTTGCCGAGGACGTCGGGGTCAGCCCCAACGGCATCTTCGTACTCGAGAACGGGCAGATCGTGGAGTTCGACGGGACGCGGGCGCGGATCGCCGGCAGCGTACCCGCCGGCGCCGTGCTGGTCGATGGCATCGCGGCCATCGACGGGGTCGACGGGGTGATCCTCCGCGACCGGCGTGCCCTGGCCGCCGACGGGGTGGTCATGGTTGCGCTGACTGTCGAGGCGGCCACCGGGCGGCCGATCAGCGGGCCAGACCTCGTGGGGCGCGGCTTCCTGTCCGATCCGGACGACCCGGTGATGGAGCAGGCGCGCATCTACCTCGCCGAGGCCCTCGCCCAACCCCTGGGCGAGGAGCACACGGCCGAGGCGGGATACCTCAAGGCGAAGATTCGGGACACGCTGTCCCGGTTCTTCTACCAGCGAACGAAGCGCCGGCCGATGATCATGCCGGTGGTGATGGAGGTCTGACGCCCGAGTGAGCACGCGCCGCACGAGCCGCCGTCGCCGCTCCCCGCGACGACGCCGCGCGACGACCACGGTCCGCGTCAGCGGGCGGGTTGCGCGCGAGCTGCTGGCGCTCGTGCTCGTCTTCTTTGCCATCGTCAGCACGATCGCCCTCTTTGCCCCGAACGCCGGCGCGATCGTGCGGCCGTGGCACGACCTCCTCGGCTACCTGCTGGGATGGGGGATCGCCTTTGCGCCGCCCCTCCTGGCCGGGTTCGCGTTGATGCTGTGGATGAAGACCATGCCCGCGGAGCGCTGGATGGCAGCGACCGGAGCGGCGCTCGTGGCGCTCGCGCTCCTGGGCGCGTTCCACCTGGCTGCCGGCGGCGGGATCCAGACGGCCGAGAACTACGAAGGTGGGGGAGTGGTCGGCTACGGCGTGAGCGTCGCTCTTCGCGGGGCCCTGGGCGTGCCGGGAGCCTGGGCGGTGCTCTCGCTGCTGCTCGTGGTAGGGCTGCTTCTCTACTTCAACATGACGGTCGGCGACCTGGTCGCCGCGTACCTGCAGGAACGCGAGGAGCGACGGGCAGTCGCGCAGCCGCCGCATCACGCGCCGGCCGCCGCATCGCGGCGACCGGAGCCGGAGCCGCCGGAGGACGACGAGCGGCCCGGGATCCTGGGCCGCGTGCGTGATGCGTTGATGGGACCCTCGGGGGACGATGAGCCTCCGCTGATCGTTCGCCGCCAGCGGCCACCGGAAACAGCGTTGCCTCCGGTTGCGCATCCGCATCCCGAGCGGGCCTTCACACCGGCGGTGGTGCCGCCGTTACAGGGCGAGCTGGAAGCCTCTGCGAACGGGGATGTGCCAGACGAGGCGGATCCGGAGCAGGTCGCCGCGGCTGCCGCGAGGTCCGGCAACGACGCCGCGCTCGAGCGGGCGGAGCGGACCTGGGACCTGCCGCCGCTGGAGCTGCTCGACGAGCCACCACAATCGTCTGCCGCACAGATGGATCTCACCGCCAAGGGCCAGCGGATCAGGGAGACCCTGGCCCATTTCGGGATTGGGGTGAAGGTGGCCCGGATCCAGGAAGGCCCGGTGGTCACCCAGTACGCGCTCGACGTGGAGCCGGGGATCAAGCTGTCGCGGATCGAAGGGCTCGCGGACAACCTGGCGCTGGCCCTCGCGGCACGCTCGATCCGGATCCAGGCTCCCATTCCGGGCGAGCCGTTCGTCGGGATCGAGATTCCGAACTCGGCCTTCGACCTGGTGACCCTCAAGGAAGTGCTGGCCTCGCAGAACTTCGAGGAGATCGGCTCGCGCAGCAAGCTGGCCTTCGCGCTGGGCCAGGACGTGGCCGGGCAGCCGTTCAGTGCCGACCTGTCCAAGATGCCGCACGTCCTGATCGCCGGCGCCACCGGATCGGGCAAGAGCGTGTGCGTCAACGCCATCATCTGCTCGCTGCTGATGCGCTCCGACCCAACCGAGGTGAAGCTGATCCTCGTCGATCCCAAGCGGGTGGAGATGGCCCAGTACAAGGGCCTGCCGCACCTGCTCTGCGAGGTGATCGTCGAGACCGAGAAGGCGGTCAACGCCCTGAAATGGACGGTCGGCACCATGGAGAGCCGCTACCACGAGTTCGCACAGCGCGGGGTGCGGAACATCGCCGGCTACAACGAGGCGCTGCGTCCGGGTGAACCGCGCATGCCCTACATCGTGGTGGTGATCGACGAGCTGGCCGACCTGATGATGGTGAGCGCCTACGAGGTCGAGGCCACCGTCACCCGCATCGCCCAGCTGGCGCGGGCGACGGGGATCCACCTGGTCGTCGCCACCCAGCGACCATCGGTCCAGGTCATCACCGGGCTGATCAAGGCCAACATCCCGAGCCGGATCGCCTTCGCCATGACCTCCGGGGTCGACAGCCGCACGATCCTCGACACGACCGGCGCCGAGGACCTCCTTGGACGCGGCGACATGCTCTACCAGCCCATTGATGCCCCGCGTGCCGTTCGCCTGCAGGGCGTCCTGGTGACCGACGACGAGATCGAGACCCTGGCCCGGCACTGGCGCGGCCAGGGTGGGCCGCGCTATCGGCCGGAGATCACCGCTCCCAAGCGCGATGGCAAGGGCGGCGGTCATCCCGGGGACGACGATGCCGATGACGGCGCGGATCCGCTCCTGCGCCAGGCCGTCGACATCGTGCGGCGATCGGACAAGGCCTCCGCCTCACTGCTCCAGCGACGGCTGCGGATCGGCTATGCGCGTGCTGCGCGGATCCTGGACCAGATGGAGGATCGTGGGATCGTGGCGGCGGCGGACGGCAGTCGATTCCGCGAGGTGCTGGTGACCACCGACGGGTGGGGCGGCGAGACCGAGCCCGACGAGGAGGAGCGGTGACGGAACCGCTCCACAAGCTCGGCGAGGTGCTGCGCGCGGCACGCGAGGCGAAGGGCGTCGACCTGGCGCGGATCGAGCGAGAGACGAAGATCCGGGTCCGATACCTTACCGCCCTGGAGCACGGCGAATACCGCGAGCTGCCCGGGACGGTCTACACGAAGGGCTTCCTGCGCAACTACGGGACCTTCCTCGGCCTCGATCCGGAGTACCTGATTGATCTGTACCGGCTCGAGACGGCCGGAAATGGGGTGGCCGAGCGCCTATCGCCTGCGCCGCCGCGGCCCATCCGCGTGCGACGCTCCCGGGCCTTTGTCGTGACCCCGGGAGCGATCGCGGCGGCCATCTTGACCGTTGCGGTGGTGGCCTTCGTCGGCTACCTGGTCTACGAGTTCGTGACCTTTGCACGGACGCCTGACCTGCAGCTCACGAGCCCCGCGGGGGACGTGGCCAACTACCACGAGCTCGAGTACACGATCGAAGGTACGACCGCCCCGAACGCCACGGTCACGGTGGATGGGCCGAGCAGCAGCCGGGACGTGATTGCCGATGCCAACGGCCACTTCAGCATCACGGTGCACCTCGTTCCGGGATCGAACGTGTTCACCATCGTCGCCACCGATCCGGTGACGCAGCGTGATTCGGCCCAGCAGACGCGGACCATCGACGTGAACCTCTCGAGCGGCTCGCCGACGCCGGGCGTCACCATCGCGCTGACCAGCCCGCAGGCCGGCGCCACCGTCACCGGTGCCCTGGCCGTCACCGGCACGGCGCCGGCCGGGATGGTGCTGCATGTCGAGGCGACGCTGGGTGCGGCCGCGGCCCCGGGGTTCACGATCAAGAGCCTCTCCGGACAGCCGGTCGCGGTACCGGCCCTCGCGGCTGGCAGTGTGGTCGCTGCAGATGCCACGGCAGGCACGGACGGAACCTTCACGGCAACCCTGCAGCTGGCGCCGGGGACGTGGCAGCTGTCGGCCGTTCCCGGGACATCGGCGCCATCCGGCGAGGTCGCGCCGAGCGCGATCCCAGGGGCCACAGCGTCCCCCGTGGCGTCCGAATCGTCGATCCAGGTGACGGTCAAGCCGGGCACCGGTCTGGTCGGCCAGCTGCGCATCGCCGGCGGCCCCTCGTACCTGATCGTCCTGCAGGACAACGTGCCCCTGGCGGGTGTCTCCGGCCATACCCTCGCCGCCGGCAAGTCGGTCGCGCTGAGCGCGAAGCGGACGCTCAGCGTGCGCGCCGGGAACGCGGCCGCCGTGACGATGACCATCAACGGGATCACGATCGGCAGGATGGGTGGCTCCGGACAGGTCATCGAGTGGCATATTCAGGTCACCGGCTGAGACCGGTGGGGCCCTTCGGCACGAGACTCGCCGGGGTCTGATGTCGCAAGATGAAGGCAGGCGAGAACGAGGTAGCGAGGAGCAGATGGCAGGCGATTCCACGTTCGATGTCGTGAGCGAGTTCGACCAGCAGGAGCTGGTCAACGCGCTGGACCAGGTACGCCGGGAGATTGGCACCCGCTTCGACTTCAAGGGGAGCCGCTGCTCGCTGGAGCTGGGCAAGGACGGGATCACCCTCCTCGCCGACGACGAGTTCCGGGCCAAGGCGGTTCGAGACCTGGTCGAATCGAAGGCGGTGCGCCGCAACCTGTCCCTCAAGATCTTCGACTGGGGCAAGCTCGAACCGGCCGCCGGGGGCACGGTGCGGCAGCAGATCGGCCTGAAGCGGGGTCTCAGCTCGGAGCAGGCCAAGGAGATCGCCAAGCTGGTGCGCGAGAAATTCCCGAAGGTGAAGCCGGTGATCCAGGGCGACGCGGTGCGCGTCTCCGCGAAGAGCCGGGACGAGCTGCAGGCGGTCATTGCGCACCTGCGCGGCCTTGACTACCCCGTCGCCCTGCAGTTCACGAACTACCGTTGAGGAGTAGGTACCGATGACGGTCATGAGAGCTCCGGACGACGCCGCGCTCGCGGGACTCGCGATGCAGCTCGGGGAGGTCCTCCGACCGCAAGGCTGGCGGGTCGCGACCGCGGAGTCGTCGACCGGCGGGCTGATCGGTCACGCGATCACCATGATCCCCGGCGCGAGCGAGTACTACGTCGGCGGCGTGATCTGTTATTCCAACCTGGCCAAGGAACGTGAGCTCGGCGTCGATCCGGCGCTCATCGCCGACTGCGGGGCGGTGAGCTCTGCGGTGGCGTCGGCCATGGCGGAGGGCGTCTGGCACCGCTTCGGCGTGGAGATGGGCATCGCCGTCACCGGCATTGCGGGACCCGAGGGTGCCAGCGCGGGCAAGCCCATCGGCCTCCACTACATCGCGGTGGCCAAGACGGGCCACCCGCCCGTCGTCGAGCGCCACGAATTTGGCTTCGCGCGCGAAGGCAACCGCGGCGCGGCGGCCGCGGCGGCGCTCGAACTGGCGATCCGGGAGGCGGCGGCCTAGGCCCATGGTTCGGGCCGGCGAGCGGATCCACGTCATCGGCATCGCCGGCTCCGGAGCCGCGGGGGTGGCCCTGCTCGCCCACCGGGCAGGCGCCCGCGTCGACGGCTGCGATCTGGACGCACCCTCGCCGTATACCGCGCCTCTGGCATCGGCCGGCGTCGCGGTCATCACCGGCCATGATCCGGCGCACCTGGCCGGGGTCGACCGGGTGGCGATCACCCCTGCCGTGCGGGCCATGGCCGAGCATGCCGAGCTGGCCGCCGCCGAGGCGGCCGGGCTGCCCGTGGTGCCGTGGCAGGCGCTGCTGGGCGAGCTGCAGGCGTCGGCGGGCCACGTGGGACTGGCGGTGACCGGTACCCACGGCAAGTCGACCACCACCGCGCTGCTCGGGCACCTGCTGATCGCGGCGGGCCTGGATCCCACGGTCGAGGTGGGAGCCTTCATCGCTGCCTGGGGCGCCACGGTGCGGCCGGGCGATGGACTCCCGTTCGTCGTCGAGGCAGACGAGTTCGGGGACAACTTCCTGCACTACCACCCCGCCGGCGCCATCGTCACCAACGTCGAGATGGATCACCCCGACTACTTCGCGGACCGGGCGGCCGTCATGGACTCGTTCGAGCGCTTCGTGCGAGGGATGGGAGAGGATCCCGCGCTGGGCGGCCGGCTGCTGCTCGTCAGCGAGGGCGACGCGGGAACGCGGGAGCTGCGCCATCGGCTCCGCGACTGGAGCGGCAGGATCGTGGGGTATGGTCCCGGCGGCGAGATCTCGGCGACCGATGTCGAGCTCCTGCCGGATGTGACTCGCTTCACGCTGTTCGAGGAGCGATTCGAGACCACCCTGGCGGGGGAGCACAACGTGCTGAATGCCACGGCGGCCCTGGCCCTCGCCCGGGAGGTCGGGGTCCCGGCCGATGCGCTGGTGGCGGGCCTGCGGAGCTTCGCCGGGGCCGGGCGTCGGATGGAGCTGATCGCCGATACTGCCGGCGTGCGCGTCTACGACGACTACGGCCACCATCCGACCGAGGTGCGCGCCGCACTGGCCGCGGCCCGCCAGAAGGTCGGGAACCGCCGGCTGTGGGCCGTCTTTGAGCCGCACATGTTCTCGCGAACCGCGCTCTTCGCCGACGCGTTCGCCCATGCCTTCACCGATGCCGACGAGGTCGTGATCGCGGACATCTTCGCCAGTCGCGACAGTGCCGAGGCGATGCGCGCCATCTCGGCCGCCGACCTTGCCGATGCCATCGAGCGCACGACCGGGACGCCGGCCATTGCCACCGGGAACGTCGAGGCGACCACCGACTACGTGGCGGATCACCTGCGCGAGGGCGACGCGGTGCTGGTCATGGGCGCAGGCAAGTCGTATCGCATCGCGCAAGGGCTCGGCGAGGCCCTTGCCGGCGGTGTCGTGACGCGACCCCGATCGCCGGGATTCGGGGAGGCGGGAGCGTGACCGGCGCGCGCGCGGGACTGATGGGCGTCGTGCTGGCCTTGGCCGTGGCCATCTGCGAGCAGGGGCTGGTCCGGCTGGTCGATGC
The DNA here is from genome assembly GCA_963814105.1 of uncultured Chloroflexia bacterium. Classification (GTDB taxonomy): domain Bacteria; phylum Chloroflexota; class Limnocylindria; order QHBO01; family QHBO01; genus CAVXEH01. The sequence continues at coordinate 87,509 of CAWFBQ010000001.1, forward strand.
CTCGGGCGCGAAGGACCAGCCGGCCCTGGTGCTGGCGCTGCTCCTCGCCGCCTTCCTTGGCGTGCTGACGGCGGTGATCACCCGGATGCTGCGGCTTCCCGGCGCTACGGCTCCAACGGCGCTGGTCCTGGGCTGGATCCTCGTGCCCCCGTTGCTGGCGGCGATTCCCAGTGCGGCCACGGACCTGTTCGCGGGAAGCGCGGCCCTGGACGTGAACCAGGCCCTCGCGCTGGCGGTCGCCACCGTGGCGGCCGCGGTCACCCTGGGAGTGCCGGGCGAGCGATGACCCGCGGGTCGACCGCGGCAGCCTGGGTCGCGGCCGACAGGGGGTGGCGCTGGGCCGTCCTGCCAGGCCTGGTGGTGGTTTCGAGCCTCGTGACCTTCATCCTTCCCCAGCGTGATGGTCCGCTCGCCCTGTTCGAGGCGCTGGCTCCGGTCGTGTACGGCGTCCTGGCGTTGCTTCTGCCGCTGGCTGCCCTGCGGCGGTCGCCTGTGCTGGCGGCGGCCACCATTGGTGCCCTTGTGTTCGCGTTCGGGGTGTACGGCGCTCCTGCACGCGCCACGCCGGGCGGTGCGGGGCCGGGGGTGACCGTCATGACCTGGAACCTGCACGGCGGTGCCGCGCGGGAGATTGGATTCGCCGCGGTGAGCGCCCGCCTCGACCCGGACGTCATCATCCTGGAGGAGGCCGCGCTGCGCTCGGGCGACGGCGCCCTCGTGTCGGCATGGCCCTACCGGATCGCTCTCCCGCAGGCGGGGACGCCGCCCGGCATGGTCATCCTCAGCAAGTTGCCCTTCGAGTCCCAGGGGGTGCTGAGCGACCCGGCTGCCGCCTGGGACAAGCCGCGGGCTCCCTGGATTCGGGTAGCGGTGGCGGGCACCACCATCACCATCGTTGGCGTCCACCTCGAGTTCCCGTTGGCCAGCCTGCCATGTCCGTACTGTCCGGATGCCCGGGACATGCAGGTTGCGGGGATCGTGGATTTCGCGCGAAGCGTGAGTGCGTCCGGAGACCAGGTGGTGGTCGCCGGCGACTTCAACCTTACCGAGCGCGAGCCCGCGTACCGCGATCTCTCGTCCATCCTTGAGGACGCCGGCGATGCCGCGGGTCCGACGTGGCGCCCCGTGGCGGCCACCTGGATGCCCCCGGTCCTGCGCCTCGACCACGTCTTCGTGTCGCGAGGCCTGGCCATCAGCCGAGCGCTCGTCAGCTGCCAGGGAACACGCAGCGACCACTGCCCGCTGATCGCGACGTTCCGCGTGTCGGGGTAACCGCCCACCAGCGCCGCCCGGCCGGAGATCCGCGCCAGGCGTTCGGCGCTGGTGATTGCATATGCAAGTATCGGTGTATGATGGTCGCATGCCTGCCGTGACCGTCGAGGACATCACCGTCCTCCCGCGCATTCCGCGACCCGATCCAGCCTCCGCCCGCCAGCGACCCGTGAAGAGCGTGACCGACGCGCCACGCGGCTTCGAGGGCGAAGGATTTCCCGTGCGCCGCGCGTTCGCCGGCGTCGATCTCTCGGAGCTGGACCCGTTCGTCCACATGGACCAGATGGGCGAGGTCGAGTACGCGCCGGGCGAGGCGAAGGGGACGCCCTGGCACCCGCACCGCGGCTTCGAGACGGTGACCTACATGATGGACGGCGTCTTCGAGCACAGCGATTCCAACGGGGGTGGGGGAGTCATCACCAACGGGGACACCCAGTGGATGACCGCCGGGGCGGGGATCCTGCACATCGAGAAGCCGCCTGAGGCGCTCGTGGTCAGCGGGGGACTCTTCCACGGGATTCAGCTGTGGGTGAACCTGCCGCGTGCCGAGAAGTGGTCACCACCGCGCTACCAGGACCTGCGAGCCTCGGAGGTGGCGCTCCTGGCATCGGCCGATGGCGGCGCCCTCCTGCGCGTGATCGCGGGCGAGGTGGGGGACCACGCCGGCCCCGGCTCGACCTACACGCCCATGACCTTCGTCCACGCCACGATCAGCCCCGACGCGCGCCTGGAGCTCCCCTGGCGCCCGGACTACAACGCGCTCGTGTACGTGCTCTCGGGGCACGGCAGGGTGGGCACCGAGGGCTGGCCGATCCAGACCGGCCAGCTCGCCGTCCTTGGCCCCGGCGACGCCCTCACCATCGCCGGCTCGCGCGACCAGGAGAGCCGCAGCCCGGCCCTGGACGTCCTGGTCCTCGGCGGGCGGCCCATCCGTGAGCCGGTCGCCTGGCTCGGCCCGTTCGTGATGAACACCCGCGAGGAGGTCGTCCAGGCCTTCACCGACTACCAGGCGGGGCGTCTGGGCCAGATCCCCGCGGTCCACAACGCCCCCACCACCGTCATCGAGTCCTGACAGCGACACGCCATCGGTCCTGCCATCATGGACCGATGGAGGCTGCCCATCCGCCGCACCCGGTCGGGGTGAGGCAGTGAGGACCCACGAATGACCTCGGCCGCCGACCGCTGGGTTCGCTGGCACGACGCCTACGACGATCCGACCTCGGCGCAGACCCGGCGGCTGCGGCTCGTCCAGCAGCAGATCCGTCTGATGCTCGACACCGCGCCACCCGGTCAGATCCGGGTGCTCAGCCTGTGCGCCGGGCAGGGGAGGGATCTGCTCGAGGTCCTGCGCGACCATCCGCGGCGGGCTGATGTCACCGCGCGGCTGGTTGAGCTCGATCCGCGGCTGATTGCCGTCGCGCGTGGCGCGGCCGCCGGCATCGACGGTGCGCAGATCGAGATCGTGGAAGGGGACGCCGGCACCACGGACGCCTGTGTGGACGCCGTGCCGGCCGGCCTGGTGCTCCTCGCCGGGATCTTCGGCAACGTCCCGGACGCGGACATCGAACGCACGGCGCAGGCCACGCCCATGCTCTGCGCGGCCGGCGCGACCGTCATCTGGACGCGCAGCCGGCGTCCGCCGGACCTGACCCCGGCGATCAGGGGCTGGTTCACCGGCGCCGGTGTCGAGGAGGTCACGTTCATGGCGCCGGCCGACGAGATCTACTCGGTGTGGGTCGGCCGGTTCACAGGAGAACCGCAACCACTTCGATCAGGGCACCGGCTGTTCACGTTCGTCGCGTAGCGCGTGATGCGGGGGTGTGTCCAACGGCCGTAGCCGCCCACGCGCCGCACGCGGAAAGCACGGGCGGGCAGGCTCCCGAACAACGATCATCGGCGTCATGAGACGGGCGGCAGACGATACCGCGCGGTTCGGAGGCCTCGGGGGTCGTTGGCGGGAATGGGCGCTCTTCGCCGGAATCGTGCTGCTGGGCGCGGGCGTCCGCCTGGTCCAGCTGGGCTCGCCGGGCACGTTCGTCTTCGACGAGATCTACTACGCCCAGGACGCGTGCACCTACCTGGGCTGGGGATCGAGCGTCTGCGGCATCGCCACCGAGGTGTCGTGGGTGCACCCCCCGGTCGGGAAGTGGCTGATCGCCGCGGGGATCTGGGTCTTCGGCAACAACCCCGTCGGCTGGCGGGTGATGCCGGCACTGGCGGGCACCCTGACCGTTGCGCTCGTCTACCTGCTGGCGCGCCGCCTGACCGGGTCCCGACTGGCCGCGGCGGTGGCGTCCGGGGTCCTGGCGCTCGACCCGCTCTCGATCATCTCCTCGCGCGTCGCGATGCTCGACGTTTTCACGACTTGCGCGGGCGTGGCCGTCGTGCTGTTTGCCGTCGCGGACCGCGACGCGCTCGCGCGCACGACGACGGAGGGGGACCGACGTCGATCGTGGTGGCGACCCTGGCTGCTGGCGGCGGGGATTGCCGGGGGCGTGGCGGTCGGGAGCAAATGGTCAGGGGGGCTCGTGCTGCTTGCCGTCATCGGGCTCGTCATGGCGTGGGAGATCGGGGCCGGCCGCCGAGCCGGCCGATCGGCACGCCGTTCCCTGGCGTGGGCCGTGCCGATCGTGCTGCTGTGGCTGGTCGTGGTGCCCGGCCTCATCTACGTCGCCTCGTACGTGGGGAGGGTGCACGGCGCCATGCTGGCCATCCCCTGGGCCGAGGGAGCGTGGATCCGGGAGTTCCTCCATCGGCAGCTCAGCATGCTGCGCTTCCACGCCGGGCTCACGGACACCCACCCATACGCATCGCCGGCGTGGTCCTGGCTACTCGACAAGCGGCCCGTGGTCTATTTCTTCGAAATCGATCCCGCCGGGCGCTACCGCGAGATCCTGGCTGCGGCGAACCCGTTTCTCAGCCTGCCGGGCGTCCTCGCGGCGGGAGCCGCGACGCTCCTCGCGATCCGGCGGCGTGCCCTGTGGAGCGCCGAGCTCGTGGTTGCCGTCGGCGTCGCGGCGCCGTACCTGCCCTGGCTCGGGCTCTCCGCCTCGCGGCCGTTCATCTTCCTGTACTACCTGGTCCCCAGCCTGCCCTTCCTGGCGATCGCCCTGGGCTGGGCCGTGGTCTCGGTGCGCCGTCGCGTCGGTCGGGGCCTGGCGGCGGCAAGCCTTGTCACTGCCGTCGCGATCGCGGCCTTCTGGGCGCCGCTCGTGTACGCGGCCCCGCTTGACTACGCATCCTGGCGCACGCGGATCCTGCTGACTGACTGCGGTTCGGCGCCGTTGACCGACGGCAAGCTCGCACCGCGCCCGGGTGGGGGAGAGCCTCCGGCCGGCTGGTGTTGGGTCTGAATCCTGGCCAGATGGCCAGAGGCTCACAAGTGCGTGACCCGGTGAGGTGACCGCTCGCGGTGCTCCAGCCGGCTCAGGTGCCGGTGCGCTCGCGGTCGCCAAGGCGCAGGACGGCGATGATCAGCAAGGCCAGCAGTGCATAACCCACAATGGCCACCAGCGCGGCCACGTCGATCTCGCTCTGCCCTACCGGTGAGAAGTGCTCGAGGGTGAACACTCCGCGAAAGACGGCAACGAACGGCTCGCTGGCGTTGTAGATGAAGTCGACCAGCGCGTTGCCGCTATTCGCGGCGAGGGCGAGCAACAGGAAGCGCAGACCGATCAGGATGACCAGGATGCCGAACAGCAGCGCCACCACTCGGCGTGCGTAGGCGAGAGGGCCGGGCGAGCTGGATACCGTCCCGGCGGCGTTCGCGTTCACCTGGCTTTGCGGCTCGTTCTGGTTCGTCATTTCGTGACCTCCGTCCAGAGCTTCGTTCAGCGCGGTGCCGGGATCTTCCCCCCGGCAGAGAGCGGCGACAAGCGGCGGTTCACACCGCTTCTCGCGCTCGCCCCCGAGGATGGCTAGCGGCGCAGGCGTCCGCGACCGAAGTATCCGAGGACAAACAGCACCAACAGTACGATGACCACGATCCAGATCACGTTCATCTATTTCTCCCTTCAGAGGATTCCCGGGTTGCCAGTCGCATGACCACCGGCACCGCGACGGCGCCGAGGGTGGCGATCAGGATGCTTTCCACGTTGAAACCATGACCGTGCCGATGTGCTGCAGGTTGGTGGTCACGAAGCCACCGACCTGCCCACCTGTATCAGGATTCCCTCCGTTCGGCCGCCAGGGTGACCCTGACGGTGACGAGGACGAACGCGACCACGAGCCCGACCATGGCAAGGAAGAGGGGCCATGGCGCAACCCCGTCCTCGGAGAGGTAGGCGGTGTTCGGAATGCCGCTGGGAGCGACGGACGGCGCGGCGCTGGCTGCGGCGCTGGCTGTCGCGCTGGCCACCGGGGTAGCCGATGCGGCTGCGGCCGCGCAGGGCGACGCGTCGATGGTGTCATTGATGAGGGTCACGGTGCCGTTGCGGGCCAGGGCGCGACCGGTGAGGGTGACGCTGTCGGCCATGGTGATGGAGGTCAGGGCCATGATGGTGCCCACCATGGTGGAGCCCGTTCCAAGGGTCGCTGAGCTGGTGACCTGCCAGAAGACATTGCAGGCGCTCGCGCCGTTGATGAGGCTCACCTCGCTCGACGCGTCGGTGACCAGGTCAGACGTGGCCTGGAAGACCCACACCGAACTCGGGTCGTTCTCGCCGTCGAGGGTGAGCGTCCCGGTCAGGTCGAGCGTGCCGCTACCGGAGTTATAGACGCCGCCGACGAGCGTCAACCCGCCGAGCGTCGTCTGGGTAGCCGTCGCTGACAGTCCTGCTGCCTGGTCGTACGCGGTGCCGAGATCGACCTTGGCCTGCAGCGCGACGGCGTCGGCCGCGTGGGTCGTCCCGCTCACCGTTCCGGGCGGGAACCCGGTCACGGCGGCAGCCGGTGAGATCCCCAGGTCTCCGGTGATGGTGGTGGCACCGGTATTGGTCACCGCCGGCGTACCGGCCAGGACCGCGAAGGGCGCGGCGGTCCCGAGTCCGACCGCTGCTGGACCTGCGGCGAAGACCATCGGCGCGATGGCGAGGCCGCCGATGGCGAGGGTGGTAAGGATGCCCGCCCAGAAGGGCAACCTGGCGCCGGGAAAACGTGTCTGCATCGTCTGCATCGTGTGCATCCTGTCTTCCGCCCTCGCGACGATCAGCGCCAGGGGCGATTCCGCACGCGGTCGGACGCGTGATCTCAGCGTGCGCGCCAGCGGCCGCTCTCAGAACCATGCTCCCGGTGCACCGCCGCGTCATGACAAGCCGTCATGTGAGCCGGCGCGGCCGATAAGCCGCGCTCGCGTCCACACCGCGTAGTCAGCGGGCCGCGGATGAATCGGCCGGGTTCACGCGGGCTACGGGCGCGGGCTGCCTGCGCCAACTCGCGACGGTCAGTTGCCTGCGGCTGGCTCGTCGCCGTTCCACCCCGTATTCGAGAAGGTGGGGATGAACCGGTAGCCCTGGCCGGGGACGGTGGCGATGAAGCGCGGGTGGCGATAGTCGTTCTGGAGCTTGATGCGCAGGCTGCGCACGTGGCGATCGACGATGTTGCTTTCCGCCACGAAGTCGGTGCCCCAGATGGCGTCCAGGACCTGCTCACGCGTCACGACCTGGCCGCCACGACTGGCAAGAAGGTAGAGCAGGCTCTGCTCGATGCCGGAGAGGTGCACCACCGAGTCGCCGGCGCGCACCTGGCGGTTGAGAATGTCGATCTCCATCTCGCCGAGCCTGATGGTGGGAATGATCGGCTGGCTGGTTCCCACTGCACGCCGAGTGATGACGATCGATCGCGCCAGCAGCTCTTCGGGAGAGAAGGGTGTGGTCAGGATATCGTCGACCCCCAGGTCGAAGGCCTGCAGCTTCGTCTTCAGGTCACCGCGCCGCGTCAGACCGAGGACCGGCGTCAGGCTCCCCGTCACGGAGCTCGCGGCGCCGAGCCGCAGCAGGAGGGCGGTGCTGTCATCGTGGTCCATGTCGACCACGGCCATGTGCGGCTGCCATGCGGCGAGGATCGCCTCAGCCTCGGGAAGGTTGCTCGCGGCGCGAACGGCGAAGACGCCGTGGTTCAGCGTCAAGGTGATGAGGTCCACGACCAGGGCGCGGTTGTGGAGCACCATCGCCCGGCGCGTCTCGAACTCAGCCGGATTCCCCTCACCGTGTGTCATTTCTCAGATCCAGGCTCTAGAGACCTCGCGAGCGTCTGAACCAGTTCAGTCCGTCCACACTGTCTATTCTACGCGTCGCAGCGTTTTCGCTCCGATGACGGTACGCGTGCTACCGCAACATCCGAATGGGACATTGGTACCCACCTGATCGTCGAAGTGAGCGAGTTAGGTTTGCACGAGAATTCACGGCCGGCCTCCGGGCGGATCACGCGGGCGCAACATAACTTCTATTTGCGGAAGTGGTAGGCAGGGCGGAGTACCAGCGGTGGTCCCGGACGAACGGGCCCTATCGCCGGGTCTGGCAGACTTCTAGGCTCATGCCATGCACAGAGAGCAGATGCTCCGTCGATTTGGCGTGGTCGGGATGGTGGTCGGCGTGGCGGCCTTCGTGGTTGGTCCGCTCACCGGTGAGCTCGGCAGCATGCTGGCCGGCTACGGCAGCCTCGTCCTGTTGAGCGCCGCCTACCTGCTGGCCGGCCTGGCGATCCGCGATCGCATCCGCCGGCGCGCCCGCACGACGCGTGCGCTGCCCGCCTACAGCAGCCAGCGCTAACTCGGCGCCTCGGGTCGATCCTCGCCGGGTTCCGTAGGGGCTCCGGCGGCGCGACGCTGTCTGAGCGCCTCGAAGCCGATGAGGGCGGCCGAGACAGCCGCACCGAGGGCATGCGCCCCGCGGCGGCCGTAGGGGATTCGGAGCAGGAGGTCCGCCTGGTCCACGAACGAACGGGTGATCCCCCGCCGCTCACCCCCGATCAGCAGGAACGTGCCGCGCACCAGGTCCGCCTCGTGGATCCAGGTCCCGTCCGGGCGCGTCGAGGCGCAGGCGACCTGCATCCCCGCTGCCCGGCAGGCAGCCGCGGCGTCCTCCGGCGTTTCGGACACGGCGGTCGGCAGCAGCTCTGAGGCGCCCGCGGAGGCGCGCGTCACGGTCGATGTCGCCGATTCCCATGAGCGAGGCCGCAGGACCAGGCCGTCAGCGCCGCAGGCGTACAGCGAGCGCACCGCCTGGCCGAAGTTGTAGGGGTCCTCGATGCCATCGAGCATGACCACGAGGCCGTTTGGGCCGATCCCGGCGAGCAGCTCGGAGAGGGCCTGGTAGGTCCGCTCCCCCGCCAGGGCGACCACGCCGCCATGCGTCTGGCCCGTGGCCAGGCTGCGCAGCATGCCCGGCCCCACCTGCCGGATGGGGACCTCGTGCTCGGCCGCGAGGCGCCGCAGGTAGGCCAGGCGGCGGTCGCCGGGCGTGACGGCCAGGATCTCGGTGACCGGCCGTACGCCCCCGGTCAGCGCGGCCTCGATGGAGACCCGTCCCTCGAGCACGACGGGCGCATCGGTCGTTCGCGAAGCCCGGCGGACGGGCATCAGGGAGCCGATGAGCCGCGTCGACGCGTGCGTGCGCGCGGCGCCGGCTCTCCGGCCGCCGCGACCTCGGCTGCGACGGCCTGCGGCAGGTGGCCGCTGATTCGGACGCCGCCCTCCGTGTAGGCCTCGGAAACCTCGCCGCTGGTGCGTGCGCGGCTCACGAGCTCACCGCGTGCGTACGGGACGACCGCGTCGATGGGCACCATCTGCGCGCGAAGGGCGTCGGCAACCAGCGCCAGGAGCGCATCGATCCCCTCCCCCGTCGTGGATGAGACGAAGACGGCATGATCGGAGATGGGCGCGGCCGTGTCGCGCAGGTCGGCGTCGAGGAGGTCGATCTTGTTGAAGACCGTGATCCGTGGGGTGTGCCCCGCCCCGAGCTCGTCGAGGACGGACTGCACGGCCGCCTGCTGGGCCATGAAGTCAGGGTCGACGGCATCCACCACCTCCAGCAGCAGGTCGGCTCGAAGGACCTCCTCGAGCGTGGCGCGGAAGGCGTCGACGAGGTCGTGGGGCAGCTTGTTGATGAAGCCCACCGTGTCGGTCACCACGACCCGCTTGCCGCTCGGCAGGGTGACCTGCCGGGATGTCGGATCGAGCGTGGCGAAGAGCATGTCGGCGACATAGAGGTCGGCATCGGCGAGGCGGTTGAGAAGGGTGCTCTTCCCGGCGTTCGTGTAGCCCACGAGGGCGACGGTGGCCACCTCGCCGCGCTCTCGCTGGCGGGCGGCGGTGGCCCGCTGGCGCTTGACCTCGCTCAGCTCGCCGCGCAGCTTTCGGATCCGGTCCCGAATGAGGCGGCGGTCAGTCTCCAGCTGGCTCTCGCCGGGTCCGCGGGTCCCGATCCCGCCCCCGGTCCGCGAGAGGTGCGTCCACATCCGCGTCAGGCGCGGGAGGTGGTACTCGAGCTGGGCCAGCTCGACCTGCAGCCGGCCCTCATGGGTGCGGGCGTGGCGCGCGAAGATGTCGATGATCAGCGCCGAGCGGTCGAGAACCTTGCAGTCGACCAGCTTCTCGAGCGAACGCTGCTGGGTGGGCGTGATCTCGTCATCCACGATCAGCAGGTTGAAGTCGTTCGAAGCCTTCTCGTCGACGAGCTCCGCGGCACGCCCCTTGCCGAAATACCAGTTTGGATCGGCGCGCGAGCGGCGCTGGAACGCGCTGCCCACTACGCTCGCCCCGGCGGTCTCGGCGAGCGCGGCAAGCTCCACCAGGGAACGCGCCACGGGCCAGCCATCGTGGCTGTCGAGTCCGATCAGGAAGGCGCGCTCCTCCGGCGTGGTCAGGTCGATCAGGCGGGAGCGGTTCGTCATCGTGCAGCTCGCATGGTAGCCGATGCCGTGGCCGGGGCGACCGGGGCGGCAGGTCGGTCGAACCGGTACTTTCAGCCTAATGCGCATGGGCACCCTACCGTGCGATACCTATCCGCACTCATCCGGAGGCTGACTGGAGGCACCGATGCCCGACGGGCCGGGGACCGATCCAACCGCGACTGGACGGGAGCCCGGGCTGCTCCGCGATCTCGGCGGACGGCTCGGGATCGTGCTGGCCGCGAGTGCCCTGGTGGCGGTGGTCGCCTACACGCTGCTGGGCTTCGTGGTGCCGGATCTCGCCCTGCGCGCCGTGCTCGCCACCCTGGTCTCGGTCACAGCAGCCGCTGGCATGCTGCAGCTCACCGTGGTGCGCCCGCTGGTCGCCGACCGCGCGGAGCTCCATGATCGCTACGAAGCGGCCATGGCGGACGCGCTGACCGATCCCCTGACCGGCATCGGCAACCACCGCGCCTTCCAGGAGGAGCTCGATCGGCAGGTCGAGCAGGCGCATCGCTACGGCGTGCCCGTCTCGCTGATCCTCCTCGACATTGACGAGTTCAAGTCCATCAACGACCGCCACGGCCACGCGGCCGGCGATCGCGCCCTCGCCGACTTCGGACGACTGGTCCAGGCCAGCCTGCGACGGGTCGATCGCCCGTTCCGCATCGGAGGCGACGAGTTCGCGGTTCTCCTTCCCCACACCGATGCCGAGGGCGCCTGGGTCGTCGGGCGTCGCCTGCTGGCCACGGCTCTTCAGCCCCCGTTGCGAGATCAGGGAGACACGCCGATCTCCTTCTCTGCCGGGGTCTCCGCGCTCCCCCAGCTTGGCACCACGCGCGAGCAGCTCTATTCCCAGGCCGATGCGGCCCTGTACGCCGCCAAGCACGCCGGACGGACCGACGTGATGCTCTTCGATCCATCGGCGACGGTCGCGGAGCCCACGAGCGCTGCCGGAGCGGCGATTTCGGAGGTGATCGCGCGCGGGCAGCTGCGCCCGGTCTACCAGCCCATCGTCGACCTCGACGGGCTCTCCGTGCTGGGTCACGAAGGGCTGATCCGTCCGGTTCCACCGGCGCCCTTCACCGACCCCGACGAGCTGTTCGCCGCGGCTGCGGCCAGTGGACACCTCGCCGCCCTGGACATGACCTGCATCGAGACGATCGTGGGTGGGGCGTTGGCCCTCCCGGCGAACCAGTTCCTGAGCGTGAACGTGTCGCCTCGCACGGTGGAGGCGCCGGAGTTCAGCGGCGCCGCGCTGCTGAGCATCCTGGCCCGGCACGGGTTCCGGCCCGAGCGCCTCGTCCTGGAGCTCACCGAGCGCGAAGAGATCGGCGACGTCGACCGGGTGCGGGCGAAGCTCGAGACCTGCCGGCGGGCGGGCATCCGCCTGGCGGCGGACGATCTGGGTGCCGGCAACTCCGGGCTCCGCCTCCTCTCGGACCTGCGATTCGACATCCTCAAGATCGACCTGAGCCTGGTTCAGCGCTCGGCCCCTGGCGCCCCGTCCGAGGCGGTGGTGGGTTCGGTGGTGGCATTCGCGAGTCGCACGGGGGCCCTGGTCGTGGGCGAGGGGGTGGAGGATCCAGAGGAGGCAGCGCGGCTGACAGCGCTCGGGGTGGGGGCGGGTCAGGGCTTCTTCTTCGGGCGACCCGGTCCCCTGCTCGCCGGCGATCCACCGGTCGGTATGCCGGCGCCGGGAGCCTCCGCGGAGCTGCCAGCGCCCATGGCGGCCTGGCGCCAGTCGATCGGCCTGCCCATCCCGGCCGGAGGCTGAAGCCCGACCCGGCGCGCGTCAGCTCGACGTCAGACGCCGGACGAGCTCTGCGGTGCGCGCAACGAGGCGCGGGTCATCCGCCGGTCCATCGCCTGCGGGCAGCCACACGATCCGGGTGTCGCGCCGGAACCAGCTGAGCTGCCGCTTGGCGTACTGTCGCGTGCGACGGGCCGTGCGGGCAATGGCCTCGTCGAGGGACCACTCCCCCACCAGGTGGCGCGCCGCCTCGCGATAGCCGTGGCCGGTCATGGGGGTCAGCTCTTGGCCGTAGCCGGCGTCGAGCAGGCCGCGGACCTCATCGAGCAGCCCCGAGGCGAAGATTGCAGCCGCCCGCTCGTCGATGCGCCGATACAGGACCTCCCGGGGCCGGGCCAGGCCAACGAGCGCCAGCCGCCCCGGATAAGGCTCCCGGCGCGGTCGCTCCCCCACCCCGCCGGCCAGGGCCCGCTCCAGGGCGCGCAGCACGCGTCGGGGGTTTCGCGGATCGGTGCGGGCGGCCGTCTCCGGATCGAGGTCGGCGAGCCGCGCGGCGAGGGCGGCGAGCCCGCTGGTTTCGAGCTCGGCCGTGAGGTGCTCGCGAATCTCCGGCGACCACGCCTGGGATGCGAAGTCGAAGCCGTCGACGAGGGCGGTGATGTACAGGCCGGTGCCGCCCACCAGCATCGGCCACCCACCGCGTCCCGCCGTGTCGTCGACCGCCGATTGCGCCGCCGCGACCCATTGCGCGACGGTGAACGGCTCATCGGGAGAAACGAGGTCCAGGAGATGGTGGCGAACGGCGGCCTGATCCGCGCGGGACGGCTTGGCGGTCCCCACGTCCATCCCGCGGTACACCTGCCGGGAGTCGGCAACCAGGATCTCTACGGGCAGCCGCCGCGCGACTGCCAGGGCGAGCTCAGACTTGCCGCTCGCGGTGGGCCCGACGATCGCGGCCAGGGGCGGCGCGCCGGGTGCTCTCCGGCCGGCGGCCGGCGCCATCGGTCTAGTCGACCTCGATGGTCCGCTGGACCTGGACGATCGAGGTTGCGCGCCCGGTGGCACGCTCGGCCTCCACGACGACCGCGTTGAGAGAGACCGGTCCGCTCCCCACCTCGAAGCGGGTCGGGAGGTGGCGCACGAAGCGTGGCAGGACCGTCTCGATCTTGAACCCGATGATCGAGTCGCGCGGACCGGTCATCCCGATGTCGCTGATATAGGCGGTGCCCTTCGGCAGCAGTCGCGCGTCGGCCGTCGGAACGTGGGTATGGGTGCCCACCACCGCGCTCACCCGGCCATCGAGGTACCAGCCCATGGCGTTCTTCTCGGAGGTGATCTCGCAGTGGAAGTCGACGAGCCGCACCGGTGGGAGCGGCTCGGCAGCCTCATCGAGGAGCGCGTCCATGGCGGTGAAGGGCGAGTCGAGCTGGTTCATGAAGACCCGGCCCATGACATTGATGACCGCCACCTCGCCGCCATCGGCCAGGTGATGGATGAGCCAGCCTCGGCCGGGCACCTCGTGCGGATAGTTGAGCGGCCGGAGCACGGGGCGGTCGTCCTCGAGGTAGGGGTAGATCTCGCGCTTGTCCCAGATATGGTTTCCCGAGGTGATCACGTCAATCCCGGCACCCAGCAGCTCCTCGGCGAGTGACGGGGTGAGGCCCATGCCGGCCGCCACGTTCTCGCCGTTGGCGACCACCAGGTCGACGTCCAGCTCGCGGCGCATGTCGGGCAGGACATGCCGGACCGCGAGCCTGCCCGGCTTCCCGATGATGTCGCCGATGAGCAGCGCCCGCACCACGCTGGCGCGGTCGCTCATCGAGCGAAGTCGACCGCCCGCGTTTCGCGGATCACGGTCACCTTGATCTGACCCGGGTACTGGAGCTGCTCCTCGATCCGCTTCACCACGTCGCGGGCCAGGCGGCTCGACGCGATGTCGTCGATCTCCTCGGGACGCACGATGATCCGGATCTCCCGCCCGGCCTGGATCGCGAAGCTGCGCTCGACACCCGGGAAGCTCTCTGCGATCTGCTGCAGGTCGTCGAGGCGCTTGACGTAGTTGTCGAGGCTCTCGCCGCGCGCGCCGGGGCGGGAGGCGCTGATGGCATCGGCGATCTGAACCACGACCGCCTCGATGCTCGCCTGCTCCACCTCCTGGTGGTGCGCGGCGATGGCATTGCAGACGACCGGGTTGATGCCGTAGCGCTGCGCGATCTCGCCGCCGATGAGCGCGTGCGGACCCTCCACCTCGTGGTCGACCGCCTTGCCGATGTCGTGGAGCAGCCCGCCCTTCTTCGACTCGGCGATGTTGGCGCCGATCTCGCCGGCGAGCATCCCCGCCAGCCGCGCCGTCTCGACGCAGTGGTTCAGGACGTTCTGGCCGTAGCTCGTGCGGTACTTGAGCCGGCCGATGAGCTTGATGAGCTCGGGGTGCAGACCCGGGACCGCAGCGTCGTAGGCGGCCTGCTCGCCGGCCTGGCGCATCACGACCTCGATCTCCGCCCGGCACTTGGCGACCGTCTCCTCGATGCGGCCGGGATGGATCCGCCCGTCGCTGATGAGCTTGGTGAGCGCCATGCGCGCCACTTCGCGGCGGACCGGGTCGAATCCCGACAGGACCACCGCCTCGGGCGTGTCGTCGATAATCAGGTCCACGCCGGTCGCCTGCTCGAGTGCCCGGATGTTCCGACCTTCACGACCGATGATCCGCCCCTTCATGTCGTCGGAGGGAAGGCTCACGACCGTCACGGTCGCCTCCGAGGTATGGTCTGCAGCCATCCGCTCCATGACTGTGGTCAGGATCCGGCGGGCGCGCTCGTCGCCCTCCTCGTTTGCGCGTCGTTCGATCTCGCGCACATGTTGCTGCGCCTCGGCCTCAGCCTCGTCCACGATCTGGGCGATCAGCGTCTGGCGCGCCTCGGAGCTCGACAGGCCGCTGACCCGCTCCAGGGCGACGAGCTGCTGACTGCGCAGCTCAGTGAGCTCGGTACGCGCCGTCTCGATGTCGACCAGCCGCGACTCCACCGTGGCTTCCCGGCGCTCGATGGCCTCGACCTTGCGCTCGATGCTCTCCGAACGGTCGAGAAGCAACCGTTCCTGGCGTTGCATGTCCGCGCGTTTCTCTCTGGCCTCCTCCTCCGCGGCGCGCTGGAGCTTCAGCGCCTCATCCTTGCCTTCGAGGACGAGCTCCTTCTGCTTGGCGCGTGCCTCGGCCACGATCCGTTCGGCGTAGGAATCGGCGTGGCGCACCTTGCTGGCGGCAAGCAGGCGGCGGGCGGCGTAGCCGAGCACGGCGCCGATGGCGGTGGCGATCAGCGCCACCACCAGTACGAGAATAGTCTCCGACATCCTGGCTCCCTCCGTCGGTGGAGCCCTAGGTGGGCACTCTCCGCGCCCGCGCGTGGCGGGCGTCCACTGTTCGTCGGCGGCCCGTCAACCGGTCTCGGATGGTTAACGGGCGATCAAATCCCTGCCCGAGTGTACCCCAACTGCCCGACGTGCCTTGGTGCCCATGGCCCGGAGACCCGTTGCCGGCCCAGGGTCGTCATGCGTCATCCGCGGATAACGCGACCCATGAGCTCGACCATGTCGAGGTCTCGGGGCAGGAAGTCCTGGAGCATGATGCGCTGCACGCCGGCGGCCTCCAGCGCGCGGATGCGCTCCCAGGCCATATCGGGGGTACCCATGATCCATCGCGTTCGGCGCTCCGCGAGCCATGCCGCCGCGTCGTCCCGGGCACCGGTGAATGCCAGCTGCTCCCGGACGCGATCGGTAACGTCCCGGTCCGTCTCGCCCAGCAGCACCCCCACCATCGCGGAGTACACCAGCGAACCTGGGTCGCGACCAATGGCCCGGCACGCCTCGCGCACGTTGGTGTAGGCGGCCGTCACGCGTTCCGGAGTGGCCGATCCGCGGTTGTACTCGTCGGCATACGTCGCCACCAGGCGGGAGAGGCGCGGGCCGCCATCCCCGCCCAGGATCAGGTGCGGATGGCGTCTGCCGCCATCGGTCGGACGCGGCCTGAAGCGCGCTTCGGCCACCTGCCAGTGTGCGCCGTCGTAGCTCCACCCATCGGGTTCGGTCCACAGGCCGTGGAGGATGGCGAGCGACTCCTCGAGACGATCGTATCGCTCGCGCAGGGACGGGAAGGGTATGCCCAGCTCGCGGTGCTCCCGTTCGTTCCAGCCGGCCCCCATCCCGACCTCGATGCGACCGCCGCTCATTGCGTCGACGGTCCCCACCAGCTTTGCGAAGCTGCCGGGGATCCGGAAGGTCACCGGTGAGACCAGCGCTCCGAGCCGGATGGTGTGCGTCTCGCGCGCCAGGCCGGCGAGGGTGGCCCAGGCGTCCGTGGTGGGGAGGCCGGACTCGCCCGGGAAGGAGGTGTAGTGGTCGGAGCGGAAGAAGGCTTCGAGCCCGGCCCGCTCTGCGGCGCGGGCGTCCGCCAGGATCTCCGCGTAGCTCAGCCCCTGCTGGGGCTCGATCATGAGTGCGAAGCGCATGGCCAGATGGTAGTCGGAGCGGCTCAACCGTCGGTGCCGCCGTCCTCCGCCTCGTCCCCCATCTCCTGCATCGCCGATCGCGCCGTCTCCGGATCGAAGCCGCGCCGAACGAGATACATGCCAATCCGCTGGCGGGCGCGAGGTTCACGGGGGACCGGGCGACCGCGCAGGTGCTGGCGCAGCGCCACCCGCGCGCGATCGACCTCGGTCTGCGGCAGGTCGCGGTCGTCGAGCGGACCCTCCCAGATCGCGACCGTGTCGCTGGACTCCTCGGCGCCGCGCATCTCCTCGCGGAGGGCAGCGATGACCTCGCGGGCGACCCCGTGCTGCCGAAGCTCGGCTTCCAGCATGCGGCGTCCCCGTGGTGCGTGCCGGTCCCGTTGCTCCAGCCACCAGCGGGCGAAGGCAAGATCGTCGACCAGGCCCAACTCCGCCAGACGGTCGAGGGTCCGATCGATCACGCCCACCTCCGCACCGGCGCGGCGGAGCCGTCGCATGACCTCCCACCGGCTGCGAGGCCTCGTCCCCAGGTAGCCGGCCGCAAGCTCGAGCGAGGCCTCCGGTCCGGGCGGCTCCCGCGTCGGCCGACGGCTGCCGCGCTGACGGTCAGGCATCGAGCCAGCCGCGCGCGGCCCGCTCGACGAGCTCTGCGGTGGATGGCTCGCCCGACATCCGGCGACCCCTACTTCGCCTCGCTGATCCCCTCGACGCCGACCTCGATCGAGGCGACCTTGCCGCGAATCTCGTCGTCGATCTTCTTCGCGATCTCCGGGTTCGACCGCAGGAAGTCGCGAGCGTTCTCGCGGCCCTGTCCGAGGCGGGTATCCCCGTAGTTGAACCAGGCGCCGGTCTTGGACAGGATCCCCGCAGCGATCCCGACGTCCAGGAGCCCGCCCTCGCGGCTGATCCCCTCGTTGTACATGATGTCGAACTCGGCCACTCGGAAGGGAGCAGCGACCTTGTTCTTGACCACCTTGACACGGGTTCGCGAGCCAACGGCATCGGTCCCGGTCTTGAGCGTCTCGATGCGGCGGATGTCCAGGCGAACGCTCGCGTAGAACTTCAGCGCCCGCCCGCCGGGGGTCGTCTCGGGGTTTCCGAACATGACGCCGATCTTCTCGCGGAGCTGGTTCGTGAAGACGAGCGCCGTGTTGGAGCGATTGATGGCGCCGGTGAGCTTACGGAGCGCCTGGCTCATGAGCCGGGCCTGGAGACCCATGAAGCTGTCCCCCATCTCGCCCTCGATCTCGGCCCGCGGCACCAGCGCGGCGACCGAGTCCACGACCACCACGTCGACGCCGTTGCTGCGGATCAGGGTCTCAGCGATCTCAAGGGCCTGCTCGCCGGTATCGGGCTGGCTGACGAGCAGATCGTCGACGTTGACGCCGACGTTCTTGGCGTAGCCCGGGTCGAGCGCGTGCTCCGCGTCGATGAAGGCCGCGACGCCTCCGTTGCGCTGAGCGTTGGCCATGATGTGATAGGAGAGCGTCGTCTTGCCGCTCGACTCGGGGCCGTAGATCTCCGTGATCCTGCCGCGCGGCACGCCGCCCACCCCCAGGGCCAGGTCGAGCGCGACAGAACCGGTCGGGATCACCTCGACCGCCACGACGCCGCGGTCACCGAGCCGCATGATGGCCCCGCGGCCGAACTGCTTCTCGATCTGCAGGATGGCGGCATCGACCGCGCGGCCGCGCTCACCGTTCCGCTCGGGGTTCTTCTGTGCCACCGGGGCATCCATCGTGGTCTGGGGCTCCTTCCCTCTTGGCTCCCGGCGGGCGCTGGAGGTCACTCGCTCTGCTCGGGCTCGCTGCGCGGCTTGCGCTTCTTCTTGATCAGCTCGACCGACATCGGCGGTGCCTCATAGGCCGCGGTCGGCAGGTTCTTGGGAGCCTTCTCCTTCGGCTTCCGCTTCACCTGGTGGCGCGGTCGATCTCGTCCCTTGGCCATTGGTCTTAAGGACCTCCGATCCGAGCCGGTCGCTGACGCCAAGCCTGCCCGGGACCTCTTACGGGCCCGTTATCGGCGGCTTTTCGTCCCTCCCGGCTGTTCCGTATCGCGCCTCGACGGCGTCCCGAAGCGATGCGTACGAACCGTCCGCCAGTGCGGTGCGGATTCTCCGCATCAGGTCCAGAGTATAGGTGAGGTTGTGGACCGTCGCGAGGCGATACGCCAGCAGCTCGCGCGCTCGGAAGAGGTGCGCCAGGTAAGCCCGGGAGTGGTTCGTGCAGGCTTCGCAGGAGCAGGCCGCGTCCACCGGCGCGGGGTCGTCCGCGAAGCGCGCGTTGCGCAGGTTCAGCCGGCCCTCCGAGGTCCACAGCTGCCCGTTGCGCGCCACGCGCGTGGGCAGCACGCTGTCGAACAGGTCCACGCCACGCTCGATGGCCACGAAGAAGTCCAGCGGCGACCCGACGCCCATCAGGTAGCGAGCGCGGGGGTCGTCGCCCAGGGCCTCCGTCACCGTGTCCAGGGTGGCCGCCATCTGTGCCTTCGACTCCCCCACCGACAGGCCGCCGATGGCGATCCCGTCGAAGGGAAGGCCCGCGATCGCCGCCACGGACCGCCGCCGGAGCTCCGGGTCGACGCCGCCCTGGACGATGCCGAAGATGGCCTGGTCGGGTCGCGCGCGTGCGTCGAGCGATCGCTCGGCCCACCGATGCGTGCGTTCCATGGCGTCGAGGACCTCGTCTCGCGGCCGGTTCGGGTCGACGAGCTGGTCGAAGGCCATGGCGATGTCGCTGCCCAGGAGCCCTTGCATCTCCATTGCGCGCTCCGGAGTCAGCCGCTGGGGCGACCCGTCGAGGTGGCTGGCGAACGTGACGCCGTCCTCGTCGACGCTGCCGAGGTGGCCGAGGCTGAAGAGCTGGAAGCCGCCGGAGTCGGTCAGGATAGGCCCGTCCCAGCCCATGAACCGGTGGAGCCCCCCCAGCCGCGCAATGCGTTCCGCGCCCGGCCGCAGGCTGAGGTGATAGGTATTGCCCAGGATGACCTGCGCCCCCGCGGCCCGGAGGTCGCCCGGGGTCAGGCTCTTGACGGTGGCCTGTGTGCCGACCGGCATGAACTGGGGCGTGTCGATCGCGCCGTGCCTCGTCTCGAGGCGTCCCAGGCGCGCCCGACCGATGCCAGGCGCCCGGGAGGAGAATCGGATCGGTGGGTCCATGGGGCGATGAGGATAGGGGCTGCCAACGGCGCTCGCCGCTCCGGCCGGCACGCGAAGCCGCGATGGTGCGACGACCGGGCCGATCGGCTACCGTTGACCCGGAGGTGATGCGTGCGTCTGTCCGAATGGCCGCGGATGCCGTTCCTCAGCGAAGAGCTCTGCGGCTGGATCAACGAGCACCTCGCCACCATGGGCGTCGAGGATCTGGCGATCTACGCCATCGAGGATGGCCGGGATGACGACGCCCGCCGGGTGTTGGTGGCGACCGAGGTCGGCCTGCTTGACTACCGCTACGGACCGCAGGCATCCACGGCTCGCTTTGCGATCGCCGGGCGCATCTACCCCTGGCAGGCGGTTCGTGGTGTCGACCTGCGCGTGCAGACGTTCAGGCTGTGGGCCCTGGAGCACCGCACGCGGTGGTCACTGGCCATGGTCCGTCCGAGGTTCCGGGCCGGGACGGAGGATCGTGACCTGGGTCGCGCGCTCGTCGACTTCGCGAAGGTGGCGGTCATCATGGCCGAGCCCTCCGGCTGGCCACCGCCGGGCGACGAGGGCGCGGCCAGCGACGGCATGACGGCCCTCCCCGCCGGCGATGCGCAGCCTCGCGAGGTCCGCGGGCCGGCGGGTACAGGAAACCGCACCCCACCGGCCCCCGATCGCTGAACGGCGTCGCCGGCGACGCCTACTCGACGGTGGTCTTCAGCACCACCTTCACGCCGCGAATGGTGCCCTGCAGGGCAGCCTTGACGCGCTCGGCTGCGGCGGTCCCGATGCTCGCCGCGGCGTCGACGGCCCCGCCGGCTGCAGCCGCTGCCGCATCCTCGGCGCTCACCGAGGTTCCCTTCGCCACTTCGATAGCGCCCTCCACCGCGCCGACGGCGGCGGTGGTGATGTCGGCTCCCACGGCCGACGCCTCGGCCACCGCGCTGCGGCTCGTCTTGCTGATCGCCTCGAGGGTCTCGACCCCCGCCTCTGACGATCCGCGGACGGCGCCCACCACGGCGGCTTTCGCGGCATTGCCGATCGAGGCGGCAGCCTTCGACGCAGCGCTCGCGGTGGTGCTCACCGAATCGGCAGCGGTGAGGGCGGACAGGCCCACGACATCGCCGACAGTCCGAATGGCGCCCTTGGCGGCGCCGACCGCGAGGTCGGCGGCGGCTCCACCGGTGGAGCCCGTCTCCTTGATGGTGCGCTGGATTGCAGAGGCCACCGTGCCCACGGCCGCCTCGGTGATCTCCCCCGTCCCCCGGATGGTGCCGATGATGCTGTCCTTGACTCGTGCTCCGATGTCGCGTTCGTTCACGAAGATCTCCTGTGGTGGTACGTGCAACAACGATAGAGGTACAGGGCAAACCCGCGACTGGAGCCGTGGGATCGGGCGGCTCAGCGGATGAGCATGGCGTCGCCGAAGCTGAAGAACCGGTATCCCGCGTCGAGCGCGGCCCGGTAGCTCGCCAGGACCAGGTCGCGCGCCGCGTACGGGTCACGCATTCCTGTCCCGTGCTGCACGAACGCGGTGACCAGCAGCAGGAGCGAGCTCTGCGGCAGGTGGAAGTTCGTGATGAGGGCATCGACGGAGGCGAACCTGTACGGCGGCGTGATGTAGAGGTCCGTCCAGCCCGATGGCGCCGCACTGCGCCGGGCCGCGGTCTCCAGGACGCGGACGCTGGTCGTGCCCACCGCCACGACTCGCCCGCCGGCTGCGCGTGTTGCCGTGATCGCCTCGCCCGTCGCCGCGGGCATCTCGTACCACTCGGTGTGGATGCGGTGCTCATCGACGAACGCACCCTCGAGCGGCCGAAAGGTGTCCAGCCCGACGTGGAGCGTCACCGTTGCCCGGCGGATGCCGCGGGCCTCGAGCGACGCCAGCAGCTCGGCAGTGAAATGGAGTCCCGCAGTGGGGGCCGCCGCGGAACCGGGCGGGTTGGCATAGACCGTCTGGTAGCGGTCCGGCGGGCTGGATCGGTCGTGGATGTACGGCGGTAGGGGGGTCTCGCCCGTCTCGGCCATGACCTGCGCGGGATCGCGGGCAAAGGCCACGACCCTCGTGCCGTCCGCGACACGCTCCCCCACCTCGACCTCGTCTCCGCTGGCCAGCCGCAGCACCTCGCCGACCCGGATCCGGCGTGACGGGCGGACCAGCGCCTCCCAGCGGTCGTCGCCCAGGTCGCGCAGCATGAGGAGCTCGGCGGCACCCCCTCCAGCGCGCGTCCCGCGCAGCCGTGCCGGGATCACGCGCGAGTCGTTGACGACGAGGAGGTCGCCGGGTCGCAGCCACTCCCCGATCCGCCGAAACGTGGCGTGCTCCAGGTGGGGCACGCCGGCCCGGGACGGGCACGGTCGAGCACCAGGAGTCGCGATGCGTCGCGTGGCTCGGCCGGGATCTGGGCAATCGCCGACTCGGGCAGCGGATAGTCGAAGTCGTCGACGCGAAGACGCGGCGACGAGCCGGAATCGCTGGCGGGCATGGGGGCAAGACTAGCGCCCGGCCGGGTGGCCCGGCCGGGCGCCATCGGTCGCGTGGAGGCGCGCTACTTGATCAGGATGTTGATCCAGTCCTGCGCGAAGTACACGACGAAGGCTACGGTGACCAGCCACATGAGCCAGTGGATCTGGCCGAGCTTGCCGCGGACCACCTTGATCAGGACCCAGGTGATGAACCCCGCGCCGATGCCCACGGTGATGTCGTAGGTGAGCGGCATGAGGATGATGGTCAGGAGCGCGGGGAAGCCCTCCTCGATGTCTGCCACCGGGATGTCCTTCACGATGGTGAACATCAGGAAGCCGACGAGCACGAGGGCCGGGGCCGTCGCGACGCCCGGCACGATCCCGGCGATCGGCGAGAGGAAGACCGCGAGGAGGAACAGCACGCCGGTCACGACCGAGGTGAAGCCCGTCCGCCCACCATCGGCCACGCCGGCCGCGCTCTCGATGTACGTGGTGTTGGAGCTGACGCCGGCGGCGCCGCCAGCCACTGCCGCCAGGCTGTCGATGAGCAGGACGCGTCCGACGCCGGGGACGGTCCCGTCTTCCTCGGCGAGTCCCGCCTCGGCGGCCACGCCGGTCACGGTGCCCATCGTGTCGAAGAAGTCGGTCAGCATGATGGCGAAGATCGTCAGCAGTGCCGTGATGAGCGGAAGCTGGCTGAAGACCTGACCCAGGTCGAACTTGCCGAGGGTGTCGAAGCTGGGTGTCGCGATCAGACCGCCGTCAGGGATCTTCGTCACGCCGGCGAGGAGGGCGACCACGGTTGTCAGCAGGATGCTGATCACGAGGGCGCCCTTGATGCGCATGACGTAGAGCACCGCGGTGATCAGCAGGCCCGCGAGGAAGACCCACTGGGCCGTCTCGGTCGGGAATCGGAAGAAGACGGCCGGCACGCTGCCGTAGCTCGACTCCTGCCCACCGATGAGGCCGCCATTCGCGAAGCCAATGAAGAGGATGAACAGGCCGATGCCGACGCCGATGGCGCGCTTCAGCGCGATCGGCACCGCGTTCATGATCGCCTCCCGCAGGCCGATGACGACGAACGCGGTAACGGCCAGTCCCTCGAGGACGATGACGCCCATGGCGCCCGCCGGGCTCAGCCCCTTGCCGGTGAGCGTGAAGGCCACGATGGCGTTGATGCCCAGGCCGGCGGCCAGGGCGAACGGGTAGTTGCCGACAACACCCATGGCGATGGTCATGATCCCGGCCACGAGCGCAGTGCCGGCCGCGAGCGCGACGGCCGTGAATGCCGGGTCCTTGTCGCCGAAGCCGGCGGTCAGGATGCTGCCGTTCACGAAGATGATGTAGGCCATCACCATGAACGTGGTCAGGCCCGCACGCGCCTCGGTGGCGAGATCAGTCCCCCGCTCCTTGAACTTGAAAAACGCGGCTATGGCGTCCACCGATCAGGAACCCTCCGCTACCTGACTGCGGCCGCTCGCGATGCCGCGTTCCGTCCCGCGGCGCGACCCGCGCGGATCGTACCGCCCGGCGCAAGCCGACAACGCCCGATTTCGCCCGTGCGGCGGCCGCAGCGGTTATCGGCGCGTGAACAGGTTCCAGAGCAGGGTCAGGACGATCGAGGCCAGGATCATGGTCGTGATCGGGAAGTAGATGCCGCCGCTCTTGCCGGTGATCGCGATGTCGCCCGGCAGGCGGCCGATCGGCAGCCGGACGCCCAGCACCGAGAGGCCGCCGACCACCACCAGCACGATCCCGATGACGAGGACCAGGCGGCCGACCTCGGGTGGCATCGGCTTGCTAGTCGAAGAGGCCCGGCTGCTGGGTCTGGGCCGATGGCGGTGGCGTGAGGCCCAGGTGCTCCCAGGCGCCCGCGGTGAGCTGGCGGCCGCGGGGCGTGCGTGAGAGCAGGCCGATCTGCATCAGGTAGGGCTCGATCACGTCCTCGAGCGTCTCGACCGGCTCGCTGATGGTGGCGGCCATGGTCTGCAGGCCGACCGGCCCGCCGGCGTGGTGCTGCGCAATGGCGCGCAGCAGCTGGCGGTCCATGGCGTCCAGGCCTCGCTGGTCGATCTCCATGAGGTCCAGTGCCGCATGCGCCAGCTCGAGGGTCACCCTGCCATCGCCACTCCCGCGCACCTGGGCAAAGTCACGCACGCGCTTGAGGAGCCGGTTCGCGATCCGTGGCGTGCCGCGGCTGCGCTGCGCGACGATGACCGCCGCGTCAGGTGACAGGTCGATCTCCAGGATCCCCGCGCTGCGACGCAGGATCTGCTCCAGCTCCGCCTGCGCGTAGTAGTCGAGCCGGTACGTGGCTCCGAACCGCTCGCGCAGCGGCCCGGTGATGCTCCCCACCCGGGTCGTGGCACCGATGACGGTGATGTGCTCGATCTGCAGCCGGACCGTCTGAGCGCCGGGTCCCTTGCCCAGGATGACGTCGAGCGCGAAGTCCTCCATGGCCGGATACAGGATCTCCTCGACGGCATGGCTGAGGCGGTGGATCTCGTCGATGAACAGGACGTCGCCCTTGCCGAGGCTGGTCAGGACGGCGGCCAGGTCGCCAGCCCGCTCGATGGCCGGGCCCGAGGTCGTGCGGATCTGGGCGCCCAGCTCGGCCGCGACGATGTTGGCCAGGGTCGTCTTGCCCAGCCCCGGCGGCCCGTAGAGGAGGATGTGGTCGACCGGCTCTGAGCGATGCCGCGCGGCATCGATCAGGATGGCGAGGTTCTCCTTGACCCGCTCCTGTCCGGCGAACTCGTCGAGGCGCCGGGGCCGGACCGTCGACTCGAGGGCCAGCTCCTCGGGCGCGACCTCTGCCGCGGTCACGCGCTCGATCGTCATGCCGGCTCCTGGGTGTCGCGCCGGGTCACCGCCGAATCGAACATGTGACCGATTCTACCCGTCACATCCGGGGCGTGGCCCGATCATGCGTTCGGCCGCTCGAGCGCGCCGAGGTCCGCGGCACGGTCCACGTCGGCCGCATGGCGGGATACGGGAACCAGGGTCACCAGCTCCGGACGGGCATCGACCAGGGAGCGCAGGCCCGCGTCACCGCGCAACCCGTCCGCGAGCGGGAAGGCGCTGCGCTCGACGAGGACCGGCGGCGCCACGTGCCCCTCCGCGAAGGCCGCCACGACCGGGCTCGCCCCGCGCGCCGCGATCACCGCGCTGATCGTCGCGGGGTCGACGGTGGGCTGGTCGCCAAGCAGGATCAGGGCCGCGGGGCTCCGTGCCGGTACGGCACCGAGGCCCAGGCGCAGGGAGTGGCTCATCCCGCGCTCCGGATACGGGTTGCGAACCCAGACCAGGTCCGGACCTGCCGAGGCGGGCCTGCTGAGCCAGATGGGAACCACCGCCACCACCGGACGGAGACCGGACGTCCTCGCCCGTTCGAGCACGTGCTCCAGGATCGTGCGCCCCTCGAGGAGCGCGAGCTGCTTGGCGCTGCCGAAGCGCCGGGATCGTCCTGCGGCGAGGACGACAGCGGCGATGGTGCGGGGAGACGGCTGTTCGGGCGGCATCGGTCCATATACTGGCCCAAACGCCCACGGAGGATGGCGGCGTGATCGACGGCGACATCTACGACGCGATCCCGAAGGTCGAGCTCCACTGCCACGTGGAGGGCACCGTCCGGCCCTCGACGGTGCTGGAGCTCGCCCGAAAGAACGGACGCACGCTCTCCACCGACGACCCCACCCAGCTGTACCGCTACACCTCCCTGAACTCGTTCCTCGACATCTTCTGGCTGGTCCAGGAGCTCCTCGCCGATCGCGACGACTGGGGTCGCGCCGCCTACGAGTCCGTGGTCGACGGCGCGGCCCACGGTCTGCGCTATCGAGAGATGTTCTTCACGCCTGCGCGCCACCTCGCCGCGGGCCAGGACCTCGGCGAGATCATCACGGGCCTCTCCGAGGGGATCGAGCGCGCGGAGGCGGAGACCGGCGCACGCTGCATGCTGGTCTGCGACATCGACCGTGCCTACGGCGGCGCGGCGGGTCTCGAGCTGATCGATCGGCTGGCGCCGCTGCGGCGCGCCGGCCGCGCGGAGCGGGTCATCGGCATGGGGATGGACTCCACCGAGCGCGGCGTCGACCCGCGTGAGTTCGCCGATGCCTTCCGGCTGGGCCGCTCGATCGGCCTGCGGCTGACGTCGCACGCGGGCGAGGACACCGGTCCCGACAACATCGCGACGGCGCTGGACGCGCTGGGGATCGAGCGGATCGATCACGGGCTGGCGATCCTCGGTGACGAGGCCCTCACCCGGCGAGTCGCAGACGCACGCATTCCGCTCACCGTCTGTCCGAACTCGAACATCGTCATCGCCAACCGCTACGCCCGCCTCGAGGACCATCCCTTCCATCGCATGCGCCAGGCGGGCCTGCTCGCCACGCTGAACACCGACGACCCGGCCATGACCGATCTCGACCTGGGCAAGGAATATCGGAGCGTGGCGCACGCCCTGCGGATGCCGTGGTCCGAGGTCGAGGCGGTGGCCCTCGACGGGGTCGAGGCGACGTGGCTGGACGACAGCGAGAAGGCCGCGCTGCGGCGCACGTTCGAGCGGGAGCTCGAGGTCCTGCGGCCGGCCGACGCGAGCGCCGTCGTCTAGGAGCCGGCGGGGGTAGGATCGGTCCGTGCGCAATCCGCCTATTCCCGGGGGGCCGCCGTTCGTGTTGCGTGCCGCGCTGCTGACGCCGCTCGGCGCCGGCGGCCATCGCCACGAGGCCGACGCGCGGATCGAGGTCGGCGCGGACGGCAGGCTCGTGAACGTGGAACGCTGGGATGCCCATGCCGATGGCGCGGCGCACGCCGCCGACCTGCGACCGTGGGTCGTGCTTCCCGGGATGGTGGACCTGCACGCGCACCTGCCCCAGCTGCCGAGCGCCGGGCTGGGGGCCGGGCTGGACCTGCTGACCTGGCTGGACCGCTACATATTCCCGCTGGAGCGCACCTTCGACCGTTCCGCGGCCGAACGGCTGGCCCCCGCCGCGTACCGTGCCTTCGCGGCCGCCGGGACCACCACCGCCGTCCTGTACGGCGCGGTCTACGAGGATAGCCTCGACGTGGCGTTCGAGGCGGCGGAGGCCCACGGCCTGCGGGCGGTGATCGGCAAGGTGATGATGGACCGCCTCCGCTACGATCCGTCGCTTCCTGAAGCGGTCGTCCTGGAGACGAGCCTGCGCCAGACCGCCGACCTCATCGCGCGCTGGGACGGCCGCGACCGCGGCCGGCTGCGGTACGCGGTCACGCCGCGCTTCGCGGTGAGCTGCTCCGGGGCCATGCTCCGCGAGTCGGCGAAGCTCGCGGCGGAAACCGGGACCTATTGGCAGACCCATCTGGCCGAGGATCGCAACGAGTGCACGGAGGTGTACCGCCTCTTCCCGGACGCGGCTGACTACACCGACGTCTACGACCGGGCCGGGGGCCTTGGGCCACGCAGCATCATGGCTCACGCCATCCACCTCGTCGATCGCGAGATCGACCGGCTCGCCGATACCGCGACGCGGATCGCGCACTGTCCCGCCTCGAACCTGTTCCTCGCCAGCGGGACGATGCCGCTGGGCCGCTACCTGGAGGCGGGCCTGGTGGTTGGTCTCGGATCCGACGTCTCGGCCGGCCCGGACCTCTCCCTCTTCGGCGTCATGCGGGCCGGGGCGTACACCCAGAACGGCCTGCGGGCCATGCTGGGCGATCGCCATCCCCCGCTCTCGCCGGTGGAGTGGCTGCGCCTCGGCTCGCTGGGCGGCGCGACGGCGCTTGGGGTCGAGGACGCCATCGGCTCGGTCGAGGCCGGCAAGGAGGCGGATCTGATCGCCGTGGATCCCTCCATGACCCTGCCGGTGCCCGGGCTCGACGCGGACGAAGATGAGGACCTGGCCAGCCGCCTCATCTTCCGGGCCCATCCCGCGATGGTGCGTGCCGCCTGGGTTCGCGGCCGCCGGCTGGACGGGCCGGCCGCCGCCTGATGGGGTTCGCGGCCGACCTGCTGATCAGGGGCGGCACGGTGGTTGACGGGAGTGGCGGGGCCCGATTCCGCGCCGACGTGGCCGTGACCGGGGGCAGGATCCGGCTCGTGCGGGATCCCGCGGCCCTTACCGAGCTGACCGTTGGCGATGAGCTGGACGCCACCGGCCGCATCGTCGCGCCGGGGTTCATCGATCTGCACAGCCACTCCGGGCTCTGGATCCTGGCTGAGCCACGACACGAGCCGAAGGTCCGCCAGGGCGTCACGACCGAGGTCGTCGGAGTGGACGGCAATGCGTATGCACCCTTCCGCGACCGGGCCGACCTCGAGGCCTTCGCGCGCCTCAATGGCGGTCTCGACGGCCGGCCGCAGGTGGCCCTCGATTGGAGCGGCGTGGCCAGTTACCTTGCCCGCTTCGACGCGGGCGTGGCGGTGAACGTTGCCCTCGTGGTGGGCAACAGCGCGCTGCGGATCGACGCGATCGGCTGGGACGATGAGCCGGCCAGGCCCGAGACGCTCCACCGCATGCGGGTCGTGCTCCGCGAGGCCATGCAGGACGGGGCCTTCGGCCTCTCCAGCGGCCTCGACTACCCGCCCGGCTCGTACGCGTCCACCGAGGAGCTGGCGGTCCTCACCGCGGAGTCAGCCCGCCTCGGCGGCTTCTATCACACCCACGTGCGCTACCCGCTCGGCGACCGGTTCCTGGACCCCTTCCGCGAGGCGATCGAGATCGGTCGCCGGGGCGGCGGAGCGGTGCATATCACGCACCTGTATCACCGCCCCACCTATCCGGGCGGGCCGGAGCAGCTGCTGGGCCTGGTGGACGACGCGCGCGCCGAGGGACTCGACGTGACGTTCGACATGTATCCCTACGAGTGGGCCGCGACGCGCCTCGTCATCCAGCTTCCGCAGTGGACGCAGGCCGGTGGTCCGGACGCCCTGCTGGAGCGCATCTCCGACCCTGCGATCCGAGCCCGCCTGCGCGACGAGATGGCGGCCCGGGGGGCGGCGTACGCCAGCGCCGCCGGGTGGAGTGACGTCCGCCTCGGCTATTTCTCCGATCCGCGCAACGCGCGATGGGAGGGGCGGACCCTGGCGGAGGTCATGACCGATACGGGAGCCGATGCGGTCGACGCCATCTGCGACCTCCTGGTCTCCGAGGACCTCCGCGTGGCCCAGGTGACGTCGGGTCCGGAGACCGACACCCTGCCCCGCTACTTCGCACACCCGGCTGCCATGATCGGCACCGACTCGACCTTCCTGGGGGCCAGGCCCTCGCCGCGAACCTACGGCTCGTTCCCACGGGTCCTGGGCGAGTTCGTGCGGGAACGGCGGGTGCTCGGCCTGGAGGAGGCCATTCGGAAGCTCACCTCGGCGCCTGCGGCACGCCTGGGTCTGCGCAGCCGGGGTCTCGTCCGCGACGGCATGGTCGCCGATCTGGTCGTCTTCGATGCTGACCGGGTGGCATCGTTGGCGACCATGGAGGAACCAAGACGCTATCCCGTGGGCATCGAGCACGTCATCGTGAACGGGACTCCCGTGATCCGCGACGGCAACCACACCGGGGCGCTTCCGGGGCGCTCCCTCAGACGAGGAGCCGACTGACATGACCACCGAGTTCCCGACCGATGGGATGGCGGTGACCGTCCTGCGCGTGGTCGCGGACCTGGACCGCGCCGTGCACTTCTACCGTGACGTGCTGGGCGCGTCGCTCTACCGGGAGTACGGGGGCAGCTCCGCCGTGTTCTCGTTCGCGGGTGCCTGGCTGCTGCTCGTCACGGGCGGCGATCCCACACCCGACAAGCCGTCGGTGCGCTTCGCGCCGCCCTCGGATCCCGACACCGTCTCGACGGAGCTCACGATTCGCGTTCCCGACTGCCAGGCCGCGTACGAGACGCTCCGCCAGCGGGGCGCCGAATTCCTGACGCCGCCGTATGACTGGGGTGCGGAGATCCGCTGCTTCTTCCGCGATCCGGACGGGCATCTGCTGGAGATCAGCGAGGCCCGCTGAGGCGGCCGGGGGCGTGGACGGGAGACCTGCCCGGATGCCCCGTCCGGGTGCTATCGTCCCGCGGGAGGAGGTGCACGGAGCTCCAATGACGACACGAACCATCCCCGGCGGGGCCGCGCCGGCGCCCGTGATCGTGCCGCCCGGTGTCCCGACGCCCGGGCGCGCCGAGCGAGGTCTGCCGCTTCGCCGCGAGGGGCCCGAGAAGCTGACCGGCCTCGCGCAGTACGCGGATGACCTCGTCTTCCCCGGTGCCTGGTTCGGCGCCACGGTCCGCTCGCGGGAGCCGCACGCCCGCCTGCTGGCGATCGAGCTGGACCCCGACTTCTCCTGGGGCGACATTGCGGTGGTCACCGCGGACGACATCCCCGGGGCGAACATCGTCAGCCTGATCAGCGACGACCAGCCGGTGCTGGTCCCCGTGGGTGGCGAGATCCGTCACCGCGAGGAGCCTGTCTGCCTGCTGGCCTCGGCGGATCGGGATCGGCTCCGCGCCGCCCGACAGCACGTGATCCTGCGGACCGAACCACTGCCACCGGTCTTCGATCCGGCCGACTCGGAGCGCAGCTTCGCCACCTACCGGATCGTCCGGGGAGACGCGGAGGCGGCCATGGCCCGCGCGGACCTCGTCATCGAGGGTACCTACCGGGTGGGCCACCAGGAGCAGCTCTACATCGAGAACCAGGCGATGATCGCCGTACCGCGCGAGGATGGCGGCGTGACGGTCCACGGCTCCTGCCAGTGCCCGTACTACATCCATACCGCCATGACCCGTGCCCTGGACATGACCGCCGACCAGGTGGTGGTGGTGCAGTCGGAGACCGGCGGCGGCTTCGGCGGCAAGGAGGAGTACCCCTCCATGATCGCCCTGCACGCCGCGCTGCTGTCGCTGAAGGCACGCAGGCCGGTGCGCATGATCTACGACCGTCACGAGGACATCAGCGCCACCACCAAGCGGCACCCGGCCACCGTCCGGTATCGCACCGGTGTCAGTGAGGACGGTGCGCTGGTCGCCCAGGTGGTCGACGTCCTCATGGATGCCGGGGCCTACTGCACCCTCTCCCCCGTCGTCCTGTCGCGCGGCGTCCTTCATGCCGGCGGACCGTATGCCTGCGACGACGTCCTGATCAGCGGACGGACCATGGCCACCAACACGCCACCGAACGGTGCCTTCCGTGGATTCGGCGCGCCGCAGGTGGAGTTCGCCGCAGAGATGCAGGTCAACCGCGTCGCCGAGGCGCTTGGCGTGTCCCCGCTCGAGCTGCGCCGTCGCTGGGCCTACCGCGAGGGCGACGTCACGCCCACCGGCCAGGTGCTGCGCGAGAGCGTCGCGGCCCACGAGGTGCTGGAGGCCGCGACCGAATCGGCCGGGTATGAGCGCCGGCGGCACCAGACCGCCCAGGCACGGGCACAGCGGACGAGCGGCGCGCGGGTCGCCTCCGGCATCGGCCTGGCCATGGCCTGGCACGGCGCGGGCTTCACCGGGGCGGGCGAGGTCCATCTCGCCAGCGTCGCGTCGATCGAGCTGACCGACGATGCCCGCATCCGGGTCCTCACCGCCGCCACCGAGATGGGCCAGGGGACGAAGACGATCTTCCCGCAGCTGGTGGCCGACGCGCTCGGGGTCGATTTCGACCAGGTCGAGGTCGCGCCGCAGGACACCTCGATGGTGCCGAACTCGGGGCCGACCGTCGCTTCCCGCACGACGATGATCGTGGGCGGGCTGCTGATCAGGGCCGCGCGCCGGCTGCGTGCGCAGGTCGAGGATGCGACCGGCGGGACGTTCGCTTCCGGCTTCGGTGCGTACGCGCGGGAGCACGGTGGGCTGCGCATCGACGAGCAGTTCAGCCCGTACGCCGGCGAGCCGTTCGACGAGGAGGCGTACACCGGCGACGCCTACCCCTGCTTCGGGTGGGCGGCCTGCGTGGCGGAGGTCGACGTGGACCTCGACACCGGCGAGGTGACGGTCAAGTCGGTCACGGCGGCGGACGACGTGGG
Source organism: uncultured Chloroflexia bacterium (assembly GCA_963814105.1). Classification (GTDB taxonomy): domain Bacteria; phylum Chloroflexota; class Limnocylindria; order QHBO01; family QHBO01; genus CAVXEH01. The sequence continues at coordinate 119,438 of CAWFBQ010000001.1, forward strand.
TCGCGTGATCCACCCGGTCCTCTGCGAGGGCCAGGTCGAGGGAGGTACCCTCCAGGCGGTGGGCTACGCCACCATCGAGGAGATCAAGCTGACCGATGGCGGCTACGTCAACGATCGACTGGCCACGTACCTGATCCCCACCGCCCTCGACGCACCGCGGATCCACACGATCCTCATCGAGAAGCCCTTCTCCGGATCGCCGCACGGGGCCAAGGGCGTTGGCGAGCTGCCCATGGACCTGGGTGCGCCGGCGGTGGTCGACGCCATCCACGACGCGACGGGGACCTGGATCACGGACCTCCCGGCGACACCCGAGCGGATCCTCGCGGCGCTCGCGGGGATCGACCCGCCGCCGCCGCCCGGGATCAGCGCTCGCCGCGAGGAGGAGCCCGCATGAGCTACCGCCTGCTGGTGAACGGCGATGCCGTCGAGGTGGAGGCACCCGGCATGCGGCGTCTCCTCGACGTGCTCCGCGAGGACCTGGGCCTGACCGGCACCAAGGAGGGCTGCGGCGAGGGCGAGTGCGGGGCGTGCTCCGTGCTCGTCGACGGCGCCGTCGTCGACGCGTGCCTGGTGCCCCTCTGCCAGGTTGCCGGCGCTTCCGTGCGCACGGTCGAGGATCTCGCCGACGACGCGCAGCTGGACCTCCTGCAGGCGGCGTTCCTGGAGACCGGTGGCGCTCAGTGCGGCATCTGCACCCCGGGGATGCTCATGGCCGGGCATGCCTATCTCGACGCGCTGGAGCCCGGGACCACGGCGGACGAGGAGGCGATCCGGTCCGCCATCGCCGGCAACCTGTGCCGCTGCACCGGCTACACGAAGATCGTCGAAGCGATCGCCCTGGCCGCTGAGCGACGCGGCGCCGGCGGGAGCTGAGACCCATGCCACGCCCCTACGAACCCGCCGTCGATTCGCCGCGAACGCTCGCGGAGGCGTATCGCCTGCTCGACGGCGCCTCCGACGGGCGCGTCCGTCCCCTGGCCGGCGGCACGGACCTCATGGTGCAGATCACCGGCGAGCTCGGCGAGCCGCCGGAGCGGGTCGTGGACCTCTGGGCACTCGACGACCTGCGCGGGATCCGGGTCGAGCGCGGTGCGCTGTCGGTGGGCGCCCTGACCACCTACACGGAGATTCGACGTTCGCCGCTCGTCGCCGAGCACCTGCCGGTGCTGGCCGAGGTGGCGGCCACCATCGGTGCTGCCCAGATCCAGAATCGGGGGACCATCGGCGGGAACATCGCCAACGCATCACCCGCCGGCGACACGTTGCCGCTGCTGCTGGCGGCCGACGCCGGGATCGAGCTGGGAGGCCCACGGGGCCAGCGGACGGTGCGGGCCGAGGACTTCTTCCCCGAGTATCGCCGCACGGCACGCGCCGCGGACGAGCTGATCCTCAGCATCCACTTCCCCATCGACGCCGAGCGGCAGATCCGTTTCCGCAAGATCGGGACGCGGCGTGCGCAGGCCATCAGCAAGGTCGTCATGGCGCTCTCCTGGCGACCCCGTGGTACCGGCGCTGCCGCGACCTGGCGCAACGTCCACCTGGCGCTGGGCTCCGTCGCCGCGGTCCCGATTCGCGCGCCGGTGACGGAGGCCGCCATGGAGGGGGCCATGCCCACGGCTGAAACGGCAGACCGCGCGTCCGCGGTCCTGGAGGCGGAGATCCACCCCATCGACGACGTGCGGTCGACGGCCGCCTACCGGCGGGCGGTCGCCGCGCGCGTCCTCCATCGGCTCATCCGCGACGAGGGAGGCTGGTGAAGCGACCAACCCGCGACGATGTGCTCGTCTTTCCGGATGCCGGCGCCTTCCGCACCTGGCTGGAGGCGCATCACGCGGACCGGACCGAGGCATGGGTCGGCTACTACCGAAAGAGCGTCCCGAAGACCTGCATGCGCTACCCGGAGGCCGTCGACGAGGCCCTCTGCTTCGGGTGGATCGACGGCATCGGCTACGGCGTGACCGACGAGATCTACACGAACCGCTTCACGCCCCGGCAGAGGCGGTCCACCTGGAGCGCGGCGAACGTGCGTCGAGTGCAGGAGCTGACCGGTGCGGGCCGGATGCACCCGGCCGGGATGGCCGCCTTCGAGGCAAGGACCGTGGACAACACCGGCATCTACTCCTACGAGAACCGCCCGACGGACCTTCCCGCGGCGCACCTCGCGGTGCTCAAGGCCAACCCCGCCGCATGGGCGTGGTGGCGGGCGCAAACCCCCGGCTATCGGCGCGGCGCCACCTGGTGGGTGATCAGCGCGAAGCAGCAGGCGACGCGGGACCGGCGCCTGGGCACCCTCGTGGCCGACTCGGCGGCCGGGCGGATGATCAAGCCGTTCACCTACGGCCGCCGGCGCGTGGACGAACCGTGAGCGCTAAGGTGTTCAGATGACCGATCTGCCGCCCGGGATCGAGGTCACGCGCCGCGATCTCCCCCACCTCGACGAGATCCTCACGCCAGACGCGCTCGCGTTCGTGGCGCAGCTCCACCGCACCTTCGACCCGCAGCGGCAGCGGCTGCTCGCCGCGCGCCACGAGCGGCAGGCGGCGTTCGACGCGGGCGAGCTTCCGGGATTCCTGCCCGAATGGGCGGAGATTCGCGACGATCCCTCCTGGCAGGTCGCGCCCACGCCGCCCGACCTCGCCGACCGGCGGGTGGAGATCACCGGGCCGGCCGAGCCGAAGATGATGATCAACGCCCTCAACTCCGGCGCGAAGGTCTTCATGGCCGACTTCGAGGACGCCCTCTCCCCGACCTGGGAGAACGTGGTCACCGGCCAGTGGGCGATCCGGGAGGCGGTGCGCCATCGGCTCGTCCATGACGCCCCGGAGAAGCAGTACCGCCTGAACGACTCGCTGGCGACGCTCCTGGTCCGCCCGCGCGGCTGGCATCTCGACGAGGCACACGTGCTGGTGGATGGCTCCCCCATCTCGGCGAGCCTGTTCGACCTGGGCCTCGTCCTGTTCCACAACGCGCGCGAGCAGCTCGACCGCGGCAGCGGGCCGTACTTCTACCTTCCCAAGCTCGAGTCGCACGCCGAGGCACGGCTGTGGAACGAGGTCTTCGTGGCGGCCCAGGAGGCGGCAGGCGTGCCGCGGGGCTCCGTCCGGGCGACGGTCCTGATCGAGACGATCCTGGCCGCCTTCGAGATGGAGGAGATCCTGTGGGAGCTGCGGGAGCACGCGGCAGGGCTGAACGCCGGTCGCTGGGACTACATCTTCAGCTTCATCAAGAAGTTCGGCAGCCGGGACGACATGGTGCTCCCCGACCGTGGCCAGGTCACCATGGCGGTTCCCTTCATGCGGGCGTACCAGCAGCTGCTGGTGAAGACCTGCCACGCCCGTGGTGCCCACGCCATCGGCGGCATGAGCGCCTTCATCCCGAACCGGCGCGAGCCCGAGGTGACCGAGCGGGCCCTCTCCGCCGTCCGCGAGGACAAGGAGCGCGAGGCGGACGATGGCTCCGATGGGACCTGGGTCGCGCACCCCGACCTGGTGCCCGTGGCGCAGGAGGTCTTCGACCGGGTGCTCGGCGATCGGCCGAACCAGAAGGCGAAGCAGCGCCCGGACGTGGCCGTGACGGCGCGCGACCTGCTCGACCTGCGGATCCCCGGCGGGCGGATCACGGAGCGCGGGGTTCGCACCAACGTCAGCGTCGGCCTCGCCTACCTCGCCAGCTGGCTGGCCGGCAACGGCGCGGCGGCGATCAGCAACCTGATGGAGGATGCCGCCACCGCCGAGATCAGCCGCTCGCAGCTGTGGCAGTGGCGGACCCACGCTGCCGAGCTCTCCGATGGCGGGCCGATGTCGGCCGAGCTGTACGGCGCCGTGCGCGACGAGGAGCTGGCGCGCCTCCGAGACCTCGTGCCCGACGCCCCGTGGGATGACGCCGCGGCACTGCTCGACGAGCTCGTCCTGGCGGAGCAGTTCCCGGAGTTCCTGACCCTGATCGCCTATCCGCGGCTGCCATAGCCGTACAGCCTGACCGGGGTCAGCCGGTGCGCTCGCGCAGCAGGTCCCGCACCGCCAGGACCGATCGCCAGTTCCGCGCGGTCGCGGGTGTCCCCAGCTCGACGGTGAGCTTCGAGCGCCCCATCCCGTTCGGGAAGTGGACGTAGACCTCCCGGCCATCGACGAGCACCTCGTCAGGCGCAGACCGTTCCGGGTGCCAGCGCTCGAGCTTCATGGGATCGGGATCGCCGGCGAGAAAGAAGACATGGAGCTTCGCCGGGTTCTCCTGGCGATCTTCGAACGGATGGCGCGCCGCGATGCGCTCCATCTCCTCTCGCGAGCGGAGGACGACCGGGATACCGAATCCGAAACGCGTCTCGAGCGCCGCCTCCAACTCGGTCCCGATGACGGCGGCCTCGTCTCCTGCGGTGAACACCAGGTTGCCGCTCTGGACATAGGTCGCGACGTCGCGGTACCGGAGTCGCTCGGCGACCGCACGAAGCTCGCCCATCGGCACCCGGTGCCGCCCGCCGACGTTGATCCCGCGCAGCAGGGCAACCCATCCGGTCATGCCGTCATTGGACCACGGATCCTCCCCTGCGATCCCGGCGGTCTGCGAGCACGCACGAGTGTCATCCTATGCTCGGCAAGTTGCTGTGCACGGAGGCGAGGATGCGACCACTCGAGGTTGGGCTGGTGCTGCCCACGTATGAGGATGTCGTGACCGGGGAGGCGCGCTCGTGGGACACGCTGCGAGCAATGGCGCTTCTTGCCGAGGAGCTCGGGTTCGACACGGTCTGGGTTCCCGATGAGCTGTACTGGCGCGTCCCGGCCTGGCCCGGGCCACGCGGGTGGTGGGAATGCGTCGCGATCACGGCAGCGGTGGCCGAGGCGACGAGCCGAATCAAAGTCGGGACCTGGACCCTCTCCAACCCGCATCGCAACCCGACCCTCACCGCGAAGATCGTGGACACTCTTGACGAGATCGCCGGTGGGCGGTTGGTCTTTGGTCTGGGGGCCGGCAGCGGCGGCGACGAGATGGCTGCCTTCGGCTATGCGCAGGACCACGTCTTCTCGCGCTTCGAGGAGGCATTCGGCCTCATCCTGACCCTGCTGAAGACCGGGCACGCCGATCACGAGGGCACCTATTACCGCGCCGCCGACCTGGGGCTGAGACCCCGCGGCCCACGACCGGGTGGCGTGCCCCTGCTGCTGGGCGCCCGCGGCCCGAAGATGATGCGCCTGGCCGCCCGCCACGCCGACATCTGGAGCTGGTTCGCCACGGAGAGCAGCCACCCGGACGCGTTCGTTGAGCCAATCGCGGACCTGGAGAAGGCCTGCGTCGAGGTCGGTCGGGATCCGGCGCGCATCGGGCGCTCCATCGGTGTCTTCGTCGAGCCCACCGAGGAGACGGGCACAGCCGAGTGGGACCTGGGCGAGCCGATCCGCGGCTCCGCCACCGAGATCGCAGACGAGCTGCGCCGGTTCGCGGAGATGGGTGTGACGAGCGTCGAGGTCATGACCTGGCCGCAAACCATGACCGCGCTGGAGGCACTTGCGCCCGTCCTGGATGAGCTGGACCGCTCCTGAGCTGGGTTTGTCGCAGGGGTCACAATGTGGGTCCCGTCGAGTGACAGCATGGTCCCGCCCACCGGAAGGAGGCGCTGAATGGCAAAGCAGAAGGCCGGAGATGTCCGGGATGCGCCTCCCAGCCCTGCGCAGAGCGGCGACAGCGCGGAGGAACCGATCCAGGGCATCAAGACCAAGGTCTACGAGCGCGAGCTGGCGAAGCTGCAGATTGAGCTGGTCAAGATGCAGGAGTGGATCCGCCAGGAGGGCCTGCGCCTGGTTCTGATCTTCGAGGGTCGCGATGCGGCGGGCAAGGGTGGGGCCATCAAGCGCATGACCATGAGCCTGAACCCGCGCTACGCCCGCGTCGTGGCCCTGGGCACGCCAACCGAGCGCGAAAAGACGGAGTGGTACTTCCAGCGCTATGTGCCACACCTGCCGGCAGCCGGCGAAATGGTGTTCTTCGATCGCAGCTGGTACAACCGTGCCGGCGTTGAGCGGGTGATGAACTTCTGCACCGAGGAGGAGTACCAGGAGTTCCTGCGTTCGTGCCCGGAGTTCGAGCGGATGCTGGTGCGTTCCGGCATCAAGCTCATCAAATACTGGTTCAGCGTGAGCGACGACGAGCAGGAGCGTAGATTCCAGGCGCGGATCGACGATCCGACCAAGCGCTGGAAGCTCTCCCCCATGGACCTCCAGTCACGGGCGAAGTGGGTGGAGTACTCGAAAGCCAAGGACACGATGTTCGCCTTCACCGACATCAAGCAGGCGCCGTGGTACGTCGTGAACGCCGACAACAAGAAGCGCGCCCGGCTCAACGTGATCGCCCACCTGCTGAGCCTGGTCCCCTACACCGACCTCACGCCCAAGAAGATCGTCCTTCCACCGCGCGAGCTCGACACCGGGTACATCCGCCCACCTCTGTCCGACCAGAACTTCGTCCCCGAGATCTACTGACCGATGCGCCCGCGAGCGCGCCGCAGGGCGTCCTCGATGCTGGACCGATAGGCGCCCTCGGATAGCTCCGCGAGTGCGGCTGCCGCGGCCGCGTACGCGAGATGCGCCTCCTCCAGCCGCCCGAGATCCTCGAGCGAGCGACCGAGGTTGAGCTGCAAGGACGGCAGGAACCCGGTCACCCGCTCGTCGCCGACCGCCCCGGCGCGCTCGAGGGCAACGGCGTTCCACCGGTGCCGCTCCTCCGTCGATGGCTGGATGCGTGCCACATAGTGGGCGGCCATGCAGGCCTCGTAGTCGTCGGTCGCCTCGTCCCACGCGCGCCGATACGCCGCCGCGGCGCCATCCGGATCCACGTGCTCGCGGGATGCCGCCTGGCCCAGCAGCTGAACGATCGGGTTGGCGGGGTCGATGCCGTTCACCTGCTCAGCTCTTGGGTTCCACGACCGCCAGCACGTTTCGGCTCGGATCGACAAACCATGCCGCCCAGGAGTGGCCCATGTCGCCGACCCCGTCGGTGGTCACCGGATCCGGCGCCTGGTACTCCTCGATGCGGATCCCGCGCGACCGCAGGTCCGTGATGGCCGCCCTGATGTCCGGGACGCGCCAGGCCATCTGGGTCTGGGTGTCGGAGGTACCGACCGTGCTGAGGGTGACGATGAACGTCGTCGCGCCGCCGGCGCGGAACACGAGCCGGTCGGGATCCTCCCGGACCAGCTCGAGGCCCAGGGTGTCGCGGTAGAAGGTCCGGCTGATGGCCAGGTCCGTGGAGAGGAGGATCGGGAACACGGGATGGTCGCGAAGCATGCTGAGCCTCCCAGGCTGCATCGGTGAGCAATGTCGCGCCAGTGTAGAGACCGGGACCGATGGGTGCCCAAAGCGTCGAGAGCGGCTCACCGCAGCTCACCACCTCTCGCCGCAACAGCGAACCGCCCGCCGCCTTCTGGGCCTGCCCCCATTCCGGTACCTCCCCTACTTGCAATGCGTTGGCGTGGGGCATATAGTTAACCAACATGTTAAGTGTAATCCCGGAACCGACCAGCGAGGATCTCGATCTGCTGTTCGGCGCGCTGGCCGACGGCACCCGCAGGGGCATCGTGGAGCGGCTCGCAGAGGGTGAGGCGACCGTCACGGAGCTGGCCGCCCCCTTCTCGATCAGCCTTCCGGCGATCTCCCGGCACCTCAAGGTGCTCGAGCGCGCGTCGCTCATCACCCGGAGCCAACGGGGCAGGTGGCGCAGCGCGCGTCTCTCCCCCACCTCGCTCGCCAGCGCGGCGACGTGGCTCACGGCACAGGAGCGGCAGTGGGCCGAGAGATTCGATCGGCTCGACGACCACCTCGCCGGACTCACCGCACAGCCACCCGAGACCCCTGCCGACACGAAGACCAGGAGAGGAAGGCCATGACCGCGGCGACTGCACCACAGCTGATCCTTACGCGCATCGTCAACGCGCCCCGCGCGCTCGTCTACCGGGCGTTTACGGACCCTGATCAGTTCGCAGCGTGGTGGGGCCCCATCGGCAACGCCCTGCCTCGCGACGGGATCGAGTTCGACCTGCGCCCCGGCGGTCACCTGCGATGGAAGGAGCTCTTCCCGGCCGATCCGGCGACGTGGACCCGCGGCAGCATCGACCTCACGGACGTTGTCGACGGCGAGCTGCTCGATGGCATCCTGCACATCACCGGCCAGCTGCCGGGGGGCTTCCAGCCGTTCGAGACGAGAATGCGAATCGAGTTCCACGACGAGGCCGGCGGACGCACGCGACTCGAGATCCGTCAGTGGCTGCCGGAACACCTGGTGCCCCCGACCGAGAACGGCTGGTCCGAGGCATTCACCAAGCTCGATGCTGTGCTCGCTGCCTGAACGTGGACGCTGCGAGCACCGGGCCTTTCGCGAAATCTGCCGGCAGGCCGATGGCATCTCGATGCCCACAGATATGGCATCGCGCTCATGCGTGAGCTGCGCCCCGGTGTCTGGCACTGGCAATCGCCGCATCCCGACTGGGATGAGGAGCAGTGGTGGCCAGAGCTCGTTTCGTCGTACGCGATCGAGCTGGGCGACGACTTCCTGTTGTTCGACCCGTTGTCGGTTCCCGATGAGCTGCGCGAGCGCGCGACTGCTGTCGTCCTGACCGCGCCATACCACGAGCGGGACGCCCGCCGGCTCGGCCTCCCGGTGCACGCGCCGCCGGCCGACACCTGGCAGGACTGGGTCGAGAAGTTCGGGGTCGAACCCGAGCGGGTGCGCGGCATGGAGAGCGAGGACCTCGCGTGGTTGCGCGCGGGCGAAGGCGAAGGACACTTCCATGGTCCCGGAGCCTGGCCGTTCGGCGTCCACGCGTACGCAGGCCGGGAAGCCAACGATCTCATCCTCTGGCTGCCGTCCATCAACGCGATCGTCACCGGCGACTCGCTCTCCGACTTCCGCGACGGGCTGGAAGTCCAGCTCGGCGGTCGCACGCACGTGACGCGCGACGATGTCGTCCAAAGGCTCCGTCCATTGCTCGATCTGCCGATCGAACTCGTGCTGCCCGCACACGGCGCCCCGACGGATCGCGCGGCGCTCGAGCGCGTGCTTTCCTGAGCGGCGCTTCGGGGAGAGGCGACTCGCGTGCGCGAGACTCGCCTCACTGGAGGGCACGTTCGAGGAATCGACCCGCGCCGCGCCGCCCGACAAAGAGGCCGTCCCGGATCACCGGCCGCCCGCGAAGGAGGACCGTCCGCACCGCGCCGCTCACCCGCAGGCCCTCGAACGGGGTGAAATCCGAGCTGTGATGCAGATCGGCCTGGCGAATCGTGCGCGAGGCGTCCGGATCGAACAGGACCAGATCCGCGTCCTTCCCCACCTCGATCGAGCCTTTCGACGCCAAACCGAAGAGTCTGGCCGGAGTGGTCGACAGCAGGTCGACCATGCGTTCCAGCGTGATCTGGCCGCGAGCCACGCCCTCGCCGTGGACGACGGCCAGCAGCGTCTCGATCCCCGGCGCCCCGTTGCTGATCTGCGGGAAGGGCGGCGCGGGCAGCCGCTTGTCCGTGTCGAGCCGGTCCGGGACGTGGTCGGTCGCGATCAGGTCGAGTCCGCCGGCCCGCAGGCCAAGCCACAGCGCCGAGCGGTCTGCGTCCGATCGGTACGGCGGCGAGATGACGGAGCGGATCAGCTCCGCCTCGTCGTCGGAGTCATAGCGGTCATCGGTGTAGACCAGGTAGGGCGGCGTCGTCTCGGCGTAGACGGGCCAGCCGCGCGCCTTGGCGGCCGCGACCTCGGCCAGGGCATCGGCGCAGGATAGGTGGACGATGTAGACCGATGCGCCCGCTGCGCGGGCGAGCGCGATGGCCCGATGGGTGGCCTCCGCCTCCGCGTAGGGCGGACGGGTTGCCGCGTGGTAGCGGCTGGCGACGTGACCGGCCTCTACGGCCTCGGCGGTCAGGGCGTCGATGATGGTCGCGTTCTCGCAGTGCACCTCGAGCATCCCGCCATGACGGCCCGCCACCCGGAGGACGTCGAAGAGCCGGTCATCGCTGAGACGGAAGTCGTAGATCATGAAGGCCTTGAAGGTCGGCACCCCGGAGTCGATGAGCGCCGGCAGCTCTCCCGCTGGGTCCGACTGGGACCCGGTGATGACCGATGAGACCGCGTAGTCGACAGCCGACTCCCCGTCCGTCCGCGACCGGAACTCGTCGAGGCCCCGCAGGAGCGAGCTGGCGCCCGCCTCGCTGATCCCGGTCCCAGGGTTGTTGAAGGCCAGGAACGTGGTCGTGCCGCCGAACGCCGCAGCGACGGAGTCGTCGAAGAAGCGATCAGGGCGCGCATCGGTGGGCAGCCGGGTGTGGGTATGGACGTCCACGGCGCCCGGGAGGACCAGCAGGCCGCGCGCATTCATCGTTTCGACGTTGCGATACTGGTTGACGAGGCCTGCCGCCACGGCCTCGATCCGTCCGTCGGTGATCGCGACGTCGGCCGCGAAGGAGCGCGACGCGGTCACGATGGTGCCGCCCGCGACGACGAGGTCGGTCACCGCGTCACGTCATCTCCGTGATCTCGATCTCCTGTGCCCCCTCCCAGAGGGTCCTGCGGCCGACCTCGGCCAGGCGCGCACGCCAGCCCTCATCGGGGTCGACGGTCGCGAAGTGGTTGCCGGCCAGCTGCCCCAGCTTGGAGGAGAAGGCACAGGCGCCGTACGGGAAGAGGATCTCGCACTCGGAGATGTCGCCGGTGTAGATCAGGAGCTCGCCCGGCGATGGATGCGAGGTGTGGTGCTCGTACCCGACCCCAACCCGCAGGTCGCCGAACGGGATCCAGGTCGACTCCCCGCTCCAGCGGCAGTGGATCAGCGGGTTGCGGATAGGAAGCAGGCGACGCACCGCCTCAACGGTCCGCGGAGCATCCGGCTCCCAGCGGGCGGTAAAGTGGAGGTCGCCAACCCGGATCTGTAGCGCGCCCATGTGCGGAGGATACCGTGGCCGACGAGCGCCCGACCATCTCGACCCACGTTCTTGACCTGGAGACCGGCGAGCCGGCCGCCGGATTCCCGGTGGCACTCTTCCGCCTGGGCGACGACGGCCAGCCGGAGCTGCTTGCGGAGCTGGAGACCGATGGCGACGGTCGCGTCCGCTCCCTGTTGCGGACACCGCTCACCGTCGGAAGCTACCAGCTCATCTTCGACGTTTCCGCCTGGCTCGACACGGAGGACCGGGACGGCTTCTTTGAGAACATGGCCGTCGGCTTTCGTGTCGACGACCCGGAACGCAGCTACCACGTGCCGCTGCTGCTGACCCCGTTTGGGCTCTCCACGTACCGCGGCGGCTAGCCATCCCGTGGACGCGCTCGTGCTGGGCGGCGTTGAGGTGCGGGACATGACGCCCGCGGATCGTCCCTGGGCCGAGCGGCTGCTGGGCGACCTCGGCGGTGGCATCCGCAAGGTTGCCCGCCTGGGTGAGCTGATCGATCCGTTTGCGCTCGACGGCCTTGTCGCGGAGCGCGACGGGCGGCCGCTCGGGCTGGCCACGGTCCAGGAGAGCGAGACCGCGGGCCTGGAGGTGGTCACGCTCCACGCGGATCCACGCGGAGCCGGGGCCGGGACGGCACTGGTCGAGGTGGCCCGGCAGGTGGCGGCGGCGAGCGGCCACCATCGGCTCTGGCTGGTCACGACCAACGACAACCTGTCGGCGATCCACTTCTACCTGCGACGAGGTTTCCACGTGGCACGGGTGCACGAGGGGGCGGTGAACGCGGACCGCGTGCTCAAGCCGGAGATCCCCGCGGTGAACCCGGAGAACGGGCTGCCCATCCGCGACCTCGTCGAATTCGCGCTCGACCCGACCGAGGGGCCGGGCGAGGGCGTGGACTTCCCGCGGATGGCGGATCTCGACCTCCTGCCAGCCGAAGCGGCGGTGGCCGAGCTCGCACCGCTCTTCGAGGGGGCGCCTGGCTTCCTTGCCCGGCTGGTGACGGCGCGCCCGTTCGAGACGGATGAGGGTCTGGTGATGGCGGCCGGCGAGACGGCGCGCGAGCTGCCGTTCGAAGAGGCCGTCGAGCTGGTGGATGCCCATCCTCGCATCGGTGGAGATCCTTCTTCGATGTCAACCGCCAGCCAGGCGGAGCAGGGCTACGACGAGGAACCGGCCGGCGAGCCGGCATGGGTGGCGGAGGAGCTGGCAGGGCTCAACGAGGTGTACGAGGAGCGCTTCGGCTTCCGGTTCGCGGTTTTCGTCGCGGGGCGCCCGCGCTCTGCGATGATCCCCCTCATCGAGAGGGCGCTGCGCAACGAGCCTGGTGTCGAGCTGCGTCGCGCGGTCGACGACTGTGTCCGCATCGCGGCCGACCGGCTGCTGACGCTGCGTGGCGGACCGCCACCGGAGCCGGAGGAGTGGGCGTGAAACACGAGATTCGATACGGCAAGGCCGCAGTCCGCGTCTACCGCACGCAGGGCACGCCCCTGCGGGGCGTCACGCCGATCCGCGAGTCCGCCTTCACCGGGCGCGAGAACGCGCTGATGGCGGCGGAGATCGAGGTGATCGTCCACGGGGACGCCTTCTGGGAGGCGTACACCGAGGGCGACAACCGGATGGTGGTGGCCACCGACACGATGAAGAACTTCATCACATCCGTCTCGCTCGAGACAACGGCCGCGACCCTGGAGGGCTGGATCCACGACGTGGGCAGCCGCTTCCTGGCGACCTATCCGCAGATGGCGTCGGTCACCATGGTTGGGCGGGAGCTGCCGTTCCCGGCGGCCGTGGTACCCGCCGACGAGCCGGGATCCTTTGCGCTGTCGCAGGTCCTCCACAGCCGGGACCGATGCGATCACTCGACCGCCCGCATGCACCTGGAGCGGGCCGATGGCGACGCGGTGCGCGTCGCCGAGCACGCGTCGGCGCGGGTGGAGCTGCAGCTCATCAAGACCACCGGGTCGTCGTTCGCTGCGTTCGCGCGCGACGAGTACACGACCCTGCCGGAGCGTCGCGACCGGCCGCTCTACATCTGGTGCGACATCGGCTGGACCTATGCCGACCCGGCCGATGCCCTGGGCGCGGACCCGGGCCGCTATGTCGCCGGTGAGCAGGTCGCGGACCTCGCGGCATCGGTCTTCCACGAGTTCGTGAGCCTCTCCATCCAGCACCTCCTGCACGAGATCGGGCAACGGATGCTGGCGCGCTGGCCACAGCTGGAGAGCGTCAGCTTCGAGGGTCAGAACCGGCTCTGGGACGTGGGCGCCGAGTCCACCGAGGACGAACGGGTGCGCGTCTACGTGGATCCTCGCCCGCCCTTCGGGCGCATCGGCCTGGTGCTGCGACGCGACTGATCATGGACGAGGCGCAGCGACAGCGCTTCTCGGCCATCGCCCACGGGGAGATGGCCATCATGAATCCCCTCTCCCCCGACACCGTCGACCGGGCCGTGGAGGCGGTGGAACTGCCCGCGGGTGGCAGGATCCTGGATCTCGGGTGCGGAAAGGCTGAGCTGCTGGCCCGCCTCGCGGAACGCTACGCCGCTCACGGCGTCGGCGTTGAGCACTCCCCGCACCTGCTGACCGTCGCCCGGGAACGGGTGTCGCAGCTGCCTGCGGGCCACGTCGAGATCCTGGAGGGCGACGCGCGCTCCTTCACGTCACCCGAGCCGTTCGACCTCGTCGTCTGCATCGGACCAGGCTGGGAGCATCCCGGATTCCGAGCCCTGCTCGAGTCCCTCGAGCCTCACGTGGCACCCGGCGGCCAGCTGCTCGTGGGGGACGGGTATTGGCGGGCGGAGCCGAGCGCCGAGTACCTGACGCTACTCGGTGCCCGCCGAGACGAGATGACGACCCACGATCTGAACGGCATGGTCGGTGTCGACCTGGGCATGCAGCCGCTGTGGAGCGGCTCCGCGACCCAGCAGGACTGGGACCGATACGAGTTCGGCTACTTCGCAACGGTCGATCGCTGGGCCGCGGCGCATCCGGACGACCCGGAGCGCGAGGCGTTCATGGGCCAGGCGAGGCTGGTCCGCGACCGGTACCTGCGCGGTGGCCGCGACTGCCTGGGGTTCGGGATCTACCTCTTCCGGGTCCCCTGACCGGACGGTCGACCGATCCCGAGCTCCAGGCTCATGCGCGGCAGCGTGCGTCCGGGGATCACGGCCGACGGCGTGCGCCCAATCTCGCGGCCGCCCATCGCCTCGTAGAAGCCCGTGGCGAAGGGTTCCGCGTCCCATTCCAGCCGCTCCGCTCCGCCGTCGCGGGCAATGCCCACGGCGTGCTCGAAGAGCGCTCGGCCGTGGCCGTGTCCAATGAAGGCCGGCTCGACCCAGAGGTCCTCGAGCTCGGCGCGGGCGCCGTCGAACCGGACGCGGTGCCAGCCGATGCCGCGGCCGCCGGACTCGAGGATGTGGACCTCGTCGCGCTCGATGTCCACGGGGTCCAGGACCAGCAGCGGCTGCACCGCCTCGAGGAACGCAGCGCTGTACGGCCAGTGGGCCTTGGACCGGTGCGCGAGCGCCCGGAGCTCCGCGGCCTCCTCGGGTCGCGCGCGCCGAATGACCGACGCGTCAGGCGAGCTGGTCGTTGCGACGAACGCGCTCCGTGAGCGCCTGGAGGACCGCTGTCTGGACCGTGGGGAAATCGGCCATCAGCTGGTGGAATTCGCGGTGCCCCACGACGAGGAGCCTGGTATCTCCGACGGCCCGGGTGGTGGCCGATCGCGGCTTGCCGTCGATCAGCGCAATCTCCCCCAGGAAGTCGCCGGGGCCCAGCTGGGCGACGGTGCGACCCCCGATCTCGACGGAGACGTGGCCGTCGAGCACGACGAAGAACTCGTGTCCCGATGCACCCTCGCGCGTCAGCGCCCGGCCGTCCGCGACCTCGATTTCGTCGGCGAGGGTTCCGAGCTCGGCCAGCTCCCGCTTGCCAAGCCCCGCAAAGAGGGGAACGGCCCGCAGATGGTCGAGCTTGTCGCCGGCAGCCATTGCGCGACAGGATATCGCGGCGATGGCGATCCGGACAGGGGTCCGGCGCGTGCGATCTAGGTGGGATCGCGCTCCAGCGGTGGCCGCAGGCGCGGCAGCTCGATGGCCGGACAGCGGTCCATGACCACCAGCAGGCCGGCCTGGCGCGCCCGACGCGCCGCGGCCTCGTCGACGACGCCCAGCTGCATCCAGACCGCGCGGGCGCCGATCTCGATCGCCTCGTCGACGTGGATCCCTGCCTCCGAGGCGCGGCGGAAGATGTCCACCACCTCGATGGGACGCCCACGTTCGGCGGCGCCGGCCGCGGCGGTCTGCAGGTCCGGGTAGGCCGGCAGCTCGTGGACCGCCGTCTCGCGGGGATTCACCGGGATCACCTCGTACCCGAACCGCAGGAGGGTGCGCGAGACGCCGTGGCTCGGGCGCCTCGGATTCGAGGAGCAGCCGACCACCGCCCAGGTCCGCGTGCCGCGCAGCACGGCTTCCACGTCCGCCGGCTCGGCGAAGGACTCGCTCATCGGCCTCGGGCCAGCTCCTGGAGCGCGGCCTTGATCCGCGTGTCAAGGGCGCCGTCACCGCCGGCGACGGCGGATGCGGCCCGCCGCGCCTCGGTGAGGGTGTAGCCGAGCGACTCGAGCGCAGCGACGACGTCCGAATCGGCGCTCGTGCTGCCGCCCGCCGCCAACCCCGCGGCGTGCACCTTCTCCTTGAGCTCGAGGATGATGCGCTGCGCGGTCTTGCGTCCGACGCCCGAGACGGAGGTGAAGACGTCGACGTCGTCGTTGAGGATGGCGAGCTGCAGCTTCGTGACGGCGTGCGCCGAGGTGATCGCCAGCGCCACGCGCGGACCGACCTGCGAGACGGTCAGCAGCAGCTCGAAGAAGCCGAGCTCGTCGAGGGTCGCGAAGCCGAAGAGCGCCTGCTGGTCCTCTCGAACCAGGTGGTGGGTGAAGACCGATGCCTCCGCTCCGGGTCGCAGCCTGGCCAGGAGCGAGGGTCCGGCGACCACGCGGTAGCCCACGCCGCCCACCTCCACCAGGGCGAAGTCGGTCCCGAGGTGTGTGACCCGGCCGCGGAGCGATCCGATCATGGTGCGGCCACGACCCGCGGTTCGGAGCGTGCACGGTACAGGCAGCCGATGGCGCAGGCCAGCGCGTCGGTGGCATCGTCGGCGGCTCCGACCAGGTGCACGCCCAGCAGCCGCTCCACCATGATTGCCACCTGGCGCTTGCCGGCGGCTCCGTTACCGCAGACCGCCTGCTTCACCTCGTTCGGCGTGGGCTCGTCGATCCGCATCCCCGCGTGCGCGCCGACCAGGAGCGCCACGCCACGCGCCTGGCCCACGGCCATGGCCGTCTGCACGTTGCGCTGGAAGAAGAGCCGCTCGATCGCCATGCGCTCCGGCCGGTACTGCGCCACGAGCGAGCGCAGCGCGGTCTCCAGCTCCGCGAGGCGTTGCGCGTCAGTCTGCTGCGGGCCGGTGCGCACCACGCCCGCGTCGAGCATGCGGAGCCGGTCCGCCTCGAGGGCGACCACGCCGAAGCCGAGGCTGGCCGTGCCGGGATCGATGCCGAGGACGATCACCGCCGTATCGTAGTCGCGACGACGGGCGGTCCGATCACCGCTCAGGCCAGGGAAGCTTCGAGCTGCTCCATGAGATCGGTGGGAATGTCGAAATTGGCGTACACGTTCTGCACGTCATCGAGATCCTCGAGCCGCTCCACGAACCCCAGCACCTGCTTCGCCACCTTCTCGTCGCCGATCTCGACCCAGGTGGTGGGCTCCATGGAGACCTCCGCCGACTCCGCCTCGTAGCCGGCCGCGGCGAGGGCAGTGCGCACCTTCTCGAGCTCGGTGGGCTCGGTGGTGACCGTGATCGACCCAGCATCGGGCGTGCCCACGTCGGTCGCGCCGGCGTCGATGGCCGCCAGCGTGACCTCGTCGGGGTCACGGCCGTTGAGCGGGACGCTGATGAGCCCCCTCTGCTCGAACTGCCAGGCGACCGGGCTCAACGAGCCACCGATCTTGTTGAAGATCGAGCGGATCTCCGATGCGGTGCGATTGCGGTTGTCGGTCATGGCCGCCACGATCACCGCGACGTTGTTGGGGCCGAAACCCTCGTAGGTGATCTCCTCGTACTGCTCGGCGTCGGCTCCGCTGCCGATGGCGCGTTCGATGGCGCGCTTGATGTTGTCGGCGGGCATGGAGCCGGCGCGTGCCTTGTCGACGGCCATCCGGAGCCGGTAGTTGGCATCCACGTCGGCGCCACCCTGGCGCGCGGCGGTGATGATCTCGCGGGTGAACTTGGTGAAGAGCGCGCCGCGCTTCGCGTCGTTGGCGCCCTTCTGTCGCTTGATCTGCGACCACTTGCTGTGGCCGGACATCGGTCCTCCTTCGTGGGTCAGCCCGGACCGATGCGACCGATGGCGCAGCCGGCTGGGCGTGGTGGTTGGGGTCCTTCGGGAGCGGTGGTGATTCTACCAGCGCGCGACATCGAGCCGGTACCCACCGGCTGGGGATCGGCGGATTGGCACTAGAATGGTTCCTCAACTCCGGCTTGAGAACCGCCCGAGGCGGATCACGATCGGCCTCGGCCCTGACTGCCGCATGCACGAGGAGCTTTGATGAAGCCGACCACGCCCGACAAGATCCGGAACGTCGCCCTCATCTCCCACGGCGGCGCCGGCAAGACGAGCCTCGCCGAGGCGATGCTCTTCGATGCCGGCGCGATCCAGCGCCTTGGGAGCGTGGACGCCGGCACGGCCACGCTCGACTGGGACCCCGACGAGCAGAAGCGCCAGCAGAGCATCAACCTGGCGATCGGCTCGCTCGAGCACGACGGCGTGCGCGTGACCCTGGTCGATACCCCCGGCTACGCCGACTTCCAGGCCGATGTCGTCGAGGCCCTCGCCGCGGTGGACGCGGTGATCGTGGTGGTCGACGCCAGCGCCGGCGTCGAGGTCGGCACCGAGGAGGTCTGGAAGCTGGCCGACCAGCGGCGTCTGCCGCGCTTCGTGTTCGTGAACAAGATGGACCGCGAGAACGCCAACTACGACGCGGTCCTCGACGCGCTGAAGGCGCGATTCGGACCCAAGATCGCCCCCGTCTACCTGCCCATCGGATCTGCCGACGCGTTCCGTGGCTACATCGACGTCATCGAGGAGCACGCCAACGTCTACGAGGGTGGCAAGCCCAAGGCGGTGCCCATCCCCGCCGACATGGAGGGCGCGGAGCACTCCCGCCGGGACGCGCTGGTGGAAGCCGCCGCCGAGGCCAGCGACGAGCTGATGATGAAGTACCTCGAGGGCGAGGAGATCAGCGACACCGAGGTCGGCGCGGCACTGCACAAGGGCACGCGCGAGGGCTCCGTGGTGCCGGTCTTCGTCGGTTCGGCCCTGAAGAACATCGGTGTGCGCGAGCTGCTGGAGATGATCGTCAAGCACGTGCCGGCACCGGCAGAGGTCGGCTCACGGACCACGGTGGACGGCAAGGCGGTTGCCCCCGATCCCAACGGACCCTTCGTGGCGCAGGTCTTCAAGACGACCGCCGACCCGTTCGTCGGCCGCCTCACCTACTTCCGCGTCTTCTCCGGAACGCTCAGCTCGCAGGGTCATCTCTTCAACGCGTCCCGCAAGGAAGAGGAGCGCATCGGCAACCTGCTGAGCGTGCTCGGCAAGGAGCAGGAGAACCTCGCGCAGGTCGGCCCCGGTGACATCGCCGCGGTCGCCAAGCTCACCAGCACCCAGGCCGGGGACACGCTCGTGGCCGACCGCTCACAGGCGGTGGAGCTCCCCGGGCTCGCGTTCCCCGCTCCAAGCCTGCAGGTCAGCATCGAGCCCGAGTCCAAGGCGGACCTCGACAAGCTGGGCCAGGCGCTGGGACGCATGCTCGAGGAGGAGCCGGCGGCGCGGGTGCATCGCCAGGACGGCACCGGGGAGACGGTGCTCACCGCCATGGGCGACGCGCACGTCGACGTCATCGTCGAGCGGCTGAAGCGCAAGTTCGGTGCATCGGTCAAGACGGGAACGCCGCAGGTGCCCTACCGCGAGTCCATCCGGCGCGGGACGAAGGTCGATAACAAGTTCAAGCGGCAGACCGGCGGACACGGCCAGTACGGTCACGTGGTGATCGAGTTCGAGCCGCTCGAGACCGGGACCGGCTTCGAATTCGGCGACCGGAT
Organism: uncultured Chloroflexia bacterium; assembly: GCA_963814105.1. Taxonomy (GTDB): domain Bacteria; phylum Chloroflexota; class Limnocylindria; order QHBO01; family QHBO01; genus CAVXEH01. Next base: position 138,525 of record CAWFBQ010000001.1, read on the forward strand.
CGTGGGCGGCGTCGTGCCCAAGCAGTACATCCCAGCCGTGGAGAAGGGCCTTCGGGAGGCGCTCGACGAGGGCGCCCTCGCCGGGTTCCCCATCGTGGACCTCAAGGCCACCCTGGTGGACGGCTCGTACCACACCGTGGACAGCTCCGAGATGGCGTTCAAGATCGCGGCCTCGCAGGCGCTGAAGCGGGCCTTCACCGACGCGGATCCGATCCTGCTCGAGCCGGTGCTCGAGATCGAGGTCACCGTCCCGGACGAGTACATGGGCGACGTCATGGGCCAGCTCACCGCCAAGCGCGGCCACGTGCTCGGCATGGACTCTGCTGACGGGGTGCAGCAGCTTCGGGCCCAGGTCCCGCAGGCGGAGATGTTCCACTACGCCACGGAGCTGCGAAGCATCACCCAGGGACGAGGGCGGTTCGTCTGGCAACTCGATCACTACGCAGAGGTCCCGCACAACATTGCGGAGCGGGTGATCACCGATCACCAGGCAAAGGTGGCCACCGGCGACAAGCACTGAGGAGGACATCATGAGCCCGCGCGCCGCAATCCACGTCGGAGCCGGAGTCCGGTTCGCGCCGGACCCGAGCGGCATGCTGGAGCGAATCATTGATCACGCCAGGACCGATCCGGCCATGCATGCCATCGTCCTGCTGGGCTCTCGCGCGCGAGAGCATCGCCCGGCGGACGAATGGTCCGACACCGACCTGCTGCTGGTGGTGGATGACCCGGACGCATTCCTGGCCGATGCCGGCTGGCCGGCCCGGCTGGGCGCGGTGGCCAGCACGTTCCTCGAGGAGACCGGCCACGGCCGTCGCGAGCGACGCGCGCTGTACGTGGATGGCACGGACCTGGACCTGGTGCCGATCTCGGTTGACGAGATCCGGCGAGGGCCAGGGGAGCTTCCCGGCCTGGAGATCCTGCGGCGTGGGTTCCGAATCCTGCACGACCGCGACGGGCTGCTGGCCGACCTCCCGGCGTGGGTGGCGAGCCACCGGGTCGAGGACGATTGGCCACCGCAGGTCGTGGCCTTCGAGAACCTCGTTTCTGACTTCTGGTACCACGCGGTCTGGACGGCCCGGAAGCTGCGGCGAGGTGAGCTGTGGGTGGCGCTCGACTGCGTCGACGGCCGTATGAAGCGCCTGCTGCTCACCGTCCTCGAGTGGCAGGCCCGCAGCCGGGACGGTGGAGATGCCGATCCGTGGTTCGCCGGCCGGTTCCTCGAGCACTGGGCGGATCAGGAGACCGTCGCGGGGCTACGGGAAGCGTTCGCGCACTACGACGCGGCGGACGTTGTCCGTGGCCTGCGCGCGACCATGAACCTCTTCCGGCGCCAGGCGACCGACCTGTCGATCCGGCTCGAGCTCCCCTACCCGGGCCGCGCGGACGAGGTGGCCACCCAGCTGGTGGACGACCTGCTCGGCTGACCCAGCACCGGTTCCTGGGCGCTCAGCGCACCTCGACGGCGGCCAGCGCGCGCTTGCCGCGTCGCAGGATCAGCCAGCGACCTCCCAGCAGGTCGGCCGGGGATGGCGTTGCGCCCGCGTCGGGTACCCGGGCGTTGTTCAGGTAGACGCCACCCTCCGCCACGGCACGCTTGGCGGCGCCACGGCTCTCGCACAGACCGGTGGCCACCAGGAGGTCCACGATTGACGGCAGGGTTGTGGCCGTGGCCTCGCTTCGCGGCAGCTCGGCGGTCGCGGCCGCCAGGGTCTCCGCGTCGAGCGCGCCCAGGTCGCCCTGGCCAAAGAGCGCCCACGAGGCGGCCACGGACCGCTCGGCCTCCTCCTCGCCGTGGACGAGCGCGGTCAGCTCCTCGGCCAGTGCGCGTTGAGCCGTCCGCTCTTCCGGCCGCGCGCGCGTCGCCTCCTCCAGCGCGCCGATCTCCTCGTGCGAGCGGAAGCTGAAGGTGCGCAGCAGCGCACCGACGTCGGCATCGGCCTGGTTGAGGAAATACTGGTAGAAGGCGTACGGGCTGGTCATCTGCGGATCGAGCCACAGCGAGCCTTCGGCGGTCTTGCCGTACTTGGTGCCGTCCGCCTTGGTGATGAGCGGGGTCGCCAGGGCGTGGACCGTGTCCCCATCCACGCGCCGGATGAGGTCCACGCCCGCCGTGAGGTTCCCCCACTGGTCGCTGCCGCCGGTCTGCAGGATCGCCCCGTGACGCCGGTGCAGCTCGAGGAAGTCGAGCGCCTGGAGGATCTGGTAGCTGAACTCCGTGTAGCTGATCCCGCCGGCCTCCAGCCGGGTGCTGACGACCTCCTTGTCCAGCATGCGGTTCACGCTGAAGTGCTTGCCGATGTCCCGCAGGAATCCGATCGCGTCCAGCTCCTGGGTCCAGTCCAGGTTGTTCACGATGCGGGCTGCGTTGTCGCCCTCGAAGGAGAGGTAGCGCTGCACCTGGCCATGGATGCGTTCGACCCAGTCGGCGACCACCTCCTCGGCGTTGAGCGCTCGCTCCGCACTGCGCCCGCTGGGATCGCCGATGAGCCCGGTGGCGCCGCCGACCACGCCAATCGGGTGGTGCCCGGCGAGCTGCAGGCGGCGCATGGTCACCAGCTGGACCAGGTTGCCGAAATGGAGGCTGGGTGCGGTGGGGTCGAACCCGCAGTAGAAGGCGATGGGCGGCCCGTCCAGCACGGCGCGCAGGGCGTCCGGATCGGTGCTGTGGGCGATCAGGCCGCGCCAGGTCAGGTCATCGGAGACGGAGCCGCTCATGGGCGGTGGAGTATACCCGGCGCGCTCCGTGCTACCCTGCGAGACCGATGACCCGACGCACTCCGCCGCGGCCGTACCGCGCCGCCGCCCCGCGCCGTCCCGCGCGTCCTCGCGGCGCCGGCTCCTTCGCCCCGCAGCCGGCACTGGTGCTGGGCGTCTTCGCGGTCCTGGCCGCGGTCCTCTTCCTGGGGGTCATGGCGGTCTACGCGTCGTACACCACGGGGCTTCCGAACGTGGCGCAGGTGGAGGATTTCCAGCTCTCGGAGGGCTCGCAGGTGCTCTCGGCCGACGGCGTTGAGCTGGCCACCTTCGCGGCGGAGGAGCGCCGCTCCATCAGCTTCGACCAGATCCCCACGGTGATGGTGGACGCGCAGGTGGCCGCCGAGGACGGGACCTTCTGGACCAACCCGTGCGTCGACTTCCGGGGCATCGTGCGCGCCTTCGTCCAGAACCTGACCTCCGGTCGCGAGGTCTCGGGCGCATCGACCATCTGCCAGCAGCTGGTTCGCATGCGCCTCTTCAGCGCCGAGCTGCTCGCGGACCCCAGCCGCCAGGTCGAGCGCAAGCTCAAGGAGGCCATCCTGGCGCTGCGCCTCGGCGATCGCTACAGCGGCGATGCCGGGAAGCAGAAGATCCTTGAGATGTACATGAACCAGATCTACTACGGCAACAACGCCTACGGGATCTGGGCCGCCGCGAACGCCTACTTCGGCAAGGACATCACCAAGGCGGACGAGGCCGACACCCTCACCCTGGGTGAGGCGGCCATGCTGGCCGGGCTGGTCCGTGCGCCTTCCGCGCTGGACCCCACCGCCGCAGCGGTGCAGCAGAAGGATGCCGACGGCAACACCGTCCTCGTCGTGCCACCGACCGCGGACGCCGTCCGGGTCCAGGGCTACGTGCTCGACAACATGCTCGCCGGGGGCTTCATCAGCCAGGCGCAGCACGACCAGGCCGAGCGCGAGACGATCGTGCTTGCGCCACCGAAGACGGACCGCTTCAAGGCGCCGCACTTCGTCTACGCGGTGCGGGCGGCGGCCAACGACCTGCTGGGCGGCGAGCAGCTGCTCGATTCCGGCGGGCTGACCATCACCACCACGCTCGACTACAAGGGCTACCAGGTCTACGCGGAGAAGTGGGCCGCGATCGCGTATGACATGAACCACATGACCGATGCCCAGCTCAAGACGAAGTACGGCACGGCGGCCATGGTATGGATCCGGAAGCTCCAGAAGGACCCCGCGACCGGCCGTGACCGAAACATTCACAACGACGCGATGGTCACCATCAACTACCGCACCGGGGCAGTGCTCGCCTACGTGGGAAGCGCGAACTACTACGGCGAGGCGACGCCCAAGACGTTCCAGCCAAACTACGACGTGGTGGGCACCGCCTACCGACAGGCAGGTTCTGCCTTCAAGCCGATCACCTACTCCACCGGATTCGAGCTGAACAAGATCACTCCCGCCACCATGTTCATGGACGCGCGCGGGGAGATCGTCAACGGCTACTCGGTGCCTGACGCCGACGGCAGGGAGCGCGGTCCGGTTCGCATCCGCGACGCGCTGAAGTACTCGCTGAACATCCCCGCGGTCAAGGCGCAGCAGGTCATCGGGACCGACAACGTGGTCGCCGAGGCGGAGAAGATGGGGATCCGCTGGGATCCGCGCCAGCAGGAAGAGGTCGCGGTCCCCTCGCTCACCCTGGGCACCATCGGCGTCCACATGCTCGATCTCGCCGGTGCCTACGGGGCCATCGCCAACGGCGGCGAGCTCGCGACGCCCTACCTGATCCAGACGATCACGGATCGCAACGGGACGGTCATCTACGACCACGCTACGGACGGGCCGCAACCCAAGCGCGTCCTGTCGGAGCAGGCGGCCTACCTGACCACCGACATCCTGGCCGACAACACCGATCCCAGGGCGAACCCGTGGTGGGGGCCCAGCTTCCAGCTCCCCGGCGGCGACGCCGGACGGCGGCCCGCCACCTTGAAGACCGGCACCACCAACGATTTCAAGGATCTCCAGGCCTTCGGCTACCTCGCGCCGAGCAAGGATCCGGCTGACAGCACCGGCGCCATCGTCACCGGGGTCTGGGTCGGCAACAGCGACGCCTCTGCCATCAAGGGCGTCTTTGCGGCCGACGGCCCGACGTTCATCTGGCACGACTACATGACGGAGGTTGCCGCCCACAACAGCCTGCCGGTGAATGACTTCATCCGGCCCGACGGCATCGTTGAGAAGCAGGTTGACGCCATCAGCGGGATGGTGCCCGGCCCGTTCACGACCAAGACCGTGACAGAGGTCTTCAAGGCCGATGACGTCCCCACCCAGCAGGACACGACGCATGTGCAGCTGACGATCGAGGCGGCGACCGGCAAGATCTGGCAGCCCGGCTGCGGGGATCAGCTGGGAGCCACGCCGCCCCCGGCCGGATCGGCGAGCCCGGCAGCCAGCCCTTCGGCCAGCCCGTTGGATGTGACCGGCAAGGTCTACCTGGATCTGTCGAAATGGAACGCGGACCAGCCCACCTGGGTGACCGCCAACGTGAAATGGATCGACACGTGGCGCGGAAAGGAATCGAGGATCCCGCGCTTCCCCACCCCGACCCTGGATGCGCCACTGGCGCCGACGCAGCTGTGCACGCCGGGAGAGGTGCCGCCCTCGACCCCGACCCCGTCGCCATCGCCGTCGCCCAGCCCGACGCCGCAGGCGACCGTCACGCCGGGGCCGACCCTCACGCCCAAGCCCAAGCCGACCCCGCAGGGATCCCCCACGCCAACGCCCGTCGTGACCCCCAGCCCGACGGCGGCAACCTAGAGCTCGGCGATCGTCGCCCCGTCGCCGCCTTCGTCGCGACGGCCGGGCCGCGTTCCGCGCACCCGTGGGTGCTCTGCGAGCCGCTCTCGTACTGCCCGGCGCAGCGCGCCGGTGCCGGCGCCGTGGATGATCGCCACGCTGTCCAGGCCCGCCAGCAGCGCGTCGTTGAGATACTCGTCGAGGCGCTCGAGCGCCGCCGCAACGCGCTCGCCGTGCAGGTCCAGGGTCGGCGTGACCCGGGCCGCCGCCCGGCGACGGAGCTCGTCGGCTCCCGTGTCGCGGGGCGCCGGCCCGCTGATGGGCTCCGGTACGACCTCGACATCGTCGGCCGGCACGACCAGCCGGGCGCCCTCCGTCTCGAGGGTGAGACGCCCGGTGCGGCCGGACTGCTCCACGATGCGACCCGTCTGCCCCAGGGTTCGGCTGCGACCCCAGAGTCCCACCCGGGGCTGCGCCGCCGCCTCGCTCGGCGTCTCGTCCAGGTCCGGCTCGGCGCCGGTCGGCGTGGCCAGGGCAGCGGTCTCCTGCGCTGCATCGCGGGCCGCGGCTGCGCGGCGTTCGAGGGCTTCGAGCCCCACGTCGGCCGGACCGCGCCCGCGCGACCGGCCACGGGTCAGGTTCTCGACGCGGTGCATCTCGCGGCGGAGCTCCGCGACCTCGCGTTCCGCCCGCGAGAGCAGGTCATCGGCGGCATGCCGTGCATCGGCCAGGATCTGGCCCGCCTCCCGTCGCGCGCGAGCCACCCCGGACCGTGCCCGCTCGTGCTCACCCCGCGCTCGTTCGCGCTCCTCCCGTGCCTCCTCCAGCTCCTCGCCGCGCGCCAGCTCCGCGCGCTGGATGGCGGCCAGGGTCTCCTCCATCGAGAGATGCTCGTCGGAGAGGCGGCGTCGAGCATCGTCGAGCACGTCTGCGGGAAGGCCCAGCCGCTCCGCGATGGCGAAGGCCTGGCTCTTGCCGGGCAGGCCGATGGTCAGGCGATACGTGGGTCGCAGCGTGGCCACGTCGAACTCGACCGACGCGTTCGTCACGTTGGGATGGTCGGTGGCGAAGGTCTTCAGCTCGGCGTAGTGGGTCGTGGCTGCGACCGTGGCACCGGCATCCAGCAGCCGCTCCACGACGGCCATGGCCAGCACCGAGCCCTCCGTCGGATCGGTGCCGGCACCGATCTCGTCAAGGAGGACCAGGGTCTTCGGACCGGCGGCGGACACGAAGCGGACGACGTTGCGCAGGTGGCTCGAGAAGGTGGAGAGCGACTGGGCGATGCTCTGCTCGTCACCGATGTCGGCCATCACCCGCTCGTAGACCGGCAGGCGGGCGCCCTCCGCCGCGGGGACGCGCAGACCGGCCTGGTGCATGAGCGCCAGCAGGCCCAGGGTCTTGAGCGAGACGGTCTTGCCGCCGGTGTTCGGTCCGGTGATGACCATGGCCCGGTAGCCGAACCGCTCACCGAGGCGCAGGTCGATGGGGACCGCTGCAGGACCGAGCAGCGGATGGCGAGCGGAGAGCAGCTCCGCGGCATCCGGCGAGGCACTCGGACGGACGGCGTCCAGCTCGGCGCCCAGGCGGGCGCGGGCCATCCACAGATCCGCGCGCGCCAGCGCGTCGAGCGATGTCCGAAGGCTCTCCACGCGCGCCTCGACCTCGCCAGAGAGCGCATCGAGGATCCGCTCGACCTCCCGCTCCTCGTCCAGGCTGGCCTGGGTCCAGGTGTTGTTCAGCTCGACGACGCTCAACGGCTCGACGAAGAGCGTGGCGCCTGAGGCGCTCTGGTCGTGGACGATGCCCTTGAGCTTACCCTTGGCCTCGGCGCGGATGGGAATCACGTAGCGCCCCGCACGGACCGTGACGATCGCCTCGCCGATCACGTTTGCGAGATCGTTCGAGCGCAGCATCGCGTTCAGGCGCTCGCGCACCCGATCCTGGGCGGTCCGCAGTCGCTTGCGAATGGCGGCCAGCTCGCTCGAGGCGCTGTCGAGCACCTCGCCGGACTCGTCCACGCTGCGTTCGATCCGCTCGCGCAGCGGCGGTGCGTCGTCGAGCAGGTCGCGCAGCTCCGCGAGATGGCGACCGCGCCACGATCCCAGGCGCGCCGCAAAGAGCGTGGTGGCCCGGAGGGTATCGGCCACCTCGAGAAGCTCGGCGGGGGTCAGGCGTCCCCCACGACGGGCGCGCTCCAGCGGCGGGCGGATATCCCGCGCCCCGCCCACGGTGGCCTGTGCCTGCTCGTCGAGGAGCCGGGCTGCCTCGTCGGTCTGCTCCTGGAGGAGAGCGACGTGCCGGGCGTTGACAACCGGGACCGATGCCTCGGCGAGCTCGCGCGATGGGGCGAACGCGGTCCGCGCCGCGAGGCGCTCGACGATCGCGCTGAACTCCAGCGCGCGCAGGGTCCCCGGGTCGGCCGCGGCCCCGGGGGCCGGCGAGCGATCGAGGTCAGCGGCGGGAGACGTGGGGGTCATCGGCGATCAGGAAGCGATAGGGGCGGGCCGCCCAGGCGCCGGCATAGTCGACGCCGACGCGGGGCCGTCGTGTCACCGCCGGCGGCTTCGGCCCGTCCAGCAGCCGCACCGGGCCGCTGAGCAGGTCGACACCGTCGAGGGATCGGTCGATGCCGAACGCGGCCGCGACGTTGCCGGGGCCCGCGGCGAGCCGAGCCTCGGGCACGGAGACCCCCCTGCGGGCGCGGGCCAGCGCCGCACCTTCGTCGATGGCGACCGCCCGAATGAGGACCGCCTCCGGCTTGGCGCCAGGGCCGCAGACGACGTTGATGCAGTGATGGATGCCATAGACGAGGTACACGTAGAGGTGACCCGGTGGACCGAACATGACCCGTGTCCTGGGCGTGCGCCCGCGGGCGGAATGCGCGGCGAGATCCTCCGGCCCGGTGTAGGCCTCGGTCTCCACGATTCGACCGCCCACCGTGCCCGCCTCGGTGCGGTGCAGGAGGCGCTTGCCCAGGAGATCGGGAGCGACCTCGAGCGCGGAGCGGTCGAACCAGCCCCTGTCCGCGATGCCGGGACGACGGAGCGCGCCCACGGACGTCGCCTCGGGCGGCGGCGCCGTGGCAGACCCGGTCACAGCTTGAGGAATTGCGCGATCTCGCTCGGGACGAACGGCCGGGCCAGGGTTCCGGCGATGGGGATCACGGTTCGGTTGAAGACGCCCACCAGGACCGAGTCGTTCATGGCGTTGTAGAAGCTCTTGAGCCAGCCCGTGTCCGGCAGGCCCGGTCCCCCCGGCAGTGTCGCCGCGCCCTTGAAGAGGGTGTCGAAGACGACCAGCAGCAGGACGATGGAGGTCGCGGCGAAGGTGATCCCGAGCAGCGCGCCGCCCACCTCGTCGAGCTCCTTGACGATGGGCAGGCGCGTCGTTCGGTAGAACATCCGGACGATGAACCAGCCGGCCACCGCGAAGCCCACGAAGAGCACGACGAAGACCCAGAACTCGCGGACGGGCGGGTCGAACGCGGTCCAGAAGGTGGACAGCGCATCGGTCACCGGTCCCTTCAGCTGCGCGGCCAGGATGAAGGCGACCACCAGGGAGACCCAGCTGAGGATATAGCGGATCAGCCCTTGCTGGAAGCCGAAGAATGCCCCGGCGGCGAGGACGATGATCAGCGCGAAGTCGACCCAGTTGAGATTCCCGATGAACTCGAGCACGGCCAGCCCCTCATCAATGGCGGCTCAAACGCGGCAAGCGTCGTTCGAGCGCGCGAAGCGTAGCAGGGACCTTCCCGCCGGGACAAGGTGCCATTGGTCCGCCGGTCAGCGGATCTCGGCCCCGAGGTGGTGGCGAACCGAGCCGCGGATCCGGTTCATGGCCTTCTCGATTGCCTTCTCGTCGCCGGCCGCGTCCGGCTGGAAGCGCAGGGCGATGGCGTAGGAGACGCGACCCGCGCCGATCTGCGTACCGCGGTACTCGTCGAAGAGCCGCGCACCGGCGAGCATCGGTCCCGCCGTCATGCGAACGATCCGCAGCAGCTCGCCGACCGGCGTCGACTCGTCCACGACGACGGCCAGGTCGCGATCGACCGGCTGCGCGGCCGGGATGGGCCTGGCCCGCAGCTCGTCGGGTACCAGGGCCAGGAGCCGCGGCAGGCTGAGCGACGCGATGACGGGCCGGCCGGGAATGCCCCAGGCTGCGGCGATGGCCGGGTGGACCTCGCCCACGCTGCCGTACGGGTGGCCGGCCGAATCGACCAGGCGGGCGGCGCGCCCCGGGTGCAGGTGCGGATGGCGTTCCTCGCCTTCCTCGGGCCTGTAGGCCGGCAGCGGGGCTCCCAGCGCCTCGTGCAGCGCCTCGACCACGCCCTTGAGGTCGGCCACGTCAGCGTCCGGCGGCTGATCTCCGGGGGTCCGCGGCGTGCGGGGTCCCATCAGCGCCACGCCCAGGTGCCAGACCTCGTAGCGACCCTTGCCCGCCGTCTCCGCGCCGAGGGGTCCACGGGTGCCTGACGGGTCGTGGTGGTACGTCTTGCCCATCTCGAAGAGCCAGGCATCGAGACGTCGCTGGCGGACGTTCTCGGCCAGCGAGGCGAGCAGGGATGGGTACAGGACGGGACGCAGGAGGGCGTGCTCCTCGGAGAGGGGGTTCGCGACCCGGACGACGTGCTGGTCGGTGGCGTCGTATCCGGTCCGGCGGAGGTCGTCGGGGCCAATGAGCGCGTGGGTGATCGTCTCATCCAGCCCCAGGCCGGCGAGGACACGCCGCACCCGATTCCGCGGTCCCGATGGGTCCGGACGGAATGGCGGCAGGACGGTGGTGGGCAGGGTTCCCGGGATCAGGTCGTAGCCATGCGCCCGGGCGATCTCCTCCGCCGCGTCCGCGGCGAGCACGACGTCGAGGCGGTGGGGCGGCACGGCCACGGTGAGGTGGCCACCCCCATCGTCGGTCACCCCGAAGCCCAACGGCTCCAGGAGCTCTGCCACGTGCTGTGCGCTGAGCCCGATGCCGAGCAGCCGCTCCGTGCGTGCCAGGTCGACCGCCACCTGCACGAGCGGCTTGGGCTCCGGATCGTTGTCCACGATGCCCGAGGCGACCTGTGCCCCGGTGATCTCGGTGATGAGCTGCGCGGCGCGATCGACCGCGAGGCGCGGCAGGTCCCAGCCGATCCCCTTCTCGTGGCGCATGCTGGCCTCCGAGCGCAGGGCCAGGCGCCGCGCCGTGTTGCGGATGGTGGGTCCGTGGAAGATGGCGGACTCGAGGATCACGCGAGTCGTTGACTCGCCAACCTCGGTTGCCTCGCCTCCCATGATCCCGGCCAGGCCAATGGGCCGGGATGCATCGGCGATCACCAGCATGCGCTCGTCGAGCGCCCGCTCCTCGTGATCGATGGTGACCAGCTGCTCCCCGGCGCGCGCCCGCCGAACCACGATCGTCCCGTCCGGGACCGTGTCGCCGTCGTAGGCGTGCATCGGCTGGCCCAGCTCGTGCATGACGTAGTTGGTGACGTCCACCACCGCGCTGATGGGGCGCATGCCCGCGGCCAGCAGACGGCGCTGCATCCATTCCGGCGAGGCGCCGTTGCGCACGCCGTCGAACCAGCGAGCCGTGAAGCGCGGGCACAGGTCGGGGTCGTCGATCGTGACGTTGACGTGGCCTCCGGCCGGTTCATCGGTCTCGACCACCCTGACCGATGGCGTCCGCAGCGCACCCCCCGTGAAGGCCGCGATCTCGCGCGCCAGCCCGACCATCGAGAGGGCGTCGCCGCGGTTCGGCTTGACGTCAACGTCCAGGACCACCTCGCCGAAGATCGTGCGCAGGTCGGTGCCCAGCCGGTACTCGTCGGCGGTGCCCAGGATGTGGATCCCGTCGGCATCGGTGCCCAGCTCCAGCTCTCGGGCGGAGCACAGCATGCCGTTGCTGACCACGCCGCGGATCTTGCTGCGCTCGATGCGGCGATCACCCGGGAGAACCGCGCCGGGCAGTGCCACCGGGACCAGCTGGCCGACCTCGAGGTTCTGCGCGCCGCAGACCACCTCCATCGGTTCGCCGCCGTCGGAGGTGACCACCCGGGTCAGCCACAGCGTGTCGGCGTTCGGATGGCGCTGGACCTCGAGCAGGCGACCCACGACGACGTCGCTCCACTCCGCGCCGGTGATCTCGATGGCGCTCACCTCCATGCCGCGCATGGTCAGATGCTCGGCGAGCTCGCGCGGGGAGAGGTCGAAGCTCACGTACTCGCGAAGCCAGGAGAGCGGGACGCGCATGGTCAGCGGCCCTCCGCGAATTGCTCGAGGAACCGGAGGTCGCCACCCATCAGCAGGCGCAGGTCAGGAATCCCATAGCGCAGGAGCGTGATCCGGTCGAGGCCCATGCCGAATGCGTAGCCCTGGAATTCGTCGGGATCGAGTCCCCCGCTGCGCAGCACCAGCGGGTGGACCATGCCGGCGCCCAGGACGGTCATCCAGCCGGTGCGCTTGCAGGCCGGACAGCCGGGGCCGCCGCAGACCAGGCAGGCGACGTCGAAGGCAACCGACGGTTCGGTGAACGGGTAGTAGCCGGGCCGGAAGCGGGTCGCGGTCTGCGCACCGTAGAGAGCGCGGGCGAACTCCTCGAGCATGCCCTTGAGGTCTGCCAGCGAGGTGCCGCGGTCCACGACCAGGCCCTCCACCTGGAAGAACTCGAACCCGTGCGACGCGTCGACCGCCTCATAGCGGAAGCAGCGTCCAGGCATGATGGCCCGGATGGGTGGGGTGAGCGCTTTCATGGCGCGAATCTGCACCGGGCTGGTGTGCGTGCGCAGGATGGTGCCGTCGTCTGCCGGACGCACCGCGCCGGCCTCCCAGCTCCCCGGCTCGGCGACGTACAGCGTGTCCCACAGGTCGCGCGACGGATGGTCGGGCGGGATGTTCAGCGCCTCGAAGTTCCACCAGTCGTCCTCGATTTCGGGTCCCTCGAAGACCTCGAATCCGAATGCGTGGAAGATCTCGCGCAGGTCCCGCTCCACGGTCATGGTCGGGTGCAGGCGTCCGGTGCGCATCGGTCGACCGGGAGCCGTCATGTCGAGTCGCTCCGCGTCCAGGCGAGCGGACCGGCTCGCACCCTGCAGCGCTGACAACCGATCCCCGATCGCTGCCTCCACCGCGCTGCGGACCTCGTTGGCCAGGACGCCGATGGCCGGTCGTTGGGCCGGATCGATCGTGCCGAGGCCCCGCAAGAGCCCGGTCACGGTCCCGGAGCGACCCAGGAGCTCCGCGCGCAACCCCTCGACCGCGGCCTCGTCTGCCGCGGCCTCGATGCCGGCGGTCGCGGTGGCCCGAACCTGCTCGAGGCGGGCCCGAAGCTCGGTCGCGTCCATGCGCTGGTCTCCTGCTTGATCGGTCATTGGTGCTGGTGAGATTGTCGCGCGAAAGCAAACGGCCCCGCTCCGCGAACGGAGCAGGGCCGGTGGCCGACGTCGGAGCGACGCCGGCTAGCTGGTAAAGGCGGTCTTGGCGGTTTCGACGATCTTGCCGAATGCGACTTCGTCACGGACGGCGAGGTCCGCGAGCACCTTGCGGTCGACGGCCACGCCCGCGGTCTTGAGGCCCGCGATCAGACGAGCGTAGGGCAGGCCGTGGATGCGCGACGCGGCGTTGATGCGCTGGATCCAGAGACGACGCATTTGCCGCTTCCGGTTGCGCCGATCCCGGTAGGCATACACGAGGGCGTGGAAGAGCGCCTCGCGCGCCGGGCGGACCAGCGTGGACCGCGTGCCGCGGCGGCCCGAGGCCTGGGCCAGGAGCCGCTTGTGACGCTTGTGCGCGGGGACGCCGCGCTTGACTCGTGCCATGCTTGGGACCTACTCGTACGGCATGAGGCGCTTCAGCTGCGCGTCATGCACCTTGCTCACGATCGCCTTGCCCGCGTAGCGACGCGTGCGCCGGCTGGACTTGATCTCGAGGTGATGACCACGCCACGCCTTGGGTCGAACCCACTTGCCGGATCCGGTCTTCTTGAAGCGCTTGGCCGTCCCCTTGTGGGTCTTCATCTTTGGCACTGTTCTACTGCTCCACGGGTGGCGTTGATGGCTCTTCGGCCGGGGTTGGCTGCGCGGGTGCGGATGGCGTCATGCCCTTCGCCGCCAGCGCCTCGCCGATCGTCTCTCCGTTGCCGTCGGACGAATCGGCCGCCTCGCCGTTTGCCTTGTCGGTCTTCTTCTCGGCGCGCTTGTCGAGCGGCGCCATGACGATGTACATGCTCCGACCCTCGAGGAGCGGTTGGCGCTCGACGGCCCCGCTCGCGGCGAGCATCTCCGCCGCGCGCTGGAGAAGATCACGCCCGAGGTTCGCGTGCGTCATCTCCCGACCCCGAAACTGGACCGTCACCTTCACCCGGTCCCCGTCGTCGAGGAACTCGGCCGCCCGGCGGGTCTTGGTCCGCAGGTCGTTGGTGTCGATCTTGACCCGGAGCCGGATCTCCTTGAAGGTCTGAGACTTCTGCTTCTTCTTCGCCTCGCGGTCGCGCTTCTGCAGCTCGTACTTGTACTGGCCGTAGTCGAGGATCCGGCAGACCGGTGGGACCGCGGTGGGCGCAACCTCCACGAGGTCGAGTCCCTTCTCCTGGGCCAGGGCAAAGGCCTTGGGCGTTGGCATCACGCCAAGCTGCTGCCCTTCATCGTCAATGACCCGCACCTCGCGGATCCGGATCATCTCGTTGACTCTGAGGTCCCGTGCGATCTTCGTCCAGCTCCTTCAACAAACAGGCCACCGGCCGCTAAGGTCGGAGGCCTTTATCCTACGCGAAAACGCCGCGAGACTATACACCGAACCCTCGCAGACGGTCAACGAAGGTGAGACCCAGGTGAGCAGGAAAAGGGGCCGCCGGCGAACCTGCGGCCCTTCTCCAGTGCTCGGGTCCGTGCGAACCCGAAACGGCCGCTCAGTACCAGCGATGGCCGGCCCGGATCACCAGGTCATTCGGCGCCTGAACTGAGGCGGTTGAGGGTGTGCGCGGTCTGGTGATGATCGCCGGAAGGCGCATCACCAGTACCACCGCATACCGGCTCCCAGGGCAAGGGCCATCGACGCCAGGATCATCGCGGCCCAGGTGAGACGTGTCAGCTTCTCTTTCACGTGAGATCACCTCGCACAGATTCGCGATCGTCTCCGGCAACCGGGCGGTCTCGCCGCTGGGGAGCGACGAGATCCCTGGCTTTGCGTCCCCGCCTCGCGACGGGTTTGCCCTGGACGGGTGGGATCTGCGGAAGGCGTCTCTCGCCCTCGCCGCAGACCGTATGGTCCCGCGGCGCCGCTGGCTACCGCTCTTGAGTACCCAGGGCATGGGACCTTGGTGGGAGGTTCCGCCGCGCACCACTGCGCATGGCCAGGGCAACGGTCGCCGCGACACCGGCCCCGATCAGGACATCGCCCACGCTGAAGATGTTCGCGAACGGCACCACGGCTGGCATCGCGAAGATGTCCGTCAGGGGCGCCAGGCGCGGCTCGGCGAGCAGGGCGCTGTTCGAGTACCCGGCGTGCACCGTCTTGCCCAGGGCGGCGACCGCGCCCGCCGAGACGGGCATGTAGCCGCCGTTCAGCGCGATCGCAAGAAGGTTCAGGCTTGCACCCGTGGCCACCAGCGCCATCCCAGCGATGCGCAGGTTGCGGAGCACGACGACGAGCACCAGGAGCGAAGAGGCCACGTAGAGCGCCGGTCCCAGCGACCCGATCCGGTCGACCACCGGACCGGAGAAGAGGGCCAGCTGTGCGGCGAGGCCGATGACGGCCGCCGGGGCCCAGCGGATCCGGACCGAAGCCAGGCCGTCCAGGCGCCCACCGATGAGCCAGCCAGCGCAGGCGCCGATGAGCAGGGCATACAGCATGAACATCAGGCGGCGCTCCTGGGGGACGACGCCGGTTCGATGGGCCCGGGCGCCCGCCGATTGGCCGGGGGTTCGCCTTCGAGCTGGCCCACGGCGACGAGCTCGGCCAGGGTGGAGGGCTGTGCGAACAGGAATCCCTGCCCCAGCTCACATCCCATGGCGCGCAGCCGCTCCACCTGCCCGGGATCTTCGATCCCCTCGGCAACCACCGTCAGCCCCAGGCGCCGGCCCAGCGCCAGAATCGCGCCGGTGAACGCCCACTCCTGGCGGTGGCTGCCGGTGGGCTCGATGAAGTCTTTCGCGATCTTGAGGATGTCGACCGGGAACCGCCGCAGGTAGGTCAGCGACGAGTAACCGGTCCCGAAGTCGTCGATGGCGATGCGGATGCCGAGCGCTCGCAGCGCCTGGAGCCTGTCGATCGTGGTCTCGGTGTCGTGGAACATCGCGGTTTCCGTGATCTCCACCACCAGCTGGTCCAGCGGCAGGCCCGTGCGCTCGCTGGCGCGCACGACGGTCTCGAGGAAGTCGGGCTGCTGCAGCTGGACCGCGGACACGTTCAGGCTGAGAAAGACCCCGTTCGCGCCCGCGCGGAGGTTGTACTCGTGAATCTGCGCGGCCGCCTCGACCATCACGAACTGGCCGAGCGGAACGATGGACCCGGACTCCTCCGCAAGTGAGATGAATTCCTCCGGAAGCACGAGCCCCCGCGACGGATGCCGCCAGCGGACGAGCGCCTCGACGCCGACGGTGCGCCCGGTCGTCAGATCCACGATCGGCTGATGGAGCACGACCAGCTCAGAGCGTTCGATGCTTCGCGTCAGGTCGGCGGACAGCTCGTGACGGGCGATGATCGCCGCGTGCATGGTGGGGTCGAACACGGCAAAGCGGTGCCGGCCCCGTGTCTTGGCCGCGTACATGGCCACGTCGGCCTCGCTGAGGAGCTCGCCGGCCGGCTGCTCCTGTCCGACGCTCACCGCGATCCCGACGCTGGCCCCCACGAGCACTTCGTGGCGCATGATCGGAAACGCCGCGCCAAGGACCTTGATCAGTCGGTCGGCAATGGCAACCGATCGCGACAGCGTGAGGGTGTCGCGAATCAGGATGGCGAACTCGTCGCCTCCGAGGCGCGCCGCGAGGTCATGGTCCCGCAGGCAGCCCTGAATGCGCTCGGTGACCATGATCAGCAGCTCGTCGCCGGCCGCGTGCCCGAGTGTGTCGTTGACGTGCTTGAAATCGTCGAGGTCAAGGAGAAGGATCACCGGTCGCTCACCGTCCGGACGCTGGTTGCGGATCTCGGCAGTGGCGGCCTCGAGGAACATGGCCCGATTCGGAAGGTTGGTGAGCGGGTCGTGATAGGCCTGGTGGCGCAGCTGCTCCTTGAGGCGCGAGAGCTCCGCCAGCGATTGCTCGAGCTGCCCGTTCTCGAGGGCGACGGCCGCCTGGTTGGCCAACGTCTCGAGCAGCCGCAGGTCGTCCGCGCCGAAGCCGGTCCCCTCCGTGAGACGGTTGACGATGGTGAACAGGCCCATCACGCCGGCCTCCCCCACCAGCGGCGCGACCATCGCCTGGCGAATGACGATCTCGCGGCCACCGGGCGTGCGAGCCGGGCTGGCGATCGCGGCCCGGCGCTCGCTGATGACGGCCCGGACCTGGGGGTCGACCACCATGGCGGGCACCGCCACCAGGAGCTCGGATGGCTCGTCCTGGATCGAGGTGGTCCGCAGGGTCTGGGCCGCCGGATCGCCGGCCTTCAGGACGACCTCTGCAAGCTCGGCGCGGAACATGGTGCGGGCGTGATCGAGCAGGGCGACGAGAGCGACGTCGAGCTCCGGTGAATGCTGGAGGATGCGGCTGGACTGATAGACCAGCTCAAGGCGTTCGTGCTTCTCGCGCTCCGAGACCCAGGCGCGGTACGCCAGGAAGAGGGTCGCGAGCGGGATGACCAGGAGCCACAGGGCCGATGGTGCGAACCACAGCAGGGTGACCGCGAGCAGCGAGATGCTGGTGTTGGCCATGGCGACGAGCAGGCCGAACTGCAGCATGTCGGGCAGCTTCTTGAACTGGGGCGCCCCGCCGGAAAGGGTGATGACCGTGGCGATGGTCACGGCTCCGACGATCGTCCCGGCGCCCGCCGCCGCGAATCCGGCGAGGTAGTCCAGCGCCCCAGGCGAGCCGGGCGATCGGTCGATGGCGTGGAAGACCGCGAGCATGAGGACCGCCACGAGGAGGTAGTTCGCCATGTTGAAGGCGAGCTTGAGCGGTGTGCGGCTGGGTGTGAACAGGAGCGCCACGCCGGCGCCCAGGGTGAGCGCCAGCAGGTACGGGCCCGGCGGGAGGAAGAAGAGGCCGATGACGGCCGGGACCTCGCTGAGCGAGAAGGCATGCGACTCGCGGCGGAAGTGGACCTCGATCACCTTGATGTCCGCGAGGCAGAAGCCAATCGCGACGACCCACCAGGGGACGGCCAGCGGGGGTCGCGGCGCCGGCGCACCGCTGATCAGGGCGAAGTAGAGGATGGCTGCCAGTGCTGCGAGGCACGTTGAGAAGACCCAGACGCGTACGGCAGGAGGTGGCACTCGCACGCGACGGCGCAGCCACGTCCCGCCGAGCGCGCTCCGCCGCGAAGCCGTTGGCAGGTCGGGAGAGGGCACCTGTCCATCGTGGAGGTTGAGCGCTCGTGGCGCCGTCCTCCATTCGTACCGATCCGGCGTGGTACCTGGGCTGCGCGACGCACCTCAGGCCGGCCAGTCGTAGAAGACGGCCACCTGCCGTCCATCGGGGTCCGCGACGCGAAACGAGCGGCTCCCCTCCCATCGATCGCCCGAGGGCGGTGCGACCAGCGCAAACCCGCGCTGCGCCAGTTCCTGCGCCCAGCCGTCCACCTCGGCGGCGGTGTCAACCCGGAAGCCGATCTGGATCCCGTCGCGGGTCGCGGTGTCCGCGCGGCGAAAGGAGAGCTCGAAGCCGCCCAGCTCAAGGTCAACCCCGCCCTCGTTGCCGGCGCGCAGCCGGAAGCCGAAGGCGTGCTCGTAGAACTCGGCGCAGCGCATCGGGTTGGTCGAGCGGAGCGCCAGCTGGCCAACGCCGCGCATCTTCCTCATCGGTGGTCGGTCAGTCCGCGGGCGCGTTGTCTTCGTAGGGCCACAGCTCGCGCCGTGCGTTGCGGCCCGCCAGCTGCTCCACGAACTCGTCGAGCGGGACGCCCTGGCGGGAGCGGCCGGTCCGCAGTCGCGGACTCACCGCGTGCGCCTCCTGGTCGCGGTCGCCCACCACCAGCATCACCGGGATCTGCTGCTCCTGGGCGTCGCGCAGCTTGGCCTGCATGCGCTCCGAGCGATCGTCGACCTCCGCGCGGATGCCCGCCGCGCGCAACGCCTCGCGGACGGTCAAGGCGTACGCGACGTGGCGGTCGGCAATCGGGATGACCACGGCCTGGACCGGCGCCAGCCAGAGCGGGAAGGCCCCTGCGAAATGCTCGACGATGACGCCCACGAAGCGTTCGAAGGTTCCGTAGATCGCGTAGTGGATCATCACCGGTCGGTCGAAGCCGCCCTCGCCGGTGCGGTACTCGAGGTCGAAGCGCTGGGGAAGCTGGTAGTCGAGCTGGACCGTCGCCATCTGCCATTCGCGCCCAAGCGCATCCTCGATGAAGACATCGATCTTCGGGGCGTAGAAGGCGGCACCCCCGGGATCCATGGTGTATGACAGCCCTTCGGCCTCCAGGGCCTCGCGCAGCCGGCCCTCGGCCATGTCCCAGAACTCGTCGGACCCGAGCTTCTTCTCCGGGCGCGTGGCGAGCTTGAAGCGCGGCTGGAACCCAAAGGGCTCGTACTGGCGCTGGACCAGGGTCAGCGCCAGGCGCAGCTCGTCTGCAACCTGGTCATCCCGGCAGAAGACGTGCGAGTCGTCCTGGGTCAGCTGCCGGACGCGGAACATCCCGGCCAGGGCGCCGGTCCGTTCCTTGCGGAAGAGCGTGGAGTAGTCCGCGAAGCGCATGGGGAGGTCGCGGTAGGAGCGGGACCTGGTCTTGTAGACCAGGATCTCCTGCGGGCAGTTCATGGGCTTGAGGCCGGACGGGTGATCCGCGTCGTCCAGGATGAACATGTTGTCCTGGTACAGGTCCCAGTGTCCGGACTGCTCCCACAGCTCCCTGCGCACCAGGGAGGGAGTGCGCACCTCGGCGAAGCCACCCTCGGCGCGGACCTGCCTCGACCAGTCTTCGAGGACGCGCCAGAGCGCCATCCCCTTCGGGTGCCAGAAGGGCGCCGCCGGCGACTCGGGGTGGAAGGTGAACAGATCGAGGTCTCGTCCCAGCCGCCGATGGTCGCGCGCCTTCGCCTGCTCCAGGCGCCAGAGATACTGGTCGAGCTCCTCCTGGGTCTCCCACACCGTCCCGTAGATGCGCTGCAGCATCGGGCGGTTCTCGTCACCGCGCCAGTAGGCGGCCGCGCTGTTGAGGAGCTTGAACGGACCAAGGCGTCCGGTCGACGCGATGTGCGGCCCGCGGCACAGGTCGTTGAAATCGCCGTGGCGGTAGAAGCTCACCACGCGGGCCTCTTCGTCGGGAAGCTCGCGGACGATCTCCACCTTGAGGGGCTGGCCCTCGTGCTCGAGTGCCGCCAGGGCTCCGTCGCGATCCAGCTCCGTGCGCTCGAAGGCAAGGTCCCCGGCGACCTGCTCCCGCATCTTGCCCTCGATCGCTTCGAGGTCGACCGGGGTCAGCGGCCGGGGCAGGTCGAAGTCGTAGTAGAACCCGTCCCGGATGGCCGGTCCGATGCCCAGCTTCGCTCCCGGGAACAGCTGCAGGACTGCGGACGCCATGATGTGAGCGGCGGAGTGGCGCATGGTGTCGAGCGGTTCGTGCGCGCCCGCGTCGAGGAGCTCGTGGGCGGCGGAGCGGTACTCGTCAGAATCGATGGCCATGGTGCGCGCAAGGGTAGCGCATCGGGCCGTCGGCCTCGGCCGCGTGCCTCATCCGGGGCCGAGCAACCTGGCGACCGTTCGCGGGCGATTGCCAGGGCGGCGAGCCGCGCATGAGCAGCCGCCTTTCAAGAATCAGCAATCCTCCCGATGCGGCGAGACACGCGTGGCTCGTACCGTCGAAAGCAAGGCAGGGAGCGATGGGCCCTGCCGCTGACGTCGAGCCAGAGGAGGAACACGGTGCGTATTCGGTATGTGAGCCTCGGAATCCTTGTCATCCTGACCGCCTGCACGGCAGGGGCGGCCGGAGGATCCGCCAGCTCCACGGCGTCCACCTCAGGATCGGGCGTTGCGACCGTCGCCGACGAACCGAGCGCAACCCCGTCACCCACCCCGTCGCCCACGCCGGCGCCGCTTGCGGCGTGCGACCTGGCCATGCCGCCGACCTCCGCCGGGCTCACCGCGAGTGACACGAATCACCAGACTCTTGCCGACTTCCAGCAGAAGGCCGCTGACGAGACCGATGCGTCGCTGAAGAAGGCGCTCCAGGATGATGCCGATCTGCTCTCACAGCTCGGGCTCCTCGACTACTGCGCCACCACGATCACCACCGCCGCGCAGGACTACGCAGGGTACACGCGCACCTGGGTCTTTCCCGACGCCGCGGCAGCCGACAGCTGGCTTGCCTACACCCTGCCAGCCGACTTCTGCAACTCCCAGACGGTCCCAGCTTCGGTGAAGGGTGAGCACGTCGAGGCGACGATCTGCGGGATCGAGGGCGCGGAGCGGGCGTTTGTCGTCGTCCGCGTCGGGGGAGTCTTGCGGTTCTCGGTCGCCCAGGTGGTTCTGCCCAGCGGCACGATCACCCAGGCGATGCTGGACGGGGCCTACGCCGATGCGGTGACCAGCGCTGCGGCAATTGAGGCGGCGCTCCCCGCGATACCGGCCGGCGGCTGACCGACGGTCAAGCACCACGCACCGACGGAGGAGAGAAGGACGATGCACACCCCCCGCTCGAGCATCCTTGCGCTCATCGTGCTCGCGGCCTGCAGCGCCGGCCAGGGCAACGCGGCGACGCCGACGGTGAAGCCGACCCCGGCGGCCACCGCGGCACCAACGGCGACGGCCACGCCGACTGCCAGCCCGACCCCGGACCTTGCCGCCATCGGCCAGGCCTATGAGGCGGCTGCCTCTGCGTTCGCCTCCGCGGACTGCCAGGCTGCCACGACCATCAATGCCGATCCGACCACGGCGAGCTGGAAGCAGGCGATGACCATCTTGATCCCGGCCCTCAAGGACGCGAGCGCCAGCATCCGTGCCCTTGGTGCGCCGCCCGACATCCAGGCGACGCTCGATGCCGTGGCGGCCGCTCTCGACGAGCGCGAAACGGCCGCTGAGGCTATCGTCGCCGCCACGACGGACGCGGAGCTCAACGATGCGATCGAGCAGCAGTACAACCCGAGCGTTGCCCTGACGGGGTCGGCGGCCGATGCGGCTCGAACCGCGCTGGGTCTCGCGAAGCGCGCCACGGACACCTGCGCCTGATGCGTCGCGGTCGTCGTCGGCTACCCGGGCATCGACCCGGGTAGCGAGCCTAGTCGCGCGATCCGGCCGCGAACCTGATCACGTCGCTGCGTCGCACGAGGCGTTCCAGCGACAGCTCGGGCGTGGACCGGCCGGCGCGCGAACCCGGCGGGTAGATGTGGATCGACAAGCTGGGCCGCGCGCGTGGCGTGCCGGCCAGGCGCAGGCTGATGCGCAGGTCGCGTGGCCGTCCCCAGGCATCCGCCGCCGAGGAGCGGCTGCGCGCGAGGCCTCCCAGGTGGAGCCAGCCGTCCGACGTCGCTATCCACCAGCCGATCCGCGTTGATCGATACTCGCTGTCCTTCGATCGCAGGCGCAATGCGCCAGTGGCGCCCTGCCGATGGACGGCCTCGCTCAAGACGAAGGCGAATGCCAGGTCGCCTTCCCCACCCGCTGCGGTCGCCACCCCACTGGCGGCATATCCGCTGCGGTCCGTCCGAGCCACGGCGATCAGCGCCTCCACCACGGGAGTGCTGTCGCCCTCCAGCACGAGGGTGATGACATGGATCCCTGCTCGGCGGTACGCGTGCACGGCGTGGCTCCACGACCCGCCTGGGCCCGAACGGACGGCAGCGACCTCCGTGGCGCCATCGCCGAACGACCACCATCCCCCACCCCACCGTTCGGCCGCTGACAGCCTGACGCGTAGCCGGACGGGTTCGCCCACGCGC
Source organism: uncultured Chloroflexia bacterium (assembly GCA_963814105.1). Lineage (GTDB taxonomy): Bacteria > Chloroflexota > Limnocylindria > QHBO01 > QHBO01 > CAVXEH01. Next base: position 161,042 of record CAWFBQ010000001.1, read on the forward strand.
GCCGGGCGAACGCCCAGCAGCCGAGGAAGGACTTCCTGTCGCTCAGCCTGCGCCACCCGACCTCCTTGCCGCGCCATGCGCCGCGATCGTCGAACCAGGTCACGGTATGGCGTGCCGCGAAGTCAGCGCATCGGCAGGAACACCTATTCGCCCGAGGGAAGTGCATGCCCGGTGCCGGTATCGAGCCGCCCGGAGCGGATGGCCACGATCGCGGCCTCCGCCCGGCTCGACGCACCGAGCTTGGCGAGGATGCTCGACACGTGGGTCGCCACGGTCTTCTCGGTGATGAACAACGCCCCGGCGATCTGCCGGTTGGACATGCCATCGGCAACCAGGGTCAGTACCTCGTGCTCGCGGGCGCTGAGCTCGTCGAGCCCCCGCCCCCGATCCGATCGCGACGCGGCTGGGGCCTGTCGAAGCCGCGCGCGTACCTCGAGTTGTGCGACGTCGTCGAGCAACGGCCGCGCGGCGAGCCGCCGTCCCAGGGTGCGCGCCTCCGCCAGCGCGATGCCTGCCGCGTGCCGGTCCCCGGTAACGAGCAGCGCCTCTCCGAGCCGGAATGCGCTGTAGGCCTGCAGCGGCACCAGGTGCCCGTGCACGGCTGCCGCATGGGCTGCGTCCCATGGCTTGGCGTTCGTCGCCCCATCGGCCCGGGAGGCTTCACCGCGGACGATGGCGGCGTGAGTCGCCGCCTCGTCGGTGATCCACCCGTTGCGTGGCCTGAGGTAGCGGCCCGCCTCGGCGAGGATCCGGGCAAGGCCACGCCGGCCGGTCATCCCCTCGTCGCGGCGCGACCGGTTGGCGAGCACCAGGTCAGCCGCCGTCCGCGCTCCCACCCGCAGAAGACGCATCAGGTAGAACCAGGATTCATTCTCCGGATCCAGATCGTCGAAGGCAGCCTCCACGACCTCGAGCGCCTCCACGAGGCGCCCTTCCAGGCGGAGCAGCTCCGCGCGCGGGTACGCGATCTCTCCGATGAGCTGGACCTGGTGCGCCGGGGGCGGGCTCCGATCCAGCGTCTTCACCAGGTCGCGGGCAACCGCGAGATCGCCGCGGCCAAGGTGGATCGCGGCGGCGACGCTGATCAGCTCGACGCCGGCGACACTGATCGGGCGCCCGCCGAGCGCCTCGTCGACCACCGCCAGGCCCTCGTCCCAGCGGCCGAGCCGCCACATCTGGTTCGCCTTCTGCCCGAACGCGGTGGGCAGCCACGACTGGCGGCCCCGGCGCGTGAGCTCCTCGGCCAGGTCGGTCACGCGGCCGCTGGCCTCCTCGATCTGCCCGATGACGTCACGGACCCAGATCGCATCGATGCGGGCGTAGGTCCACGCTCCCAGCACGTCATCGCCGGGGCGGAGCGCCAGGTTCAGCTCCTCCTCGACGCAGGCGATCGCCTCGTCGGGCGCGCCGAGCTCGGCGTGTACGCAGGCTCGCGTCCCGAGCGCCATCAGGCGCACGCTGCCGGCGGTCTGTTCGTCGACGAGTGACAGCGCCTCGTCCGCGGCGCGGCGCGCGGCGGTCAGGCGGCCAAGCACGCCTTCGACGGTCGCCCACGAGCCCAGCGCACGAGCGAGGTCACGGGCCGGTGCACCTTGCACGGCGAGCTGCAGGCTTCGGCGGCTCGCCGCAAAGGCGGCCTCGTGCTCACCGATCTGCCACAGCGCGGTCGACAACTGCTGCTCCAGGGTGGCGGCGCGACCCGGCTGTGCGCGGCTCTCGAGCAAGGCCAGGCCACGCCTGGCAAGCCGGACGGCCTCGCCGGGCTCGACCGCGACGAGGGCGACCCGAATGGCCCCCGCGAGCAGATCGGCGACCTGAATCGGATCGACGTCCTCGGCCAGTTCGGCCACCTCCACCGCCCGAAGGTGGTGGGCCAGGGCGTCGGGGTAGGCAAACAGGGCCTCCGCTGCCGATGCCGCGGCGACGTGAGCAGCCACCGCCCGGTGGTCGCCTGCCTTGTCCCAGTGGCGAGCCAGCTCGGCAAGCTGGGCGGTCCGGCCGCCTCGGCGGAGGTCGGCGCGGGCCAATCTGCGGGCATACCGCCGGTGCAGCTCCACGCGATCCGCGGGGTCGAGGTCGCCAAGGATGGCTTCCTGAAGGAGCGCATGGCGGAACCGATACTGCTCTGGATGGCCGCCATCGCCGACCAGCAGCGCCCGCTCGGTGGCGAAACGCAGTGATTCGGTGAACACCAACTCGGTCTGGCGGGTGACGCTGCGCAGGAGTCCGCGATCCACCTCGGCCCCACCCACGGCGGTCACCCGCAAGAGCTGCTGGACGCGCGGAGGCAGCTCCGCGACCTGCACCAGCAGGAGGTCGGCGAGGGATCGTGGGAGGCTACCGGTCTCGGTGCCCGCCCACGCTGCTACAAGCTCCTCGGTGTAGTAGGGGTTGCCGCCCGATCGACGGTAGATCATGGCGCCGTCCTCGTTGTCCAGCCCGCGGCCGGTGATGGCCTTGACCTGCTCAACGGTCTCGTCGCGGGTCAGCGGCTCGAGCACCAGATGCTCGACGCTCACCAGGCGGGTCAGCTCCGCGATCCAGGGGGCGACATCATGGTCCGCGCCCCTGCCAGCGCGGCGATACGTGGCAATCACGGCAATCCGCGCTCGCTGATCGGATCGCAGGAGGAAGCTCACCAGACCTCGAGTGGACCTGTCGCTCCATTGGACGTCCTCGAGCAGGAGGAGCAACGGTTTCCCATTGCCGATGGCGTCGAGTATTCCGACCAGCTCCGCGAGCATGGCGACCGGGTCGATCAGCTCGGGATCGCGGATTGGCGCCCCCAACAGCGGCCCTGCATGCGGCGCGAGCCGAAGGGCGCGCCGGCGTTCCTTCGCGGTCAGCCCTCGGAAGGCGCTGAACAGGGGGTGGAACGCGCTCGCGCCGCCCGCGAGCTCGAGGCAGGCGCCGGTCAGGATCCTCCAACCGTCGGTCGCGGCACGCGCCGCGATGGCGGCCGCCAGCCGGCTCTTGCCGATCCCCGCCTCCCCGCCGATGAGGATGGCCGTCGAGAGGGGCGCGCGGGCGAGGTGGTCGCTCGCGGCGGCGAGCTCCGCGTCCCTGCCGATGAGATGAGGGCTCGAGCGACGCACGTCGGACGGCCTCAGCGGTACGGGACGGCCGGCAGGCCTGACGGAACGATCGCCGGTGGCCACGGTGATCGCTCATTGGCGCCATGGGTGGGGCACTCCACCGCCGCCATTACCCTCCCTCGTCTGATCCCACGCCGAGGTGTAGCAGCGGTGGCGAGGGCTCCAATCCGATTATGGTCGCCCGCGCAAGCCCGCCCGGTGCTCGCCGCCTGTTGCGCCGGCGAAGGTTGCGGAAGGGTTGACGGGACCGGAGGCCACGGACCATCCTTCCCCCACCGCGACCGGGATCCCGGAGCGGCCGAGCAACACCCGCACCGAGGGGGTGCTTCGGGCAACTGCATGGCCGTGCAGGATGCGGTCGCCAGCGCTCCGCGTAGTCGCGGCCACGGTCGCGTCTGGCAGCGTCTGCGCGCCGATCCGGCATTCTGGATCGGGACGACGCTCGTGGCGGCACTCCTGATCGTCGCATTCGGCGCTCCCGTTGTTGCGCCGCACGACCCGAACGAAGCGTTCCGCGTCCGCGAGGGAGGGCTCACCGCCACCGGCGACCCGGTTGGGCCAACGGCCCGTTTCCCGCTGGGGACCGACCGGCTGGGCCGCGATGAGCTGAGCCGGCTGGTCTTTGGTGCACGCACCTCGCTGACCGTGGCCCTCGCTGCGACGCTCCTGGCCAGCACCCTCGGCACCGTGGTGGGCGCCGTGGCCGGATTTGCCGGTAGCCCCGAGGTGACGATCAGGGTCGGGCGCCGACGCCTCCGGGCGCGGCTGCCCGTGGAGATGCTCCTCATGCGCATGACCGATGTGACCCTCGCCCTGCCCGCCCTGCTGTTGGCGATGGCCGCCGCCGCGGTCATTGGGCCGAGCCTGTGGGTGGTCACCGGCGTGGTCGCCGCCCTGCTGTGGACGACCACCGCACGCATCGTCTACGGCCGCGTCCTCGACGTGAAGCGCAACGACTTTGTCATGGCGGCCCACGCGCTGGGCACCAGCGGAGCACGCATCCTGTCCAGGCATCTGCTGCCGCACATCCTGCCGCTCGTCATCATCTATGGCACCCTGGGGATCAGCGCGACCGTGCTCTTTGAAGCGACGCTCTCGTTCCTGGGCGCAGGCGTTCCGCCTCCCACGGCGTCGTGGGGCACGATGGTGAGCGAGCACATCGGCTTCTACGCCACTCAGCCTCGACTCGTGCTGCTGCCCGGGCTGGCCATCGTGGCGACCGTGCTCGGCTTCAACCTGCTCGGCGACGCGTTGCGGGACGCGCTCGACCCTCGCTTCGTCACCGCCGCTGTGAGTCATACCGGCTAAAGAGGTCCGCACAGGAGGAAGAACGCTCATGCCCCGAGCGATTGGCAGCCCATCCGACCGCGATGTGCGCCGGCGACGCGTCCTCACCCGCGCGGCGGCCTTGCTCGCCGCCACCGTCCTCGCGGCCTGCACCACGAGCGCGTCGCAGAGCCCCCTCCCGGGAGGCTCGGCCGGCAGCGCGTCGGCCAGCAGCGGGTCCGGCGAGCCGACCGGGACGCTCTCTGTCGCATTCCAGTCGGATATCGCCACGCTGGACCCCGCGCAGGGGTATGACGTCGTCTCGTGGCCCGCGGAGCGGCTCCTCTTCGAGACGCTGGTGGGCTACGACGACAAGGCCAACCTGGTTCCGGTTCTGGCCGCCGCAATGCCACAGGTGAGCGCGGACGGCCTGACCTACACCTTCTCGCTTCGGACCGATGTCAGCTTCGTGAAGCCCGATGGCTCGGTGGCAGGCACCATGACCGCCGACGACGTGGTCGCCAGCCTGAACCGGCTCTACAACCCGAACCTCAAGCCCACCCCGTCACCGATCGCGACCTCGTTCTACGCGATCGTGGCCGGCGCCGACGACGTGACTTCCGGCACGGCAACCACGGTATCGGGCATCCAGAAGCTGGACGACCACACGGTCTCAATCACGATCACCCAGCCCGACCAGACCTTCCTCAACGCCCTCGCCATGCCGTTCGGGTCGATCATGCCCGCCGACGCGCCGTCGGACGCGGACGCTATCACGGCTGCACCCGTGGGGACCGGACCCTTCACGTTGCAGTCCTACGAGCCCGGCCAGCGCGCCACGTTCGTTCGCAACGAGCACTACTGGAACCCCGCGGGGCAGCACGTTGCAGCGATCGACTTCCGGGTTGGCGTCGAGGCCACGAGCGCGTTGCAGCAGGCCGAGGCCGGGGCGCTGGACATCATGGCCGACAACCCGCCGGCAGGGGCGGTGAGCCAGATCATGGCCGACCCCTCCCTTGCCAATCGACGATTCAGGACGCCACTCGTCGCGACCGAGTTCCTCTCCCTGGATACGAGCGGCGACTCGCCGCTGAGCAACGTCCAGGTGCGCCAGGCGATCAGCTATGCCATCGACAAGCAGAACGCATCCGCCATCGCCCATCTCGGGCAGCCCGCGGCGTGCATCCTGCCGCCGGCGATGCCTGGCTACGACCCCGCCTGTGATCCGTACCCGTACGACCCTGGCAAGGCTCAGCAGCTCCTGCAGCAGGCCGGCTACGGGTCGGGGTTTGCGACGACGCTGTACACCGACACCAATGACCCCGACCCCGCAGTTGCCGAGGCCATCCAGCAGGACCTGGCCAAGATCGGCATCACGGTCACCCTCAAGCCCCAGAGCTTCGATGCGCTGCTGGGGACGATCACCCAGATCCACCAGGCGCCCATGGTGCTCATCGGCTGGATTGGCGACTTTCCCGACCCCTCCGACTTCTACGATCCCACCCTCTCCTGCGCCACCGATGTCGACGGCAACTTCAACCTGGCGTGGTACTGCAACCAGGCCATCGACGACCGGGCGGCCGCGGCGAAGCAGGAGCAGGACCGTGGGGCTCGCATCGCAGCCTACCGCCAGCTGTTTGACGACCTCATGCTGGACGCGCCGTGGGTCCCCCTGTACTACGTCGAACAGCTCACCGTGGTCAGTGACCGCGTGCAGGGCTTCTTCCATCACCCGGCCTGGACCTTCGACCTCGCTGCCTATTCGCTGAGCCAATAGGACCGTGACGGCGGGGTGGCGTGCGCCGCCCCGTCCGGTTCGTCTGAACGGGTAGCCGCATGATCCCCTACCTCGCCCGGCGGGTCGCCTGGGCCGGCGTAGTGCTGGTGGCGGTCGCCGTCGTGACCTTTGTGCTGGTGCACGTAGTGCCGGCGGACCCGGCGCGTGCCATCGTCGGGCCGCACGCCACCGCCGAGTCGGTGGCCCGAGTCCGAGCAACCCTGGGCCTGGATGACCCCTTCATCGCGCAGCTCGTCCGCTACCTCGCTGGGCTCGCCCACCTCGACCTGGGGCACTCCTACCAGCGCAACGCCGACGTTCTCCCGCTCATTGCGGAGCGGGTGCCCGCCACCCTGCAGCTCGCGCTGGCCGGCCTCGCCGTCGAGGTCGCGATTGGCCTGCCGCTCGGGATCCTGGCAGCTCGTCGTGCCGGGTCCGTGGTCGACCGCGCGGCCACCCTGCTGAGCTCGATCCTTGTGGCGGCGCCGTCGTTCTGGGTGGGGCTCATCCTCCTGAACCTGCTGGCCTTCCAGCCACGCATGCACCTGGGTCTCGACCTGCTGCCCATCGGGGGATACCGGCCGTTCGATCTCCGCTACCTGGCGCTGCCGGCCATCACCCTGGGCGTGTCAGGCGCTGCGTACTACACCAGGATCGCCCGGACGGCCATGCTCGATGAGCTCTCCGCGGACTACGTGCGCACCGCCCGCTCAAAGGGGCTCAGCGAGCGACGCATCACCTGGCGGCACGCCTTTCCCAATGCTGCGCTGCCGCTCCTCACCCAGTTTGGCCTGGACGTGGGCTTCTTCGTCGGCGGCGTCGTGGTCGTGGAGCAGGTCTTCAGCTGGCCTGGCGTCGGGCACCTGGCGGTGGAGGCGATCGTCAGCGCCGACGTCCCGCTCATCATGGGGACGGTGCTCTTCGGGACCCTCGCCATCGTCCTGGCGAACCTGGCGGTGGACGTGGTCTACGCGCTCATCGACCCCCGCCTGCGGAACTAGGATCGGGACGCGCCAGTGCCCTATGCCGCGAGCGGCGGTACGGGCGGCTGGCGCTTCCGAGGGCCATCAACGGGTCGAAACAGAGCGGTTCAGCCCGGCTCGCTCCGCCCCCTGTCAGCGGGGTGCCAGCGTCCCCGCAAACACCTGCCAGGCGAGTGCAGACTTGGCGAGGAGCGAGAGCGCGATGTACACCGTCTCGCCGAACAGGTAGTCGCGCCATGGCCCGACCCGCCGGTACTGCAGCAGCATGTTGAGCGCGAAGCTGTTGAAGAAGACGAAGAGCGAAATGAAGATCGCGTAGACGAAGGCCGGCGCGGCGATATCGGACCCGGGGTTCCACAGGTAGATGCCGATGAGGACCCACGGCACCGCACCGGCGAGGACCCCGAACCAGTAGCTCATCCAGTTCGGCCGCCCGGGCTGCTCGTAGTGCTCCATGACCAGTCCAAAGAGGATCATGGCCGCGTTCACCCCGAAGATCGCACCCAGGGCGGCCACGTCGCTGATCCCCGGCAGCATGGCGATCAGCACCACCATCAGCGACGAGCTGAAGGCGTACTCGATCCAGCGCGCGTAGTTGCGTCCGCGGAGCAGGTTGGACCGATACCAGCCGAAGATCCCCGGGCTCGCCACCAGGAAGTGCGCCGCGGCCGACAGGAACAGGAAGGCGGCGATGGCCCAACCGAAGCGGAGGTCGAAGAGCGTCGCGTCGCGAACCAGCCCGGAGCCGGGCGGCCCCGCCATGAAGGTGGCTGTCACCGGCAGCGCGAAGTCGTTGGCCAGGACGAGGATGGCGGCCCCCTGCACCGCGTGCAGGAGGCCCATGATCAGGTTGTAGGTGCGCAGGCGGCCGATGCGACGCATGAGCGCGGCATCCGGCGATCCCGAGGGGCGCGGAGCGGCGGTGGCGATGGTCTGGCTCATGCCAACCCTACGAGCCCGGGAAGGAAGCGGATCTCCGTGGTGGCCGAGACCGCCTGGGTTGCCGCCGGCTCCGGGTAGGTCGCCTCGCGTACGAGCGCGCGATCGAGCACGGCCCGTCCCTCGCTGAGCACCTCGATGGTGCCGTCGTCGTCGATGCGTTCGAAGCGGTACACGAGCACGGTGCCGGCGGGGAAGTCGCCCACCCGGATCGTGAGCGGTTGTCGCCCGGGCTCGCAGGGCCGGGGTGCGAGGGTGCCGGATCCGCAGAACTCGAGCTGATCCTGCCCAATGGAGGCGGGGTCGGTCTGGAGGTAGAGCCCGAACGAGGCGGTGTGCGCTGCCGGCTCAATCAGGAACAGGTTGAACTGTGCGCTGCCCGGTGCAGGGCTCGACGACGCGACCGAGTGGGTCGCCGTCGCCGTGCCGCCCGGCGTGGCGGATGGCTCCGCACCACAGGCGCTCATGGTGATCAGGATACCGGCCGCCGCCAGGCCGATGTCGAGCCGCGCCGTCCGGGACGGCATCTGCTCAGACCGCCTTGAACTGCTCGAACGGTTGGTGGCACTCGTCGCAGTGGTAGATGGCGCGACACAGCGTGGGTCCGAACGGGTTGTCCAGGGTCGTGTTGCGTGAACCGCAGTACGGGCACGGCGTGTCGTCGATCATGGTCAGAAGTTCGCCGAGGACGACCGGCGGGGCGCCGGCGGTCAGGGCCGGCGGGGCGAAGCCGCTGGAGCGCAGCTTGTCGCGGCCGGCCGCCGAGATGCGATCCGAGGTCCACGGCTCGGCGAAGCTGAGCTCCACGACCACCTCGTCCGCCAGCGCCAGGGCGCCAAGCCGCTCCCCCACCTGCTCGCGCATGATGTCGATGGCCGGACAGCCCACGAAGGTCGGCAGCAGCTCGACACGCAGACGCACACCGCCGTCCGGTCGTGCCTCGAACGCGAAGCCGCGAATGACGCCCAGGTCGACGACGCTGATGGTGGGGATCTCCGGGTCGGGCACCTCGTCGAGGGCTGCCCAAACGACCGTCTCGCGGGGATCGCGCATGCCTACCACGTCGCGTCAGGGTCTGAGCGGGCGACCATGGTGAACTCGCCGTGCAGCCATCGGAAGTCGTCGGTGCGCCGCCGCCGGCCGTCGCCGTCGGGGGTCAGGTCGAGGGCCGGCACGGGCAGGCCCAGGCTGCGGAGCGACTGCCCCACTCCGTGCGCCCAGCGTCGTCGCAGCGCCGCCATCGGCTCGGCCAGGATGCCGGCCTCGGTCAGCAGCGCCTCGCCGTCGAGCGGGGTGAAGATCGTCTGCGCGTCAGGCCAGAGCGTCGCCAGGGCATCGGCCAGGCGACCACGCGTGTCGGCGCCACCGTGTGCCAGGCGCTCCATCCACGCACCGAGGTGCATCAGGTGGTAGCGCTCCTCGCGGCGCATCTTGGCCGCCAGTTGCGCGAGGGGCTCGTAGGTCGAGATGGCAAGCGCCTCGAGGCGCACGGCATCCGCGGTCTCGTACAGGTAGCGGCGCGCGACGGTGTAGGCCCAGTCGGTCCGCGGATGGTTCAGCAGCGCCGCGTGGCGGTACGCCTCCGGTTCCCGCCCAAAGGCCACCTGGTCCGGATCCTCCCCGGTCAACGCGGCGCGCAGCTCGTAGAGCGCCTTGGCGTGGCCGATCTCGTCCTGGCTGATGGAGCTGGTGGCCACATCCTCCTCGAGCATGGGGGCGATGCCCGTCCACTCCGAGTCCCAGAAGCCGATGACGAACTCGTCGTCGGCGACGCTGAGCAGCAGCTCGGCGAGAGCCTCCTTCGGCAACGCCACCTCGGATGCGGCGGCGCTCGTCACGGGGCCGGCTCCTCGTCGGGCACGGAGATCGCCGCCGCGGCCACATCCTCGCCGGTCGAGCCGGCCCGGGCCTTGGCTGCCTCCAGCTTGTGCTTGATGATGTACCCGCCGGGGCGTTTGAACGAGCGGTCGAAGGGGGGCTTGAGCAGGTCCGGGTCGTCCAGCTCGGTGATCTGGGCGCGATCCACGACCCACAGACGATGGCTCTCCTGCCGGCGCCCGTAAAACTCGCGGGCGTAGTGCAGCGCGAGCTCCTCGTCGGGTGCGCGGACGTTCCCGGAATGGATCATCGGATCGCCCTCGGCCTCCTGGCGAAAGACCTCCCAGACCCGGTCGCGCTTGCCGTTTCCGCTCATTCGCCAAGGGTACCCCGTGGCGTGCGACGGTGCCCTTCGGCATGGAACGACCATCGCGTGTCCGCATTCACGCCAGGCGACCCGTTGGCCGGCGCTGGAAGCCGGCGAGAGGCGGAGGCTACGCGGCCGCGCCAGCCGGGGTCGTTCCGAGGATGGCGTCGCGGACCCACTGGGTCGCGGCGAAGCTGTCGCGCCGGAACGCGAGCCGCTCCTGCGAGCGCGGCCCATGACCGGTGACCACCGACCGCAGCTCGTTCCAGTCGGGCTCGGTGTAGTGCCAGCGTCCCTCAGACTCGTCGTAGTGCAGTTCCGGGTCGGGCAGGGTCAGGCCCAGCTCGCGGATGCGCGGCACGTAGATGCTGAGGAACTCCTGGCGAAGCTGCTCGTTGCCCTTGGCCTTGATCTTCCAGAGGAGGTCGTGGTCCTTCGCAGGATCGGTGGGCGGACCGTGCATCTGCATCAGCGGACCCCACCATCGGTCCAGCGCGTCCTGGACCAGCGCTCGCTGGGAATCCGAGCCATTCATCATGGTCAGCACGACGTCACGGCCGTGCATGATGTGGACGCTCTCCTCCCAGCAGATCTTCTTCATGGTGCGCGCGTACGGGGCGTACGAGGAGTCGCGGAGCGCCTGCTGCGAGACGATGGCGGCCGCATCCACCAGCCAGGCGATGATGCCGACATCGGCCCATGATTCGGTCGGGTAGTGGAAGACGTTGTGGAACTTGGTCTTGCCGGCCATCAGGTCGGCGAGCATCTGCTCGCGCGGCTTGCCCAGGTCCTCCGCCACGCGGTACAGGAGCTGGGCATGGCCGACCTCGTCCTGGATCTTGCTGGTGAGGGCCAACTTGCGCTTCAGGGTGGGTGCGCGAAGGATCCATTCCCGTTCCGGCAGAACGCCCATCAGCTCGGAATTGGCGTGCATCTCCACGAACTTGAGAACCGCGGCCCGGTAGTCGTCCGGCATCCACTCGTCCGCCTCGACTCGACCACCGCCGGAAACGTGGGCATAGAAGGCGTCGGCTCGGGCCTGGTCGTCGATGGTCGCGGTCACGGGTGCACCTCCTGGGGTCTCGCTCGTAGGGTAGCGCATGCCCGATGGCGTCGCGTCAGCGCGGGACGAGTTCGAGTGTGGTGGGAAGGACGGCATCGGCGACCATCGCCGGCGTGGCCGAATCGCCCGCGTATTTGTCGAGGAAGCCGCGGCTGGCGGCCTCGATGCGCTCCTCGTCGGTCGCCACCTGGGCCGTGGCGGGGATCCGCCGGCTGCCGAGCTGCACCGTGACCGATGCGTTTGCCAGGGCCTCGCGGTACCAGCGCGCGGAGGCGCCGCGGTAGGACCGGATCAGCGCGCGATCCTTGTCATCGACGACCACCCAGATGATGGTGCTGTGAACCGCCGCGCTGCTCGAGACGGTCTCGATGCGGATCTCCGGCATCTGGCGCAGCAGGGCGAGGAGATCGGGCGGAAAGTGGTCGGGCATGTCGCAAGCGTAGCAGGACCAACCGGGCGCTCAAGGGCGGTCGGCCCCCGGGGTGGGTCAGTCGTGCGGGGCGCGGCGCAGGGGCCGGTGCCATCGCTGATACGCCCCGTCGGACGGTTCGCTGAGCGCGACGCGGTCGCCACCGCTTCCGACCACGGCGCTCAGCGGAACGTAGAGATCGACCGGCACGAGCCCACCGGTTCGCACCAGGAGGTAGTCCGCGAAAACGGCGTCCACGCGCCCGACGAGCCGGCCCTCTGAGCCGAAGACGCTGGCGCCCACGGCGATCGAAGGGATCGGTCGGACATTCATGCTGCGGATACCGTAGCCGATCCACTCGACGCGGGCGCCGACCGCGGCGCAGCCACGTCGAGGACAGCATGCGCCAGCTCGAGGCGCAGCGGAATCGATCCGAATGGCTCCCCGTCGAGGTGGACGCGTGTGTCGTCATCGCCTTCGAGCACCACCGACCGGGCGCGCACGAACTCGACCGCCGGATGCGAGACGTGGGCGCCGCGATACATGCCGGGAAGCTGGCGTATCGCCTCGAACCGGGAAATGTCTCCCACGATGCACAGGTCCATCCAGCCATCGGTGACGGTGGCCTCAGGACAGATCTGCATGCCGCCGCCGTAGTACATCCCATTCGCGAAGGCGATGAAGAGGGCCGTCCGCTCCATCTCGAGTGGGCCGCCGGGCGTTTCCAGGCGCAGGCGCACGGTGCGGTTGTGGAAGCGCTGCAGCTCCCACAGCGTCGAGAGCAGGTAGCCAATCCTGCCGCGCTGCCACCAGCTGCGTCGGTACATGGCGGCGGCGACCTGCGCGTCGAAGCCCACGCCACCGGCCGCCGCGAAGTAGCGGCGTTCGGGTGCAGGTCCGTCGTCGCGGCTGGCGATCCCCACGTCGATCCGCAGCAGTTCGGCCCCTAAGGCCACCGCGAGTGCGTCCTCGCCGCGGCGCGGCAGGCCCAGGCTGCGAGCGAGGTCGTTTCCAGCGCCACCGGCCAGGATGCCCAGCGAGATCCCGGCCCCGGACTCGATGATCCCGTTCACGACCTCCTGCACCGTCCCGTCCCCACCGACGGCGATGACCCGGTCATGTCCCTGCACCGCTGCCTGCAGTGCAAGTTCACGCGCATGTCCCGGTGCCTGCGACTCCACCATCAGGGCCGATGGCGCCGCCGTCTCCAGGTGCCGCCGAAGCCATGGTTCGAGGTGCAGGGCACGGCCGTCGCCCGCGACCGGGTTGACGATGAGGAGCGGAGCGGATGACCTGGGCACGCAGCAGATTGTGCACGCTGGCTCGGGTGCGGCGAGGCTCTCACCGGGACGTTGGTACCGGTCGGTTGGGGTCGGATGTCCGCTAACGCACGCCCGGGTAAGCCGTTGGAAGGGATGAAACGCCCGAACACACCCGCCCTCCAGCAAGAGGACAACCACAGCGCATGCATCGATTTCGAATCTTCAGCGTGGTCGCCGCCGTGGCGTCGCTCGCTCTCACCGCGGGCATCGCGACCGCTCACCTCATGCCGGCCGCGTCAGACCATGGCCTGAGCACCGCACGCGACGCGTCGGGCAGGGATCTCCCGATGGGCGTTGACGGCGCGTTCACCGATCCGACCGCGAACCACGACGCCGCGCTGAGCGCGGCGCCCACCGACACGCACGGATACACCGTCTCGCAGGCCGCGCAGCAGCCCACGCCCAGCGACGGCGGATGGGCCAACCACGGCGCCTACGTCAGCTCCATCGCGAAAGGCTGGGGCCAGCAGGCGGCCGCGGAGCAGCAGAGCGCCGCCACGAGCCCGGACGAGCCAGTGCAGGCCACCGACGGGCTGGCACACCGCCCCTGAGCTTCAGGGCTGCCGCTCCTCCGGCGGCAGTCTGACGAACGAGCACCGCCGCCGGTCGGTCCGGCGGCGGTGTTGTCTGTGTCGGAAGATGCTCAGGAGACCTGCAGGCTCACCTGGTGGTAGCCCGTCGCCCCGTTGGGCGCCGGATCGTGGGGAGTGGCGACCTGCAGCTCGCCCGTCCCGTCCGTGGCGCGCACCCGGAGCGTGTGGCGGCCCGAGGTGGCGGGCCACTGGTACACCCACTGCACCCAGGTGGCGTTCGAGATCGGCGTGGCCAGGTCCGCAGCCTGCCAGGCGCCGTCGTCGACCTGCACCTCGACCTTGCTGATCCCGCGGTCGGGTGCCCAGGCCACGCCGGCGACCGGGACCGTGCCCGCATGGGGAGACGATCCCGAGCGGGGCGTGTCGATGCGCGACGTGGTCTTGATGGGACCCAGCTTGGACCAGCCAAGCGGCACCCAGTACGCGTCGAAGGCATCCAGGGTCGTCAGCTCGATGTTCGTCAGCCACTTGGTGGCGGAGACATATCCGTACAGGCCGGGGACGATGAGCCGCGCAGGGAAGCCGTGCGCGGCCGGCAACGGTTCGCCGTTCATGGCGACGGCAATGAGTGCCTCGCGATCCGACTCGGTGAGCCAGTCGGTCGGGAATCCGCACGTCCACCCGTCGAAGGCCCGTCCCACGATCTGGGTGGCGTTCGCGTGGACACCGGCCTGGTCCAGGACGTCGCGAAGGCGCACGCCTCGCCACAGCGCGTTGCCCACGAGATTGCCGCCGACGTCGTTCGAGACGCACTGGATCGTCGCGTACTGCTCGTAGAGGGGCATGGCGAGCAGCTCGTCGTACGTGAAGCTCAGCTCGTTGTTGACCATGCCGGTCACGGTCAGCTTCCAGGTCGAGGCATCCACGTGCGGCGTGATGAGCTGGGTATCGATGCGATAGAAGTCCTTGTTGGACGTGACGAGGCTCGACACGCCGGGGACGTCCAGCTGGGCGCTGGACGGGACAGGGGCCACCGTCGCGGCCGGGGCCGGCACGTCGGCGATCGGCACCGCGGCGGCGTTCCGGTAGTTGATGAGGAGCCGCCCGATGGTTCCCCCTGCGACGGCGCCGGCGCCGAGGACCAGGCTCGTGCCGATGAAGCGGCGGCGGGACCAGTCCGGCATCTCCGCCACGGGTTCGCGCCGGACCCCCTCCGCCGCGCGCCGCAGCAGCAGCGCCAGCACCTGCCAGGCCACGATGATGGCGATCGCGACGGAGCCGATCGCCAGGATCGGGTTCACAGGCGGATTGGTCAGCGACGCCACCACCGCAACGACGCCCACCACCACGAAGCCCCCAACCGCCACCCGGAACCGGATTGTGCTCGGACCCTCGTCGCCCCGGCCCGAGCGCGCCAGGATTCCGAGCCCAGCGGAGAGGACCAGGGCCACGACGAGGACCGCGAGCGTCAGGACCAGCTTGTCGTTGGTGCCGAAGGTGTCGGCCACGATCTGCTTGGCCCCCGGCGGCTGCAGCGAGATGACCAGCGAGCCGATGGCATTCACGGGCGACGGGATGCCGTCGACCAGGCCGGCCAGCAGCTCCGCAAGGCCCAGGGCCGCGCCGCCGGCGATCAGCCCGGCGAGCGCGCCGGCGAGACGTGACGGTCGATGCATGCGCGACATTCAACCCGTTTCGTGTGACGGCCGTGTGAAAGATGGGCGAAGACGCTCGTCCGCCGCTATCGTCAGCGGATGGCGCCTCGCATCTACCTCGCACCAGGCGCATCCGGGTCGGTCGCCGCGTTGCAGCCACAAGTGCGCGGCCTGGTGGCTCGGGGTCTCGACGCGCAGGCGGTCGCCCTTCCCCGAGGCCAGGCGCAGCGCGCCGTTCCTGCGTTCCGAGCGGCAGTGCTCGAGCCGGCTGCGTCGATCATCGGTGGGCACTCGTTCGGGGGGAGGGTGGCGAGCCTCCTGGCCGCAGACGAGCCCGTGATGGGGCTGCTCCTGCTCTCGTACCCGCTGCACCGGCCGGGCCACCCCGAGCAGTGGGAGGAGCGGACGGCCCATTGGGAGCGCATCACCTGCCCCGTGCTGCTGCTCTCCGGGGAATCGGACCCGTTTGCACGCATCGACCTGCTCCGCACCGCAGTGACACGCCTGCGCCACGCGAGCCTGGTCACCTACCCGCGGGTCCGCCACGGCGTGACACCGGTGCTGGAGGATGCGATGGACAGAATCGCGGCGTGGGTCGCAGACCTCGATCGCTAGCGGGGACGCACTCGGCGTGCGTCAATTCGGTCGAAGCCTCTACACTCGGGCCGAATGACGATGGCCGGTTCAGTCCCATGTCCGAGCTGTGGGAGGTCGGTCCCTGATCGGTACCGGCGCTGCGGCTACTGCGCCACGGTCCTCGACACAGCGCGCGCCCCGGAGGAGATCCGTCGGACCGCCACCATCGTCACCTCCGACCTGAAGGGCTCAACCAGCCTTGGCGAGCGGCTCGACCCGGAGTCCCTGCGAGAGCTGCTGACCCGCTACTTCGACGAGATGCGCCTCGTCTTCGAGTCGTACGGCGGCACCATCGAGAAGATCATCGGGGACGCCATCGTGGCTGTCTTCGGTCTGCCCGCGCACCACGACGACGACCCCCTTCGCGCCGTTGCGGCGGCGGCCGAGAGCCTTCGGACCCTCGGTGCGCTGAATGACCAGTTCGAGCACGCCTACGGGGTCCGACTCGTGAACCGGACTGGCATCGCCACCGGCGAGGTGGTGCTGGGCGAGGCGAGCGAGGGTCAGCACGTGCTGAGCGGCGAGGCGGTACTCGTTTCGACCGCGCTCGAGCAGGCTGCACCGCCTTCGGAGGCGCTCCTTTCGGCCCCAACCCGGGCCGCGGTCTCCGACGCCGTCGAGGTTGAGCCGTTGTCTGCCTTCGTGCCCAAGGGCGGAGAAGAACCGATCGAGGCATACCGCCTCGTGGCGGTTTCGGCGGAGGCGGAACGAGCCTTGCAGGAAAGCTCCGGGGCGGCTGCCGGCGATCGGCGCGGATGCCCGAACTGCGGCGAAGAAAATCCAGCGGACTTCGTGCGCTGTGGCACCTGTGGTGGCCGTCTGGACCGGTCAGCGCCAGCGCCCGAACGGCGGAAGACGGTCACGCTGGTGTTTGCCGACCCACGACCGAGCACCCTGGGCGGCGAGCGACCAAGCCCAGAGGCGCTCGGTTCCGTCATGTCCCGCTATTTCGACGTCATGCGCCCGATTCTGGAGCGGCACGGCGGAACCGTGGAAAAGTTCATCGGCGACGCGCTGATGGCGGTCTTTGGCCTTCCCGTGCTCCACGAGGATGATGCGGTGCGCGCCACACGCGCGGCATTCGAGATGCAGGCAGCCCTGCCCGACCTCAACGCCGCGTTCGAGGCGGAGTGGGCGGTCGCACTGCAGAACCACATCGGCGTGAACAGTGGCGAGGTCATCGCCGGCGACGCGACGCTTGGGCAGCGCCTGGTGACCGGGGACGCGGTGAACACGGCGGCCCGCCTGGAGCAGGCGGCCGGCCCGCGCGAGGTCCTGCTCGGCGGGCTGACCTACCAGCTGGTGCGTGATGCGGTGAAGGTCGAGCCCGTCGCGCCGCTGACCCTCAAGGGCAAGGCCGAGCCGGTCCCGGCGTATCGGCTGCTGGCCGTTGCGGCCGCGGGCGAGGGCTTCAACCGGCGCCAGGACGCCCCGATGGTGGGACGCGAGAAGGAGATGGCCTCCCTGCAGGAGATCTTCGCGCGCGCGGCGACTGAGCACGCCGGGCGCATGGCGACCGTCATCGCGGATGCGGGGACCGGCAAGAGCCGCCTCATCAGCGAGTTCGTGGGCTCGCACGCGGGCGACGCGCTGGTGCTCAAGGGCCGCTGCCTCCCCTACGGCGAGGGCATCACCTTCTGGCCCCTGGTGGACGCCGCCCGGGGCGCCGCGCAGATCGATCCCGACGACACTCCGGAGGAGGGCGTGCGCAAGCTCCGCTCGCTCATCGATGACCCCGCTGTCGCGGACCGCATTGGCGCCGCCATCGGTCTCACGAATGAGCAGTACGGCGTCCCGGAGATCTTCTGGGCGACCCGCAAGATGCTCGAGCAGCTCGCCGCCGAGCAGACGGCGATCTGGGTCATCGACGACATTCACTGGGCCGAGCAGACGCTGCTGGACCTCGTCGTGTACCTCCTCGAGGAGGCGGAGCGCCCCGTGTTGGTGCTGTGCTCCTCGCGCCACGACGTCCTCGAGACCCACCCGACCTGGGCGCTCCGGGAGGACAGCCTGCGACTCGTCCTCAAGCCACTCTCAGAAGCTGACGCCGCGCGCGTCGTCCAGAACCTGCTGGGCGATGCCGGGATCGCTGGAGAAGTGCAGGACCGCATCGTCCGCGCATCCGAGGGGAACCCGCTCTACGTCGAGCAGATGCTCTCGATGCTCATCGACTCGGGCCAGCTGACCATGCGGGACGGCCGCTGGGAGCCCACCGCGGACCTCTCGCAGATGGCCGTCCCACCCACGATCCAGGCGCTCCTCTCGGCCCGTCTCGACCTCCTGGAACCGACCGAGCGATCCGTGATCGAGCCGGCCTCGGTGATTGGCCTCGAGTTCGCGCAGGCAGCCGTCGACGCGCTCGTGGCTGATGCCATTCGCACCTCGATCCGCGACCATCTCGACGCAATGACCCGCAAACAGCTGGTCAGGCCCGGCGCCTCCACGAACGTCGAGGACGCCAGCTTCCGGTTCATGCACATCCTGATCAAGGACGCGGCCTACGGCGGCATGCTGAAGCGGGTCCGGGCCGAGCTCCACGAGCAGTTCGTGGCCTGGGCCGACAAGGTGAACCGAGAGCGCGGGCGCTCCCAGGAATACGAGGAGATCAATGGATACCACCTCGAGCAGGCGTATCGGTACCTGACCGAGCTCGGTCCGCTCGACGACCATGGGCACGACGTGGGCGCCCGGGCGTCGATGTTGCTGGCGTCGGCCGGGCGCCGTGCCCAGGCCCGCGGCGACATGCCGGCCGCCGCCAATCTCCTGCGGCGGGCTGCCGCGACGCGGACTCGCCTGGACCGCGAACGGCTCGCCATCCTGCCCGATCTGGGCGAGGCTTTCATGGAGCTCGGCGACTTCGAGGGAGCGGACCGGGTCCTGCGCGAAGCGGCCGACGCAGCGTCGGAGCTCGCCGATGAGGCGCTCGCCGCCGAGGTGGACCTCGTCCGGCTGCTGGTGCAGTCGTACTCGGGCGAAAGCGATGACTGGAGCTCGCGAGCGACCGAGACGGTCGAGCGCGTGCTGCCCGTGTTCGAGCAGGCCACCGACGAGGCGGGCATCACGCTTGCCTGGCGGCTGCGTGCGGGCCTGCACGGGACCGCGGGCCGCTACGGTGAGGCCGGCCGTGCACTCGAGGAGGTCATCCGCCACGCCGGCCGGGCCGGGAACCGTCGCGCGGAGACACGGGGCGCGTCCGGGCTGTCGATCTCGCTGCTCTACGGTCCAACGCCGGTCCCCGAGGCCATCGCCCGCTGCGAGGAGCTTGCCACCGGTGCCGGTTCCGACCAGCGAACCGTGGCCCTCATCAACGCCCAGCTGGCCCAGCTGTACGCGATGCGTGGAGACTTCGCCAGGGCGCGCGCGCTGTACCGGTCGACCAAGGCGACCCTGGACGATCTCGGCGCAGGCGTGCTCGCCGCCTCGACCTCGATCGACTCTTCACGGGTCGAGATGCTGGCCGGCGACTACGCCGCCGCGGAGCGGGAGCTCCGCCGCGATTACGATGCGCTCACCGAGATCGGGGAGAAGTTCCTGCTCTCGACCATCGGCGGGCTGCTGGCACGCGCGCTTGAGGCCCAGGAGCGGCCGGAAGAGGCCGAGGGGCTGACGCGGGCGGTGGAAAAGATGGCCGCTGAGGACGACGTCGATGCTCAGGCCATCTGGCGCGGCGTGCGCGCGAGAGTGCTTGCCCGTCGCGGCGCGATCGAGGAGGCGCTCGACTTCGCCCACCAGGCAGTGAGTCTGCGGCGCACGACCGACTCCCCGGTCCTCCAGGCGGAGGCCCTGGTGGACCTGGCGGAGGTTGAGCTGGCCGGTGCGCATCCAGCGGAATGCACCGTGGCAATCGAGCGAGCGCTTGCCCTCGTCGTCGCCAAGGGCGACATGGTCACCGCCGAGCGGCTGCGTGCCCGCCGAGCCGGGATCGATACGCCCACTGCAGGGTAGCGGCACCGACGACCGTCGCACCCAGCCCCCGCTGGGCGCGGCACCCCTGAGGCTTAGGAGGGATCCGGGGATAATGCAACGCCGGAGCCTCGTGGCCCCGGCGTTGGCATCGACGATGCAGGCGTTCTGGGCTCAGTACCCCCGGAAGTTCCCGTTTGTCGTGGTCCAGATCGTGACGGTGAACTGGCTCGAGTTCATCGTTTCGGTGAGGCACGGCATGTTGTTGGGAGTCGTCGCCCCCGAATCAAACGCGCACCAATCGTGGTGATCCTCCGCGATCAGGTACTCGAAGGTGCCGTCATCGAGCTGGTGCACGATGTTGAGGTCATCATCGTCGTCGATGTAGCGCGGAAGAACGGAGCGACTGATGGTGATCACGATCCGGAAGCCACCGGGGTACGGTGTCCCGCCGTCGACGTTAACGCCCGACCATTGCCCAACGCATCTCGTCACCGGGCACGTCGAGCTAGAGAACTCATTGGCCGACGTGACGATGCCGGTGACCGGTGCGAAGACGGTCGTGGACTGTGGGTTGCCGTTGTTCAGGCTGGTGTTCGTACCCACCTGCTGCTGGGTCGAATCGTAGATGTACCGTCCGGCGAAGTCCTGAGAGCTCGTGAGTGAGACGGTGGCAGTGTAGTCAAGCGCATCGCCGTGGCTGTTCTTGCCCTTGTCGTTGGGCGATGCGCCGGTCGTGTTGGCCTCAAACAGGATGCTCAGACTCTTGCCTGAGGCCGGTGTGCGCACGACGACGAAGACGGTCACGTCGCTGTTGGCGCGAAGCGTGCCCAGGTTGCAGGCGACGGTCGCGGCGTCACAGGAACTGCCGTTGTCGGGCGTCGCAACGAGGCCGGTGGCCCCTCCCAGCATGGTCTCGAGGTACAGCTGGGAGATGTTGCTGGGTCCGTTGTTGGTGATCGTGACGGAATACGCGGCGGTGTCGTTGTTTGAGACGGTCGGAACGCCTCCCAGCGACGGGACCCATCTCGTGACGTGCATGTCCCAATGGGGAGTAGCTGCCACGGTGGTTCCAGCCAGCGTTCCGGCAGTCAATGAGATGGCGAGGCCAAGTGCCCCCAACAGGCGAGGCAGTCGATTGTGGCGCATGGTCCCCTTTCACCGGTCTGCTCGGAGTTTCGCGCCTACACGCCGAGCGTCGGCGACGTGTGGCGGGACGTTCGCGTGAGTGTACGTGTTCAACCCGCCAAAGGTAAGGGGGGCGTGACGATTCGCCGGTACCATGGTTCAGGTGGGTGGTGCACGCTCGGCACCATCTATGCGGCACTCGTGCGCCGTCGTCTGCCATGATCGCCCTCGCAGATTGACAGCGTGGCACCAGGTCCGGAGGAACATGACAGTGCAGATCAGCCGGCTGGTGGAAGGCACTGAGAGTGGAGTGGATCCGCGGTTGGGGCTTGATTCGAACGCCAGGCGCGATCGCTGCGCGCGCGAGCTGAGCGCGTAGATGGGCTGGCTGGCGGGCGGCACCCAGTCCGCGGCCGGGCTGCTGCTGATAGCCCTGGTCCTGTGGGACATCTTCCAGACCGTGGTGCTGCCCAGGCCGGCTCCCACCCGCGTGCGCATCGCGCGGAACCTGATCCGCATCACCTGGCCGCTGTGGCGGGGGCGCGCCATCCGCAAGGTCACGAGCGTCGACCAGGAGAAGATCCTGGGCTCCTACGCTCCGGCCTTGGTGCTCATGCTGCTCATCACCTGGATCGCCCTGATGGTGCTGGGCTTCGGGTTGATCATGTACGCCCTCCGCGGAGAGCTCACGCCCATGCCTGACTTCGGCACAGCCCTCTACTTCGCGGGCGAGTCGGTGCTGACCATCGGCTTTGGGGACATCAGTGCCACCGACGGCCTGTCGCGGATTGCAGCGGTCGTGGGCGGTGGGCTTGGTCTGGGCGTGCTGGCGCTGGGAATCACCTACCTGTTCAGCCTCTACGCGTCCTTCCAGCGGCGCGAGATCCTGGTCGTGCGGCTGGAGCCGCGTGCCGGCGCTCCGCCCTCCGGGGTGGCGCTCATGGAGACCTACGGAGCCGCCGACATGCGTGGCGGCCTGGCCTCGTTCTTCCTCGACTGGGAATCGTGGGCTGCCGAGGTCCTCGACACGCACATCGCCTACCCCATCCTTCCCTACTTCCGGTCGTCGCACGACAACGTGTCGTGGGTCTCCGCCCTCGGCGCGGTCCTGGACGCCTCTGCCCTGGTGCTGACCTGCGTGGAGGGCGGGCCAGGCGGTGAGGCGACCATGATGCAGCGAGTCGGCGGCCACCTCGTCGAGGATGTCTCGAACTTCTTCGGCTGGATGCAGGTCCCGCTGGCCCTCGTCGAACGCACCGAATTCGACGAAGCCCGTGTCCGCCTGGCCGATGCCGGCTGGACGCTCCGCGACGCGGATGCCGCGTGGGATCGGTTCGTGGCGCTGCGCTCCGGCTACGCGGCGCGCCTCAACGAGATGGCGCTCTACTGGGTCACGCCGCCTGCGCTGTGGATCGGCGACCGGGGTGCGGTGCGTCACCTCCCGGCGCCGCCCATCTGACGCTTCGTCCCAGCGCTTGTCTGCTGGACGAACCATCCGACCGTCCACGGGCATCCCCGGTGGGCCTCCGCGGTCACACGGCTTGCTGGACGAACCATCCGACCGCCCACGGGCATCCCCGGTGGGCCTCCACGGTCACACGGCTTGCTGGACGAACCAACCGGAGGGCGTCAACGAGGCATGCCCTCGTGGGCGCTGCCCTAGGTCGGGAGGCGCCGGATGAGGCGGAATCGCTCCGCAACGATCAGCGTGTCGTCGCTGACGCGCCAGCCGGGGTCACCAAGGTACGTGCGGGTCTCGTCCGCGTAGCCGTGCCAGAACCGCTCGTGCGCCTCGCGCCAGTCGTCGACCGACTCGAACCCCTCGCCCTCATCGCGCGCAAAGGCCTCGTCCACGTCCCCGGCCCGGATGACGCGCGCCTCAACCATCTCGATGATCGCGACAGGCCGGAGCTCGGAGTCGATCACGACCTGCCGGTCCCCCGCCTGCGGGATGGCGTCCCCGTCGCGCTCGTAGTCGCTGAGCAGGCCGGAGGTGGAGGTCTTCTCGCCGCGCAGGATGGCGGCGATCAGCTCCTCGCGCAGCGGTCCTGGGAACGCAAACTCCGCGACCGGCAGTCCAGCGATTTCCCGCGGAGCTCGTGGTGCGTCGTGGCTCATGGCCCGATTGTCGCCGATGGCGCCTCGGTGACCAGATCGCGCGCGCGATCGATGGTGGCCAGCGCGGCGTCGCGGTCCCGCCGGCCCAGCCCGCAGCTGGTGGCGACATCCACGCGCCGCCCCACCAGGGACTCGATGAGCGCAAGGGTCTCCTGCTGCTCGTCCAGGGGCCGCGACTCGTGGACGAACCCGGCGATGAACCGCGTCTTCGACGGGAGCTTGATCCCGCGCAGCGGGGCATAGAAGCGAGCGCCCTCCGCCGTCGCAGGCGACGGTGGCGGCAGGACCGCGGCCGCGAACGGAGCATGCATGAACTCGAGGGTGCGGCCGGCCGGCCAGGCGCGCGCGATGGCATTCGCGAGCTGGACGAGCGGCGTCACGTCCTTGAGCCGCGCCAGCGCCCGGTGGTTCATGTCGCCGACGCACAGGTGGATCCCGAATCGCGTCCCTTCGGGGGAACCCGCAGCCAGGCGCGCGACGCCGCGCGCCAGCCAGCTGGCAATGAGCGGTTGCAGCGGTCCCGGGAAGCGTGCCACGAAGATGAGCTCGGCCGGGATCTCGAGCTGGAAGACCACGTCCGGCCGGCCCGTGGCGTCGCGCCCGGCCAGAGCCCCGATCTGCGCGATCTCCCCCAGCGTCGCATCGGTGAACGGGCGGCGCTGACGGAACGGCCCCGTGGGTCCGAAGGTGAAGAGTGCCATGTCGAAGTCGCCGGGAATCCCGACCTGGAAGGCGAGGTCGCCAGCGCCAGGAACGCCCGCCGAGACGGCTTCTGCGCGTCTGCGGGCGAAGGCCGGGTAGGCGGCCTCGAACGGCGCCACGTGCTGGAGGTCGAGCGAGCCGGCCGTCAGCCGGTGGCCCTTCCGGACCCGGAAGACCGGCGTTCGGTCGTAGTCGGACCAGTCGCCCTCGCGCGCCACCTCCAGGTCCGGGTGCGCGCGCAGCGCCTCGATGATGTGGATGATCCAGTTGCGCCGGTCGCCGGTCTCGCCGTCCGGGACGCTGTGCAGATATCCGCCCAGGCGGTCGAGGGCGATGTCGATCGCCTCGTCCGCATTGGTGAAGGGGGTGCTGCCCACGAGGTGGGCGGCGCGGGTGGCCATGGTGGTGCCTCCATCGGTCTGTCGCAGGGAAGGTGGGTTGCGGCAGCGCGGCGCTCCGCCGCGGACAGAGGTGGACCGATGTCGGCCGGTCTACGAACCCTCAGCCTCCGCTAGCGGGGCCGCCCGGGCATCGCCATGGTTGACCAGTGGGGGTTCCTGCGCGTCATGGTGCGGCGCAGCGTAGCACGGGTGTCCATGCCGACCCTCGCTCAGGAGGAGGTGGTGAGCAGGTCGTCGAGGATCGCGCCCATGGAGTCCACGGCCAGCGACAGGTGGCCATGCTCCGGGAACAGCCGCGCCCGCGCCGAACCCACGTGCGAGGCGAGCCACTCCCCGTGCGCGAACGGCACCATCCGGTCCTGTCCGCCCTGCCAGATGGTGACCGGCCGGGTGATGGCGCCGATGTCAAAGCCCCACGGGCGGGAGAGAGCCTGGTCGTCGTCGTACCAGCCCCAGACGCCGCTCGAGACGGAGCTGCGAAGGAAGGTGGCCTGCCACGCGGCGAACTCGCCGGTGAGAGCGGCACGGTCCGGCTCGCTGACCAGGTTGCCGTACCCGTCGGCCACCTGGTCCGCGGTGATGTCCTTGACCCACGAGCCCTCGCGTTCGAGAAATGCCTGGAGTGCCTCGGATCCTTCGAGCACCGCGCGGAACTCGATCAGGTTCTCGTCGCCCATCCCGGCCATCCAGTCGAGGCCGGGTGCGTCGTACGGCGCCACGCCCGCGATCGACGCGGCGGCGGTGACGCGGTCGGGCAGCAGCGCCGCCGTGGCCAGGGCATGCGGCCCGCCGCCTGACCAGCCCACCGTGTAGCAACGCAGCGCGCCGAGCTGGTCGAGAAGCCCGGCCACATCGGACGCCACGGAAGCGACGCTGCGTCCCGGGTTGCGGGTGGAGCGCGAATATCCAGCCCGGGCGTAGGTCACCAGGCGCAGCCCGCGCTCGGTGGCGAGTCGCACGAACGGCGCGTATGGCACGGCGCTGCTTGGTGTCCCGCCGTGGAACACAAGCGGCACGCCGCCCGGCATGCCGTCCACGTGGACCTCCAGGGTTCGTCCGTCCGCCAGGGCAAGCTCGAGGTGGTCGGCCATATGGGCCAACCATGCCACATGACACCGCGTGCCCGGGCTCCTGCCGCGCACGGTCCGCCCGGTGCGGCGATGCACCGGGTACCAGTCCCATTTCGTCTCTTGCGCGGTCGCCGAGCCGTCGACGACACTCAGTGAGCACGCTGCGGAGGATTGCTCTTGCCTGCTGACCCGTTTGCCACGCAGCCGCTTGCCAGCGGCCTGCTCCTGGTCGCGCTCGCGATCGCCACGTACCTGTACGCCACGCTGCTCCGGCGCCGGCACACGGAGGAACGGGCGATGGAGACGAGCCTGAGCGCCATCATCGACAACTACGGCAGGGACGGCCTTCCGTAGGGCGCGGCCCGTCGCGCACCGGTAACCGGGGCGTCATAGCCCCGTCACAAGACCGCGGCACCCTCGGCGTATCACCAGCACGAGGAACCCGCGATGAAGTCCAATCCGCGCCGCGCCCTGCGCGTCCTGGGTGCGCTGGCGCTGCCTGTCGCCATTGCCCTCGCCGCCTGCCAGCCCGCCGGCGGCGGGGCGACCGCCTCCCCCACGGAGGCGATGATGGACCACTCGGCTTCGCCCTCCGAGGCGATGATGGACGAGTCTCCCTCCGAGGCGATGATGGAATCGGCCTCGCCATCCGACGCGATGATGGACCACTCGGCTTCGCCCTCCGAGGCGATGATGGAAGAGTCCGCGTCGCCCTCGTGAGGAATCGAGCACCCGTCACGGAGTAGCCGCCGCCCATGGGCCTGGTCCTCGTCTTCGCGTTCATCGCCGGGGTCCTGACGATCCTGTCGCCCTGCACCCTGCCGGTCGTTCCGCTCCTGCTCGGCAGCGCGAGCGCCGGCGGCCGGCGACGGGTCGTCGGCCTGGTCGTCGGGTTCGCTGCGATGTTCGTGGCGGTGACCGTGCTCCTGGCGTCGAGCCTTGCGGCCGCCGGTCTCACCACGGACCGCCTGCGCCTCGCGAGCGCCCTTCTCCTCGGCGCGTTCGGGGCGGTGCTCCTGGTTCCGGCACTGGGTCGCTGGCTCGAGGCCCGCACCGCGCCCCTGACCCGAATGGGGGCATTGCTGGTGGGAGCCGGGCCGTCCGGGGGGAAGAGCCGCTCCGGCTTCGCGGGCGGGGTCGTCCTGGGTGCCGCCATCGGTCTCATCTGGGCTCCGTGCGTGGGTCCGATCATGGCCGGGGTGATCGCCGTGGCGGTGACCACCGGCCCGTCGCTGCAGGCGCTGGCCATCGCGCTCGCCTATGTCGCGGGCGCGGCGGTGCCGCTGGCCATGGTGGCTGGAGCCGGTCGCGCCGCAGTCGACAGCCTGGGACGGCCGGAGCGTCGGGCTCGCCTGCAGCGGATCTTCGGCGGGGTCATGGTCGTGGCCGCGCTGGTCGTCGCCAGCGGACTCGATGTGCCGCTCCAGACCTCGGTGAGCAACCTGCTGCCGGCGGGATGGGGCACCGCGCTTCTCTCGGTCGAGCAGCAACCCGCCGTGCAGGACGAGCTGGGGCAGATGGGAACGGAGGCCGGCGTTGCGGTGACACCCATGACTGACGCGGACGGAAATCCCCTCCCGACACCGGTGGCTTCGACGCTGCCGGCATCGGTGCAGCTGCAGGACCTGGGTCCGGCGCCGGAGCTGACCGGGATCACCGACTGGGTCAACGCCGACCCGGTGACCCTCGCCTCGCTGCGCGGCAAGGTCGTGCTGGTGCACTTCTGGACCTTCGCCTGCATCAACTGCATCCACGTGCAGCCCTACGTGAAGGCCTGGTATGACCGATACGCCGCGGACGGCTTCGTGGTCATTGGCGTGCACACCCCGGAGCTGAGCTTCGAGCGGGAGATCGGCAACGTCCGCAAAGCGGTGGCCGATGACGGCGTCACCTTCCCGGTCGCCTTCGACCCCGCGTACGCCACCTGGAACGCCTACCACAACCGCTACTGGCCGGCCTTCTACTTCGTGGACAAGCAGGGGCATATCCGCCACACCCACTTCGGGGAGGGCGACTATGCCGGCTCCGAGCAGGTGATCCGCGAGCTGCTCGCCGCTCCGGCCTGACCCCCGCGGCTCGCAGGCCTACCGGGCTGCGTCCGCCACCGTGGCCTCGTCGCCTCGCTTCGAAACGAGGATGAAGGTGTTCATCTCTCCCTTCCCCTTGACGTGGATGCCGCCGCGGGGTTCGCACAGGTAGCGATCCCGAATCAGCTCGCAGGTTGCCTGGCTCACCTGGATCGACCCCGGGACGCCCTCTGATTCCATGCGGCTGGCGGTGTTGACGACGTCACCCCACAGGTCGTAGGCGAACTTGTGGGTGCCCACGATCCCGGCAACGACCGGTCCGGAGTTGATGCCGATCCGCAGGCTGATCCTGTGTCCGGCGAACGTGGTGGTCTGCACGCAGTCACGGATCCGCAGCGCCAGGTCGGCAATGGCGTCCGCATGGTCGGGCCGCTCCCGCGGCACGCCCGCCGCGACCATGTAGGCGTCTCCGATTGTCTTGATCTTCTCCAGCCCAAGCTCGTTCACGAGGCCGTCGAAGGTCGTGAACACCGCGTTCAGCAGCCCCACCAGCTCGGGCGGCGACATCTCGGCCGACATCGGCGTGAAGTCGACCACGTCGGCGAACAGCACGGAGGCCGCCACGTAGTCGTCGGCGATCATGGTCTGGCTGGCTTTGAGCCTCCCGGCGATCTCGTCGGGGAGGATGTTGTGGAGGAGGCCGTCGGACTCGGCCTGCAACCGATCCCGCTGGCGCACAAAGTACGCCATTGCCGCGAACACGAAGGCAGCCACGCCAAATACGGTGAACGCGAGGTCGCCCGCGGTTGTCTCCACCACGTAGATCGGCGGGATCACGCCGGGAAGGACCACCGCCAGGGTGAGGGTGAGCAGGAAGGCCACGAACCATGCGAACGCGGCCCAGGTGTCGAGGACGATCAGGGCGCCGACCACCGCGATCAGCCCGAACAGGATCACCAGCGCCGACGGAACCAGCCCGCCCACGACGAGGGTCGCCGCGAGGACCTCCGCGAGCAGGAAGAACAGCCCTGCGTTGACGATCCACGTGAACCAGCCGGGCCGGATTCGCAGTGCGCTGAGCCCGACAAGGCCGACCAGCACAGCCCCTACGTCAACAACCCCCGCCCACGGTGTACCCCCGGCGAACTCCCCGGCGGCGAATGGGACCCGTGCCAGCACACCAAAGAAGAAGTACCCGACGACGATCTGCCGCTTCCCTCGGTGGACGTCGGTCTCACCCGGATAGGCGCCGAAGGACCTGACGAATTGCCAGATGCGCCCGAGGCGCCGCAGAACACCCACCTCGCGACGATACTCGACATTCGACTCATGCCGGGGGCGGACCCCGCGGGTGTCTAGCCGCGGTCCGCGATCTCGCGCGCGGCGTCCTGGATCGCGGTCACGACCTCCCGGAACGCCGGCAGGTTCCAGGAAGCAGGCAGCCTGCGCTCGTACACGGCAAGCGCCGCACCATCGAACCAGGCCTGGTCCGCGGGACCGGCATTGAACCGGTCCCAGGTAGCCGGCCCCGTGACGGCCAGGTCGGCCACCAGGCTGCGCCCGTTGTGCAGCCGATCCGCCAGCGACACCTTCAGCACCGATGGCGCCGCCTCGTCGAGATGGGCCAGGTACGCCGTCTTCCGCCCACGCCAGGGCGCCTTTGCCTCGCCCGGGGCAGGCATGGCGTCCGAGCATCCGGCCACGATATCGGCCACGCGCTCGCCGAAGCGCTCGCGGATCAGGTCCAGGGTCCGAGTACCGCCCTGGTCCTCCGGTGCGTCGTGGAGGAGTGCGGCGATCGCCTCGTCCTCGTCTCCGCCGTCCTCCAGCACCAGGCCACAGACCTGCAGCAGGTGGGCGACGTACGGGACCGCGCTGGCCTTCCGCCGCTGATCGGCGTGGAGCTCGGAGGCCAGGGCGAAGGCATCGGTGAGGCGCGACATGACGCCCCATTGTCGCGATCTGCACAAGCCGATCCCCGCCGTGCGTCCTTGACGGCTGGGCTACGATCGTCCCTCAACCAAACGTTCGTTTGGGATCCTGCCGGAGAACCGCGATCGGACGATGACCGCCATTACCCGCCCCCGCGAAAGCGAGCTGTGGGCTGCCGCCACGCGCCTCTTCCGGCAGCGCGGCTACCACGCGACCTCGATGCAGGACCTGGCCGAGGCGCTGGGCATGAACCGCGGGAGCCTCTACCACTACATCGACTCGAAGGACGACCTCCTCTGGTCAATCCTGAACCGCACCTTCGACCTCCTCGAGGAGCGGGTGGTCCGCCTGCTGCAGGGTGACGCTCCCCCGCTGGGTCGCCTGACAGACGCGATCCACGCCCACCTGCGCGTGGCGGCGGACCACGCCGACGAGATGAGCCTGATCCAGATCGAGCTTCGCTCGCTGAACCCCGAGCGCCGTACCCAGCTCATCGAGCGGCGTGACGCGTACGAGGCGGCCTGGCGCGGAGCGATCGCCGCGGGGGTGGCCAGCGGTGCCATCCGGGAGGTTGACGTGCGCCTGGCGGGCATCGGCATCCTCTCGGTCTGCAATTGGTTCACCCAGTGGTACCGGCCCGGCGGCGAGCTGGGGGTCGACGAGATCGCCGATGCCTTCGTGGCCCTCTTCCTCGACGGGCTGACGCCACGAGGAGACGACGCATGAGCCCGATTCCTCGCCTCCGACGCGTGACCGTCCTGGGCGCCGGGACCATGGGCGCCCAGATCGCGGCGCTGCTGGTCGGAAACGGCGTCCGTGTGAGCCTGCTGGATCTCGACGCCGAGGTCGCCCGCCGTGGCCTGGACCGCGCCGTCAAGCTGCGCCCGACCCCGTTCTACCTCCCCACCGACCGGAGGAACATCCAGACCGATGACTTCGATGGCTTGGCCGAGGCCGTTGCGGACGCCGACTGGATCGTGGAGGCTATCGTCGAGCAGCTCCAGCCCAAGCGCGACCTGCTGGCGCTCGTCGAGGAGGCGATCGCGGGTCGCGAGCGGCCGCCCATCGTCTCGACCAACACGAGTGGGATCTCGATCCGCGCCCTGCTGGACGGGCGCGGCGAGGCGTTCCGTCGGCGGTTCCTGGGAACGCACTTCTTCAACCCGCCGCGCTACACGCGCCTGCTGGAGCTGATCCCCGTCGAGGAGACGGACCCGGCGGTGGTCACGCAGCTCGCGGAGATCGGCTCCCGGCTGCTCGGAAAGGGCACGGTCATTGCCCGCGACACGCCGGCCTTCATCGCCAACCGCCTCGGCGTGCACGGCCTGATGGTGAGCCTGCGCGTGGCGCAGGAGCTGGGCCTGGGCCCGGACGAGGTGGACGAGCTGACGGGCACCCTCATTGGGCGGCCCAAGAGCGCCACCTTCCGCACCCTTGACCTGGTGGGGATCGATGTCGCCGTGGCGGTCGCGGATCACTGCCATGCCGACCTGCCGGACGATCCTCGCCGCGAGGACTTCGCGGTGCCGCCGCTCCTGCGCTCGCTGGTCGAGCGGGGTGCGCTGGGCGAGAAGACGGGTGCCGGCTTCTTCCGCAAGGAGGGTCGCGAGATCCTGGCCCTGGACTTCGCCACCGGCGACTATCGGCCCAGGCGTCGGGTGCAGTCGGGTGCCGTGGCGATGGCCCGCAACGAACAGGACCTGCCGCGCCGGATGGCAATGCTCCTGGCCGCGCAGGACACCCCGGGCGAGTTCATGCGGCGGACATTCAGCGCGGCCATGGGCTACGCGGTGGCCACCGGACCGCAGATCGCCGAGGATGCAGGGAGCGTCGATGACGCGATGCGCTGGGGCTTCGGCTGGGAGCTGGGACCGCTGCAGCTGTTGGATGCCCTGGGCCCGGAGACGCGCGCACTGCTGCTCGGCGAAGCCGCCGACGGCCCACCGGCGTACTACGC
This sequence comes from uncultured Chloroflexia bacterium, assembly GCA_963814105.1. Classification (GTDB taxonomy): domain Bacteria; phylum Chloroflexota; class Limnocylindria; order QHBO01; family QHBO01; genus CAVXEH01. Next base: position 192,143 of record CAWFBQ010000001.1, read on the forward strand.
GAACGGCTCAGGGTGGAGCTTCACGGCAGGAGCGCTTCGGCCCATGACGCCGCGCCCGGGAGCGCTCGACCTGGCCGCAGCGCGCGCCAGCGCGGCGGCGAGCGGACTGCCGACGGCGGCGTCCGCCTCGGTTGTCGAGCTGCCGGACGGGATCCTGGGCCTCGAGCTCCACGGCAAGCTGAACATCCTGGGCCCCGAGACGATCGGCATGGTCCGGCGGGCAGTGGACCTCGCGGCAGACCGTTACGACGGCCTGGTGATCGGCACCAGCGCACCGGACTTCAGCGCGGGCGCCAACCTTGCCCTGATGCTGATCGAGGCGGAAGAGGGCGAGTGGGACGAGCTCGATCGTGCGATCCGCGCCTTCCAGGCCGCCACCACGGCCATCCGCCACTCCCCCATCCCGGTCGTCGTCGCTCCGCGGGGGCGAACCTTGGGCGGCGGGGCGGAGATGGTGCTCGTCGCGGACCGGGCGCAGGCCCTGCTGGAGACCTACATCGGCCTGGTGGAGGTGGGCGTGGGGCTCATCCCGGCCGGTGGCGGCTCCACGGCCATGGCGCGACGCGCCGCCGAGCGACTGCCGGAGGGAGCCAGGGCCGACCTCTTCCCCGTCTTTCAGCACGTCTTCACCGGGATCGCCACCGCCCGGGTGGCGATGGGCGCGCCGGATGCGCGCGACTACCTCCTCCTCCGCGACTGCGACCCGTTCACCGCAGACCCCGATCGCCAATGGGCCGATGCCGCCCGCACCGCCCGCGACCTGGCCGCGAACGGCTACCGCGCCCCGGGCGAGACACGGGTCGCGGTGCTCGGGCGGCGGGGCATCGCCGCGGCCGAGTCGCTCACCTACAACCAGCTGGTGGCACGCCAGATGAGCGAGCACGACCGGCTGGTCACCCTGGAGCTCGCCCGGGTCATGAGCGGAGGCGACGTCGCCGAGGGGACGCAGGTCAGCGAGGAGTACCTGCTGGGCCTGGAGCGCGAGGCGTTCCTGCGCCTGCTGGGCGAGCGCCTGACCCGCGACCGGATCCGCCACACCCTCAAGACCGGCAAGCCCCTGCGCAACTGAAGAGGAATGGACCATGCGTGACGCCGTCATCGTCTCCGCCGCCCGGACCGCGGTCGGCAAGGCGCCGCGCGGCACGCTGCGCGAAACGCCGCCCGAGGAGCTGGCCATGGCCGCCATCCGGGCCATGCTGGAGCGCGCCCCGGGCTTCGATCCGGCCGAGGTGGAGGACCTGGTCCTGGGCTGCGCCATGCCGGAGGGCGCCCAGGGTCTCAACATCGCTCGGCAGGTGGCACTGGGCGCCGGCCTGCCGATCAGCGCCAGCGCCATGACCATCAACCGCTTCTGCGCCTCCGGCCTGCAGGCGCTGGCGCTCGCCACCCAGGCGGTGCAGGCCGGGGTGCACGACGTGGTCGTGGCGGGCGGGATGGAGTCGATGAGCTTCGTGCCCATGATCGGCCACCGGTTCACGCCGGATCCGCTCCTCGCCGACACGCGACCGCAGGTCTACCTGTCGATGGGGCTCACCGCCGAGAACGTCTCGGAGCGCTTCGGGGTGACCCGCGAGGACCAGGACGCCTGGGGCCTTCGCTCGCACCAGCGTGCCTCGGCCGCCCAGCGCGAGGGGCGCTTCGCTGACGAGATCACGCCGGTCAGCGCCCACCTCACCGAGGTCGATATGGATGGGCAGCCCTCGGCCCGAGACGTCTCGTTCGACGCGGACGAGGGAATTCGCCATGACTCCGATGCCGCCAAGATGGCGGCCCTGCGCCCTGTCTTCGCCACCGGCGGCACCGTAACCGCCGGCAACTCGAGCCAGATGAGCGACGGCGCGGCCGCCCTGCTGGTGATGACCGGCGAGCGCGCTGCGGCCCTGGGGCTGGAGCCGCTCGGACGCCTGGTGAGCTTCGCAACCGCCGGCGTGGACCCCGCGATCATGGGCATCGGCCCCGTGGACGCCGTCCCGAAGGCGCTCGCCAAGGCGGGCCTGACCCTCGACGACATCGCGGTCACCGAGCTCAACGAGGCGTTCGCCGCGCAGGTCGTGGCGGTCGTCCGCGAGCTGGGACTGAACGAGGAGACGACGAACGTCAACGGCGGTGCCATCGCCATGGGGCACCCGCTTGGCGCCACCGGCGCCAAGCTGACCGTCCAGGTTCTGTCCGAGCTGGCCCGGCGCGACGGGAAGTACGGCCTGGTGACGATGTGCGTGGGCGGCGGGCAGGGCGCCGCGGGGGTGATCGAATGGCTCGGCGGTCGGCAGCCCGCGCGCGTGGCGGCATCGGCTTCGGGAGAAAAGGAGGCGGCGGCATGACCACCGAGACACGGACGACCCCGGTAGCGGCGAAGGGCGGGACCTTCATGACCGGCCCGGCGCCGGCCGACAGCGTGTTCACCCCGGAGCAGCTCTCCGACGAGCACCGCGCCATCCGCGACGCGGTGAGCGCGTTCGTCGACAAGGAGGTCGTCCCCCGCCGGGACGCGGTCGAGGGCGTGGGCGGCAAGGACTACGCCGCGCACCGGGCACTCCTGGAGCGCCTGGGCCGCGACGGCTTCCTGGGCATCGACGTGCCCGAGGCGTACGGAGGCGCCGGGCTCGACCGGATCAGCTCCCTCGTCGTCAACGAGGCCATCGCCGCTGCGGGGTCGTTCGCGGTGACCTACGCGGCGCACACCGGCATCGGCACCCTGCCCACCGTCTTCTTCGGTACCGATGAGCAGAAGCAGCGCTACCTTCCCGGGCTCGCGGACGGCACGCGGGTCGGCGCCTACGCGCTCACCGAGCCCGGCGCGGGGTCGGACGCCATGGGGATCCGGACCCGGGCCACGCGCCAACCGGACGGCTCGTGGCGGCTGGACGGCACGAAGCAGTTCATCACCAACGCGGCCTTCGCCGACCTGTTCACCGTCTACGCCAAGATCGACGGGGAGCAGTTCACGGCCTTCCTCGTCGAGCGGGACACCCCGGGCCTGAGCATCGGCCGCGAGGAGGAGAAGATGGGCCTGCACGGCGCGTCGACCTGCCCCGTTACCCTGGACGGGGTCGTGGTGCCGGCCGGCAACCTGCTCGGCGAGCCGGGAAAGGGCCACCGGGTCGCGTTCAACGTCCTCAACGTCGGCCGCTTCAAGCTCGGCGCAGCCTGCCTGGGCGGCATGCGCCCGGCACTCGCCATCGCCACGCAGTACGCGAAGGATCGGTCCGCCTTCGGTCGCAAGCTGGCGGCCTTCCCGCTCATCGGCGCCAAGCTGGCTGGAATCGCGGCGCGCACCTACGCGGTCGAATCATCGGTCTACCGTATCGCCGGCCTCCTGGAGGCAAGCCTGGCGGCTGCCGAGGATGCCACCTCACCCGATGCCGTGCGCACCGCGCTGGAGGAGTACGCCGTGGAGTGCAGCGTCGCGAAGGTGCTCGCCAGCGAAGAGCTCGGGTACGTGGTGGACGAGGTGGTCCAGATCCACGGCGGCTACGGCTACATCGAGGAATACCCCGCGGCCGGGTTCTACCGCGATGCGCGGATCCACCGGATCTGGGAGGGGACCAGCGAGATCAACCGGCTGCTCATCCCCGGCACGCTCCTCAAGCGGGCCATGACCGGCCGCCTCGACCTGCTGGGACCGGCGCAGCACGCCAGTGACTTCCTGATGGGCGGCGAGCTGCCCTCCTTCGACGGCCCGCTGGCCTGGGAAGATGCCGCGGTCTTCGCCACGCGCACGGTCACCCTGCTCCTCGCGGGCGCCGCGGTGCAGCGCCATGCGACCGCCCTGGATCAGGAGCAGGAGCTGCTGGCCGGCCTCGCCGACCTGGCCATCGACCTGTTCGCCATGGAGAGCGCCGTCGAGCGTGCCAGGCAGGCGACCTCCGCGACCCACGCGGACCTTGCGCGCCTGGTCGTGGCGGACCGCCTCGGCGCCGTCGAGCGCCGCGCCAAGGCACTGGCTGCCAGCGTGACGACCGGGGACGAGGCGCGCACGCTGGTGGCCGGCATCCGTCGCATCCTGCGCGCCGACCCGGTTGACGTGATCGCGATCGGCCGGCGGGTCGCGGCCGCGGTGACCGAGCGCGGTGGGTATCCGGTCTAGCGAGCGAGGATGACAATGCAAGCGGGCGCGTCCACCCCGATCTCCCATCCACCCCTCACGGGCGGCGACCGGCCATGGCTGGCCCACTACGAGGCCGGCGTCCCGCCGGACATCGCGGTGCCGGCCCTGACCGTCGACGGGCTGCTGCGCCGGGCCGCGCAGGAGCACCCGGATCGGACGGCGCTCATCTTCTTCGGGGCGCGGACCAGCTATCGCCAGCTGGATGCGGCGGTCGACCGCTTCGCCCACGTCCTGCGCGGTATGGGCCTTGCGCACGGTGACCGCGTCAGCCTGCACCTGCCGACGTCGCCGGCCTTCGTCATCGCCTTCATGGGGGCGCTGCGCGCCGGCGCGGTGCTGGTGCCGATGTCGCCGCTCTATGTTGAGCGCGAGCTGGGGATCCTGTTCGCGGAGACCCGGCCCTCCGTCGCCGTGACCCTTGATGCCCTCGTCCCGCGGCTGCGCTCGCTGACTGGCGGCCCGGGCGTGCCGGACCGCATGATCGTGACCGGCATCCAGGACTCGCTGCCGATCCCGCTGCGCTGGCTCTACCCGATCAAGGCCCGACGCGATGGCACCTGGCGCCCGCAGCCCCACGCGCCGGAGACCCCGAACCTGTTCCGGCTGCTGCGCGAGGCGCCGACGACGCCCTTCGCATCGGCGGCGGTGCCCGATGACCTGGCCGTCCTCCAGCCCACCGGTGGCACGACCGGTACCCCCAAGGCGGCCATGCTCACCCACCGCAACCTGGTGGCCAACGCCGAGCAGGTTGCGGTCTGGTTCCCGGGTGCGGAGGAGTTCCCGGTGGTGCTGGCCCCGCTCCCGTTCTTCCACATCTACGGGCTGACCGTGGACCTGGACTACGCGATGCTGCGGGCAGGGACCCTGATCCTGCTCCCCCGCTTCGATCCGCACCAGGTCTTCGCCGCCATCGCGAAGTACCGACCCAGCCTGTTCCCCGGCGCGCCGATCATGTACCAGACCCTGGCGAACCACCCCGATGCCGCGAAGTACGACCTGCACAGCATCCGGGCCTGCATCAGCGGCGCGGCGCCCCTTGCGCCCGAGGTGCAGAACGGGTTCGAGGCAGCCACCGGCGGGCGCGTCGTGGAAGGCTACGGCCTGACCGAGGCCTCGCCCGTCACCCACTGCAACCCGGTGATGGGCGATCGGCGCAACGGGACCATTGGCCTGCCGTTCCCCGGCACCGAGGCCCGCGTGGTACGTCCCGGCAGCGGCGAGCCCCTGCCGGTGGGCGAGGTGGGCGAACTGGAGGTTCGCGGTCCGCAGGTCATGAACGGCTACTGGGAACGCCCCGAGGAGACCGCCGCCGTGCTGCACGATGGCTGGCTGTGCACCGGGGACATGGCCCGCATGTCCGAGGATGGCTACTTCACCATCGTCGATCGCAAGAAGGACCTGGTGATCGTCGGCGGGATGAACGTGTATCCCCGCGAGGTCGAGGAGGTGCTGCTCAGCCATCCGGCGGTCCGCGAGGCGGCGGTCATCGGCGTCGCGGAGGAGCGCCACGGCGAGGTCCCGCGCGCGTTCGTGGCCCTCAAGCCCGGGGCATCGGTGACGCCGGAGGAGCTCATGCAGCATTGCGAGGTGAACCTGGCCCGCTTCAAGGTGCCGCGGATCATCGAGCTGCGCCCGGAGCTGCCCAAGACCATGATCGGCAAGGTGCTCCGTCGGGACCTGCGAGCGGAGGTGGAGCGACGCGCTGCGGGGAACGACGAGCGGTAGGCGACATCGGTACCTCTTGGGTGCGGATGGCATGATGGTTGTCACCACCCAAGGAGGAAGGGATCAATGGCCGAGCATCCGAACGCAGCCCTCGTCCGCAGGCTCATGGACGCCATGAACGACGGCGACAACGAGACCGTCATGGCGCTGATCGCGCCGGACGTCGAGTGGCACGAGATTGGTGCGACGGAGCCGATTCACGGGGCCCAGGCTCTCGCCGAGCGGTACGCGGCGGGCATGACGGACTTCACCATCACCGCGACAACGCACGATGTGGTTGGCAATGACGATCACGTGGTCGCCCTGGTCAACGCAGAGGTGGATCGCAACGGGAAGCATCTGTCGTACAGAACCGCGGAGATCCTCCACGTCAAGGACGGGAAGGTAACGGCCCGCTGGGCCTTCTCCGACGACACCGCAGCCATCAACGAGTTCTTCGCCTGATCCGTCCGTTGTCCCCGCATGCTGCCGGGGGCTTCGGCTCAGCCGAGGCAACACCGGAGGAGGGCCGCCGATTGGGCCCTCCTCCCACGGGCCGTCCGTCAGCCCGACCGGTAGGCCGTACCCGCTATGCTTTCTGGGCCGGGTTTCCGGTCCACACTCCCGCCCTGACCAAGGAGATTGGTCTTGCGTTGCCCTCCGGGCACTATCACGTGCGACACGTACCCGGTGGAGGCTGAGGCGTTGGTCACATGGTGAGCGACGCTCCCCCGGCTGGACGGGCCATGCGCCAGGCGATCATCCTGGCGAGCCCGGCCATCGTCGCGGTGCCCGTGCTCTACGGCCTTGCCTTCGCGCTGCTCGGTCACCCGCCCGCGCCGGCGGCCTTCGGCATCGGGGCAGCGGGCTGGGTGCTTGCCCTGATCCTCCGCACGCCCGTTGGCCTGGTCGCCATGCGCCTCGGGTCGCGCGAGCACGCCCAGCTCGCAGTGACGGCGTCGTCGGGCCCGCTGGAGGAGGGGGCTCGCGTCCTCGCCGTGCTGCTCGCCGGCCGTGATCTGGACACCGCCCTCTGGTTGGGGCTCGGATGGGCCGCCATCGAGGTGGTCTACACGCTCGTCAACGGGCTGGCGATCGCCGGACTCGCAGACCGAACGGATCCCGAGGCGGAGCGCGTCCGCGCCCTGCTGCCACCATCCGCGTTCGAGACCTCGGCCGCGGCGTGGGGCGTGGTCGAGCGAGCCTGGGCATCGGCGCTGCATATCGGCTTCACGTTGATCGTGGCTGCTGCTCCTCTCGCCTTCCTTCTCACCGCGATCGTCCACTCGATCGTCAACATCAGCTTCCTGGCGGCGGCCCGTCGCTATGCCATCGAGGCGGTCAGCCTGGCCGGTGTGCTCGTGGGTGGCCTGATCCTGCTCATCGGCTTCATCCTCCACTGATCGCGAGCACGCCGCCACCCGCTCCCCCGTTTCACGAGCGATAATCGGGGGGATGGCCCTCTCCGGAACAGAGCACACCAACGGAGGCAACGGCACGCCCTCCGGAGCTCCCTGGGTGCAGACCCTGGGCGGCAGCGCGCTCGATCCGCGCGTCCAGCCGCAGTGCTCGCTGGTGGTCCAGATGCGGCGCGTCACCGGTTCCCTGGTCGGGCGCGCGAGCGAGCTCGCCGCCATCACCAAGGAGCTCAAGGAAGCGAGCGGCCGTCTGTGCGCGCTGACCCTCGAGGGAGAGCCGGGTGTCGGCAAGACGCGCCTCCTGCTGGCCGCGGCCGAGATGGCGACCAGCTCTGGCTTCACCGTGATCGCGGTCACCGCTGACGAGGAAATCCGCGGGCCGTTCCTGCTCGCGCAGAGCATTTTCGCGGCGCCAGCCCTTCGCGACGCGATCAGCGGCACCCCGGCGGAGGCCGCCGTGCAGCGCGTGATCGAGGCAATCTCGGGGCGCAACGAAGCAGGCCTCGAAGACCTGGCCGCGGACTCCAAGGTCCTGCGCGCCTTCGACCTGGCCGGCATGGCGATAAGCGCGGCCACCGCACGGCGGCCGCTGGCCCTCCTGATCGACGATGCGCAATGGGCGGACGATGACACCCTGCGCCTCCTGCGCTACGTCGTCCGCGCCGATGCCGACCGACCAATCTTCCTGCTGCTCACCATTCGGCCCAACGAGTTCGCCACGGTGACCGAGGCGGTGAACTTCGTGGCCGACATGGAGCGGATGGGCCTGGTGCAGCGCATGCGACCGGGCCGCTTCGGCCAGCTGGAGAGCGGCGAGCTGGCGCGGCAGGTGCTGGGCGGCAGCATCGACCCGGCGTCGGTGGCCGCCATCCACAGCCAGTCGGAGGGCGTGCCGTTCATCATCGAAGAGCTGGTCCGCACCTACCGCGAAGCCGGGATGATCCAGCAGATCGACGGCGCCTGGACCCTGGGCCGCAACGCGGCGAAGCTCGTGCCCTCCGCTGTCAGGACGCTCATCTCGCGACGCGCCGCACGGCTTCCGGACGAAACCCGCTCGATCCTGTCCGACGCCGCGGTCCTTGGGCGCAGCTTCAGCCTGCGGGACCTGCGCGAGATCCGCTCCCGCCTGGACAACGAGGCCCCCGAGCCGGGTGCGCTCGCCGATGCCCTGACCCCCGCGACCGATGCCGGCCTGCTCCTCCGACACCCCGAAGGCGCGCCGGCCGACTACACGTTCACCCACGAGCAGGTTCGCGAGTTCGCCACCAGCGAGCTGTCCCAGGCACGCCGGCGTGCGGTGCATCGGAGCATCGTCGACCTGCTTCTCGAGGCGGGTGAACCGACGCCCGCCGCGCTGCCCCTCATCGCCCACCACGCCCTGGCCGGCGGCGACACGGAACGCGCGGCGCGCCTCTCCATCGATGCCGCCCACGCAGCGCTGCAGGCCAACGCCCCTGAGGAAGCGCTGCGCCTCGTGGAGCAGGCCCTCCCCAACGTGGCCACCTCCCAGGACCGCCGCCAGCTGCTCGTCGCCCGCGATGACGCGTACGCCAGCCTGCGCAACCCGGTGGATCGGCTCGAGGGGCTCGCAGAGCTGGCGGCACTGGCCGAGGCAATGGGCGACCCCAGCCTGGAGCTGGACGTCCAGCTGCGGCGCGCAGCCGCGCTGCGGCTGGCGCACGACGAAGAGGGCGCCGCGGACCTTGCCCGCCGCGTCCAGGCCCGCGCAATCGAGCACGGCGACGCCCGCGCCGAGCTGCGGGCGGACCTGGAGCTTGGCCAGGCGCTCATGCACAGTGCCCTGGGTGAGTCGTTCGGTGCATCGGGCGTCGAGGTGGATCTGGACGGCGCGGAGGCAACCTACCGGGCGGCCATGGCGCTCGCCGAGCGCCTTGGCGATCAGCGGAGCCTGGCAGGCTCTCTCCGCGAACTGGGCATGATCCTGCTCACGCGGGTGCGGGGCTGGTTCGTGACCCAGGTTCAGTCGGGCGAGGTCTTCGCCCTCAGCCAGCGCGTCCTCGCCGGCGAGGCCGTGGATGCCGTATTGGCCACCACCGTGATCGCCCCCGCGGTCGGCGAAGCCAGGGCCTCGCTCGAGCGCGCGCTGGGCATCTACGAGGAGCTGGGCGATCGCAGCGGTGTGATGTCCACCGTGATTGCCATGGCCTACGTCAACTACGCGCCGACTATTCACCTCAGCTCCTCGGCCCGCCATCTGGAGGAGATCCGCCGCGTCACGTCCCGCCTCTCGGCCCTGGTCACCGAAAGCGAGCGATCCCGGCAGGAGCTGCAGATGCTGTACGGGGTCCACGTGTTCGCGCGAGCCAAGGTGGTCCCCGACCTCATGATCGCGCGGGGGGTGGAGGCACACCGCCTGGCACGCATCCTGGGCGACCGATCCATCGAGTTTCTGGCCGCGGGCGGCGTTGCGCTCAGCCACCTGGAGATGGGCGAGCTGGCGCAGGGCGAGGAATGGGTCGGTCGTGCCGCCACCGCCGTCGCCGCCTCCCCCACGCCGTTCCGGGCGCGACAGCTCGCGACGTGGCGCGGCCTGTGCAGCGCCGCGTCGGGCGACGCCGCCGGGCTGCGCGAGCATTTCGGGCAGGCGGTGAAGATGGCAACCGACGTGGGCAGGCCCGCAGCCCGCTGCGAAGTCCTTTCGCAGCTGGCACTGGTCGCCGCCCGCCTGGGTGCATCCACCGATGACACGGAGCTCCTGGACCTCGCAGAGCGTTCAGCCCGTGAGTCGCTGGAGCTCGCCGGCCTGCTGCCGGGGCATGCACCATGGGGGGCCCGCTCCCATGCGGCCCTTGCCACCGTGTCCCTGGCACGCGGCGAGACGGGCCGTGCAGCGGAAGCCGGCGGCGCAGCCATCCACGCCCTCCAGGAGGCGCTCCAGGAGGACGTGAACCTCGAGATCCTGCTGCCCGCGGCGCGCGCCATCTTTGCTGGTGGTCCACCGGAGGCCCAGGGGATGGCGCGCTGGTGGCTGCAGCTGAAGCTCTCAGGCATCGTGCAGGGCGTCGTCGACGACGAGATGCGCGTTCGGTGGATGCGCGGTCCGGTTGGCCGCGAGCTTGCCGAGCTGGCCGGGCCCATGGACGAGCCGGCATCGGCGCCGGCCGGGAAGAGCGCAGACAAGGCCGACACGTTGGATGCGGCCGACCGGCAGCTGCTCCATCTCCTGACCCAGGGCAGCACCAACCGCGAGATCGCCGAGGAGCTCTCCCTGGACGAGAACGAGGTGTCGCAGCGCCTCGCCAGGCTGCTGGCCACCATCGGCGCCTCCACGCGTGCCCAGGCGACCTCGCTCGCCTTCCGCAGCGTGGCAGCTTGACGAGCCACGACTGATGCTTCGAGCGCGCGTCGACCGACACAAGTGCATCGGTGCCGGCAACTGCATCACCATTGCGCCCACCGCGTTCGACTGGCTGAAGGGAGACTTCGGCAAGGCCGATGTCGTAGGGCCGGGCTCCGTCGAGGAGGAGCTCCTGCACGCCGCCGCGGACGCCTGTCCGACCGCGGCGATCATCATCGAGGACGTGGAGGAGCTGCTGCCGTGGCAGCTGCGTGGGAAGGCGGGACCGTCGCGCCGGGTCCTCAAGACCTTCATGTTCACCGACATCGTGGGTTCCACCAACCTGGTGGAAGCGCTGGGTGACGAGGCCTGGGAGACGCTCCTGCGCTGGCACGACAACACCCTGCGCGAGGTCTTCGCGGCGCACCAGGGCGAGGAGGTCTCCTCCACCGGTGACGGGTTCTTCGTGGGCTTCGACTCCCCGGACCTGGCGCTCGCGACGGCCATCGCCATCCAGCAGCGGCTGGCAGAGCACCGGGCCAAGAACGGGTTCGCCCCGCAGGTCCGGATCGGGATCCACGTCTCGGACGCCACCCAGGCCGGCGGTTCGTTCAGCGGCAAGGGTGTCCACGAGGCGGCTCGCATCGCGGCGCTCGCCTCAGGCGGCGAGATCCTGGCCAGCGTGGCGACCGTGGCGGAGAGCGCCATCCCGACCTCCGCCCCCCGCAGCGTGATGCTCAAGGGCCTCTCCGAGCCAATGGACGTCGTCGCCGTGGAGTGGCGGTAGCCCGCTTCCGAGCCCCCCGGGCTTCAGTGGACCGTGACCTCCTCGGAGCCACCGCATCCCACGCACCGGATCTGCCTCGTCAGCCGCAGGGTGAACGGACGAGCCGGGAGCCACGACCGGCGCACGGCGACGAGAAAGCTGTGTGGATTCGCATCGGCGGTGCAGGCGTGCGGACCGATGACGAGCTGCTGCTGGTCTGCGATCCGCCCATAGACCAGGTCACCGTCGCGGCCGAGGCCGTCGAAGCGCACCCACGGGCACGAGCCGCTCACTGTCGTGGTCAGCAGCACGACGGCCTCCCGATCCCAGTCCACTGGCCCCAGGTCGTTCAGCCCGTACAGCCGCTCGTCGATCGCCAACGCTCGCCCGTCATCGATGAACTCGACGCTGTAGGGCGTCCCCCAGCCTCCCGAGGCCAGGAGCCGCCAGCCGTCGCCGGACTGTGCCTGGTGCACGGCGGGCGGCACCCAGAGGCTGGTCCCGGTGATCTGGAGCCAGGCGGCTCCGGCCACGACCAGGATGGCGAGCGCCAGGCCGATTGCGCCAAGACGTCGTCCCATTCCCCCGCTCCAGCATTCGTTCGTCGAAGACAGTACGGCGCGCTGATTGGCCGCGTTCACGCAATAGGGCCCCTTGACGTTGACGTTACGTCAGGGTGCATAGTGCCGCCCATGGACGAAATCGCGGTGGCGGAAGGGCTCAACGTCGGCGCTGTCGCTCGCCTGGCCGGCATCACGGTGCGGACCCTGCACCACTACGACCAGATCGGTCTGCTGAGGCCGGGTGGGCGGACGCCGTCAGGCTATCGGCGCTACACCGATGCCGACCTCGAGCGCCTGCAGCAGATCCTCTTCTACCGCGAGCTCGGGTTCGCGCTGGACGAGATCGGCTCGCTGATGGCCGAGACCGATGGCGGCGCCACCCCGTCCGACCACCTCCGGCGGCAGCATGCCCTGCTGCTGGACCGGATCACGCGACTGAAGCGGATGGCCACGGCCGTCGAGAAGGCACTGGAGGCACGAACCATGGGAATCTCACTCACGCCGGAGGAGCGCCTGGAGGTGTTCGGCGACTTCGACCCGGACGAGCACGCCGCCGAGGTGGAGGAGCGCTGGGGCGACACGGACGCGTACCGCGAGTCGGCACGGCGCACGGCGTCCTACACCAAGGCGGACTGGATCGCGGATCCGCGACGAGATGGACGCCATCACCCGGCGTGCGGCGGATGCGCTGGCCGCGGGGCTGCCGGCAGACTCGCCGGAGGCGATGGACGCGGCAGAGGCGCATCGGCAGCAGATCATCGCGCGACTTCTATGAGTGCTCGTACGAGATGCACCGAGGGCTGGCGGAGATGTACATCGCCGATCCGCGGTTCACGGCAACGTACGAGAAGGTCGCGCCGGGGCTGGCGCAGTACCTCCACGACGCGATCCTGGCGAACGCCGCGCGCCACGCGTAGCGTCCGGCGGCAACGCCGATGTTGCACCCGCGTAACCGACCTTCGTCTGCACGGGGCAGCGCCGCGGTTCCGAGGTCGTGCGGTTACAGGGCTGTGACAATTTCGGCGAGAGTGGGGGCCACCAGCGCCGTTCAGGGCGCAATTGGGTACGGTGACGAAACGCTACGTCGGGGACAGCCGATTGCGGCGGCTCTGGACCGAGAATCGGTTGCGGCGTCGCAACTAGACGGGATCGGGATAGCGCCAGGCGGATCGGTACTCGCGGGCACAGGCGTAGCAGGTGCCCCCGTCCCAGGGCTGGCGCGGGTGCCCGCAGGCATAGACCGACGCGGCCGACCCGCGCGGCGGGAACGACGGCCGAGCGCCGACCGACACCGCCATGGGCACGCCGGCCAAGGCCGCAGGGGCCCCGGACGATGCCGCCAGCGGCTCCAGGGTGCGTGAGTAGAGCGCGCGCCCAAGGCGGGCGAACTGCGCGTCCATGCCGCCCGCCCGCAGCACGCCGGCCCAGGCGCGAAATGCTTCGGAGGTGTCGGCGCGCTGCCAGACCTCGAAGAGTGGCTTCTCCCCATCCTGCAGCACGTGGAGCAGGTCGCGCCACACCGCCTCGCGCTCCGGTTCGAGCATGGTTCGGCGGCGAATCCGCAGCGGCAGATCAGCTGCGTCCGCGAGACCATCCACCCGATCGATGAGCTGCGCCTGTCCGATGCTGACCGGATCCACCCAGGCGGCGATGACGTCCTCGATCGGCAGCGGCCTGCGTACGCTCAGCGCCAGCTCCACGTTCCTGGCCCGCGGCCGGTCGAGCGCCACGGCCAGGTCGTGCCCAACCCGCGTGCGCTCGCTCCACGGGAATGCATCCGTCGCGGGCCGCAGGAAGCATCGGTCCAGATCGTCGGGATCTGAGAGCAGATCGGTCGTGGGATCGAAATCAGGGGCGGAGAAGGGGCGCACGGCGACCTCGACCGCCACGGCGCGTTGCAGCGCCCGGGGATGTAGCTGGAGCGCGATGGGGCCGTGGATGTTGGGCAGCATCCGCCAGCCACGCGCAAACCCCTGTCCGACATCGTCGAGGCTCAGCAGGACTCGCTCCGGGTCCACGTGCGCACGTTCGACCGGATCCCCGTTGTCGCCGGCGGGAGCCTGACCGGCGCGCTGAAGGTCGGCCGATGAGCCGATGCCGCCCAGCCGCAGGTATCCGGCGAAATCGGTGAGCCCGCAGGCATGCCACAGCGATGCCTCGCGCCCGCGCAGGGCAGCGACCATCACCGCGATCTGATTCGGACCGAACGAGTTCCCTCTCATGGGCGACGCGCAGCGTAGGTGCGCCGCCCGACGTGGTCGAGGTGACGGAAGTCCTAGGCGGGGGCCACCACTGCATCGTGGCCGCGTTCGGCTGACGTGGAGCCCAGGACCGCGCGGCCCGGCTCCCCCACGGTTAGCCGGACGAGCCGTACGACCGCTGGCGGTGGCCCGACCCGTCTGCCGATGGTCAGATGGTCACCTGCGCGAGCCGGACGACCGCCGAACCGGCGTTTGGGAGCAGGAGACCGGATCCCCACGATCTTCGGCGGTCACAGGGTTCGTCACGCGAACCACATGGGGGCGCCCGGGTCCAGGGCGGAGGCTCGCACCGGCGCATGACGCGCACGGCGTAGGCTTGCGGCGTGACCCACGAGTACACCGTCCTGACCGGCGGCCTGGTTCTCCCGGGCTCGGATGTGCGCGAGACCACGGCCATCGCCTGGGCGGGTGACACGATCCTGGCGGTTGGCAACGACGCCACGGTCCGTGCCATTTCGCGCGGCGACTCGCACTTCGTAGACCTGCGCGGGGCGACGGTGATCCCGCTCGCCGCAGGCGCGGAAGCGGCGTGGCCAACGGATGCCACGCTGGAGGTGGGCGGCCCGGCGGAGCTTGCCGTCCTCACTCACGATCCGCGCCGGGCATCCTTCGAGGTCCGGGCCGTGGTCCGGGCAGGACAGGTGGTGGAGGGCGCCCTCCACAGCCCGGATACCTGACCATCCGCTCCTTGGCGCGCGACTCGATCCAGACGAACGTCGCCGGGAAGACGCCCAGCAGCATCGCGACCAGGATTTCCATCCGGGCCCGATGGGGCAGCTCGACGCGTAGCCGGGTTGGCCAGGCGAGCCGTGCGACCGGTGGCGGCGCCCCATCCCGCGTGGAGGCCGCTGCCCCGCGTCGATGTCTCGACGCAGGGCGCTGGATCGCGGCAGAATGGGGCGCACGTTCGCCACGGGCGGACGGCACATACCTAGGGGCTCCTGAGTCCGTGACGTCCCGCGATCAGGCGAGCAATCAGCGCAAGAGACGACCCAGGACCGCCGCATCGGCGCCGGCGGATCTGGAGGCTGCCCGTAGGCGAATCGCTGAGCTCGAGGCCCGCGAGACCACCCACCAGCGCACGGCGCGGGTCCAGGCCGCGCTCTATCGCATCGCGGAGGCCGCGAGCAGCGCCGAGGATCTGCCCGCCTTCTATGCGGCGATCCACGAGATCGTGGGCGGGATCATGTATGCGGACAACTTCTTCATTGCCCTCTACGACGCCGAGCACGCGCTGCTGAACATCCCGTACTTCGCCGATACCGTCGACACCCTCCCTCCCGGCCCCACCGTCTGGGTGCCGCTGGGCGAGGGCGTTGGCCATGGCCTGGCCGCCTACGTGCTGCGGCTGGGACAGCCGCTCTTCGTCGACAACGATGTGTTGAACGGGTTGCTCGAGACCGGAGAGGTGGAGATCATCGGTCCCAGGAATCCGGACAGCCTCTGGATGGGGGTCCCGCTGCGCGCCGAAGGTCGCACCCTTGGCGTCCTGGTCGTCCAGACGTACACGGCCGAGCACCGGTACACCCCCGAAGACCTCGACCTCCTCGTGTTCGTGGCCCAGCACATCGCCACCGCGCTCACGCGCGCCCGGGCCATCGAGGAGACGCGGGAGCGCAACGCCGAGCTGCGACTGATCAACGAGATCGGTCTCGCGCTGGCGCGCCAATTGGACTTCCAGGCCATCGTCGACCTGGTGGGCGATCAGCTGCGCGAGATCCTCCATGCGCAGGACATGTTCATTGCCCTGGTCGAGGCAGGTGGTGGCGAGATCAGCTTCCCGTACATCATGCAGGCCGGGGAGCGTCGAGAGAGCGGGAAGCTGCCCCTGGGGCAAGGCCTCACCTCGCGGGTGCTGCAGACCCGCAAGGCGCTCCGCTTCGGAACCCTCGACGAGCAGATGCAATTCAACCCGGCCTTCTCGCCCGAGATCGACGTCCACGAGTCATGGCTTGGCGTCCCCATCCTGGCCGGCGACGAGGCCATCGGCGTGGTCAACGTCAGCGACCATCGGCCCAATGCCTATGCGGAGGCCGACGAGCGCCTGGTGGCGACCATCGCTGCCAGCATGGGTGTCGCGCTGGAGAACGCCCGGCTCTTCGACGAGACGAAGCGGCTGCTGTCCGAGACCGAGGCGCGAGCCGGCGAGCTGGCCATCATCAACGAGATCGGCGCAGCCCTTGCCAGACAGCTCGACTTCCACGCGATCATCGAGCTCGTCGGGGATCGGGTCGGCAGGATTCTCCGCAACCCGGATGTGGCCATCCACATCTACGAGCCGGAAGCGAACCGCGTCGCCACGCCCTACGCGGTGGAGGACGGCAAGCGCTATGACGAGGAGCCTTTCGAGCTCGGGGAGGGCCTGACATCGCGGATCATCCAGACCAGGGAGCCGCTGCGCGTCAGCGGGATGGATGAGGCGCTCGCGCTCGGTGCACAGCTCGTGGGCGATGTGTCCGCGCCGTTCAAGAATTCCTATCTCGGCGTCCCTATCCCCGCGGGTGACCGGGTGCTCGGCGTTCTTTCCGTCGTTGCGGCGCCCGTCAACGCCTTCACCGAGGCCGACGAGCGGCTGCTCTCGACCCTGGCCGCCAGCATGGGCGTGGCGCTCGAGAACGCGCGGCTCTTCGACGAGACCAAGCGGCTCCTGGCCGAGACCGATGAGCGCGCCGCGGAGCTGGCCATCATCAACAGCGTCCAGGAGGGGCTCGCCGCGAACCTGGACATGCAGGCCATGTACGACCTGGTCGGCGACAAGATCCAGGAAATCTTCGACGCGCAGGTCGTCAGCATCAACACCTACGATTGGGACGCCGGGGTAGCCCACTATCCCTACCTGATCGAGCGCGGCAAGCGATTCTCGGATCAGACAAGCCCCATCTCCGAGTCGTCGACACTCAAGGCACTGCGCAACGGCACGCCGGTCCTCATCAACGACATGGACGCGTGGTACGCAGAGCGCGGCCTGGAGCACAAGGCGATGGTGGGCGAGCCGACTCGCTCCCGCCTCAGTGCCCCCCTCATGTCGGGCGGCGAGCTTCAGGCGTGTATCTCGCTGGACAACCTCGATCGCACCAACGCGTTCTCGGCAAACGAGGTCGGGCTGCTCACCACGCTTGCCCGTAGCCTCAGTGTGGCGCTGGAGAATGCCCGCCTCTTCGACGAGACCAGGCGGCTCCTGTCAGAGGCGGACGAGCGCGCCGCCGAGCTGGGGCTGATCAACGAGGTTCAGCAGGGCCTGGCCCGCAACCTGGACATGCAGGCCATGTACGACCTGGTGGGCGACAAGATCCGGTCCATCTTCGACGCCCAGGCGGTGGTCATCGCCACCTTCGACGTCGAGGCCGATGTCATGCACTTCATGTACCAGTGGGAGCGCGGCCAGCGCCTGCAGAACCACGCCGCAGGCATCGGGCCCTTTGCCGCGCGGATGATCCACGAGCGCAAGCCGATCGTGGTCAATCGCGATCTCGCTGACTGGAGCTACGCCGGCGGACGGGCCGCGAGGATTGGCGAGGAGGCGAAGTCGGCGATCTTCGTCCCGATGATCGTGTCGGGCCGCGTGCGCGGGGGCATCTCGCTGCAGAACCTGGACCGCGAGGACGCGTTCAGCGAGTCAGACGTCCGGCTCTTGACCACCCTGGCCGGCAGCCTCGCGGTGGCACTCGAGAACGCGCGGCTCTTCCACGAGACCAAGCGCCTGCTGGCGGAGGCGGACCGGCGTGCCGCGGAGCTGGCCATCGTCAACGACCTGCAGCGGGCACTGGCCTCGCAGGTCGACGTGCAGGCCATGTATGAGCTGGTGGGAGAGCGCGCGAACGACGTCTTCGACACCCACGTGGTCGACATCGCGGTCTTCGACGAGCCGAACGGTGTCATGCGTTTCCCGTTCAGCGTCGAGCGTGGGAAGCGCTTCCCGGAGGACGTGCGCCCCATCATGGGCTTCCGCAAGCACGTGCTCGAGACGCGCGAACCCATGCTCATCACCGAGAACCTCCGCGACGTCGGCGTCCAGTACGGGCAGGAAGCGCAGATCAAGGGCGAGCCGGCGAAGTCGGCGATCTTCGTGCCGCTCATCGCCGGGAGTGGGGTGGCGGGCGTCATCAGTCTGCAGAACCTGGACCGCGAACTGGCATTCGACGACCGCGACGTCTCCCTCCTCACGACCCTCGCCGCCAGCCTGAGCGTTGCCCTGCGCACCGGCCGCCTGGTCGACGAGACGCGGGAGCGCGCGGACCAGATGGCCGCGCTGGCGGACGTCGGCCGCGAGATCTCCGCGACGCTGGAGCTGTCTACCGTCCTCGAGCAGATCGCCGAGCGGGCGAGATCGCTCCTCACCTCGGACTCGAGCGCCGTCTACCTGCCCGTGGACGAGGGCGATGAGCTCCGGGCGGTCGTGGCCCTCGGCAGTCTCGCCGCGGCGCTGCGCGCCGACCCGATCGCGCCGGGGGCGGGAATCATCGGGGACATCGTCAGCAGCGGACGGTCCGAGATGGTCAACCGTGCCTCGAGCGACTCCCGGGCAAAGCAGATCCCGGGGACGGCCGAGGAGACCGATGACCGGCTGATGGCCGCTCCCCTGATCGTGCGCGACGAGGTGGCCGGCGTGCTCGCCGTCTGGCGCCTTTCGGGCAGCACGCCCTACACGGAGGCAGACCTCACCTTCCTGGTCGGCCTGTCCCAGCAGGCCGCTATCGCCGTGCAGAATGCCCGGCTTTTCGAGGACGCCCGCGAGGCGCGGGCGGCCGCCGAGCAGGCGAACGAGGCCAAGAGCTCGTTCCTGGCGGCGATGAGCCACGAGATCCGGACCCCGCTCAACGCGGTGATCGGGATGAGCGGGCTGCTGATCGACACCCCGCTCGACGACGAGCAGCGCGACTACGCGGAGACGATCCGCACGTCCGGCGACGCGCTGCTGACCATCATCAACGACGTCCTGGACTTCTCGAAGATCGAGGCCGGCCGGGTGGAGCTCGAGGCACGACCGTTCGTGCTTCGCGAGGCCATCGAGGCCTCCCTGGACATCCTGGCGCCCACCGCCGCCACGAAGGGCCTGGAGCTGGTGTACGCCATCGACGAGGACCTGCCCGTGGTCCTTGTGGGCGACGGCGGACGCCTGCGCCAGGTGGTGCTGAACCTGCTGTCGAACTCCGTGAAGTTCACCGAGCGCGGCGAGGTGCTGGTCACCGTGGGTGGATCCCAGGTCCGCGCTGCGACCCGTCGCGCCCCCGCCGCCTGGGAGATTCGGATCGACGTCCGAGACACGGGTATCGGGATTCCGGCAGCGGCCATGGATCGGCTCTTCCAGTCCTTCAGCCAGGTGGATGCCTCCATCGCGCGCCGGTACGGGGGCACGGGGCTGGGCCTCGCCATCAGCCGCCGCCTGGCCGAGCTGATGGGAGGGTCGCTGACCGCGGAGAGCAGTGGCGTCGCCGGCGAGGGCAGCACCTTCCATTTCGTCGCGCACCTCCCGGAAGGCAAGCCCGATGCGGTGGCCTCCACGCGCGCGCCAAGGATCGAGGCGGACCTGGGCGGCCGGACCGTGCTGATCGTGGACGACAACGCCACGAACCGCCGCATCCTGGTCGCCCAGACCGCGCGCTGGGGGATGGTCCCGCGCGAGACCGGCTCCCCCACCGAGGCGCTGGGCTGGCTGCAGCACGGCGAGCGCTTCGACATCGTGCTCTCGGACCTGCTCATGCCCGAGATGGACGGCCTGGAGCTCGCCCACCACCTCCGCGAGGCCGATGGCGCAGGGACCACGCCCCCGGTCGTGATCCTCTCGTCCATTGGGCTGCGCGACCGCGACGAGGGTCAGGTCGCCGGCTGGCTCGCCAAGCCGGTGAAGCCCTCCGCCCTGCACGACACCATCGCCACCATCCTGCTGGGCGGCGTGGCTGCCCAGCAGACGCCGGTCACCGCCAGCGCCGATGCCGACACGCTCCTCGGCGAGCGCCACCCGCTCCGGATCCTGCTGGCCGAGGACAATGCGGTGAACCAGAAGCTCGCGCTGCGGCTGCTGGCTCAGCTGGGCTACGAGGCGCCCGTGGCCGGCGACGGCCTGCAGGCGATTGCGGCGCTCGAAGGCGGCGAGTTCGACGTGGTGCTCATGGACGTCCAGATGCCCGAACTGGACGGCCTGGAGGCGACCCGCCGGATCCGCGCCCGCTGGCCGGATCGGCGGCTGCGGATCGTGGCCATGACCGCCAACGCCATGGCCGGCGACCGCGAGGCGTGCCTGGCGGCCGGCATGGACGACTACATCAGCAAGCCCATTCGCGTCGCCGAGCTCACGGCGGCGCTGGAGCGGGTGCCAGGCGATGGGGCGCCCACCGGCCACCATCGGTCTCGCAAACGGTCATCGAAGCCCAAGGGCAAGAGGAACGCACGTGCCTGACGAATCCCCCGTGCTCGACGAGTCCGTCCTCGCCGAGCTGCTGACCTCGACCGGAGACGACGCCGCGTTCGTCCGCGAGCTGATCGACACCTACCTGGCGGATGTCCCCCTGCAGCTGGAGGGGATCGCGGCCGCGGTCGAGGCCGATGACCCCGCGGCCCTGGTCCGGCCCGCACACACCCTGAAGTCCGGGAGCGCCACGGTGGGCGCCATGCGCCTCTCTGCCGTTGCGCGGGAGCTCGAATTCGCCGGCCGATCCGGCGCGCTCGACGGTGGTGCGCGCCGGGGCCTGGAGACCGCGCAAGCAGAGGCCGATGCGGCGGCACAGGCCATCGCGGCCTGGCTCGCCCGGGAGCTCGGCTGATGGCCAGCGGGATCGCCCTCGTCGTCGACGACTCCCCGGTCAACCGCCTGGTGCTGGTCAAGCGGCTGGAGGGGCTGGGTCTCGAGGTTCTCCAGGCGGAGAACGGGATGCAGGCCCTCGAGCTGCTGGGCGCCAAGCCCGGGATGGTCGACGTGGTCCTCCTCGACGTGATCATGCCGGAGCTCGACGGGTACGAGACGCTGGCCGCCATGAAGGGCGACGAGGCCACGCAGCACATCCCGGTCCTGGTGGTCTCCAGCGTGGAGGAGCTCGACAGCGTGGTGCGCTGCATCGAGCTGGGCGCCACGGACTACCTGACCAAGCCCATCAACCCGTCCATCCTTGCGGCACGGATCAACGCCTCGCTGGCAGCCAAGCGCCTCAGCGACCTGGAGATGGAGTCGCTGACACGGCAGACCGCGCTCAATCGGACCATCCAGCGCCAGAAGGAGGAGCTGAGCCGCTTCCTCTCGCCGCAGATCGCGGCGCTCGTCTCTTCCCAGGAAGGTGAGGCGTTGCTGGCGGGCCATCGGCGGGAGATCACGGTCGTCTTCTGCGACCTGCGTGGCTTCACCTCGTTCGCCGAGCAGGCGGATCCCGAGGCGCTCTTCGGGCTCCTGGCGGAGTACCACGGGATGCTGGGCCAGGCGATCACCGAGCACGGCGGCACGCTCGAGCACTTCGCCGGCGACGGGGTGATGGTCTTCTTCAACGACCCCATTGCCCAGGAGGATCACGTCGAGCGCGCGGTTCGCATGGCGGTGACCATGCGCGAGCGGTTCGCGGCGCTGGCGGCCACCTGGCACAAGCACGGCTATGACCTGGGACTCGGCGTGGGAATCGCGGTGGGATACGCCACCCTGGGGCGCATCGGGTTCGAGGGGCGGCACGACTACGGCGCCATCGGCAACGTCACCATCCTGGCGTCGCGGCTGTGCAGCCAGGCCCAGGCCGGCCAGATCCTGCTCAGCCCGCGAGCGCACGCGATACTCGAAGAGGTCGTCGATGCCGAATCCGTGGGCGAGCTGACCCTGAAGGGACTGACCCACCCGGTCGCGGCCAGCAACGTCGTCGCCCTCCGCTGAGCGGGTCTGTCTTCGCGCTCCTCCCGCCCCGGTTCGCTCCTCCCGCCCCGGTTCGCTCCTCCCGCCCCGGTTCGCCCCTCCCGCCCCGGTTCGCCCAACGAGCCGTACGACCGCCGGCCGCGTGCATCACCGCCCCCGGGGCGTCATTTTGGTTCGCCCGGCGAACCACCCGACCGTCCAACGCTCTCCCGGCGTGCTCCGAGGCGGTCCCGACGGTCATAGGGTTCGTCACGCGAACACGCCGGGGATCAAGAGGCCGGGAATCAAGAGGCCGGGGATCAAGACGCCGGGGATAAGGGCTCCGGGGATCAAGACGCCGGGGACGTAATGCCCGGATAACCGCGCAGTACACCCGTGCCCATCACCGTGATCCCCATGCCGGTGCGTGTGAATCCGGTCGACGAGGCGGAGCGGCGGGCTCGCCACCAGTTGGCGGCGCTCACCCGCGACCTGCGCGCCGCGCGGCTCGCCGCCGGACTGAGCCAGGCATCGGTGGCGGGGGTCATCGGTCGATCGCGCGCGCGCCTAGCGGAATGGGAGCTGGGGCGAGCACGGCCGGACCTGCTGAGCCTGGCGAGATGGAGCGCCGCGGTGGGCCTGGACGTGCCGTTCCGCGGCTACCCCGGACCGTCTCCACTACGGGATGCCGCGCAGCTCCGCATCCTCGCCCGGGCGCGCGACCGGATCGGCAACGGGTGGACATGGCGCACGGAAATGCCGGTGAGCACGGACCCCCTGGACCGGCGTGCCGTGGATGCGGTCGTCATCGGCGCAGGTGGGCGAATCGGCCTGGAGATCATCAGCCGCCTCACCGATGCCCAGGCCCAGGTGCGTGCGGCCGTGCTCAAGCAGGGGTCGGCCACGCTGGACCGGATGCTGCTGGTGCTGGCCGATTCTCGTCACAACCGTCGTGCGCTGCTGGAGGGTACCGCGACAATTCGCCCGGCCTTCCCCCTTGGGTCCCGGGCGTTGCTGACGGACCTGCGGGCGGGCCGGCTGCCGGCCTCCAACGGCGTGTTGCTGGTGTGAGAACGGCGTGTTGCTGGTGTAAGGCGCTATCGTTGCCCGGGTGACACGACCAGAGCCGAGCTGCTGCCGCCCGCACTACTCCGTCTTCGACGAGGCGATCGCGCGCGAGGACCTGGAGGATTACCGCGCTGACGGGCCCGATCTGGAGTCAGCCGACCTCGTGGCGGCACTCGACCGCGAGGGCCTCACCGGGGCGACCGCCGTGGATATCGGCTCCGGCGTGGGCACCATCGGCCACGCACTGGTGGCTGCCGGGGTCGTCCACCTGACCGATGTCGACGGGTCCCCGGCCTACCTCGCCGCCGCCCGGGAAGAAGCGGAGCGCCTGGGGACGCTCGACCGCTGGGAGTTTCGGGAGGGCGACTACGTTGCGCTGGCCGGCGATATCGGTCCGGCGCAGGTGGTCACCCTGGGCCGCGTGGTCTGCTGCTACGCCGACTGGCGCGGGCTGGTGGCCGCCTCGACCGCGCACGCGCAACGCCTGTACGGCCTGGTCTACCCGGTGAGCCGATGGTGGCTGCGCCTGGCCGCCAGCATCGCCAATCCCCTGTTCCGCCTCACCCGCCGCACGTTCCGCATCTACATCCATCCCGATCGCGCGGTGGACGCCGCCATCCGCGCCGCGGGCTTCGAGCAGATCCACAACCGCCGCGGCCTTGTCTGGCAGACCGCTGTCTACCGCAGGGCCGCCAGCCAGGCCCCGGTTCGATGAGCCAGCGAACCCGCGGTCGCCTCTCGCCCTAGGGGGTGCGCGGCGCGGGGCCGCCGACCCGCAGCGACAGGACGTCGGTGGCCTCCTGCTTTCCCTTGAGCGCCATGCGTCGCCGATCTGCGCCCTCGACCGGTACGCCGGCAGCCACGGCCGCCGCCGATGTGATCAGGATCTCGCCCGCCGCGGCTGCCGATGCCAGCCGCGCGGCCACGTTGACCTCGTCGCCCAGGGCGGTCAGCTCCACGTGCGACCCCTCGCCCACCGCGCCAAACCAGACCGTCCCCGTCGACACGCCGGCCCCGACCGGCACCCACGGTCCACCGCTCTGTCGGTGCCCCGTCGCCTCCAGGAGGCTTCGCGCAGCTGCCACGGCCTGGGCCGCGTGACGCTCGCCGCTCATCAGCGGGATGAAGAACGCCACCAGCTCGTCTCCCACGAATTTGTCCACCATCCCGTCATGGGCGAACACCACCTCGCTGGCGGTCGAGTAGAAGCGGTTGATGAGGTCATGGAACGCCGCGGGGGAGACGGACTCGGCGATGGTGGTGGAGCCCCGGATATCGGCGAACAGCATGCTGCCCACCACCTCCGCGCCACCGTGGTGCCGCATCAGGAAGACGTTGCAGGCGTTGCACATCGTGGGGTTCTCGTCGGATTGCGTCTTCCCCATGACTCGCATGAGGGGTGCGCCCAGCCCGCCGAACGGGGCCGCGCAGAGGCGGCAGCGTGGCGACGATGGAATCATCCTGAGCACCCGGCGCTGGGTGCGCTCCTGCGGACTCCCGTGGGTCAGGAAGTCGCGCCAGAATGCCTCGTCGTACCGATCGGGGTCGCGGCTGGTCGTGGGGTCGCGGCTGGTCATGGGGTCGCGTGCAGTCACGGGTGCACCCTCCGGTCACAGCCTACCGCACGGTGTCGATACCGAGGGTTCGTTCCCGTGGGGACCGGCCCGCGCAGTCGGCGGCCGCCGCGGACGTGCCGTTCGGCCCTTGAGCCGTGAGCCGACGGTCGGTGAGCCTGCCATCCATGCAGGTCCGCTCCGGCACGCCATCTGGCGCCACCATCGGTATGGACCGACCGGTTGGTACGGCCCTGGCTGCCTGGGTAGCCACGCTGGGCGTGGACCTCTTTCTGCACGGAGGTCTGCTGGCGCCGCTGTACGACTGGGAGAGCGGGTTCCTCCTGTCGCCCCAGGAGGCCTTCATCCGGATCCCCGCGGGCTACCTGGCGTTCCTGGTCCTGGCCGCCGCGCTCGTCTGGCTGCTCCCCCGCCTCGGCGTGCGGAGCGCGTGGGACGGGGTTCGGGTGGCAGCCGCGGGCGGCGGCGTGCTGTGGGGCACGCTCCTGCTGGGCATGTGGTCCATCACCGCCGCGGATCCGGTCCTGCTCATCGGCTGGTGGGCCGGCGAGACGGTCCAGCTGGCGGTGGCCGGCTACCTCATCGGCGCCCGGATAGCGGGAACCAGCCTGCGGAGGGTGAGCTGGATCGCGGTGGGTGTCCTGGTGATCGGCGTGGTGGCCGCCGTGGTCCTCCAGTCGATCGGCTACGCGCCCGCCCCCGTGCGGCTCAACTGACGGTAATCCCGCCCGGGCCGATAATGGGGCGGAGGAGCTCTGGAGGGTCTTCGCGCGTGAATCGGTACCGCCCGCGGCTCGTGGCTGCGCTCATTGGACTCGTGCTCGTGCTCGTGCTCGCGCTGGCCGCCTGCGCGGCGGGTCCCAACCCGGACGTGGGGACCGCAGCCGCCAACGGCAGCTCGGCCGGCTTCTGGCTGGGCCTCTGGCACGGGTTCATCTCGCCCATCACCTTCATCGTCTCGCTGTTCACCGAGTCGGTGAGCGTGTACGAGGTGCACAACAGCGGCAACTGGTACGACTTCGGCTTCGTGCTGGGCGCCGGGATCCTGTTCGGCGGCGGGTTCTTTGGGAGGGGGCGCGCCGGCGGCAAGCACAACGAGCGGTAGGGGGCTAGCGGGGTTTCTCTCCCAGGTGCCCGAGCATGGCGTGCACGAGGTCGTCGATCTCTCTCAGCTGGCCGATCATCCGCCCGCGGTCGCTGCGACTGCGGTAGGCGGACAGGCGCGAGGCACGTTCGGCGAAGCGCGCATACAGGTCGTTGTAGGTAGCCAGGCTCTCAGGCGAGGCCGATGCAGGCGCTTCCCCGCTCTCCTTCTGGCGGCGAGACTCGAATCGATCGCTCAGGGACGGCACGGCAGGTACTCCCTTCATCGGCGGCCGGGCGCTTGCGTGTGCTTGCGTGTGCGTCAACTGATGCTGATGGTCTAAAACAGAGTGTGCCACGTTCCGTGCCCGCGGGCGCCCCGCAGGGTTGGCCGCCCTGGGGGCCAGGTCCGCATAGGGTATGCTTGTAGCCTGCCGTCTCCGGCAGACTCGCTTGGTCGATGGGTTCTTCTCGAACCGGCCGCGCGCCGTAGATTCGTTCGAGAAGAGACCAAAGGGAACCATCATGACCAGCGGCACCATCAAGAAGCTCATCAGTGAGCGCGGCTTCGGCTTCATCACCGCCGAGGACGGCAAGGACTACTTCTTCCACAAGGACGGCCTCTCCAGCTCGCTCGACTTCGATCGCCTGGTCGGCGGCGAGTCCGTGACCTTCGAGGTCGAGGCAGGACCCAAGGGCCCCCGCGCCGTCCAGGTCCAGTCCGCCTAGCCTGATCCCTCGCGGCGCCCGGCCGGCAACGACCGGGTGCCAGCGGGGAGATCGGTCAACAACAGGCACCCGACGCGCAGATGAGCGACGACAATCGCCTCCGCAAGGTTCTGCGCCTGCGCGGGTTGTGGCGTCGTGGATCCGAGCAGGATCCGGAGGCGCACCGGTCATCTGAAGACCAGGCGCAGCACCGCCGCTCGGATGCCCTCGATTCCAACGACCGAATCCGCGCCGAGGCCCCCAACGACCTCGAGACGCGCCGCCGCGCCGATCAGCTCGAACGCGAGATCAAGCGCCGCCCACGCTCCTGAACCGGCTGGCCCTCTTGGTTCGTCGACTTGGCTGGCCTTCCTGGCTGGTCCTGTTGGCTGGCGCTCCTGGCTGGTCCTGCTGGCTGGCGCTCCTGGCTGGTCCTGCTGGCTGGCGCTCTGGTTCGTCTGACGAACCCTATGACCGCCGAATCCTTCCCGAACCCGCCCGGACAGCCACTCAACGGTCGCCTGGCTCGCCCCACGGACCGTGCGACCGCCAACGACCATCTCGCCGGTCATTCGGCTTGCGTGGCTAACACAGGTGCTGCCCACACCAGTGGTGCCCCCTCAGCGCTGCCCCCTCAACGACCGTGATGGGACCGTGATGGGACCGTGATGGGACCGATGACGCCGCAGGTGGACCAGTAGGACAGCTCCTAGCAGTTGCGGCCGAGAGGCACCTCGGGGGGTGACTCCCTCGGTTCTAGCCGTGCTGGCCGTACGACGCTCGACCACGCCTTCGGGAGCCGCCGTGCTAGCCAGGCTGGCCAACCGACGTCGGGGAGGCGGGCTCCGCGGCGCCCGGGGGCCGTAACGCTAGCCTGACTAGAATCCGGCGAGCGCCGAGGTCGTCAGGAGCTCCGCGAGGAACTCCGCGAGGAACTCCGCGAGGAACTCCGCGAGGAACTCCGCGAGCGATGGATGATGTGCCGATGACCCACCAGGTGGGTCCGGGGTCCGGGCGGCGCCAAGGCAGAGGAGGCCGGCCAGGTGTGCTGAGGGCTGCCCGCCTACGAGCTCCTCCCCCGCCGCAATGGAGCCGCAATCGCGGCGCAATGTCACCGGCGAATCCTCCGGGAAAGCCCACGTTCGAGGAGGAACACCATGAGGCGTATCACCGCGGCCCTTGTGTGCACCGCGCTCGCCACGGCCCTGCTGGCCACGTCGGCGTCGGCAGACCAGAAGACAGGATGCCCGAACGGGCAAGGATTCACCGGCCCGGTCGCGATCGCGGCCGCGGCCGACTACATCTTCCCCATTCTGCTCGACACGAGCGCGTTTCCCGGCGGAGTCGGCGATCTGGCCGCGGACCTGGCGTCGTACGACCGCAACGGGGACGGGATGCTGTGCCTCAAGTCGATGTGGGGTGATGCCCTGAATCAGAACTCACACTGGTACAAGGTCGGGGTCGACGTCCTGGGAAAGCCCACCACCCAGGTCTTCGCATACGACAACAACTCCGCCGCGCCCTGAGAGCGTCCTGAGCGTCCTGAGCGCCCTGAGGAACGGCACACCCAATTGGCTCAGTCGGGCGCAGGGGCTCCGGCCGAAAGCCGGGGCTCCTCGCCCGCTCCGGTGCTCAGGGCCAGCGCCGCTTCTGCCATACCGGGCAACGGGACCGCGTGACCGGCGGATCGCTGGCGCGAGCACTCCTCCGACCCAAGCCGCGCGGTGATGGTCACCATCGTCCGCTCGTGCTGCTCGGGGTCCCAGAGCCGGAACCCGGATTCGGCGCGCACCCGATCGGCCATCCCCAGGAGGCGAGCTGCTGCGTCGGGGCGCTCTGGGGCCAGCATCTCGGCGAGGGCATCAAGGGCATTGACCATGGGCAATCGGAAGTCGATGGCCGCGCTGTCGCGGAGGTTCTGCCTGAAGATCTCCCGCGCCTGGTCGGTGCGGCCCGCCAGCTGAAGGACGCGTGCCCGCAGGCTCCCCGCTTCTGCGAGCCAGTCGGGGTGGATGGCGTCACGCGCGGCCTCTTCTGCAGCCGCCAGCGCCCGGTAATGGCGCAGCGCGTCATCGGGCCGCCGTTCATGGAGGGCCAGCTCCACGTAGCCGGAGAGGGTGTGCGCCATGCCCAGCGGATCGTCCGCCGTGCTCCGGCGGCGCCACGCCAGCGCCTCGTCGAGGAGAGCGTGAGCGTGCTCGAACTCGCCCAGGGCACCATAGGAGTCGGCCGTGTCGGCCAGGATCGTGGCGACAATGCCGGGGTCCAGCTCCTCGCTTCGCGCCAGCTCTGCCGCGCGTTCCTTGAGGGGAATAGCGCGGGCATGGTCCCCACGCTGCCGCGGGAACTCGCTGAGCAGCATCAGCGCGCCCATCTCCGCTTCCGGCCCCAGGTGGGTGGCCGCCTCGAGGGCCTGTGTGCCCCACCGCTCGCCCTCGTCCATGGCGCCCACCAGGAGCCAGTACATCCCCACCGCATGGAAGAGCTGCGTCACCTGGTCCCAGCGCCCCGCCCCGACCGCCGTGTCGAAGGCCAGCCGCAGGTTGTCCCGTTCCGTGCGGCACAGGACCTGCCAGGCGTTGGTGGTGGAGAGCCCGCCTTCCGTCGTGCCGCGCTCGGTGGCCGTGGCGACGGTGAGGTAGTGGTCCAGGTGGCGGTTACGCGCGGCCTCGGTGGCACCGTGCTCATCCGCCTCGCCAATCGCGAACTCGCGGATGGTGTCCAGCATCTGGTAGCGCGTTCCGAACCGACGCAGCAGGCTCTGGTCGACGAGCTCGGCGATGTCGTCCAGCGTGGCCTCGCCCACGGCACAGGCGGCCCTCAGGTCGAAGCTGCCGGGGAAGACGGAGAGTCGCCTGAGCGTGTTGCGGCCACCATCGGTCAGGAGCTCGTAGCTCCACGCGATGGTCTCGCGCAGGGTTCGGTGCCGTTCCGGCATTCCGCGGCCGGGTGCGGCCAGTAGCTCCAGGCGCTGGCTCAGTCCGTCGCGCAGGGCCTCCGGTGAGAGGACCCGGACCCGGGTCGCCGCGAGCTCAATGGCAAGCGGCAGGTTGTCCAGCCGGGCGACGATGTCTCGCACCACGCTTGCCGGCGTCTGCGACAGGAGAGCGGCCCGAGCACGCTCCTCGAAGAGATCGGCGGCGCTGTCGGGGCTCAGGGGCGGCACCTCCAGGAGATGCTCACCGCGGACCTGCAGCGGGGCGCGACTGGTCACCAGGATGCGGAGCCCGCTGCAGCGGGCCAGCAGGTCCAGCACCGACGGGGCCGCGGGCAGCACCTGTTCGAAGTTGTCGAGCACGAGCAGCATCTGCCGGCTGCCGATGACCGCGGCCGGCCGCTCGCCGCCCCCCGTCACCTCGCCAATGGCGGCCGGCACCAGCAATGCGTCGCGGATGCCGGATAGATCCACGAACAGGACCCCGTCGGGATGCTCGTCGACCGCGCTCTGGGCGGCCGCTATGGCCAGCCGGGTCTTTCCGACGCCGCCGGGGCCGGTCAGGGTCACGAGCCGATGGGCTCGCACCAGGTCCGTGGCCTGCCGCAGCTCCTCGTGGCGACCGGTGAGCCCGGTGAGCGGCACCGGGAGCTGGATGGGCGCCTGTCCCGGCTGCGTGGCCGGCACGCCCAACGTCGGGTCCTGCTGGAGGATGCGCGCCTCGAGCTCCTGCAGATCCGGCGACGGATCGATGCCCAGCTCCTCGATGAGGGTCGAGCGCAGGCGCCGATAGGCGGAAAGCGCATCTGCCTGCCTGCCCGACAGGAAGAGCGCCCGCATGAGCTGGCCCCAGGCTCGCTCGTGCAACGGGCGCTCAGCCACCAATGCCTCGAGCTCCGCGACGAGCCGATCTGCACGCCCAAGGAGCAGGTCCGCCTCGATACGTCTGCCAAGCGCCTCCAGCCGCAGTTCGTCCAGGCGTCGCTGCTGGGCCTGGGCGAAGGGCTCGTCCTCGAACCCTGCCAACGCAGGGCCGCGCCACAGCTCCAGGGCTGATCCAAGCGTGACCGATGCTTGGGCATGCTGGCCGCTCTGCACCTCGTGGCGGCCGGCCTCGAGCCGTTCGAGGAAGGTCGCAACGTCGAGCTCGCCCTTCTGCACCCGCACGAGGTAGCCGTTGGGTGCTGTCTCGATCACCCGACCCACCTCGCGTCGGAGCCTGGAAACGTGCGCGCGCAACGAAGAGACGGCGGCGGGCGGCGGGTCATCGCCCCACAGGGCATCGGTAAGGCTCGCGATCGACACGGGCTCGTTGGCATGCAGCAGCAGCACCGCGAGGATTGCCCGGCGCGTCGGCGACGCGATGGTGACAGGTGCCCCACCGTGGTCCACGACGTGCAATGGGCCGAGCAGGCCGTAGCGCATCCGGTTCCCTCCCTCCGGGCCATGCCGTTGGCAGAGTATCGGTCGCAGTCGAGCGATGGCGCAAGGGAAGGTTCCGTGTGGCTAGCCTGCGAGCGTTTCTCCAAGTCCCCAGGTATAGGGGGAAGCCACCTGGTGGCACGCCGGGCGACCGGCAGGTACCGCTGGGCTAGCCGGTGTCGCAGCGCACCGCGCAAAGGTCCCGAGCGACCCCGGACCGGCTATCCGTGCGGCCAACGCGCGGCTAGATTCCGCCCGAACCGTTGCGGCCGAGGGGCACTTCGGGGGGCAATCCCAGCCCCCAGCGGCCGCCACGCCGGGGAGGTGGATGTCCATGACAGGCCGTCGCTAGGCGATACGGACCTGCCCTGCGGCAGGTCGCCCTGGTTCCAACCGCAGCCCGAGCGCTGCGCATTCCTGGAGGAAGACCAATGTTCCGAGCGCCTCGTTCAGGGGCCGTCACCTTCCTTTCACCACTGAGCAACAGGGTCCTGGCCGCGATCTGCACGGCAGCAGTCACCCTGCTGGCCATCGGGCCGGTCGCCGCTCTGGCCGCGACCAGCACCGTTTCGAACGCGACGTCGCTCTCCGGTGACTCCACGCTCACCGCGGTGGGCTTCACCGCCAGCGGCGCAGGCGTCACCGCCACCGGCACGGCCGAGATCACCGTGCACTGGACCCAGGCGGCATCGCTGGATACCACCTTCGACCCGAACCTCGTCCGCCAGGGCCGCGCCCTGGATCCCGCTGATGCCTACACGCGTACCGGATCGGGCAGCATGTCGGTGGACTACACCATCGCCGACCTGCAGGTTTCATGGGACGGCCTGGGGCCGTTCAACCTGGGGTCCCCGACCTACTCCACCACCGGAACGTGTGACCTCATGGCCGGCGGATCGGACTATGCCTGCCACCTCGAGAGCGACCAGATCACGCTCCTCGACCCCTCGCCGCTTCCCGGCCCGTTCGTGAAGCTGCGGGTCGTCTCGGACGTGACGGTGACCCCTGACGGGATCGCCACCCTGCGCACCGCCTCCTTTGGTGGTGTCGCCGATGGCACGGCCAACCTGTCCCTGGGCGAATCACCCATCACCGACAACCTCTCCATCCCGTGCACCGCCGGCGCGGGCGACGACATGACGTACGACCTGGGCGGTCTCTCGACCACGGCGGGCATCACGGTCGACACCGGCCTGGAGTTCGACGTCGGCACGTCCATCCCCAACCCCCTCTTCCCGATCCCGGATCCGGTGGACCCGGTCATCTACATCACCTTCGCCTCGCCCACCATCGACCTGGGCTCGACCGCCGGTGACATCACGGTCTCCGGCGGGGGCGCGACCGTCGACATGGGTGCGGTCCAGGCGAACAACATCCCGCCGACGGTCGTTGCCGGTGGCCCGTACAGCGGTGCCGAGGGGAGCCCCGTCACCTTCGACGGCTCCGGATCCTCGTCCATCTGCGGCTTCCCGACGCTGCGTTGGGACTTCTCCGATGGCGGGGTCGCCTTCGGCCCCATGCCCCAGCACACCTTCCAGGCCCCGGGCGTCTTCAGCGGCCTGCTGACCGCAACCGACCCCACGGGGCTCAGCGCCACGACGACCTTCTCGGTGACCATCGCGAACCTGGCCCCGGTGGTCGAGGCCGGGCCGGACACCACCGCGGCGTGGGGACGCCTGGTGGCGTTCAATGGGAGCGCCACCGATCCAGGGGCCGATGACCAGTCGACCCTGACCTACTCGTGGAGCTTCGGCGATGGGTCGCCGTCCGCGAGTGGCGGTGGCAGCACGTTCCACGCCTACTCGTTCCCGGGGGACTACGTCGCGACCCTGACCGTCTGCGACCGATGGTCCGCCTGCGCCTCCGACACCCGGACGGTCCACGTCCGGAAGCGGACGGTCACCGTGGGTGACCTGGGCGACACCGCCGGGACGTTCGATACGCCCGGAGCCCTGAGCGCCTCGCTGGTCGACGAGTTCGGCGAGACGGTGAGTGGACGAACCATCGACTTCTCGGTGGATGGCTCAGCCGCGGGCTCGGCCGTGACGAATGCGTCGGGCACCGGCTCGGTGGCCTACACGCCGCTCGTCGACGCCGGCATCCACGCCACCGGCGCCTCGTTCGCCGGCGACAGCCTCTACGAGGCGGGTGCCGGGTCGAGCAGCATCGCCATCGGCGTCAAGGCGACATCGGTGACGTACACCGGTGCGCTCTCGAGCAAGCCCAACAAGACCATCACCCTCAGCGCCGTGCTGAAGGATGCGACCGGCAAGGCGCTTGCCGGGCGGACCATCGTGTTCCAGCTGGGCAGCCAGTCGGCGGTCGCGGTCACCGACGCGTCGGGCCTGGCCTCAACCGACCTGAAGCTCAAGCAGAAGAACGCGATGTACCTGTTGACCGCCACCTGGACGCCATTGGGAGCCGATGCGAACCGCTACGCGGGCAGCGCCGACTCCGCGACCTTCAGCCTCCAGGCCAAGTAACCGCCCGGGTGGGCGGGCTCGCATGGGCTCGCCCACCCAACCTCCGAGGTTCTAGTGGGGTTAGCGGTACGACCCGCGAGCACGGCCTCGGGTGCCGCCGCGCTAGCCACGCTGGCCAACCGACGTCCGGAAGGCGGGTTCCGCGGCGCCCGGGGGCCGTAACGCTAGCCTGACTGGAATCCGGTCACCGCGGAGGTCGCCGGGGACGACCAGCCGACGATCCCTCGATGGGTCGGCGCGCAGATCGCTGGATGCCTCCCCTGTCTTGACTCCGGCCCGTGGCGCCGTACGCTCACCACGTGACGCAGGGTGTCGAGTCGGCTCACGCACCGCGCACGATGCGGGCCATCGTGCAGGATCGGTATGGTCCCCCGGAGGTCCTGCACATCGAGGAGCTCCAACGGCCCGTTCCGGGTGACGGCGAGGTCCTCATCCGGGTGCGGGCGTCCACGGTCAGCCAGACGGACACCCACATCCGCGGGGCGCACCCGCCGCTGTGGCGACTGATCGCCGGGTGGCAGCGGCCCAGGTGGCGAACTCTGGGCGTGGATCTCGGCGGGGTCGTCGAGGAGGTCGGCTCGCAGGTGAGCGAGTTCACCGTCGGGGACGAGGTCTTTGGGCTCATGCCGTGGTCGCAGGGCGCTCACGCCGAGTACGTCCGCCTGCCGGAGAGCGGATGGATCGCGCACAAGCCCGCGAATATCGGCCTGCAAGAGGCGGCATCGGTCTCTGACGGCGCCATGCAGGCGCTCGCCACCCTCCGCGGCGGACGGGTTCAGGCGGGCAGCCGGATCGCCATCTACGGTGCGTCCGGATCGCTCGGGACGGCCGCGGTCCAGCTCGCGAAGCACCTGGGTGCCCACGTCACCGGCGTCACGAGCACAAGGCACGTGGAGTTGGTGCGATCGCTGGGCGCGGACGAGGTCATCGACTACACCCGCGAGGACCTGACCCGTCGCGGACCGATCTTCGACGTGGTGATCGACGCGGTGGGCAAGTACGCGTTCCACTGGGGCAAGCGCGCGCTGAAGCCGGGAGGGATCTACGTCGAGACCGACCTGGGGCCGCACAAGCTCGAGACCGTGGCCATGGCGCTGACCTCGCGCTGGATCGGCACCCGAAGGCTGCAGTTCGCGGCGGGCCGGCGGTCCAAAGCCGACGTGCGGTACATGAAGGAGCTGATCGAGGCCGGCGCCTTCCGGCCGGTCATCGATCGCACCTTTCCGATGGAGCAGGTCGTCGAGGCACACCGCTATGTCGAGGCCTGGCACAAGGCCGGCAACGTCGTCCTGACCCTCTGACCTCGGCACTGCTGCGGCGGCGGCGCGGCCTTCAAGCGTTGGCTCTGCCTGCGCAGGAACCGATGTCGCAGCTCCGCTGGCGCGGAGCAACCCGGACTCGTACGCGACCACCACCGCCTGCGCACGGTTGTGCAGTCCCAGCTTGGCGAGGATCCCTGCAACGTGGGTCTTGACCGTCGCCTCGGAGACCACCAGGGTCTCCGCGATCTCCGCGTTGCTCATGGCGCGCGCCACCACGCGGAGTCATTGACTTCATGGGCGAGGCGGCCAGCCACGCTGATGGTTGGCGCGGGTCCTGTCCCTTCGGCAGGTCATGTTGGTTCGTCTGGCGAACCCTGTGACCGCTGAAGCCTTCCCTTACCCGCCCGGACAGCCACTCAACGGTCGCCTGGCTCGCCCCACGGACCGTGCGACCGCCGACGAACAGTCCGCCGGTCATTCGGCTTGCCTCGCAAACACAAGGGGTGCCGTTAGCGACCATGATGGGACCGATGACGCCGCGGGTGGGCTAGCTGGACAGCTCCCAGCAGTGGCCGCTGGGATCGGCGAAGGTTGCCGTCCGAGGCCCCCATGGTCGATCCATCGGGCCGTTCAGAAAGGCGACGCCGCCCGCCTGGAGGCGCGCGCAGACCGCGTCGACGTCGTCCACCGCAAGGGTGAGCATCATGCGCGAGGGGGTCCCGCGCTCCCCTACCGGCGCGGGCTCAATCAGCTCCGGCGCGGAGCTCGAGGCCAGCAGGTTGACGACCATTCCCGGGAACTGGAATGCAATGCTCTCGTCGTCCTCATTCAGAACCGGCATGACGAAGACGTCGCGGTAGAAACGCGCTGACGCTGCGATATCGTCGACGAACAGGGTGATGGCGAAGATGCGCTTCGCCCAGGCATTGGCAGCCGGATCGGGGGCGTTGGTCTGTTCCACGCGGGACCTCTTGCAAGTGCGTTCTTTCGACGTTCGTGGAAGCCGCTGGGGGTGCACACGCGAGCGGTGGCGGCAGGATACCCATGCCCATGCGCCGATGTCGACCTGCGCGGATCAGGGAGTGCCGCTGCTCCCGCACCCGACCCAGATCACCGGTCGCCACCCGATCCCTCGTGACGAAGCCCGATGGCGAACGGCTCATTCCACTTCGCACCAACGCTGCATGTGGATTGAGCGACCGGTTTGCGCCCGCGCCACCGGGCGCTAGATTGTCGGCATGGCTGCCGACGCTCAGGACATTGACTGGCTGCTCGCGTCCGATGAACCGGCCGTCCGCTACCGGACGCGGTCGTGGCTCCTGGGGCAGCCGGAGTCGGACCCGGCCGTCCGCAGGGACCGCGAGGGCGCCTGGGACGGACCCATCATCTCGACCCTGCTCGACTTCCCGGAGCCCACGGTCAACCCGTACCGCAAGTGGTGGGGCCTGCACTGGCGGCTGGTCAGCCTCGCCGACTTCGCGCTGCCGCTGGATGCCGCGCCGGCATCGGTGCGCGCACGACTGGATGCGGGCATCGACCGCGAGCTCGCCTGGATCGCCAACCCCCGCCATCTCGAGGCGATTCCTCGCCTGGACGGCCTGTATCGGGCCGATGCCTCCATCGAAGGCAACGCCCTCTACGCCGCCAGCCGCTTCGGCCACGCCGCCGATGAGCGCGCCCGTCGCCTCATCGACAAGCTCCTCGAATGGCAATGGCCCGATGGCGGCTGGAACTGCGACCGACGCGCCTCAGGCTATCGGTCCAGCTTCCATGAGAGCTGGGCGACTGCCATAGGCCTGGCGACCTATGCCCATTCCACCGGCGACGCCGATGCGCTCGGCGCCGCACGCCGCACCACGGAACTCCTGCTGGAGCATCGGCTCTTCCGGAGCCTGGACGGCCGCCGAAACATCCATGCCAGCATGGTGCAGCTGCACTGGCCGGCCTACTGGCACTACGACGTCCTCGCGGGGCTCCGCGTGCTGTCGGCGGTTGATCCTGGCGGCGCGCTGCTCCGCGATCCGCGCGCCGGGGACGCGCTCGCCCTGCTCGAGTCCAGGCGCCTGCCAGATGGCCGGTTCCAGACGTCGCACGCCTGGTGGCAGGCCGGCCGCGGCGTAACCGCACCCAAGGATGTCATCGACTGGGGCCGGGGTCGCCCGAGCGAGGTGCTGACCCTGCACGGGTTGGCCATCCTTCGGCGTCACGATCCCGGCACAAGCTCCTGACCGGCAATCCCCAGGCTCACCAGCCAGCGGCATGAGTCGTTACGCATCCGGTCGTCTCCTCTCGTTCCCGGACGTTCCAGCCGTGCTAGCCGTACGACCCCCGACCACGCCTTCCCGAGCCGTCGTGCTAGCCAGGCTAGCCAGCCGACAGCCACAACGCGGGTTCCGCCCCGCCCAGTGGCCGCAACGCCAGCCTGACTAGAATCCCTCGACCGCCGAGGCCGTGGAGGCCGCCAGGGACTCCCCCAGCGACGACGAGCCGATGACCACCAGGTGGGTCCGGGCCCGGGTGGCGCCCACGTAGAGCAGCCCGGCCAGGTCCTCGGCCGCGATCCGGGAGTCAATCTCCGCGAGCACCACAACCGGCGACTCCAGCCCCTTGTACCTGTGGATGGTGGCCACCCGAACCTCCGAAGGCCCTGTGGGCGGCGGCAGCACCGAGCCCTCCGGCCCGTACTCCGGCATCAGCCGATACTGCCCCACCACCACGGGCGCGCCGCCCTCCCCCATCAGCCACGAGGTCCGCGGCGACCGCGGTGTGAGCACCACGACATCACTGGGGGAGACGCGGCCGGTCTCGATGATGGCGTGCAGCACCCGGCCCAGGGCGCGACGGCACGCGGTCACGTCGCCATCGGCGTAGGTGACAAGCTCCACCGGGGTGCCCTGGGGGCCGATGGCGCGCGGATGAATGGTGATGGCGCCGCCATCGGTCTGGATGGGAGCTGAGCGCACCCAGCGTGAAGCCCAGTCGTGGATGGCACGCGTGGTGCGGCGGTTCTCGTCCAGCGGGTAGACGGGCGGGCGCTCCGGCATGACCACCCCAATCTCGTCGGGCTCCGCGTGATAGAGATCCTGGTTGGCGTCTCCAAAGACAAACAGCGGTCCCCGCGACGGGTCCGCCAGCAGATCCAGGAGCGGCAGCCACCAGACGCTGTCGATGTCCTGGGCCTCGTCGACCACGATGGCGTCGTACCGATGCTCCGGCATAGCCGCGGCCGCGTCGGACAGCGCCTGCGGCAGCTCCTCATCCCAGTAGGCAGGCTGGTCGCGGCGCCGGCTGATGGGGAGGCCCGCCCGAGTGGCCAGCTCCTCCGCCAGGCCGTGGAAGGTGAAGACCTCCACACCGGGCACGGTGCCGATGCTGGCGCGCAGGAACTCCGCCAGCGGCCGGTTGAAGCAGGTCAGCAGGACGCGGTAGCCGGCCTCCGCCATGCGCCGGGTCTGCTCCGCGGCCAGGAGCGTCTTCCCGGAGCCGGCGACGCCCAGGATCAGGGCCCGGCGCTGGGCGCGGAGGGCGTCCAGGATGGCGAACTGCTGGGCGGAGAGGCGGATGATCTCGCGTTCGTCCTCGGCGAGGTGGAGCTGGAGGGGCGAGGCAATCTCGAAGTCGCGCGCCAGCAGGCTGTGCAACGCCTCCAGGCCGATGGCGCCCGGGGCTCCGCCCCGGTACTCCGGCTCCGCGTGGGCGGACCACCAGTCGAAGATCTGTTCGAGGCGGGGTTTGAGGAGGTCGAGGTCGTCCGCGTCGATGACGATCTCCGGCGGCCCGTCCGGCGTCAGCGCCTGTTCGTACGTCGTGTCCGGGAAGAGCGACGGCCCGGCAGAATCGGACGCTGTGGGCCGGCCAGTCCGGCCGTGCCTCCGCGATGCGCTTGAGGGAGTGCATCTCGCCGGTGACCTGCCGGAACGGGTCTTTGATCCGGTGGGCGGTGCCGTTGCGGTCGACGGACTCCCACTCGCCGCCAACGCGCCGGATGCCGCCGCCCTTGACCTCGATGACCATGATCCCCAACTCGGGATGGGCCACGACGAAGTCCGCCTCGCCGTCGCGAGGCTCTTCGCCCGGTCGCTTGGTGAGCCAGGCGGCGTTGCGGTAGATCGCCCACGGAGCGGCGAGCGCGCCATCGAGCGCCTGCGCCAGCCGATCCTCCCCCGCCGAGCTCATGGCCGCCGGAAGACCTCGTGGGTGCCGATGCGGCGCCAGATGATGTGTGCTCCGGCTCCCTCGGATGCCCCGTACTGGAAGGTCGCGCGGCCGTCCGGCGCCCAGGTCATCTCGAAGATCCCGTCCGTGCCCTCGACGCGCTTCACCCGCAGTCCCGCCCGGAATGTCCCCGCGCCTAGGTCCTCGTCGAACCGGAGGAAGGCGGTGCGGAAGCGGCGACGCTGGGCGGGGGTAAGCGCGGCGACATCGCGCTCGAACCGCCGCGTGCGTTCGTGGGAGGGCACAGGGCGCCGCTACTCGTCGAGGGTGTCGACGAACTCCGCCGCGCTGCCGGCGCGTCGCGTGCGCCCGGCGGCGATGTCCTCGCTCGCCTCGCGCTCGCCCGCCTGCCAGGCATCGGTCCAGAACCAGGCCTGGTGGGCGTCCACCAGCTTCTTGGGGCGCATGACGATCTCACCCTCGCGCACGGAGACCTCCAGGTAGTCGCCCTCGCCGACCCGTGCGGCGCGGCGGACATCCTCCGGCAGCGTGAGCTGCCCCTTCCCTCGAACTCGCGTGAGCGTCACGTGGCTGGCCTCCCTGTGCGACAGTCGCACTTTCGCACTGTCGTCCGCAGCGGTCAAGCCAGAGCCCCGCGATTCGTTCAACCATTGCGTGCTTTGCGGTGCGCCCGGTCAACCTCGGGGACCAAAGGATGCCCGTCTCGGTACAGGCGGGCGATTGTCGTTGGCGCGGAGCGGCTCTATACCCTGCGGAGCAGGGGAGGATCGACGCGACATCGACGCCAGCCCGGCGTCCTTCGCCCTCCGTTGCGTGAAGTCCAAAGGAGGGCCCCAAGGTGCGATCCGCGATGACGCGCCCATTTCCAATGCTCTGGCGGCCAACGGCAGTGCTGTCCGCCCTGATGCTCACGATGTGGATGAGCGGTCTGGCCTCGGCAGCCAATCCGGCGTCGACCACCACCACCACCAACCAGGACCTGAGCGTCCAGCTGACCCTCGATACCAGCAACGACCCGGTCTGGCTGGGTACCCCGGTCTCCGCCAGCGCCACCGCCAACCTGGGCGAGGGAGAGACCGCCAGCGTCGTGTACGTCGTCGATGTCTCCGGCAGCATGGAGAACGCCGGCTTCAACCCCTACCAGCCGTCGGTCGGCGATTGTGACGGCGACGGCCTGGTCGGGACGGCCCTCGACGCCGCCTGCGTTGGTCTCATCACATTGAACGGCAGCCTGGGCGACGCCACGAACGTCGGCGTGGGCCTGGTGGCGTTCGCAAACGGTGCCAAGACCGCCGACATGGATCCGGCCGTTGGGACCCAGGACTTCACCACGCCGCCAGACGTCGACAAGGACGCGATCGACGGGCCGGACGTCAACCAGGTCATCCATTCGCTGCAGACGGAGTTCTCCGGCGCCGCGGTGGGCGGCATCGGCCTGTTCACGCCGAACGTCACCTCCGGCTTCGCAAACGCCACCAACTACAACGCGGGACTGGCAGCCATGAACACCGCGATCAGCGGTGCCGCGGCCGACATCAACACCGCATTCTTCCTGTCCGATGGTGATCCCACCACCTTCACCACCGGCGCCGGGTCGGCGTTGCAGGATGCGATCGACGCCGGGACCGTGATCCATACCTTCGGGATCGGCGGGGGCGCGGCCAACGCCTGCGATGCAGGCCATGCGCTTCGGCAGATCGCCGATGCCACCGGCGGGACCTGCACGGAGGTCGCGGATCCCAGCACGCTCAGCACCGTGCTGCCCGCAACCCTCACCAACATCGCCAGCCTCGAGATCAAGGCCAACGGTGCCTCGATGGGGAGCACCGTCGGCTCCGAGCCAGTCTCGATGTCGCTCTCTAACGTGGACATCACCTCGGGGTTGACGGTGGGCATGAACACCATCACGGCCACCGCCATGGCGGAGGACGGCACCGATGTCACCGCCGACACGACGCTGGGCGTGGTTGACCTGGGCCTCAGCCCGGCAATCGCCACGAACGAGCTGAGCACGACCAGCAGCCACACGGTGACCGCCACCGTTTCCGGTGACCCGAGCCAGGTCGCGGGCATCCCGGTGCTCTTCACCGTCAGCGGCCAGAACGCGGGCGCAACGGGCGTCTGCAATCCCGTCTCCTGCCTGACCGATGCCAGCGGCGCGGTGACCTTCACCTACTCGGTGCCTGTTGCGCCGGGCAGCCTGGGCACCGATACCATCTCGGCCACGGCCACCATCCCCGCAGGATCGGAAACCCGGACCGCCAGCAAGGAGTGGGTCGACACGACGCCACCGGCGGCCTCGTGCGACGAGGGCGTCAACCCGGCCGGCCACACGCCGCGCGCCGGCCAGCGATCGACCGGCCAGAACGAGGACGGGTTCTACTACCTCAATGCCACCGATGTGGTGGATCCCGGCGTGCAGCTGTACCTGGTGGACACCGGCTCGGGGACCGTCTTCGGCCCGTTCGACAGCGGCACGGACATCAAGTACATCCAGGCACCCGGCGTGACCCCGAACCAGAAGGCGGGGGCCGGGGCGGTGGACTGGATCATCCAGGGGACCGGTGACGCCGCGGTCTACGCGGTGGACGGCTCAGGCAACGTCTCAGCCGCGGCGAGCTGCCTGGTGCCGCCGCCTCCCAAGTAAGCCGCTCCCCCACCAAGC
>CAWFBQ010000002.1:0-740146 GCA_963814105.1 uncultured Chloroflexia bacterium
GGGTGTCAGTGGCTTCCCCGTTCGCCGTTGAGCGCGGACGCATTCTCTTCACGCGGATGCGACCATGCGCCGCATGAGGGACGGACACTGGAACGCAGGCGACCCCGTCCTGCTGCGAGAGGTGTACCAAGCGCCGCGTCTGAGCAGCCCGGCCAGCGGTGGTGGTGGAGGACAACGACAGGCTGGCGGCGTTCTACCTCCCGCCTGGCCGCTGGCGGGTCGTCCGACTATCGACCCACGTGTAGAAGTCCCGGAGTTGTCGCCATTCCACCAACGCGAGCGCCAGCAGGGCAAGCCCGGCGAACAGTGCTCGTGCTGCCCAGGTAATGGCGACCGCGCCCAGGTCACCGTCGAGACCGCCCGCCTGGCCGGGATTGGCATAGACACCCGCGGGTGGCAGGAACGTGAGGGCGTTGAAGGCGAACCACGCAGACGCCGCGACGGACAAGATCGAGCGCATGACGGATCCCCTCTTGTGGTTGCTGTCACGCCAGCATCGGAGTGCGTGCGGCAGGCGTCAAGGGCTCCTCGGCTAGTTCCAACCCGGCGTTCGGAGCGAGCCCGGCCCGCCTTGTTCATGGAGCCACACCGTCGAGCGTCGGAAGCGGAAGCTACCCATTGCTCCGCGTCGTGGCGGTGCCGGCCAGGACCAGCAGCACCAGGAAGACGATGGCCAGCAGGACGACGCGACTCGTCCGAGGGCGGTCTGCAGCATCGGCTCGGTTCCCCCTTCTGCAGTCTCGCTCAGTAGGGAGCCCGCAGGCGGGCGAACATCGGGAAGTGGCGGGTGTTCGCGGTGGCGAGCGGCTGATCCAGCTCGAGCGCCGTGGCGGCAATCAGCAGGTCGGCCTGGGCCAGCCCCGGGTGGCTGCGGCGGTATCGGCGCCCGAGCTCGCCGGCGCGCCGCGCGATCTTCTCGTCGACATCGGCCCAGTGCAGCACCGCGAACAGGGCCTCGGCGCTACGGCGTTCGCTGCTGCGCAGGCCCTGGAGGACCTCGGCACGCGTCACCTCCGAGCAGGTGGGCACGGCCGGGAGGGAGCGCAGGTACTCCGCGGCGGCCGCCACGCCACGCAGGTGATCGATCAGGACGGTCGTGTCGAGGACGGTCACTTGGGCCGATGCC
This sequence comes from uncultured Chloroflexia bacterium, assembly GCA_963814105.1. Classification (GTDB taxonomy): domain Bacteria; phylum Chloroflexota; class Limnocylindria; order QHBO01; family QHBO01; genus CAVXEH01. Next base: position 1,127 of record CAWFBQ010000002.1, read on the forward strand.
CGTGTCGCCGCTCGTCCAGGCCAAGAGCCCGATCCGCATCGGCCGAGCGCAGATGGTCGACGTAGGCGATGCCATCGGCAAGGTGAGGCGCGACGCCGAAGGCGGCGTCGAGTGCCGCGCGATACCGCTGCAGGACCTGCTCCTCGGCTGACTCGGGCTGGGCCAGGTACGCATCCACCGCCTCGCGGATGACATGGGATGCGGTGGTGCCGCGCCGCCGAGCGCGGGCGGCGAGCTCGCGGGACTGGTCCTCTCCGAGGTAGATCTGGGTGCGCTTCATGATGTATGGAGCATACATCGTTGGCCCCATCGCCGCGCTGCAATCGCCGGGCACCGCATCGGGACTCCGGATGGTGGCTGACGATGGCTGGGTGCGGCAGCCGCCTGATGTACGGCACTGGGTGGCATCGAGAAGACGAGGTCACCTCGACCGATGACCTCGAAGAGGCGCTGCGGCGCGCTCCGGTCGGGCCGCAGTGAGGCGACCACCGGGAAGGATCGGACTGGTGACGTGACACACCGGTCGACCGAGGCCGACGCTGCCGCTCTTGAGCGCACCGGATCATGGCGGAGCACGTGGACGACCGCTCGGGATTCGGCGAGCGGTGATCCTCCTCGAACCGGGCGGCCTGCTCGACCGCATCGACGGCGGACCAGCGGCAGCACGCCGCGGCCTGAGCGGTGCTGCGCGATCCCCGGCACCGTGGCTGCGTCTCCCCATTCGTCGCTGGCCGAGCTGGACTATCTGCTCGCGACGCGGGTTGGGCAGAAGGCGGAGCGTGCCCTGCTCGCAGAGGCGGGGCGTGGCGTCTACCGGCTCGAGCCATTCGATGCCCAGGACCTCCAGGCCGCGGAACGCCTGATCGCCCGGCACGGCGATGGGCGTGCGGCCTCGCGGACGCCTCGCTGGTCCGTGCTCGCCCACGGTACGGGATCCGCGACATCCTCACCCTGGACGAGCGGCACTTCCGGGTCCTGCGCGCTGCAAACGGCCATCGCGTTCCGGATCCTGCCGGCGGACGCCTGATCAGCGCGCGCGAAGGCCCTATTCCACGGCTGATCCTCGGGCCGCGCGGGCGCGGCGCTTGCCCTCTTGCATGGCCTGGACGCGGGCGACGGGTATTCCGTGGCCCTCTTCGACCAGGTCCGCGGGCAGTCGCTGCGGGTCGGGCATGGCCTCGCGCCACGGGTCGCGGTCGCCCAGGATGCCGAGCGCGGTGTGGATGGTGAAGTCGGCAGGCTCGATGTCGTCCAGCTCGTCCCAGGAGACGGGGAAGGAGACCGGGACGCCGGGCCGCACGCGCGGGCTGTAGGCGGCGACCACGGTGGCGCCGCCGACCCGGGTCGAATCCACGAAGACCTTGCCGCCCCGGTCGGCCTTCACGAACGCTGTGGTCGCGACATCGGGATCGATCCGCTCCGCCCGGGCGGCGATGGCCCGGGTGGCGGCAGCGGCATCCTCGAACGTGGTCTTGTGCTCCATCGGCACGAACACGTGCAGCCCCTTGGCGCCGCTGGTCTTGACCGCCCCGCTGAGGCCGGCATCGGACAGCGCCTGGCGGACGGCGCGGGCGGCACGAACCGCCATGGCGAAGGCATCGGCATCGGGCGGGTCCAGGTCCAGGACCAGGTGGGTCGGCCGATCGGGGTGGTCGGCGCGCACCAGGGTCGGGTGGTACTCGACCGCGCGCTGGTTCGCGAACCACAGCAGCGTGCGCCGGTCGTTGCACAGCGCGTACGCCACGTCCCGCTTCGACGACTCCGCCCACCATCGGACCCGTTTCACCCAGGGCGGGGCGTACGTCGGGAGGTTCTTCTGCATGAATGCCTCCTGGCCACGATGGACCCGGATCACGGACAGGGGGCGCTCCTCGAGGCCGGGCAGGATCCGGTCACAGATCGCGTCGAGGTAGTCCACGAGGTCCCGCTTCGTGGCACCCGCTCCGTCGAAGAGGGGCTGATCCAGGTTCGTGAGCTCCACGCCGTCGCGTGAGTCGTCCCCGTTCGTCGCGGCCATGGTGACGGCGAGGGTACATCGAGCCGGCCCAACACCCCGGACGCGCTCGTCGACGAGATGCGGGGCATCGTCGAGTCGGCAACCTTCACCCTCCCCTCCGCTGGCTCCGAGAGCTAGGCCAATGGGCGGGCGGCCCTGAGTGGGCCGCCCGCCTTGCTTCCAACGCACCGCCACGGCCGCAAGGCGTATCGTGCGCCGATCATGCGGTGGCAGCGGCTGCTCGACATCGGCGCGGATCCGGCTGATGACGCCGATCTCGTGCTCCGCAAGCGCACGGCGATGGGGACGCTGTGGGCGGTCCTCGTGGTTGGCCTGGTCTACCTGGGCGTTGGGCTTGCAACAGACCGGCCGCTCGTGGCGGTGTTCGCCGTCATCCAGATGACGACGCAGCTTCTGATCATGGCGATCTTCAGCCGGACTCATCGCCTGGAGCCCGTGGTCTGGATCGCCATGGTGGTGGCCCTGGCCACCATCTTCAGCGGTTTCCTCACCCTGGGCGGGCTCGCGCTCTCGGGGTCCAACGTCGCCTGGGGCATGCTCGTGCCGCTCGGCGCGATCCTGCTGATCGGCAGCCGCGCCGGGTGGGTGACCTACCTGGGCCTCGCGGCAATCCTCGTCGCCGGCGTCCTCCTGGATCCGCTCGTCCCCAAGGACCAGGCCCTGCCCCATGCCCAGATCGTCCTCGCCACGGCCATCAACTTCCTCGGAGCATCGGCCATCGCAGTTGGCGTCGTGCGCTACATCGACGGGCAGCGGCTGGCCGCCCGGCACGAATCCGACGCCCTGCTCCGCAACGTCCTGCCGGAGCCCATCGCCCGGCGCCTGAAGGCCGGTGAGCGGGTGATCGCCGACCAGTTCGACGAGGCATCGGTCCTCTTCGCCGACATCGTCGATTTCACGCCCATGGCGGGGGCTCATTCGCCGCGGGAGACGCTGGTGGCCCTCAACGAGCTCTTCACCGCGTTCGATCGCCTCGCAGACCGGTTCGGGCTGGAGAAGATCAAGACCATTGGCGACGCGTACATGGTCGTCGCCGGGGTGCCGGAGCCACGCGCGGACCATGCCACCGTAGTGGTGGAGATGGCGCTGGCCATGCATCGGCACGTGGACGGACTTCCGGAGGTCCTTGGCCGGCGGCTGCAGATCCGCACCGGGATCGCCTCGGGACCGGTTGCGGCCGGTGTCATTGGCGAGCGGAAGTTCAGCTACGACCTGTGGGGCGACACGGTGAACACCGCCGCCCGCATGGAGTCGAGCGGGGTCGCCGGCTGCATCCAGGTGACCGAGGAGACCTGCCGCCTGCTGGAGGGCCGCTATCCCTTCGAGCGCCGCGACGGCGTGGAGGTCAAGGGCAAGGGCACCATGACGACCTGGCTGCTGGCGAAGCCGGCCGGGTCCCGGCTCGCAACCGCGGAGAAGTGCTTCGTACGGCCGTCGCGAGCCCGGGTTGCGCCTGCAGGCCAGGCGGCACCATCACGGGCAGATCTGGGCGTTCGCCGTCCGGGGCGTCGTAGAGATACACCGCATCTGGAGAGAGGGCGAGCGACAGGGGCTCAGGCTGGTATTCGTCGGCGGAATCACGCTCCTGGCGTCATGTGGGGGAGCGGCCGAGACGGGTACCGTGGCCGGCACCGCGTCCCTCACCGGCACATGGGACGCCGTGCTGGACGAAGCCGATGGGCAGTGGGGCGGGACCAGTTTCGAGGTGCCTTCGGGGCCAAGCACCGACAGGTGACTGTCCGCCTCGGGTTCAACGGCGCCACCTGGTGGCAGGGCTTCCTGTTCGACGGCGAGCTGTTGCTGGAGGATGGCGCCCCCGCAGGTGACGGAGGTCCGCTCCAGCTCACGGGCGATACGGTGGTGATGACCGGGGCCGATGGCACCGCCCGGGTCACCTACCGCTGGGCGCGGAAAGGGGACGACTCACCCGGGAGTCGTGGAGCGTGCGATGTCGCGGCCTCGGCGACGACATGCAGGCGATCGCCCCGCGATGGACGCTGACATGATCGTACGGCCACGTACGGCGGAAGTGATGACGCCTCCTACTGGATGGGCGCCACCATGCCGCCCATCGTGCTGTGGCCCGCGCTCGCGCGCTTTGCGTCGGCCGATGGGGCCACGCCGTCGATCCCGGCAGACCGGACCGCGGCCCGGTCGGTGGCCATTCTGGTCGAGGCCGATGCGCAGGGTCTTGGATCGGCGCCGCCTTGGTCAGCGACGAGCAGGCGGACGATGCGGTCCGGAGGCTCGCCCGGCTCCTGGGAGAGCATCGGCGGGGGGTTCATCGCCAACCCGAGGGCATGGGCCTTGTCCATCTATCGCGTGGCCATGACCAGCACCGCCTTCGCACCCTTGCGCGCCCGGTGACCGCCCTGGGCCAGCGGCCCCAGCGCAGCTCGCGGACGTGGCGGACCGGGTCGCGTGTGGGCGAGGTTGACGGGCACCCGCTGCGTCAGCGCCAGGTCGTCTACTGCGCTACGGTCGACTCGGACGCGGAGAGGCGGTCCTGGGGTTCGCTGCCAGCGCCGCGCGTTCGCACGCCGCGCAGGCCATCGCCACGCTGTGCGGCCGCCTTGTCGCAGGTCCGCAGGAGGAGCGTGGCCAGTAGAACGATCGAACGGGCGCTTCGCGAGGGACCGCCGGACGAAGCCGGTACGTGCCAGGGACGTTCCGGCGAGGGCGAACCGCTCCGCCTGGACGGCTTCGGCAGTCGCTGTGAGCCTCGCGTGGTCGCCGGGGTGGCGGTTGGCCTGGGCCTGGCGGGGCTCGGTCAGCGCTCCGGCAGCCCGCCCGAGCCGACGCCGGTGGTGATGGCAGACCTGCTCGGGACGTGGCGCACGGACGTCATCACCCGCACGCAGTGGATCGAAGGGGCGACCGCCGCTGGATTCGACTCCTCGGCCATCTCCACCTTCCTCGAGCACGAGCCCATCCAGGACCAGGTGCGCTACACGCTCGAGTTCTTCACCTCGGAGACTACCGGGGACCGGGTCTCGATCAGCGGCGAGTACGACGGCGGCCCGCCGGAGCCGCTCAGCGCGGGCGCGATCTCGCTCGACAGCCACGGCGTGATGCACTACACGGAGATCGTTCCCGGGACCGCGGGCCCGCGTGTCTCCGTAACTGCCCAGGTGACCATCAACGGCGGACAGCTGCGCTTCCAGATCCTTGGCCTGGAGAATGCCAGCCCCGACGACCAGATCGCGAACACGGCGTTCTTCGAGATGACTCCCTTCAGAAAGGCAGGTTCCTGACCGGGGCGCGCGATAGACTCCGCGCCATGCCGGGTGAGCCGCTTCTGCTGGCCATCGCCTCCATCTCCGTGGTGGTCGCCGGTTTCGCCGCCATGACCTCGAGCCTGGTGCCGCCCGGCGGCGCGTGGCATCCGGCCATGCGGATCCGCCAGCGGGCGATCGTCTCCACCAGCTTCAACGTCATGTTCGAGTCGCTCGCGCCGTCGATCGTCTTCGCCTGGCTGGGCGACGCACACAACGCCTTCGTCGTGGCCAGTGCGGGGATGGCCATCTACGCAACGGGGATCGTCGTGTGGCGCGGGCGGCAGCTGCTGCGGGCGGGGGGCAACATGACAGGAACGACGACCGTGCTGTTCGCGCTGGGCCCTACCGCGACTCTGCTGTTCTGGGCGAATGTGATCGCTTAGGTTCGCTGGCGCTCTACGCGCTGGCGCTGTGCGTCCAGCTCACGGTCGCGGTCATCAGCTTCTATTCGCTGGTCTCCGCCGCCCAGGGCTGAGCCACCCCCACGACGGCCCTGGAGGTACCGATCAGGTTTGTCCGGCGGCCCGCCCCTCGAAGGAAGTGCCCCTGCTGGATCGCCGGACCGTCGCTGGCCAAAGCGACGCACGACAGCCCGGCAGACGAGGAGGACGAAGGCGCGCTGATCGACCAAAGACGGTGGTCACACCCTGGGCGTGGAGCCTGGGCGCCACTGTACCGATTCTGCGCCGCGATGCTGGCATTGGTGGTCGTCGGCTTCGTGCCCGCGGTGAGCGGCATCCTGGGATTCCTCACCTACACGCCCTACGCCCTGGTGGCGGCGGTGCTCATCTTCCGCATGCCCCGTCAGCCGATCGGCTGGCTGCTCCTCGCCGTCGGGTGGTCCTACGCCCTGGGATCGATGACCGTCCCCGCCACGACACAGCAGATGGCGGACGGCACCGCCCCGGCGTATGCGTGGATCATCGCCTGGCTCGCCGGGGGACCCGGCAACCTTCCCGTCTTTGAGCTGCTGTTCGTCCTGGCGGTCATCTTCCCGAGCGGCCGATTCCCCGCCGGAGCCTGGGGGCTCGCGAGCCGGGTGCTGGCGGTGGTCGGCCTGGGCGTCACGTTCCTGACGCTCACTTCCCCGACCCTGACGGTGAGCTTCACGAATGCGCCGACTGGGGCCGATATCCCCAATCCGCTGGCGCTCTTCCCGGATGCGGCGTTCTGGGAGCAGATCTCGCCGGTGTGGTTCTTCCTCATCGCCATGATCGCCACCGGCCCGGTCTCGCTCGCCGTCCGACTGCGGCGCACAGCGGGATGAACGGCACCAGTTGCGCTGGGTGGTTCCGCCTTCTTCGAGGTAGCGGCAGACAGCGGCCTGCGGGCTTGGCTGTGGCCGGACCTGGCCCATTGGCGTTCTGGTTCCCCCGACATCGGCCTGGCGGTGATCCCGCCGATCGGCAGCGGAGATGCACTATCGCCTGTACGAGATCGACGTCCTGGTCAACCGCACCGTGCTCTACGGACTCGCCACCCTGGTGGTCGCCGTGGCGTTCGGCGCGGCGAACGTGGTGCTGCAGCGGCTGGTGGAGTCCGTCGCGGGTCAACGCTCCGACTTCGTGTCCGCGGCGGTGGGTGCCGGCGCGGCGGTGGCGGTTGGACCGCTGATCCGCGCCATCCGGCCGCTGGTCGACCGGGTGCTCCCCAGCCGCGCGACGCTGGCCCTGCTGTTCACCGACATCGTCGGGTCCACCGAGAAGATCGTGGCGCTGGGCGACGAGCCGTGGCGGCAGCTGCTGGGCCGATACCGTGGCGCCATGCGCGGCGAGCTGAGCCGCTTCGGCGGGCACGAGGTGAACACGGCCGGCGACTCCTTCTTCGCCACCTTCGGCACGCCATCGGCCGCCGTCGACTGTGCGCAGGCGATGCGCGCCGCCGCCCACGGACTGACCCTGGAAACGCGCACGGGCGTGCACTACGGCGAGTGCGAGCTGCGCGGCGAGCAGGTGAGCGGGCAGGAGGTCGACGCCGCGGCACGCGTCATGGCCCAGGCGCGCGGCGAGATCGTGGTGAGCGCCGCATTGCGCGAGGCGTGCGCCGGGGATGGGCGCGACTACGTCGCGCTCGGCGCACGCGAGCTCAAGGGCGTGCCGGGCTCCTGGGAGCTCTACCGGCTCGGCGGCGCGCCGGAAAGGCTGGACCGTGCTCAATAGGGGCTCTTGGCGGCTGGCAGGCGCCATTGCGATGGCGATGGCTGTCTCTGCCTGTTCGTCAGCGCCACCGGACGAATCGGCGACGATCTTGCCGTCCGCGTCAGCCCGGGCATCGGTCGCGGCGCCGTCGCCAACGCCGAGTGCCGTCCCGACGCCGGCCGACCTCTCAGCGCGGCCGCTGGTCTGGTTTGCGCCGCTGCCCCCGCTGCCGACCGGCGCGGGGCGTCCATACATCGGCTCCGAGGACTTTGCGAGCCTGTGGGATCCCGGGGCTGATTGGTCGAGGGCAGCCGAACGGATCTCCGTATTCAAGCTGTATGGAGAATGGGTCGACTTCGCCACGCCCGCGCAGCTGAAGGCGGCGGTTGATGGGATCGCGGAGCGCGGCATGGTGCTGGCCGTGGAGGCAGGACCGCTCGACGCGCCGCTCACGTGCGGCCAGGACGTGGAGGGCTTCGCCGGCTCGGACGGGGGGCGACGTCTTGCGCAGCGGATCCGCGCGGCCGGCGGAACGCTGCAGGTGATCGCCCTGGACGAGCCGTGGTACTTCGGCCACGTCTATTCCGGACCGAACGCCTGCAACCTGTCGGTCGAGGAGGTGGCACGCGGCGTGGCCGACTTCGTCGCCGCCGTGCGCGCCGAGTTTCCATGGGTGATCGTCGGCGACATCGAGCCGACCCCGCAGCCGGTATCGGTCAGTGGGCTGACCGAGTGGATGGACGCGTATGCGTCCGCCGTGGGTGAACCGATGGCGTTCCTGCACCTGGACCTCGACTGGTCGCAAACGACCTGGTCCGACCTGGCGCTGGCGGTCGAGGGCGCCGGCGGCGCGAAGGGCATCCCGGTCGGGATCATCTACACCGGCGGCGCAGCACCAGCCGACGAGCAGTGGATTCGCCTGGCCGGCCAGCGTGTGCTGGACCACGAGGTTCGCGACGGCGGGACTCCGGACCACGTCATCTTCCAATCCTGGAATGACCACCCGGACTCGTGATGCCGGCGGCCGGCAGACACGTTCAGCGGCTACGAACCGGTACTTCGAGACCGCGATCCCGGGCCTGGGCGGGCTGGGTGGGAAGTCGCCTGGGAACCCGGCCACCACGATCAAGCGAGCTGCCGGACTCGCCTGCCGCGAACGCGGTCGACGGCGACCCCGACACGATCTGGAACGCGGGCGCCGGACCCGTCGCCTGGATCGAGATTGACCTGGGCGAACTGGTGTCGGTGAGCCACGTCCGGCTCTACGTGTCGCAGTACCCCGCCGGCCCCGTTGAGCACCGCCTCGAGGGTCGGGCGTCCGTTGGCGGGGCGCTGTTCCCGCTGACGACGATCAGCCGCTCGATGACTGACTACGAGGTGCTGGAGGTGGATCCAACCGGATGGCCCGCCATCCGCACGCTCCGCATCACGACCACCGCCAGCCCGTCGTGGGTCTCCTGGCGCGAGATCGAGGTGGACGGGCCCTGAGGAGCCGTCAACCCGAGGGTCGCCGCCGTCGCCCACATCGTTGCGCTGATGCGGGCCGGGCCGACGTAGCTCGTCGCGTCAGGAGACGCCGTGCTCCAACGCCGGGTTAGGCACCGGCCCTCATTGGGATCCTCGCCGAGGAGATTGGCGCACCGCGGCAGACGCGTCCTGCAGCGAGATAAGTTGCACAGCCGGTTGCTTCCCAGACAGACTGGCCATGTGAAGGAGCCCGCGGCAGCAACATCGCGCTTCTACGCCTCGCTGCCTCGAAAGCGCATGGCAGCCGGCGTCGTGTGCCGGGACGACGAGGGTCGCGTGCTCCTGGTCCATCCGACGTACAAGGCGACCTGGCACGTCCCGGGTGGCGTGGTGGATGTGGACGAGTCGCCGGCGGCTGCGGCGCGGCGCGAGATTCGCGAGGAGCTGGGCATCGAGCTCCCCGTAGGCCGGCTCCTGGTCGTGGATTGGCTGTCACCGCGGTCACCGAGGACCGAAGGGCTCATGTTCCTGTTCGACGGCGGCATCCTCGACCCTGCGACGACCGACCGGTTCGTGCTGCCGGAGGCGGAGCTCAGCGAGTGGGCTCTCGTCAAGCCCGACGAAGTGGACGCGCTCCTCACGCCATCCCTGGGCGCCCGCCTGCACACGGCCTTCGACTGCCTCGAGACCGATGGCACCGCCTACCTGGAGGATGGAGTGCCGCTGACGAGTGACCGATGAGGGGGCGCGAATGATTCTGCCCAAGGTCCGCGATCCCCGGTTCATCACCGTGCGTCGCGGCGGCAGCCTCGAGGAAGCGGATCATCACCTCCTCGCGGTGTGGGCCGCCGACTGCGCGCAGCATGTGCTCCACCTCTTCGAGCAGGCACGGCCGATGGACGACCGTCCACGCCGGGCCATCGAGCTGGGGCGCGCGTGGGCGCGGGGTGAGATCAGGTGGGCTGAGGCCCGCACTGCGGCCGGCCATGCCAACGCCGCGGCCAGGGACCTGCGTGGGGCAGCCCGGCATGCCGCGTACGCCGCCGGCCAGGCCGCCGCGGTGGGCCACGTGGCGGCGCACGAGCTGGGGGCAGCGGCCTACGCGATCAGGGCCGCTCGCGTGGCCGCTGACGACGAGGAGGCCGGTCGCCGAGAGTGCAGGTGGCAGCGCGACCAGCTGCCCGACGAGATCCGGGATCTCGTGCTCGACGACCAGCGGCTGCGCAATGCCCTGTGCTGGTTCGTCTTCGACTGCTGACCTCCTACACTCGGGCCACCCGATCCCCATGGAGCACTGTCATGCGCAAGCTGCTGGCCGTCTATCAGCCGATTCTCCAGGGGTGACGTCCGGGGCGCTTGATCCTGACGCCATCCTCGCCGACCTCAACGAGGAGCAGCGCCAGGCCGCCACCGCCGTCAGCGGACCGGTGATGATCCTGGCGGGGGCCGGAACGGGAAAGACCCGGGTGATCAGCCACCGGGTGGCGTATGCCGTCGCCATCGGCGCCGTCGACGAGCGGCAGGTCCTGGTCGTTTCGTTCACCAACAAGGCGGCCGACGAGATGTCCGGGCGCCTGCGCCGTCTCGGGTTGCGCCGTGCGTCCGCCTCCACCCTGCATGCGGCTGCCCGGCGCCAGCTGGAGCATTTCTGGCCGGTCACTCACGGAACGCCGCTCCCGACGCTGATCACCTCGAAGCTGCCGGTCATCAGCCCGCTGGCGCGCCGACTTCCTGGCGGGTACCGCTACACACCCGCGCGGGACCTGGCCGACGAGATCGAATGGGCGAAGAACCGGCGCGTCGCGCCTGCCGAGTACCCGGACGTCGCGGCCGCCACGGATCGGACGCCGCCCATCCCCATCGACCTGATGGGCCGCCTGTACGCGGACTACGAACGGGCGAAGCAGCGAGCCGGCGTCCTGGACTTCGAGGACCTGCTCGAGGAGGCGGCTCGGCTGTACGGCCAGGATGCGGAGGCAGCGCAGCTCGTTCGGCGGCGATACGCGTGGTTCAGCGTCGACGAGTACCAGGACACGAACCCGCTGCAGCAGTCCCTGCTCGATGCCTGGCTCGGGGACCGCCGGGACCTGGCCGTGGTCGGGGATCCCAACCAGACCATCTACAGCTTCACCGGTGCCACACCCCGGTACCTGCTCGAGTTCGCCAAGCGGTTTCCGGAGGCGAAGGTCGTCAGCCTGGTGCAGAACTACCGGAGCACCCCGCAGATCCTGGACCTCGCCAACCGGCTCGTGGCGGGCTCGGCCGGCCCCACCCTCCGCGCCACGAAACCGGAAGGGCCGGCGCCGGGCATCGAAGGATTCGCCGATGGCGCCACCGAGCTCGCCTCGCTGGTCGGCCAGGTCCAGCGGCTGCTGGCGAACGGATCGCGACCGGGTGAGATCGCCGTGCTGACCAGGACGAACGTCCAGCTGGAGCCGCTGGCGGCTGCCCTGCGGGCGGCTGCGGTGCCCTTCCATTTCCAGGGAACGCCGTTCTACCGAACGCCAGAGGTGCGGGCCGCGATCAGGGCGCTCAGGGGTGCGGCCCAGGAGGACGGCGAGGACCTGGTCTCGTTCGCGCTCCGGCGATGGAGACCCCTGGGGTTCGATCCGGAGGCGCCGGGAACCGATGACCCGGAGGCGGCGCTGCGGCGCCAGCTGTTCGAGACCCTGTTGGGGGTCGCGCGCGCGGTGGTGGTGGCTCGTCCGGGGGCGGCGGTTGACGATCTCCTCGCCGAGTTCGAACGCCAGGCAGCCGTCGAAACCGATGAGGCGGCGGACGGCGTCACCCTCTCCACGATCCACGGTGCCAAGGGCGCCGAATGGTCGGCCGTCTTCATCCCAATGCTCGAGGATGGAGCGCTGCCCATCCACTTCGCGTTCCGCTCTCCCGAAGCCATGGAGGAGGAGCGTCGCCTGCTGTACGTGGCCGTCACCCGCGCACAGGCGACCCTGGTCCTGAGCTGGGCCAGGCTCCGCGACTCGCCCAAGGGAACGGCGGAGCGCCGGACGGTCAGCCGATTCGTGGAGCCGTTGCTGCCGCCCCGGCCGTCGAAGGTTGCGCGGAGTCCCGCCCGCGGTGCCGTGACGCGGGACCGATCCCGGAAGCCCGGCGCCGGCGACGCGGTCGACCCCGACCAGGTCCTCGTCGAGCGCCTGATGGAGTGGAGACGGACGCGCGCGCGCCGGGACGGGGTTCCTGCCTACGTGGTGGCACACGATGCGCACCTGCGGGCCATTGCCGCGGCCCGGCCCTCCACCCAGGCGGAGCTCCTCGGCATGCCGGGCATGGGTCCGGTGAAAGCCGAGCGCTACGGGGACGAGATCCTCTCCATCGTGCGCGACGCCGCGTCCGCGCCGGGACCTTAGTTCGGGGCTCCGCCGAGATTCGGTTGCATTCGCGTCCCCTCGGCCCGCTTGGCCGACGCCGGCCAGATGCCCCGCAGCAGGTCCGCCTGGGGTTGACCTGGGCGAGCGCCGTCAGTAATGTGCTCACGATGAGTAGCAGGTTGCACCGGTGACCTACTGGCTGGCGGTCCTCGTCCTGCTGGTGCTGGGGTACCTCACCGGCTTCAGCATCGGGCTGTTCGTCCTGCTCGTCGCGGTCGCGATGCTCGTGCTGGGACCCTTCAGGCAGCGGCCGCTCATCTACTGGCCGTCGATGGCCGGGGTGCTCGCGTTCATCCTGGGCTACCTCGCGGTGGCGCCGCTGACCTGCGAGGCTCTCGGCGAGGTCGGCGGCGCCTCGACGACCGTCTGCTCGAGCCTCATCGGGATCACCTACACCGGGACGGGAACCTACAACCCGTCGCTGCAGCCAGGGCTGATTGCGGGCTTGGTGACCGCGCTCGTTGCCGCGCTGCTGGTGGCCCTGCTGGTATGGCGCAACGGGAGGCCGACGGTCAACGACCCGCGCTGACGGGCCGTCAGCCCAGGTCCGGACGGCGTGACCGGACGAACACCGTGGCGCCACCGCATGCCAGGCACGTTGATCACGAGCGGTGCCTGCACCCTCGCGCGCGACTCGTCACGTGCGCGCCTCATCAGCGCAAGGCGGCTCGGGCAGGCTGCGACGGTGTCACCTGTACCTCGCCCACGCTCGCGAGAGCCCGGATCGGGGCGCCAGATTTCGTCCGGACTCGCCTAACGCTACGGTCATCAGCGTCTGACGAGTCGTGGGTCGATTCGAGCGCATAACGCGGATGTGGTCAGCCCCTGACTAGAATCGGCGCATGCTCCTCCCCGCGACCGAGCGCGCCCTCCTGCACCGCCTGGCCACCGGACAGCGTGACGGTCGCGCGCCATCGGTCGCGGCGGCCGTGGTTCGTGACGGCCAGCGTGTGTGGTCGCGGGCCATCGAGACCACCACCGACACCCAGTTCCGCATTGGCTCGCTGAGCAAGACGTTCGTTGCCGTCCTGGTCATGCGGCTCCGCGACGAGGGCCGGCTGGGGCTGGAGGATTCCCTCGAAGCCCACCTCCCCGAGTCGCCCGTCCGGGGCGTGACCATCAAGCAGCTCCTCAGTCATACCGCGGGTCTCGCCAGCGAGACGCCCGGTCCGTGGTGGGAGCGTACGCCGGGCACGCTCCGCGCCGACCTGGCGGACATCGTGGGTCCCGACGCGCGCAAGCATCCGGCGGGGCACCGGTTCCACTACTCGAACCCCGGCTTTGGGCTGCTGGGCGGCCTGGTCGAGCAGCTCCGCGGCCATCCCTGGCCGGAGGTGCTGCAGCGCGAGGTCCTGGACCCGCTGGAGATGACCCGGACGTCGTACCTGCCCCGGGAGCCCTACGCTCGCGGGACGGCCGTCCACCCCTGGGCGGACGTGGTGCTGCCGGAGGCTGTCCAGGACGTTGGCCTCATGGCGCCCGCCGGCCAGCTGTGGTCCACGGTGGAGGACCTGTCCAGGTTCGCCGACCTGCTTGCCAATGGCGCCGATGGCGTCCTTTCCGCCGACACGGTGGCCGAGATGCGCGAGCCGCGCTCCGCGCCCGAGGGGGCAGGCTGGGAGTCCGGGTATGGCCTGGGCATGCAGCTGCTCCGCACGCCGCAGCTGGTGCTGGCGGGGCACACCGGCTCCATGCCCGGCTTCGTGTGCACCCTGTGGGTGAGCGTCGAGGACGACGTGGGGGCGGTGGCCCTGGCCAACAGCACCAGTGGGCTCGCCATCGGCTCACTGACCGCCGACCTGGTGGGCATCGTGGCCGATCGGGAGCCGCGTATCCCGCAGCCCTGGCGGCCGATGCGCGAGCTTGATGCCGCGTTGCTCGAGCTCGTGGGCCCGTGGTTCTGGGGACCCACCGGCTACGCCCTCAAGCTGGAGGCCAACGGCTTCTTCGCCCTGGCCTCGCTGGCCGGAAAGGGCAGCCGCGACGCGCGCTTCCGACCCTCCGGCGACGGGACGTGGATTGGGCTGGACGGCTACTTTGCCGGCGAGACCCTGCGGCCGGTCCGCGACGCGGCCGGGCGGGTGACCCACCTCGACATCGGCTCCTTCGTGTTCACCCGTGAGCCGTACGATCCCGAGGCGCCCATTCCCGGTGGCGTCGATCCCGATGGCTGGCGGCCCGGCTAGTCCGGCGAGCAGCGGGTCCTGATGGCCGCGGCACACCCACGTCGCTGGCAGCGTGGCGAGACCGCGGTTCTCCGAGAGGTGTCGCAGGGCCGGGTCTGGACCGCCCGTCCGCTGACCGTTGTCGCCGATAACGAGGAGGGGGTGGCGCTGTACCTGCCTCAGGGTATGCGCTGGCAACGGCCCGCAGACCCGGTGAGCGGCAGGTGGATGCGCCTGCGCCATGGGCCGTGGACGCTGCGCGAATCAGAGCTGACGGGCGGCCGCCTCCTGCACCTCCTCCAGCCAGGAGCCGCGCACGCGATCCACCTGTGGTGGCTGGCTCCGGACTGGCGGTTCGCCGGCTGGTACGTGAACCTGCAGGAGCCGTTCCGACGCAGCCCAATCGGCTTCGACACGCTGGACAACATGCTCGACATCGTCATCGAACCCGACCGCTCGTGGCACTGGAAGGACGAGGACGAGGTCCGTGAGGCCGTGCGCCTCGGACGGGTCACGCGGCAATGGGCCGCGGAGCTGCGACGCGAGGGTGAACGGGTGATCGGCCGCCTCGAGCGCAACGAGGCGCCCTTCAATGCCGGATGGGAGACCTGGACGCCCGACCCTGAATGGAACCTGCCGGTGCTGCCCGCGGCCTGGGACACGATGGGGCTCGGGCCTGTGCTGGGGTCGGGCTAGAGGACGCGGAAGACGGTCAGCAGGGCCACGATCTCCACCAATGCGCCGGGCGTTTGGACTCAGGCGCGGTCGGTGCGCATGGTCATCTGCACGAGGAGCGCGAGGTCCGGACGCGCTATTCCGGTGAGCGGGTGATCGAGATCGTCGTTGATACAATCGACGGCCGAGTGGTGACGACATGGCGAAAGGTCTCCGGCCGATGACCCACCTGCTCCTCGAGTACGACGAGTCGGTGGACGCCGCCTACCTCCAGGTGTCCGAGGCCCCGTTCCATCACCAGGAACGGCTGGACGACGCGCGGGCAGTGAACTATGCAGCCGATGGGTCGGTCCTCGGCATCGAGCTGCTCTCGCCGGCGCGCAAGGGCGTTGTGGTCGACGGCCTGCCGTACGAGGGCGACGTAGAGCGCGTCATGCGAGCCCGCGGATTCAAGATCCTGCAACGGGCGGGATAGCCGCAGCGGCAGGTGGCTTGCGTCACCAGGGCTGGACGGCACCGATATCGCCCTCCTCGTCAGGCGGTCGTCCGCGCGGCACGATCGCTATCCTGTCCTCAGGCAAGTATTACTATGCGCACGGCGCGCCCCATGGGAGGGTCAGGGCTGCTCGAGGGGCAACGGGGAGAAGCGCGGGCAGCCGGGGAGGGGGATCGGGACAGAGGGCAGGCAGGTATAGTCCGGCTTGTGAAGGAAACACGGCGCAGGACGCGATCGGTGATCGTCGTGGACAACCGGCCGTTGGCGGAGAGCATCGGCGCGCGCATCAAGCAGGCCCGGGTGCGAGCCGGCCTGACCCAGAAGCAGCTCGCGGAGGGCCGATTCACCGCGGCGTACATCAGCGCACTCGAGCTGGGGCACGCCAAGCCGTCCATGGCCGCGCTCGCCTTCATCGCGGAGCGGCTGGGGATCCCGGCGCGCGAGTTCGTGGGTGCGGACGAGACGCAGCCCGCGCGGATCGCCGCGGACCTGGCGCTGGCATCGGGCGACGCGCAGAAGGCCCTCGACGGGTACACCACGCTCCTGGATAGGGCCACCGGCAGGCGGCGTCGGGCGGAGCTGCTGCGGGCCAGCGCGGAGGCGCTGTGCCGTCTGGATCGGGGTGGCGAGGCCATCGGTCCTGCGACGGAGGCGGCGAAGCTGTTCCGGGCGCAGCATCGACCCTCGGATGTGGCCGATGCCGAGTACTGGCTGGCGTACGCGCAGTTCCAGCAGGACAACATCGGCGAGGCCAAGGCCATCCTGGCCCGGCTCCTGGAGCAGGCCCGGGACGGGATTGCGCCGGTACCGGACTTCCGGTTCCGCGTGCTGATGGCCACCGCCAGCGCGGAGCAGCGCGACGGTGAGTACGCCCGGGCCATCGCCTACATGGAGGAGGCCCGGGGCCTGGGCGAGGACCTGGACCTGCGACGCCGGGCGTCGCTGCTGGCCGGGCTGGCGCTCTCGTACCGGGAGGCCGGGGACCTGGAGGCGTCGGTGATGGCCGGCATCCAGAGCCTGGCCCTGTACCGGGCGGCGGATGCGGAGCGCGAGGGAGCCTCGCTGTCGAACAACCTGGCGCTCACCTACCTGGCGGTCGGCAACCCTTCCAAGGCCCATGACCTCCTGGCCGATGCCGCCGCCATCGCGACCCGCCTCGAGGACCGCCGGCTGCTCTCCCACATCGTCGAGTCCCAGGCGCAGCTCGCGCTGGCGCGCGAGGACGTCGATGGGGCGGCGGAGCTGATTGAGCGAACGATTGGGCTGGCGCTGGAGACCGGCAACGACGCGGCGCTGGCGTCCGCCCACGGGACCGCGGCGCGGATCGCGCTGGTGCGAGGCGACCCGGATGCCGCGCTGGCCAGCCTGCAGTCGGCGGTCGAGCTCCTGCGCGCGCTCGGGCGGCGGGCGCGGCTCCAGGAGGCGCTGGGGCAGCTGGCCCAGCTGCATCGGGATCGCGGGGACCTGGAGGCGGCCACCGACCTCTACGCAGAGGCGCTCGCCATCCGCCGCTGACCGCTTCGCGTAACCGAATGTCGGTGATGGGGCGCGGATGCCGCTCGCAGCGACGCAGTGGCGCGGCCCTGCAACCAATCGGGTCCCGGACCGGGCTCGAACCACTGCCCAGGCATCGGTTGGGTGCGACGCTGCGACACGCCGTCGGGGAAGGGGTCGCCATCGGTCCTGCGGCTGAGGTTCGGTTGCGTTTGCGTTCCGTCGGCCGCCGGTGAGGGGTCGAGCGGGCGAACCGGGGCGGACGCCAGAGGGTTGGTTCCGACGCTAGGTCAGTCGATCAGGGCCACGGGGTGGGGCTGTTGTCCGCCAGCGCCATGGCGACGGTGGTGAGGATTCCCACGAGGGACAGCAGCAGGGAAACGGCAACGGACCGGGCACGAAGCAGACGCATGACGCGCTCCTTTCAGAAGCTCGCATGTCAGCCCCGGTTCGTTGCCCACTCGCACCGCAGTCCAAGCCTAGGACCACCTTGCCCAGAACACAAGTAATAGTTGACCTGTGCAGTAGCATGCGTGCCTGCGCAGACGGCTCTCGTTCGGGGCGTTGGACCCCTCGCCACCCATGTGAAACGAGATGTGAAGCCGGAGGAGTGGCCATGGGCGGACTGAACGTTCGACGGGCGGTTGTGGCAGGCTTGGCTGTGTCGCTGGTGGTCTCAACCGCGATCGCGGCCCAGTCGGCGAACCACCTGGAAGTGTTCGCCTACGTCCTGGTCGTGACTCTTTTCATGTCGGCCTTGACGACAGCGCTCGTCGTGTTCATCGATCGACGGCTGCGCCGTCGCCGGATGCCCTAACTGCCACCCAGGACCTCGGGCCGGCTCCATGTTGGCCCGAGGTCTCAGCATCGTCAGGGAGACCTCGTCCGGCATGCGCTCGACGCCGCCAGGGCTCGCGCCTCGAAGAGAAGCGCTAACGCTCGTCGGCCGCCCGCCACTCGAGGCATGGCTCGTCACCCTAGCCCCGGCGTGGTCGAGATCCTCGCCTCGCTACTCCCCGCGGCTCATCGTGCCAGGTCGCGGAAGGCGGACCAGCTGGGGATCGGCAGGCTGAGGAGCAACGTCCCAAGGACCGCGAGCACCGGCAACGCGACCACCGCCGCCAGCACCTCGGGCACAGGCACGGCGAGCGGTGCGTTGCGGCTGGCGAACAAGCCCCAGACGGGGAGAAGGCCGGCCGGGACGCCAGCACGCGGGCCAGCAGGGCAATGGAACCGGCCCGGGCGGCGGCCACCCAGCGCCGCAGCCCCGGCTGAGCGCCAAGCGCCGAGCAGGGTGCGCTGCTCGGGTCGTGACTCGGCCTCGCCGAGCGCGACCGCGATGCCGGTCACGCTGAGGGCCAGCAGCAGGCTGGCGCCGATCATCAACCAGCGGAACCCCTCGCCGGCCAGCCGGGGCGGGATCGCCGCGTCGGCCCAGGTATCTGGATAGGCGCCGGCGATGTCGCCGGCCCTGGCGGACGCCTCGCTGGTCGTGCTAGCCCATCGGTACCGCGGACATCCAGGAGGCAGCCCGGACATAGCAGGAGGGCCCGCTGAAGCGGACCCTCCTGTGTCGAGCCGGGAGTGGTTCAGCCTAGAGGCTGGCGCACTCGCCGATCTTCTTGCCCCCGACGACGTTGGACATGCCGCCGTCCGCGGGGTTGATCTGCGCCACGGGCAGGTTGCCGTGACAGATCAGGTTGCCACCAATCGTCTGCGGGAAGATTCCCAAGCCGAAGAAGGTGGCGTCACTGCCCATCACCTCATTCGAGTCGGGATCCATCCCGGGCCCGCCCGGATCTCCGGTCGCCTCATCGGGCGCATGGGAGAGGCTCACGTTGTTGGCGATGATCGCGTTCCCGTCGATGGTGTTGCGGATCACGCCGAACCAGCCGCCGGTCCATCCCTGGACGACCAGGTTCCCGTGGATCACGTTGTCCTCGATCGGGAAGTTGCGGAAGTCTGCGAGCGACGGGCTCAGCACGCCGCCGCCGTGGGAGATCAGGTTGCCGTTGATGGTGACCTGGCCGATCTGGAGCGCCACGGCTGGTCGGCGATGATGTTCCCGCCCACCGTATCCGGTCCCAGGGCGCCCTCGCCGCCCAACGGGCCTCCGCCGTTCCAGCCCAGGCCAAGGACCGCACCCTTGCCGACGTAGATGTTGCCGGTGACGTGGATCTCACCATTCATCCACGCCTCGGCGCCATGGTCGTCAAGGCTGGCGCCCGGCTCGATGACGAGGTTGCCGTCGATCTGCACGACCGCGTCCTTCGCAATCATGCAGGTGCCGGTCACGGTGAAGCCGCGGTAGGTGCCTGCCTGCATCCAACCGTTCGAGCAGGTGCCCGCGCCCTGCCGTGCTGCGAGAGCCGAGGCGGGCAGCGCCATTGCCACGAGTGCCACGACCGTCACGAGAAAGGAAAGCCTACGCAAGATCGGGTTCCTCAAAGCCCGCCGAGGTCGGTCTCGCCATTGGCCGCGGCGCGCGTCGGGCGACCGATCATGGAGACGACGCGCCAAAGGAACGGGCAGCACGTTCCGCCTCCCCGTGGGTCCCCGCATCATGGGGCCGCATGCTCACGCGTGCCGTCAGACAGCCGACTCCCGTTGCGGGTTGGCACCACTTCGCCGGTGCTCCCGCTCGCCAGAACCGCATGCGGGAGCCTTACTTCGGGATCCACCCCTCCGGTGCGGTGAACGTGGCAGATCCCGCAATGGGCGTCCGCCCGGACCCGTCGCCGTTGGCGACATCCCATCCAGCAACGGCCCCGTTTGCCCAGCGCCCGATCAGGAGGTACCGGCCATACGGCGACCAGTGCGCCTCGATCGCATCGTCAAGCAGGACCACCTTTGTGCCCGAGACCGGGAAGCAGCACAATGACGGAACGCTGGTCGAGGGTGTACAGCTCCGCCTGCACCCACGCGCTATCCGGCGACCACGTCACGCCGAACACGGCGGTCGCGCCCGTGTCGAAGTAGTGCCGCCCCCGCCCGTTGGGATCCATGACCCAGATTCGTGAACCCTGGTCGAAGGCCACCCACCGCCCGTCCGGAGACCACGTGACGCCCAAAACGCCCCCGAAGGCGAAGTCGGTCAGCTGCTCGGGATCCGATCCATCAGCGGCCGCCACCCACGCGTTCCCGCCCGACTCGTAGGCGATCCGCTCGCTATCGGGCGAGACGACGGCGTTGGGAATTGCAAGCTGCGCGAACGTGAGCGGTCCCGTGGCCCGGTAGTCCTGCAGCCCGGACACCTGGAGAATCTCGTGCCCGCTCGCGGCCCAGGTCGGCGCACCGGAAATCTGCGCAACCACGGTCGCGTCTCCGCGGAGCAACGTCCATCCTGAGCCCGTGCATCCGCGACCGCTGTCGGCGGGACAGGCATCGACCGCCAGGAGGGTACCGTCCGGTGCCCAGGAGAGCTGTGCCGGGTTTCCTCCCAGCGGGATGCTCGTGGCGACTGCGCGGCCATCGGGGCGGTGGATCTCCACCCGGTCACCGTTGGTCACCGCGTAGGCCGACCCGTCCGGGGCCCAATCCGCCTCTTGCCCAATGATCTCCACGGTGCCGTCCGCGTGGGTGACGGTGGAGGTCGCGCAGACCGGCCCTCTGTCCTCCAACGATCCGGCGAACGTGAGGACCGCCATGTGGGTGCAGTCGTTGCCCGTCGAGTCGCTCACGGTCCATTGCCCGGCAACGCCGGTCAAGGTCCCGGATGGGTCGGCCAGGACGGCCTTGCGCGGGGCAGCGGCGGTCATGCCGCCCGGCTCCGGGGTGGCCGATGCCGCGGGGTTGGGTTGCAGAGGCGCGCTGTCCTGACCGGGCGGCAGCGCGCGAACGGCGATTGCGTCGGTGCCCACGTTCAGGCCGAGGGAGGTCGCCATCCCGCCGTCGGCGGGGACGCGCCACAGCTCGCCTGCGCCGGCCCTTGCGGTTGGTACCGCAACGAGCAGGGATCGCGAGTCGGCAGCCCACGCGAACGACTGGACCTTCGACGTGACGACGTGGGGGTCACTGCCGTCTGGATGGACGACGACGAGATCGCGCTCCGCCGCCTGGGCCGTCGTGTTGCCCCCGAACGCGCTGTTCTGGCAGGTGGTCTGCGCGAAGGCGATCCAGGCGCCATCCGGTGACCAGGCCGGGTCGAACGCCTGCCGTCCGGTACCCGAGATGTCGCGAGCACCGCTGCCGTCCGCCCCGGCCACCGTCACCACCGTACCGGAGATGCCGCTGCAGTCGGTGTCGTTGGGGGTGAGGTACGCGAGACGGCGCGAGTCCGGGCTCCAGGCGGGCGCACCGGCGGCGCCGCGCTGGGCGCCTCCGTTGCTCGCCACGGGTTGCGTTTCACCGGTCGTCGCGTCGATTCGCAGCAGCACGGTGGACGTCCACCCGGCCAGCCACCGGCCGTCCGGAGACCACGCCAGGCCTTCCACCGTGTCGCGCGTGGGCAGGTGCAGGGTCGGAATCCCGGTCGCGACGTCCACGATCGTGACCTCGCCGGCATTGGCGGCGGCGATCGAGGTCCCGTCGGGCGACCAGCCGACGAGGTCACCGCGCGTCACGAGTCGGCTGGCGAGGGTCCCGGGGTCCAGGACGAAGACGCCCGATGGGGCCTGGAAAGCAAGGAGCCGGCCGTCGGGCGACCAGGCCGGATGGCCGAGCTCGGCTCCCCGGCCCGCCACCGCTACCAGCTCGTGCGTGCCGTCCGGCTCCGCCAAGAAGATGGTTCCGTCGCGGACGTAGGCCAGCAAGCCCGACGAACGCGCGTCGCCGCGGATGACGGACAGCGCGATGATGGCTCCCATGGCCAGCAGGGCCAGGAGCAGGAGGACCGTGGCCACCCGCCCGGGGTACCGGATGCCGATTCCCTGGCCCAGACGGATCGCCCATGGCCGCCGCTGCGGCATGGTGGCTGTCTCCGCGAGAATCGCCGCGACCAGGTCGCCCGAATCGGCGCGCGCTGCGCGCTCGGCGAAGGCGGCCCGAATGGCGGCATCGGTCAGGAGGGCTGGTTGCCGGGTCATGATTCCGCCTCCAGCTCGCGCTCCAGCGCTCGCCGCGCATTGAAGAGCCGCGACTTCACGGTGCGCTCCGGCAGCCCCACCATGGCCCCGATCTGCGCGAGCGAGCGTCCCTCGTAGTAATGCAGGGCCAGCAGGGTGCGGTGGAGGACCGTCAGCCGATCCATGGCGCGGTTGATGGGATCGGTCGCCAGCAGGCCGGCATCGGCGGCGTCGGCCCTGGTCGGATCCCGGAAGCCGAGCTCGTCGATCGAGATCTCGCGGCTGGCGCGACGGCCGCGCCCCCGGATCGCAGACCGGCAGGCGTTGACCGTGATGCGGCCCAGCCACGCTTCGAAGCTGCCGGGATCACGGAGCCCGGGCAGGTTCCGCCAGGCGCGGACGAAGATCTCCTGGGTGGCGTCGCGGGCGTCAGCCTCGTTGCCCAGGATCGCGAGGGCGGTGCGCAACGTCGCCGGCAGGCGCTGCTCCACGATGCGAGCGAAGGCCACGTGGTCCCCGCCACGAGCGGCGGCGACCAGCGAGGCGTCGGCGCTCTGGGTCGCGGTGCTCGCTGTTTCTGTCATCGCTGACGCTCGTGCTGCGGGCTCGTGAAGCATGACGCGGGTACGGAAGTCGGAATGCGCGGCTTGCCTCAGGCGAGCGGGGCGAGACCGGCCGCCTCCAGGAGCTGGGCGATGCGCTCCTGGCCTGTGGCCGAAGGATGGGTGTAGTCCGAGGCGAGGAGCGATCCTGCAGCAGTCCGGCCGTCCGGGCCGTTGAACGATCGATACACGTCGACGCAGATGGCGTGGTGCAGCTCGGCCACGCGGCACGTCTCGGCGTGGAAGGCCTCGAGCACTTCGATCGATGGTGCCACCGCCTCCGCCGGCGCCTGGTCCCAGCCGATGACGTCGTTGTAGTCGGTTGTCACCCGGACCGCCGTCGGCATGCCGCGCCGCAGGTTCTCGATCTCGGTGAGGATGCCGTCCAGCTCGGTGCCATGGCGCGTCGCCAGCTCCGTGACGCAGGCCCCCGAGTACAGCGACCAGTTGAAGACGCCATCGGGGTTGTTGCCATCGCACGCGTCGTCGACGGCGTTCCATGGAGTGTCGTTGTGGCCGATGGTGACGACCACGATGTCCGCCGCGCGCACCGCGGCCCGGACGGCGCCATCGTTCCGGATGCGATCGAGCAGCCTCGCCCCGGTGAGGTTGTCGTGGCTGGACAGGTTCTGTGCATCGACCGTCTTCGCGGAATCGCGCTGGACCGCGGCGGCGAACAGGGTCGTGAAGCTGGGGCATCCTCCGCAGTCCGTCTGCGCGAAGGGAATCGAGTCGCCGACGGTGACCAGCCGCCAGCCCGGCGCCGCCGAGCCGGGAGGCGAAGATGTCGCGGTGCCGGTCCCCTGGCAGGCGGCCAGGAGCATCACGCATACCGCGGCCGCGATGCCGCGCCGCCAAACCCTTCCGCCCCATTCGCCCACATATGGCCTCGTCTCGTTGGCTCCGATGGAAAGAATGACTCCCGGAGGTGGCGATTGGTTCGGTTCGATGTGCGCGCTGGGCGCGGAGCGCGTCGTTCAGCCGGCCGTGAGGAGCAGGACGATGCCCAGGAGGATCGTTGGCAGGTAGACGAAGGCGGGGAGGGTGTCGCCCGCGATCAGATAGCCCCCCAGGATCGCCAGGCTAAGGGCCAGAATCACCCATCCGGTCCACGCCGGCAGCACGCCACCCAGGACGACCGCGGCGCCCAACGCGACGAGGGAGCTGGTGCCGACCAGGATGAAGGCGGCGAACAGGACACCGCCCAGGCCGGCGAGCGGCGCAAAGGCCGGATCCAGGGTGGCGTCCGCCACGTACCTGGCTGCCACGCCCGGCGTGATCCCCAGCCGGATGCTCAGGGTGACGAGCCAGGCGGTGCCGGCCATTGCGTAGGCCACCGCAGCCGCCCTGGCGAGCCCCTCGCCGTTCGCGCCCAGGGACGACGAGAGCACGAAGAGGCCCGCAGCGCTGAGAACGGTGGCGACCACGAAGCCGATGTTCGCCAGGCGCCAGATCGTGGAGTGGCGGGCGATGAGGGGCAGGGCCACATCCGGAGACCCGGTCCAGATGGCCGATGAGACGGTCGCGCTCGGGGCGGCGAGCGCGAACCCGCCGATTCCGCCGACAAAGAGCAGGATGGCGTCGAGCGTACTCATGGCGTGCCACTATAATTTGGCTGCTATGGCCAGTCAATAGATTTGTGGAGGACGATGCCTCGTCGATATCGGCTCGGCAAACGGGCGGACCTCAAGCAGGAGACGCGGGAACGGATCATTGCCGCTGCCACCCGCGTCTTCCGTGAGCGCGGCATGGCCGGGACCTCCAACGTGACGGTGGCGCGTGAAGCCGATGTCGCTCCCGCGACCGTCCGCAACCACTTCCCGGACCGGCGCGATCTCGCCAATGCCGTGTTCGACCAGATCCTGGACCAGCTGCGGCCTCCGACGCCCGCCGTGCTCGCGGGAGCCGAGACCCTGCGCGAGCGGATCGCGCGGCTCGCGTCGGCGCTGGCCGCCTTCTACGAGCGGAGCGAGGCGGGGTGGCAGATCTATCGCCAGGAGCCCGACCTCATCGATGCCTGGTCCGGCGGGGTCGATCGCTATTACCGCGACATCGATGAGCTGATGCGGACCACGCTCGGCCGCCTCGCCGGTGACGAGACGGCGCTTGCGGTGGTGGCTGCCGTCATCGGCCCGCCCGCCTTCTTCGCCCTGCGGGCCCGCGGCATCGCGTCGGACCGGGCGGTGGAGCTGTGCGTGGACCTGGCCGTTCCGTGGCTTGAACGGCGCCAGGCGGACGTCGCGCGCGGTCCACGCTGATACCTGTGTGGCGTGGAGATTGCTGGTGTTACTCTTTACCAATGCTCCACAAGGTAAAGAACCGACGACCGGGCGCCAAGATCTCGAGCAAGCACCAGGTCACCATCCCCGCAGACGCGATGGCACGTGCAGGACTGCGGACCGGTGATCGCCTGCGCGCCGAAGCGCGCGGCCCGGGGCGAGTGCTGCTGGTTCGCGAGGGGGACCCCGTGGAGCGCCATGCGGGGAGCCTTACTGGCGTGTATCGGCCGGGGGAGCTCGACGAGCTGCGCGACGAATGGGGCTGACGCTTCTTGATGCCGGCGTGATCATCGGCGTCCTCGACGGCGCGGATCCGCATCACACCGCGGCGCGCGCGGCGCTGTCAGCGGCCCTCGAGCGAGCAGACGCCCTGGCGGTCCCGGCATCGGCCTATGCGGAGTCGCAGGTTGGGCCGGCCCGTCGCGGACGGGAGGCGATGCGGCGGCTGGACGCGTTCCTGGCCGACCTCTCGATCGCGGTGGAGCCGATTACCCGCCAGGTCGCGGTGCGAGCGGCCCAGCTCCGCGCGCGGCATGGCACAGGCCTGCGGCTTCCGGATGCGCTGGTGCTGGCGACGGCGCTGCACCTCAAGGCGGAACGCGTGCTGACGACCGATGCGCGCTGGCCGAGCGTGGGCGTCAGCGTCAACGTGCTGGCCTGAGCGGACCTCCCCAGCCCCGGCCAGTCGCGTCAGTTCTTCGGGCCGGGCCAGAGCGGCTCCGGCACCGTGAATCCCAGCGGTCCGTTCCAGCCGTTGCGCGCGGCGACCTCGTCGACCGGCGTGCGCGGCGCGACGCCCCATCGGCCGGTGGGGTAGCCCATGGGCACCGCGCCGTGCATGACCCAACCCTCGTCCCCGGGGACGCCCAGGATCTCGAAGACCTCGTCGGAGGCGAACGACCCGAGGACGCCCGTCAGCGTCGAGCCGATCCCCTCGGCCCGCGCCGCGAGCATGGCGCTCCAGACCGCCGGGTACACGCCGCTGCCCTCACTGGTCCGCCCGAAGGCGGTCAGCAGGAGCGGGATCTGGGCGAAGTGACGGGCCAGGTGGTCGCCCGAGCGGGCGATCTGCCCCATCGGTCCCTCCAGGGCCAGCAGGTCGGCGAGGTTCACGCCGAAGGCGTCCATCATCTGCGCCCAGGCCCGCTCGTAGACGGGCGCCAGCCTGGCCATCAGCGCGTGATCGTCCACCAGGATGAATCGCCAGCCCTGGCCGATGTTCGGGGCGCGGATGGCGGCATCCAGGATCCGCGCCTGGGCGTCGAGGGGGATGGGGTCCGGCTTCAGGCGCCGCATGGCGCGGGTCGTGTACAGGGCCTCGTGGATGTCCATGCGGGTCGTCCTCGTTCGCGGATCGGGGCTTCTTCGTACGATGTACGGTGGATGTAGGGGACGACCATAGTCGTACGGTGTACGATTGTCAAGACCCGGCCAGCAGGGAGCACCAATGGCATCGCAGCGCAAACCAGCCGAACCAGCCGCCCAGCGGCTCAGCCGTGAGCGCGTGCTGGGCGCCGCCATCGGCATCGCCGACCGCGAGGGAATCGACGCGCTGACGATGCGTCGCCTGGCCGGCGAGCTGGACGCCGGCGCGATGTCGGTCTACTACCACGTCGCCAACAAGGACGAGATCCTGGACGGGATGCTCGAGATGGTGGTGGGGGAGATGGAGCTGCCACCGCAGACCCCCGACTGGAAGGCGGCCCTGAAGCGGGCGGCGATATCGGCCCACGAGGTCCTCATGCGGCATCCGTGGGCGACCGCACTGCTCCTCTCACGTCCGGTGGTGAGCCCGACCCGGTTCCGCCAGATGGACGCGATCCTGGGTTGCCTGCGCGGGGCGGGATTCTCCGCGGAGCAGACCGATCTCGCCTACCACGTCCTGGACAGCCACATCATGGGCTTCACCCTCTGGCTGGTGGGGATCCGCGCCGGGCTGGAGCGGCTGGGCCTGGTGACCAACGCCTTCGACCTGTTCGACGCCGATGCCTTGCCACACCTTGCCGAGCACGCCCGGGAGCACCTGCGCGAGCGCGGGCCGGACGAACCGGGTCCGTTCGCGTTCGGGCTGGACCTGATCCTGGACGGCCTGGAGCGAGAGCGCGTCGTCGACGCGGCGCACGCGGCGCACGCGGCGCACGCGGCCGGCGCCTAGCCCCCCGGCCGCCCCTGGCGCTCGTCCTCGAGGAGCCGGAGCTGGGTGAGGACGTCGTTGGCGGCATAGAAGACCGGTGACAGTGGATCCTGGCCCTTGGCGAGCTCCCCGCTGGGCGCTTCGCTCCGTCGCAGTCCGTCGTGGGTGCGGACGACGAAGGCCACCTGCCCGTCGGCCGGCAGGGGAGCGTCGGTGGTCGGGTCGAAGCGGTCGAGTGATGCCTCGACCAGGTCGAGCAGCCGCAGCGTGGGCTGCGCAATCCGCTCGTGGAAGCCGGCGCCGATGATCCCGCCGCCGCCGCTGGTGTACAGGCTGGTGGTGCCATCGGCGAGGCTGACCAGAGTGGCCGATCCGCCGCTGGCGCCAAACTCCGTGAGCAGGCCGACGACGGACGGATAGCGGTCCGACGGACGGATCCCCATCGTCGCCGGATCGGTGGTCAGCACCGTCGACCTGAGCCCCTGGTACGGAGTCGGGCTCGGGGCCGGGCGTTCGGCTTTCTCGGGTTCATCCATCGGGGATCCCGCCTCGGCGGCTACCGGGGAGATTATCCACCGGCTGGCGACACCCGCGGGATACCATCACCCCATGAGCGAGCGACGGTTGCGGGCGGCGGTCATCGGTACCGGCTTCGTGGGTCCCTTCCACGTGGACGCCATCCGGCGCGCCGGGTACGCCGATGTGGTCGCGCTGGTCGGGGCGAACCCCGAGCGCACCCAGACGCGGGCGACCGCATTGGGTGTGCCGCTGGGGACGACGGACCCCGAGGAGGTCTTCCGAGACGCCGATGTCGACGTGGTCCACGTCTGCACGCCCAACGACAGCCACGTGGACCTGGCGGAACGGGCGCTGCGCGCCGGGAAGCACGTGGTGGTCGAGAAGCCGCTGGCCCTCAACAGCGCCGATGCCCGCGGGCTGCAGGCACTGGCCGCCGAGCGAGGCAGGCACGGGGCGGTGGCCTTCACCTACCGCGGCTACCCCATGGTCCGCGAGGCGCAGCGCATGGTGGCGAGCGGGGTAATCGGTTCCCTCCGACTCGTGCACGGCGCCTACCTGCAGGACTGGCTCTCCACCGAGACGGACTACAACTGGCGCCTGGAGCCGTCCGCGGGCGAGTCCCGGGCGGTGGCCGACATCGGCTCGCACTGGTTCAACACCGCGGAGTACATCAGCGGGGATCGGATCACCGCGGTCTGTGCCGATTTCGCCACCTTCATTCCGGTCCGGCAGCGACCCGCGGTGGCGGCCGTGGCCTTCGCCGAGTCGACGGGCGAGCGCGTGCCGGTGGAGATCGGCTCCGAGGATGCCGCGACCGTCCTGGTCCGATTCGCCTCGGGCGCGCGCGGGGCCATGGTGCTGAGCCAGGTCAGCACCGGCCACAAGAACGCCTTCACCCTTGAGCTGGCCGGGTCGGATGCCTCGCTGGCCTGGGCGCAGGAGATCCCCGAGCGACTCTGGATCGGGACGCGCCAGGACGAGCGCACGCTGGTCCGGCCGCTGGCCCCGCCGCCCGCTGCAGGGGTACCGTCGCTGCCCGCCGGCCACCCCGAGGGATGGGCCGAGGCGATGCGCGACCTGATGCGCGACTTCTACGCCACCATCGCCGATGGCACCGATCCGGCGTCCGGGTCGTTGCCGTACCCCTCCCTGGCCGACGGCGTCCGGGCCGTCGAAGCTGGTCGAGGCGGTGGTCGAGAGCGCCCGGGGCGGAGGCTGGGTCACCATCGACGAGCGCTAGGAGCGTTCCGCTAGCGGATCGCGGGACTGGGCGCGAGGTCCGGGCGGCGCAGTGGCGACGACCCCGAACCCGGGTCCGGCGCCGGTGACAGATGCCGCCTGCGTGTCCTGGAAGGCCGGCAGCGAGCCGATGGCCAGCGAAGCCATCAGCATCATGCCGGAGATCCAGAGCATCGCGATGGTCTTCGTGGTGTCGATGCTCCACCCATGTCCCGCGTGATGCGCGGACGCGGATGGCGGCAGTGTGATGACTCGTGTTCCCATTTCGGGGCTCCTTCTGCCGGGTCAGCGTGTCCTGGCCCACTGGCACGAGTGTCTGCGGCGCGCATCGGCTGGTCGCCGGTGCCTGCCCGCGATCGGCGTCCGCGAATTCGAGGGTCTGCACGGTGGCCACGCATCGGTGCCAGGCGCGAGGCTGGAGCGGAGCCGAAGCTCGCGAAACGCGCGGCCGTCGGTTGACTCAGAGTGGGAGGATCGTGCGCATGCCCGGCCAAGGGTTCACTGGCGGCAGACGGCTGTGAGCGCCGAACCGCTTCTGACCGCGCCACCCCGGCTCCCCGCCGGGGACGCGCCTCGAATCCTTGCACTGCGGGTCGTTGTCGCGACCGGTGCCCTGGCGGTCGTCGCCGGCGGGATCTGTCTCACCCTCCTCATGACGACCCCGTACCGCGACACGACCGACATGGGTGCCTGGCTGATCCGGCTAACGGCGTACCTGTTCACCATCGGCGTGGGCCTCATCGCGTGGCGCGCTCGGCCGGGCAACCGCGTTGGCCTCCTGCTCGTCCTGACCGGGTTCGCGAGCCTCGTCCCGTACCTCAGCACGAGCGGCAATGGGCTGCTCTGGACTGTTGGTGACATGTGGAACACGGCCGGGACCGTCGTCCTGGCCAACGTCTACCTCGCCTTCCCCGACGGGCGCACCGCCGGCTGGTCGCGACGCCTGCTCATTGCGGTGTATGCCTCGTTCCTGGTGACCACGGTGGGAATCCGTCTCTTGACGCCCTATCCCGCCTCGTGGCCGTTCGCCAACCCGTTCCTGGTCTGGCCCAACGAGCAGCTGGCCACGGCGTTGCAGCCGGTGGCCAACCTGGTCGCGCTGGCCCTGACCTTCCTCGTCATCGGGACGGTCCTGGACAAGTGGCGGCGCGGATCCCCCGTGGCGCGTCGTGCGCTGGCGCCGGTCTTCTGGGTGAGCCCCGTCACGCTCGTGGTGGTCGGGACCTTCTTTCTTGCGCGGGCGGTCGGATCGGACCTGCTCTTCTCGATCTCGACCGGCCCTGTTGCCTCGCTGTGGAATTTCCTGCTGCCCGTCGCCTTCCTGGTCGGGCTGCTGCAGACCCAGCTCCAGCGCGCATCGATTGCCGATCTCGTCCGCGAGCTCGACGGGGTGGCGACCGGCGACCTCGAAGCCGCGCTGGGCCGCGCGGTCCACGATCCCTCCCTCCGGCTGGCCTTCCCTGCCCCGGACGCACCCGGCTACGTCGACTCGGCGGGTCGTCCCGTGGAGGTGCCCGCCCAGGACGCGGCGCGCGACGTCACGCACGTCCGTGCCGGTGACGACACGCTGGCTCTCCTCATCCACGACGGGGCGGTGGACCCCGCGCTTGTCGAGAGTGCGGCCGCGGCCTCGCGCCTGACGCTGGACAACGCTCGGCTGGCCGCGGCGCTGCGGGCGCAGCTGGAGGAGGTGCGCGCGTCGCGGGCCCGGATCGTTGAGGCGACCGACGATGGGCGTCGGCGGCTGGAGCGCGATCTCCACGATGGGGCGCAGCAGCGCCTCGTGGCGCTCGGGTTCGCGCTGCGCCAGGCCCGTCGACGGGCGGAGGCCGACCCTGAGCTCCTCACGGTCCTCGACGAGGCGGCACAGGAGCTGGAGCGCGGCCTGCGCGAGCTCCGGGAGCTCGCCCGGGGCATCCATCCGACCGCTCTCGCCGATGGCGTCGCTCCCGCGATCCGCAGCCTCGCCGGCAGCTCGCCGATCCCGGTGGTGGTCGAGCTCGATGACCGGCGGCTCCCCGACCGCATCGAGACGACCGCCTACTTCATCGTTGCCGAGGCGCTCACCAATGTGCTGAAGCACTCCGGTGCCAGCGGCGTGACCATCCGCGCCCACGTCAGGGACGGGGGACTCCACCTCGAGATCCGCGACGACGGGGAAGGCGGCGCGGACCAGGCCGACGGCTCCGGCGTGCGCGGCCTGCGCGACCGGGCCCAGGCCGTGGGCGGGACGCTGTCGATCGAGAGCCCACCCGGGGGAGGCACCCTCGTCCACGCCTGGCTCCCCGTCGAATGACCGTGTCTGCCAGCCTCCGCGTCGTGGTCGCGGACGACTCCGTCCTCTTCAGATCCGGGCTCGTGCACCTGCTCACCGACGAGGGCTTCGACGTCGTCGCGGAGGTCGGCGACGCCGATGGGGCGCTGGAGGCGGTGGGGCGCGAGCGGCCGGACGTGGTGATCCTGGATATCCGCATGCCGCCGTCCCACGGCACGGAGGGCCTGGAAGCGGCCATCGCCATTCGGGAGCGCTTCCCGACGACGGCGATCCTGCTCCTCTCGGCGCACGTCGAGACCGGCCACGCCGTCCGCCTGCTGCGGGCCAATCCCGCGGGTGTCGGCTACCTGCTGAAGGATCGGGTCATGCGTGACACAGATCTGACAGAGGCCATCCGGCGTGTCGCTGCGGGCGGGACCGTCCTGGACTCCGAGCTGGTGGGCGAGCTGCTGGGTCGCGCGCGACCGCGGAATCCGCTGGACGAGCTGACGCCGCGCGAGCGCGAAGTGCTGGCGCTCATGGCCGAGGGACGGTCGAACCAGGCCATCGCCGGGCAGCTGGTCCTGGAGTCCAAGACCATCGAGGGCCACATCCGCACGATTTTCTCCAAGCTCGGCCTGGAGCCGGAGCAATCCGCGCACCGACGCGTGCTGGCCGTGCTCATCTACCTGCGCTCGTGAGGTCCTTGTCCTCCAGCTCCCAGGCGTGGTCCATCACGTGCTGCGCGGTGCGGCGGATGAGGAACGTGAGTGGCCAGGTGCGCGCGGGCTTGCCCTCGGCGTGGTACGTCCGGATGCGGTCGAGGTAGTCCGCCCGGTACGCGGCCAGCTCGTCGGGGGTCAGCAGCGGATCGTCGCTCAGGCGCAGGCCGACCTTGCGCCACCAGTTGTGCCGCTCCGAGGCGTAGACGTGGACGATGATCTTGTCGCGCGTCCGGCCGCCGCCCCGAGGCCCGCGGGCCAGCTCCGCCGAGACGCGGCCCGCGACGTCGTCGAAGTATGCCCACGCGCCCTGCAGCAGGGCCAGCCGGCGCTCGAGCTCGGCGGCCGAGATCGGTCCGTGCTCGACCGCCGAAGGGAGATGGACGATGCCCCAGAAGTCCGTGGTGCTCGATCCCGGATGCCGATCGACCACCTCGAGCTGCGGCGCACCGGCGACGCGCTCGAAGGTTTCGGCCAGGCCCGCGCGGCGGGCGACATCGGCGTAGCGCGGGAGGTAGGCAGTCAGCGTCTCCAGCGCGGAATCCTCGGACTTGCTCCATCGGTCCAGGCCGGGCCAGTCCATGGCGCCAGCCACGACCCGCCGCTTGGGGCCGATCTCCAGGATCACGCGTAGATGTTCACCCATGCGCTACAGGCTACGCGCCTTTCCTGTCAGGCCGTGCCAGGGATGGGACCGCGGTAGCATCGGATCATGGAAGGCCGGAAGACCGATGGCGACGTGGCGCGTACGGCGACCGTCGACGACATCCACGCTCTCGCCCGCGCGCTTCCCGGGGTGACCGTGGCGGACCGGGATCTGCCCGTCTACCAGGTCAGCGGGCGCAGCTTCATCTTCTTCCGCACCCCGCGCCCCGACGCCGTGGATCCGGAAACGGGCCAGCGCTATCCGGATGTGATCGTCTTCTGGGTGGACTCGGAGCTTGAGAAGGAGGCCATCCTGGCCGATACCTCGCTTCCGTTCTTCACCACGCCCCACTTTGACGGCCACCCATCGGTCCTGCTCCGCGGCTCCCGGGTCGGCGAGCTCAGCCGGGATGAGCTGGCAGCGTTCGTGGAGGGCGCCTGGCTGTCACGCGCCGGTCCCCGCGCGGTCTCCAGGTGGTTGAAGGATCACGGGTAGCCCCGCTCGCGGCTAGGCGCTCCACTCGGCGATCAGCTTCTCCGTGCGCTCCACCAGGATCGTGGCCCCCTTCTTCGCGTAGAGCGCCGCCGCCTCGCGCGCCGTGGCCAACGCCTTGCGGGTCTCGGCGGCGGAGGTCGCCTCCGACAGGGGAGTCGCGCACGACGAACAGAAGCGGGAGCCGGGCAGGTTGGCTGCACCACAGGAAGGGCAGGTGATGGCCGGCGTCATCTCCGACATCGGTGCCGATGGTAGCAGCGACCGCAGCGCGCAACGTCGCCCGTGGCAGCCGCCGGCCCGCTAGCCGGTGGCGCTGGCCCAGGCCGAGGCTCGTTCCACGAGGCGCGAGAAGGCGGTGTCGCCATCCGGGCCGGCGGCCTCCACGACGGCGGACCGATGCTTGAACCGCACGCGGGCGAACATCACCACGCCCGCTCCCGTGGCGGGCGGCACCGCCCGCGACCAGGCGAACAGGACCTGCGGCGCATCGGCTCCGTGGTGACGGCGGAGCTCCTCGATCAGCGCGTCTCGGAGCGCGCTGCTTCGTCCATCAGTGGTCACGGCCGTCTCCATGGCGACCCCCGGTTTCTCGTCGCGGCAGCAGTGGGAGAGTATGCAGGGTGCGGGGACATAAGGATTTGACTTTTCGCGCACTACGCCCGGATGCAGGGGGTTCTCTCTTCGGCGATGATTTGTGCAGACCGATGGCGTCCCGTTTGCGGAGGCGGGCACCGGCCCGCGCATCGCACCGGAGGTTTCCCATGGCCCAGGCACGGTCACAGGCGAAGACCGTCGACGAGTACATCGCGGGCTTCCCTCCTGACACGGGGCAGGTGCTGCAGGAAATGCGCGAGCTGATCGCGTCCCTCGCGCCGGGCGCCACCGAGACGATCAGCTACGCCATTCCCACCTTCGACCTCAACGGGCGGCACCTCGTCCATTTCGCGGGATACCCGCACCACATCGGCTTCTACCCCATCCCCACCGGGATGGAGGCGTTCCAGGAGGAGCTGAGCGCGTTCAAGACCGGCAAGGGCTCCGTCCAGTTCCCCCTGGGCCAGCCGCTGCCGCGCGACCTCATTCGCCGCATCGTCGAGTTCCGCGTGGCGGAGAACCTGGCCCGCAGTGCGAAGCGCTAGGCCGATGCCTCCGAACGGCCCGGCCCTGGCGGTCGACCACCTCTCCAAGCGGTTCGGCGACCGCCTGGCCGTGGACGACGTCTCGTTCGAGGTGGCGCGCGGGGAGGTGTTCGGTTTCCTGGGTCCCAACGGTGCCGGCAAGACGACCACGGTGCGGATGCTGGGGACCCTGATCGCGCCAACATCCGGCTCGGCCTCAGTCCTGGGAATTCCCATCACCCCGACCAGCGGCGTGGAGATCCGTCAACGGGTCGCGGTCATGCCGGAGGTGCCGGGCCTGTACACCCGGCTGAGCGTTCGCGAGAACCTGGAGTGCTTTGCCGACCTGTACGAGACGCCCGACCCCGTCGCCCGCATCGGACAGGCGCTTGCATTGATCCATCTGTCCGACCGTGCCAATGACCTCTGCGGTGGCCTCTCGAAGGGGCTCCGCCAGCGGGTCGCCCTGGCCCGGGCGCTGCTGAGCGATCCGGAGGTCCTGTTCCTCGACGAGCCGACCGCGGGGCTCGATCCGGCCGCGGCCCTCGAGGTCCACCAGCTCATCGGCGGGCTTCGCGAGCGAGGCGTGACCATCTTCCTGACCACCCACCGGCTCGAGGAGGCGGAGCGCCTCTGCGACCGCGTCGCCATCCTCAACACCAGCCTGCTCAGCATCGGCAAGCCGGAGGCCCTGCGCGACCAGCTGTTCAAGCGCGCGCTCACCGTGCGCACCGCCGCTCCGCTGGCGGACCCCGGTGCGGTCTTCGAGGGGCAGCCCGGGGTGGAGGGCTGGCACGCCGATGGTCCGGCGGGCTACGTGGTCCCGGTCACGGACCTGTCCGCGGCCGCGCCGGCGGTGACCCGCGCGCTGGTGGCCGCCGGGGCAGACGTGCTGTCCATCGGCGAATCGCAGCACTCACTGGAGGACGTGTACCTGGAGCTGGTCAACGAGGCGCCGCCGGTGGAGGCGCCGTGAACTGGAGCTGGCGGCGCATCCGCGCCATCACCCGCAAGGAGCTGCGCGAGTACGGTCGCAACCGCTCGGTCCTCGTGGCGGTGGCGATCTTCCCGCTGATCTTCCTGATCCAGCCCATCGCGCTGGTGCTGAAGCTGCCGGCCAGTGTCGCGCTGGAGCTGGGCCATCGGCACCTCCTGCTCTACATGCTGGCGGTGCCCATCCTGGCGCCGGGGATCCTGGGAGGCTACTCCGTGGCCGGCGAGCGCCAGCAGGAGAGCCTGGAGCCGGCGCTCACCACGCCCATCCGCAGCGACGAGTTCCTGCTGGGCAAGGCCATCGCCGCCCTGGCGCCGTCGGTGGCGATCGCCTACCTGGTCTACGCGCTGTTCATCGGCTTCCTGCTGCTCTTCGCCCCGCCGGGCATCGCCCCCGCCCTGCTGCAGCCGGGGGACATCGTCGCCCAGATCGTCTTCACACCGCTGCTGGGCGCCCTGGCGACGTGGATCGCGGTGGCCGTCTCGACCCGGTTCAGCGACACGCGGGTGGCGCAGCAGCTCAGCCTGCTCGCGAACCTCCCGCTCGTGGTGGTCACCTCGCTCATCGCCTTCGACGTGATTCCCATCAGCGCGATGCCATTCATCCCAATGGCCCTGCTGCTCCTGTTCGCCGATGTCGTGGGCTGGCGCCTGGTCGTGCCGCTCTTCAACCGCGAGCGACTGATCACCGGCTCGCCGTGACGCGGTGCGAGCGGTCCGGGGCGAACCCCGTGCCGAACGGCGCTCCCCGCCGTTCCCTTCGGCACTAGGGAGCTCGCCGGCACGCACGCGAAAGTGCGGGCAACGCCGCATGGAGCGATCGATCTGCCGTGACCACCGGAACCTGCCCATCGCGGGCCGTGCTGTCGCTGCTCGTGTTGTCGGCGGTAGCCAACCTCGCCGCGGCGGCCCCCACCTTCTTCGTGCCCGACCTCCTGAGCGGCCCGGCGGTCATGATCGGCAGCGCCCGCGGCACGGCGCTGATCATGGTGCTGCTGGGCGTGCCGCTCCTCGTCGCCTCGCTGGCCATGCAGCGGGCCGGCTCCCGCTGGGCGCTCGTCACTCGCTACGGGGCGCTCGCGTACCTGGCCTACAACGACGTGATGCTCCTCTTCGGCACGCCGTTCAACCCGCTCTTCCTCGTGTACGTGGTGGCCATGTCGTCCACTGCGTTCGCCTTCGGCGCCAGCCTGCTGCGCACCGATGGATGGGCCATCGCCGAACAGCTGCCTCGGACCGCAGCGCGGGGGGTTGGCGGGTACATCGGCCTCATCGTTGGGCTCAACGCCCTGCTCTGGCTCTCCAAGATCGTGCCCGCCCTGTTCGCCGAGGTTCCGACCTCCATCCTGGACGGGACGGGGGTCGCCACCAACCCGGTCTTCGTGCAGGACCTGACCTTCTGGCTGCCCAGCGCCGCGGTGATCGCCTGGCTGACCTGGACGCGCCGGCCGTGGGGTGCCCTGCTGGCGGGGAGCTACCTGGTGTACGGGCTGGCGGAGGCCATCGGCGTGGCGACTGATCAGTGGATGGGCTCGTCGGCCGATCCTGCTTCGACGGTGGCAACCCTGGACGCCGTGGTCATCTTCGTGGTGCTCGCCGTGGTGGGCCTCGGCGCGCTCGCGTACTACGCCCGGGCCGTCCTGCACGGAGAAGCCCCGACCGACGTCCGTGCGCCCGCGATGCCAATTTCGCGCTAGATCGGCCCAGCGAAGGCCATTGGCCGTGGCCTATCGGTATCGGTAGCCGCAGTAGCGGCAGACCACCGCGTCGGACGCGATCCGGCTGCGGCACTCCGGGCAGGTCTTCGTGGAGCCGATGCCCAGGATGGCGCCGAAGCCGCGCGCCAGCCCGCCCAGGACCATGACCACGATGCCGATCACGATCAGCAGCACGCCCGGAATGAAGCCCAGGAGCGGGTTTGCGACGATGATCAGGATGCCCGCCACGAACAGCAGCAGTCCGATCAGCACGCCGACCTCACCCCTATCCGATCGCGCTGCCGTCCACGGGCCCAGGCCCGGCCAGCAGCTCGCGCCAGGGCTCGGTGAGCGTCTCGAGGTTCTCGTCGGAGAGCAGGTCGCTCACGACCAGGGCGCCCACGGCGTCCAGGACCACCGGCGCGGCATCCACGGCCGCCTCTGCCGGCGTGATGTCGCGCCCGTACGCGGCGAGCTGCGGTCCGCCGCTGAACCAGGTGTTGACCCATCGGCGCACCTCGTCCTGCGCGGCGCGGAGGGGCTTCTCGCGGCCCCCGCGGTGGGCGGCCTCGAGCATGGCCTGGCGCGCGCGGCGCCGCTCCGGATCGTCCTGGCCGAAGCTGGCCAGGTACATGGCCTGGGGCTGGTCGACCGTCTCGAGCCGTGCCAGCAGCGCATCCACCCGGTCCTGGTTCGGGCCGAACTCCTTTGTCACGGCGTGAGGGTGGCGGCGGCGTGCCCGCCGGTCAAGAGCCGATGCGCTCCGGGGTTGACCAGCCTCACCCACCGACCGCCGAGCGCCGGGGCTAGTGCCAGGCCAGGAAGGGTCGCACCTCGATGGGCATGCTGATGGCAGCCGACGTCTTCGACGCCCATTCGAGCGCCGCGTCCCGGTCGGGCGCCTCGATGATGTAGAAGCCGCCCACGATCTCCTTGGACTCCAGGAACGGGCCGTCGGTGGTGAGCGCCTTGCCGGCGCGCGCGTCCACCACGGCCGCGGCATCGGGCGGCTCGAGCCGGGCGGACAGGACGAGGGCGCCGGCCGACGTCATCTCCTCCTCCAGCTTGGCGATCCGCTCGAAGCCATGGCGCATGTCTTCCTCCGACATGGGCGCGGCGCTCGATTCGCCACTGGTGTGGACGGAGAGGAGGTAACGGGGCATTGGGTGGTCCCTCTTTGGCAGGGCGGGATTGTCCCGCCGCTCACCAATACTACGAACGGGACGCCGCCGGATCGACATCGGGCCGCGGTCCTTTGCGGCCCTGGGTGTGCCCCATGTTCGGGCGGCCGTACCGTAACGTCGCGGAACCAGCTTCGACCGTGCCCTGGGCGACGCAGCGTTACGCCTGCCGCAACCCACCGTCGGCGAAGTGGGTCCGCGGCGCCCGGCGGCGACGTTACGTTCTGCCGGCTGTAACAAGCCGGCCATCGGCTGGACGTTCAGCCACCAGCCTGGCCAGGCGGATCACCCAGCGCGGCGGAAGGGGAGCCCGGCGGACGGGCTCCCCGGTTTGCGCGCGCGGTCATGACGCCAGCTCGGCGCTGATTGCCGCGCCACGCGACGTGCCTGCCTGCCGCGCCGATGGCTCGACGTCCACGCCGCGGACCAGCAGCCAGAGCAGGAACGAGACCTCGGCAATGGCGGCCGGCATCGCGACCAGCACCGCCAGGCTCGAGCTGAAGCCCGGTGACACCACGTCAATCGCGAACGAGGCCAGGTAGGCAACGGAGCCGATGATCAGGCCAGCGCCCAGCGCACGTGGGAAATAGCCGGACCGGTAGACGACATAGCCGAGTGGCAGAAGCCACAGGCCGAAGAAGATCTCGGCGACGAGGTAGCCGTAACGGTGCAGATCCAGGAACAGGGCGGCCAGGGAATCGGCAGCGCCGGCACCGAGGGTGGCTGCGTAGGTCGGATCGGTCGCAACGATCAGGGCGCCGGCATGGTTCACGAGGTCGATGCCCATGATCGCAACTGCGACCGTGTTGAAGGCCACGAAGGCGCCGGCCCAGCGGCGGTTGACCGGGGCGAGGATCGCGTAGAGGAGAAGCGCGACCCCCAGGAAGGCCACCACGTTGATGACATCGGCCACGAAGCCGAAGCGGAAGAGCGCTTCGGAGGCGCGGATGTTGTTCGCGGTCGCTGTGGAGTCGCCGGCGACGAGGACACTCGCGCGGGCCCCCATCTGGGCGAAACCGCCGAAGATGGCGACAAGGAGGTAAAGGGCGCCTGCGAGTCGTGCGAGGTTTCGGGTTGACATGCTCGGATCCACCTTTTCCAGACATACGGTGTAAACTTAGGGCGTAAGTTACAACGTACGGCGTAAGGCTGTCAAGAGCTTGCTGCGTACGCTGGAGTTCTAGGGAGAGGCGGATCCGGCTGCAACGACCAGTTCGAGTTCGCGCTGGACCTCATCCTCGACCGGCTGGAACGGAAGCGCGAGGCCGCCGCTAGCTGACGAGCAGGACCACGTTTCCTGTCTTCTGCCCGGTTTCGACGTAGCGCGTCGCCTCGACCGCGTCCTCGATGGGATAGCGGCGATCGATGACCGCGCGGAACTTCCCCGACTCGATCAGCTCCTTGAGGAGCAGGACGTCGGCCTTCTTGAAGTGCGGGATCCCCATCTTCACCTGCTTGTCGCCGATCCACCGGGTCGCCAGGATCAGCCAGGGAACGTGCCAGGCGAACCCGAGGTCCGTCTCGAGGAAGGTGCCGCCCGGCTTCAGCGAGCCCCGCGATCGTCGGAACGAATGCTTTCCCACCGCGTCGAAGATGACGTCGTAGGTCCTGCCGTTCTTCGTGAAGTCCCGGGATGTGTAGTCGATCACCTCGCTGGCGCCCAGGGACCGGACGAGCTCGAGGTTTGCCGTCCCGCATACCGCGCTGACCTCGGCGCCGAAGGCGGCCGCCAGCTGGACCGCAGCTGTGCCGATGGCTCCGGAAGCACCGTAGACCAGGACGCTGCGTCCAGGGCCCACGCCGCCGCCGCGCAGGCATGGCAGGGCCAGACTCGCTCCGTCGCAAACGGCCGCGGCCTCCTCGAAGCTCATGCCGGGCGGCATGCGCGCCACCGGGGCGCTCTCCCGGATCGCGATGAACTCCGCGTGCGCGCCGGAGCCCCTGGCGCCAAAGACCCGGTCACCCACCGCGAACTCGGTCACCGATGCGCCGACCTCCACGACCTCGCCCGCGAACTCCATGCCGAGGATCCGTTCCTTCGGCCGGCGCAGGCCGGTGATGAAACGGGCGAAGAACGGATGCGCCGCGCGCAGGCCGCAGTCGGTGCGGCTCACCGTCGTGGCGTGGATCCGCACCAGGATCTCGTCATTGCCTGGCGCCGGCCGCTCCACCTCCTCGAGGTGCAGCACCTCCGGAGGACCGTATCGGTCATGCACGATCGCCATCATCTGGGTGGGATTCTCCTGTCTGTGCGGCCGGTGCAGGGTAGCAGTGGCGCGCCGGGGCGGCACAGGGCGTCTCAGTGGAGTCACCCGCGATCTCGCGACGACGCAACAGTCGGGTACCGCCCTGGTGGTCGACATCCTCTACGCCGACATCGACCCGCGGACCCGCTATCGGTGGACGCCAGGGCGGCGGGCTCACCAGGCGAGGGCCAGCAGCTCCGCATAGACGGTCTCAACATCCACGGCTAACCCTCGTCGGGTGAACCACTCGCCCACGTTCGCCACGTCGCGGTGCAGCAGGTCGAAGGCATCCGCGTTGGTGGTGAACTCAACGGCCTGCGGCAGGTCGATGACGACAAGCCGACCCTCCCACCACAGGAGGTTGTAGGCCGACAGGTCGGCGTGGACCAGGCCTGCCGCGGTCAGCGCACGCAGGTTCTCGAGCAGCTGCTCCCAGGCCGATGCCAGCTCACCCGTCGACAGCCGCGCCTGGGCGAGCTTTGGTGCCGCCTGCGACTCGTCGCCGATGAACTCCATCATCAGGCCGCGATCGGTGTGCTCGACCGGATAGGGGACCGATGCTCCCGCGTCCCAGGCACGGCGCAGCATGGTCCACTCCTGGTAGGGCCAGAGGTGCCCGGCCAGCTCGTGACCGTATCGGCTGCCGCCCATCAGCGCCTTCTTGTCGCGGGTGGGCAGGAACCAGCCGGCCTTGTAGATCGCGTCGCCGCGGTAGGCGGTCGCGTTGGCGAAGCCTTCCGCGCGCAGCTGGCCCTTAACCGGGTAGCGGGGTCGATATCGCTTGTGGGCAACCAGGCGGGGACCGCTGGCGAAGCGCCGCTCCACCAGGAAGATCTCCGCCTCCTTGCCGGACTTGAGGGTGCCGCGCGGCAGGTCCTCGTATGGCTCGTCGTGGGGCCACGCGGGCGCCGGCCGCTGCGGCGTCGTGAATGACACGAGACAGCGCTCCTGAGCACAGGTGGGGACAGGTGACGGGTGGGTCCCGACCGGGCCGGAGCGCCATGGGCGCCCGGAGGTGCCTCAGCGGCGCCTCAGGCTGAGATCGTCAGGCGATCTCCGCGCGGCCGGGAGATACGGCAACGCTGATCTGCACTGCTCGTTCCTCCTCGTGGCTG
This sequence comes from uncultured Chloroflexia bacterium, assembly GCA_963814105.1. Classification (GTDB taxonomy): domain Bacteria; phylum Chloroflexota; class Limnocylindria; order QHBO01; family QHBO01; genus CAVXEH01. Next base: position 42,489 of record CAWFBQ010000002.1, read on the forward strand.
CGGGTTCGTTCGCCGCGCGTAACTATGCGCCGCCGGGCGCCTCGCGGCAAGGTGGCCGGTCGGCTGTTCCAGCTGGCGTTACGTATCGTGGGGCGACGGGTGTCATTTGCCCATCCGCCGACGGTAGGTCACACCTGGCCGAACATGACACGGGCACTCGCTCTGCGGACCTCCCTGTGCACGCTATGCTCCTCGGCACGGTGTCCGAGCGAACGCGACGTATCACGCGCATCGGATCGGTGGCGGCTTACGTGGTCGCCGTCTCCGGGAGCCTGGGCGTCCTGGCACTGGGCCTGCCGACCTCCGTCGCACACCCCTGGGGGATTGCCAACGACGCGATCCGGGTGCTGATGACCGCGGCCATCCCGCCGCTGATGCTGACCTACTACGAGCTGGGCGGCCGGTTCCCGCTCCGCCTCGCCCAGCTGGGCCAGACGATGGGCTGGCTCTCCGGGCTGACCTGGTGCGTGATCCAGCTGCTCCTGGTCGTCGGGGTACTCACCGTGGACTACGACCACGGCGCGACCGGGGCGTTGGCGGTCCAGACCTGGGCCTTGCTCTATATCGGCCTGTGGATCGTCGGCGGCAATGTCGTCGCCGGCTCGTGGCTGTCGTGGATCCGGTGGATCGGCCTGCTGGCCGGCATCGGCACCGTGGTGCTGGGCTACGGGCTGCTGACGGAGGGCATCGGCAGCGCGTGGACCTTCGCGGGCAGCATCGGCTACCTCACCGTGCTGCCGGTCTGGGCCCTGCTCATGGGGCGCCACCTGCGGCGGCTCCTTCATGCGTCCTGAGCTGGTCGCTCGCAACGCACGTTACGGCCGCCGTACCGTATCGTCGGGGAGGCGTCGCCATCGGCCTGTCCGCCGACGTTAGGTAACAGCCGCACAACCATCACGCGCGGATTCGGCACTGGCCGACAATGAGGAGGAGAGCGAGACGAAGGGAAGGTAGTGATGAGCACCGCGACCGATGAGGCTCTCGCCCTCGAGCGACGCTTCTGGGCCGAGGCGAACAGCCCGGACTTCTTCCGGCGGGCCATCGCGAATGGCGGGCTGTCGGTCATCGAGCCCATGGGCGCCATCCCCAAGGATCTGGCGGTCCAGGCCGCTGGCGAGGGCGAGCGATGGATCGACCTCGACATGCGCGATCTCGTGGCGAACGAGGTGACCCCCGACTGCGTGGTGCTGGCCTACCACGCGCGGGCGAAGCGCGAGTCGGACGGAACGCCGTACCGGGGCTCCATTGCCTCGACGTACCTGCGCATCGATGGTGAGTGGCAGGTGGCAATGACCTGCCATCAACCCTGGAATCCGCCCGAGCGGTAAGCCGCGAGGACGATCGCGAGCGCCTTCCACCCGACGGCGCGGTTGGCGTAGAATAGTTGCATTGTGAACGATCCCGCGACCCCTTCCCGACTGCCTGCCCTGTACCTTGGCCATGGCGCACCGCCACTCCTCGAGGACGCGACCTGGATGGGAGAGCTCACCGGCTGGGCGGCAGGCCTCCCGCGCCCCAAGGAGATCCTCATCGTCAGCGCCCACTGGGAGTCCGCCCCGGTGACCGTGGGCGCCACGACCCCGGTCCCACTCGTCTACGACTTCTACGGCTTCCCGCGCCACTACTACGAGATGCGCTACGACGCGCCACCGGCGCCGGAGCTCGCGGACAAGGTCGCCGCGCTGATGCCCGAGGGCGAGGAGGTCGTGCGCACCAACCGCGGCCTCGACCACGGCGCCTGGGTGCCCCTGACCGCCATGTTCCCCGACGCCGATGTCCCCGTCCTCCAGATGTCCATGCCCGACCTCGACCCGGCGCATCTCTTCGCCCTGGGGCAGCGGCTGGCACCGCTGCGTGACGAGGGGGTGCTGATCATCGGCTCGGGATTCATGACCCACGGGCTGCCGTTCGTCCACGAGTACATGCGGGGTCGCCCGGGTGCGCCCGCCTGGTCCGTGGAGTTCGACCGCTGGGCCGCGGAGGCGCTGGCGCGCGGCGACATCGACGAGCTGATGGCGTTCCGCGAGAAGGCGCCCGGGATGCCGTACGCGCACCCCACCACCGAGCATTTCGCGCCGCTCTTCGTGGCGCTGGGTGCTTCGGCCCGGCCCGACGCCCCGCCCGAGACGCGGATCGACGGCTACTGGTACGGCCTGGCCAAGCGGTCCGTGGAACTGACCTAGGCCGTCACAGCCAGATCAGGACGACCATGCCGGCCAGGAGCACGGCCAGCACTCCGCTGACCACCCGGTGTGTCCGCGGCCCGCTCACGAAGCGGCTCAGGGCGTGCCCGCCCGCGGCCCACACCGACGCCGCTGGAAGGACCACCACCGCCACCACGACCGCCATCAGCAGGGACCCGCTGAGCACGTCCAGGCTCGCGGGCCGGAAGGCCGCCACCGCGCTCAGGACGAAGAACCAGGCCTTGGGGTTCACGAACTGGAAGGCGACCGACTGCCCGAAGCCCGGCGCGGAGCCGACATCGGTCTCGGACACCACCGCGCTGCCGGCAACCTGCCAGGCCAGGTAGAGCAGGTACGCGGAGCCGACCGCCTTGAGGCCGATGTCGAGCACCGGCACCGTGCTGATCAGGACGCCGACTCCGGCCGCCACTGCGAGCACCATGGCCCCCACGCCCAGCGGAATGCCCAGGAGGTAGGGGATCGCGGCGCGAAATCCGAAGCGCAGGCCGATCCCCCACAGCACCACGTTGTTTGGCCCGGGCGTGACCGCCGCCACGAACGTGTAGCCGATCAGCCCCAGCACCGCCTCCATGCGCGCCACGATAGCGTGGCGTGGCATCCCGATCGTGGCGCCGGCCCGCCATCTGCTGCGATGTTCGATCCACCGTCACCTAACGTCGCGGAAGGGCCCTGTCGGACCCCTGCCCCGACGCCACGTCACGCCGGCTGTAACGGAAGCGGGTCTGTGGCGCCTCAACCGGCCATCTCACCGACGATGCGTTACGCCAGCCGCAACATCGTCAGGCTGCGACGTCCGACCGGCCCCGCTTTGGTGACGCCCGGCCCTTGGGGGCCCGGTCCGGGTTCCGCACGATGCGGGCATTCGAACGGAGGGTGAAATCCCCATGGCCGTCCTGAGTCGCCTGGCTCGCCGCCGCAAGACAGCACCGGATGAGCGGACGGAGCGCACCAGGCGCATTCCGCGCGTGCTCCGGGTGCTGTTCATTGCCTTCCTGGTGCTTCGCCTCGTGTCGACCGCACGGCAGCTCCGCCGGGAGATCGCGAAGATCCGCGAGGAGGGCCTCGTCCCACAGCCCGCCTGACGGTCGCCCCCTACCACCACCGGCACTACCACCGCGACAGCGCGCATCTCCGCTCGGCCGGGGATTGCATTGCGCCGACGGCGGGTGCGCGGCACACGCCATGACCCAAGGAGACCCAGTGAACCCCGATGACTTCCCCGCGCCACGCGAGGGCTTCGTCCTCACCCATTTCCTGGTGGTGTCCGACCAGGACCGATCCCGCGAGTTCTATCGGTCCATCTTCAACGGGCAGGTGCTCCTCGAGCGCGACCCGGTGGTGATGAAGGTCGCCAACTCGTGGCTGATCCTCAACGAGGGTGGTGGCCCCACTGATGACAAGCCGACCGTCACCCTGACCACGCCGCCCGACCCGAACCGCACCAGCGCCTTCCTCAACGTCCGCGTGGCCGACATCGCCGCGGTGTACCGAGACTGGACGGCGAAGGGCGCGGAGTTCCTCACCGAGCCCAAGGACCACGGTCGCGAGATCCGGGCCTACATCCGTGATCCCGATGGGCACCTCATCGAGGTCGGCCAGAGCCGGATGGACCTCCGGTAGGGTCCGGTCGGAGCTCATCGGAGCGGGTCAGGAGGAGGGAATACTCGCGGTAGCGCGGAAGATACTCGTACCGGTGGCCTGCGTCCCGCCGCCGATCTCCAGGTAGTAGGTGAGCGTCCCGGATCCGTACAGCAGCGCGGCGTCCCAGCACTTGCCGTCCACCGGGAAGTCCGCCTGGGTGATGACGGGCTGCGCGCCGTCGCGTGTCCAGGTCACGCCATCGGTCGACCAGGCGAGCCCGCGGTCCGTGAGCTGGCGCCCGGAGTACACCATCGCGAATCCGTTGGGAGTCACGGCCACCCGCGGGCGGTCCAGGCCGCCCAGCTCCCACTTCGCCGATGCGGTCAGCACCGGCTGGTCGCGCTTGGTCCAGGTCGTGCCGTCCGGTGAGGTCGCCATGCCGATGGCCTCCGCCCCTCCGACCCCCACCGTGTCATGGCCGGTGAAGTACATTGCCCAGCCGTCCTTGGTGGGCACCACGCTGGGCCACGACAGGCCGCCGGCGTCCCAGGCGCCGGCTGGTCCCGCGGTCAGCGTCGGCTCGGGATCCACCGTCCACGGGCCGTCCGGGCCGGGCGCCGTGGCCCGCCCGATGGCCCACGGCTTGATCGAGTTGACGCTCTCCAGGATCAGGACCCAGGTGCCGTCGCTCGTCACGAAGCCGGTCGAGACATCGGCTCCGGGCATCGCATAGGGAACGTCATCGCTGGTGAAGACCGGGTCCGGCTGGGCAGGGGTCCAGGCCACGCCATCGGTCGAGGCCAGGTGGTAGAAGTCGACGTGCCCCGGCCAGGCGGTGAAGACGTTCGCGAACATGTGGAACATCCCGTCGTGCTCGATCACGGCGCCGGGGTTCACGAAGCTCTCCTGCGAGCCCAGCAGCTTCGTGGTGACCGCCGGGGTCGCACCGTCGAACGCGAACACGGTGGACGGAGTCGAGGGCGGCGAGGCGGTTGTCGACGCGGATTCCGTTGGCGCTGCGCTCCCCGTCGTGTTGCCGCCTCCGCCGGAGCAGGCCGTGGCCACGAGGGCGACGGCAGCGAGGGTCACGGCGAGTCTGGGGTGCTCGGGTCGTCGCGGCATCGGGAACCTCGGGCTGAGTGTTACGGGTTCGTACCACTTGTACGCCGCCGGCGGGAAACGAGTTCATCCCCGATGCCCGAGGGTGCGTAATGGACGTCTGGCGGCATCACCCGGGGCCGATAGGCCCTTGTGGCGTCGTCCCCTGGGGTCAAGGGTTGACCGGGTTCGAACCGTTTGCCCGTTCGGGCAGTCATATCGGGCGTGATTGGAGAGTGGGTCCCGTTGGGGGAGCGAGGCGTGGAGGATCTGGGCGCCGATCTTCGCGGGTCGGCAGAGCGCCGGGCCGCCGCCTTTTCCACGCTGCTCGATCGCTGCCTGGACCGGAGCTTCCGGCTGGCGGCCGTGATCCTCGGCGACCGCGACGATGCCGAGGACGCGGTGAGCGACGCCGCCCTGCGCGCCTGGCAGCACGTATCCGCCCTCCGCGACCAGGCGCGCTTCGAGGCCTGGTTCACCCGAATCGTGATCAACGCCTGCCGTGACCGGCTGCACCATCGAACGTCCGACCGCCGCGCGCAGGTAGTGCTGGGCGGCGAGCCGGTGGACAGCGAGGACGCGATCGGTGATTTCGTCGAGCGCACCGCGCTCCGCGAGGCCCTCGCGGCGTTGACCCCCGAGCATAGGGCGGTGGTTGCCCTCCACCACCTCGAGGGGCTCACCGACGAGCAGGTCGCCGAGCAGCTGGACCTGCCGGTTGGCACGGTGAAGTCGCGCCTGCACTACGCCATGGGCGAGCTGCGCGCGGCCTACGATGCCGCGCTGCGTGAGCCGACTCGCGAATCGGCGAGCCGATCGGAGACGAGACGATGACCGACGAGCGCTCGCAACGATTTGAGCAGGATCTCACCACGGTCCTGCGCCAGGAAGCCGGGGATGGCGCGCCCGCTTCATTGCGCTACCGCCTGGCCGATGTCACCGCCACCCCGCCCCTCGAGCGCCGCTCCTGGTTCGCACCTCCCCTGCGCTGGGCCGCCGCGGCCGTGGCGGTCGTGGCCGTCGCGGTGCTCGCGTTCCTCATGATCCCGCACGAGAACGTGGGGCCTGCGCCAACCTCCTCGGCGCAGCCAAGCGCCAGCACGACACCTCCGAGCGGCGAGGCCACGCCAAGCGGAGAGGCCTCGCCGACGGCGTCGCCATCGGTCTTGCCGACGCCGGTTCCTACTCCGGCGCCGGTCGCTTGGTCGAGCCTGACCTGGTCGCAGGGCGTCCCCGCGCCCGGAAACGTGCTCGACGTGGTGGCGTGGGGGGATGGATACGTGGGCGTGGGCAGCACCTGGGGGGTCGCCGCGATCGACGCCGCCTTCTTCACCTCACCCGACGGCGTGCACTGGTCGCGGACCGCGCAGATGCCGACCGATGGCGACGTGTGGGCACAGTGGGTGGTCCGGGTGGGCAACCGGCTCCTGGCGATCGGCAGCGTCGACTGGCAGGGGGCGTCGCCGGACTACTCGCCGCCCCTGTGGGTCTCGACGGACGGGAGGACCTGGATCGAGGTCAACAGCCCAAGCTGGGATGCGGCCCTTACGGAGGCCTTCCGGGGCTCCGTCCGGCTGATGTCGGGGCCGGGGGGTGTCATGGCCGTCCGCATGGGGACCGACCCCGTGGTGCTCTTCTCGCCAGACGGCTCCACGTGGACCCGCGCGACGGTTCCGGCCACTGAGCGGGTTATCGCAAAGGATGTGGTGGCGTCCTCGAGCGGCTTTGTAATCGTGGGGCGCGACGGAGAGCCGGACACGCTCACGGAGGTCTGCGAGTCGACCTGCCCACCACCGGGCACCGGTCGGCCCGCCGCCTGGACCTCCGCTGACGGGATCCACTGGGCAGAAGCCGCCGTCGAGGGCACGGCAGCTCCCGGCGGCGAGCTGCGGAAGGTATTGCCGATGCGTGCCGGTCTCGTGGCCCTGGGCGTGGACAGCAGCGACGCGGTTCAGAACGTGGGACCTCTGTCCACCTGGATTTCGACGGACGGATTGTCGTGGTTGCTCGTGAGGAACGGCAATTGGCCGATCGGGACCGGCGAGTATCTGCCGGTTGTCGCAGCCGACGGCGAGCATGCGATCGTCTTCGGCTGGGCTCCCGAGGGCTCCGACCTGGCCGCCTGGACCAGCACCGATGGCGTTCGCTGGACACGGCTCTCGTTCATCGCAGGAGCCAACGCGCCCGTGATCGACTGCGGGCGCGAAACGTGCGTCCGCATGGGCGACGCTTGGATCGAACCGGATCGCGTCATAGTGATGGCGGCCGGGGACGCCACGGCCACCACGGCGGGGACGGCGGAGCTCTTCTGGATGGCGACGCCGGGCTCCTGAGCGGAACCTGACGCGCTCTGTCATCTCACGCCGCGTACCGTTGTGGCGTTCCATAGCCATGAGCCGCGACGTGACCTCGAACCACTCGAAGCCCTCCGAGCGCACCGATCCCGTGGTCCTGGGCGCCATGGCGGTATCGATGCTCCTATGGGCATCGGCCTTCGTGGGGATCCGCGCTGTCACCGATGACATCGATCCCGGGGCCCTGGCATTCGGACGCCTGATCATTGGCTCCCTTGCTCTGGGCACCCTGCTGCTCAGCCAGTCGCGCGCGCGGGCCCGGATGAGCCTGCGGCAGATGGCCCTGGTTATCGGCTCGGGGCTGACCTGGTTCGCGATCTACAGCGTCAGCCTCAACACCGCTGAGCGGACCGTGGACGCCGGCGTCCTTGGCTCGTCCACGTACGTGGTGCCTGTGCTGGCCATCGGCATGGGCTGGCTGCTGCTGGGCGAGGTGGTACCGCCGTTGGCGGTGGTGGGCGGCGCGCTGTGCATCGGCGGGGTGCTCATCGCGCGGTCCCGGGTCTTGTTGCGGCCCGCGCTCCGCCGCCGTCCCGCGGAGGGCTGAGCAGCCGTTGACGCAGCGGACCACGCGGACAACGATGCTGCGCGCGGCGTGGTGCCTCGCCCGGCGCCGGTCTCCCGGGCTACCCTGACCCGGATGTCCTGCTGGATCAACACCATCTCGCGCGAGCACGTACTGCTGGGCATGGTCGGCGGCTACACGCAGGCGAACCACGGCCGCCCGACGGCGCTGCGCCGCCTCCGCCGTGGCGATCTCATCGCGTTCTACTCGCCGCGAACCTCGTATCCGGATGGCGAACCGCTGCAGCGGTTTACGGCCCTGGCCCGGGTGGTCGACGACGAGCCCTACCAGGTCGAGATGCGTCCTGACTTCCACCCCTGGCGCCGCAGGGTGGAGGTGATCCCCGCGAAGGAGACCGCCATTGGTCCCCTCATCGATTCGCTCGACTTCATCGCCAACAAGCGGTCGTGGGGATTGGTCTTTCGTCGCGGGCTCTTCGAGATTGGCGAGGACGACCTCCGCCGCATCGGCGACGCCATGGATGCCCGCCTTCCGGAGGTTTGACCCGGGCGGGCCGTACGTCGCCCCGCGCAACGACGGCCCACGCGGGCGGATTGGCCGTTGACGCGGCGGATGACGATCGCCACGATGCGGGCATGCAGTGGGGGAGATCGCTCCTCGGGGTCGTTGTCGCGGTCGCCGGCGCTGCCGCGATCGTCGCGGGGATCAGCCTGGCCGCCGTCACGGACGAGGGCTTCGGTGACCTGTGGCATCCACACGGCTCGCTCGGCCTGGCCGTTGCCACCACCGGGGCTGCCCTGGTCGTGATAGGCGGGTGGGTTGCGGTGGCGCCGACATCGGCCTGGCGAAGGCCATGGCGCTGGCTGGACCGTACCGCGCCGATGGTGAGCGTGGGCCTGGCGCTTGCCCTCTCGGGCCTGATCCTGTGGACGTTCGTCGAGGAGGCTGGCGGCTTCGTGATGTACTACCCGTACGATTTCACGGGCCTGGAGCTGCTCGTCCTTGGCCTGCTCGGGCTGGCGCGAGGCGGGTGGCGTCTGCGCCATCCGGATCCTGCCGGGCCGGGGACACCGTGATCGGGTGGTTGATGTTGTAGCGGTGTAACCGAATTTCGCCGTGGGGCAGGGCTGGCCCGCTGGCGGCGACGTCGCGTTACGTCTGCGCACCCAAAGGCGGTCTTCATGGGTGCCAGGCGGTCGCCCGGACGCCCAATTGGGTCCGATTGGTGACGGGCGCGCAACCTGGCGTCGCCGCAGAGGGCCCCAGGGAGTGCTTGGGCGACAGAGGGTCATGGTGGCGTAACCGCAGACCGCCGCCCGCCGGAGCGGGATCCGCGCAGGGTCAGCGGAGGCGGGCGACGACCTCGTCTCCCTCGTACTCCCCGGTCTCGGTGAATCCGAGACCGGTGTACAGGCGGCGGGCGACCTCGTTGGCGGGGTGGTAGCTCAGGGCGAGCTCAGTAGCATCCTGCTCCTGGCGCAGCCACTCGACGAGGGCCTGGACCGCGGCCCGGCCGTACCCCCGACGCTGCCGGCGTCGGTCGATGATCAGGCCACCGATCCAGTGGCTGCCATCCGTGTCGTCGCGCGCCCACATGGCAAAGCCCACCATCTCCGTGTCGGCGTAGAGGCCGAGCGCGTGCCACAGTCCGCCGTAGCCGCACAGCGCCAGGTAGCGGGCGGTGGTCGCCACCCACGCCGTCTGCTCGTGCGTGACCTGGAGGTCCAGCGCCTCCCGGAAGTTCGACGCGTCAATGGCGCGCACCGCAATGGCTGGACCGGGGTCGGTGCCCCGGGTCACGCCACCGCCTCGCGACGGGCCACGACGATGAGCTCCTTCCCGTACGCCGGCGGCGAGCCTGCGAAGTCCGAGTACTCCGCCTCCACCTCGAACCCGTGGAGCTCCAGGAGGTAGCGGAGCTCATGCCGGTACGTCCAGCGCAGGCGCAGCTCTTCGTCCTCGATCAGGACGACGGTGCCGGCCGGGTCGGACTCCTGGAATCGCCAGGTTTCGCGCAGGACCTGGGTGAGCGGATCGACCTCGCGGGCGGTGACGGAGACGCGGACCGCGTGGCCGTTGGGAAGCCACACGTCCCCGCGCGAGATCGCCTGCTCGAAGGGTGGCGACCCCGGCGCGCACTTGTCCAGGAGCGGGTCGAACAGGTTGAGGGCCAACCGCCCACCAGGCTCCAGGTGTGCATGGATCGCGCGAAGGCAGTTCGCCTGCAGCTCCGGGGTCAGCAGTGACTGGAAGGAGCGGAACGCGATCACCACCAGGCCGAACCTGCGGCCCAGGTCGAATGCCGTCATGTCCTCATGGACGAGGTCGATACGACCGGCGACGTCGGGGTCGGCGCTCAGAACCTTCTCGCGCGCGAGGGCCAGCATCGGCTCGGAGCGGTCGAGGCCGGTGACCGTGAATCCGGCCTCTGCCAGGGCCATCGCCACGCGCCCCGTGCCGCACGCCAGCTCGAGCACCGGCCCGCCGGCGTCTTCGGCGAGGGCGCGATAGAAAGCCACGTCCCCGGCGATGGGGGTGCCCTCCATGGTCACCGGGTGGCGGATGTCGTACGTCTCGACGTTGAGGCTCTCGTGCCAGTAGAAGCCCGGGATGGCGCCCGTCGGCTCGCTCATGGATCAGCCCTCCTCGCCGATGTCCTCGTTCCAGATCTCGGGGTGGGCCGCGATGAACGCGTCCATGAGTGCCACGCACGCATCCGAGTCCAGGTTGACCACCTCGACGCCGCGCGAGCGGAGCAGGTCCTCGCCACCCATGAAGGTCCGATGCTCGCCCACCACCACCCGGGGAATCCCGTACAGGAGGATCGCGCCGGTGCACATGTCGCAGGGCGACAGGGTGGTGACCATGGTCGCTCGTCCATAGACCGATGCGGGCAGCCGCCCGGCGTTCTCCAGCGCATCGGTCTCGCCGTGGCGGATGGCGCTGCCCTGCTGGACCCTGCGGTTGCGGCCCGCGCCCAGGACCGTGCCGTTGGCGTCCACCAGCACGGCACCGATGGGGACGCCACCTTCGTCCCGCCCGATGCGGGCCTGCTCGATCGCCAGGTCCAGGAGCTCAGCATCGGTCCGCATCGGACAACCTTACCTCGGAGACCTTCGAGGTCCGTCGGTTCCAGTCAGGGCAGGGCGCCGACGTAGGTGTCTGCGACTGCGTCGGAGTCTGCATAGATGAGCAGGAGGGCGTCTCGCGCCGCCACGAGGTACGCCTTGCCCGCGGTGTAGGGCGGCAGGGTCAGGACCGTCACGGTTCGGCCCGCCACGACCCGGGTGGATTCGCCGCGCTGCTCGAGCTGGCCGGCCTCGAGCATGGGATCGACCAGCGCCGTCGGCGCAATTCCCGGCGCCCGCACGGCCATGACCAGGATCTCGCCGGCGTAGCCGCCCTGGGTGACGGTGGTCTCACGCAGGTTGCCACCCGCCGCCTCGATCGCCGCGTCGCAGGCGCAGATCGGGCGGGTCTCGAAGCGGTCCGCGGTCCGCGTCAGGTAGCTCATCCGTCGACCATCGAGATCAGCGGGGAGCCAGGTGGCCGGGTCGTTGGCGTCCACCAGCAGGCTGCATCCGGCGAGAAGGACGGCTGCGCTGGCGAGGCCGATGGCACGCATGGTCGAGGATCGGCACCGTTCGCCTGCCAGGTCAAGGTCCGGATGGCAGGTCGTGCGCGCTCAGTAACGACGGCGCCTTCAGCGAGTCGGTGGTGCAGTTCGCCCGGGAGATGGGTCTCCAGGTGGCGGACCGGCCGGCCGCCGGTGCGCTACCCGCCGGCTAGGCGGATCGAGCGGCTACTTGCGGCGCTTGCTCGGGCGCGACGCCTCGGCGACGGGTGCCGAGCCGAGCGTGTCGATGGCCTTGCGCGCCAGGAATGCGGACCGGTACGACTCGCGCGAGAGGGGGGCGTCCGGCGCGCGGTACTGCCAGCCGTTGACGGATGGTGTGAAGACGATCTCGAAGCCGTTGTAGGTGGCGGTGTCCGTGTCGGGGGGCGTGGCGGGCACGACGCGTCGACGCGAGGCGGCGGTGGCGGCCGCCCGGCAGCGGCTGCATCGGCTCACGGCGAGCCCGTGCGGGCACTCGCGGCACGACGCGCACTCGTCGGAGCGGAAACCATGGATGCAGAGTGAAGTCATTGGCGGCCTTCCCGTGGGGCCTCAAGCGTACTCCACATCGCCAGCGGGCACGCGGGGGCGACGCGCGGGGTGCGATGGTGTATGCTGCGAATCGAAAACGTGTTCGATTGGCGCTCCGGTCCGCGCCGCGGTCATCCCCGACCGCCCCGATCCCGATCCATCCCTTGAGCCCTGACCGGGCCCCGCATCGCGCGGGTGGGCCTCGTCAGGAGCCTGATTCCTTGTCCTTCTCTGCGCTCGGGCTTGCGCCCGACCTGCTCCGTGCCGTCTCGGCACAGGGCTACACCATCCCAACACCGGTCCAGCGAGAGGCAATCCCGCTGGTCCTCGAAGGGCGCGACGTGCTCGCCGGCGCCCAGACCGGCACCGGCAAGACCGCAGCCTTCGTGCTGCCCATGCTGCAGCGGCTCGCCACGAGCAAGCGTCCCGGCACCGGAGTGTCGCGCATCCGCGCGCTGATCCTGGCTCCCACCCGGGAGCTCGCGATCCAGGTCGAGGAGAGCGTCCGCGCCTACGGGGCCGGCCCTCGCCGCTCGACGACCATCTACGGCGGCGTGGGCTTCCCCGGGCAGGTCGCGGCGCTGCGCCGCGGTCCCGAGATCGTGGTCGCCACGCCGGGACGCCTGCTGGACCACGCCCGCCAGCGCACCATCGACCTGGGCGCGGTTGAGATCCTCGTCCTCGACGAGGCGGACCGCATGCTCGACATGGGCTTCATCCGCGACATCCGCGCGATCCTGGCCCTCCTGCCCGCACGCCGCCAGAACCTTCTCTTCAGCGCCACCTTCTCGAGGGAGATCCAGGCGTTGGCCGAAGGGTTCCTCGATCGGCCCGCATCGGTCCAGGTCACCCCGCGCAACACGCCAACCGATCTCGTCACCCAGGTGGTCCACCCGGTGGACCGCGCGCGCAAGCGAGAGCTCCTGTCACACCTGGTGCGAACCCACGCCATCGAGCAGGCGCTCGTCTTCACCCGTACCAAGCACGGTGCCAACAAGCTCGCCAAGCAGCTGTGGGAGGACGGCATCGCGACGGCGGCCATCCACGGCAACAAGTCGCAGCCGCAGCGAGTCCGGGCGCTCAACGACTTCAAGGACGGACGGGTGACCCTGCTGATCGCCACCGAGGTGGCGGCGCGCGGCCTCGACATCGAGGAGCTGCCGCACGTCGTCAACTTCGAGCTGCCCATGGTCGCCGGAGACTACGTCCATCGCATCGGCCGCACCGGCCGGGCTGGCGTGACCGGCGACGCGGTATCGCTGGTGTGCGTGGACGAGGCTCCACTCCTGCGCGAGATCGAGCGCATGCTGGGAGCGCCCATCCCCTCCGAGATCGTGCCCGGCTTTGCGCCGGACCGCTCACTGCGGCCCGAGCCGATCAGGCTGCGGACGGGCGGCGGCCATAGCGCCGGCGCGCCCCGCCACCGTCCGGCTCCCGGTCGCTTCGCAGGCGCGCATGCCTCGATGCGTCCGCGATCGGGAGCGGGCCGGCCGCGCAGCGCCCGCAGGGAACCTGCCAGGAGTCACGCCGGCCCGGGTATCGGCAATGGCTCAGGGAACTGGCGCCGCCTCCCGGGAGAACGAACCCGCGGATAGACGCACCCCGGCAGCACGTCAACGGGACTTCGCCCCGCGTTAGCACGTCCTTCACACGACGCGTGCAGACTCGGTCCCGAGAGTCCGCATACAACTCTCGTCCTTCGCCTCACAGGGGTGCCTCGCACGACGGGGCACCCCTGTCGGTGTCCCGGGGCGCGATCAGGACTCGGGCGGCACCTCGTCGTCCCCGTTGGCTCGCTGCCAGACCCGCAGCAGCATCGCCACGCCGATCCCGATCACGATGATGGGCCAGATCGCGTCCCCGTTGATATCGCCCAGGTTGAAGCCGAGCGTGTTGCTGAGGAAGTAGTAGACCCCCACGAACAGCAGGACGGCGCCGATGACGAGCCCCAGCACGTCAAGGCGCCCCACGTCCAACCGTCGCCGCGCTCTGCGCACGTGACGATCCCTCCGTCCGCGGCATCGCATCGGCGCGCACCGCTGCGCGCCGGAACCGGCCGCGAGGGGAGGATCGAGATCCTCCGCCACCCTCGCCAGAGCCGATTGGCCTCCTGCAGCGGGCCTATGCGATCGTGGATGCCGGCGCGGGCAGCTCCGCATCGGCCAGCCGGCCCCGGAAAACGCGCCAGCCCGCCAGGATCACCGACCCGAGACCGAGGAGCGAGATTACGAAGGTGAAGATGGGGATGAACCCCAGGATGCCCGCCACGAAGACGCCGACGACGGCCGCGAAGTAGGGTCGGTCGCGGACGACACCGGGGCTGCTGCGTCCGAGCAGCCATTCGCCGATCCAGATCGCAGCTACCAGGTAGCCGACGAAGGCCAGGGTCGGCCACACGAAGATCAGCAGGGCGATCCCGACCGGGATTCCGACCAGGGTGACCATGGCCAGCACCGCCAGGATGGGGATCGCGAGGAGCGAGAGGAAGCCGATGAGCGCGGTCGTCCACGGCTCGTGACTGATCAGTGCCCCGGCGGCGCGCACTTGGCGTGCAGCCAGGGCAGCCAGGACCAGGGCCGCAATGAGGGTCGCGATCGCGAAGCCGATCCAGAGCACGATTGCGGCGGCCGCGAGGAACCAAGCGAACCCCACGAGGTCGCCCTCGATGCCACCGACGCTGCCGTCCACGCGCGCGCCGGTGGCCTGCACCACCGAGCTGTCGTAGGTGCGAACGTCGTTGAGAACGTGGGTCGTGGCATCGAGCTCCGCCGAGCTGCGGACCACCAGCATGTTCTCCAGGGTGGCCCCGTGTGTCACCGCGCGCCCATCAACCACGAGCAGGAAACCGACCGTGCCCGAGATGTCCGCGGCGCCGTTGATGACGATCACCGCATCGGCCTGCTCGCCGGCGGGAAGGGTGACATCGCCCTGGGTGGAGATGAGCACCCGGCCGCTGTGCGGCAGGGAGTCCTGCGCCAACGCCACGGCGGGCACCAGGACGAGCACGAGGATGAACGCTCCGAAGAGCGCCAGCAGTCGTGGCATGAAACCCTCCGATCCTGCGCCTGCCGAAGGCGGCGGCGCGTCTTCAAGGCTGAGGGTAATGTCAACCCGCGGCCGAGAGCCGGTCGGCCCAACCGGGCGGCTCAAAGGTCATGCGGCCGGTAGACTGGACCGCCTCATGATGCGTGGCGCGGGCGGGAAGAATCAGCCGTGACTCTCGGCGACCTGGCGGCCTGGTCCACACTGGCCGCCGCCGGCGCGCTCGTGATCTCCGCGATCGCCCTCGCTCTCTTCTTCGGCGGCGCCGGGTCGTTCTGGGGACCGGTGAACGACGTCTTCGTCGCTCTCTTCCTGCTCTTGCTCCTGCCGGCCGTGGTCGCCGTGTGGCGGCTGTCTCCGGACGACATCGGCCCCTGGTTCGGAATCCTCAGCGGCGCGGCAATCCTGGGAGTCCTTGTCGCGGCCATCGGGCAGCTCCTGCTGGTGGCCGGCGTGATCAGCCTGGACGCCTCCTACGTCACCGGCGGCGTCGGCATCCTTCCCGGGCTGGCCTGGATGGTGGGGCTCGCGGTGCTTGTCTTCTCCCGCGACTTGCTGGGCGTCGAGGTCGGGTGGTCGCTGATCGCCACGCTCGGCCTGGCGGGGCTGCTCACCCTGAGCGCGCTCGCGCTGCCAACGCCCGCGACCGCGGTGCTGGCCGTGCTGCTGACGGCGGCGCTCGTCGCCTGGCTGGCGACGCTGGCCTCCGCGGTGCGGGTCGCGATCTGAGCGACGGGCCGCGCGACGTTTGATCAGGGGGCGAGCGACCAGGCGTAGAAGCCGTCGCCCCCGTAGCTGAACTGCGCGTGGACCAGCAGGTACCGCCAGCTGCCGGGCGGGATGGAGCCGAGGCGGCCGTCAGCGCTCAGCGGAACCGAGACCCCGGCCGACTGCGCGTCGGCCTGCACCGATACCTCCGCGCTGGTCACGATGGCCGGCAGCGCCAGCGAGCCGGGGTTCGTCACCAATGGGTTGGCTCCGGCGTCGATGGCGCCGTCCGCGCAGGAATCCGGCCCGCACCAGGTCACGACCCGACCGGCCACGCCATCGATGGTGATGATGGGCGGCACCAGGGGCAAGGGCTTGCCGGAGGGATAGACCCGATCGATGGGATCGGGATCCACGACGGTCGGCGAGCTGGCCGGAGCGGTGGTCTCCGCCGGTCGCGCGGTGCCCTCGACGGGCCCGATCGTACGGGCCGCGACCCGGTACTGGAGGCCCCGTCCATTCGGTCCCGTGAGCGTCAGCGTCTCGCCGCGCACGGCAGCCGTGGCGCCGCCCGCCAGCACCTCGCGGATGAGCTGGTCCTGCGGGGCCGTGTCGACGGTGCACAGCGCGTTCTGCGGGCTCATGTCGTACAGGTTGAGCCGCTCCCCGTCCAGGCGGTAGCTCGCGGTGAACGTGCGGCATCCGGTGGAGCCGCTCGCCGTGCCGTCGGCTGCCAGGATGAGGGTGGGCGTTTCGCCCACCGTGGAAGAGGCCACGTCCCCGTCGATCAGGGTCTCGAGCGCCCAGGCGCTGCCGATCAGGGGTGTATCGGCGATGACCGGCTGCAGTGCGTAGCGCAGGGTGACACCGGGGCCGCCCAGGGTAAGGGAGTCGCCGCTCAGCGTCGCGGTGTCGACCTGGCCCAGGGCGGCGACGTAGGCCGCCTCGGTGGTCATGATCGGCCCATCGCAGGCCATCTCGGTCATCGCCAGGTCGTTGAGCTTCACCGAGGTGCCCGATACCGAGATCGTCCCGGAGATCAGGTTGCAGGCGCGCCCACTGACCGTGTCGCCGTCGATCACCAGAGTGATGTCCTGGCCGGAGACGAGGGGGATCGCCGCGCCGCCGCTGGTCCCGCTGGTCAGGGTCCAGGTGCCGTCCAGCGAGGTCGTGGTCCCGCTGCCTGCCCCCCGACAGGCGGCAAGCACCAGCAGCAGTCCGACGGCAGCGGCCAGCGTGGCGTGCTTCATGCCAACCAGACGTTCGCGGGTGGATGCGGGTTCCACCCGTCGTGCAGGCGCGAGCCGATTCCCTCCCATGCGAGGAGCAGCCTACGGCCGGCGGCGCAACGTGCAAGAGCCAACCCGCTCGCCGCGTCGTCCGTCACTCACCCGCAATGGCCCTCGCCAATTGCCCGGCCAGCCGCCATCCTTTTCGAAGGCCGATGACGCAGCGGGGTCGACATCGGCGCAGTTGGAGGGTTCACGCATGCGCAGGCTGTTGCTGGTCCTCGCCGCGCTGGGCGCGACGGGCGTGGTCGTCGCGAGGCTTCTCGATCAATGGCGGAGGACCTGGGGCGTTTCCCCGGTCGAGGCGATCAAATCGCTCCCCGGCGATGACCTCGTTCCGAACGCGGTGACATCCGAGACGCGGGGCATCACCATCGACGCGCCGGTGAGCGCCGTCTGGCCCTGGCTGGTCCAGATGGGCTACGGCCGTGGCGGCTGGTACAGCTACGACCAGATCGACATGGGCACTCCCAGCGCCACCAGCATTCTGCCCGAGCTCCAGCAGCTCGCCGTTGGAGATTTGTTGCCCACCCATCCGGGCGGTGGGTTCGAGGTGAAGGTGCTCGAGCAGGAGCAGGCGCTGGTGGTCTACGCCGACACGGCCATGGTCCAGCGACAGCTCGAGGAGGCTCGGGCTCGCGGCGAGGAGGCGCCCACGCTCAACGTGCAGGCGACCGGTGCCGCCATGTCGGCTGCCCAGCCGAGCGAGTTCGCCGCGAGCTGGGCGTTCGTCCTCGAGCCGCTCGACGGTGACCGCTGCCGGCTGGTGGAACGGGTGCGCGCCTGGTTCGGTGGCGGCGAGCAGCCCTGGATGCGCTACACCCTGCCGGTCATGGGCTTCGGCGTGTTCGTGATGGTCCGGCGCCAGCTGCTGGGCATCCGGACGCGTGTCGAGCGCGCGGCCCGTGGTGCACCTGTGTCGGAGGAGGCCGCGATCGCCTAGGGGCCGGACGGCCACCAGCGTCGGACGAGCCAGGCGATCACCGCCACGGCCACGGCGGCGGCCGCCAGTGAGACGGCCAGGTCGCCAAAGGCGCTGATCAGCGTCGGTCGCAGGAACGCCCAGGCCACGGCCGCCGCGGCAATCCCCGCAACGAGCAGGCGTGCCCGCCACACGGCTGCCCAGCCGCCCTGCAGGGCGATGCCGGCCACGAGCGCACCCAGGAGCAGGGTCCCGCTGGTGACGGTGATGAGCTGCTCCTCGGTCACGATGCCGGCCTACTGCGTGGTTCGCCGGCGGTACAGGAAAAGGGCGACGGGGAAGAAGACGATGAGCAGACCAGCGCTCCACACCAGCGCGGGCACCAGGTCCGGGCCGCCGGAGCCGCCCAGGATCAGGCTGCGGACCGCGTTGATGGTGAGGGTCATGGGCTGGTGATCCGCGAACGCCTGCAGCCAGCTCGGCATGGTGTCGGTGGGCACGAACGCGCTGCTGGCGAAGGTCAGCGGGAAGACGGCGAGGAAGATGAGGCCCTGCACCGCTTCGGGGGTGCGGACCCAGGCGCCCGCCGCCACGCCAACCCACGCCAGGGCGAAGCCGAACGCCAGCAGGAGCGCGCTGGCGCCCAGGAAGTGGAGGACGGTGCCCTCCGGACGGAAGCCCACCGCGAGGCCCACCACCGACATGACCGCGATCGCCAGCATGCCCCGCAGCAGGTCGGTGAACGTGCGTCCGGTGATGACCGCCGACTGCGACATCGGCAGGGAGCGGAAGCGCTCGATCATGCCCTTCGACAGGTCGTTGGCCAGCAGGATCCCGGTGCCGATGGCGGCGAAGACGATGGTCTGCACGAAGATCCCGGCCATCAGGTAGTTCACGTAGCTCGTGCCCTGGACCGCGATGGCGCCGCCAAAGACGTAGCGGAAGAGCAGCACGAACATGATCGGCTGCACCGTCACGTCCAGGAGCAGCTCCGGCGTGCGCCGGATGTGGCGCAGGTTGCGCTTCACCATCTCGAACGAATCCGCCAGCCACCAGCGCAGGCTCATGCCGCCGGCTCCTCCTCGGGGGAGACGGGCCCCTCGATGGGCTTCCCGGTGATGGCCAGGAAGACCTCGTCGAGCGTGGGTCGCCGGTAGCCGATGTCGTCCACCTCGATCCCCGCCGCGTCCAGCTCGCGGACCGCCCTGGTCAGGAGGCCGCCGTGCGCCGTGACCGGCACGCTCACGTGGCGGGCACTCGCGTCGACGTACGCCGCCGCACCGGAGAGCGTCTCGAGCACCGCGGCTGTTCGCGACAGGTCCGCGCCCACCCCGGCCACGACCTCGAGCCGCTCACCGCCGGTCCGGCGCTTCAGCTCGGCCGCGGTCCCGCGGGCGATCACCTTCCCGTGGTCGATGACGGCGATGTCGTCCGCGAGCCGGTCCGCCTCCTCCAGGTACTGCGTGGTCATCAGAAGCGTCGTCCCACCGTGGGCCAGGTCAGCGATGAGGTCCCACATCGAGAGTCGGCCGCGGGGGTCGAGGCCGGTGGTCGGCTCGTCGAGGAAGAGGACCGGCGGCTCCGCGACGAGGGCGCCGGCCAGGTCCAGCCGACGGCGCATCCCACCGGAGTAGGTCTTGGTGATCCGGTCGGCCGCCTCGACCAGGTCGAACCGCTCGAGCAGCTCCGCTGCGCGACGGCGGGCGACCGCGGCGGGAAGCCGGAAGAGGCGGCCGATCATCTCCAGGTTCTCGCGCCCGGTCAGCAGCTCGTCGAGCGCGGCGTACTGGCCGGCCAGGCCGATCACCCGGCGGACCTCGCCGGGATGGCGGGCGACGTCGATTCCGGCTACCTCGGCATAACCCGCATCGGCGCGGATCAGCGTGGTGAGGATGCGAACGGCGGTGGTCTTGCCGGCGCCGTTGGGTCCCAGGACGCCCAGGATCGTGCCCTCGGCGACCTCGAGATCGAGGCCGCGAAGGGCGTGAGTGCTGCCGAAATGCTTGTGGAGTCCCTCGGCCAGGATCACAGGGCGTGTCACGGACGGCGGAGCGTAGCAGAGGACCGGGAAGCGCGCGATCGAGACCCTCCGGGGGTGACCATCGGCCCTGTCGTGCGGGCCGTCCGCTGCCCACCCTGTGGCGCATGGCCATCACCTTCCCGACCGTTGCCGATCGCGCCTACCGTGACGATGCGGCAGACGTCCGCCGCCTGCACCACCTGCTCTCGGAGGCGCATCGCCTCACCGGCCGATGGCGGGGCTGGACCCCGGATCGGCTCGACGGTTTCCTGCGCCGATGCTGGGCGGCCGACGAGGGCGGCCCTGCGGCGCTGGACGAGATCCACGTCTGGGAGGCACCCGATGGCTCGATCGTGGGAGCCGTCCACCCGGAGGACCCCGACGAGGCGTGGGTGGAGGTGCATCCGGCCTGGGAACGAATCGTCCCGGAGCTGCTGTCCTGGGCGGAGGAGCGTCACCGCGCACGCCACGCGGGCGAGCAGCCAATGCCGCCGCTCTTCACGTATCACGCCGCCGGTGACGACGCCCGTCGTGCCGTCCTCGAAGCGCGGGGCTACCGGGAGCGGCGGCCGGTGGAGGTGCTGCGCCGGCACCGTGTCCCGGCCGAACCGGAGCGGCCGGTGCTGCCGCCGGGGTACCGGCTGGCCTGGCCGGACGTCAGCAACCCGCATGACCGCAGGGAGCTGACGGAGATCACGGCACGGGTCTTCAACGTGCACTTCAGCGACCGGGCCATGCTCCTCGAGGAGCGCTGGCAGACGCCCCATGCCCGGATTGCCGCCGAGACCGCGGACGGCACCTACGCCGCCTGGTGCGGAGTGTGGGCGGCGCCCGAGCTGCAGGCGGGGTTCTTCGAACCGGTGGGCACCCATCCGGATCACCGGCGTCGCGGCCTGGCCACGGCGGTCATGCAGGAGGGATTGGTCTGGATGCGGGCGCGCGGGGTGCGGGACGCCCACGTGGGCACCGGGGCGACCATGGATGCCAACCGCCTGTATGCGGGCCTGGGCTTCCGCATCTTCGAGACGACCCACCAGTGGACGTGGGCGGGGGGCTAGCATTCGCCGCGGAGGTTCCCGCCGTGGCCGCTGCTCCCATCGCCGTTGTTTCCGCGCTTCCCCAGGAGCTCGCCGAGCTGCGCGCGGCGCTCGCCGAGCCTCGGGAGCGGCGGCTGGCACCGGGCCTGGTCGCCTGGTCCGGGGAGCTGGACGGTATCGGCGTGGTCCTCGCCGAGGCGGGGATCGGGAAGGTTGCCATGGCGGCCACCGGGAGCCTGCTCCTGGCCGCAACGCGCCCGCGGCTGGTGATCTTCACCGGTGTGGCCGGGGGGCTCGACCCGGCGCTGCACGTGGGGGACGTGGTCGTGGGTGCGCGCCTCATCCAGCACGACGCCGGTGTCGCGGAGCCGGACGGCCTGGCCGTGTACCAGGCCGGGCATCTGCCCTTCTTCAACCCCACCGATCGGCTGGGCTACCCGACCGATGCCGCCGTCCTGGGCGCGGCGATGGAGCGCCTAAGGGGGCTCGAACTGCAAGCCGTGGAAGGTCACCGCCCGGCCATCGTGGCGGGGACCATCCTCACCGGCGACGTGTTCGTGAACTCCGTTGCCGTTCGCCATCGGCTCCGTGCGGCGCTTGGCGGAAGCGCGGTCGAGATGGAGGGTGCGGCGCTTGCGCAGGTCGCGGAGCTGCTGGGCGTGCCGCACCTCGTGGTGCGTGCGCTCAGCGATCTCGCCGGGGAGCAGGCCCCGTCACCCGAGGTCTTCGCCCGGTTCGTGGACGCGGCATCGGCGAACAGCGCGGCAGTGGTCCGCCACCTGCTGCCGGCGCTCGATGACGCGACGCGCACGGACGCACCGGGGTCGAGCTAGGCGAACGAAGCCTCCAGCTCGCGGACCAGCACCGCGACCTCGGGCGACTCTTCAGGCTTGCCGTTGTGCGCAGGCTCGCGCTCGGGCCGTGAAGCCGCGAGGCGAATTGCGCGCAGCATCTGCCAGCTTGCGAAGGCGCCGCCGGGCTTGATGGCCAGCCAGTACAGCCCGAAGAGGATCCGTGCGAGCAGGCCGATGGCATGCACCCGGTGCTCGATGGTCACCCGACAGGTTCCGGGCTCGAGGCGGGTGAGCCGGATGCTCGTCGCCATCTTCTGGAAGCCACGGGTGTCGAAGGTGCGGAAGGCCCGTGCGCCGCTGAGCGGCTGGATCGCCTGATCGGTGAGCCCGTGCAGCCGACCGACGCTCCCGAACGCGATCTCGTCAGCGCGTTCCGCCAGGACCACGGTGCCGATGCCCGTCCGAAGCAGCGCAACGAACGGCTGCTCGCGATTGGCCGTGGCGCCGTGGCGCACCAGGTGGCGCGGCAGGTAGCGGAGCTCGCCCAGGAGCCAGGCGGCCGGCATGTCGCGCAGGTGCAGCTCGCGTACGGCACGCATGATCCGTGCTGGCTCGGCGGGGACCTCGAGGCTGATCGTGTCGCGGAACTCGTAGTGGGGGAGGACCTTGTCGAGCAGCTCGCTCGGGCAGGCCCGATATCGCCAGGGCCTGGTCCAGCCCAGGGCCGCGAGCGACGCCAGGCCGCCAACGACCGCCATGCTCCGACCGCGCATCATCTGTACCTCGCTCTCGGCGCGCGCCGCCGGCGGCCGCGCGGGCCGATGCTCGCAGGGTCGGGCCGGTGCTGCGACCGTCACAGTGCCGTTGGCCCCCTCCTCGCGGGGCCAAGGTCGCAACCGGTGCTGTCCGGAGCGCTATGGCTCGGGGCGCGCGCCCGTCTCGAGCGGCCCCAGGTCGGCCACGCCGCTTGCGCTGATCGCCGCGATGACGGCCGGGGGCCGAACGCCACGGAAGATGAGCCAGGCAACCAGCGTCGCCGCGCCAATCACTCCTGCGGATAGCAGGTAGACCGTCCGGGTGGTCAGCAGGTCCGCGAAGATGCCGGCAAGCGCCATGGAGGTCACGTTGGCCGTCGAGAGCGACGCGGAGAGCAGCGACACGGTCCGGCCCCGCAGCGTGTCGGGGACGGCCGTCTGCACAATCGTGGCGGTCGCGGCCTGCAGCGGCGTGGTGAACCATCCGACCAGGAAGAGGAGGCCGATCACCTCCCAGATCGAGGTCACCCCGGCGAGCGCCAGGGTGAAGACGGCCAGGCCCCCGAGGGCCGCGGTGATGATGGTGGTCGCCGACAGCCGTGCCATGAGCCAGGCCACGACCGCCGCCGCCATGACGATCGACACGGCCTGTGCGCCGTCCACCGCGGCCATCCAGGCCGGCGACACGTGCAGCTCATCGACGAGCAGGGGAACGAAGAGGACGTTGACAGCGCCCAGCCCGAGCATGGCGACCGTGGCACCCAGCATCGTGCCCGTGAGCAGCCGCGACCCGCGCACAACGCGGATCCCCTCGCGGAGCGAGTGCAGGACGCCCACGGGAGGGCCGTGCTCGGTCTGTTCCCCCCGCAGCACGTCCCCCGCGGACGCAGAGACTCGCAGCACCATGAGGAACGAGACACCAAACGTGGCTGCGTCGAGCACGAACCCCGGCCAGGCGGTGTGGTAGACGCCGAAGAGGACCCCTGCGATGCCGGAGCCGACGACGCCGGCCACGACCATGGTGGCCTGGCTCAGCGAATTGGCGGCCGGAAGCCCCTCGGCCGGCACCACGTGCGGGATGAGGGCGCCGCGCGCGGGGGTGAAGAACGAGCCGATGCTGGACTCGAGCAGGCCGAGGATCACCAGCAGGGGCACCAGCTCCACGCGCTGTACCCCGGCGAAGCCCAGGACCACGACCATGCGGAGCAGGTCGGCCGCCAGCATGACCCGCCGCCGGTTCCAGCGGTCCACGTAGACGCCGGCCACCAGGCCCACCGTGAGCTTGGGGATCACCAGGGCGATGGACATGATCGCCAGGGCCGTCACCGAGTGGGTCAGATCGTTGACCACCAGAAGGAGGAGCAGGAACGTGGTGCCGTCACCGATGTCGGAGACCGCCTGGCCCAGCCAGACCTGGCGAAAGTCGTGGATGCGCAGGACGTCGCGGATGCTCATCGGGCGCGGGCGTGGGCGAGGGGTGGGGGCGGTCACGTCTCGGGATCTCCATCGGCCGCCATCGGGTAGAAGGCGATCAGCAGGCCGTGCTCGACCGCGCCCGGCTCCTCACCGGCGTCCTCCTCGTCCATCAGCGCCTGGAGCCGCTCGGTGAACGCCTCGACGCGATCGGGCCGCAGCCGCAGCCGGTTGCGGAAGAGCAGGAGCCGCCGTCCGGGGGCCTCGTCGGACGGATCGATGGCGCCGCGGGCGATGCTGTCGAGGACCTGCCGCCGGGTCTCGGCGACGGCCACGTCGAGCAGCTGGCCGATGGCGGTGCCGCCATCGGCGCCCGACACGAGCGACCTGTCGAGCCGGAAGCCGCGAGCAGAAGGCTGGTAGCGACGCTCGACGATCCCGGAGACCACCTGGGTCCCGGCCACGCGCAGCAGGCCGCGCTCCTCGAGCAGGTTCACGTGGTGGTAGAGCTTGGTCTGGCTGGTGCCGATGGCGTCCGCCAGCTCCTTCACGCTCCAGCCGTGGCGGATGCGGCGGCCCATCACCTCGAGGATCTGGAGGCGCAGCGCATCGCCCAGCGCCTTGAGCTGGTCAGGGTCGGTGATCACCAGCTCCTCGGGAGGCAGCGGCAGCTCCTTCCCGGACCGATCATGGGGTCCACGCGTCGCCATTCACACTGCTCCTACCATTCACATGTTCGTGAATAGGATGGCATCCGTGTCAAGGAGCCCGGTGCCTGGCTGGCGCCGGGTCAGGAGCCGATGGCGTGGAGGTCCTCTACCGGCGCCGGGGAGGGTTGGCCCGGTTGACGCACCGCCGCAGCGACCGCGAAGCCGGCAACAACGAGCAGCGCGCCTCCCGCGGCGAGGAGCCGGAGCCAGATCAGCCAGCCGGGGACGTGGTACGGATCCGCGACAAACTCCCACTGGATCGCAGCGCCGGCAATCCGCTCCAGGGCAAGGCCGATGCCCACCGGCCAGCGCCAGTCGATGGGTGGACCGGGCGCGGCCGTCGCCAGCGCCAGCACGGCGACCAGGCCGGTGGCCAGGAACCCCGTCGCGGCCAGGACCAGGGAGGTGATCCAGGCCGCCTGTTCCGTGCTCGGCGGCGAGCCGTACAGCGGCGCCAGTCCCGCCACGTTGGCGATCGTGGCCGCGACCGTGATGCCGACAATGGCCAGGCGTGCCATGCCCGGTGACAGGCGCGGACGGTGGGTCGCAATGCCCCGGGCGATGAGCAGCCACCCCCCGATGCTGACCACAGAGGCGGCCAGGCTGGCGTCGCGGTAGGCGGCCGTCGCGGCGGGGTCGAGCGTGTCGTAGGAGACCTGCCAGGCGGGCCCGAACGCCCAGATGCGGAACGCCTCCGTGACGACCGCCGCGCCCAGGATCAGCGCCGCGCCGGCGGTGATGGTCCGGTAGCCGCTCCCGAGCGCCGGACCGGAGAGCAGCACGGCCGCGAGCAGGAGCGGCGTCGTGGCGTCCTCCACCGCGCCGAGGACCAGCCCAGCCGACAGGTCGTTGGTCCCGGCCAGGGCCTCGACCACGCGGCTGCGGTAGACGAGATCGACGACTGCCAGCGCGGCGAGCGCAGCGATGGCACCCATGTGCGCCGGCTGTCGTGCGGTGATCTTGCCGTCCACCTCATGCTCCCCTCAGCGCAGGCGCCGGTCAGCTGATGTCGATGGTCTCCCTCGGCGCCTCGGCGCCATTCTCCTCCGCGTCGAGCCTCGCGATCCAGTGGTCCAGGTACGAGCGGGCCGCCAGGAGCTGCTCGCGTCCGGCCGCCTTCATGTGCAGGCGCGCCTCCGCGGGGAAGAGGTTGTGCATCATGGCCCAGAAGGCCGATTCGATCCCTGCGCCTCGCTGCCGCCGGGCGAGCCGGCGCTCCAGGGTCTCGAGCCGTTGCTCCAGCTCCCGGGTCCGATCGTCGTCGCTCATGGAATCACCTCCTGCTTGAACTGTCCGTCGCGGGGCGGGCGGGCGCCTGGAACCGGATCTTCAGCACATGATCCTCGAACTGGGCGCCGAGCGCCTCGGCGCTGACCAACGCCCTGGGCAGGACGAGGTTCCGGCGCCAGGTGCCCACATCGACCACCAGCTCGTCGGCGTGGCGCGAGAGCGAGATCTGCTCCTTTGTCGTGAACGGGAGCTCCAGGGAGAGGACGAAGACGCCGTCCTCGCGGATCACCGAGTAGGGCCGCCCACGGTAGAAGTGCTCGGTCGGGTCTGTGCCGTGATAGATCGCCTCTGCGAGCTCGCGGAGGCGATCCACGCCCACCACCTCGCGCTCGAAGTACGGGGCGGTGAAGACCGGGATCGGGGCGAATGTCTGCTCCACGATGGGCGCGTTGGCGCGCTGGGCGTCGTACCAGCCCCGGAAGTAGGCGCCCACGGCATCGGGCAGGATGCGGTTGGCGATGACGAGATCGGTGGGGTAGTCGTACAGGTGGAAGTAGGTGAATGCGCGCTGCGCCTCCTTGATCACCACCGACTCGAGGGTGAGCACCACCCGGATCGAGGTCTTCTCGGCATCCGCCAGCAGGTCGTGCATGTGCTCCAGCCGACCGAAGAGCGCCTCGCCGGCGTCGAAGACGGTGTCGTCCGGCATGGGGATGCCCACCACCCGCTGGACGAGCGGCCCGGTGAGACGGCTCACCCGCCTCCCGATGGGCTCCACCTTCTCCATCCACCACCGCGCCGCTTCGGGCAGGGAGAGCAATCGCAGTGTCTCGCCGGTGGGCGCCGCGTCCACCACGATCACGTCGTACTGCTCGGAGTCGTGGTGGTCTGCGATCCACAGCAGGCTGCCGACCTCATCCATCCCGGGGAGGACCGTGAGCTCCTCGGCCATGACGTCGTCCAGGCCGCGCCAGCGCAGCACGCTCGAGGCGTACTCCTGGATCTTGCCCCAGTAGCGCGCGACGTTGTGGAAGACCTCCGACTCCTGGCCCCACAGGTGCGGTGCGATCTGCCGGGGCTCGGGTCCGAGCTCAACGCCGAAGACGTCACCCAGGCTGTGGGCGATGTCGGTGGAGAGCACGATGGTCCGATAGCCGCGCTCCGCGCAGGCAAGGGCTGTCGCGGCGGCGCAGCTGGTCTTGCCGACGCCTCCCTTGCCGGTGTAGACGAGGATGCGGGTCATGTGGGTCGCGGATTGCCCCGGATGCAGGAGCGCTGATTCTAGGGCTCGTGCCGCGGCTGCGCGACGGCCAGCCCGACCCGCCCAACGGCTCTGGACAGCACGAGGTCCGCGGTCCAGACTCGCGCCACGCCCAGCCGTGCGGGGCGACCGGAGACAGCCGCGGAGGAGGGCCGCATGTCCCAGGCTGGCCAGGGTGCATCGGCACCCGTCACCACGTCACCCACCCGTGGACTGTGGTGGATCGCCGCCGCCATCGTCGCGCTCGCGGCGATCGCCGTCGTCGTGGTGCTGACCCTCGGCAATCGCCAGGCCAGGACGTTTGACGCCGGCACGCCGGAGCGCACTCTGCAGGACTACCTTCGCGCCTTCGACGCCGGCGACTACACGACGGCCTACGGCTACTTCTCGTCCACGGCAAAGTCGGAGGCTTCGGAGAGCGAGTATCAGGCCGGCGTGCCCATGTATGGACCCGGGTACGACCCCTCGTCGCAGCGGGTCGTCTTCGAGGGTCGCACGGGAAGCGGGGACCGCGTGATCCTGCAGCTGACGATCGAGGAGCTGAGCGGTGGCGTGGGGCAGGTCTATCGCTCGCCGCGCACCATCCCCATGGTTCGCGAATCCGGCGCCTGGTACATCGACCAGCTGCTGATCCGGCTGGATCCCGGTCCGTGGCCGTTCTACAAGGCCGTCTGAGGAGGAGTTCTGCATGGCCACCGCCCGTCGCCTCTACGTCTACGCCCTCTCCGGGATCAGCCTGGCGGTGCTCCTCGTTGGCGTCACGCTGCTTCTCGAAGTCCTGCTCTCCGCGCTCGGCATTGGATCCGGCGAGCCCCTGTATGGCGGTGGGGTCGCAAACCGGCAGCAGCTGACCCTGGGTGCTGCCCTCGTGGCGGTTGGCCTGCCGGTCTGGCTCATCCACTGGAGCATCGCTGAACGGAGCGTGCGCTCCGGGAATGCGGATGCGGACGTGGAGCGGAGCTCGGCGCTGCGCGGCCTGTACGTGGCAGCGGTGCTGGCCATCCTCCTGGCCGTGGCCGCGACCCGGGCAGTCGAGCTGCTCCAGGACCTCATCCTCGCCCTGGGCGGGCAGGGCTCCGGGGTCTTCGGCAACGCCTCGAGCGCGCTCGCCGGATTCGTGGTAGCCGCCGGGGCGTGGCTGTATCACCTGGCGGGTCGCTTCGCCGACTGGCGGCGGGGTCCCATCCAGGGTGCCGGTGCATGGCTTCCGCGCTTCTACCTGTATGGCGTCGTTGGCGTGGCCCTGCTGGGCCTGCTGGCATCGCTCTCCAGCCTGGTCGATCTTGCCCTCCGCGCGATCTTCAATCCCGCGCCGCTCGCCGTCGACGGCGCCGCGTGGTGGATCTATCCGCTCGCCTCGGATCTTCCCGCCGCCTTGGTGGCGGGTGTGATCTGGGTCGGCCACTGGTGGTACGCGGGGCGCCTCGTCGCCGAGCCGAGCGAACGCGTGGCTGCCGAGCGCCCGGCACGACTGCGGCTGGCGTATTTCGCGGGCATCAACGTGGTGCTGGCCGGGGTGGTCCTCGTCCAGCTCACGGACCTGGCGCAGACGCTGCTGCAGCGCGCCCTGGGGGTGGAGCCCTTCGGGGCCGACGCGCTCGCCGTGAGCACCCTGGGTTCGCTGGCCGCTGCAGGTCTGTTCGCCGTGGCATGGTGGCTGCATCGTGCCTGGTGGGCGGCCGATACCCTCGCCATCTCGGCCCACGACCCGCAGCGCGCGCCGACGACGGTGCGCCTCGACGCGTACGGGCACGCGCTTCTTGGCCTGGCGTTCGTGGGCATTGGCGCCGCGTGGCTCATCGGGCTGTCGATCCAGGCCACGCTCGGGAGCAGCCCCCTCTTCGGGGGATCCGACCTCCTGCGCACACAGCTCGCGGTCGCAGCCCCGGCCCTGGTGCTGGGCGCGGTCGTCTGGCTGTGGGCATGGTCAGCGGCGCAGGGTCGCTGGCGAGCGAACCCTGCTGTCGAGGCAGGCTCCGCGGTTCGCCGCGCTGCCCTCCTGGCCGTGCTGGGCGCGAGCGTCGTGGGGGCCATCGGCGGGTTCGGGTTCCTCTTCTACCGCCTCTTCGGCTCGCTCTTCGGCGTCGCGCTGTCCAGCGACGTCGCGAGCGACGTCAGCCTGCCGGTGGGGGTCGTGCTCGTCTCGGCCGTGGCGGGCGTGGCGCACGGCCTCGCCATCCGTCGGGACCAGGCGATCCGCGCGTCCGCAGAGCCGCTCACGGCACGCGAGCCGGCGGTGCTCGCGGCGACGGAGGGTGCGCCGGCACAGCCGGCCGGCGGCGTATCGGTCGTGCTGCAGCTCAGCGGGCCAGCCGAGGGACCCATCCTGGTGGCGCTCGACGCGCTGCGCCGCGAGCTGCCGGAGGGGTACGTTCTCGAGGTGCGGGAGCAGCGTGGCGTGACGGACTAGGCCACCGATCTGTCGCGACCCACCAGGTCTGCGCTCGGACTCGCGGCCGCTTCGAGGTCCAGGAGCCGTTGCTTGCGGTCGAGGCCGCCGCCGTAGCCGCCCAGGCCTCCGCCCGCCGCCACCACCCGGTGGCAGGGGACCACGATGGCGACCCGGTTGCTGCCGTTGGCATGGCCCACCGCGCGCGCCGCTCCCGGCTGGCCGATCGCGGCAGCAAGCTCGGCGTAGGTGACCGTGGTCCCGAAGGGAATGCCGCGGAGCCCGGCCCACACCGCCTGCTGGAACGCGGAGCCGGGCGTGTCCAGCGGGACCTCGAACATCGCGCGGCGCCCGCCGAAGTACTCGCCCAGCTCGTCCCGGAGCCGGTCGAGGTGACGATGGCGACCGCCAACGATTGGGCCCCTGATCCTCGCCAGGGCTGCGAGCTCGGTCGGGAGCATGGGGCGATCGGTGAACTCGAGGAGGCAGATCCCGTCGTCGGTCGCGCCCGCGAGCATGGGTCCCTGCGGCGTTTCGACCATGGTCAC
Organism: uncultured Chloroflexia bacterium; assembly: GCA_963814105.1. Classification (GTDB taxonomy): domain Bacteria; phylum Chloroflexota; class Limnocylindria; order QHBO01; family QHBO01; genus CAVXEH01. Next base: position 72,517 of record CAWFBQ010000002.1, read on the forward strand.
CGCCACGCGACCGCGCCCGGAAACGCGGCGCTTCGCCGAGCGCGCAGCGTGCAGCACGGCCGTCAGCCGTCGTGCGCGCAGGTAGGCGGCGAAGCGCATGGCATGGGTTCGCTCCATCCATCGGTCCAGGGCTTCCGTGCTCGTCCCGGCCGGGACGGCCACCTCCCAGACCTGCCGGCGCGTGGTGGGGTCGGCCTCCACCTGGTCGACCGACGCCACGGCCCAGGCGGGATCGCCGGCGTTGGTCATGGGTCGGCAGCGGCGGCAGGGCCGATACCCGGCGAAGAGGGCCTCGCGGGCACCGGGCAGCACGCGGGTGTTCTCCGCCTTTGGTGAAGCGGGGCAGGAGGGGCGACAGAAGATCCCGGTGGTGTGGACGGCGGAGACGGTCATGGGTGGCGGGCTCCGGGTGCGATGATCACGATACGCATGAAACGCGCGGTCGCGCGCGGGCGTGAGATCGGCGGGTGCACCGCAGGGGTGCATCCGACCGGCACCGGAGCAGGGAGGCCGCCCCGTTGAGCAAGCTGCTGATCGCAATCGTCCACAACCTCGATGCTGAGAAGGCCATCTCGGCCCTCGAGGAGGCGCACCACAGGGTGACCATGATCCCGTCGATCGGGGGATTCCTGCGCATCGACAATGCGACGCTCCTCATCGGTGCGGAGGATGAAGAGGTCCCCGCGGTCCTGTCGATCCTCGAAGACCACTGCTCCCAGCGCGACGTCGAGCTGCCGCTCGTCGTCGTGGGCCGTCTCGAGGACGAGCTGCCGCGGATGGTGCGGCATGGCGGGGCCACGGTGCTCATCGCCGATCTGCAGTCGATCGCCCGAATCTGAGCCCGACGCTCCGTGGGCATCGGCGAAGCCATCGCCATCCTTGCTGCCGGCATGGCGGCCGGCGCGGTGAACACGATCGTCGGCTCGGGATCCCTGATCACGTTCCCGACGCTCCTCGCCTTCGGCTACGCCCCGGTCGTCGCCAACGTGTCGAACACGCTGGGCCTGGTGCCCGGATCGCTGAGCGGCGCCATCGGCTACCGGCGCGAGCTGCGAGGACAGCTGGGTCGTGTCCTGCGCCTGGGCGTGGCCGCGCTGCTCGGCGGTCTCTCGGGCGGGATCCTGCTGCTGGCCCTGCCCGCCACGGCCTTCGAGCGCGTCGTCCCGTACCTGATCCTGCTGGCGTGCCTGCTCGTCGCGGTCCAGCCTCGGCTGGCGCGAGCGATGGCGCACCGGCGCATCCACGGGGCACCGCCATCGGCCCTGCTGATGGTGGCGGTCTACCTGACCGGGATCTACGGCGGATACTTCGGGGCGGCCCAGGGCGTGATCCTGATCGCCCTGCTGGGGATTCTCCTTTCGGACGACCTGCAGCGTCTGAACGCGCTCAAGAACGTGCTCACCCTCCTCGTCAACGGCATTGCCGCGGTCCTGTTCGTCGTCCTGCCCCTGGTCCTCGACGTGCCGAGCCCTGCATGGGAGGCATCCTTGTTCCTCGCCATCGGCGCAGTCGCGGGTGGCCAGATCGGCGCCGCAGTCGGACGACGCATGCCGCAGGGCGTGCTGCGGGCCATCATCGTCGTGGTGGGCACCGGGGTGGCGATCAAGCTCCTGGTCGGCTGACGCCGCCAAAGGAACCACTACCGGTCGGCCCCTTCGGGTCTTGTCCGCGGAGCGTGCTCCGGCGTCAATGGCAGCATGCGATCGCGCGCATTGACCGTCCTGCTCGTTGTGCTGCTCTGCAGTCTGCCGGCAAGCGGGACGTCCCTGCCCAGCGACGGCACGGCGACCGCCCGCGCGGCGGGCTCGTCAGGCGCCGGGGGCGACACGGTGGCCATGGGCGATCCGCCGGCCTCGCAATCGCCTCGCCAGTCGGCGATGGACACACCGCGACCGGCTTCGGCCGGCCCGCGAGCGACCGGGGCCGCGGGTACTGCCACGCCCGGTCCGACGGTGGCACCCACACCGGCCCCAACGCCCGCGCCGACTCGCATCCCGACCCCCGCGCCAACGTCCGCGCCAACACCGGCGCGGACACCCGCGCCCACCCCGGTCGCCACCCCCGCGCCGCCGCCCCCTCCCACCAGCGCCTGTCCGCTGTTCCCGTCCACGAACGTCTGGAACCGCCGCGTTGACGGCCTCTCAGTCGCGGCAAACTCCGCCACGCTGGTGGCCACCATTGGCGCGGGCGCCCACCTGCACCCCGACTTCGGCTCGTATGCCGGGTACGGCATCCCCTACAACATCGTCGGGTCAAGCGCGCCCAAGGTGTCCGTCACGTTTGACTACGCCGACGAGTCCGATGCCGGCCCGTACCCGATACCCGTTCACCCCAAGATCGAGGCCGGCAGCGACCGACACCTCCTCATCTGGGACACCGCCGACTGCCGTCTCTACGAGCTGTACGCGGCCACGAAGACCACCACCGGCTGGCACGCCGGCTCGGGCGCGATCTGGGATCTGCACTCGAACGCCCTGCGCCCGGACGGATGGACGAGCGCCGATGCCGCCGGTCTGCCGATTCTCCCCGGGCTGGTCCGCTATGACGAGGTGGCCGCGGGCGCCATCCGCCACGCCATCCGCTTCACCGCTCCACAGACTCGCTCCGCCCACAGCTATCCCGCGCGCCACGACGCGGGGGCCGGGAGCAGCGCCGCCCTGCCGCCCATGGGCACGCGCCTCCGGCTCAAGGCCGGCTTCGATATGAGCGGCTTCAGCCCGCGGATGCGTGTCATCCTCACCGCCATGCAGCGCTACGGGATCATCCTCGCCGACAATGGGTCACCGTGGTTCTTCTCCGGCGCCTCAGACCCGCGCTGGAACGACGACGAGCTGAACCAGCTCAAGGCCCTCACCGGGTCGGATTTCGAGGTGGTGAACACCACCGGCTTCAAGAACGGCTAGCGCGACGCCGCGGATCGGAAGCGCAGGGCGACGGCGATGGTCGCGAGGCCGATCGTTGCCGCGACGACATTCGGCACCCAGATCACGGGGCTTCCCAGGCTGAGGCCGTAGGCGATCCACAGCAGGAACCCGGGCACGAGCACGGCGAGGTAGCCGATGGAGACGTCGTCAGACGAGCGCCGCTCCAGGATGCGGCGCACCTGGAGGACGGGGGAGACCGCCATCAGCACGCCCCAGGATGCGGCCATCAGCCCAAGGGCATCGGTCACGAGAGGGACTCCACTGGCGCTCGAACATCGGCCGCGTTCGCTGGCGATGCCAGGAGGAGCGCTCACGGCGGCAACTGCATGGTAGCCGCTCGGGGCGAGCCATGCCCGCGACCGTGATCCGCTCGTGGATCGCGTGCAACGATCAGCGGCGGGCGTGGAAGAGCAGCTTCTCGCGGCCGAGGTGCGCTGCCCACTCGAGTCGTTGCGCGCGCGCAAAGCGCAGGTACGCGCGGAGCGCGTCGCGCATCGCCTCGACGAACCCGTCGGCGCGGCGCGGCGCAAAGCCGTCCTCCCACCAGACGTCGAGGACCTGTACGACGCCATCGTCTCGCTCGATGCGCGGCTCGATCCTGCCGACGAAGCGGTCGCCGAACATGATCGGGAGCACGTAGTAGCCCCAGCGGCGCTTCGCCCGAGGGAAGAAGCCCTCCCAGACGTAGTCGTAGTCGAAGAGGCTTGCGAGGAGGGCGGCGTCCCACAGCAGTGAGTCGAACGGGGCGATGAACGCGACGGACGGCGTTGGCTCCGGTGGCGCCTGCAACAGCGAGAGCTCCTCCTCGAGCACGAAGCGCGTGCCGCGCACGCCCTCGACGTCGACGGGCACGAGCGCGCCGAGCTCGACCAGCTGCTTGCGCAGCTCGTTGCGCTCCCTTGGGTCGGCGATGCGGGCGAACGTGCCGCCGGCGCCGCCGGCGCCGAGCAGGCCGTGGGCGCGGTAGCGGGACAAGAGCTTGTGCAGGAGCTGTTCCCGCACCGGCACCACGTGCGCGAGCAACTCGGCCGGAAGCAGCCGCTCGACGAGGTCGTAGTACCGGAGGTTCCCGTCCCGCCGCGCGAGGGCGATCACGCCCTCGACTGTGTACGCCTCGAGCACGGCGCGCACGGCGTTCTCCGGCATCCCGAACCAGTCCTTCGTCGGACCGGTCTCGCGCTCGAAGTCGGTCGAGGACAGCGGCCCGTCCGCCCGGATGCGCTCGAGCACGCGCTCCGCGACCGCGGCGTTGTCGGCGAGCGCCTGGGCGTGGAACCGTGGCCCCTTGCGGCCCGAGTTCACACGGAACCAGGGGAACTCGCTCGCCGGGATGAACGACAGCGCCTTGTTGGTCGTCTCGAAGATCTCGCGGCGTTCGTAGAGCGCGTCGCACCAGGCGGGCTCGTAACCAGCGACGCGCGCGTGCAGCACGAGGTCATGGCTTCGCCCGGCGACCGCGATCGGGTCGAACTGAATCGACCCGAGCCTCCGGAAGACCTCGAGCACCCCGTCGAGGCCACCTGCGAGAGACCGCGCGGGCGCGAGGTAGTGTCGTGCGACAAGAAAGCGACGCGCCGCCTCGGCAGTAACCCTCACCTGGACCACAGTAGCTCGCCCGCGGCCGACCGCGTTTACCTGCCCCACCGCTCGCGCCGGTGAAGTTGCGTTGGTGCACGGGCCGGCGATCGTCTGGCTCAGTCCAGGTAGCAGGACCCTGTGGTCAGTCCTCAGCCGGCGGGCGGCCAGATGATCAGGTCCACGACATCAGCAGTGAGGGTGGCGAAGGCATGCTGGTGGCCGGCGTTGACGCTCATGACGCTGCCGGGGCCAATGGCGACCGGCGTCCCGGCGTCGACAACGAACTCCGCGCGGCCGGCGAACATGAGGTTGAGCTCGTCGGTCGCGTGGGTCTGCGGGTGATCGCCGCCGACGGACGTCGGCAGCAGGTAGAGGCCGGCCGTCATCGTGCTCGTGCGCAGGAACGGGGACCACACGTTGCGCCCCGGATCGGCCGAGGCGGCGATGTCGTCCCGGGCGTTCAGCTGCCACGCGGGGTCTGCCGGGTTGGTGGGGGCGTTCACGAACACCACGAGCACGCGCAGGGCGCTCGCGATGGCCGTGAACCGATGCTGCACGCCGGCCCGCACGAACACGATGGAGCCCGGAGTCACGGCCTGCTCCGTCCCGTCGACCTCCAGGGTCGCTGATCCGGAGAGGATGACGTACAGCTCGTCGCGTTGGTGGCTCTCCTGGGAGTCCGTTGCGCCGGCCGCGAGCTGATAGATGCCGGCCTCCATGCTCGACTGCTGGAGGAAGGCCCGGTACGCCTGCGACGCGGGTTGCGCCGATGCCAGGGCGTCGAGGGTCGTGTCCATGCCTGGCAGCTCCGATCCGGATGCCGACGCCGAGGAGCTCGACGCGGCGTTGGACGGCGATTGTGCCCCCGCTGATGGCCCTCCCGAGCTCGCCGGCTGCGCCGCTGCGCAGCCGGCGAGGAGGAGGGTGACGGCGAGGAGGAGGCCGGCCCGGGGCCTCTGCACCCCGGGCCGGTGCGCCGTCCGGCTCACGACCCCATGCTGGCGGGGTCGACGCGATAGATCTCCTGTCCCGCGTAGTTCTCGACCCACAGCTCATTCCCGACCTGCTCGACAGTCCAGATCCCCGGCTTCAGCTGGAGCGTGCCGCTGACCGCGTTCGTGTCGGGTGAGATCCGGCTCAGCACCCCGTCCGCCCCGTTCGCGACCCACAGCGCACCGAAGGCGAAGACCGGGTCGCGCGGGCTGCCACCCAGGTCGATATCGGCGATCGACTCACCGGTGGTGGGGTCGATGCGGTGGACGGTGCCGCCGTTGTCGGTGATCCACAGCGTGCCGTCGCCATCGGCGAACCAGGTGGGCCTCGAGCCCACGTCGGTGGTCACCTCGGCCGCATCACCGGCGGCGTCGAGGCGAATGAGCTTGTGCGGCCCCTGGAGCGTGACCCACAGGTGCCCGTCGAGGTAGACGATCCCGGTGGGGTCGTAGCCGGTCGTGACGGATGGGCCCGGGTCGCCGGTCGTCTCGTCGTAGCCGATGACGCCCGGGATGCCGCGATCCGCGACCCAGATGTAGCCGCCGCCCGGCTGGACATCCCACGGGTCGCCCTTCAAGGCGATCGTCTGCTGGACCGCGCCGCTGTCCGGATCCAGGCGCACGAGCTGGTGGGCGCCCAGGACGCCGACCCACACCGAGCCGCCGGCGAAGGCCACGCCGCAGGGCGTGCCGTCGACGGTCGCGAGCGGGGTGACGGCACCCGTGGCCGGGTCGACACGGACCACCGAGTGCGCGTTGTAGAGGCTGACGTACACGCGGCCGTCCGGTGCCGTCTCCAGCGCGCACGGGCCACTGCCCACGGCGATGCTGCCCAGGGTGCCGGGAATCGGCGTCGCCGCCGGAGCGCTTGGTGCCGCGCTGGTGACGGGTGTTGCGCTCGTCGCGGACAGCGATGGCGTGCTCCCGCCGGAGGCGGGGGCCGAGCAGGCCACGAGCAGCAGAGATGCCAGCAGCGGCAGAACGGCGGGATGTGGTCGCGGACGTCGTCGGGGCATGCGGGCTCCCATCAGCGGTGCGGAGCGATACTCGGGTACGTACAGATACTACGGGCTCGTAACATCTGGGGTTCATATCGGGTCCCGCTTCTCAGACGACGTTCAGAATCGTCTGCCATCCTCGTGGCCATGATGCAGCTGCCAGACGAGCAGACCCCCGAGCCGATGCCGGGGTCCGCGTACCTTCCTCCCACACCGACACGACCCCAGGCGCCCGTCCGCGTCGCCGAGCGCCGCCGCGCCTGGTGGGTCCCGTTCATCGTGCTGGCCCTGGTGATCGGCATGGTTTCCGGCGCCCTCAGCGCGGTCGCCGTCTCGAACCTGCTGGACCGCAACGCGGCCGCCGCGACCACCGGGGCCACCACGACCTCCGGCGGCACGACGGTCAGCAACGTCCACCTCGACGAGAACTCCGCGGTGATCGGCGCCGTGCAGAAGGTCTCGCCTGCCGTCGTCACCATCCAGGTCCGGTCCAACTTCGGGGCCGGCGGGACCGGGTCCGGCTTCATCTTCGACGCGAACGGCTGGATCCTGACCAACCGCCATGTCGTCGAAGGCGCGCAGCAGATCCAGGTGATCCTGGCCGACTCGCGGACGTTCACGGGCACCGTCTACGGCATCGACACCCTGACCGACCTGGCCATCGTCAAGGTCGACGCCACGGGGCTGCCGACGGCCCCCATCGGCACCAGCGCGGACCTCGAGCAGGGACAGCTGGCCATCGCCATCGGGAACCCGTTGGGCACCTTCCAGAACACCGTGACCACCGGCGTCGTCTCCGGCCTTGGGCGCCAGATCACGGCCGGTGACGTCAGCCAGACCAGCTCCGAGCGGCTCAACAACCTGGTCCAGACCGATGCCGCCATCAACCCGGGCAACTCTGGTGGACCGCTGGTGAATTCCGCGGGCCAGGTGATCGGCGTGAACACTGCCGTGAACCAGAGCGCGCAGGGGATTGGCTTTGCGATCCCGATCGACGCCGCCAAGGGGATCATGGACGAGGCCCTCGCCGGCAAGCCGCTGGCGCGCCCGTGGATCGGGGTCTACTACCAGCCGGTCACCAAGGGCCTGGCCAAGCAGCAGAACCTGGCGGTCGACCATGGCGCCCTCGTGGATCCGCCCACGAACGGCTCGACCGGCGTGCTCTCGGGCACCCCGGCGGCGACCGCCGGGCTGAAGGATGGCGACATCATCACCGCGGTCGACGGGCAGACGGTCGACGAATCGCATGACCTGTCGAGCCTGATCGTCACCCATTCACCGGGCGATACCGTCAAGCTCACCGTGCAGCGCGGCTCCAGCACGCTGACCCTGAGCCTGACCCTGGGGACCATGCCGGCGCAGAGCGGCGGTTGAGCGCGGCATGCAGCCGAGCCTCAGCCGCAGCCTGAGCCGGGTCCCGGTTCCGCGCCTCTGGTCCATCCGGCCCGCCGACATCGGGGGGATCCTCCTCGGTGTCGGCGCGCTGGTGGTGGGCATGTGGGTTCGGCACGGCGGCCTCGACCAGCTGACGACCCTGTCCGGCACCCTGACCGCCATGGGGCAGGTCACCGCGCTGGTCGGGACCTACCTGGCCCTGGTACAGCTGGTGCTCATGTCCCGCTCGCCGTGGCTGGACCAGCAGCTGGGCATGGAGCGCCTGGCGGTCTGGCACCGCTGGATCGGCTTCAGCGTCCTGTGGCTGCTCGTGGGGCACACGATCTTCACCACCGTGGGCTACGCGATGGGGCTCTCGACCCCGGTGCTGGGCGAGGCCGGGACGCTCCTCGCCACCTACCCGTACGTCCTCATGGCCACGGTCGCCCTGGGGCTGCTGGTCATGGTCGCCGTCATGTCCATGCGGGCCGTGCAGCGCCGGGTCAGCTACGAGACCTGGTACGGGCTGCACCTGTACGCGTACCTGGCCATCGCGCTGGGCTTCGGCCATGAGCTGGCGGTGGGCACCGACTTCACCGACGATCCGATGGCGCGCCTCTTCTGGATCGCGCTGTACGTCGCTGCGGCAGGCCTCATCGTCGTCTTCCGCATCGGCCAGCCCATTGCCCTCTCGCTTCGCCATCGGCTCAGGGTCGCCGCCGTGGTGCCGGAGGGTCCCGGGGTCGCGTCGGTGTACGTGACCGGACGCGACCTCGACCAGCTGGCCTGCCGCGCCGGTCAGTACTTCATCTGGCGCTTCCTGGCAGGCGATGGCTGGTGGCGTGCCCATCCCTTCTCCCTCTCGTCGGCTCCGAACGGGGAGAACCTGCGCATCACCATCAAGGACCTGGGCGACTACTCGCGCCGTCTGCTGGCGCTCAAGCCCGGGACGCCGGTCTTCGCGGAAGGCCCGTACGGGGCCCTGACCGGGGCGCTGCGTCGCCGGTCCCGGGTGCTCCTCATTGCAGGCGGGATCGGGATCACCCCGCTGCGCGCCTTGCTCGAGGAGCTCCCCCTGGGGCACGGCGCGGTGACCGTCCTGTACCGCGCCTCGGACTGGAATGACGTCGTCTTCCGCGAGGAGCTGGACCAGCTGGTCCGCCAGCGGGGAGATCGGATCCATTACCTCGTGGGCGAGCGCGGCGGTCGGGAGATGCGCCGCGACCCCCTGCGGCCGCGCGAGCTCGGGAAGCTGGTGCCCGACGTGCGGCACCGCGACGTCTACGTGTGCGGGCCTATTCCCATGATGGATGCCGTGCACCGAAGCCTGCGCGCCCTCCGCGTCCCGGACGCCCAGATCCACATGGAACGCTTCAGCTACTAGGAGACGGAGCTCGTGCCAACGCTGCCGAAACGAGGCGCCATCGCCGCCGCCATCACTGCCCTCGGACTGGCCCTGCTCTTCAGCTTCAAGACGCCGGACAAGCCAGTGCAGACCCTGCCCGGGACCGGCTCGAGCGACGGCAACGCCGGCACAGGGGATGGCAACACCGGCACCGGCGGCACGGTATCGAACCCGGGTGGCACCAGCGTGACCCCGGCGCCCCAGCAGGGCGGCGGAACGGCCAACGGGACCGTGACCGGGCCAGCGCTGCAGACCCGGTTCGGGACGGTCCAGCTGCAGGTCACCTTCTCCAACGGGAAGATCAGTGACGTGCAGGCGCTCCAGCTCCCCAACGACCGCCAGCGTTCTGCGCAGATCAGCTCATACGTGGCCCCGATCCTTCGCCAGGAGGTGCTCACCGCGCAGGGCTCGCAGATCGACCTCATCAGTGGCGCGACCTACACCTCGTACGCCTACGCCCAGTCGGTGCAGGCGATCCTGGACCAGGCCAATGGCTGAGCTTCCGGCGGGCCTCACTCCCATGCCCGACGCCACGGTTGCGCTGGGCCGTGTCGAGCACGTCATGGGCACCGCGATCGGGATCCGGGTACGCGATGCCGGCGTGCCGCTCACGGCGCTCGACGACGCGTTCGGCTGGTTCCGGGACGTGGACGAGCGGTTCAGCACCTACCGGTCGGAAAGCGAGATCAGCCGGATCGCCCGTGGCGAGCTGCCCGAGCGCGAGGCGAGCCTCGACGTGCGCCAGGTGCTGGCCCTGTGCGACGAACTGGCCGCCGAGTCGGATGGCTTCTTCGACGCCCGCCATCACCGTGCCGATGACGCGCTCGACCCATCCGGCGTGGTGAAGGGCTGGTCCGTGGACGAGGCAGCATTGCTGCTGGATTCCGCCGGGGCGCGGAACTTCGCGATCAACGCCGGTGGGGACATCCTGGTGCGCGGCGAGCCCGCGCCCGGTCGTGGATGGCGGGTGGGAATCCGCCATCCGTTCATCACCGACCGGGTGGCCCGCGTCCTCGAGGTGCGGCGCGGTGCGGTCGCCACCTCCGCCGCCTACGAGCGCGGCGACCACATCACCGTGCCGGGCGCCGACGAGGCACCGCGCGAGCTGCTCAGCGTGACCGTGGTCGGCCCCAGCCTGACCTACGCCGATGCCTACGCCACCACGGCCTTCGCCATGGGCCTTGCCGGCCTCGACTGGGTGGCGCGCCATCCCGGGTACGGCGTGTACGCCATCACCGCCGATCAGCGGGTCCTGTGGAGCCCGGCGGTGGGTCCCTTGCTGGTCGAGCCCGCCGCCTGATCCTCTGCCACCGCTCCGCTGATCCGCCGCCACGCCCAATCCGCTCGTGCCGATGGCATCGTGTCTGAGTCGTCACCTGCGCACCACAGCAGCGTTAGACGAGTCCAGTCAGCCCGATGCCGCCCCAACCGTGCCCTGCCACGCTCGGCCGCGGCCCCGTCAGCGGGCGCATGACCGTCCCGACTCGCCTAGCGCTACGGACATCAGCGCCTGACGAGTCGGAGCGCCGTTCGCGCCGATAACGCGCCTGACATCAGCGCCTGACGAGTCGAGTGGCCCCAACGAGGGGCATCTGCCGGGCGACAGCGGCCGAACGCGCTGGGTGAGTGCAACAATCGGCGGGCACGCGGTGTTGTCTCGTTCGGGAGGGAACCGTGGACCCAGCGACCTTCGAGGCAGCCGTGGCATCCCACTACCCGGCGCTCCTGCAGCGCCTGACGCTCGTCCTGCGCGATCCGCACGCGGCCGAGGATGCCGCGCAGGAGGCCTACCTGCGCGCCTACCGCGCCTGGGCGCGCTTCGACGGAGCCGACGTCCGCGCCTGGCTCTACACCATCGGTCTGCGGGTGGCCTTCAACGAGCTCCGGCGTCGCCGTCGGTGGTCCCTCCTGCAGAGACCGATGGCGCCGTCGCCGGCCTGGCAGCCGGCGACCGATCCGGACCTGTGGGCCGCGGTGGGGACGCTGGAGCCGCGCCATCGGGCCGCACTGGTGCTCCACGTGGTGGATGGCTACACCCAGGCGGAGGTGGGGTCGATGCTGGGCGTGCCGGCCGGGACGGTGGGCAGCTGGATCAGCCGCGACAAGGCTCTCCTGCGTCGGGAGCTGGCGCCGTGACCTACCGAGCCGACCCCGCGCTCGATACCCGCCTGGCGGCCCTGGTGGATGGGCTGCCGTCGCGTGCCGCGCCCTCCCTGGCCGACGCTCGACGCAGCCCGTCCGTACCGCACCCCGCGCTGGGTGCTGGTCCTGGTGGCCGTGCTGCTGGTGATCGCCGCCATCGTCGCCTTCCTGCTGGTGGGCGGTCGCGCGGCCGACGCCTACACCGTCAGCATTCCCGCCGGGCTCCATCCGCGGTTGACCGCGGCCGATGCCGCCTCGAAGGTGACCGAGATGCTCCACGACGGAGCAGCCCTGTGGCCGAGCGACGAGCCGGTGCCACCGGTCGACATCCTGTGCGTCGACGGCCGGCGGAGGCGGCGGATCGATCACCTGGACCGTTCGCGCCTGTGGCCCGTTCGTGGCTTCCCCAAGCCCGCCTCGGCGCCTGGCGTCCCGCATTTCGCCAACGGACTGGTGCGGATCGACGATGCGACGGGGATTCCGTTCGGCATTGCCGGAGACCCTGGGCGACGGTGTCCAGGTTGAATCGGCGACTCCGGTCGCTTCGCCGCGGTGGCGCTGGCAGTCGGCCGTGCTGGCGCTCGGGTGCGCTGCCACCTGGAGCTGGGCGAACCACCTGGAGGTCCTGCCCTCGAGCCTTCCGCTGGCCTGTGAGGGCGTCGACCCGTTCCGCTGCCACGATGACGCGTCCCGCGCCCTGGCCGCGCTGTTCGCCGAGGCGCCGCACGTCAGGTCTTCGCTGCCGATGGAGATGCGCGAGGTGACCGTCGCACGAACCGATCCGCTGGACTACTGCCGGCACCGTCACTGTCCGTACCCGATCATCGAGCGCCTGGAGCTGATCTCGCACCAGGCCGAAGTGACCGTGCGGTACAGCGAGATCCATTCGGACGCCGCTGTCGACACGATCGTCATCTCAGCGTCTCGGAACGGCCATACCGACGTGCAGGTCCGCCAGCCGATTCACCTCCGGGTCCCGGTCTGAGGGTCCGCATGGCGCTCGAGGAACGCTGCTGGCGGACCTGACTTGTCACCTGCGCACCACAGCAGCGTTAGGCAGGTTCAGTCAGCCCGATGGCGCCCCCACCGTGCCCTGCCACCCTCGGCCGCGACCCCGTCAGCGGCACATGACCGGCCCTGACTCACCTAACGCTACGGACATCAGCGTCTGACGAGTCGGTGGGAGGCTGGAGCCGATAACGCGCGTGACATCAGCGCCTGACGAGTCGGTGGGTGGCGCGACGGAGCGACTGCGTCAGGAAGGGGTCAGCGGGGGACGATGCGGACGTCGGAGGCGCCGCCGGTGATCTCGATGTCGTAGCGGTCGGGGGTGCCCGCGTAGTCGCCCGACTCGTAATGGCGACGGCCGCTGACCCCACGGGCGGTGTGCTCGTCGAGGCGCAGGCGGCTGACGCCGCCGCCCACCAGCAGATGGACCGGCACGCCCGACGGCCGGGTCAGCGCCGCACTGGACACGACGCCGGTGACCCGCACCCCCGCCGTCCCCACCGGCGCCGGCAGGTCCAGCTTGATGTGGTTGGCGCCCCCTGACACTTCCAGCGCTGCCAATGGGACGCCGATGTCCCCAGTCAAATCGGTGATGCCGCCGGAGATCTCCACCGTCCATGGAATCGAAGGATTCAGGCGCACCCGCGCCCGGCGGCTGGAGAACGGGGAGCGGCGGTAGCGGATTGTCACCACCCCGTCCGCTACCCGGCAGTCCGGCAGGGGCCCGGTGAAGTGGGCACTGATGAGCTGCCCGGCGCCGGCCGCCCCTTCGAAAACGAGCCGCGAGGCGGCCGTCTCCATGATGATCCGCGCGCTGGCGCCCGGACCGAACGGCGCCACGTTCATGGACAGCCGCGGGCCGCCGGTGACGAACACCAGGCGCCCGCGGGTCACGCCGCCCAGCGGTGCGGAGTACGTGTCATTGACGAAGCCACCGCGGGTGCTGGCTCGCAGGCGCACCGTCGCCTCGGAGGCCGCGGCGGCCGCCTTGCCCAGGTAGTCGGTGATGGCCGCCCGCTCGGCGGGCCTGTACCCCGCGAGCAGCGAGTCGGCCGACGCCGCCATCGGCTCAAGCACCGCGATCAGCTCGGCCAGCCGGGTGGGGGAGAGGCGCACGACGACCCGGCGCCGGTCGTCGGGATCGGCCTCGCGCACCACGATGCGCGCCTTCTCGAGCCGGTCGAGCACCCCGGTGATGGCGCCGGTGGTGATGCCCGCCAGCTCCGCCAGCCGACCGGGCGTCGTCTCGCCCTCGCCGGCGATCAGCTGCAGGCCCAGCAGATCGGTGGCGTTCAGGCCCAGGCGCTCGGCCACCGCCTCGTAGAGGACGACCGCGTGCGCGTCGAGGGTTCGGGACAGGAGCGCCGCCAGGCGCGTGGCGTCATCGGTGCTTGACATCGGGCTTCCATTCGCTCAAGATGCCGATATCTTAGCAGCTAAGATACTTATGGTCCAGAGCCACTTCATCGACAGTGTACCGCGACCCGCGGCACGAGGAGCACCAAGAAGGAACAGACCCATGCGGGAACATGCAGGCGCCCCGGCCATCGAGGCGCACGACCTGGTCAAAACCTATCCCGGCGGTGTCCGGGCGCTCGGCGGGCTGAGCATCGTCGTCGAGCCGGGCACCGTCGTCGGCTTGCTTGGCCCGAACGGGGCGGGGAAGTCGACGACCGTGAAGATCCTCACCACCCTGTCGCGCCCGGACTCGGGCACCGCCGTCGTGGCGGGTTTCGACGTCCTGCGCGAGCCGGAGCGCGTGCGCCGCGTCATCGGCACCGTCAGCCAGCGTTCGGCGGTGGACCCGTCCGCCACCGGGCGCGAGAACCTGTTCCTCCAGGGTCGGGTGTACGGGCTGCGCGGCCGCGAGCTGGCGACGCGCGCGGATGCGCTCCTGGAGCGATTCCACCTGGCCGATGCGGCCAACCGGGTGGCCCGCACCTACTCCGGCGGCATGCAGCGCAAGCTCGACGTGGCGCTGGGCCTGCTCCATCGGCCGCGCGTGCTCTTTCTGGACGAGCCCACCACCGGGCTGGATCCGGAGGCTCGGGCCGAGGTCTGGGAGGAGGTCGGCCGGCTGGCCCGCGAGGGCCTCACGATCCTGCTGACCACCCACTACCTCGAGGAGGCGGATCGCCTTGCGCGCCGACTGGCAATCGTCGACCGCGGCCGCGTGGTGGCCGAGGGGACGCCCGAGGAGCTCAAGGCCGAGCTGCACGGCGACGCGATCCAGGTGGAGCTGCGCGAGGCCGATGCCGGCGGCCGGGCCGCCGCCGCGCTCGAGCGTCTCGACGGCCTCCGCGATCCGATCCTGGAGGGCCCGATGCTGCGGGCGCGAGCCGATCACGGGGCGTCAGCCGTCCCGGCGGTCCTCGCCGCCCTGGACGGAGCGGGGATCGCGGTGGCGGCCGTCACCGTCGCCCGGCCCTCGCTCGATGACGTCTACCTGCGACATACGGGGCGCGCCTACCGCGCCCAGACCGGAGAGGTTGCCTGACATGACTGTGGTTGCCCAGACCTGGTACATGACCGATCGCCACGTGCGATTCCTGCTGCGCCAGCCGTGGTTCATCGCCACCAGCATCGTGCAGCCCATCATCTGGCTGCTCCTCTTCGGGCAGCTCTTCCGCAACGTGACCGAGATGCCCGGCTTCGCGGCCGCGGGCGCCTCGTACCTCGACTACCTCCTGCCCGGCGTGCTGGTGATGACCGCCCTCTTCAGCTGCGGGTGGAGCGGGATGGGGATCATCGAGGATATGGACCGCGCGATCATGGATCGCTTCCTGGTGTCCCCCGTCCATCGCAGCGCGCTCATCACCGGGCGCACCGTGTACGAAGGGGTCTCCCTGGTGGTCCAGGCGGCCATCATCGGCGCGCTTGCCTGGCTGCTGGGCGCCCACTTCGCCGGCGGGCTGCTGGGATTCGTCGCGCTGACCGTCTGCGCCTTGCTGGTGGGCTTCGCCTTCGCCTCCATCTCGCAGGCAATGGGGCTGGTGCTCAGGCAGCGGGAGTCGGTGATCGGCATCAACGTGCTGCTCGTTCTACCCCTGAGCTTCCTGTCGGCGGCCTTCCTGCCCCTGGACCTGGTCCCGGGCTGGATCAAGACCGTCGCCGCCTACAACCCGGTCAACTGGGCGGTGGAGGCCGGCCGGGCGGCCCTGGACGCGAACCCGGACTGGGCCTTCGTCCTGCCGCGGATGGGCGGCCTGCTGGCGGTCACGGTGGTGGCCATCTGGCTGGCGACCGCGGCCTTTCGCAGCTACCAGCGCTCCATCTGAGGCGCGGTAGACAAATGGCGGCGCGCCCGCTCCGCGTGGAGCGGGCGCGTTCCTATGCCTGGGTCGTGATGCGCCGCCGGGTGGAGACCTCGACCTTCGCTCCGTTCTCGTGGGCGGGGTGCTCGACGAGCGCGATGAGCCGGCTCGACATGAAGCGCCCGGTGCGCACCGGCGTGCCACCGCGGGTCACCTCGCTGACCTCCACGACCCCGCGGCTGGTGGTCACCTCGATGCGGCGCCCCGCGCGGGTCGCCTCGATGACGAAGGTCTGGGTTCCCTGCCCGGTGTCAACGACCGCCTCGACGCGGTCTCCCTTGGCCATGATGCGCCCGAGCGTACCACCCGCTCAGCCGTCGGTGCCCGTGACCTGCAGCCCCTCGAAGCGGATCGCACGCGGCCCGGCGTATCCCGCATCCTCGCCCTTCTCGGCGGAGAAGCGGGCCGCGGCAAGCGCCTCGAACAGGTTCCCCGTCACCGAGCCACCCTTCAACGGGACAGTCCCGCCGGGGCCGACCTCGTACCCGACCCGGATCTCCATCCCGAAGTTGCCGGTGAGTTCCTCGACGTTCGTCGAGGAGAAAGCGACCACGTGGATGACCGGCCCGTCGCCGGCGAGGAGGTCGGCGAACGGGGTCGGGCCGGGAGCGATCTCCGGGACGCCGGGGCGCCCGGTCGCCGGCAGGCCCAGGTAGTGCGCGTAGCGCTGCGTCGCCGGGCGGGCGCGCAGGATGCCGTCCTCGATGACCGCCAGGTCCTGGGCGGGCAGGCCGTCCTCGTCGAACTCGTAGGCCAGGACGCCAAAGGGACGGCGAGCATTGGACCGGACAGTGAGGGGATCGCCGGTGGGCTCCCTGCCCAGGAACACCGGTTCGCCCAGCTCCCAGCGGGACAGGCCGGCATAGGCGGCCCCGGCCCCGGCCTGGGTCAGGATGGCGCCCGTTCCGCCCATCACGTCCGGCCCCAGGAGCTGGTCGAGGGCCATGTCGCTGACCACCACCGGGCCGACCCGGCTGGTCGGGATTCGCGCGTGGGTCGCGTCGCGGACGAGGCGTGCGCCATCGGTGACGAGCTCGGCGATGCGAAGGTCCCCGAGCCGACGCGCCTCCGCGTGTCGGAAGAACTCGACCTCGTCGCCATCGCCCTGCGCCAGCAGGACCAGCTCGAGGAGCGCGCTCGTGGAACGTCCCTCGGCGCGCAGGCCGCGGCTGTTGACGATCTCCTCGTCGACGGCATTGAGGAACAACTCCGCCGCACTGAGCCGGATCCGCGAGTCGTCACGCAGTTGGTCGTGGATCAGGTCCACCGCCGCACGCGCGGACGCCATGGCGTCCTCCGGGCTCCGCAGCACTGGATCGGCGAGGGTCACGCCGGGATGGGCCATGGGCTCGGGAAGCGGCCAGGGCCGGTTGTGGATGAGGCCGGCCATGACCACGGCCTGGTCGAGCACCTGATCGAAGCCGGCTAGCTCGTCGCGCCCGACCGGGATGGTCACCGAGCCTCGCATCGGTTCGCCATCCGCGTCGTGGTCGCAGTAGACGTCGACGGCGTGCGCCTCGCGACCGACGCGCCTGACGGATTCGAGCGTCCCCGCGGCGAGGTAGACCTGGGCCCCCGTGGCGTGGGTGCGCCGCACCGTCCAGTCGTGGACTCCCGGGTGGCGCTCGAGGGCGTCGAGGATTCGGCGATCCATGCTGGTCACGCGATCCGGCAGCGGGTGCGCAGGTAGGGTCCGCCCGAGCTCACCGGCACGAATTCTTTCCATCCCTTGCCGCAGGTCCCCGCGCTGAACTTGATCCCGGTCGAAACGCCGGTCACCGCGGCGAGGAGGTCGGGGACGTAGCCGGTGAGCGCGATGGGCGAGTACAGCACCCCCGTGGGCTGGCCGTGCCGGATCTCCCTCGCATAGTGCGTCCAGATCTGGATGCCCCAGCCCTTGGGATCCTCCATGCCGTTCAGCGGCTGGAGGATGACCAGCCCATCATCGAGCTCGCCGATGAGCTCTTCGGGCGTGCGATCGCCGGGCGCGATGAACGTGTTCGACATCCGCGCATACGCCTTGCGCTGGACGGACTCGCGGCGGCCGTTCGCCGACCGCGGGATCCCCAGGCGGGTTGCCGAGTACAGGTCGCTGATGCCGCGCAGGAAGATGCCGTCGCGCACGATGGTCGTGGGCGTGGCGAGCTGGCCCTCGTCGTCCATGAAGTACGAGCCGTAGGCGCCCGGGACGGTGGGGTCGTCCATGATCGTCACCACGTCCGAGCCGACGCGCCTCCCGACGTACTCGGCGGCGCGAGCCCGTCCCTTGAGGAACATGTCGGTCTCCACCCCGTGCCCGAAGGACTCGTGGGCCACGATCCCGCTGGTATGCGGGATCGATGACCACCGCGTGCTCGCCGGGCGGCGCGGGTTTCGCGTCCAGGAGCGCCTCGGCGGTCGTGGCGCACTCCGTGAGCTCTACATCGGTCACCTCGAGATGCTCCAGCCCGCCGGTGCCGGCCCGGCTGATCACGTCGAACTGGCGCTGCGAACCGTCGGACACGAAGAGCTGGAGCACCAGGACCGCGCGCCGGACCTGCTGGGTGGCGAGCCCGATGCGGTTGGCGAAGACCGATACCTGCGAGCTCTCGCGATGGACGGCAACGGCCTCGACTGCCCGCGGCGCCGCTGCCCGCAGCTGCCGGCGTGTGGTGTCGAAGCGCTCGATCCGATCCGCGAGCGGGACGTTGGCCGGGTCGATCTCCACGGGAGTGGCGAAGTCAACGTCGGGCGGTCCGTCCGGGACGATGTCCAGGGGTGGGAGACCATCGGACGATGCGCGGCGGACGCGCTCGACGAGCGCCGCTGCCGCCGCGCGGACGGATGCGGGATCGAGATCGTCGGTCGCCGTCTCCTCGAGCTCGTAGCCGGTCGAGGCGGTGAGGACGATCCCGCTCTGCGGGTCGAGCCGGTTCGCCTGCTGCTCCCCGTCACGAAGGACGATGCTGCTCCCCGAGCCGAATCGCACCAGCGCCGCGGCGTACGGAACGCTGCGCTCCATCTCGGCGACCACATCGCGGAGGAAGCCAAACCGCTCGCGCAGGTCCGCCGCTACCCCGGCAGCCTGCGGAGAGAGCGCAGGACGTTCGGCCAGCGTATGCGCATCCATTGCGCACAGGCTACCCGCTCACGGCCAACGTCGTCCGCCGCCGCCGCGCTTTCGATCGACGACCCCGGGACGGTGGAGCTTCAGCTCCATTTCCGGCACGAGTAGCCCGAAGGGGCGGGACCTTCGGCACTGCACCGCCGGCGCCTCGCAGCAGAACATGGGGCAGAAGACAAACCCGCTCGCGGAGATCCGCGCCATGCCCGTTCCCACCCTGGCCATCAGCCAGCTCGTCGGTCTCGACTGCCTGTGCGGCGCGCACCTCGAAGGCGAGGACACCGACGACCTGACCGTGGTCTACCGGGAGCATCTCCTCGTCGCGCACCCGGAGGTCCAGATGGACCGCGCGACCGTGGAGGTGTTCGTCATCGCCAACGCCTACGAGGTCTGATCCGCGCGATCAGGCGGTCTCCTGCCGCCCTCACAGTCTGCGCGCAATTCCGACCCACGCTGCTCCTGAACCCGGCGCCGCCTGCCACCGCGCGCCGCCTGCCACCGCGCGCCGCCTGACGCCGCGTCCGTCAGCCGCCCTCAGGCGGCCGCGTCCGCCCGCCGGTACGAAATCAGCCAGAGCGTCCGCCACGTCGCGCCCTGGTCATCGGAGCGCTCCCAGCGCCAGGTGAGCGCACCGGAGGTGATATCGGTCCAGACCATGCGCTGCCGGATCGTCTCGCCCTTCGCCAGCCCTTCGCGTTCCAGGATCATCTCGCCGTCGCGCATGCCGCCGCGGAAGTCCAGGTACCCGCTGGTGTTGTCGACCCAGGTCTGGCGCCAGTCGCCCGTCTCGGAGCTGACCGTGGAGACGCTCATGCCGCGCAGCTCCTCGGGGGGATCCGCCGAGAACTCCTCGAGGATCACGGCCCCGTCCAGGACGGCACGGATCCGGTTGCGTCCCGTGCCGCCCTCCCAGCTCAGGACCCAGTCGCCAACCCAGAAGTCGAACTGTCCGCGTGCTGCATCGGTCATGCCAAGACAACCCGCCGCGCGCGGGAAATGTTCAGATCCGGGCGTGCCGCCAGGCCCTCCACCACAGGTAGCTTCCCGCCGCGAGCACGGCGCCCACCGCGATGAGGAGCGGGTGCATCACCGGGTGCCAGGTCCGGATCATGGCCAGTTGCACACCGATCCAGGCCAGCTGGCCAGCGCCGAGCGCGAACGCCAGGTATGGCGCGATGGCCGCGCGGAGCAACCCGAACGCCACGACGACGTAGGAGCCGATGCCGAACACGACCAGCAGGATCAGGCCGGGAACCAGGTAGTCGGTGAACGGCGAGTGCTCCAGCCAGGTGATGGGCATCTGCATGCCCGAGCCGTCCGGCTGGCTCGCAAGGTTCCACCCGCCGAAGATGGCTGCCGGCCCCAACACGATGCCGGCGACGGCGAGGGTGACGATGGCCGCTGGCGGCAGGTGGCGCGCCGCGGACCGCATACCGGCCGGGGACGCCATTGCGCTTCTCATGGATTCTGACCTCCCGCGTGATCCTCGCGAGAGCGACCCCGGGCGTGCAGTGCCGCCGGTCATCCGGATCCGGGCCTCACCGCCCTTGCCGATGCGGGTGATCCGCGGCCGACCCGCGCGTTGCCGTCACACGGCCAGGGTCATGCCCATCCTGACCTCGATGAGCCACGTGCCGATCGCCTCGGCAACACGGGGCCCGGCCTCGAGGAGCAGATCGTGGCGAGACCCGTCGACGGGTACCCAGGTGGTGCGCGGCACCCGCGCGACGTAGCGGGCAGCGGCCTGGGCATTGAGGCTCGCGGCATCGCCGGGCACCGTCGCGGTGAGAAGCAGGACCGGCATCGCCGACGCCGCGATCGCGTCCCACACCTCGGAGACCCGCCGGCGCCCGAGCGCGTCCCAGATCGCTGCCTTCACCGAGGGGGTCGGAATCTCCCGCACCCGCCCCCCATCCAGGGCGACGCCGCCCCGCAGGAGCTCCTCGATGGCCGGTGACCAGCGGGGGAGCTCGGCACGGACGTCGTCCAGGAAGGTCTCCCAGTCCACGCTGGGCAGCCGCCGCGACGGCGCGGCGAGCTGCTCGACGCGCTCCTCGTAGGCGAGGGTCGGATCGAAGCCGGCGGCATCGGGGTAGTCGAGGTGTCCGCTGTCGAGCAGGATCAGGCCTCTGGCGTGGATGTCGGGGCGCGCAGCCAGGAGGCTGGCGACGACGCCGCCCCACGAGTGCCCGGCGACGATGGGCCGTTGCAGCCCCATGCGTTCGATGAGCGCTCGTAGCAGGTCCACCGTCGCGTCGAGGGCGTACGCCTCGCGCGGGAGCGCGGGCGAGCGGCCGAACCCAGGGGCGTCCGGCGCGACGACGCGCAGTCCGTGTCGGCGCGCCAGGCCGGGGGCGATCTCGGCGAGGTAGGTCCCGGAGGTCGCTGAGCCGAGCGCGTGCCAGAAGACGAGCGGGATGGCCTCCGGGTCGTCCGTCGCTCCCCATTCGTGGACCAACAGGGTCGTGTCGCCGACGCGGACGTGGGCTGAACGCTCGGACATGTCATCGCTACCGGTCCGACCCGCCCGGAGGTTCATTCCGACCGCGGTGTTGTCTGCGACCGGCTCTCGCGTCTAGCATCGGCGCATGGCCATCGCTGCGCCGCTCGTGATCGTTTGGAACCTCCCCGTCCCGCTCGTGGCCCGCGTCACCGGGGCCCATCCACGCACCGTCGAGCGCTGGCGGGCGGGGACCCGGCCCCGTCGCCGTCAGTTCACGGGCCGGCTCGCGGAGCTGGCTGGGATCCTGGAGGTGCTGGGCCCGGAACTGCCGCGACGGGCGCAGGCCGCGTGGCTGACGGCGGCGAGCGCCTATCTGGGCGGCAGGCGCCCTATCGACCTGCTGGCCGACGGCGGCGGCGACCTGGTGCGCGGCGCAGCCCGGGCGTACGCGTTGGGGGAGCCGACCTGAGCGAGCCCACTGACCGCCGTCCGCCGCCGGTGAGCCGCCTGCGCGGATCTGCCCTTCGGCAGACCGGCCTGCGTGTGCCCGCCTGCACCCCGCCCGACGAGCCGGCGCCGCACCCGGGCCGCTATCACCGCTCCGGGGACCCATGGCCGCTCTACGCGGCCCTCGACGAGGCCACCCTGTGGGCCGAATGGGCACGCGCAACCGGCGGCGCCGTGGCGCCGACGGACGATCCCCGATGGGTCTGCGACCTGGAGCTGGACCTGGAGGTCCTCGACCTGCGGTCGGCACGCACGCGACGTGCGCTCTCGGTGGCGATCTCGGACCTCACCGGCCCGTGGAGCCCCGACCTGCCGAACGACGCGTGCCTTCGCGTGGCCGCCGCCGCCCGGGAGATGGGCGTCGATGGCTTCGTGGTCCCCAGCGCCGCGCGACCGGGCGGCTGGAACCTCGCGGTTCTGCCCCTGGCATTCGAGCGGGTACGCGTTGCGCGGCGGCACCGAGAGACTCCGCGGCCCTGAGCGAAGGCCGGCCCAACGTTCGCCACGTCGGTTGCGGGAAGAACTATTGCACTTGCAACTAGTTTGGCGTATCCTGCGGTCGGCGCCACCACCTGATCGGGTGCCGACGACTCCAGACTCATCCCCGTGAACCAGGAACACAGGCACATGACACTCGCAGATCTCTCGCTTCTCGCCCTTCGCCTGGCCGTTGGCCTGACCTTTGCCGCCCACGGCGCCCAGAAGGCGTTCGGCTGGTGGGGCGGCCCCGGCTACGCCAGCTGGCAGAAGGCAATGGCGGGAATGCGCTTCCAGCCCGCAGGATTGTGGGCATTCATCTCCGTCGCCGCCGAGCTGGGCGGTGGCCTGCTGCTGGCCCTGGGCCTCCTCACGCCCCTGGTCGCCGCGCTGCTCATCGCGCAGTCGATCGTGATCATTCTCAAGGTCCACCTGCGCAACGGCTTCTGGAACGGACAGAAGGGCTACGAGTTCCCGCTGGTGCTCGCCGCCGGTGTGTTGGCTGTGCTGGGTATCGGCGCGGGGCGGATCTCCTTGGATGCCGCCATCGGCTTCACGCTCGCCACGCCCGTCCTGTGGCTGCTGCTGGCAGCCGGCGCGCTTGCCGGCCTGGCGTCGTACGGGGCCAGCCAGGCGACGGAGCCTGCGCAGACAGCGACCCAGGGACGCTAGGCAGACCCCAACGCAGACCCTCCGCGACCGATGAGGGACCGACCTCCGGGTCGGTCCCTCGACAGGGGCGGCCCGTCCCCCCGGAGCACCATTTGGGCGGTGACAATCCACCGATCCGGGTGCATCATGGCGCCCATCGACTCCCGTCCCCGGGCCCAGACGGTCGGAAGGCGTCGACGGCACATGGCTCCTGATGGCACCGAGCACCGGAGGGACAGATGGACGTCATCCTGGTCGGGTTCATTGGCGGTTTCATCTTCGGCGGCTGGCAGAGCGGGTTCCTGCGGCGCCTGATCGGCATCGGATTCATGGCGCTCTCATTCGTCGTGAGTGCCTGGTTCCGATACCCGGTCGGCGCGATCGCGTCGGCCTTCTTCAAGGACATCCCGTCCGATTACGCCAACCTGGTCGGCTACACGATTGCGTTCCCGGTCGTGCTCGCGGGCCTGCACCTTGCGAGCCGCGCCATCCTGGGCCGTGTGCGGTTCCAGGGGCTCACCAAGGAAGCCGACCAGGCACTGGGAGCCCTCTTCGGGGGCATCGAGGCAATCCTCATCCTCTCCGCGGTGGTCGTGATTCTCGACACCTACTTCGGGACGAGCTCCACCCTCACGCAGACAGCGGGCCTCGGCGTGCTGAAGGGGTTCACCGAGCCGTTCAACGGATCGACCACGGTGCACATCCTGCGAGACACGAGCGTCCCGTTCGTGCTTACCCTGCTTGGTCCCCTGCTTCCCGCCGACATCAAGGTCATCCTGCCCGCGGGGCTGCCCTCGGGACTGCCAGGTGGCCTACCCGGAGGCCTGCCCTTCCCGACGCCCTGATCGCGAGTCCCGGGTGGAGGTGGGCCGTTCGGCATGAAACAACGGTCCGAACGGGCGGCCAACAGTGTGCCGATTCGGGTTGTGGGCCGCGACACATACGCATATCGTCATATGCACCAGATGTGCGCTTGAATTGCGCCCGCAGGATCCCCGGTGATGGAACCGGTATCCGAGCGATTGCTGCGATGTAAGAGGAGGTCCCATACATGGCCAGGTACCGAGCCTGGGTGACGCCGCTGGCGCTGGTCGCCGCGGTCGTCCTGATCTACATGGAGAACCCGTGGTTCTCGCCCGACGAGGGGACGGGGATTCGTATCGCCGCGACCATCATCTTCTGGGTGCTGTCCCTCGTGGTTCTGGTCCTGATGTTCGCGGACCGCAATGCCCCCGGCGCGGAGGCCGTCGAGGTCGAGGGGCCCGCGTTCACCCGCTACCTGTTCAGCAACACCCGGGCCGGCTACTTCTGGCTGCCGATCCGGATCTTCCTGGGCTTCGAGTGGGTGGTCGCCGGCTGGGAGAAGCTGACCGGGACCGGATGGGTCGACGGCGGCTCCGCCCTGTTGGGCTACTGGCAGCGCGCGGTCGCCATCCCGGACACCGGGCGACCGGCCATCAGCTTCGAGTGGTACCGCGGCTTCCTCGACTGGCTGATCAGCATCCATGCTGAGAGCTGGTTCAGCTGGCTGATCGTCTGGGGTGAGATCGCCGTGGGCGTTGCCCTGCTGGTGGGAGCGCTGACCGGCATTGCCGCCTTCTTCGGCGCGACGATGAACATGAGCTACATGCTCGCCGGCTCGGCCTCGTCCAACCCGATCCTGTTCGCCGCCTCTGTCGGCCTGATCCTTGGATGGCGGGTGGCCGGGTACTACGGCCTCGATCGGTACCTGCTCCCGATGCTGGGCGTTCCGTGGGGCAGCCGCGTCGACACGGCGCGACCCGCAGTGGGCGGCGCATCGACGACCGGATAGACCGTATCGTCGCCCAACGAATCAGACCGCCGGGCCTCCCAGCCCGGCGGTCGTCGCATGCCGCGATGGGAGTGCCATCGCCAGCGCCGAGAAGTACCGGGTAGTGCAACCCGTGTTGCACGGGCGGGTCGCCCGCCTGGGTACGACGTGTGTTCGTGGCGAGCGTAGGATGCAGCCGTGGCGGATGGGGGGGTCTCCGAAACGGCCAGAGCCATCGGCCCGCGAGCGATCGTTGCGGTGCTGCTCGTGGTTGGCTGCCTGGCGGCGATCGTTGCCGTCCGCCTTCTGACTGCCGGCCCGTCGGTCGATTGCTCGGCGATCTCCGCTGACGACTGCCACCGCGCAGTGGACCTTGCCCGGCCTCTTCTGTCGGCCGAATGGGAGAAGGCGAGCCAGGTGACCGTCCACACTGGCCCCTGCTCCCGGGCAATGAAATGTCCAGCATCAACGGTCGCCAATCCAGGGTTCCTCACCGTGGAGTTGACGGATCCAGGCGTCACTCCATTCGTGGTCATCGACCGACGACAGGGTGTCTGGAAGGCTGCATGCCGAGTGATGGTGTACTCGGGGAACTCGGGGAGCCTCCAGCCGTGTGGATCGTGATGCGAACCGCAGCTGATCAGCCGAATCGCATCAGGTCGTGACGGGCGGCGGAGGATCGGACCGGAGGGCGATCGTCGGGGCGGGCTAGACCTGCTTCATCTCCTCGACAAGGCCGAGGGTCACGCCCGTGGCATGGACCGGACAGTACCCGTTCGGGTTCTCGTGCCCCTACGGCCCTGGCTGCGGGACACAGGTGAAGTGCGCCCCATTGCTGATCATGGATTGGCCGTTGTCGCAGGGGTTCGGTCCCGTGGACACGCTTGAAAAGATCTGGGCCAGCGGAAGCCGGCTCAAGGCGAACAGAATCAGGACTACGACGGCCACCAGCGCGATGAAGCGGATCGTCGAGGCGATCATGGGGGTGATGCTAACGCCGCGGCAGCGGCTCCGCTCGGTACGAATTCCTCGAACCCGCAGATCGGGGTAGTGTCCTCAGGCCTGAATGGGCGGCGGGGGATCCGAAACGGGGCACGAACGTCGGGGCGGGCTAGACCTGCTTCATCGCCTCGACCGGGCCGACCTTCACGCCCGTGGCATGGACGGGGCAATATCCGTTCGGATTCCCAAGACTGGCAGTGCTGCAGGACGGGTTCAGTCATCCGACTACACTTGCCACACTGATGAATGGGGGAGAGCCAATGCTGT
Organism: uncultured Chloroflexia bacterium; assembly: GCA_963814105.1. Taxonomy (GTDB): domain Bacteria; phylum Chloroflexota; class Limnocylindria; order QHBO01; family QHBO01; genus CAVXEH01. Next base: position 98,494 of record CAWFBQ010000002.1, read on the forward strand.
CCTGGCTACGTCGGCACAAGGTCCTTGTTGGCGTGCTCGGGCTTGTGCTTGTCCTTGTCGGCGGCGCCCTGCTTGGGAGGTCAATCGCCTTTGCGAACTGCCTCTCCGACTCGCAAATGGCGGGCTATCAGGAGACGGAGCACTGGACGCCGGTTGGCTCGGCGCCGCACACAATCCAGGCGATTCAGGCAGAGTGGGTCGCCCTGACGCACCGGTCGTTTCCTACCTTCGGCGCTCGGCTGGCATCCATGAACTCGGAAACGCTGGGCAAGCGATACGTCTACTTGGTCGCGACCCCAGGAATGTCTGGACCCCGCGGATATGCTCCATGCGAGATTCAGGTGGTTGATGCCACGACTGGTGAGTTCCTTTACGGGTTCGCGCCGGTACGGTATGCACCGGGCGTCCGGCTCACACCGGGCTCATTGGAGCCTTAGATCTTCCAGAGCCCGACCGGCAGCTAGCTCCTCGATCATAACTGGCCCGCACGCTCAAACCCGTGCTAGGACATCGGCGGCGGAGGATCGGACCGGAGGGCGATCGTCGGGGCGGGAATCCCGGTGCCGTTGGCACAATAGTACCCGCCGGGGTTCCTGGCGGCCTAATGTGAGCGATGCCGGCGTAGGATGCGTTGCACTTACGAATGGGGGTGTCTCGAGTGGCCCGAGCCTCGACCTTGCCGGTCATCGTCGCGGTCCTGCTGTTGGCCGGTGGCGTGGTGGCCATCATTGCCCTCCCGCGCGCCATCCCGGGTCCACCGGTTGAGTGCGGGGACAACATCACCGTGGCCGAATGCCGCAGGGCGGTTGACATGGCCAGGCCGCTCTTGTCATCTGACTGGGAGCAGGCGAGCGCGGTAATCGTGCACATCGGGCCGTGCTCACGAGCGATGAGGTGTCCGGCATCAACGGCGGCCAACGCGAACTTCTTGACCGTCGAACTGAGCGCGGGCGCCAACACGCCGTTTGTTGTCATCAAGAGACAGCGGGATGCCTGGACGGCTGAGTGCCGCGTGATGGTTTACTCAGGCAACTCGGGCAGCCTGGCGACCTGCAATCCGTGACGCCGAGCGCCTCTGGCTAGGTGGTGACGGTCGGCGGGGGATCTGCGCGAAGGGTGATCATCGGGGCGGGAATCCCGGTGCCGTTGGCACAATAGTACCCGTTCGGGTTCTTGGATCTGCACTGCCGGGAAGTAGCTTACGGTAAGGCGAGCGCTATGGGCGTTCCGTAGTGCCTCAGCATCACGAATCGTTCTGCGGATGCCGAGGCGGCTGCGCCAGGAATGTCCGGTGACGCCGGATTGAAGGCGTAGCTCCAGGGGAGATCGACACCCCTCGTGACGTCGTATGGCGCCAGGATCTCGGTCGCGTCGGCGCTGGTCCCGGCCAAGGCGTGATGGGCGCCAGGAAACCAGCCGTCAACCTCGAGGACAACCACGATATCGGTCGCCTCTGCCGCCGAGGGGAGACCGGCCGAATCGGCCTGGGCGCCGACGAACCGGGCGTAGGTCGTCTGGACGTAGGCGGCGGCCACTGGCGTGCCGCGAGGTTGCCTTGCGATCAGGTTGGCAAGCATCAATTGCGCCTGTGACTCGATCGGGTCGACCGTGTACTGCTGGGCCGTTCCCCCGCCCGAGGTAGGCCCGGGCGGGTGAGAGAGGACCCACGCGACCCAGCCGCCCATCAGGGTGACGATCACTAGGAGACTCGCTACGGCAACACGTAGATCACGACGTGAGGATTGCATCGGGCGAAAACCCCCGCGTCCCATTGTGGGCGGGCCAACGTCACCGTCAAGGCCGGAGCCTAGAGCGCGGGCGGAGGATCTGCCCGGAGGGCGATAGTCGGGGCGGGAATCCCGGTGCCGTTGGCACAATAGTACCCGTTCGGGTTCCTGGCGAGGTATTGCTGGTGGTAGTCCTCGGCGAAGTAGAACTCGCTGGCGGGCTCGATCACCGTGGTGACCTCGCCGTAGCCGGCCCTGGTCAGCTCCGCCTGGTACATCGCCCGTGACGCCTGTGCGGCGGCGGCCTGCGCATCGGTGTGGGTGAAGATGGCGGACCGATACTGCGTGCCCACGTCGTTGCCCTGGCGCATCCCCTGGGTCGGGTCGTGGTGCTCCCAGAAGACCTTGAGCAGCCCCTCGTAGGTCACGCGCTTCGGATCGAAGACGACGCGGACCGTCTCTGCATGACCGGTCTTCGCGCTGCAGACCTCGTTGTAGGTGGCGTTCGGGGTGAAGCCGCCCTCGTAGCCTACGGCGGTCACGACCACGCCGGGCACTTCCCAGAAGTCCTTCTCCGCGCCCCAGAAGCAGCCGAGCGCGAACTCGGCGACCTCGGTACCCGCCGGGTAGGGCGGCTTGAGCGCGGCGCCGTTGACGAAATGGCGCTCCGCGGTGGGGATTGGCTCCGGACGGCCCGGGAGGGCGTTGGCCGGCTCGGGCATGCGCTGCTTGCCGGGGTTCAGGAACGAGAACATGCGGGCAGTGTAGGCGTGCCGAATGACGAATGCGTGACGGAAGCATGACGGCAGCCGGGTGCCTTGACGCACTCCGCATCCCATCTAGCATTCATCACGCGTTGAATAGAGGACCGATGGCGGCGCGACGCCGTCCCGGAGCGAGACAGGCAGAGGAGGAGCTGGGTTCATGCTGGCAATGGCGCTCAAGGAGCTGCGGCAGCTGCGCCGCGACCGGCGCACCGTGGCGATGATGGTGCTCCTGCCGGTGGTGCTGCTGGTCGTCTTCGGATACGCGGCTCGGTTCGACATCGACAACGTGTCGACCATCGTCGTCGGACCCAACGCCACCGCCGTCGCGGCCCAGCTTCCGGATCGCCTGGACGTGGTTGCCACGCACGTCGACTGGACGCGTGCCGATGGCGTGGACGCCCTGCGGCGCGCGGATGCCACCGTGGTGATCGTCGCCGACCCGAAGGCGCCCGCGACGCTCATCGACGGGGCGAACCTGTTTGGTGCGCAGTCGGTGCTGCGCGCCTTCGCCGCCAACCCGGCCCTCCCGGCGCCGGAGATCCTCTTCAACCCGAACCTCGAGACCGCCGTGGTCATGGTGCCGGCCCTGATCGGGATGATCCTCGTCTTCGTCGGCACCGTGGCGACCAGCCTGGGCGTCGTTCGCGAGCGTCAGAGCGGGACCATGGAGCAGCTGGCGGTGATGCCGTTCCGTCCGCGGGACGTGTTCATCGGGAAGATCCTGCCGTATTTCGGGGTGGGGGTCGTGGACCTGGTGGTGGTGGTGCTCGCCGGGCTCTGGATCTTCGGTGTTCCCTTCAACGGCGCCCCGTGGATCTTCGCCATCGGCGCCCTGCTCTTCCTTTTCGTCGCGCTGGGGATGGGCGTCCTGATCTCGACCGTCAGCGAGAACCAGGGCCAGGCCATCCAGCTCGCGATCATGACCCTGCTGCCCCAGATCCTGCTGTCGGGGATGATCTTCCCGCTGGACTCGGTGGCGATCGGGGTGCGCTGGATCAGCTACTTCCTGCCGCTCACCTACTTCGTGGAGATCGCCCGCGGGGTCATGGTCCGCGGCGCGCCGTTCGATGCGCTGCTCTTCCCGATCGGGATGCTGCTGGTCCTGGCCGTCGCGGTCTTCACCCTCTCCGTCCTGCGCTTCCGCCGCGACCTGGCGCCCTCCGCCGGTCGGGGACACTCGGTGACGACCGAGGTGACGGCGTGACCGGCGCGCGCCGCGGCCGATCGGCGGAGGATCGGGTGACCGGCTGGGGGCTGGAGCGGGTCAGCGTGCGATACGGCCATCACCTTGCGCTCGACAGGGTCAGCCTCGGGGTCGGCGCAGGATCGGTGACGGCCGTGGTCGGCGCCGATGGCGCAGGCAAGTCGACCCTGCTGCGTACCCTGGTCGGAGCCCAGGCGGCGGAGTCGGGGCGGATTCGGCGACCGGCGAAGCGCCGGATCGGCTACGTGTCCGCCGGTCCGGGCGTCTACCACGACCTCACCGTGGAGGAGAACCTCGCCTTCTCGGCACGGGCCTATGGCGTGCCCGGTGGGGTGGCACGAGCGCGGATCGACAGCCTGCTGGAGTCGACGGAGCTTGCGGATGCACGCCGCCGCCTCGCCGGCCGCCTCTCCGGCGGCATGCGGCAGAAGCTGGCCCTGGCCATGGCCGTCGTCCACGAGCCGGAGCTCCTGGTCCTCGACGAACCGACCACCGGCGTGGACCCGGTGAGCAGGGCCGAGCTGTGGCGCCTGATGGCCGGGCTGGCCGCGCAGGGCACCGCCATCGGCCTGTCCACCACCTACGTCGACGAAGCCGAGCGCGCGTCATCGGTCCTGGTCCTGCTGCGGGGGAAAACGCTGGCGGCGGGGACCGCGGCGTCGATCGTTGCGGGCGTCCCGGGCGAGCTGTACCGGGCCGCGGGTCCGACCCGCGACCCGCGAGCCTGGCGGCGCGGCGCGGAGTGGCGCCTCTGGTCGCCGCGCGGAGATGCGCCCCCCGACGCGACGCTCCTCACGCCCGACCTCGAGGACGCCCTGGTGATGGCACAGCTCTCGGTCGAGCTCGCCGGAGCGGATGCGGGAGCGGCGGCATGAGCCTGCTCGAGACCGCGGCGGTGACCCGCCGCTTCGGCAACCAGGACGCGGTGCGGGCCGTGGACATCACCGTCGAGCCCGGCGAGGTCGTGGGGCTTCTCGGCGCGAACGGTGCCGGCAAGACGACCCTCATCCGGCTCGCGCTTGGCCTCCTGCGCCCGACGAAGGGCACGGTGAAGCTCTTCGACGGCCATCCGTCCCGCGACACCCGGTACCGCCTCGGCTATCTCCCGCAGGGGCTGGGCCTGTACGAGGACCTGACCGTGGGCGAGAACCTGGCCTTCGCAGCGCGCGCGTTCGGGCACGCGGTTGACGTGGCCGGCCTCGACCCGGAGATCCGAGCGGTGCTGGGTGGCCTGGTGCGTGACCTCCCCCTTGGCCTGCGCCGGCGGGTGGCGTTTGCCGCCGCGTTGGCCCACGATCCGGAGCTGCTGGTCCTCGACGAGCCGACCTCCGGGGTCGAGCCCCTTGCCCGAGCGCGGCTGTGGGAGACGATCCGGGATGCCGCCGAGCGCGGCGTGGGCGTCCTGGCCACCACCCATCACATGAGCGAGGCATCCGAGTGCGACCGGCTGGTGGTCCTGGTCGCCGGACAGGTCGCCGCCGCGGGAACCGTGACCACGATCGTGGGCGATCTGCGGACGGTCACCGTCGACGCGGATCGCTGGGAGGCTGCGTTTGCGGCCCTGGACGCAGCCGGCGCGCCGGTGGCCCTGGTGGGGCGCTCGCTGCGCGTTCCCGGCGCCTCCATCGACGGGGTCGACGGTGCGCTCAGGTCGGCCGGAGTGACCGCCCGGCTGTCCATCGCCCCGGCCACCTTCGACGAGGCATTCGTCTCGATCGCCCGCCGCTCGGCCGCCTGATGGCCAGGACCGGACGGCGGTCGGGTGTCTCCGGTTCCCGCGAGCGGATCCTGGCTGCCGCTCGGGCGGCGTTCGCCGAGGCCGGCTTCGAGGGCGCCACGATCCGCGGCATCGCGCGGGCCGCGGCGGTGGATCCCGCGCTCGTCCACCACTACTTCGGGACCAAGGAGCAGCTCTTCGTGGCCAGCATCGAGCTGCCCTTCGATCCAGCCGAACTGGTCGGGGCCGTCACCGCGGGAGGCGTCGACGGCGCCGGGGAGCGGATTGCGCGCTTCGCGCTCGGCGTCTGGCTGGATCCCGGCACGCGACCCGTCCTGGTCGGTGTGCTCCGTTCGGCCGCCAGCGACGAGCGCGCGGCCGCCACGCTGCGCGGCCTCCTTGAACGCGCGTTGCTCCCCGCCGTTCATGGTCTGCGGCTCGATCACCCCGAGCTGCGTGCCTCGATCGCCTGGTCGCAGCTGGTGGGGCTCTTCTTCGGCCGCTACGTCCTGCGGGTCAGGCCGCTGGTCACCGTCTCCCCGGAGGCCCTGGTCGCGGCCATGGCGCCCATCCTGCAGCGCACCCTGACCGGTCCGATGCGGCCCGGCGCCTAGCCGCGGGGCCGTCTCCGTCTGGCACGGCCGGGCCTCGCCGGCTCGAGCGCGGCGGATGCCCTGCGGCAGGCCCGCTCAGGCCTGGCCGGCGTCCCGGTCAAGCACGACCCGCAGCAGGTCGCTGGTGGTGACCACGCCGATCGGCGATCCCTCGTCGTCGACCACGACCAGGCGGTGGATGTGGCCGTCGAGCATCAGCCGAGCGGCGTGCTCGACGGTCGCCTCCGTGTGCACGGTGACCGGTGGGCGCGTCATGAGATGACGCACGCGCACCCGGCTCCAGTTCTCGCCGATCAGCTCGCTCGAGCGGGCATTGAGCAGGTCCGTCTGGCTGATGACCCCCACCAGGCCGCCATCGGCCACCACCGGCAGGCCGGTGATCCGATAGCTGCGCAGGAGCAGCTCCGCATCGCTGACGAGGGCATCCTCGTCGACCACGACGGGCTCGGTCGACATCAGGTTTCCGACCCGAAGGGCCTTGTTCGTCTTCATCGCTCGCTCCTCGCACTCGGCGCTGCGGATCGCAGGGTCCAACCAGCCTGCGACGGGCGACCGCCACCGGCAGCGGCCATAGGTCACGATCCATGGGGCCTTCGTCCCCGTCGTGGACGCCCGGTCGGGGTACCATCGCGGGGTGAGCACGGAACCGGAGATCCCGGGCAGCGAGGTGCGGCTGCTGGAGCTCGTCGAGCCGAACCACACCAACCATTACGGCACCCTCTTCGGCGGCACGGCGCTGGGATGGATGGACAAGGCGGGCTGGCTCGCCGCCACGCGGCACGCGCGCCGCACGTTCGTGACCGTCGCGACCGACCGCATCGAGTTCAAGGTGCCGGTCCGGGCAGGGCAGCTGGTCGAGCTGGTCGCGCGGGTCACCCACGAGGGGCGCACCAGCGTGACGGTCTCCATCGACATGTTCGTCGAGGACCTGCTCGTCCCCAACAGCCGGCAGCTCGCGACCAGCGGCTCATTCGTCTTCGTCGCCATTGACGAGGACGGTCGCCCGACCCCGCTTCGCGAGCCCTAGGTCCTGCGCACCGTGGTGGCCGCCGATGCCCGCCACCCATCCTCGCCCGTTCGGGCCGAGCGGCCCCTGACCCTCGGGCCATCCGGCCGGTGCAGCCGTGCGCGAACCGGGGCGACGATGCGGGCATGTCCGGCACGGACCCGCTTCTCACCTGGAGCACGCCGATCGACCGGAGCCTCCTCGTCGAGGAGGGGATGGTCATCTGCCCCCGCAAGGGCGTGGTGGAGCTCGAGGTCTGCCTCGCCTGCGAACACCTGCTCGGGGTCGAGGGTGAGTGGGACGCGCGCATCGTCTGCTCCTACCCGTTCTCGGTGGCGGAACGCGTTGCGGACGAGCTGGCGGCTGGCCGCCGCTGGAGCCGGCGGAATGTGCTCGAGGATCCGCTCGACGAGGTCAACGAGGAGGAGCACCCCGAAGACCTGCTCCCCGGATACGTGCGCCCTGAGCGCGAATCGCCCCTGCCCGAGGGCGAGGACAGTCCCTGGGGTGACGACGAGTAGCCACAGCCCGGCGGCTCAACCCTCGCCGATGGCGGCGAATTCCCCGAGGAAGCGCCCGGTCACCCGTGCCGCGCGGCGCATGAGGTCCAGGCTGTAGCTCTCGTTCGGCGCGTGGGCGCGCACCTCCGCGTCGCCGGCGCCGAGGGTCACCATGGGCAGCCGGTGCGGCGCGCAGACCTGGTGCATGGGCGCCGTGCCGCCGGCGCTGAACCAGCGCAGCGGCTGCTCGTCGAAGATCCCGGCATGGGCCCGTTCCGCGGCACCGACGATCGGGTCGTCGATGGGGGTCCAGTACGGCTGCTCCCCGCGGTGCACGGTGAGCGCGACATCGGCGAACCCTCGCGCATCGAGGTGCCCCCGCAGGGCCTCCACGATCCGGGCCGGGTCCTGGTTGGGAATCAGCCGCATGTCGACCTTGGCGCTCGCCTCGGCCGGGACGATGGTCTTCACGCTGACGCCGGTCCAGCCCGCGATGATGCCCGAGATGTTGCAGGTCGGCTGGAAGGTGTCGGCGATCTGCGCGGGGCTGCCGGTCAGGCCCCCCACGAACTGCTCGACCCCGTAGATGCGCTTGATCTCCGCCTCTTCAAAGGGAAGCGTGGCGAGGTGCTGCAGCTGGGCGTCGGTGGGCAGCGCGACGTCGTCCATGAAGCCGTCGATGGTGACGCTGCCGTTCGGTGAGCGCATGGTTGCCAGGGCTTCGATCAGCCGCCAGGCGGCATTGGGCAGGAGCTGCGCGCCGCCGGAGTGCGCATCGAAGGCGACGGTCCGCGCGGTGAGCTCGACGTACGCCATCCCGCGAACGCCGCAGACCAGCTGGGGCCGACCCTTCTCGTCGATTCCGCCGCCCTCGATGAGCGCCCCGTGGCCTTCGAAGAACTCGGGCCGCTGCTGGAGGAGCGTCGCGAGGTGCGCCGAGTCCGACTCCTCCTCACCCTCGACGATGAAGCGAATCCGGCAGGGCAGCTCGCCGGTTGCATCCCGGAGCGCCTCGACCGCCTGGATCCGATGGAGCAGCTCCCCCTTGTCATCGCACACGCCGCGCGCGTACAGGCGACCTTCGCGGATCTGCGGATCCCACGGTCCGGTCTCCCACAGCTCGAGCGGCGCCGCGGGCTGGACGTCGTAATGCTGGACCGCGATCAGGGTGCGCGGCCCCGCGCCCATCTCGCCCACGACCAGGGGAGGGACTCCATCCGCGCGGAGAACGGTGACCTCCGCGCCCGCGGCCCGCAGCCGCTCCTCCACCCACGCGGCGCCGTGCTCCAGCTCGGGAAGGTGCGCGGTCTCACTGGGGATGGTGCAGAAGTCGCGCAGCTCGTCGACCCAGCGGTCGAAGCGCTCATCCACCAGGCGGTCGAAGGCGGCGAGGTCAGCTACCATGATTGCTCCCCGTTGTGGTTGGGTCCGCCGGGAACGGCGCGCCGTGCCCGGGGACGATGACGGTGGCCTCGGCCAGGATGCGTCGGCGGCTCTCCTCGAGCACGGCCTGGTCCGGCGCATAGGGATCCTCGACCGGGGTTCGGTCGGAGAACCACCAGGCGTGGGTGCAGGCGATCACGCCGCCATCGGTCTCGACCAGCCAGGTGACGTCGAGGTCGGTGTGTCCGGGGGTGGCCAGCAGGCGGACGTGCGGGCTGGGTCGGAAGCCGTCGCCGTCATGATCGAGCCACGCATCGCCCACGTAGCGTGCCCACCCGTCGACCACCTCGGCGTTCGGAAAGAGCCCGACGTTCACGGTGTGGTCCGGATGATGGTGGGTGAGGAGCACGTGCGTGATCGAAGCCGGCTCGAGCCCATGCTCGCGGAGCGGCCCCAGGATCGCCTCGCGGTTGGCGACCAGGCCGGGGTCGACGACGAGCCGCGCGTCGCCGTCCACGATGAGGCTCACCGTCCCGGAGACGTGGTCGTCACGCACGTAGCCGGTGTGGATGACATGAAGGGTCGCAGTGCTGGCCATGCGCCGAGAAGCCTAGCCGAGCGCCCGCGGCGACGCGCCCTAGAATCGGCCGCGTGACCCGTGCCGCCGTCGATCGCATCCTGGAGGTCGATGGCGAGGCGGTGCACCTGGTGGAGGTGGGGAATGGCCCGCCGGTGCTCCTCCTCCACGGCTTCCCGAGCAACGCCATCGCCTGGCGCCCGGTGCAGGAGCGGCTCGCGCCTCAGCTCCGGACCCTGGCTCCCGATGCGATCGGATTCGGTGCCAGCACGCGCGCTCCGGTTCGACCGCTCGATGGGCGGACCTATGCCGACCGGGTCGTGCGCCTGCTCGATACCCTGGACCTGCCGCGCGCGCACCTCGTGGGCCTCAGCTGGGGCGGCTCTGTCGCCCAGCGGGTTGCCATCCACCACCCTGACCGAGTGGATCGGTTGGTGCTGGTCGCGGCCGTGGACGCCGGGGAGCGGTTGCTCCTGGGCCGTGCCGACCTGTGGAGCCTGCGCCTCGCCGCGGCCGCGCCGTGGCTGGCCCGGCGGATCGTGGGGCGCTTCCTGGGGCGGCATGCCGGGGAAGCGGGCATGAGCGGCCGCGACCTGGCCCGCGGGTACGTGGATCCGCTGCGGCGCGCGGGCACTGCTGCGTTCCTGCCCCGCTTCATCGCCGCCACCCGGGCTACGGAACCCGACGACGTCACACGCATCGCGGCGCCGACGCTGGTGATCAGCCCGCTCGCGGACAGGATCGTCGCGCCATCGGTCCAGGCCTCGCTGGCCTCGCGCATCCCGGGTGCGAGCCTGGTCACGATCCCGGGCGCCGGCCACACCGTGCAGCTCGAGCGGGCTCGCGAGATCGCGCGCCTGATCGCCTCGTTTCTCCTGACTGACGGAACGCTGGGTCCCGACGTGCAGAATGGTGGTCGCCGCGATCGCCCGAGCGCGGCAGCCAGCACCCCGGAGGAGCCAACGTGACGTTCAAGCGCGGAGCCCGGCTCGACCCATCGCAGGTCCAGGACCTGCGCGGCCGCATCGGCGGCCGGGGATTGGCCGTGGGCGGCGGCGGACTCGGCGTCCTGCTGCTGCTCGTGTACTCGCTGATCACCGGCGGGACGCCCTCGCCGTCCGACGTCCAGGCCCTGGATCAGCTGCTGAACCAGACGATCGGCGGAACGGGCGCGGCGGCCAGCAGCGCCCTCGACGCCGAGTGCCAGACGGGGGCCGACGCGAACGCCCGCGACGACTGCCGGATCGTGGGGTACGTCAACTCCATCCAGGCCTACTGGAGCGACGCGTTCGCGGCGAATGGCGAGCAGTACCAGCCGGCCAAGACCCGCTTCTTTACCGATGCCGTCGACACCGGATGTGGCACCGCGACCAGCGCCGTGGGTCCGTTCTACTGCCCGGTGGATCAATTCATCTACATCGACCTGGGCTTCTTCGATGACCTGCGTACCCAGTTCGGCGCACAGGGCGGTCCCTTCGCCCAGGCCTACGTCCTGGCGCACGAGTACGGGCATCACGTCCAGGACCTCCTCGGCGTGCTGGATGCGGGAAGCGGTGGGCAGGGTGCGTCGGGGCAGTCGGTGCGAACCGAGCTCCAGGCAGACTGCTATGCGGGAGTCTGGTCTGCCAATGCGGTCGACACGGGCTACCTCGAGCCGCTGAGCCAGGCAAATATCGCCGATGCGCTCGACGCCGCAGCTGCTGTCGGCGACGATCGGATCCAGGCGGAGACGCAGGGCACCGTCACCCCGGAGTCATGGACCCATGGCTCGTCCGCCCAGCGGCAGCACTGGTTCTCCACCGGGTACAGCGTGGGCGACGCTGACGGATGCGACACCTTCAGCGGGCCGATCTGACGGCGCGTCCCTTCTTCGGTGGCAGGCTCCTGGCGTGGGCCAGGGCGCGCACGAGCCACGGGTGCGCGGCGTACGGGTCCGCCAGGTCCGACGGAAGGAGGGCGTAGCCCGTCATTTGCCGCCCGGGCATCGGCTCGAAGCCGATGCCGCCGAGGACGGCCAGCTCGGCGAGGGCATCCTCGGGCAGGCGCACCACCCATCGGTCCCGAAAGAGCGACGTGAACATGTGCCCGTCCGCGAAGCAGGCGGGATAGCCGAACATCTGGCGCCGCTGGACCCCGGGCTCCGCGAGGAAACCCGCGGTCCCGGCCTCGAACCGCTCGACGAGCTCGGGTGGCGACTTGGCCCAGCCGCCTCCGCCGGACGTTGCCATGCGAGACCTCCGTGAACCCTCCCGTGTGCGGAAGAGTATCGGGAGTGTCGTCAACCGGGACCGGATTGTCGGAGCCGTCGCCCGCCCAGCGACCGATGCCCCGTCCGCACCCCGGCGGGGCATCCGACGTCTGCCGTCCTGCAGGTTCCGCGGCCGCGGGTCGTTGGCGAAGGCCTTACCATCGCAGGGCATGAGTCCCACGCACCGCCCATCCGACGGGGACCATTCACCGCCGGACCTCGCCCCGGACCTTGACGCGGCACGGGCCCGCATCGCTGAGCTGAGCCGCGAGGCGCACGAGGCTGCGCAGCGCGAGCGCGCGGTCAGCGAGATCCTGCGCACCATCTCGCGGGCGGCATTCGACCTGCAGGACGTCCTCCAGACGGTGATCGACAGCGCAGTCGAGCTGTCGCACGCCGACTTCGGCAACATCCTGCGCTTCGACGAGACCGCAGGCGTCTATCGCATCAGCGCACATGCTGGCGCCCTGGCCCCGGGTTACCTCGAGCTCGTCCAGGAGATTCCGTATCAGCCCGACCGCGGGACCATGGTGGGGCGCACGCTCGTGGAGCGACGGCCGGTCCACATCGTCGACATCCTCGAGGACCCCGAGTACACGTTCTGGGAGAGCCAGCGAGTCACCGGCTTCCGGACCATCCTGGGCGTCCCCATGCTTCGGGAGGGGATGATGGTCGGGGTGTTCGTGGTGTGGCGCACAGAGGTCCGCGCGTTCTCGGAGGGGGAGATCGCCGTCCTCACCACACTCGCCGACCAGGCGGTGCTGGCGATCCAGAACGTGCAGCTCTTCCGGGTGTACGACCGGCAGCTGACCGAGCTGGCCCACTACGCCCCGCAGGTCGCGGAGCTGCTCGGCGACAGTGAGGGGGAACGCCTTCTCGCCGGCCATCGGCGAGAGATCACCACTCTGTTCGCCGACCTCCGTGGCTTCACGGCCTTCGCGGAGGCGGCCGAGCCGGAGGAGGTGCTGGGCGTGCTGCGCGAGTACCACGGGCTGGTGGGCGAGGCGGTGGTCGCCGGCGGCGGCACGGTGGAGCATTTCGCCGGCGACGGACTCATGGCCTTCTTCAACGATCCGGTGCCCGTGGATGGGCATGCCCTGGCCGCCGTGCGGACGGCCATGGAGATCCGTCGCGGGTTCGACGCCGTGGCGGTCGAGTGGGAGCGACGCGGCTACGACCTGGGCCTTGGCATCGGCGCGGCGGTCGGCTATGCGACGCTGGGACGAATCGGCTTCAGCGGGCGATACGACTACGGCGCGGTCGGCAATGTGGTCATCCTGGCCTCGCGTCTGTCCGACGTCGCAGCCCGCGGCCAGATCCTCATCACCCAGCGGTTGCACGCTGCGGTCGAGGGTTCCGTGCGTGCCCAGCCGCTCGCCGAGCCGCTGGAGCTGAAGGGCTTCACTCGCCGCATCCCCGCGTTCAGCGTCGAGGGCTGATCGTACCTGGGAATCGCCGTGGGGATTCGCTGTTGACAAGTGCGGATCGGGGCCGAGAAGTCGGGGCGAAGCGCCGCTCGAAATCGTGGCGTGGCTCACACATCGCCAAGCTCCATTCGCAGTCGTGCGAGAACGCGCTGCAGGCGTACCCGCGTCCCCGACGCTGACAGACCAAGCTGCTCGCCGATCTCCACCGAGGTCAGGCCCAGGCCGCAGCGAAGGCGATGAGCTGTCGATCGCGGAGATCCAGGTGCTGGAGGTGCCGCGGCAAGGTCCACGTGACTCGGGTCGGCCAGCTCCGGGGGCGTCGGAGGCCGGAGGCGACCGAGGAGCACGTTCCCCATGCGCTGTCGGCGCAGCTGGCGGCGGACCTCGTGGCGGTCACCGAGAACAACCATCCGCGGACACGGGCCGGATCGATCTGGTCGCACGAGCGCCAGGCAGCATGCCAGCAGCCCTGAACAGCGTCCTCGGCGACCAGCCGGTCGCCGGCCATCCCGTAGGCCGGGCGCATGAGTGCAGGCTGATACCGCTCGACGAGCCGCTCGAACTCGTCGGCCAGCATCGTTCCCTCCTTCGGCATGGCGAGGTCCATGGCGTTGATCGGAAAGCGCATCACCACAGCAATACAAGTCACGAGAGGTCGTGACTGTTCCACCGTATCGCAAGGAGCCCGCTAACGACAGACCCGGCGCAAGGTCTAAGAGAAGCAAGAGGGGACCTTGAGGACAACCGGCGCAATGGCGCGGTCTGGGGTGGCCGCGCCGGGGTTGGTGACGGCCCGGTGTAGTCGCCTGTCGCCCTACTTCGGAGAGACCGCGTGGATTCTTCTGCGCGTTGGCTGCCGCGTAGCCTCCGATCGCCTCGAAGGCGGATCTGTCGCAATTGCGCCCGATAAGCCTCGACCGGTGCCAACTGCGGTGGCGATCGTGGATGGGCTGTTAACAAGTGCGGATCGGGGCCGAGAAGTCGGGGATAAACCCCCTTGTCCCTCGTGCCCGCCGGCCCGTATTCTTTCGGTGTCCCGAAGGGGCAGCGCAACCGGATCAGGCGATTGCATCAAGCGTTCCGGCGCGGTTCGATGATCTCGCATCGTTGGGCCCGAGCGCAGTTCCTTCGGGACATTTCCACGTGTGCCGCAAGGGGGTAAGCGCCGATGCTGGATCCGACCGAGCTGCGCGGTGGCGCCTGGGCCGCCACCCTGGATCCACCCGTCCTGCTGCCCAGTCGTGACGCCCACCTGGTGGTCACCTTCACCCCGGAGCGGGCGATGAAGACACGCGGCGTGCGTGCCGCCCTGGTCGGGACCGAGACCTACCGCTATCGCCGCACCGAGACGACGAGCGGAGCCAACGGCAGCATGACGACGCATACCGTCGAGCGAACCGCGACCAGCGAAGTCGGTCGGCTGGAGACGACCTTCGCGGGCGAGGGAGAGCTGGCGGCGGGCCAGCAGCTGCGGTGGCAGTGGACGCTCCACGTGCCGGACCTGGGCCCGGCGACTTTCGAAGGCTCGGTGCTCCGCTGCGACTGGGAGCTCCGCGTCACCGTCGACAGGCCGATGGCGCGGGACGCCGAGCTGCGGCTGCCCGTTCGCGTGGCGCAGCCGACCGCGCTCCTGCGGGCAGGGGTGGTGGATGCCGGCGAGTACGCGCTCTTCGGGGAGGCGCCCGCCAACCTCGACGCGCATCCCGCCCAGATCCGGTTGGAGCCGGTCCCGCTCAGCGTGGCATCCGCCTTCCGCGGGGCGGTGACCCTGGAGACCCCGGAGCCGGTCCCCGTCCAGGAGGTCCGCCTGGAGCTGCGGGTCCATGCACGCGTGACGGTGGCCGGCGGCATGGAGGAGGAGATCCTGGTTGCCCGCGGACACCTCCCCGCCGATGGCGGCGCCTTCGGTGGTCCGCTGGCCACCCACCCGTTCGATGCCGACGCTCCCGATGCCTGGGTTCCCACCGTTGACCTGCCCCACGGGACCGGGCGAGCGTCCTTCCACGTCATCCTGGCGAAGGCGTGGGCCCGCGACCTTCACTACGTCCGCGACGTGGCCCTCTGCTCCACGACCGAGCTCTGAGGCGGCTCCCGGACGAGGCGCACGGCGTCGGCCTCCGCGGCGTCGCCCAGGATCACGACCTGGGCGTGACCCTCGCGGGCCAGCGCAGGGAGGCCCCGCCGCAGCGCACGCTGCTGGCGGCGGACGACCGCGGGCGGCACCCGACGCCCGGGGCGCGCGTCGTTTCGCTCCAGGGACACCTCGAGCGGGAGGTCCAGGACGATCGCGACCGACGGGCGTCCGGCGCGGCGCGCGAGGGCCAGCAGCTGGCGGCGCGCCCACGGCTGCGTGTTCGTGGCATCGACGACGGTGAGCTTGCCGGACGCGAGGCGCTCGGCCAGCGCGGCGTGCAGCAGACGAAAGGCCTCTGCCGTGGCGGACTGGTCGGCCGGGTCGCCGGAGACGTACGCGCGCAGGTCGTCCGACGCGAGGACCTCGGTGGGCGCGAAGTGGCGCGCGGCGAACGTGGTCTTGCCGCTTCCCGCCACGCCCACCAGCAGGACGAGGGCGTCGGCAGGCAGCCGGATCGTGCTCATCGAATCGGCTCCGTCCAGCGGGTGATGGGATCGAGCAGCTCCGGTCCGTTGTTGCGCACGCTGTTGACGGCGGGCGAGACCGCGTACGCCTCCAGCAGGTCGCCGGGTGCGGGAGCCAGCAGCGGGCGCAGCTCGGCGATGGGCGTGGTGTCGTCGAGCCACCGCTGCCAGTCGTTCGGCTCAAGGATGACCGGCATCCTGGGATGGATGGTCGCCAGCGCCGTGTTGGCCGCCGTGGTGATGATGGTGCAGCTGAACAGGCGAGCCGCGGTGCCGGGATCGCGCCATACGGCCCACAGTCCGGCAAAGGCCATGGGGTCGCCGTCCACGCGCCGCACCGCAAACGGCTCCGACCGCCCGCCGCGGGACCGTCGCCCACCCTGGGCTGCCGGGTCGCGGCGCCACTCGTAGAAGGCATCTGCCGGGATGATGCAGCGCCAGCGACGGAACGCGGTCCGGTAGGCCGGCGAGGTCTCGACCGTCTCCGCCCGGGCATTGATGAGGCGGGCACCCTGCTTCGGGCTCTCCGCGTACACCGGAACCAGCCCCCAGCGAAAGACGTCGAGCTGCCGATCCCCGTGGTGCTCGACCACGGCGGCGACCTCGTCGGTGGGGGCCACGTTGAAGCGGTCCCCGGCGAGATCCGTCACCGGGCGGGCCCGGAACAGGCGTGCCAGCTCGTCGGAGGATCGAGGTTGAGCGAAGCGGCCGCACATCGGTCCATTCTGGGACATCGAAGGTGACCATTGGCAGCGCCGGGCATTGCGGGCGCGCGGCAAGATAGGGGCAATGACACAACGAATCGGCATCCTCACCGGCGGCGGCGACGTCCCCGGCCTCAACTCCGTCATCAAGTCCGTCGTGTACCGCGCCTCCGAGCTCGGGTACGAGGTCGTCGGGATCCGGCGCGGATGGAAGGGGCTCACCCACATGCGGCCCGGGCCCGAACTGGACCCGGACTACATCCGCCCGCTCGACCGCCGCTCCACCCGCGCGATCGATCGAACCGGGGGCACCGTGCTCCATACATCGCGCACGAACCCGGCGCGCATGAAGGAGGCGAGCCTGCCAGAGCACCTCGACGCGGGTCGCCGCGCCTCGATGCAGACCGGAGAAGGCACCTACGACCTCACCCCGCTCGTCCTGGAGAACCTCGAGCGGATCGACGTTCACCGGCTGGTGGCCATCGGTGGCGACGACACGCTGGGCTACGGGCATCGGCTCGGGGCGGAGGGGGTGCCATTGATGGCGATCCCCAAGACCATGGACAACGACGTCCAGGGCACCGAGTACTGCATCGGCTTCAGCTCGGCGGTCACCCGGGCGCGCGAGCTGATCAACCGCCAACGCACGACCCTGGGCTCCCATGAGCGGATCGGCGTCTTCCGCATCTTCGGCCGCAACAGCGGCTACACCGCGTGGTACGCGGCCTACGTCACCAGCGGCCGCTGCGTCATCCCGGAGTCGAGCTTCGACCTGGACCAGCTGGCCGGGCTGATGATGGAGGACCGCAGCGCGAATCCATCCGGCTACGCGTTCGTGATCGCGTCGGAGGGCGCGATCTGGAGCGGCGGCACGCTCGGCGAGGAGGGGGAGGCCGACTCGTTCGGCCATCGCCACAAGAGCGACGTGGGCCACGCCCTCGCGCTCGAGCTCCGGCGCCGGACCGGCGTCGAGACCGTGAACAGCGACCTGACCTACGACCTGCGTTCCGGCGATCCCGACGCCCTGGACCAGATGGTGGCGACCACCTTCGCCAACGTTGCCATGGACCTGCTGGCGGATGACGTCTCGGGGCGGATGTCCGCCATTCGCGATGGCAAGTACTCCCACGCGCCCCTGCCCGATCCGGCGCTCGGACCCCGCAAGATCGACGTGGGGATCATGTACAACCTCGAGCGTCTGCGGCCGCAGTACGGCGGGAAGCTGGGTTCGCCGCTGCTCCTGGGCCCACCGCTGACCGATCGGCCGAGCGACCGCTAGCGTCATCCGCGCCCACGCGGTCCGGCGGTGCGGGACCGCGTAGCATCCGCACATGCCCGCCCGCAGCACGTGGTCCCCGGATCGCCGAGTTCTGACGACCGGCATCGTGGGGCTCATCACGGCCGTCGCGTTCGAGGGGATGGCGGTCCCCACGGTGCTCCCCGCGACCGTTGATGACCTCGGTGGCCTTTCCCTCTACGGGTGGGCCTTCGCGGCGTTCTGGCTCACCAACATCGTGGGCATCACCCTCGCCGGCGCGGACGCGGATCGACATGGCCCGCTGCGGGCCTTCAGCGCCGGCATCGGGCTCTTCTGTGCCGGGCTCCTCGTCGCGGCGACTGCGCCGGGGATGCCCCTGGTCATCGTGGGACGCGCCGTGCAGGGGCTGGGTGCCGGCGGCATCGGCTCGGTCATCTACGTCGTCATCGCCCGCTCCTACGATCCGCGCGCCATGCCGCGCATGCTGGCGCTCAACTCCAGCGCCTGGGTGGTGCCCGGACTGGTGGGTCCGGCGCTCGCGGCGTGGATCGTGGCGGTCCTCGACTGGCGATGGGTTTTCGGCGGCCTGGTCCCGGTCGTGCTCCTCACCGGCGCCGCGGTGCTGGCGCCCATCGCCCGCCTGGGCCCGAGTCCCGACGCGGCACCGCGACGCTCGGGGCACGCGACGCGGGCGATGGGCCTGGCGGGGGGCAGCACCTTGCTGCTTGCCAGCCTCTCGGTGGGCACCCTCGTGGCCGCGCTGCCCATGGCGCTGGTCGGCGGGATGCTGACCATCGTGACCCTGCGCGCCCTTCTGCCGCCGGGTTCACTACGGCTCCGTGCCGGGTCGCCGGCCGTGATCGGGACCATTGGCCTTGTGGCCTTCGGCTTCTTCGGGACCGAGGCGTTCCTGCCCCTGGCCATCACCGGGGTGCGGGGTGCCTCCCTGCAGGTTGGCGGACTGGCGCTCTCGGCGGCGGCAGTCACGTGGACCGCCGGGTCCTGGATCCAGGCCCGCCTCGCCCCGCGCGGCTGGCGGCGTGGGCTGGTGAGCAGCGGCACCTTGCTGATCGCGATCGGCATCGGGCTCTCGGCGCTTGCCCTGCTGCCGGGCCTGCCGGTGGCGACCGGGGCGCTGGCCTGGGCGGTCGCCGGCCTTGGCATGGGGCTGGCATACAGCACGCTGACGCTGCTCGTGCTGGAGGCGGCCGAGCCCGGTCGGGAAGGCGCGGCATCGGCCAGCCTGCAGCTCGCCTTCACGATCGGGACCGCGTTCGGCTCCGGTGCCGGTGGCGCCCTGGTGGGGTTGGCGGCCGCGGGCATTCTGCCGCTCGGGGGTGCGATCGGGATCTCGGATGCGTTGATGCTGGCGGTGATCCTGGCGGCGGCGCTCGCCACCCGTCGGGTCCCCATCGGCGACCCTCGGGCGGGCGCGCCTCCGTCGGTGGTGGAGCTGCCGGCCTCGCCTGCCGGGCAGCTGGCCGGCGCTCGCGGAGACGAGGCGGAGCGCTCCCCGTTGTGACACCCGACCGTGAGATCGGGGGCCTTTCGGCCCTCGCCGCTCCCGCGCAAGTCCCCGTATAACCGCCCGAACGACGGCACACCCGAGCAGATTCGGCGCTCCGAGCCTGCGCCTTCCCGAGGAACATCCCATGCCGCGCGCGCTCCATACCCTGGCCGCCTCCGTCGCCACGCACGCCGCTCACGGCCGATCGTCGCCGTGAGCGCGTCGGCTGCCGGCGAGACCGAGGGTGGTGTGGGCGGCCGTGCCCATATCGACCTGGTCGTGCCGGCGCCCGTGCTGCGCGAGCGCGCTGCGGAGGTCCTGGGTCCGGGCCGGATCTCCTGGGTCGGCGGCGAGGTGGTCGACCGGAGCGACGGACGTGCCCCGCAGGGAATGGATCGTCACCTGATCGACCTGCGGATGCGGGTCGGGGAGCACTCCCCGCTCGTCACCTTCCACAAGGCCGCCTACCTTGACCTGGGTGCGGTTCGCGACGACGGGACGCGGATCAGCGTCGAGATCGCATGGCGCGCCGCCGGGATGGCGCCGCTCTTCCCCGTCTTCTCCGGTCACCTCACCTGGTCGCAGGACAGCCTTCGGATCAGCGGGGTCTACGCCCCCCCGGGTGGCGGCGTCGGGGTCCTCGCCGACAAGCTCCTGCTGAACGTCGCGGCTCGCGGCACGGCTCGCTGGCTGCTGGAGCGCATCGTCCGCGTGATGGCGGGCGAGCCCGCGGACGAGGTTGCCTGAGAGCGGGAGGAGCGACCGTCAGCCGGCGCGGACCATGACCCGCGCGGCGGCCTCCACGAACGCCACCCACAGCGCGTCCAGCGCGTCCGGCGACGACTCGCTGCGCTCCGGGTGGCACTGCACCGCGAACAGCCAGCGCTGCGCATCCTCGCTCTCGAGCGCCTCGACGAGCTCGCCGCCCGCGTGGGACGCGAGCCCGGAGACGCGCAGCCCGTTCGCCAGGCCGCCGGGCTCGACGGCCTGGTGGTGAAAGGAGTTCACCTCGAGGGTGGAGGGGCCTCCCAGCAGCGCCTCGAGGCGGGTGCCGGCGACGAGCCGGAGTCCATGCCGGGTGGCCGCGGATGCCTGTGCCGGATAGGGCGGCGACTCGTGGTGCTCGACGTGCTGGACGAGCCGCCCGCCCGAGAAGACGTTGATGGCCTGCAGGCCACGGCAGATCCCCAGGGTCGGGAGGTCGCGGGCAGCGGCCGCCTCGAAGGCCGCCCGGTCCAGCGCGTCGCGACCGGCATCCGTGGGACCCGAGCCGCGTGGCGCCTCCCCGTACAGTGAAGGATCGATGTCGGCTCCGCCGGTGATCAGCAGCCCGTGGGCGGTGGCCAGCGCCCGTGACCGTTCCCCGGGCGAGGTCCGCTCGTCGAGCGGCACCGCGTCCGCGCCTCGGCGGCCAAGGGCCTCGAGATAGCGAGCGTTCTTGTGCTCGGCGACGGCACGATTGCGGGAACGCTCCGGGTTCGCGAGGGTGACGACGATGTGCGGGCGATCCATGGCGCTCGGCATGGTACGGGCCTCAGACCACGTTCAGCTCGCGGACCGGCTCTCCGCGCAGGATCCGGTCGTAGCCGAACCCGGAGAGGTCGAGAGTCTCGTATCGGCCGGTCGCGATCCACTCCGCCAGTCCTCGTCCCACCGCGGGAGCCTGCTGGAGGCCGTGGCCAGAGAACCCGTTGGCGAACAGGAGGTTGCCGATGCCCGGGTGCGGGCCCAGGACGGCGTTGTGGTCGAGGGTGTTGACCGCGTAGAGGCCGGCCCAGCCGTCGAGCAGGCCAATCGCCTCGAAGGCGGGGACGCGGTTCGCGAGGCTCGGCCAGATCACGTCCTCGAACGGGGCGCGATCGAAGGTCAGGTCGAAGGAGTCGGGGTCCTCCTCGCCCGCACGCGGGGAGTACCCCCCGATGTAGGCCGGGCCCTCCGGGCGGAAGTAGACGCCGGTGGTATCAATGGTGAGCGGAGCCGGTGCGACCTTCGTCCGGCAGTCGAAGTGGTAGACGAAGCGGCGACGCGGGCGAACCGGGAGCTCCACCCCGACCATGGCGGCGATCGAGGCAGCGCGCGGTCCGGCGGCATTGACCAGCCAGTCGCACGCCAGGCGGCTTCCATCGGCCAGCCTGACCTCGCGCACGCTGTCGCCCTCCACCTCGACGCCGGTCACCTCGCCGGTGACGTACTCGACCTCGAGCGAGCGTGCCTTGCGGCGGAAGGCCTGCAGGAGGGCGTAGGCGTCGAACCAGCCCTCGTCGGCGAGGCCCAGCGATCCGCCGGCCAGGTCGTCGACCTGCATCCACCCGAAGCGCGTTCGCAGCTCCCCCGGTGTCAGGAGCACGGCGGGAACGTCGTGCCGCAGCTGCACGGCGTGGTTGCGCTCCAGGGCGTCGCGGCCCGCCTCGCTGGCCAGGAAGAGGTAGCCACCCTCCACGAAATCGATCTCCGGCGCCGGTTCCCCGCGCACCCCGAGAAACGCGTCGAGGTGCTTGATCAGCTCGATGCCGAAGCGACTGATCTCGATGTTGAGATCCGTGCTGAACTGCAGGCGGATCGAGGCGGCCGAGAGGGTGGTCGAGGAGCTGCGATAGGTGGGATCGCGCTCGATGACGACGATCCGTCCGTGCCAGTCCGGGCGGCGCGCCAGGAACGTGGCGACGCTGCTGCCCATGATGGCGCCGCCGGCGATCACCACCTCGGCATGATCGGCTCGACTCATGCGCGCGATGCTACCCGAGGCGTCGCGCCCGCGGGGCCCCTCGCTGCCACCCCCGGGCAGAAGCGTTCAGGCGCGCCGGATCTGCTGCCGAAGGATGGTTCGCAGCCGCTCCTCGGGCGCCGAGCGCTGGGTGTCAAGGTAGATCTCGTGGTGCGGCCCGACCGGCTCGTAGCCCTGCGCCCGCAGCTCGGACAGGAGGCGGGTCTGCGTTGGCCATTCCGCGATGTACGGCCCGACGTGCAGGATCTGACCCACCAGCCCTTCAGCGAGGACCTCCAGGCGGGCCCGATCCAGCGCGGGTGTCCGGCGCTTCGTCCGGGCCTGCTCGCGCGCGGTGCGAAGGAGGTCGCGGGTCACCTCGGCGGGCTGGGCGATCATGACGGTCCAGTTCCACTCATGCGGCGCCTCGGGCCGCCAGAGCTCGCCGGTCGAGGAGCGCCACAGCGCCTCGAGGGGCGCAAGGGGCTCCACCGCAATGCCGGCGTTGCGCAGGACGTCGCGCAAGGCGTAGGTCAGGCCGTAGATCGCGTGCACCGCGTCGGTGAACGCCGGCGCCTCCGGCGGGCCAAGGCCATCGATCATCAGGTAGCTCGTCGGTGGCAGCTCGAGGATCTGCGCGTGGTCGGGCGCTGCATCGAGCGCGGCGCGCAGGCGGCCCAGCGCGTCCATCGACGTCGCGAGGGTGGTCATGGTCGTCACTCCCTGGTTGCGATGGCCCCGAACGGCGATACCCGGGTGCCGGCGTGACGATGCACGCGTGGAGGGACCGCTCCCTAGAGCCGATGCGACCCTTCTCCCGGTGCCAGCGGGACCGAATGTGACGCGCGTCCCTGCCGCCTGGGCGTGCGGCGTCCTACACTGCGCCCATGGCCTCCCCGAGCAGCAAGCCCGTCATTCTCGCCGTCGACGACGACGCCCCCGTCCTGCGTGCCGTGGAGCGTGACCTGCGCGCGCGGTACGGCAAGGACTACCGCATCGTGGCAGCCGGCTCCGGCGCCGAGGGGCTCGACGTCGTGCGGCAGCTCACCGTGCGAGGCGGCGCCATCGGCCTCTTCGTCGTCGACCAGCGCATGCCGGGGATGACCGGCATCGAGTTCCTGTCGCAGGCCCTGGAGCTGCAGCCCGATGCCAAGCGCGTGCTGCTGACGGCCTACGCCGACACCGATGCGGCCATCCGCGCCATCAACCAGATCCGCCTGGACCAGTACATCCTCAAGCCCTGGGATCCGCCGGAGGAGAAGCTCTACCCGGTCACCGATGACCTGCTCTCGGACTGGATCGCGGACTTCCGGCCGCCCTTCGAGGGCCTCCGCCTGCTGGCGCGACGCTGGTCGCCGCGCGGCCACGACATCCGGGACTACCTCGCGCGCAACCAGGTGCCGTACGCCTGGCTCGATCCTGAGACGGATGAGGAGGGGCGGCGCCTCGCGGCCTCGGTGGCACCCGACGCGGCAGATCCTGCGGCCGATGTCGCGGCTCCGCTCGTCCTCTTCCCGGATGGCAGCGTCCTCCACGACCCCACCACCCTCGAGATCGCCGAGAAGGTGGGGCTCCAGACCCATGCCGCCCTGCCGTTCTACGACCTCGTCATCGTGGGTGGCGGCCCCTCCGGTCTCGCAGCGGCGGTCTATGGCGCCAGCGAAGGGCTGAAGACGGTCCTCGTCGAGCGCGAGGCCCCCGGTGGCCAGGCTGGGACGACCAGCCGCATCGAGAACTACCTGGGCTTCCCGGCCGGACTGGCCGGCAGCGACCTCGCGCGCCGCGGCCTGGCACAGGCCCGACGCCTTGGCGCGGAGATCCTGACTCCGCAGGAGGTGGTGGGGATCCGCCGCGAGGACCCCTACCGGGTGGTGGCACTGGCCGATGGCACCGAGCTCTCCTGCCAATCGGTGGTGGTGGCCACCGGCGTCAGCTATCGACAGCTCAGGATCCCGGATGCCGATCGCCTGGCAGGAGCAGGGATCTACTACGGCGCGGCGACCACGGAGGCGGTCCTGTACCGCGGCATGGACGTGGGGGTGGTGGGTGGCGGCAACTCCGCCGGCCAGGCCGCGGTGTACCTGTCGCGGTTCGCCAGCCACGTGCTGCTGCTGGTACGCGGTGAAACCGTCACGGCCACGATGAGCCAGTACCTGATCGACCAGATGGAGGCCCTGCCCAACGTCGAGATCAGGCTCCAGACCCAGGTCACTGCGGTCGCCGGCGAGCGCGAGCTCGAGCGCGTCACCCTCAAGGGTGCCGATGGCGACGAGACCGAGGTCCCGATCTCGGCGCTGTTCGTCTTCATCGGCCAGTCGCCGCGCACGGACTGGCTGGAGGGCTTCGCCCTGCGAGACCCGGCCGGATTCGTCCTCTCGGGGCGCGAGGCGTTCGTGGACGACCGGGCGCCCGCAGGGTGGGCGAGCGACCGCGAGCCGTTCCTCCTGGAGTCCAGCGTGCCCGGCGTCTTCGTGGCCGGCGACGTGCGCTTCCGCTCCATCAAGCGCATCGCCAGTGCCGTGGGGGAGGGATCCATGGCCGTGCAGTTCGTCCACCAGTACCTCGCGACCCTCTAGGGACCTCCTGAGCTCATGGTGCTCGACGCCCTCCGATCGGCTCCTCTGTTCGCGCAGCTCCCCGACGACGATCTGTCACGGCTGGCGAGCATGGCCGAGGCGCGTTCGCTGGCGCCCGGCGACCTGCTGCTCCGCGAGGGCGACCCGGGCGACGCGCTCTACGTGGTCGTCTCCGGTGACCTGGACGTCACGAAGAAGAGCGGCCTCACCGAGGTGTCGCTGAACCGCGTCGGGCCGGGGACCATCCAGGGCGAGATGTCCGCCATCGAGGGGAGGCCTCGGTCCGCATCGGTGCGGGCCATCACGCCGGTGGAGGTGCTGCGCATCCCGCGCGAGGCGCTCCTGGACGTGTTTGCCGCGGCCCCCGAATCCGCCTTCGCCGTCCTTCGCGTGGTGCTCAACCGGCTGCGGTCGACCCAGTCGCTGCTCCAGGAGCGCGAGAAGCTCGCCGGTCTCGGGACACTCGCAGCCGGCCTGGCCCACGAGCTGAACAACCCGGCCGCCGCGATCCGCCGATCGGTCTCCTCGCTCGAGACGGCAATCGCGGCGCGTGACGGCCTCCACCCGCCGATGGCGGTCACGACCCTCCGTCCCGCGCGATCCGACGCCCTCGCTCGGCGCCGCTGGATCGCAGCGACCGGATCGACGAGCTTTCCGAGCTCGTCGACAACTCGGGACTGGCCGCCTCCCTGGTCGACGCCGGCTGGACCCCCGAACAGCTGACCTCCGCGTTCGCGGACCTGACCCCGGAGGAGGCGGGCGACGCAGCCGGATGGCTGGCCCAGACCAACACCATCACCTCGCTGCTCGGCGAGGTCAAGACTGCCGCGGATCGGATCAGCGAGATCGTCGGAGCGGTCAAGAGCTACGCGTACCTCGACCAGGCCCCGGTCCAGCGCATCGACGTGCGCAAGGGCCTCGACGACACGCTGGTGATCCTGGGACACAAGCTCAAGGGCGGCGTCGACGTCATGCGCGACTATGCCGCGGATCTTCCAGAGATCGACGCCTTCGGCAGCGAGCTGAACCAGGTCTGGACCAACATCATCGACAACGCGGTCCAGGCCATGGATGGTCGCGGGGCGCTCGAGGTGCGTGCGGAGCCCACCGAGGAGGAGGGCGTGCGGGTCACGATCTGTGACAACGGACCCGGGATCCCGTCATCGGCCCAGCCGCACCTCTTCGAGCCGTTCTTCACCACCAAGGAGCCGGGCGTCGGCACCGGCCTGGGCCTCCACATCAGCCACAACGTCGTGACCCGCCATGGCGGGGACATCGAGCTGGAGACCCGGCCTGGACGCACGTGCTTCGTCATCACCCTGCCACCGCACCTGCCGGCGACCGGATCGAGCGGGGACCAGGCAGCCGCCATCGACCAGCCGAGGGACGGCGAGGCCGAACGATAGCGAAGGGTCTTGACGGACCCGTCCCGCCGGACGTACCGTCCGGCGCACAGGTGAATACGGCGACGATCGGGACGAGTACTCGGTCAGGCGAGCCAGACAGGGAGCCGGAAGCAGTGAGACCCCGGCGGCGGCGCGACCGGCGAATGGACCCGTGAGCTCCGGCGGCGAACGCGGTTTCGGGTGAGATCGGTCTGCAAGTAGTCTCCGGCGGAGAGGCACCGATAGCGAAGCCGAGGTCCTCGCGCAGCGCATGCGCGGTGGCCGAACGAGCCCGGGTGAGAACACCGGGGAACAAAGGTGGCACCACGAGAAGACCCCCTCGTCCTTTGGGACGGAGGGGTCGCGTTGTTCTCTGGAGGTTCAGCACATGTCCCCCGCGAACCAGCGCCGGTTCCTGCTCAGTGAAGCGGAGATGCCGACGCACTACTACAACATCAGCGCCGACCTCCCGGTCCCGCTGCCCCCGCCGCTGCACCCGGCTACCCGCGAGCCCATAGGCCCGGAGGCCCTGGCCCCGCTCTTCCCCATGGAGCTCATCCGCCAGGAGGTGAGCACCGAGCGGGAGATCGAGATCCCCGAGCCGGTGCGCGACGTGTACCGCATGTATCGTCCCTCGCCGCTGATCCGGGCGCGCAACCTGGAGCGCGAGCTCGACACGCCGGCGCACATCTACTTCAAGTACGAGGGGGTGTCGCCATCGGGCTCGCACAAGCCCAACACCGCCATCCCGCAGGCGTTCTACAACCGCGAGGAAGGGGTGCGCAAGCTCGCCACCGAGACCGGCGCCGGCCAGTGGGGAAGCGCGCTGGCCTTCGCCGCGGCACAGTTCGGCCTGGAGTGCCGGGTCTTCATGGTGAAGATCAGCTACCTCCAGAAGCCGTATCGCCGCAGCATGATCCAGGCCTTCGGCGCCTCCGTCGTCCCCTCCCCGTCGCGGGAAACGAACGCCGGGCGCGCCATCCTGGCCGATGACCCCGAGTCGACCGGATCGCTGGGGATCGCCATCAGCGAGGCCGTGGAGGTGGCCGCCACCCACGACGACGTGAACTACTCGCTGGGGAGCGTCCTCAACCACGTCCTCCTCCACCAGACCGTGGTGGGCCAGGAGGCGATCCGCCAGATGGAGATGGCCGGCGAGGCCCCCGACGTCGTCATCGGCTGCGCGGGTGGCGGTTCGAACTTCGCCGGGATCGCCTTCCCGTTCCTGCGCGACCGCCTGGCGGGGCGCTCCGCCACGCGGTTCCTGGCCGTGGAGCCGGCGAGCTGCCCGTCGCTGACCAAGGGCGAGTACCGCTACGACTTCGGCGACACGGCGGGCACCACGCCGCTGCTCAAGATGCACACCCTGGGGAACGGGTTCCGCCCGGCTCCCATCCACGCCGGCGGGCTGCGCTACCACGGCATGGCACCCATGGTCTCGCACCTGGTCGACCAGGGGTTTATCGAGGCGGTGGCGTACCGGCAGAACGAGTGCTTCGAGGCGGCGATGCGCTTCATCCGGACCGAGGGCATCATCCCGGCGCCCGAGTCGAGCCATGCCGTGAAGGCGGCGATCGACGAGGCGCTTCAGGCCAAGGAGGCGGGAGAGGAGCGCGTGATCCTGTTCAACCTCTCCGGGCACGGGCACTTCGACATGGCCGCCTACGACGCGTACCTGGCCGGCGAGCTGACCGATGTGGTCTACGAGCCAGGGGCCGCGCTGGCGGTCGAGGCCGAGACTGCGGTGAAGGAGGTGGTCACCGCGTAGGCCGGGGTGCGCCAGGGAGCTGGCATGGGGTGCCGGCGTGCGTCACGCGCGAATCTTGCGGGAATCGGGCATGCACATGCCGAGCACCCGACATCGGCGCATACTTGTCTGTGCAACCACAGAGAACGGTGAGCACGACAAGAGGAGATCGGGCGAATGCCTCGCGCAACCTGGAACGGCGCGGTCCTCGCCGAAGCGAGCGATGACGCCGTGAAGATCGTCGAAGGAAACGTCTACTTCCCGCCGGAGGCGGTGCAGGCGGAGCATCTGCGCCCCTCGGAGACGCACTCCGTGTGCGGCTGGAAGGGCACCGCGAGCTACTACGACGTCGCGGTGGGCGAGACGGTCAACCGTGACGCCGCCTGGTACTACCCCGAGACCCTCCCCGAGGCGAAGCACGTGGAGGGCTTCGTCGCCTTCTGGCACGGCGTCGAGGTCGAGCGATGAGCGGCCTGAAGCTTGGCCTGCAGATCAACAACTTCACCTGGCCGGGTGGCGGCGAGGCGATCGGGCCGACCCTGGCCCGCATCGTGGAGACCGCGGACGCGATCGGCTTCGACTCGATCTGGGTCATGGACCACTTCTTCCAGATCCGCGGTGTTGGGCGGCCGGAGGAGCCGATGCTCGAGGGCTTCACGGCCCTGGGTTACATGGCGGCCCACGCAAAGCGAGCGCGCCTGGGGCTGATGGTGGGCGGCATCCACTACCGCCTCCCCGCGCTGTGGGTCAAGGCGGCCACCACGCTCGACGTCCTCTCCGGGGGTCGCGCCTGGTTCGGCATCGGTGCTGCCTGGAACGAGGAGGAGTCCACCGGGCTGGGCTTCCCGTTTCCGCCCCTGCGCGAGCGCTTTGAGATGCTCGAGGAGACGCTGCAGTACGCCCACGAGATGTGGCACGGCGAGCGGGGGAGCGAGAAGAGCTTCGAGAGCAAGCACGTCAGCGCCACCCGGCTCCTCAACTCCCCGCAGGCGCTGAGCCGGCCACGGATCCCGATCATGATCGGCGGCGGCGGCGAGCAGAAGACGCTGCGCTTGGTGGCGCAGTACGCCGATGCCACGAACGTGTTCGGCGACCCGGAGCGCATCGCGCACAAGTACGCGATCCTGCGCGAGCACTGCGAGCGGATCGGACGGCCCTACGAGGAGATCGAGCGCAGCACGCTGCAGCAGGTCGACCTGGACCGGGAGTCCCCCGCGGAGGTCGTCGAGCGCTTCGGCGGGCTGGCGAACGCCGGGGCCCAGCACATCCTCTTCGGGGTGCGCGGTATCAGCGACCTTTCACGCCTGGAGCGGATCGGCGCCGAGGTGGTGCCGCAGCTGCGCTGACTGTGGCGGGGGACGCCCTCAGGTGAGTGGCGCGAGCGCTCGGACGATGGCCTCGATGCCATCGGCCAGGGTGTCGGGCAGCGGGCTTGCCCCGTTGCCCAGCGCCGCGGCGACGGATCGCTGTCGCGACTGCATCACCTTGCGGCGGGCGCTCACACCCGTGGCGGTGAGCCGCACCAGGGTCGCGCGACGATCCCGTTCGTCGCGGTGGGTCGTGATCAGTCCGCGGCGCTCGAGCCGCCGCAGGATGCGGCTGGTCGAGGGCAGGGAGGCCTCGATTCGCCCCGCGATCTCGCCGACGCGGAGCGGCTGCTTGCGCTGCCCGATGACGACGAGCACCCGCCACTGGCTGAGGGTCAGCTCGAGGTCGTTCACCGCCTCGCTGAGCGCACGCGCGGTGACGGCCACCAGCTCGAGTGCGAGCTCATCGATCGCGTCCAGGATGCGTTGGTCAGTCATGCTCTCCAGAGCCTAGGGAAACGATTGCCCCAGGGCAGGGGTCCTTGGTCCCGATTGGGCGGGCCGACCGCCATATCGTACCGGACCCTCACGTGGCTGACAGCACGCTTTCGGCAACCCGGTCGGCGAGGACCATGACGGTCAGCATCGGATTCACGCCGGACCCTCCGGGAAAGAGTGAGGCGTCCGCGACGGCCAGCCCGCGCACGGTCTTCCCGTCCGATCCGGCGCGCACCCAGCCCCATGGATCGACCGGGTGAGTGACCGGGTCCGCGCCGGCACGGGCGGTGCCCATCTGGTGGGCGCTGAACAGGGCCACCCGGTTGGGGCCGACGGGCGTGCGCGCCAGCCGGCGCAGGAAGGCATCGAACGCCGCGTCGCCCGATGCCGACCGATACTGCTCCACGCGGTTCGCGACTCCGAAGACCTCTCGTGCGCCGCCTGCCCGCGCCAGGCGCGCAAGCTCAACCATGGCCCGGCGGGCCGTCTGGCCGTCCGCGGCGCTCAGGCGGTAGTCGATCCGCGCCCGCCGATGCCGGGTCCAGTGCACATGTCCGCTTCCCCGGTCGCGGATGATCCCGATCAGCGGCACCAGGTAGGCCGCCCGGTCCATGCGCGCTGCGGCTGCCGCGGCATCCTCCCAGGCGAAGGCGCTCGCCAGCAGGCCGGGATGCGGCGGCGCCGATTCGATCACGAACCCGCCGTGCGCCGGACCGATACCGTCACGATCCGGCGCCCCGGGGCGCCAGAACTGGAGCGACCGTGCCGCCTGCGTCGGCCCCAGCCACATGTGGACCGGGTCGGGCATCTCGGCGCCGACGGCGACCACGGGGTGGAGCCGCAGGTTCCTGCCCAGCTGCGGATGGGCGATCCCCGAGGCGTGGAGGAGCAGGGGCGTGCGCAGGGCTCCCGCCGCGACGACCACCTGCGGTGCGGCGACATGGAAGGGTCGCGAGCGGCCGTCGCCTTCGCGAAGCGTGCCGCGGACTCCGCGGACACGACCCCCTGCGATCTCAATCCGCTCGACCCGGGCATCCACGAGCACGCGGGCGCCTGCCCGCGCGGCGATCGCCAGGTGGGCGCGAAGGCCGGAGCGCTTGGCGCCCGCGCGGCAGCCGAAGCCGCACGCACCGCAGTCGACGCAGGGACCGGCGTTGCGCTCCGTGGGTGCCGCCTCCCACCCGAGCGCCGCCGCGCCATCGAGGATGACGCGGTCCTTGGGCGGGATCACGCTGGGCGGCCGGAGGTCCAGCTCCCCGCGGAGCCGGGCCAGGATCTCGTCGGTCGCGCCGCCAGCCAGTCCCTCGAGTCCGTGCTCCCGCTCCCACTCGTCGCGCAGCCAGTCAGGCGGGGCGATGGCGGTGGTCCAGTTGATGGTCGTCCCGCCGCCGAGTCCGGTGCCGGCCAGGACGGTCACGCTGAGGTCCGCGGTGGCGGTGGTGCCCTGGTCAAGGTACAGCTGCTGCATGGCACGCGCCTCGAGGGTCGGCATCTTGGCCTCGGGAAGGTACGGTCCGGCCTCGATGACGAGCACGGAGCGGCCCGCCTCCGCCAGGCGCGCCGCGACCACCCCACCGCCGGCACCCGAGCCCACCACGACCACGTCGGCTTCGAGTGCCGGTTCCGACCCGGGGAGGGCCTCCGCGCGGAGCGGCTCAATCGAGGGCGGCGGTGCCCCCACCGGCGAGGGAGGCCGATAGCCGATTCGAGACCATGCGGGGTTGCCCGCCTCGTCTTCACCGGCGTCCGCGTAGGCCAGGAAGAGGCCCAGGCGCTTGATCGCCTGGAACGCGGTGCGCAGCCG
The DNA here is from genome assembly GCA_963814105.1 of uncultured Chloroflexia bacterium. Lineage (GTDB taxonomy): Bacteria > Chloroflexota > Limnocylindria > QHBO01 > QHBO01 > CAVXEH01. Next base: position 129,752 of record CAWFBQ010000002.1, read on the forward strand.
GCCGACGGGATGCCGCGCCCAGGCCAGGAGTACCGCCTCGCGAGCGGCCCGGTCCAGTGACGAGAAGCGGCCCCAGTGCCCCGCCGTGGCGAGGAGCGCCGGCGGCCAGTCCAGTGAGCGGACCGCCAGCTTGAGCAGGCGCAGCTCGTCGGGATCCGCGACCGCGTCGAGTGTCTCCGCGGCCAGGTGCGCGCGGCGCCGGGCGGTCTCCGCCGGCATGGATGCCAGGGTGTCGAACGCGGCCGCCAGGGTGTGCAGCAGGGCCGGCGACCAGCCTGGGACCGGCTCGTCCGCGGGGTGTGCGAAGCCGGTGTCCGGCGCCGTCCGCCGCGAGGGGCGGTCCACGCTCAGCGGGCGGCCAGGGCCGCCTCGACCTCCGCGATGGGCTGGACCGAGCGCTCCCCGGTGGCGCGCACGGTGACCTCCGCACCGCCCGCGGCGAGCGAGCGCGGCGAGATGGTGACGATGCGCGGCATGCCCAGCAGCTCCGCATCGGTGAACTTCACGCCGGGGGACTCGTTGCGGTCGTCGTAGAGGACCTCGATCCCGGCATCGGCCAGGCGCGCGTAGAGCCCCTCTGCCGCCTCGACCACGGCGGGATCGCGCGCGGCGCCCACGGTGACGATGTGCGCGGCGTAGGGGGCCACGGCCTCGGGCCAGGCGATCCCCTTCTCGTCGTGGTGTGCCTCCACGATGCAGGCCACCGCGCGCCCCAGGCCGATCCCGTAGGACCCCATCACGATCGGGTGCCGCTCGCCGTCCTCGCCCAGGTAGGTGGCGCCCATGGGGATGGCGAAGTCGGTGCCGAGCTTGAAGATGTTCCCGACCTCGATCCCGTTGCGCAGGATGACCGGCGCGCCGCACACCGGGCACGGGTCGCCGGCACGCGCGTTCGCGATGTCCGCCGTGACGTCCGGGGTGAAGTCACGCCCAACGTTCACGTTCCGCAGGTGGAACCCGGCCCGGTTGGCTCCGGCGACCAGGTTGGGGGAGCGCGCTACAAGCTCGTCAACGACCACAACCGTGTCGTGGGCTCCGACCGGCGAGCCATAGCCGGGCTCCATCCCGGCCGCGCGGATCTCCTCGGCGGTCGCCGGGCGCAGGGCGGTCGCCTTGACGGCGTTCGCCAGCTTCGTTTCGTTGACGTCGTAGTCGCCGCGCACGATGGCGGTCACCAGCCGTCCGTCGCCGGCCACGAAGAAGGCGGCCTTGGCCGTCCGTTCCGGTCCGATCTGCAGGAAGGAGGCCAGGTCCGCGATCGTGGCGGTGCCGGGGGTGGCGACCTCTTCTGTCGGCATCGGCTCTTCCGCGGGGGGTTCGGGCTTGCCCACGGTCGCGATCTGCTGGTTCGCGGCGAAATCGCCGCGCTCGCAGAGGACCAGGGTGTCCTCGCCCCACTCGTTGAGGACCATGAACTCGTGGGCCAGCGACCCGCCCATGATGCCCACATCGGCTCCGACGGCGATCGCGTCGAGGCCCAGGCGCTCGAAGATGCGGGTGTACGCCTCGTAGTGCTTCTGGTAGCTCACGTCCAGCCCGGCGAGGTCCCGGTCGCAGCTGTACGAGTCCTTCATCACGAACTCGCGGACCCGGATCAGGCCGCCCCGCGAGCGGGGCTCGTCGCGGAACTTGGTCTGGAAGTGATAGACGAGGAGGGGCAGCTGCCGGTAGCTCGACACGATGTCGCGGAGGAGATCGGCGACGACCTCCTCGTGGGTCATGGCCAGCACCATGTCGCGGTTGCCGCGGTCCTTGAAGCGGACCATCTCCGGGCCGATCTTGAAGTAGCGGCCGCTCTCGCGCCACAGGTCGGCGGGATGGACCACCGGCATCTCCATCTCCTGGCAGCCGATGCGGTCCATCTCCTCGCGGATGATCTGCTCGACGTTGTGGCTCACCTTCCAGCCCAGCGGCAGGAGCGAATAGATCCCGGCTCCCAGCTGCCGGACGTAGCCGGCGCGGACCAGGAGCCGATGCGACGCCATCTCCGCGTCGGCGGGATCGTCGCGCAGGGTGGTGAAGAAGAGCTGCGAGAGGCGCATGGGTCGCTGATTCTAGCCGCTGGCGAACGTGCCGCCCCGGTACCCGGCGCGCGGGCGGTCAGTCGAGGCCGTCGCCGCGCAGCGCGCGCCGGAGGCGCGGCCGGCGGTGCTTCTGGGTGCCAGGGTCAAGCAGGTGCTCGCTGGATCGCAGCCGATGGATCGGCAGCAGGGCAATGACGAGGAGCCCCAGGCTGGCGGCCAGGATGCCATCGATCCCGCGCCAGTCGGCTGCCGCGCCACCCACCAGTGCGCCGGTGATCTGCCCGATCGCGAGGAAGACCGAGTAGAGGCCCATGATCGCGCCCCGGTCCGTCGGGTGCGCCTCGCTCATGTCGGCCAGCAGGCCCAGGGCCGCGGGCGTGGCGCCCGCCAGGATGAAGAGGCCGGCGCAGGCGCCCAGGGCCATGAGGATCTGGAGGGGTATGCCCCAGGCGAGCGAGTGGTTCAGCGCGAAGATCGCGGCGAGCATCAGGAGGCCGCCGCCGATACCGATGAAGATGATGGTGGTCCGCCGCAGCGCTTTGAACTTGTTCCCCCAGTACAGCAGCCCGGCAAAGAAGACCAGCATCCCGGCGCCCAGGCCGATGCTCACCTGCCCCGGATCGAAGCCGCCCATCAGCATCTGGCCGGCGAAGCTTCGCGACGGTGCGCGCACCAGCTGGAAGACCGACTGGGTGGTCCAGGACCCCACCACCGCGTTCAGGGCGATCCAGGTGGGGGCCAGCAGCCAGACCGCCGGGTTGCCGATCACCTCGCGGTAGCGCGCCCAGGCGAACCGGGTGTGCCCCGCAGCCGCGGACGTCGCGGCGTCGTGCTCGGTGATCTCCGCCGATGCGACGCTGGCGGGTTGCGGGTCGCCGACTGCGAAGCGGTAGATCGCGAAGGAGAGGCCGTAGATCGCGGCATTGACGAAGAAGCCGATGGGACCGATGAGGTCGAAGACCCAACCCGCCGCCACGACCCCGCCACCCAGCCCGGCAAGGGTCGCGGCCTCGAAGCGGGCGACGGTGCGGCCGCGCAGCTGCTCGTCGCCGGAGGTGGCGATGGCGATGTAGCCCAGGATGGAGGGGATCGATGAACCGGCTGCCGCACCCTCGAGCAGGCGGGTGACGCCCAGCCAGACGATGATGGCGATGGGAACCAGGGCCACCGGTATCCCGGTCATGATCACCGCCACGGCGCCAAAGACGGGGCCCCACTGCATGATCCGGTGCGCTCCCAGGTGGTCCGACAGGACGCCGAAGGCGGGGGAGAGGGTGAGCTCCGCGAGGAAGTAGGCGGCCGTGATGGCGCCGAGCTCCAGGGCCGAGATCTCCGGCCCGCCGTGCTGCGGCATCTTCGCGATGTAGTAGACCAGCAGGCCGCCGGTCAGCCCGGTCGAGAACCGCAGGGTGAAGGTCCCGATCAGGACCGCGGTGATCGAACGATGCACGGAGCTGGGGGTCACGGTGCGGAACAGCGTAGCGTTCGCCCGCCCATCCCGCGAGCCGACGATCGTCAGGGGATGCCGGCGGGTGGGTCGTCACGTTGCGGGTCGTCACGTTGCGGGTCGTCGCCGGGCAGCCATGGCTCGCGCGCGGGCATGCTGCGCTCGCGGTCGCCGGCGGCGTCCGGGTCCGGCTGCTCCGTCGGCGGGATGCCGGGCGTGCTGGCGGCGGCTGCGGCACGATCCCGGGCGGCGCGCATCCTGCGCCGCCGCAGCGCAAGGCCACCCATCGCCAGGCCATCGAGGACCAGGAGCGATCCGCCGGCGACCGCGACCCGCAGCCGGCCGGCATCGGCGGCACCTTCACGCCCGGCACGGGCGGCATCGGCGCTGGCCGTCGCGTCGGTCGCCTCGCCGTCTCCGAACGCGGAGCGCGCCGCGGCGAGCTGCTGCCCAGGGTCCGAGAAGAGCAGGCCGACCCACTCGACCGGGCTCGGGTCGCGCTTCAGGGTCTCGCTCGCGGACTCGATCGCCGTCAGCGCGGTGAGCTCCTCGGATGCGTCGCGTTTCGCCACGTCGAAGGTGGGACCGGCCTCGAACGCGGTCCGCAGGGTGTCCGGGACGACCAGCGCCAGGGTGGCAGCCTGGCTCTCGATCCGCGCGCGCTCGGCGAGGACCGCGCGGGCATCGGTCAGCAGCGCATCGGCCTGCCCGAACTGCCAGGCGCCCATGGTGTAGCGCACCTCGTAGGGGAGCTGCCAGTCGCCGGCGGCCGTCACGGTCTGGTCGTACTCCGCGCGGGCCGTGACCCGGGCGTCCATCGCCGACTGCTGCTGGGGCGTCACGACCCAGGTGCGCCACAGGTCGTCGTAGTTCGCGCCGGTCCGCTCCTCGAGCAGGTCGAGCAGCCGCTGCCAGCCGCCAATGTCCACCGACGCCCCCTTCTCCGGCCCGGCGCCGGCGCTCACCCCGGGCGGCTGGTACGAGGCCTCGCCGTCGTGGGCGGCCTGCCACACCTTCTGCAGCCCGCTGGTCGTGGTGCGCGCGGCAATCAGCTGGGCGAGCTCGTAGCTGGCGGCGTATGCATAGTCCTCGGTGGTCGCCGGCTCGCTGCCGATGGTTCCCCACGCGTTGAGCGGGATCTTGGCAGCCTGCAGCTCGGGCGTGAGGGTGAAGATGTCGCCGTCCGCCCCGATCTCCTTGCCGGCCGCGACGCCGTAGTACTCAGCCCACGCCTCGCCGATCCAGCGGTCGGGGAAGAGGCTGTCGTTGAACCAGGTGTGGGCGGCCTCGTGGAGCGCCGTGTAGCCGTCCGCGTCGTAGCGGACGTCGATCGTCTCGGTCACGTCGTTGTAGACACCCGCGTAGTCGCCGAGGCGCGAGGTCGCGGCCTCCTCCACCTTCAGCTCGCCATGGATCTCGTAGTCGAGGCCGATGAGATTGCGCAGGACCGGGATGCCGCGGGTCATCAGGCTGGTCAGCTGCGTGCCCCAGTCGGGGTCGTCGTCCCAGGCGCGGATCAGCACGGAGACGGTCCCTTCGGGAAGCACCACGGGCGCTGTCGTCTCGGCGTAGGCTCCCGGCCGCTCGGCGGTGATGTAGGCGAAGAAGGAGTACGGATCGGGGATCGTGGTCGCGGTCAGGACGGTTGTGCCTCCCGACCCGCTGGCGCTTGACAGGGTCCCGGCCCCGACCGTCACGCTGTAGCCGGCCGGGATGACGACGGCCACCGTGCTGCCGGCCGTGTTCTCCGTGCCGAAGGCCCAGACCGGGAAGGCGACCAGGCTCCCGGCGACCCTGACGTCGCGGTTCGGGCGGCCGCCCGGGTCGGTGATGTCGAACGAGACCGCGAAGCTGATCGACTGCGCGTGGAAGACCGCGCGCCCGAAGGCGACCTCGATGGTCGTGAACTCCGCCGAGCTGTCGACGATGCGCGAGACGAGCGTGCGCCCGCCGCTCGACGCGGACAGGTTCGTGATGCCCGGCTGGACCGCGAAGCGCGCCGCCGTGTAGTAGTACTGGCCGTTCGGCGGGTCCGGCGTGGTGTCCGTGGCGACGGCGTCGATCGTCACCGCGATGCGCTTCTCGGCGGGGACCGCCGTGTAGCGGGTGTCGGTGACGATCTGGAGTCCGGTGTCGGCGGCACGGGCCGCGGGGGGTGTGACGACCACGAATCCCCCGAGCAGCACCGCGGCGGCGACGGCGAACAGCCGGCCGGTGACGGAGCGCTTCACGGCGGGCAGTATGCCCCAAATGGGAAAGGCACCCATCCCGTGAGGAATGGATGCCTCGTCCCGGCGTCAGCCGAAGGTCATCGGGTCAGGCCGATGGCTGTGCGAGCGCCTCCAGGCCGAAGGCCACTTCGAGCTGCTCCAGCGGACGGAAGCCGACCGCGGCCCGCGGCTGCTGGCCTGGGGAGAAGATCGCCACCGTGGGGATGCTCATGATCCCGTAGTGCATGGCGGTGTGCGGGTTGGCGTCGACATCGAGCTTCACGACGTCGACCTTGCCCTCGTACTTCGCCGCCAGCTTCTCGATCTCGGGGGCGACCATCCGACAGGGGCCGCACCAGGTGGCCCAGAAATCGACGACCACCGGCTTGTCGTTCTTCAGAACGACATCGTCCCAGGTGGCGTCGGTGACTTCACGGACGTTCGACATCGGTTGCTTGATCCTTTCGCGTGTTGGTTGGCTGGGACTGGCGCCCGATTCAGCGGGCGAGCTGCTGGAGTAGGCGGTAGGCGTCGAGGACCGCGGGGTCCACGAGCCGATAGAACACGGTGCTGCCCTCGCGCCGGCTCTCGACGATCCCTGCGCTGCGCAGGACGGCGAGGTGCTGGCTCATGTTCGGCACCTGGCAGCCGATGCAGCGACTGAGATCGCCCACCGACCGCTCACCGGTCGCCAGCTCCTCGACCACGCACAGGCGCTTGGGATCCGCGAGCGCCTTGGCGATCGCGGCTGCGCGGGTCCGGTTGGTGTCGCTGACGAGTGATGTTGTGTCCATCGCCGGCTATTCTCTCATGAGTTGCGCAAGCACGCAAGTCCCAGAGGCAGCATGCCGTGAGCGGGATCCGCGACCGTGGCGCGGGCTGCGCGATCGCGACAGGCTAGCTGTCGCAGACGGTCGGCAGGATGGGGCCATGACCGTTCAGCTCATCTGTCCCTGGTGCGAGGACGAGGTCGCGTTCGAGATCGACGAGGCCGCGGACGAGATCGTCTGCGGCGCGTGCGGAACCCGGACCGAGTTCGCCCCGGACCCGCTCACGACCTACAACCTGCTCTACGAGGTGGCCGCCTGACCTGTGCCAGGCTCCCTCACGCCGAGGGCGCGGCACAGAAAGACCACCGTCCGTCTGTCGCGCCGCATGGCCTGCCGCCGCGACTGGGTGCGGTGACGCTCGCCGGCGAGCCACAGGACCTCGACGCGCGGGCCCCCCGGCGCCAGCGTTTCGAGCAGGCGCTCGGTGTGCCGTGGATGGACGTTCTCGTCCAGCGTGCCGTGGATCACGAGCAGGTCTCCGCGGAGGCGTGACGCATCGTCGATGAGCGAGGCGCGCGCGTAGGCATCGGCCTCGCGGCGAGGGTCGCCCAGGTAGCGTTCCGTATATCCCGAGTCGTAGAGCCGCCAGTCGACGACCGGCGCCGCCGCGACCCCCGCACGAAAGCGATCGGGACGCCGCACCAGGCAGCGGATGGTCATGTAACCGCCGTAGCTGCCGCCGGTGATCCCGACCCGGGAGCCGTCGATGCGGCCTTCGGCGATGAGGGCCTCGACGACCGCCGCCTGGTCATCGACCTCGCCGGTGCCGAGCGCACCGGCGAGGGACGACTCGAAGGCGAGTCCGCGGTTCGCGCTCCCGCGGCCGTCCACCACGATCACCGCGAGCCCCGCTGCGACGAGCGCCTGTCGGAGCGGGTGGACCGTGAGCTCCCAGGCGTCACGCGCATGCTGGATGTGCGGACCGCCGTAGACCCACACCACGGCAGGCGGCGGGCTGCCCGCCGGAGTGGGCGGGTCGAAGACGGCGGCGTGGAGCGTTGTGCGGCCGTCGGCTGCGGTGGCGGTGCGCAGCTCGGGAACCACCAGCTGGCGGCGCCGCGCCGACGTCGACGCGCGATGGATCACCGTCTCGACACGCCCGTCGCGGGATCGGACCACCACCGATGGTGCTCGAGCACCCGTCGACCAGGTGTCGACCCACCGGTTGCCGTCCGGCGCAACGACGACGGCGTGCCAGCCGGCAAGAGCGGTGAGGCGCGCCGGCCGTTCGACCGGCGTCCGTGTATCGAGGGGCACCGCGTAGAGGTGGCGCTCGGTGGCGCCGTCGGCCGTGCCCACGAACAGCACCTCGCCGCGTGGTTCATCGCAATGCACCACGTCGGTGACCATCCACGCTCCGCCGGTCAGGCGTCGCTCGAGGGTGCCGGACGGGCTCCGCAGCTCCAGGTGGCGGAACCCGGTGGCCTCCGTCGTGCGCAGGATCCGGCCGTCCGCCAGGACGCGCGTGGCGTCATCGAGGTTGATCCACGGGTCGGCGCGCTCTTCCCATCCCTCGGATGCACCGCCGCTGACGGCAACCCACCACCAGCGCAGCGACCGCTGGTCCCGCGGCAGCACGGCGACCAGCCATCCGCCGGCCGGGTGCGGCACGACGCGAGCGAGGTAGCCGTCCCCGATGGCGAGATCCACGGCGTGCGCGGCGGTGCCGCCGACGACGTCGCGGACCACCAGGCTGACCCGTGCGTTGGGCGCACCGGCGAACGGGTAGCGGTGCCGGTCCGGCGCGGGTGCGACGCGCGGGTTGCCGGTGACATGGGCGATGTCGATCTCGGGCACGTGGCGCTCGTCGACGCTCGCCCAGGCGAGCGCGCCGCCATCGGTGCTCCACCAGCAGCCGTCGAACCGGTCGAGCTCCTCCGAGGCGATGTATTCCGGTAGGCCGTTGAAGCGACCCGGGGCGGCGGACTCGGTGAGGCGCACGGCATCGCCTGCCGCCCGCGCAAGCCACAGGTCGCCGCCCCGCACGAGGGCGACGCGTGACCCGTCCGGCGACGGGAGCGCGTCCTGGACGTCGTTCCAGGCACCAATGGTCTCGTCCGGGTTCCCAACCCACGAGACGTGGCACCGACCACGTCGCACGACGACGAGGCAGTCCGCATTCGCGGCGGCCCGATACCTCGTCAGTCCCCGGCCCGACTCCCGGCGCCGCTGACGCTGCAGCTCCTCCTCGCGGCTGAGCGGCGCCTCTCCGTCGTCGCCCGCGCCTGACAGGAGCACGTGGCGCTCACCGGTGGCCAGGTCGTGTCGCCACAGCGAGCGCACCTTCGAGCCCCGCTCCGGCTGGAGGTAGGCGAGCCATCGCCCGTCACCGGAGAAGCGGATCTGCTGTGGCTGGTCAAGCCCCGGGAGGGGCTGCCGGGTCAGCCGCCCGAGGATCGTCTGGCGTGGGGTCACCCAGCGAGTATCGGCGACCGGCGCCCGGCGCGTGCCGGTCATCGGCACCCGGCGGGATCTCGTGCGCGCAGTGCGGGAGTGTGGCAGCCTGTTCGCGATGCCCGCATCCCCGCGCCGCCGAGGTCGTCAGCGCCGATCCCTCCTCCCGGCCTTCGCCCTCCTCGCCGCCATGGTCGTGGGGGGAGTGGTGCTCGTCACGCTGCTGCCCGGTGTCGACCTGTCGAGCCGGCGGATCCCGGCCGTGGCGTACGAGGCCTACCGCCGCGCGGCCGACGAGTCGTCGTCGATCGCGGACGGCTGCTCCGTGGACTGGACCATCCTGGCCGCCCTCGGCAAGGTCGAATCCGACCACGGTCGGGTGAACGGTCCCCGCACCCTGGAGCCGGACGGAACGGTCACCCCGTCAATCATCGGTCCGGCGCTGGATGGCACCGGTGGCACGCGGGCGATTCCGGACACCGACAAGGGCCGGCTGGACGGCGACGGGACCTGGGACCACGCCGTAGGCCCCATGCAGTTCATTCCCACGACCTGGCGCGAGCTCGGCCGTGATGGGAACGGGGACGGCGTGGCCGATCCGGACAACCTCTACGACGCGGCACTCACCACCGCCGCCCACCTGTGCCTGCGTGAGCCGGGCGACTACTCCGACCCGGCGCAGCTTCGCCGGGCACTCATCGCCTACAACAGCTCGCAGCGCTATGCCGACGACGTCCTGCGCTGGGTCGAGACCTACCGAACGACCCCGCCCGACAGGCTCGTGCTTCCCTCGCCGTAGCGAACCGGCCGCTGCGGGCGGCTGCTCAGGCCTCCGCGATCTCGATCGTGTCGATCCGATCGCCGGGGTTGGGATCGCGTCCGGGGTCGCGCTCGCGGATGGAGGCCAGGACCTCCATCCCATCGGTCACCCGGCCGAACACGCTGTGCCGGTCATCGAGGTGCGGGGTGGGGCCGAAGGTGATGAAGAACTGGCTTCCGTTGGTGCCCGGGCCGGCGTTGGCCATCGACAGGGTCCCCGCCTGGTCGTGGCGCAGGGTCGGATGGAACTCGTCGCCGAACTGGTATCCCGGTCCGCCGCGGCCCGTGCCGGTGGGATCGCCGCCCTGGGCCATGAACCCGGGGATCACCCGGTGGAACGTGGTCCCGTCGTAGAAGCCTCCGCGGGCCAGGTTCACGAAGTTCTCGACCGTCAGCGGTGCGCGGTCGGCGTACAGATCGACGACGATGTCGCCGCGCTCGGTCTTGAACGTGGCGGTGTAGTGCTTGCTCGTGTCGAGCGCGCCTGAAGGTGGCGCCTGATGATCTGCCATCGGGTCTCCGCATCAGCAGGATTGGACCTGCCGATGCTACCGGCTTGCGAGCCGCTCGGCGAGGAGACGTTGCTCGGCCGGGTTATCGGTGCGGGCGAGCGCACGCCGATCCGCGTCCGTGGCCTCATCGAGCCTGCCAAGCCGCCTGAGCAGCATGGCCCGGGAGGCGTGGTACAGGTGATACCCGGCCAGGCGCCACTCCAGCGGCTCGAGCGCCTCGAGCGCGGGCTGCGCTCCGTCGCGCTCGGCCAGGGCGAGCGCGCGGTTCAGTGCGACGATCGGGCTGTCCGTCATCTGCAGCAGGCGGTCGTACAGGGCGACCACCTCGCCCCAGTCTGTCTCCGCGTAGCTGGCCGCCGTGGCATGGCAGGCGAGAATGGCGGCCTGGACCTGGTACGGGCCTGGCCGATCCATCCGGAGCGATCGCTCCAGCAGCTCCACGGCGCGCGCGATCTCGGCATGGTCCCAGAGACCCCGGTCCTGGCCGGGCAGCAGCACCAGCGCGCCGTCGGCCGCGAACCGCGCGTCGGCTCGGGCCAGGTGCAGGCGCATGAGGGCGAGGAGGCCAAGGACCTCCGGCTCGTCGGGCATCAGGCGCGCGAGCAGCGAGGCGAGCCATGCGGCGTCCGTGCACAGCTCGCGGCGCTCGGGCGCCTCGCCGCTCGAGGCGAGGTAGCCCTCGTTGAACACGAGGTACAGGACGGACAGGACACCGGCGAGGCGGCCGGGGAGTTCGGCCGGCTCCGGTACCCGGTACGGGATCCCCGCGTCGCGGATCTTCCGCTTGGCCCGCACGATGCGCTGGGCGACTGTCGCCTCGGGCACCAGGAAGGCCCTGGCCACCGCAGGCGTTTCCAGGCCGGCAACCGTTCGCAGGGTGAGCGCGACCTGTGCCTCGAGTGACAGCGCCGGGTGGCAGCAGGTGAAGAGGAGGCGGAGGCGGTCGTCGGATCCCATCGGCCCACCGGTCTCGTCGGCTCGCGTGTCCATCAGCTGCAGCTCGTCCCCGATCTGCGCCAGCCGATCGCGGTAGCGGGCATCCCGCCGCAGACGGTCGAGCGCCCGCCGCCTGGCGACGGTGAGGAGCCACGCCCCGGGCCGCTCCGGCAGGCCGTCCCGGGGCCACGTTTGCAGGGCGGCGACGAGGGCCTCCTGGACCAGCTCCTCGGCGACGTCCCAGTCTCCGAGGATGCGGACGAGGGATGCCACGAGCCGGCCGCGCTCCTCGCGCACCGTCGCGGCCAGGCGTGCATCGACCTCCCGTCGTCGCGATGCCGGTGCCAAGAACCCTCCTATGCCGCTGCCTACTCGATGACCGGTCGGATCTCGATGGTATCGGGGGCTGGCCAGCCGCTCGCCAGGGCAATGGCGGCATCCAGGTCCGCGACGTCGATGATCCCGTAGCCGCCCACCACCTCCTTCGCCTCGAGGAAGGGACCGTCGGTGACGGTCACGTTGCCGTCCGGCGCACGGCGGACGGTGGTTGCCGTGTCGGGCGGCTGGAGCTGGTGGCCCTCGACGATCCGGCCGGCCTGCCGGTGCTCGTCCCACCAGCTCGCGATCCGGCCATAGAGCGCGCGGTTCTCCTCCTCGCTCAGCGGCTCCCAGGCACCGTTGTCGCAGATCAGCATCATGTAGCGCATCGGTCAGTCTCTCCTCGTTACGGCGTGTGGCGTCTCCGAAGGGCGCTCATGCCACTACGACGAGCGGGATGATCGCGATTCGACCGCTTCGGCACGGACCGCGGTGGATCGGCAGAATACCGCGATGCAGTCCCACGCCCAGTCGCAGGGATCACCGCTGGCGGTCGGCGTCAACCTTGGCATCGTCTACCTGATCTGGGGATCGACCTACCTCGCCATCCGGGTGATGGTGGAGACGGTTCCACCCTTTGTCGGCGCCGGGTCGCGCTACCTGGTGGCAGGTGTCCTGATGCTCGCCTTCCTGTGGATCCGCAGCCGCCTCTCCCGCTCGCCCGCGGCGCGGATCGAGCGCGTGACCTGGCGGGAGTGGCGTTCCGCGGCGATCGTCGGCGGCCTGCTGCTCCTGGGCGGGAACGGATTCGTGGTGCTGTCCGAGCAGCGGATCGACTCCGGCATCGCGGCCGTGATCGTGGCGGCGGTGCCGATCTGGATGAATCTCTTCGACGCCCTCCTCCGCCGCCGTCGCCCCAGCGCGCTGGCGATCGGTGGCGTCGTCGCCGGCTTCCTCGGGGTCCTCGTGCTGCTCGCGCCGGTGGGCGGCGTGAGCGCCGCGGACCCGGTCGGCGTCGGCATGGTGGTCTTCGCCAGCCTCAGCTGGGCGATCGGGTCGCTCTACTCGCGCCATGCGCCGATGCCTCGCTCGGGCCTCCTCGCCACCGGGATGGAGATGCTCGCCGGGGGTGCCCTGCTCGCGATCGCGGCAACGGTCACCGGCGAGGTCGGCAGCATCGACCTGGGCGCCTACTCGGGCTCATCGCTGTTCGCCATCGGCTATCTGGTCGTCTTCGGCTCGCTGGTTGCCTTCAGCGCGTACACGTGGCTCCTCAAGAGCGCGCCGGTCTCCACGGTCGCGACCTACGCGTACGTCAATCCGGTCGTGGCGGTCGCCCTGGGTGCATTGCTCCTGGACGAGACGCTGACGCCCCGGACGCTCGTCGCTGCCCTGCTCATCATCGGCGCTGTGGTGGCCATGGTCAGCGGCCGCCCGCGAGATGCGGAGGAGATGGCGCCTGCCCCGGAGCCGGTGCTCGAGCCGATCTCAGGGCATCCGGAAGGTGGGGAGTCGGCCCCCGACGCCGACATCGGCCGCCCCTAGTAATCGAGCTCCGAGTTCTTCCAGATGCGGTCGAGGACGTAATGCCCGTCGCCCTGCGGGTCGGTGAGCGCGGGGCGAGCGGCGTTGATCATCACGTACGGGTGCAGCCGGAAGTTCACGAGCTTCGTTCCCACGAAGGTCATGTCCTCGATGACGCCCTCCTGCGTCTGCTGCCACCAGTCCTGCCCGTACTGGTAGTTGCCCGGGCCGGCGTTGATGACGCGCACGCCGGTGGGGCCGGAGTCCAGGAACGTGCCCCCGGCGATGTGCAGGCCGCCGGCGAGCACCTGGTCACAGCCGGCCGCATCCATCCATCCCACCGCCTGCTGCTGCGCGACGCCCAGGTCGGGGTGGTACTCCGGGTCGGGATATTCGTGCCACCACTGCGGATCGCAGATGACCAGGTCCGCACCACCGTCGCGCGCCCGCTGCACGGACGCATCGACGTTGGCCTTGGTGAGCCACGCCACGCCGGGCGTGCTGGGGCCGGCGTGGATGGGGCCCGAGACGTTGTTCCAGGAGACGAACGCGATCTTGAGGCCGTGGGTCTCCACGTAGGCCGGCTCGAGGGCCTGGTCCAGGTTCATCCCCAGGCCGGTGTGCGGGAGGCCGTGCTTGTCGAGGATCTGGAGCGACGAGCGGATTCCTGCCACGCCGCGGTCGCTCTGGTGGTCGGCGGCGAGGAAGACCGCGTCGATGCCCAGGAGACTCTGCCATCGCGTTGCCACGGTCTCGGGCACCGAGAGGCTCGGCCGGCCGACGAGGTTCGGCGCCCAGCTGCTGTCCGGGACGATGGGGCACTTCTGGTCTGCGAGGGCGACGTCGGCGCGCTTGGTGATCTCCGCGGTGGCGCCGTCATTGCCCGTATCGACGGGTGCCACGATGGGGAACACCGAGACGTCGGCCGGCGGATACGGGTTGTTGTACGGCTTGCCCTTGTACTTCGCGGTCCCGCCGCCAAAGATCCAGTCCCAGCCCTTGCGCTTGGCGACCGCCTGGTAGGCGCCGTTCCGATCCGAGCAGAGGCTCCCCACCGAGGCGAGCGTCCAGACCTGCGAGGCGTCGTACGCAGTCCAGGCGGGATCGAGCGCATCGGGGCCGTCCGCCGGTGCCTCTCCGGTGACCGGATAGGGCAGCGCGCGCGCCTCCGAGTCGCCGAAGAGGTCCGGCCCGAAGAGCCCGAACGGACCGTCGCCGGCGATGGGAAGGACCTTGGTCGCCGGCTCGACGAGGCCGGGCGGAAGGAGTGCGACAAGACCCTGGTCCGCCTTGATCGCCGTGACGATTTCGTCCGCCGGTTGGCACGGCGCGGTCGGATCGAGCGACGGCTCGGTGATGGTGACCCCGCACGGCACCACGAGGCCACCGTTGCTGGCGAGCGTCGCGAGCTCGTCCAGCGTGATCGTCGGCTTGAGATTGGTCAGGCCGGTCACGACCGCGAGCGGAAACGTCACCGGCGGGACGGGGGTCGGGCTGGGCGTCGCGGTGGGGGACGGCGTGGGGCTCGGGGTCGGGGACGGTGATGGCGTCGGAACGGGGCTCGAGCAGGAAACGAGCAGCGCCAGGGCGATGGCCAGGGCGGTGCCTCGGATCCGTGCGAGGGAGTGCATCGCGCTATCCTAGGCGCTCCGAACGCAGGCATGGACATGCTCGACCGCGCCCACCAGGTTTCCGCGCGCCGCTCCATCCCCCGCACCCTCCGTGCGCTGGCCGGCGCGCTCGTGCTGGCCGCCGGGCTGCTCACCTCCCTGCCGGGAGGAGCCTCGCCGGTCGCCGCCATCGGTCCGCTTCCGGCCTGTCGCCTCGCCGATATCTACACGGTCCCGTCCGACTACGACAGCTGGAGCACGACGCTCGTGGACTGGCTCCTGCGCGTCCCCGAGGACTATGTGCCGCCCGACCTGGTGCCGACCTCCGAGGCGGGAATCGCCGGCGGCGGCCTGATCCGGGCGGTGGCCGTGGACGACCTGCGCGCCCTGGCTGCGGCAGCGGCCAAGAACGGCACGCCGATCAGCGTCATCAGCGCGTACCGGAGCTACAAGGACCAGGTGGCATCGTTCAACGGCTGGGTCGCGTATGACAGCTACGACCACGCCATCACCTACTCGATGCGCCCGGGACACTCGGAGCACCAGCTCGGCCTGGCGATCGACTTCGGCCAGGTGGGCGGTCCCAGCTCGCTCTCCTTTCCCGACTGGGCCACGACCCCGACGGGGAAGTGGATGTTCAACAACGCCTGGAAGTACGGCTGGGTGCTGAGCTATCCATGGGGCAACGGCTACGCACTGTGGAACGCGAAGGTGTGCTTCCACCCCGAGCCATGGCATTACCGGTACCTGGGTCGCGAGATGGCGGCCAAGGTGCACGCCTCTGGGCTGACGATCCGGGAGTACCTTTGGGAGAACGACACGATGGTCGACGCGGTCACCGGCAGTCCGCTCCCGACGCCGACGCCCACACCGTCGCCCACGCCCACTCCCAGCCCGACCCCGACGCCGACGCCGACACCCACCCCGACCCCGGTGGCGACACCCACCCCCACCGCGGCTCCCAGTCCTGAAGTGCTCCTGACCGGCACCTGGTTCGGGGTCGCTCCGCCGCTCGTGCTCGGTGGTCTGCTCGGCGGCCTGATCCTCGTGGCCGGGGTTGCCATCGCCCTTCGGCGTCGCACGTACCGGACCTAGGTCTCCCTTCCCGGGCCGTTCCGGTCGTCAGGCGGCCGCGGGCAGGCGGAACCAGATCCTCGTCCGGCCGTCGCCGGACTGGGCGCCCACCTGGCCGCCGTGCGCCTCCACGATCTGCCGCACGATCGCCAGACCGATCCCGCTCCCTCCGGTCGCCCGTGTCCGGGATCGGTCCACGCGATACAGCCGCTCCCAGATGTAGGGCAGCTCGTCCGGCGGGATCTCCGCGCCGGTGTTCTCGATCTCGCAGCGCACGCCATCGCCATCGGCTCGCAGGCGGATCACGACCTCGCCCCCGTCATTCGTATAGCGCGCGGCGTTCTGCATGAGGTTGGTCACCACCTGGCCGATGGCGTCCGGCTCTGCCAGCAGGCGCGGCAGCGCGTCAGCGTCCTCGAACCGGACGCTGATCCGGCGGCTCGCGAGCTCCGGGGAGGCGATCGCCACGGCGCGTTGCACGATGGTGGCCAGGTCCACCTCGGCTCGCGCCTGTGCCCGCACGCCGCGCTCGCCCCGGGCGAGCTGGTCGAGCTCCTCGACCAGGTGGGTCAGCCGCACGATCTCCTCGTTGACGGTCCGCAGCATCTCCGGCGTGGGCCCGATGACGCCGTCAGCCAGCGCCTCCGTGTATCCCTGGAGGCTGGTGAGCGGTGTGCGCAGCTCGTGCGCGACGTCCTCGACCAGGGCCCGGCGGAGCTCCTCGACACGCTCGAGGGTGGCGGCCATCTGATTGAACGCGTCTGCCATGTCTCGCAACTCGGGGTCCGGGGGGTCCGCGACCCGGGCCGCGAGATCGCCGGCCGCGATCTTGCGGGCGGCCACTGCGAGCCGGTCGAGTGGACGAAGGATGCGGCGCAGGAGCCACCAGGCTGCCGCGACGCCGAGCACAACCCCCACCGCGGCACCGATGAGCACCACCCGCCCCACGTACTGGTCGAACATGGCCTGGGCCTGCTCCGGCGATGAACCGGACTGCATCGCCAGCTTCATGATCTGCTCGCTGCTGAACTGCTCGACGGCAAAGATCATCACGCCCGCCACGGCCAGCGCGAGGAGCACGAACAGGGCGATGAGGCGGGCGCGCAGGGTCGTCATCGGCCCGGCCTCAGACAGGCGACCCGGCCGGGTCGCGCTTCGCGACGGCGCCCACGAACTTGTAGCCGACCGTTCGCACGGTCGCGATGAAGCGAGGGTCGTTGGCGTCGTCGTGGAGCTTGCGGCGCAGGCGTCCGAGATGCACGTCGATGGTGCGGTCGATGATCCCCGGGTCGTCATCACCGTGAATCGCGTCGATGAGATCGTCGCGGCTGAAGACGCGGCCGGGCCGCCGCATGAGGCCAAGCAGCAGGCGGAACTCGAACGGTGTCAGCTCGAGCGGCTCCCCGTCGAGGCGCGCCTCGACGGCATTGGGGTCCACCTCCAGGCCGTTCGCCACCAGGACCGGCTCGTCCGTGGCGCGATCAACGCGTCGTCGACGCAGGAGCGCGCGGACGCGAGCCATCAGTTCTCGCGGCGAGAACGGCTTCACGACATAGTCGTCGGCACCCAGGTCGAGGCCTACGACCTTGTCGCTGTCACCCGACCTGGCGGTGAGCAGCAGGATCGGGACGTCGCTCGCCTCGCGGATCCGCCGGCAGACTTCGAAGCCGTCGAGGCCGGGGAGCATCACGTCCAACACCACGAGGTCGAGCCGCTGGCGCAGCGCGGACGCCAGCGCCATCTCGCCGTCGGCCGCGGCGATGGTGCGATGCCCCTCGCGCTCGATGTAGAGGCGCAGGAGCTCGCGGATCTTGGGGTCGTCGTCGACGAGAAGCACGCTTGCCATGGCTCGCCGGAGAGTATGACCCGCCTGTGAAGGACCGATGAAGCCGCAGCCGGCCCGGCTACCCATTCGGCTAGGTCTTCTAAAGACTTGAAGACCTCAGCGACGGTGCCGGGCGGCACGGGAGGAATGGGACATGCGGACCCGCACCGCTCGCAGCGACCGGCGTATCATCGGCCTCCCATGACACGCGACCGAGCACACGACGCGCTGGCCTTCGGCACCGGGATCAGCGCAGACCACGACGACGGGATCCGCTGGGTTGACTATGCCAACATCAGCTGGAACCCGGTCTTCTGCAAGCGGTGCGACATCTGCGTCGAGATCTGCCCCAAGGCGACCCTGGTCCTGCGCAACGACGCGATCCTCGAGGAGGAGAACTGCATCCTGTGCGGCCTCTGCGAGCGCTACTGCCCGGACCTCGCGATCGAGATGATCCCGTCGGCGGTGGCGGAGCATGCCGCCAAGGCAGCCGCCGGTCGGACGAGGGCGGAGTGAGCCGATGACGCGCAAGCTGATCCAGGGCAACGAGGCGGTCTTCCATGGAGCGGTGGCGGCCGGCGCCAACTACTACGCCGGGTATCCCATCAGCCCGTCCACGGAGATCCTGAACATCGCCTCGGCGTACGCGGCCGCCCACCATCGCGAGTTCCGGTTCCTGCAGGCGGAGGACGAGATCGCGAGCGCCAACGCCATCATCGGTGCGTCGCTTGCCGGAGCGAAGTCCTTCACTGCCACATCCGGACCCGGCTTCAGCCTCATGCAGGAGGCGGTCGGCTATGCGCAGAAAGTGGGCGTCCCCACCGTCTTCGTCGACGTGCAGCGCGTTGGGCCCGCCACGGGCATGCCCACCATGCCCGGCCAGGGCGACATCCTCCAGGTCAAGTACGGCTCGTCGGGCGACTACACGCCGCTCGCCTTCTACCCCAACGGGATCGAGGAGGCGTTCCGCGTCACCGTCCAGGCGTTCAACGCAGCGGAGGAGTCCCGATCGCCGGTGGTCGTCCTGGCCGATACATTCGTCGGGCACCTCAACGAGGTCGTTGACCTCGACGAGCTCGCGTCGGGGATCGAGGTCGTGGAACGCACCATCCCGGCCCTGGCCCGTCACGAGCCGGGCAGCCCGCGCTTCTTCGCGGGCGTGCTGATGTACGAGTCCGGCCCGTCCGCGGGCGAGCCGGCCACCGCCGACGGCGACGAGTACCTGCGGCAGTTCTACGCCGCGAAGCATCGGCACCTCGAGGTGGCCAAGCGTTACCCGCTCTATGAGCACGGCTGGAACCGCGACGCCGAGATCCTGGTCATCTGCTACGGCATCGTCAGTCGCGTCGCGAGCCCGCTGGCGGCCGACTACGCGCTCTTCCGCCCAATCCGCATCCACCCCGTGCTTGGCGACGAGCTGCGCGAGGTCAGCGCGCGGTACCGCGAGATCGTGGTCCTCGAGGCCAACGACGGCCAGTACGCCGACATGGTCGAGCTGGCCATTCGCCGCCCGGTGAAACGGGTCCCCCTCCTGGGTGGGCGCATCAGCATCGAAGCGGTGCGCGACGGCCTCGACCGCGTCCTTTCCGGCGGCCCGTCCGAGCCACCCATCCCGCCCGCTCCCACCGAGCGGGTCGCGCCGTCGCCCCTGGGCATCGGCTGAGCTGCACAGGGAGACGAACCAATGCCCGAGCTGATCATGGCCGAGCTCAACTACAAGCGGCACCTCAAGGTGGACCTCTTCCCGACCATCTGGTGCCCGGGCTGCGGCATCGGCAGCATCATGATGCAGCTGGCCATGGTCCTCGAGGAGATGGGCCTGGACGAGACGAACACCGTGATCGTGACCGGCATCGGCTGCACCGGACGCATGGGCTCGTACCTGAAGCACGAGAGCGTGTACACCCTGCACGGCCGCACGCTCCCGGTGGCTGAGGCGATCAAGACCTTCCGCCCGGAGCTCAACGTGATCGTGGTCTCCGGCGACGGTGACCTGGCCAGCATCGGCGGGAACCACCTGGTGCACACCATCCGCCGAAACGCGCACCTCACCGTGCTGTGCAACAACAACGAGATCTACGGCCTTACCGGTGGCCAGACCGGGCCCACCACGCCCACCGGCACCAAGACGCTGTCGAGCCCAATCGGCAACCCGAACACGCCCATCAACCTGCAGGGGATCGTGCGCAGCTCGCCGCACGCGCTGTACGCCAAGACGACCGTCTACCACCAGCAGCACATGCGCACCGTGATCCGCGAGGCGGTGGAGCACGACGGCTTCAGCTTCGTGGACATCACCAGCCAGTGCATCGAGAACAACGGGCGGCGCATCGGCTTCGCAAGCGCGAACGAGATGCTCACGCACTACCGAAAGACGTACAAGCGGGCGCCCAAGGGCGCGCAGACGCTCAACCCGTTCGAGATCGGGATCCTGTATCCGGCCGATGGTGCAGCGTCCGAAGGTGAGGCAGGCGATGGCAACGGCGCCGCGCCGAAGGCCGCCGCCCCGGCCGCCCCGGCGAAGGCCGTCCCACCGGCCGATGACGATGAGAAGGCGCGACGCCGCGCCGAGAGCCAGAAACGCCTGGCCCTGATGCAGAAGCTGGATCCCGCGGTGAAGCTGCGGGTCGCCAAGGGCGAGATCAGCCTGGCCGACGCCCTGCGCGAGGCCGGGGTGGATCCCGCCGAGCTGGAGGGCTAGCCAACCGATGTCGACCTCGATCGCACTCGACGGCGTGGGCGGGCAGGGGGTCCGCGTCATCGCCGGCGTTCTCGGCGCGTTGCTGGCCCGCATGGGAAAGCACGTGACCGTCCTCTTCGACTACGACTCCTCGGTCCGGGGCAGCATGTCGGACGCATTCGTGATCTTCGACGACGTGCCGGTCACCAACCCGGTGATCGAGGACGCGGACATCCTCCTGAAGCTGGCCAACAAGGGCCACCTGCACATCCACGGCCACAAGGTGGTGACCGACCTGGGCCTCGCCAGCCCCGGCGACGAGCAGATCCCGTTCGCGGCGCTCGGCAGCCAACGCTTCGGCAAGGAGCTGTTCGGCAACATGATCGCGCTGGGCAGGCTCCTGTGCCTCGCCGACGTCGAGTACAACGAAGGCGCCATTCGCGAGTCGCTGCCGCGTCGCTACAAGGACGAGAACGTGGCGGCGATCCGATTTGGCTACGAACTGACCGAAGAGGAAATCGAGCAAATGGCCGCGGAGGCACCGCCATCGCGGTTCGAGATGAACTACGCCGCTACGACCCCTTCCCCGCTGCGCGGGATGGATGCCGCGTACGACACGGCCATGGCCCAGCCGACCGGCGGCGAGACGGGCTGAGCCGCGTCACCCGGGCTCAGGCGGGCAGCGACTCCGCGAGCGACTCCGCGAGCTGACCCAGGGCGTCGTCCAGGCGCCGCGTTTCCTCCGCGCTCAACGGACGCATCGGCCGCCGCATGTCAGGTCGGACCGGGACACCCCTGCGGCCCAGGACGTGCTTGGCGGAGGCGATGAAGGGCTGACCCTCCATCGCCGAGCGGAGCGCCTGCAGCCGGTCCGCCGCGCCAGGGCCGGGCGCGTCGAGACCGGCGCGCACCACATCGGGCCAGGCCGCGGCGAGCCCGGAGACCGCACCGATGGCGCCGGCGGCCAGCGCGCGCGGGATGAACGGCTCCTGGCCCACGAAGACGGGAAGCCCCAGTCCCAGGTAGGGCTCGACCTTCTCCCACGGCGCCTCGCTCACCTTGAGGCCGGCCAGGTTCGGCGATGCATCGCGGACCCGTTCGATCACCGCCGGGCTGACCGGGTACCCGCTGCGCGCGGCGAACGCGTAGATGAAGAACGGGAGTGGAGCGCAGGACGCGGCGGCAGCGGCGAGGTGTGCCGACAGCGCTGCGTCGTCGAGCGGGAAGTAGGGCGGCGGGATGACCGCCACGGCGTCCGCACCGATCTCGGCCGCGTGGGCCGCCAGCGCCACCGTGTCCGGCGTCGACTGCGCGCCGCAGTGGACGATCAGGATTCCGCGCAGCGCTGCGCGGAAGACGACCGCCGCGCGCATGCGCTCCTCGATGCCCAGGAGGATCCCTTCCCCGGTGGTGCCGCAGGCGAAGACGCCGTCGGCCCCGTGCGCTGACAGGAAGTCGACGTACGGCCAGACGGCACGCTCATCGAGCATGGCGCCGCCATCGGTCAGGGGGGTGACCGCGGCGACGATGAGCAGCGGATGGTCGACGTCGAACGGGGATGCGATCATGGTGGCCAAGGGTAGCGAGTCCGGGGCCCGGCGGCGCGCGGTGAGCGCGGTGCCACGCCTCCGCCGAGCACGAAGGAGAAAGGGTCATGGCCGAACCGAGCGGCCGGGAGATCGTGGAGCGCTACGCGAAGGCGATGGGCGAAAACGACCTGGAGGCGATGCCATTCCTGCTGGCCGACGACATGGAGGAGCTGTATCCCCAGTCGGGCGAGCGCATCACGGGCCTCGACAACTGGATGGCCCTCATGCGCCGATGGCCGGAGGTGGACGCGGTCAACGCGCGCCTGGAGCAGATCGTGGGCAGCGACGACGAGTGGGTGGCGGGGCCTGGCTGGAGCCTGCTGCGCATCGCCGGGACAGGCGACCAGTTCTGGGTCTCCGGCCAGGTCACCTACGCGAATGGGGACACCTGGCACGCCGTTATGCTCCTCGAGCTGCACGACGGGAAGATCCGCCGCATTCGCAGCTACTTCGCCGCGCCATTCGAGGCCCCGGAGTGGCGCCGGCCCTACGTCGAGCAGATGTCCCCGGAGGCATAGCCGGGTCGAGGACCGGGCCGGCATCGGTGTAGACTCGATGCCTCGAACGTTCGCCCCGAACCACGACACGCGGAGGAACGCTCCGGAGCCATGACCTACGTCATCACCGAACCCTGCATCGGCGTCAAGGATGCGAGCTGCGTCGACGTCTGCCCGGTCGACTGCATCCACGCCACGGATGCCGACACGATGTACTTCATCGACCCCGAGGAGTGCATCGACTGCGGCGCCTGCGAGCCGGAATGCCCGGTCACCGCGATCTTCGCCGAGGATGCCGTCCCCGACCAGTGGCAGAACTACATCCAGATCAACGCCGAGTACTTCGCGAAGTAGTGGCCGCTCGACTCATCGCCCTCTACCAGCAGCCCGAGGATCCCGCGGCGTTCGACGCCCACTACCGCGACGCCCACACGCCCATCATCCTGCGCTACCCGGGACTGCGCGAGCTGCGCACCACGAAGGTCGAGCCCATCGGTCCGCGCTCGACGCCGTATTACCTGCGGGCCGAGATGGTCTTTGGGACGCGGGCCGACCTCGACGCGGCCATGGCCAGCGAGGCCGGGATCGAGAGTGCCCGCGACCTGCGGAACTTCGCGACGGCGGGGGTGACCCTCTTCGCCGTCGATGACGACGCGACCACGACCGCCGCGCCCACCGGGGCGGGCTGAGGAGGCACATGGCCGGAACCGATCAGACTGCGACGTCCCAGACACCCGAGGCGCTCGGCTTCGAGCGGATCCTGTACGCCAAGGACGGGGCCAGCGGCGTGGCCACGGTGACCGTCAACCGGCCGGCCGTCCTGAACTGCTTCGACTTCCCGACGCTGCGCGAGATGGCCCGCGCCTTCGAGGACGCATCGTGGGACGACGAGGTCGCGGTGGTGGTGGTGACCGGTGCCGGCGATCGTGCCTTCTGCACCGGCGCGGACCTGGACGAGCAGAAGCGGATGGGGGCCACCAGCGGCCAGTACTGGCGCTGGATGGGCGCCTTCATCGAGATGCACGACCGCCTTCGGCACATCGGCAAGCCCACCATCGCCCGGATCAACGGCGCGGCCGTGGGCGGTGGCCAGGAGCTGCAGCTGGCCTGTGACTTCGCGGTCATGGCCGACGACACCTACATCCGGCACGTTGGGCCGGAGCACGGCTCGGTGCCGGCCGGTGGAGCGACCCAGTGGCTGCCGCTGGTCGTCGGCGACCGACGCGCACGGGAGATCGTGCTGCTCTGCGAGGAGATCACCCCGCAGCAGGCGCTCGACTGGGGACTGGTCACCCGGGTTGTGCCCCGCAGCGCCCTGGATGCGACCGTCGCCGAGCTGGCCGCCAAGCTGAGGCGCAAGCTGCCGGAGACGGTGCGCTACACGAAGACCCAGCTCAACTGGTGGCGCGACCTCGTCTGGGCGCAGACCGTCACCCACGCCCGTGACTGGCTCGCGATCCACTCCACCTCCGACGAGACACGCGAGGCCGTGGACGCCTTCCACGTGAAGCGCGAGCCGCGGTACACCGTCCTTCGCAGCCTTCAGGCCGGCGAAGGCCGGACCTGCGAGGACTGCGGCGAGACCGGGATCTCCATGGGGGCGCACTACTGCCCGGGCTGCGGCCACGCGCTGACCGCGCTCCAGGAGGGGGTGCCGTGAGCCGCACCTCGCCGGGCAGAGCCTGGCATGGCACGGCTGTCGGGGGTTCTTCGTGCAGCACGGTTGCACAGACGCACGGCTGCACAGGTGCACGATGCGCGGCTGAGGCGGAGGAGGCGGGTCGGTGACCGACACCGCCGAGGCGACGGTCCTTGTCGAGCGCCGGCTCGAGCAGCACACCGCCCTCGTTCGCCTGAACCGCCCCAGGCAGCTCAATGCACTGAACGGTCCGACCATGGACCTGCTGTGCGAGACGCTGGAGGCGCTCGACGGCGACGAGGAGATTCGCGCCATCGTGGTGACCGGCAGCCAGCGGGCGTTCGCCGCGGGTGCCGACATCGGCGAGATGGCCACTGCCAGCCCCATCGACATGCTGCGCAGCAACCGGATCGGCCAGTGGGACCGGGTGCGGCGCATCACGAAGCCGGTGATCGCCGCGGTGAACGGCTGGTGCCTGGGTGGCGGCTGCGAGCTGGCCATGACCCTGGACCTGATCATTGCCGGCGAGGGCGCGCGCTTCGGCCAGCCGGAGATCACGATCGGCATCATCCCGGGGGCCGGTGGCACGCAGCGGCTCACGCGCGCCATCGGCAAGAGCCGCGCCATGGAGATGATCCTGACCGGCGAGCCGATGGAGGCGGCGGAGGCGCTCGCTCGTGGCCTGGTGTCCCGGGTCGTTCCCGACGAGCTCGTGGTCGAGGATGCCCTGGCATTGGCGGCGACGATCGCGATGCGCTCGCCCATCTCGGTGCGCGTCGCCAAGGAGGCGGTGAACGCCGCGTACGAGCTCCCGCTCACCGACGCGCTCGCCCACGAGCGGCGGCTCTTCTACCTGCTCTTCGCCAGCGAGGACCAGAAGGAGGGCATGGCCGCCTTCCTGGAGAAGCGAGCCCCCGACTTCAAGGGCCGATAGGGCGTCGCGTGACCGGGCGGGAACCGCGCGTCACCGGCGACTCCGCCCTGCTGCTGGCCATTCCCGAGGCCGAGCCGGTGATCGGCGACCTGCGACAGCGCCATGACTCGGCGGCACCGCTGGGAGTGCCCGCCCACGTCACGATCCTGTTCCCCTTCGTGCCGCGCGCCCGGATCGACGCGTCTATGCGCGATGCGCTGCGGCAGCTCCTCGCGACGGCGCCCTCGTTCGGGTACCGATTCAGCCGCGTCGGACGGTTCGCGGACACCACGGTCTTCCTGGTCCCGGAGCCTGCGGAGGCATTCGTGGAACTGACGGAGCGATGCCATGCTCGCTGGCCGCAGCACCCGCCGTACGCCGGCGCGTTCGACGTGGTTGTCCCGCACCTGACCGTGGGCGATCGGCTCGAGCCCGGTGTCGCCGATGAGCTGGAGGCGACGGCCGCGACCCTGCTGCGCGAGCACGGGCCAGTGGCGGGGCGCGCCACGGAGGTCCTGCTCATGACCGCGGACGCGAGCGGTCGCTTCGCGACGGACAGCGCCTACGCGCTCGCCACGGATTGAGCGCGGGACTCCGTCATGCTCGGAGGACCTGAGCGTCCGGTCGGTGGGCTGAGCGTGCGCCCGCCCGCCGGCGTCGAGATCCGACCGTGTGCAAGGGATGACCTTCCCGCGGTGCTGCGCCTCCTCGCGGAGCGAAGCGCCACGCCCGGGTCCGACGTGGATGCAGCACCGGTCCGTCAGCGCTGGGAGGCGGCCATGCGTTCCGTGGACTTCGCGCCGTTCCTGGCCCTGGCGGATGGTGAGCCGGCCGGGCTCCTCCTGCTCACATTTCGGCGCCGGCTCAACTTCGCCACCTGGGAGGGCTGGGTCCCCGAGCTCGTGGTCGCCGAACCGTTCCGGGGCCGCGGCATCGGGCGTGCGCTGCTGCGCATCGGCATCGAGGAGTGGCGGCTGCGCGGCGGGCATCGCCTCTCGGTGGAGCTCGAGCGCAATGAGGCCGCGGGCGAGGGTCTGCTGACCCGGATGGGCTTCGAGGATTCCTTTCTTCGCTTCCGCGCGGAACCGATGGCGGCCCGCGGGCGCCGGGCGCCCGCGGACGTGGTGCTGCGCGCGATCGAGCCCGGCGATGCCGAGGCGGTCACCCGGCTCGTGGCAGAGATCGGGCGGCGCCAGTCGCCGGTGCCGGAGCGAATGGAGGCGGTGGCGCGGACGTTCCGTGGGCTCGCGGCGCGGCCGATCGACCGGTCACTGCTGGCGCTCCGCGACGGCATCGCGGTGGGGGTCTGCACCGCGGAGCTTCGGGCAACCTTGCGCCGGGCCGAGGTCGAGCTGTGGATCCCCGAGCTCGTGGTGGACGAGCCGTTTCGCGGCTCCGGCATCGGCGCGGCGCTCCTCGACGCCGCGATCGACCAGGGCCTGGCGGCGGGGGCGACGAGCGCCATCCTGGAGTCGAGGGCGCGCCGCGCCGCGGCGCATCGGCTCTATGCCGCCGCCGGCTTCGTCCAGGTTGGTCGGGTCTTCACCCTGCTGCGGGACCGATGATGGCGCTACCCTGCCCGTCATGAGTGGCGAACAGGGCCGCGGCCCGTACTTCGATCGCCTTCCCGTCGGGGAGCGTCTGCCGATCGGTGATGTCGTGAACGATGACCTGTTCCCGCTCGAAGGCGAGATCCTGGTCAAGCCGCTGGATGCGCCCCGCATCCCCGAGCCGCACCGCCATGGCGAGGCGGGCCGCGAGCCATGCTGGAACTGCGAGCATCCGGACACCGACACGATCTGGGCGAACGAGCACTGGATCGTGCGGGCCAATCCCGACGAGCCCCATGGGCTGCCGGCGGTCGCCGTCCTCCTGCCGCGCGCGCACCACGACCTGCTGGACCTGCCGGCGGACCTCGCGTTGGAGCTTGGGCCCATGATCCAGCGGGTCGCCCGGGCGATCTCGTCCCTCTCCGAGGTGGGGCGGGTCCATGTCAACCGCTGGGGAGACGGATCCGAGCACTTCCACATCTGGTTCCTGGCCCGGCCGCTCGGCATGTGGCAGATGCGCGGCGCCATGCTCGCGGTCTGGGACGACCTGCTGCCGAAGGTGCCCGCCGCGGAGTGGCGGGCGAACGTGGCGCGGATCGCGGCCGCCCTCGCCGCGGAGGACGGCCGCCCGGGGCGCTGACGCCCTCAGCCCTCCTGGGTCGCCGGCGCCGGCTTCTCGACCCACCACTCCGCGAACTCCCGCGCGCGGCCGTCGGGTTCCAGGCGGACGAGCCAGATGTTGGCGTACACCTCCTGCGCTTCGTCCCCATGCGCGGGGTAGGTGGTCAGGCCGCGGACGACGCCCGTATCGCCCTCAACCGCGAGGATCTCGTGCTCGAACTCCCACGGTCGCCGCGAATCGCCGCGCTCGATCCACTTCGCGACGATCCGATCGCGGCCCTCCCACGGCGCGGAGAAGGGCCACGGGGAGTAGGTGGCGGACTCGGTGAAGAGCGCTGCGATCTCCGTTGCGTCGTCGGTGGTCCACGCGTGCCGGTAGGCGTCGAGCCAGGTCGCCAGGTCGGTGCGGTCCATGGAAACGGTGCTCCCTCGTGCGTTCGATATCGGCCACCGAAGGCTACCGGGTCCCGCGTCACCAGTCAATAGGCAGTAGATGGTGACTCTGCGGACGAGCGCCAGCGCTGCGTAGAATCGCCGGGTGTCCGACACCCAACGGGGGATCACGCGCGAGCAGCTCCTGGTCACCGCCGGGGTGATGGCCGGCATTGCCGTCGCTGCCCTGGACTCGACCGTGGTGGGCACCGCGATGCCCACCATCATCGGCCAGCTCGGCGGCATCGAGCAGTACGGCTGGGTCTTCGCCGCCTACCTGCTGACCGCCACCACGACGGTGCCGGTCTTCTCGACCCTGGCCGACGTCCGTGGCCGAAAGCCCGTCTTCCTTGGTGGGCTCGTGCTCTTCGTGGGCGGCTCGGCGCTGTGCGGGCTGTCGCAGTCGATGCTGATGCTGATCGTCTTTCGGGCGATCCAGGGCCTGGGCGCCGGCGCCGTACAGCCCATCGCCTTCACGATCGTCGGCGACATCTTCGACCCCCGCCGGCGGGCCCGGATGCAGGGCCTCTTCTCGAGCGTCTGGGGGGTGGCCGCCATCGCGGGGCCGGCGCTGGGAGGCATCATCACCGATACCGTCGGGTGGCGCTGGGTCTTCTACATCAACGTGCCCGTCGGCCTCGCCGCCGCGCTGCTCATCGGGGCGTTTCTGCACGAGCAGGTCGAGCATCGACAGCATCGGCTCGACATCGTCGGCGCGCTCTCCCTGACCTTCGGCGTGGCACTCCTCCTGCTGGCGGCCTCAGAGGGCAGCACCCTGGGCTGGATCTCGCCGGTCATCGTTGGCTCCCTGGTCGCCGGCATCGCCCTGCTGGTCCTCTTCGTTCGTGCCGAGCGCCATGCGTCGGAGCCGCTCATCTCGGTGGCGCTGCTCCGTCGACCCATCGTCGCCGCGGGCCTGGCGGTGGGAACGCTGGCCGGGGTCGTGATGTTCGGGCTGACCGCCTTCGTCCCGCCCTTCGTACAGGGCGTGCTGCAG
This sequence comes from uncultured Chloroflexia bacterium, assembly GCA_963814105.1. Lineage (GTDB taxonomy): Bacteria > Chloroflexota > Limnocylindria > QHBO01 > QHBO01 > CAVXEH01. Next base: position 158,193 of record CAWFBQ010000002.1, read on the forward strand.
GGTTCGGCCGTGCAGGCGGGCCTGGCGGTGGGCGCCATGAGCATCGGCTGGCCCATCGGGTCGATCGTTGCCGGGCGCGCCATCCTGCGCTGGGGCGTGCGGCCCATCGTGCTCATCGGCACGGCGCTGCTGATGGCGGGCACCGGGCTGCTGACCCAGGCCGGTACGTTCCAGTCGCTTGCGTACACCGCGGTCGCCACGGCGGTCACCGGACTGGGGATGGGGCTCACGACCACGCCGCTGCTGGTCGCCATCCAGGGCGCCGTGAGCTGGCGGCAGCGCGGCCAGGCCACCGGCCTGGTCCAGTTCAGTCGCACCATCGGCGGGGCGGTTGGGACGGGGCTCCTGGGAGCGCTGCTGGCCACCGCGGTCGGCGCCACCGCGAGCGTGATCCTTGACCCGATCGCGCGGAATTCGATCCCCGCGGCGCAGCTGGCGAGCGACCGCTCCGGGCTGCAGAACGGCCTGGGCGGGATCTACCTGATCCTGGTGGTGGCCGCGGCCGGCGCGTTCCTGCTGGCGGTGCGGATGATCCCGGCCGTGCGCATCGGCGACGAGGAGGGCGACGCCGCGGCACATGCGGTTCGGGACGATCGCCGCGAGCTGGGCGGCGCAGCGGCCCCCCGGACCCCAACCGAACCGTAGAATCGGGCCCATGCCCGACGCCGCCTACGAGACCATCCTGGCCGACGCCCGCGAGGGTGTCCTGACCATCACCCTCAACCGCCCCGACTCGTTGAACGCGCTGAACGGGGCCATGCGCCGCGAGCTGCTGGCAACGTTCAAGGCCGCGGCGCGCGACGACGGGGTCCGCGCGGTGGTGCTCACCGGGGCGGGCCGTGGGTTCTGCAGCGGTGCCGATCTGCGCGGCGGCGCCTCCGAACGCGAGTTCCGACGGGTCATCGCCACCGAGTACAACCCCCTGATCACGGCGATGCGGACGCTCCCCAAGCCGGTCATCGCCGCGGTGAACGGCGTGGCCGCGGGTGCCGGCCTGAGCCTGGCGCTGGCCTGCGACCTGGTCTACGCCGCGGAGGAGGCCCGCCTGGTGCTGGCATTCGTCCGCATCGGGCTCGTTCCCGACTCGGGGTTGACCCGGACCCTGGTTCGCAGCCTGGGCCGGCACCGCGCCGCGGCCCTCATTGTCGGCGGCGAGCCGATGTCGACCGCGGAGGCGGTTGCCGCGGGCCTGGTCAACGGCGTCATGCCGGGGACGCAGCTGGTGGCTCACGTCGAGGCCGTGGCCCGCGGCCTGGCCGCGGGACCGACTCGCGCCATTGGATTCGCCAAGCGGCTGATCAACGCGGCCGAGGACTCCTCCCTGGCCGCGAGCCTGGCGGACGAGGCGGCGCTCCAGGAGCTGGCGGGACGGACCGCGGACCACGCGGAGGGGCTGGCGGCCTTCGCCGAGAAGCGCGACCCGCGCTTCACCGGCCGCTGAGCAGCCCGATGAGGATGGACGAGACCGGGCCCACCCTGGACGCCGTGAAGCGTGTCGGCGTGCTGGGCGCTGGAACCATGGGCAGCGGGATCGCCCAGGTCGTCGCCGAGGCCGGCGTCGAGGTCGACGTCCACGATCCGGTGGAGGGGGCCTACGAGCGAGCGCGCGAGAGGATCACCGGGTTCATCCGCCGCAAGGTCGAGAAGGGTCAGCTTGACGACGAGTCCGCGGCGTTGGCCATGGCCCGCATCGGGCAGGCCGGATCGCTCGAGGCGCTGGTTTCCGCCGATCTCGTGATCGAGGCCATCCCCGAGGATCTCGAGCTCAAGCGAAGCGCGTTCCGCCGGCTGGATGCCGCCGCAGCACCCAACACGATCCTGGCCACCAACACCAGCTCCCTGCCGGTCGCGCGGATCGCCGCTGCCACGGCACGTCCCGAGCGCGTCCTGGGGATGCACTTCTTCAACCCGGTGCCGCTCATGGCCCTGGTCGAGGTGGTCGCGGGGCCTATGACCGCTCCCCCCACCGTGGATGCCATCGCGCTCTTCGCCCGGCGCCTGGGCAAGACGCCGGTGGTCACCGCGGACACGCCCGGATTCATCGTGAACCGGGTCGCACGCCCCTTCTACCTCGAGGCCCTGCGCATCCTGGGCTCGGGCGAGGCAGGTGTCGCGGCAGTCGACGAGGCGATGCGTGGCATCGGCTTCCGGATGGGCCCGTTCGAGCTGATCGACGCCATCGGCGCGGACGTCAACCTCGCCGTCAGCCAGAGCGTCCACGAGCAGTTCTTCTTCGACCCGCGCTACCGTCCACACCCGATCCAGCGCATGCTGGTGGACGCCGGTCGGCTCGGCCGCAAGACGGGCGGTGGCTTCTACGACTACGCGGCCGATGGCGCCCTGACCGGGCCCTGGGCGACGCTCGAGCGCCGGCCGGAGGGGCCGCAGCCGAACCGGCTCAACGCAGAGCAGATCGCTGCCCGCGTCCTGGCAGTCATCGTCAACGAAGCGGCATCCGCCGTCGCTGAGGGGGTCGCGACCCCGGCGGGGATCGACACCGCGATGCGGCTGGGCACCAACTACCCCTCCGGCCCGCTCGAGTGGGGCGAGCGGATCGGGCTGGAGCACGTGGTGCGGACGCTCGAGGGCCTCCACGCCCGCGTCCCGGACGGTCGCTATCGCGTGGTTCCGCTGCTGCGCACGCTCGTCGAGCGCCACGCCTCGTTCTTCGAGGGCTCCTGAGTGACCACTTTGCTGCTCGACCGCTATCGCGCGGTGGTCTTCGACATGGACGGGCTGCTGCTGGACACCGAGACGCTCTGGCACGAGGCGGAGGTCGAGCTCTTCACCCGTCACGGGTCGAGCTTCAGCTGGGAGGACAAGATGGCGGTGATCGGGACCAGCTTCGACCAGACCGCCCACTACTTCGGGGAGCGGCTGGGTGCCTCGCCCGAAGAGGGCGCCGCCCTCGTGCGGGAGATGCTGGACATCATGCACGCCAGGCTTCAACGCCAGGTGGAGGGCCGGCCCGGCGCGGTCGAGCTCGTCGAGCGCCTTCGTGGCCGGATTCCCCTGGCGGTGGCGTCGAACTCGCCCCGGATGCTCGTCGACACGGCGCTCGCGACCGCCCGCCTGACGGGCGTCTTCGATGCGGTGGTCACCTCCGACGACGTCGTTCACGGCAAGCCGGCACCCGACATCTACCTGCTCGCCTGCGAGCGGGTCGGCGTGCGGCCGGAGGATGCCCTGGCGCTGGAGGACTCGCCCTCGGGGATCGCGGCGGCCAAGGCCGCCGGCCTGGCCTGCATCGGCGTGCCACAGTTCGCCGAGACCGATGTCTCGGCCGCGGATCGGGTCATCGACTCCCTCGAGGAGCTTCTCGCGGAGGTCTAGACTCTCCGCCATGTGCCGCAGCATCAAGACCCTCCGCGACCTCGACCAGCCTGCCGGACCCGATGACGTGCATGCCGCCGCCCTGCAGTACGTGCGCAAGGTGAGCGGCTACCGCTCTCCATCGCCCGCCAACGAGGCCGCGTTCCACGCCGCCGTCGACGAGATCGCCGCCGCTTCTGCGCGGCTGCTCGACGCGGTCACGGCAACGCATCCCGCGCGTCACCGCCGCGAATCGACTGCCGCGCGATGAGCCGGCCCGCGACCCGCGACCCAGCCCGCACGCCCGTGGTGGTCGACGGGTTGCGGACGCCGTTCGGCCGATACGGCGGGGCGCTCGCCGGCGTGCGCCCCGACGACATGGCGGCCCATGTGATCCGGGCCGTCGTCGAGCGCAACGGGGTCGAGCCGTCCGCCATCGACGACGTGCTCATGGGCGCGGCCAACCAGGCCGGCGAGGACAACCGCAACGTGGGGCGGATGGCCGCCCTGCTGGCGGGGCTGCCGGTCGAGGTGCCGGGCGCCACCGTCAACCGCCTGTGCGGCTCGGGCATGAACACGGTGATCAACGCCGCCCACGCCATCGTCGCCGGGGACGGGGAGCTGTTCATTGCCGGCGGCGTCGAATCCATGACCCGAGCGCCGTTTGTCCTGGCCAAGCCCTCGGCCGCCTTCCCGCGGGGGGAGCAGACGCTGCAGGACACGACCCTTGGCTGGCGCTTCACGAACCCCCGCCTGGCTGACGCCTACTACCCGTACTCCATGGGCGAGACCGCCGAGAACGTGGTCGAGCGCTGCGGGGTGACCCGCGAGGAGCAGGACGCGTTCGCGCTGCAGTCGCAGCGTCGCTGGAAGGCGGCGCAGGACGCCGGCCGCTACGCGGACGAGGTGATCCCCATCGAGGCCCCGGTCGGGCGGCGCGGCGAGACGGTGACCGTGAGGGTGGACGAGCATCCCCGCCCGGAGACGACCATGGAGCAGATGGCAACACTCAAGCCCGCGTTCCGGCGGGACGCGTCCGGGTCGGTCACCGCCGGCAACTCGTCGGGCATCAACGACGGCGCGTCGGCGCTGCTGGTGACATCCGAGGCGCGCGCCCGCGACCTTGGCCTTAGGCCGGTCATCCGGCTGCTGGCCTCCGCGGTGGCCGGCGTGGACCCGGCGACCATGGGCCTGGGCCCCATTCCCGCGTCGCGGAAGGCGCTCGAGCGCGCGGGGCTCACCGCGGGCGACCTGGATCTCGTGGAGCTCAATGAGGCGTTCGCCGCGCAATCGATTCCGTGCATCCGCGAGCTGAAGCTGGACCCGGAGACGGTGAACGTCAACGGCGGTGCAATCGCCATCGGCCACCCGCTGGGCGCGTCGGGCGCCCGCCTGGTCACCACCCTCCTCCACGAGATGCGGCGGCGCGGCGCCCGGTACGGCCTGGCCACGATGTGCATCGGCGTCGGGCAGGGGATTGCCTCGGTCTGGGAGGCCGTCGACTAGGCCCCGTCGCGGGCCCACTCCTCGCGGGTGATGGCATACGCCACGTCGCCCTGCTCGTCCCCGGGGATCCGATACGGCCAGTCCGCGTGGAACGTCCGCAGGTAGCGCAACCCGGCCTTCTCCATCACGCGCCGCGAGGCGGCGTGGACGGCCATGCTGTATGCCACGACGCGCGCTGCTCCCAGCTCCCGGAACGCCTTGGCGACCAGCGCCCGGGAACCCTCGGTCGCGTAGCCGTTGCCCCAGGCGCTCCGCTTCAGGCGGTACCCCAGCTCCAGCACATCGGTCGCGCCGTCCTCGGGGCGCAGGTGGAACCAGCCCAGGAATTGCCCGCTCGCGCGCTCCACGGCAGCCCACACGCCCAGCCCCGGCCAGCGCTCGTACTCGGCGAGCCAGTGGCGGAGCATGGCGTCGGTGAACTCCGGTGGGCCGCCGGTGATGTGGAAGGTCACCTGCGGATCGGCATCGAGCTCGGCCAGCCGGTCGCCGTCTGCCGGGGTGAGCCGGCGCAGGAGCAACCGCTCCGTCTCCAGGTAGACCTGCGTGGGCGGCATGCGCAGCAGCCTAGCGTCTCGGGGCTAGCATGGACCGATGCCGCCGCCGGCCGTCTCCCTCGAGCGATTCACGGACCCCGCCGCATTCCTGCCCCGCGTCGCGCCGTTCCTGCTGCGCCACGAGGCGGAGCACAACCTTCTCCTGGGCATTGCCGGGCAGCTCGCCGTGCGGCCGGATGCCTGGGGCGAGGTGCCGTCCTACCAGGTCGTGGTCGAGGACCGCGAGGGAGCCGCGGTCGCCGTCGCACAGCGGACCCCGCTCCACAATCTCGTGCTCTCACGGATCGAGCCGGAATGGCGGGACGCGGCGCTCGATGCGATCGCCGGCGCGGCGTCCGCCGACGACCCGGAGACGCCGGGGGTTCTCGGTCCCGTCGACGAGGCCCGGAACCTGGCCGACCGGTGGGTGGAGAGGCGCGGCGGCGCGTGGCGTGTGACGCGGTCCGAGCGCATCTACCAGCTCGACGCGGTGGCGGCACCGGCCGGCGTGCCGGGGGCCATGCGCCGGGCGACTCGCTCGGATCGCGAGCTGATGGCGCGCTGGCTGGTGGCGTTCTCCATCGAGGCGGTCGACGAGGCCGATGCTTCGTACGACGACGCGCTCGAGGCAGTCGACCGCTGGCTGGAGACCGGACACCGAACCGTCTACCTGTGGGATGACGCGGACGCCACGGTCTGCATGGTCGGCACCAGCGGCGCGACACCAAACGGCATCCGCGTGGGCCCGGTGTACACGCCACCGGAGCATCGGCGCAACGGGTACGGGAGCGCGCTGACCGCGGCGGTCAGCCAGGTGGAGCTCGACGCCGGCCGGCGCTTCTGCTTCCTCTACACCGACCTCGCCAACCCGACCTCGAACCACATCTACCAGGCGATCGGCTACGAGCCGGTCGCCGACGTCACCGAGATCGCATTCGCGGGACGAGGAGGCCGCCCCGGCTGAGCCAGGGCGGCCCCGCGTTGCAGAGTGGCGGCGCGATCAGCTCGCGTTGCTGCCCGAGCTGGAGGGAGCCAGCGGTCCGGCACCGTTTCGGCGCAGGGGGCCGTTCCCGTTGAAGAGCTTGCCGTCGCGGAGCGCCTTGTCGATCCGGTCGAGGATCTGGTTCTCGCGGTCGGCGGTCATCTTCCCGCTGGCCACGATCTTGTCCAGGTCGGTCTTGGCCGCGTCATGGATGGCGCCGGTGACCGTACCGTAGTCGACGCCCGCATCCTGCGCGATCTTCTTCAGCGACGTGCCATCCACGAGCTGGCTCCGAAGGTCGGCCGGCTGCATGTTCAGCGTGTCGGCGGCTGCCTGCAGCATGTCCGCGCCGATGCCGCGCTGCACGACGTTGCGGATCACCGCCTGCCATCGCGTGCCCAGCCAGGCGCAGCCGTCGCCGCTCGCGTTGTCGATGCGCTGCTTCATGGCATCGCCGACCGCCTGCGACAGGTCGCCGTTGGCGACCGCCTGGTCGATGACGGCCTTGGCGGCGTCCTTGGCCGCCGGTGTCAGGGCTGCGGCGTCAACGCCCAGGTCCTGCGCGAAGGCGTCGAGGAACGCCTGGCAGTACTGTCCGGGCTGGCTGTCGGTGGCGATCACCGTGCCGCTGCCGGCCGTGGAACCGTTCGTCGATGGGTTGGCGGAGACCGCGCTGATCAGGGTGCCGCCCACCACGGCGGCGGCCACCAGGGCGCCGGAGACGCCCAGGATCTTCAGGCTCTTCATGGTTCTGCTCGTTCCTCGCTGGTCGCTGGATCGGTGTCGGCGGCTCTTGGGTGGCCGCTCGGTCTGCGATCCAGCCTCGGGCGGCGGTGTGAAGATCGGGTCAAGATCGGCCGGTGCGGTCTTGACATCTCCTGAACAGCGGGACGGCTAGGATGCGCGGCATGGCCCCCCGAGCCCGGATCCTGGTCGTGGAGGACGAGCCGCGCCTGCGGGCGCTCCTGCGCCTGTACCTCGAGCGCGAGGGCTACGCGGTGACCGATGCCGGCGACGGCGCCGCGGCGCTGGCCGCCTTCGACGCGGACGGCGCCGATCTCGTGATCCTGGACCTCATGCTCCCCAAGATGCAGGGCGAGACGGTGCTCGAGGAGCTGCGGGAGCGGGGCGACGTGCCGATCCTCATCACGTCGGCCAAGCGCAGTGACGCCGAGCGCATCGCCGGTCTGCGAATGGGGGCCGACGATTACCTGGCCAAGCCGTTCAACCCCCACGAGGTGACCGCCCGCGTGGCGGCGATCCTCCGGCGCGCGGCCCCGGCCCGCGCCGAGGAGCCGCCGGAGATCCTCTCTCTGGCCGCCGGCCGGCTGGTCCTCGATCCGGCCAGTCGTCGCTACACCCTCGGCTCGGCGGCGGACGGCGCGTCGGAGGGACGTCTGACGCCCGGGGAGGCCGGGCTCCTCGCCGCGCTGGCACGCCATCCCGGCCAGGTCCTGACCCGCGAGCAGCTCCTGGAGGCTGTCGCGCGCCGCCCGGACGAGGTCTACGACCGCGTTGTGGACGTCCACGTCGCCAACCTGCGCCGCAAGCTCGGTGATGATGCGGGCGACCCATGGCTCATCGAGACCATCCCGCACGCCGGCTACCGCCTCGTTGCCGAGCGTGATCCGGGATGACGACGACCGTGCCACCCGCATCGCCGCCCGCGCGGCCGCGCGGCGGGTCGCTCGCCTGGCGGCTGGCGCTGCTGCTGGGCGGCATCTCGCTGGGCGTGCTGCTCCTCACCGGTCTGGTCGTGAACCGCGTGGTCAGCTCCGGGTACGAGTCCGTCCTGCGGACGCAGCAGCAGGAGCGCCTCGACACCGCGGCGGACGGCCTGGTGACGATCCTCGCCGACGCCCAGACCCGGGTCGGCGCGCTGGCACGGATCCGGGCCCAGCTTGAGCGCCTGGCCACGAGCATCGGCGGGCAGCTGACCGTGCGCGGGCCAAACGGCGCCGCGCTCATGACGCTCGGGCAGGTGCCGGCGGGCGCGACCCTGCGCCTGGAATCCGCGGTGGTGTCGAACGGATCGACGGTCGCAACCCTGGTGGCGGTCCTGCCCGCGAGTGGTGTGGACCGTGGGTTCCTGCGCCTGTTCAACCTGGCGCTCATCCTGGCCGGCCTCCTCAGCGTCGCCGCCATCGTGCTCCTGGCCCTGTACGGCACCAACCGCCTGACGCGGCCGCTGCGCACCGTGGTGGATGCGGCGCACCGGCTCGGGAGCGGCGACACCTCGGCGCGTGCCAGCGGCGGCCCCGACCGCGAGTCGGCGGAGCTGGCAGATGCGTTCAACCTGATGGCGGACCGGCTGACCCGCTCGGAGATGCTGCGCCGCCGCGCCGCGAGCGACATGGCACACGACCTGGCCACGCCCGCCACGGTGCTCGAGTCGCAGATCCAGGCGATGGTCGACGGGGTGGTCCCGGCGAACGCCGAGCAGCTCGAGACCGCGCGGGCGGCAGCGAGCGCCCTGGGCAGCGTCATCGGCCAGATGGGGGAGCTGGCGAGTGCCGAGTCCGCGGCCCTGCAGCGCGACCCGCAGCGGGTCGATGTTGGCGCGACCGTGGCCGAGGCTGCCCGCGGCGTGGAGGCGCTGGCCCGCGACCGCGGCGTGACCCTGGCCGTGGACCCCGCAGCGCCCCTCTTCAGCGTCGTCGACCCCAACCAGCTCGGCCGTGCGGTCCGCAACGTGGTCACCAACGCCATCCAGCACTCGCCGGCCGGCACCACGGTGCGGGTCAGCCTGTGGGCCACCCCTGCGGAGGTCGAGATCCGGGTGGCGGACCACGGCTCGGGAATCGAGCCCGCCGACCTGCCGCACGTGTTCGAACGCTTCTACCGCGCGGATCGAGCCCGCGGCGCCGGCGAGGGGGTCCGCCGCTCGGGGAGCGGCATCGGGTTGACCATCGCGCGGGAGCTGCTGGCCGCCAACGGCGGCCGGATCGCGGTCGAGCGGACGGGACCGGGGGGAACGACCTTCCTCATCGGGCTGCCGCGCGTCGCCTGACGCGCCGCCATCGGCTCGACCGGACGCCGGTCAGTAGTCCCAGGCGCGCTTGCGATCCTGGGCGAGCCAGTCCGGACGGATGATGGCCATCAGGTGCACGTCGTGGTACGCGCCGCGGTGGAAGCGGTCGTGCCGGAGGAGCACCTCCTTGACGAAGCCGGCCTTCTCGTACGAACGGATGGCGCGCGGGTTGTAGTCGAAGACGCGCAGCCAGATCCGCTCCAGGCGCATCTCGCCGAAGCCGAAGTCGACCAGCACGCGCATCGCATCGGTGCCCAGCCCCTTGCCCCAGCGCGCGCGGTCGACGATCGAGATCGCGACCTCTGCAGATCCGTGGAGCCGGTCGATGTCGCGCAGGCCGCAGTTGCCAATCGCCGCCTCGCTGCCGAGCAGGCAGATGGCGAACATGATCTCCCCGCCGCGTTCCTGCCCGGCCAGGTGCTGCAGGAACTGCTCGGTCTCCATGCGGGAGAACGAGCGCCGGAATCCCGCGTTGTGGGCCAGCTCGACGTCGTCGATGGCGCTGTTGAGGAAGTCCTCCTTCTCGATCGGACGCAGCCAGACGAGCTCGCCGCGGAGGATCGGGTGGTCCGGGACAGGGGACATGCCGGCATCTTACCGATCGAGGGCGCTACCATCATGGCCATGACGACGACCGACATGCTCCGTGTCGAGGCACGGCTCCTGATCAACGGCGAGTTCCGCGACGCGTCGGACGGTGCCACCTTCCCGACCCGCGCTCCGGCCACCGGCGAGCCGCTGGCGGACGTGGCGCGCGCCACCGCGGAGGACGTGGACGCCGCAGTATCGGCTGCCCGCGCAGCGCTCGAGAAGCCATGGGCCCGCACCAGCCCCGCAAAGCGGACCCGGCTGCTCTCGCGCCTGGCCCAGCTCATCGAGGCGGACGCGGAGCGTCTGGCGGAGCTCGAGTCCCGCAACAACGGCAAGCCGCGCTGGCAGGCGCTCTCGGAGATCAAGCAGGCGGTCGCCGACCTGGAGTTCTACGCCGCTGCAGCCCAGCAGCTCCACGGCCGGTCTTTCGTGGTCAATCCCAGCACGCTGTCCTACACGCTCCGCGAGCCGGTGGGCGTGGTGGCGGCCATCATCCCGTGGAACTACCCGTTCATGATGGCTGCCTGGAAGCTGGCCCCCGCCCTGGCGGCGGGGTGCACGCTGGTCATGAAGCCCGCCTCCGCGACGCCCCTCACCGCGCTGGAGCTGGGCCGGCTGGCCCTCGAGGCGGGCATCCCGCCGGGAGTCTTCAACATCGTCACCGGCCCCGGCGGCGAGGTGGGCGAGGCGCTGGCCGGGCACCCGGGGATCGACAAGATCGCGTTCACCGGGGAGACGGAGACCGGCCGCCGCATCGCAGCCATTGCGGCGGCGGGACTCAAGCGCGTCTCGCTCGAGCTTGGCGGCAAGTCGCCGAACCTCGTCTTTGCCGACGCCGATCTCGACGCCGCCGTGGCAGGCTCGCTGTGGGGCATCTACTACTCGGCGGGCCAGTCCTGCGAGGCCCGTTCCCGGATCCTGGTCGCGGACGAGGCGCACGATGCCTTCGTGGCGAGCTTCACCGAGAAGGCGTCAGCCCTGCGCGTGGGTGACCCGTTGGCCGCCGACACCCAGATCGGCTCGCTGATCAGCCCGCAGCACGCGGCGAAGGTGCTCGGCTACCTCGACACGGCGACCGCGGAGGGGGCACGCATCCTGACCGGTGGCGCTGCCGATGGCGAGCTGGCCGATGGCCTGGACGCGACGGCCTTCGTGAAGCCCACGGTCATCGACGATGTGCGCAACGAAATGCGCGTCGCCCAGGAGGAGATCTTCGGCCCGGTGGTCACCGTGACACGCTTCGCCGACGAGGCAGAGGCGATCGCCATCGCCAACGACGTGCGCTACGGGCTGGCGGCCACGGTGTGGACCGGGGATCCGGCGCGCGGACACCGGGTCGCGCAGCGTATCCGCAGCGGCACGGTGGGGATCAACACGCCGTTCGCAGCCTTCCCCGGCGTCCCGTTCGGCGGGTTCAAGGAGTCCGGGTACGGGCGCGAGATGAGCGTCGACGCGCTGGACCTGTACACCGAGACCAAGGCGGTCCTGGTGGGCACCGGCACCAAGCCCATCAATCCGTTCGGGGCCTGAGCTCCGTATCGGGGAGATGCCCACCATCCGGGCCCGCGGCTGGGTCGACGCTCCGGTCGAGCGGGTCTTCGCCTTCTTCGACGATCCCGCCAACCTCGGACGCCTGACGCCGCCTCCCGCCCGCGTTCGGCTCATCGCGGTGGATCCTGCGCCGCCGCTGGCCGGCTCGATCCTCGAGTTCCGCTACGGCATCGGCCCGTGGACGCCCCTGCGATGGCGGGTACGCCTGCTGGAACGCGTGGAGCACGAGCGCTTCGCGGACACCACCCTGTCCGGACCGATGGCGCGCTTCGACCATACGCACGCCTTCCACGCGGCCCGGCGCGGCACCTGGGTGACCGACGAGATCACCTTCCACGTCGGGCCTGGCGGCGTCCTCGGCGCGGCGATCGACCGGCTCGCCGGGGTCGCCATGCGCGCCGTCTTCGTCTACCGCCACGCGCTGACCAGGTTCCTGCTCGCGCGCCACTGACCGGGGCGGCTTGCATCGCGCCTGCGCGCGCGGGTACCGTGCCTTCTCCAATGTCCGGCTCGCTGGCTGCCTGGTTCTCCCGCTTCCCCGAAGGGTGGTGGGGCTACCACTGGGCGCCGCCGGAGCCGATGAGCGCCGTGCAGATCGTGGGCAGCGGCAGCCTCGACGCCCGGCTGATGGCCACGCTGTGGGCGCTGGTCTCGCGACGCCGGAGCGTGATGCTCGCCAGCGAGGCGCCCCAGGCCGGCAAGACCACCACCCTCTCCTCGCTCGTGGACTTCCTGCCCGACGGCACCGTGGGGATCTTCCTGCGCGGCTGGCGCGGCGACTTCGGCTGGACCGACGAGTACGGACCCGAGCGGACGTACCTGTTGGTCAACGAGATGAGCGACCACCTGCCCATCTACGTCTGGGGTCGTAACGCGCGCGGTGCGCTGGAGCTGGCGGGACGCGGCTACGGCCTGGGCGCGACCATGCACGCCGATTCGCTCGACGAGGCGCTGGCTGCCCTGCGCGAGGGTGTCGGCGCCACGGATCCCGACCTTGCCGGCCTGACCATCTACCTGCAGTTCTCGGCGTACCGCACCCCGCACGGCATGTACCGCCGCTGCGAGGAGGCGTGGCACCTGCGGCTGGGCCCCGACGGCCGGCTGGCGCCGGTGCGCCTGGCGTGGATCGACGGCGAGCGCTCGCCGCGCCTGACGGGCGCCCAGCGCCTGCCGGTTCCACCCGTGCTTCCCGACGACGGCGGCCGAGCCGCGCTGGGCTTCGTCCACGACCCGGCGGCCTATGCGCTGCTCGCTGCGACCCTGGGTGTCGACGAGCGTGCCTTCGAGGCTGAGCTCGCCCGGCGCGCGCGCTTCCTGGGCGAGCTGGCGGCGCGCGGCGTCTGCGACCCGCCCGAAGTCGCGGCCGCGCTCTCGGAGTACTCTGAGCTCGCCGGGGCCGCCGGTGCCGCGCAGGATGGCGGGCCGCGACCCGATCCGGGCGATTCCGAAGGAGCTTCCGCATGACCCATCCCGTCGCCTCCACCATCGGCGAGCTGCGCGCGTCCGGGTGGCGCAGCCGCAGCGTCAAGGACGAGATGCGCGGCAACCTCCTCGAGAAGATCCGGCGTGGGGAGCCGCTCCTGCCCGGCATCATGGGTTACGACGAGACCGTGCTGCCCCAGATCGAGAACGCGGTCCTGGCCGGTCAGGACGTCATCCTCCTCGGTGAGCGCGGGCAGGCGAAGAGCCGCATCGCGCGTTCCCTGGTGGGGCTGCTCGACGAGTGGATCCCGGCCGTGGCCGGGGCGGAGCTGCACGACGATCCGTTCCTCCCCATCTCCCCGTACGCGGTCGCGGCCGTCGCCGAGCAGGGGGACGCCACGCCCATCACCTGGATCGGGCGGGGGGACCGCTACGCCGAGAAGCTGGCGACCCCGGACATCAGCATCGCGGACCTCATCGGCGAGGTGGACCCGGTCAAGGTCGCGGAGGGGCGCTACCTTTCCGACGAGCTGACGATCCACTACGGATTGCTGCCGCGGACGCATCGGGGCATCTTCACCATCAACGAGCTGCCGGACCTGGCGGAGCGGATCCAGGTGGGCCTGCTCAACGTGATGGAGGAACGAGACGTCCAGATCCGCGGCTACCGCATCCGGCTGGCGCTGGACCTGTTCGTGATCGCCAGCGCCAACCCGGAGGACTACACCAGCCGGGGCCGGATCATCACCCCGCTGAAGGATCGCTTCGGGGCGCAGATCCGGACCCACTACCCCTCCGATGCCGCGATCGAGATTGCGATCATGGAGCAGGAGGCGTCACACCCCACCGACCAGGCCGATGCCGTCTCGGTCCACGTTCCCGGCTTCATGAAGGAAATCGTCGCCGAGCTCTCACAGCTGGCCCGCCGCTCCTCGGAGGTGAGCCAGCGCTCGGGCGTCTCGGTGCGGGTCACCATCGCCAACGCGGAGACCCTCTCCGCGGCGGCGCTCAAGCGCGCCGTTCGCCTTGGCGAGACGACCGCGGCGCCGCGGATCAGCGACCTGCCGGCGGTCGTCGCCTCGACGGCGGGGAAGATCGAGCTCGAGACGCTCGGGGACGAGGAGCGCGAGGACCGCGTCGTCGAGAAGCTGCTCGCCCGCGCCACGGTCAACGTCTTCAACCGCCACTTCGCCCTCTCCGAGATGACGCCGCTCATCGAGCGCTTCGAGGCGGGGGCCGCGGCCGAGGTCGGCGAGTACGTCCCGTCGAGCGCCCATGAAGGGCTGGTGGAAGAGATTCCCGAGCTGCGTCGCGCCATCGGCCGCCTGGAGGTGGGGGAGGCGCCTGCCTCGATCGCCAGCGGCGTCGAGTTCGTCCTGGAGGGCCTGCACTTGAACCGGCGCCTCAACAAGGACCGCAGGGCGGGCGGCGTGCGCTACGCGCGCTAGCGCGATCGCGCGCACCGCGACACCGGCATGAGCCTGTACCGATACTCCCGCTGGGACGGAAGCCAGCAGCTCCCGCCCTTCGATGCCGACGACGTCCTGCGCGCGCTGTCGGATGACGTCCTGGCGGAGGGGGACGTGCGTCGCGCGCTGCAGCGGCTGATGCAGCGCGGCATGCAGGGGACCCGGGGCGGCGACATCCCGGGCCTGCGCCGGATCACCCAGGAGCTCCGCCGCCGCCGCCAGGAGGAGCTCGAGCGCTCGAACCTGGACGGGGTCCTGCGCGAGATCGAGGAGCGGCTGGATACCATCATCGACCAGGAGCGCGGCGGCATCGAGGGTCGCCTTCGTGACGCCGAGCAGGCGGCGCTCGATGCGCCACCGGGGGACGCCCAGGACCAGGCGCGCATGGCCGAGCAGGTTCTGCGCCGGGCCGCCCAGCAGCGCACGGATCGGCTCGACGCCCTGCCACCCACCGTGGCCGGCCGGCTGAACGGGCTGCGCGACTACGAGTTCATGGACCCCGACGCCCGGGACGCGTTCAACACCCTCACCGACGAGCTGCGGCAGCAGATGCTGCAGACCTACTTTCAGGGGATGAAGGAGGGTGTCCAGCAGGTCACGCCCGAGGATCTCGACGCGGTGCGGGCCATGGTCCGGGACCTCAACCAGCTCCTCGAGAAGCACGCTTCGGGCGCCGACACCCGGTCCGACTTCGACGCCTTCATGGCCCAGCACGGGCGCTTCTTCCCCCCGGGGATCGAGACGGTCGAGCAGCTCATCGACCACCTCCACCGGCAGGCTTCCCAGATGGCCTCGCTCCTCGCCTCCCTGTCGCCCGAGATGCGAGCCGAGCTGTCGCAGATGATGGATGACCTGCTGCGCGATGACCGGCTGCGCTGGGACATGGCCCGCCTGGCAGGGAACCTGCAGTCCCTGCGTCCCGACCAGCCGTTCGGCGAGCCGTATCCGTTCGACGGCAGCGAGGCGTTGGGACTCCCCGAGGCGCTGGCCGCCATCGACCGCCAGCAGCGGTACGACACCATGGAGCAGCAGCTGGCTGCCGCCCGGGACCCCGACGGCCTGGCCCAGATCGACCCGGAGCTCCTGCGCGATCTCGCGGGGGACGAGTCCGCGGAGGATCTCGAGCAGCTCCGCGAGCTCACGCGGTCGCTGGAGGAGGCTGGCTATCTCGTGCGCGACGGTGGACGCCTCGAGCTCACCCCACGTGCGGCACGCAAGCTCGGCACGCAGGCCCTTGCCGACATCTTCAGCCGCCTGCGCCGCGAGACGCTGGGCGGGCATGCGCTGCCCAGCCCCGGCCAGGGTGGCGAGCGGACCGACGACACGAAGCCGTTCGAGTTCGGGGATCCGTTCGCGGTCGACATCAACCGCACGCTCTTCAATGCCATGAGCCGCTCCGGTCCCGGGCTGCCGGTCGTCATCGGCCCCCACGACTTCGAGGTCCACCGCTCGGAGGAGACCACCGTCTCGAGCACCGTCCTGCTGCTCGACATGAGCCGGTCCATGCTCCTGCGCGGGTGCTCCACGGCCGCGAAGCGGGTCGCCATGGCGCTCCACACCCTGATCAGCACCAAGTACCCGCGCGACCGGCTCTACGTGGTGGGCTTCGCCTACTACGCCCGCCAGATCCCGCCGGAGGCGATCGCCGCGCTTTCCCCGTACGAGTTCGAGTACGGGACGAACCTCCAGCACGCCCTGATCATCGCCCGCGGCCTGCTGGGCCGGCGCGGGGGCAACAAGGAGATCGTGGTCATCACCGATGGCGAGCCCACCGCGCACATCGCCAACGGCCAGGTTGAGTTCGCCTATCCGCCCACCATCCGGACCATGCACTCGACGCTTCGCGAGGTGGGCCGATGCACCCGGGAGGGGATCGTGATCAACACGTTCATGCTCGAGCGCTCACGCTACCTGTCCGACTTCGTGGATCTCATGAGCCGCATCAACCGCGGCCGCGCCTTCTACGTCGAGCCGGAGCACCTCGGCGAGTACGTCCTGGTCGACTACGTCAGCAAGAAGACGAAGCGCGTCGCCTGACGCCCTGACTCGAACGGTTCCGTACCCCGACTCGTCACCTGCTCGTCACAGTAGCGCCCGGCGGTCAGCCGAGCCGCTTCCGTCACCCCGCATGGCTCCGCTGAGCGTGCCGCCCGGCGGATCGCCACCGAGCCGGGGCCGGAACCCGCCGCGCGCTACGCTGGCAAGCGCCTGACGAGTCGCTCGGGGTCGAATGACTCCGCAGTGACGGTGGTGCTAGCCAGACGAGCGCCTGACGAGCCTCACGGGTCGACCATCTGCCGTTGAGCAAAGCCGAGCTGAGGCGTGGTCGGAGGAACGAGCGGGCGGCCAAGCTCAGCTGAACGGCTTGGCGACCATGTCGAAGACGATGATTGCCGTTCCTCCCGCGGTGATCCAGTAGAGGACCTTCCCGATCGCGGCGCCCGCGACGACGGCCACCTCGGGGGAGGTCGCGACGCCATCCGGCACGGCCGCGAGCGATCGCCAGAGTGAAGCCCGCCATCGGCTACCGACGGTCGCCTGCAGCGCCACGATGAAGACGAACAGGACATAGGCCACGAGCAGCCAGGGCGCCAGGAGATTGAATCCGATGGTGGCCGCTGTGAGCAGGCCAAGGAGGGCGCCGGTGACGAACAGGCCCGGGATGAGGCGGTCGAAGATCGTCATCCGCGAGAGGAACGCACGGGTCGCGAGGACGTCCCCGCTGCTGGCGACGCGGTCGAAGACGTACGACGGGCCCAGGGCCAGCGTCACCGCCGCGAACATGGTGCTGATGTGCAGGAACTTGAAGACGACGCCGACCTCCATCTCGACCCTTTCACTACAGTATGACTGTATCGAATAGTCTGTTACTGTAGCGGTATGAGCGAATCCGTCAAGCCCCCGCGCCGATACCGCTCGCCCCTTCGCGACCGCCAGGCCGAGCGGACGCGCACGTCCATCCTCGACGCGGCAGCGCGCCACCTGGAGCGAGACGGCTACGGCGGGTCCACGCTGCGCCAGATCGCCGAGAGCGCGGGGGTGGCCGTGGAGACCGTCTACGCCACCTTCGGATCCAAGGCGGTGCTCTTCGCCGCGGTGGGAGAGCGGAACCTGCAGGCGGCGATTCGCAGGGCGGTGCCCGGTGGGGACCTGCGCGCGCTCATCGCCGGGCGGGACCTGGAAGCGCAGCTCGCCACGTTCGGCCAGGCGGCCCCCGCCATCATGGGGCCGAACTGGGCGATCATGGAGGCCCTGCGCGTGGGTGGGGCGACGGACGCCGAGCTTGCCGCCGCGTACCGGACGGGCTCCGAGGGGCGCCGTGGCTGGATGCGCGGGTTCGTGGAAGCCTGGTCGGCGATGGGTCGTTTGCGCCCCGACATCGACGTGAATGCTGCGACGGACGTGCTATGGGCGATCACCGCGGCGGACGTCTACCGCCTGCTCGTCGTAGAGGCCGGCTGGTCCAACGAGCGCTACGCGGCCTGGCTGACGGACGCGGCTCGAGCCCTCGTCCTGCGCTGACGGCACCGCGCCACCGCCGGGTTCGCCGAGCGGGTCGATAGGCTGCGACAATCGCAGGCCATGGGCGCACCGGTCATCGAGTTGCATGCGATCACGAAGCGCTACGGGCGCACGCTCGCGCTGGACGGGCTGGAGCTGGCCGTCGCGACCGGCGAAGTGTTCGGCCTGCTGGGGGCGAATGGCGCGGGCAAGACGACCGCGGTGAAGGTGCTCCTGGGGCTGACCCACGCGACCGGCGGGAGCGGGACCCTGCTCGGCAGGCCGTTCGGCGATCCCGCTTCGCGTAACGGGGTGGGGTATCTGCCTGAGCTCTTCCGGTATCCCGCCTGGCTCAGCGGTCGGGAGGTCCTCCGGCTCCACGCGAAGCTCGCCGGCCTGCCGCCGGCGGCCTGGGACGCCGAGATCGCCACCGCCCTCGCCACGGCCGACCTGGAGGCCCGGGCGGACAGCCGGGTCGCAGCGTATTCCAAGGGGATGCAGCAGCGCCTCGGCCTCGCCGTCGCGCTCCTGGGCCGGCCTTCCCTCGTGGTGCTGGACGAGCCGTCCACGGCCCTGGATCCCCTGGGGCGCCACGAGCTGCGGGGCATCATTCGCGGGCTCCGTGAGCAGGGGACCAGCGTGCTCCTGAACTCGCACCAGCTCAGCGAGCTGGAGCAGGTCTGCGACCGGGTCGCGATCGTCGATCGCGGCCGGCTTCTCGCGGAGGGTGCCCTGGCCGACCTGCTGCGTCCCGGAGGTGTGCGGATCCGCGCCACCGACCTGTCGGATCCGGCCACCGCGGCGCTCGCCCGGCACGGCGCGGTCGAGCGCGATGGGCCGTGGCTCATGATCGCCGGCGCCGGCGAGGAGGCCATCCCCGGGATCGTGGCTGAGGTCGTGGCCGACGGGGCCCGGGTCTACGGCGTGGAGCTGCTCCAGCCCAGCCTCGAGGAGCGTTTCCGCCAGCTGCTTCGGAGCCCCGACTAGATGGCCGGCGAGATCTGGATCATCGCCGCTACCACCCTTCGCGAAGGGGTGCGCCGTCGGCTGCTGCCCTCCCTCGGCGGGCTGTCGCTGATCGCGGTGCTGCTCACCGCCTGGGGCTACGCCCAGCTTCCCAACCTGGCGGCGACGAACGGGCCGCCGCTGACGACCACCCAGTTCCAGACCATTGCCTCGCAGCTGCTGATCCTGGTCATGTTCATGTTCAGCTTTGTGCTGGCCCTGGCCGCGGTCTTCGCCGCCGCCCCCTCGGTCGCCGGTGAGCTCGAGAGTGGCGAGGCGCTGGCCGTGGTCGCGCGCCCGATCCACCGCTCGTCGATCCTGCTCGGCAAGTGGCTGGCGCTGGCCATGGTGGTGGTCGTGTACGCCATCCTGGCCACCGCCTGCGAGTTCGCCGCGGTCTCGATCTCGACCGGGTACAGCCCTCCCCACCCGGTCGCCGCGGCCGCGTACCTTGCCGCCGTAGGCATCGTCACGCTGACCCTGGCCATTGCCCTCTCGACCCGCCTGCCGCCGGTGACGACCGGGATCATCGCCATGCTGCTCTTCGGGCTGGCCTGGCTCGCCGGCGTGGTGGGCGGTATCGGCTCCGCGTTCAACGACCCCATCACCTCGCAGATCGGCATCGTCTCGCGCTTCATCCTGCCCACCGACGGGCTGTGGCGCGGCGCCATCTTCAGCCTCGAGCCCGCCAGCGTGCTGATCGGCGGGGCGGTCGCCGGGCCGCAGCTCGCCGCGTTCCCGTTCTACGCTGCCTCGCCGCCGCCACTCGGGTACCTTGCCTGGTGCATCGTCTGGGTGGTCGGCATGCTCGCCGTGGCGGCGGTGAGCTTCGACCGCCGAGACCTCTGACCGCAGCGAGGTTCCGTCCCGCATGACTCGGCCGCTCAAGGTGGGCATCCAGCTCCCCGAGGTGGAGCGCATCGTCCCGTGGGCCGAGCTGCGTGAGATGGCGCGCACCGCCGAGTCCATCGGCCTCGACAGCCTGTGGGTGGGTGACCATCTCCTGTATCGCTACCCCGATGGCGATGCCCGCGGCCCCTGGGAGGCCTGGTCGCTCCTCGCCGCGCTGGCAGCTGTCACCGAGCGCGTCGAGATCGGTCCGCTGGTCGCTTCTGTCAGCTTCCACAATCCCGCGGTGATGGCCAAGATGGCCGCGGACGTGGATGCCATCTCGAACGGGCGGCTGATCCTGGGTCTCGGAGCCGGGTGGAACGAGACGGAGTACCGCGCCTACGGCCTGCCGTTCGACCACCGCGTGAGCCGCTTCGCCGATGCGTTCGCCATCATCCGCGGCCTGCTGCGCGATGGGCGTGTCGATTACCACGGGACGTACCACTCGGCGCCCGACTGCGAGCTCCATCCACCACCGCAGCGCCCCGGCGGACCGCCGCTGATGGTGGGATCAATAGGTGAGCGCATGCTCGCGCTGACCCTGCCCTGGGTTGCCGCCTGGAACGCGTGGTACACCTGGTTCGGGAACGCGCCGGAAGGCTACGCTGCCCTGCGCGACCGCGTGGACGCCGCATGCCGGGCCGTGGGCCGGGATCCGGCCGAGGTTGAGCGCACGGTCGCACTGTTGGTGGGCCTGCCGGATGCCACCGGCCGGCGCAACGGGGACCTCAGCGAGCCGCATCCGGAGCCGATCGACGGTAGCCCGGAGGCGCTGGCGGGTGCGCTTCGCGCCTTCGCCGCCGAAGGAGTCGGTCATGTCCAGCTGGTGCTCGATCCCATCACCGTGGAATCGATCCGTGCCCTTGAACCGATGCTGGTGCTGCTCGACCAGGGTTGACGCCGCATCGTGGCTCGAGTGGCCGGGGTGGCCCTGAGCCGGCCGCTGTCGGGATGACCTCGTGCGACGATGCAGTTGTGCTTCTGTGCAGCCGTGCAGCACAACGGACTCCTGACGTGGTGGGGGGCAGTGGCGGCCGCGCTGACGCCATGCGCTCGCGGCCGCGCAACTCTTTTAAAGACTTGAAGACCTGGCGTGCGCCGGGCGGGCCGCAGAGCGGCTGCTGGTATCCTGCCCGCCGTGGATCCTGAGCTTCCAACGCTCCCGATTGGGCACTCCGGCCGCCTCGAGGCGGTGGGTCTGACGAACGCGATCGGAAGCCACGCGCTTCTGGTCCGCCAGGACGAGTCCCCCCGGGCCCTGTTCACCGCGGAAGCGAATGCGGGCGGGCGGGAACGCCTGGTGGTGATCCCGCTCGACGAGGACGTGGACGTGCGCGTCGATGGCGACGCTCTCGCCGTGTGGCTGGCGGACGGATCAGTCGGGCGCGCGTCCGGAACGGCGGTGCCCGCCTGGGCGAGCGCCATCGGCTTCCTGCTGGTCATCCTGATCATCGGTTTCGTGGTCCTGGGGGGCGCGACCTTCTTCGCCTGGCTGCTCAGCGCGCTGGGAGGGACTCCATGAGCGGCATGCTTCCGCCTCGTGCCGGCCTGACAGCCTCGCGGATCACGCTCGAGTTCGGCTCCGCGGCCGATTTCGCGCAAGCGCTGGAGCAGGCGCTGGCGCGCGGCGGTGACCGCGGCGCCTCGATCGTGGCCTACCTGGATCGAGGCGACATGGCGATCCACATCCCGCGGGAGGACGGACCGTCCTGGAACGCCGTTCCCCTCGTTCACCTGCACGACGGCGAGGAGCCCACCGCGGAGGACTGGTCGCTGGCCAACGCGGTGCTGGAGAAGCTCGAGCGGTACCGCTAGCAGTGGGCACTCGCTTCGAGCGTGGCACGGGGGCCGCCACGCTTCCGATCTCCGACGAGCAGAAGGGGTGGCTGCGCTCGATGATGGGCCGATTCGCGACCGGCGTGACGGTGGTGGCCGCCCGACGCGGGCCGCTGCTGGCGGGGATGACCGCCAACGCCATCAGCAGCATCAGCATCGACCCGCCGCTCATGATGGCCAGCCTCAACCGCAAGAGCGACACGCACGAGGCGATCATCGAGAGCCACTCGTTCGCGGTCAGCGTCCTGGGCGCCGACCAGCAACCGCTCGCGGACTGCTTCGCGAAACCCGTGACCGAGGCGAAGCTGCGGCGCTTCTGCGACGCTCCGTGGCACGAGGCGGAGACCGGATCGCCCATTCTCGACGGGGTCATCGCCTACTTCGACTGCCGGCTCGTGGCGCGGCATGACGGCGGCGATCACACCATCTTCATCGGTGAGATCGTCGCGGCCGGCTTCGAGGAAGACGCCGAGCCGCTCCTCTACTACGCCTCGCGCTATCGTCGCCTGGCGCTGGAAGAACCGCCGGTGGATCCAGGGCAGCCATGACCGATGTCGCGCTGAACCCGGCCATGGCCTGGGATCGCCTGGAGCCGCCGCAACGGGCGGGGGACGTGGCCCAGCGAAGACCGCTGGTGGTACATGAGCTCCAACGGCGGCACGTGGACGAGCTCCTCGTGGTGGACGACGATCTCCCCCAGGCCGATGGCGCGACGCTCGTCTGGCTCGAGCGCGACGGAGCCGGCTGGGTGGCCTGGGCGGCGCAGCTGCGCCACACCGAGGCGATCCCCTGGATCGTCGCGGCGCGAACCGTTCGGCTGGTGCGCCCCGATCCCTCGCTGCTACGGCTCCTGGGCCAGGACTCCGGGGCAGTGATGGTGGAGGGCGATCCGAGGGCTGTCGAGCCGATGCCCCGGCAGCTCTCCTGCATCTGCCGGGAGACGAGCGCCGAGTCCGCCTACCGCGCCGCCGAGTCCGGCTGGACCACGGTCGACGCCGTCAAGCGGCGCACGGGCGCTGTCTTCGGCGAGTGCCAGGGTCGGCGCTGCGAGGCGCTCATCGCCGGCTGGCTGGACCTGGAGGCGGGCGATCCCCGAGGACGGATCACGCCGCGCCCGCCGCTCGTGCCGGTGCCGGCCTCGGTCCTCGCCGCCTTCGCGGGGACCTGACGCCCGCCCACCCCTGCTGACGCGACCGCGCCAATGAGCCTGACCTGTCAGGCGCCGATGGCCTCGAGCGCCTCGCCGATGATCCCGATGGCCCGGTCGACCTCGTCGTCGGTGGTCACAAGCGGCGGGATGACCCGCACCACCTGCCCGCGGACCCCGCAGCTGAGGAGGAGCAGCCCGCGGTCGAAGGCCTCATGCATGAGCCCCTTCACGAGGTCCGGCCGCGGGTCGAGCGTCCCGGCGTCGGCGAGCTCGATGCCGATCATCATGCCCCGGCCGCGCACCTCCGCCACGGATCGCCGGCCATCGGCCCGTTCGTGGATGCCGTCGAGCAGCCGGGCTCCCAGTCGCTCGGCACGCGCGACCAGGGCCTCATCGTCGATGACGTCCAGCGTGGCGAGGGCGGCGGCGCAGGCGACCGCGTTGCCGCCGTAGGTCCCGCCATGAGCGCCGGGCGCGAAGGTATCGAGGAGGTCGCCGCGGGCCAGGATCCC
Source organism: uncultured Chloroflexia bacterium (assembly GCA_963814105.1). Classification (GTDB taxonomy): domain Bacteria; phylum Chloroflexota; class Limnocylindria; order QHBO01; family QHBO01; genus CAVXEH01. Next base: position 181,485 of record CAWFBQ010000002.1, read on the forward strand.
GGAGAGTGGCATCCCGGAGGCGATGCCCTTGGCCATCACCACGATGTCGGGCGTGGTGCCCGTCCACTCGGTCGCGAAGAAGCGGCCCGTGCGTCCGTAGCCCGACTGCACCTCGTCGGCGATGAGCAGGATGCCGTGCTGGTCGGCGAGCTCCCGCAGCGCCGGGAGGAACCCGTCGGGCGGGACGACGTACCCGCCCTCCCCGAGCACCGGCTCCACGAGGAACGCGGCCACGTCGTCGGGGTAGATCGTGGTGGCGAACAGCTCGTCGATGGCGTCCAGGGTGAAGGCCAGGGCGGCGTCGGGGTCGTTGCCGGTCGGGTTGCGCAGCGGATAGGGGTACGGCACGTGGTGCACCCCGCCGAGGAGCGGTTCGAAGTGGCCGCGGTACTTCACGTTCGAGCTGGTGAGCGCCATGGCGCCGTGCGTGCGCCCGTGGAATCCGCCGCGGAAGGCGACGATCCCCGGCCGGCGGGTGGCGGCCTTCGCCAGCTTCACGGCTGCCTCCACCGCCTCCGCGCCGGAGTTGGAGAGGAAGAGGCCGGCCCCCTCACCCGGGGCGAGCCCGGGAAACCGGCGCGGCAGGCGCTCATGCAGGAGCAGGCCCGGCTTGTGGTACAGGATGTTCTGCTGGGCGTGGATGATCTTCGCGGCCTGCTCGGCGATGGCCGCCGCGATGCGTGGATGCGCGTGCCCGGTATTCGTGACGCCGATCCCGCAGGTGTAGTCCAGGTAGCGCTGGCCCGACACCGTCTCGATCCAGGAGCCCTCTCCGCGCTCGACCACCAGGTCGGTGTAGCGGGCCCAGACGGCGGGGACGCCGGAGCGCAGATCCAGCCACGCGCGGGCGTCCTCCGGACCGTCCATGCGCGGTGGGGTCAGAAGGTCGGCGGCGTGTTGATCCATAGCAGGCGTGTCTCCTCCCGTGGGTTGTTGTGCCACCGATGGGGCAGCATGGAAGGGAAGGTGAGCGCGTCGCCCGCGCGCAGGCGGTGCTGCTCGTCGTCGCCGACCCAGATCGTCACGGAGCCGGTGATCACGAAGAGGAACTCCTCGCCCTGGTGCCGGTAGGCTCCCGCGCTCGACGCGCCCGGTGCCAGCGAGAAGAGGTGGGGCTCGAGGTGGGTCGCACCATCGGCGAGCTGCTCGATGCGCACGCCATCCCCCGGAAGCTCGAGCGCGATCCGATCGCCGGCGCGGACGACACGCCGGACCCGTGGTCGGCTGAGGAGGGCTCCAACCGTGACGTCATAGGCGCTGGTCAGGCGCTGGAGGGTGGCCACGCTGGCCCGTGTCGCCCCGCGCTCGACGGCGCTGATGGAGCTGACCGAGAGCCCGGATCGCTCCGCGGCGCGCTTGAGGGACAGTCCGTGCGACCGTCGGAGGTCGCGGAGGGCGGCGCCGTCCATGATCGCCTCGCGCGGTCCGGCCGTCACGCCGGGGCCGAGGAGGCGCCGGATTCCCGGTGCGTTGACCCGCTCCTCGCGGCGCATGCGCCGAATCTCCTGGAGGCGAGCGATGTCGCCCTCGCTGTACAGGCGGTAGCGCCCGCGCGAGCGCGACGGCTGCACCAGCCCCTGGTGCTCCCACTGGCGCAGCGCGCTGGGCGATACGCCTACGCGCCGCGCGGCCTCCCCGATCTTGAGGGGGCGTGCAGCTTCGTGCGGCGACGCGGAGTCCGGCGCCGGCATGTCGGCCAGACCCACCGGCGCAGTGGGGGCGTGCAGGGGTCGTCGCTGGACCTCGGCGCTCATTCGCTGTTGGCCGCGGCCCGCGGCGCGACGAGGTTGCGACGCTGCAGCCAGATCCACAGGCCGATTCCCAGCGCGGCGATCACGAAGATGAGCGTCCCCATGACGTTCACCTGCGGCGGCACGCCGATGCGCGAGGCGCCGTACACCCAGAGCGGGAAGGTCACCGTCTGGCCGGAGGTGAACTGGGTGATCACGAAGTCGTCGATCGACAGCGCGAAGGCCAGGAGCGCCGCAGCCATGATGCCCGGGAAGATGAGCGGGAAGGTCACCTTGCGGAAGGTGGTGAACTCGTCGGCCCCCAGGTCCATGGCCGCCTCCTCCAGGTGGCGGTCGAAGCCCGCGACCCGGGCCCGGACGGTGATCACCACGTAGCTGATGTCGAACATCACGTGGGCGATCACGATGGTGACGATGCTCCGCGTGACCCCCACCGACACGAACAGGGAGAGAAGCGAGGCGCCCAGCACGACCTCGGGCGTGGCGATGGGCAGGAAGATGAGCAGGTTCAGCGGACCGCGACCGGCGAACTGGTAGCGGGTCAGGGCCAGGCCAATGAGGGTCCCGAGCACCGTGGCGATGGAGGTCGCCACGAAGGCAACGACGAGGCTGGTCTTGAGCGCATCGGTGAGCCCGCCGACCGCGAACAGGTTTCCGTAGTTCTCCAGGGTGAAGCGGTTCCAGGTGAAGTTGAACCGCCCCTCGACGTGGTTGAAGCCGAACAGGATCATGACGGCGATCGGCAGGAAGAGATATGCGACCGCCAGGCCCGTGAAGACCGGCAGGATCCGCGAGCTCGCGCGCTGTCGGAACGGCGGACGGTAGGCCGGAGCGCCGGAACGGGTGGCGGTGGTGGCGGCCATCAGGCGGTGAGCTCCTCGCCACCCAGGATCCGCTGGTAGACGAGCACCCCCAGGAGCAGGCCAACCATGAGGACCGCGCTGAGCGCGGCCGCCTCCGGGTAGTCGTTGTTCTGGAGGAAGAGGACCTGGATGACGTTGCCGATCATCGTGGTATCCCTGCTTCCGAGCAGCAGGGCGTTGATGTAGTCACCGACCGCCGGGATGAAGCTGAGCAGCGAGGCCGCGAAGAGACCCGGCAGCGACAGCGGCAGCGTTACCCGCAGGAATGCCTGGAAGCGGCTCGCGTAGAGGTCGGTGGCCGCCTCGATGAGCCGGTGGTCGATCTTCTCCAGGGCCACGTAGAGCGGCAGGACCACGAACGGCAGGAAGTTGTAGGTGATACCGCTCACCACCGCCACCGGGGTCGCGAGCAGACGGAACCCCGGCGCGAGGATTCCCCAGCCCTTGAGGGTGCCGAGCAGGATCCCCTCGTCGGCGAGCACGAACTTCCAGCTGATGGTCCGGATGATGAAGCTCGTGAAGAAGGGCAGGATCACGAGCAGGAGGAGGACGTTCTTGTAGCGGCCACCGCGGAACGCGATGGTGTAGGCCATCGGGTAGCCGATGAGCAGGGTCAGCACCGTGGCGATCAGCCCGTACTCCACAGAGCGGATGATCTGCACCGACCAGCGGCTGATCGCCTCGGGGTAGATGCCGAAGTTCCAGGTGAGGACGTAGCCCCTGGCCAGCGAGCCTTCCTGCAACGAGACCGATGCCATGAGGAGCACCGGGATCGCGAAGAAGACGACCAGCCAGAGGCCGCCCGGTGTCAGGAACAGGTAGGGGACGGCCCAGCGCAGGCGCCGGAGCATCCGATCAGCCCTGTGTGACCTGCTGGAAGAGGTCGTTCCAGTCGGCCTCTTCCGACTCCGAGAGCACCTTGTAGCTGTACAGGTTGTTCAGCATGTCCGCCGTCGGGAAGACGAGCGGGGAGTCCGCGACCGCATTCAGATAGTCCGCCGTCTCCTGGTCGCCACCGTCCGCCGCGTCCTGGGCGTCCTGCTTGATGACCGCCTGCGCCTCCGGCACCGGGCAGATGTAGTTCACCCACTCGGTGATCTGCGCGGCGATGGCAGGCTGGTAGACGAAGTTCATCATGGCCTGGGCGTCGATCGGATGCTGCGCCTTGGCCGGGATGCACATGTTGTCGACCCAGAGGATGCCGCCCTCGGTGGGGACCACGAACTTCAGGTCCGGGTTGTCGAACTGCAGCTGGAAGACGTCCCCGGACCAGGCCATGGTGACCCACAGGTCGCCCTTGGCCAGTGCATCGGTGTAGCTGTTGTCGTAGTACTGGCGGACAATCCCCGCGTTCGCCTGCTCGAGCAGCTTCTTCTGCGCGTTCTGGACGTCGGTCATGGTCGCGTCCAGCGGCTTCACGCCGATCCCCAGCAGCGCCAGGTTCATGCTGTCGTACATGTCTGTGAACATCCCGACCTTGCCCTTGAAGGCTGGATCGAAGAGATCCGCGTAGCTCGTGATCTCGCGCTTCGTGAGGGTCGGGTTGTACGCGATCCCGGTGATCCCGGACTGCCACGGGACCGAGTGGGCGTTGTTCGGGTCGTAGGTGGGGTTCTTGTACTTGTCGCCGGCGTGGGCTCCGAAGTTGGGGACCAGCCCGGCGACGTCGATCTGCTCCACGAAGTTGAGGCGAACCAGCCTGCCGAGCATCCAGTCGGTCATGACCATCAGGTCCCAGCCGGTGTCATTGCCGGCCGAGAGATCGGGCTGGATGGTGCCGAAGAAGGACTGGTTGTCCTGGATCGCCTCGGTGTACTTCACCTGGATGCCGGTGGCCGTCTGGAAGTCCTCGATGGTCTTGTGCTTCGTCGAGTCGTTCTCGTCTGTATCGATGTAGAGCGGCCAGTTCGCGAAGTTGAGCTGCCCCGCGGGCGTGGGGATCGGTGTCGGCTCAACCGAGACCAGCGGCGTGGCGGTCGCCCCGGGGGTGTTGCTGGCCGTGGGCGAGATCCCGCAGGCGGCCAGGATCGCCGAGATGGAGAGGGCGCCGCCCAGGTACGCCCCGCCCTGCCCCGCGCGCCTCAGGAAGTCGCGGCGTGAGAGACGGCCGTTCGCGACCATCCGCGCGATCGCCGCCTCGATTGCTGATTGCTGCTCCTGGCCGTCAGTCATCTGTCTCTCCTTCGGGGCTGTGCGGGTCTCCTGCGTGGTGCTCGTGCGGTCCCGAGATCACGAACGTGTGCTCCGGCCTCCAGGTGACGCGAACGCGCTGCCCGTCGGCCAGCGCGGCGCGGGAGCCGCTCGTCTCGAGGTTCTGGGAATAGACCGTGAGGCGCTGGCCGCCTCCGGCATCGATCAGGTACTGGGTGCTGACGCCCACGTAGCTGGCGTCCAGGATGCTGCCGGCCAGGCTGTTCAGGGAGGCGTCGACGGCGGCGTCCGCGTCGTCACCCACCGCCACCACCCGGAGCTTCTCGGGTCGGACGCCGACGCGCACCTCGGTGGCGCCGTTGAGCCCGTCGAGCGGTGCCCGGACGTTGCTGCCGTCCCGGAGCCGGATCGTCGCCGTGTCCGCATCCCGGCCGGCGACACTGCCGTCGAGCAGGTTGCTCACCCCCAGGAAGCCGGCGACGAAGGAGGTCCTGGGGCGCTCGTACAGCTCCTCCGGCTGGCCGAGCTGCTCTATGTGCCCGGCAGACATGACGGCGATCCGGTCGCTCATCGTCATCGCCTCTTCCTGGTCGTGCGTGACGTAGATGAACGTGATGCGGACCTCGGTCTGGATCCGCTTGAGCTCGATCTGCATCTGCTTGCGGAGCTTGAGGTCCAGGGCGCCGAGAGGCTCGTCGAGGAGCAGGACGCGGGGCTTGTTGATGAGGGCCCGCGCCAGCGCGATGCGTTGCTGCTGGCCGCCCGAGAGCTGGCTCGGCTTGCGGCGCTCATACCCCGGGAGCTCCACGAGCTCGAGCATCTCGCCTACCCGCTGCTGGATCTCCGGATCCGCCGTCTTCTTCCGGCGCAGGCCGAAGGCGACGTTCTCGTACACGTTGAGATGCGGGAAGAGGGCGTAGTTCTGGAAGACCGTGTTCACGTCGCGCTGGAACGGGGGGAGCGATGTGACCTCGGCGTCACCGAGGTAGATGGTCCCGGCGGTGGGCATCTCGAAACCGCCGATCATGCGCAGCGTCGTCGTCTTGCCGCACCCCGACGGACCGAGCAGGGAGAAGAACTCACCCCGCTCGATCTCCAGCGAGAGATCGTCGACGGCGGTGACGTCGTGGAACCGCTTGGTGACCCGCTCGAGACGGACGTCCTGTTCTGACACCCGGGGTCCTCGTACCAGTGCAGAGACGGGAGGCGCGCGGAACCTTATCGAGTTGCAGCAGGCTTCTCGATGATCCGCGGAGTATCTCCCGGTCGGCTGTCGGGTGTCAACGAATTCGGACGAATTGCAAGCGCGTGCACGTGCTCCTGATCCGGCCGCGGTTCACTGCCCGGGAAGATGCAACGAATCCGTAACCCCCTTCGTCTGGACTACCAGCCATGAGCAAGCCCAGACACACCAGGCGCACGCGACCGCGACCCGCGCCGCTGAAGCAGCGGCAGGTCAGCAAGCGCATCGCCGCCGACCGGCGTGCCCTCCGCGAGCTCGATCACTGGCGACGCGCCAACTGAGGAGGGCGCTGGGCGGGCGCCTTGGTAGACTCCGGCTGCCGAACCGATCCGCAGCCGGGAGCCCGCATGGACTTCGCCCTGTCAGCCGAGCACACCGAGATCCGTCGCACCGTCCGCGACTTTGCCGAAGGGCGCATCGCGCCGGTCGCCGACGAGATGGAGCGTCGCGGCGAGTTCCCGCTCGAGATCATCCGCGAGGCCGCATCCCTGGGCCTGCTGGGCGTCCCGTATCCGGAATCCGTGGGCGGCACGGGCCTCGACTCACTCGCGTACGCCATCACCATCGAGGAGCTGTCCCGGGTGTCGGGGAGCGTGGGGATCATCGTCAGCGCCCACACCAGCCTGGGGTGCTACCCGCTCTACCTGGCCGGGACCGATGCCCAGAAGGAACGCTACCTGCGGCCGCTCGCCTCGGGCGAGAAGATCGGCGCCTATGGGCTGACGGAGCCGGGCGCGGGGAGTGACTCGCGCGGGACGCGGACGCGGGCCCATCGGGACGGCGACGGCTGGGTCCTGAACGGGAGCAAGCGCTTCATCACCAACGCGGGCGTGGCCTCCACGTACATCGTGACCGCGGTCACCGACCGTGAGGCGAGCTCCGGGAAGATCAGCGCCTTCATCGTGGAGGACGGGACGCCGGGCTTCGCCATCGGCCGCATGGAGGAGAAGATGGGCCTCCATGCCAGCAACACCGGCGAGCTGCTCTTCGAGGAGTGCCGGATTCCCGCGGAGAACCTGCTGGGCGAGGAGGGAGCGGGCGACAAGCTCTTCCTGAAGACCCTCGACGGCGGACGGATCGGGATCGGCGCCATGGCGCTGGGGCTGTCGCAGGCAGCGTACGAGGCTGCATCGGCCTACGCGAAGGAGCGTGAGCAGTTCGGCCGGCCCATCGCCTCCTTCCAGGGCGTGGGATTCATGATCGCCGACATGGCCACCGAGATCGACGCGGCCCGCCTGATGGTCTACCGCGCGGCCTGGCTCAAGGATCAGGGACGCCCCTACTCGACCGAGGCGGCCATGGCCAAGCTCTTCGCGTCGGAGGTGTCGCAGCGGGTCACGAACGCCGCGGTCCAGGTTCACGGCGGCTACGGGTACGTGGCCGAGTACAAGGTGGAGCGCTACCTGCGTGACGCGAAGCTCACGGAGATCGGCGAGGGGACCAGCCAGATCCAGCGCATGGTGATCGCGCGGAACCTGCTGGGCATCCGTCCCGGGTAGTCGGCTGCCTCGCCGCTCCACCCCACCGCTCCGCGCCGTGCCTCGCTCGGCAGCCGTTGCGCCGGGCGCAATTGCTCCTGAGTTGTCACCTGCGGCTGTGCGCAGCGTTAGGCGGGTTTCTGCGACTTGCATGCGCCGATGGAGCCAGATTTCACGCTCAGCCAGCCTCGGAAACCGTGTCGCATGTTGCCCCTGAGCCGCGTAACGCTGCGGTGGTGCGCGCCTGACGAGTCCGGCGCGCAAACGGCAGATACCGCGCGCCCGGTGCGCGCCTGACGAGTCGCGGGTCGGAACGCAGGACGCGGCGCGGGCTGCCGGGCGTCTGTTCCGACAAAAAGGGTGCAGTCCGAGCCGATCTCAGGACCCGGATCTGCCCTCGCCGCTCTCGCTGCCCTCGCCGGCTTCCTCCTCACGCTCTCGAAACGCCACGAAGGGGTCCAGGCTGGCGGGGTTCGCGAGCGACCCGCGCGAGGCGGCCATCTCCGCGGGGGTACCGGTCAGGATCCGCTTCACCGGGACCTCGAGCTTCTTGCCGGACAGGGTCCGCGGGACGCCCGAGACCTCCACGATCCGGTCCGGGACGTGGCGTGGTGAAAGGGCTGCCCGAAGCTCGCGGGCGATGCGCCCGCGCAGCGCGTCGTCGAGCGTTGCGCCGGGCCGCAGGACCACGAACAGGATGAGCTGATCGCCCTCCTCGAGGTGGACGACGATGGCGTCGGCGATCTCCGGCATCCCCTCCACCACGGCGTAGAACTCCGCGGTGCCGATGCGCACGCCGCCACGGTTGAGGGTCGCGTCGGACCGTCCGCTGATGACGCAGCTGCCGCGCTCGGTGATGGTGATCCAGTCGCCGTGCCGCCAGGCACCGGGGAAGAGGGCGAAGTACGCGTCGCGGTAGCGCGTGCCGTCAGGGTCGTTCCAGAAGCCGACCGGCATCGACGGCATCGGCGCTGTCAGCACCAGCTCACCTTCGGAGCCGATGACCGGCCTCCCGTCCGGATCGAAGGCCTCGACCCGGCAGCCGAGCTGCCGGCAGCTGATCTCCCCCTCCCAGACCGGAACCAGCGGGCTGGCACCCACGAACGCGGTGCAGACATCGGTCCCGCCGCTGACGCTTGCGAGCTGCAGGTCGGAGCCGATGGCGTCGTACACGTACCGGAAGCCCTCCGCCGGCAGCGGTGCCCCGGTCGAGCCGATGCTGCGCAGGGCGCCCAGGTCGAGCGCCTCGCCGGGCCGCAGCCCCTCCTTGCGGCAGGCCAGCAGGAACGGCGCGCTGGTGCCGAAGCAGGTGATCCGCAGCTCGGCGGCCATCCGCCACAGGGCCATCAGGTCAGGGTGAGCCGGGCTGCCGTCGTACAGGACGATGGTCGAGCCCACCGCGAGCCCCGAGACCAGGTAGTTCCACATCATCCAACCGGTGGTGCTGAACCAGAAGAACCGATCCTCCGGCCCCAGGTCGTGATGCAGGGCCAGGACCTTGAGGTGCTCGAGCAGGATGCCGCCGTGCCCATGCACGATGGGCTTGGGCAGGCCAGTCGTCCCCGAGCTGAAGAGCAGATACAGCGGGTGGTCAAAGGGGACCGGCTCGAAGGCGAGCTCGCCGGGCTCGCCGACCAGCTCCGACCACGGCATCGCGTCCGGAATGGCGCCGCCATTGGCCAGGTAGGGGACCACCACCGTCGCGCGCAGGCTGGGCAGCGCGGCACGGATGGCGGCAACCTCCGCGCTCCGATCCACCGCGCGGTCGCCGTAGCGGTAGCCGTCGATCGTGAGGAGCACGCTCGGCTCCACCTGTCCCAGGCGATCGATGACGCTGCGGACCCCGAACTCCGGCGCGCACGAGGTCCAGGTGGCGCCGATGGAGGCCGTGGCCAGCAGGCCCACCACCGCTTCGGGGATGTTGGGCAGGTACGCAGCCACGCGGTCGCCGCGCCGCACGCCCAGGCGCAGCAGGCCGGCGCGGGCCCGGGCCACGCCATCGCGCAGCTCGGCGGCGGTCAGCTGGACCTCCCCGCGGGACTGGGACCGGGCCACGATGACGACGTCGTCGTCGCCACGACCGGGCAGCCGCAGTGCGTGCTCCGCCCAGTTCAGGGTGGCGCCCGGGAACCAGCGGGCTCCCGGCATGGCGGGATGATCCAGGACGCGCTCGGCCGGCGTCTCGAACCGAACCTCGAAATGGTCGGCGATCGCCTGCCAGAAGGCCTCCAGTTCGTCCGTCGACCAGCGCCACAGCGCGTCGTAATCATCGAAGCGCAGGCCGCGCGTATCGAACAGCCAGTCCATGAAGCGACCGATGCGGGTCTGCTGGCGCGCATCGGCCGGCGGTCTCCAGAGGATGGCGGGATCGGCCATGCCCGCATCATGCCAGACGCTCCGAACGGGCGGTATGCTGCGGTGACGATGGTGCCGAACCCGAGCCGCGCACGTCGTCGAGGCAGCCGAGGTCCCCGGATCGCGGCCGTCGCGACGATCTTCGCGGCGGTGCTCGTGGCGATTCCGGCATCGACCGCCGGCGCCGATTCGCCGGTCACGGCGGTCCCGGACGAGGCGGGGGTCACCATCATCAGCGGGGTCACGTACGGGGCGCTTGCCGCGGACGTGGACGGCGATGGCGTCCGGGAGCTGGTCACCATCGCGGATTCGCATGCGAACCAGGCGCAGCTGGCGGTCGAGCTCTGGCGCCAGGCCGTGGACGGCACGTGGTTCAGCACCGGCCAGGCACCCCTGCGCCGGCGGGCCAGCCCCGACGAGCGCCTCTCCGCGGTGCCGCACCCGGACGCCCAGGGCACGTTCGGCGTGGGGATCGACGACGCGGCGCGGCTCATCGCCTGGCACGATGGCTCCCGGACCGCCGTCCTCGTGGCGGTGAACTCGGGGACCGGGTTCAACAACGCCCCGCCGTGCTGCCTCACCGTCTACCGGCTCGCGACCAACCCGCTCAGCGGCGCGCCGGTGCTGCGGATGGTCGCGGACACCGGCCGCGGCGCCCGGGTTGTCCTCGCAGCGGATCTCGATGGAGACGGCGTCGACGAGCTGACGGTGGCCGAGCCTCCCGCCCCCGATTCGCCGAGCCTCATGCGGATCGCCGTGCTGCGTTGGGATGGGAGCCGGTTCGTCGATGCCGGGGCCCCGCATCAGCCGATGATCCTGGTCAGTGTGGACGACCCGCTCAACGCGTCGGTGACGATCATGGGCGATTCGGACGGCCAGCCCGGCGTCGAGGTGGGCGTGGTCGGGATTGCGGCCGCGGCCGGGGAGTGCCCCGGGAACGGCTGGAGACTGACGCGCATCGCGCTCCGCTCAGGCTCCCCGATCCAGGAATCCGTGTGCGTATCTGCGGAGGGAACACCGTTGGCGGTGCCTGCAGCGCTGGGACCCGGCGGGTCGGGGATCCTGTACGGAAACGAGGAGACGCCGGTCAGCACCATCGCGTGGCCGGCCGGGTCGCCCGGCCGGGTCGTCTCCCAGTCGTCCTTCGCGAGGCGCGGTCGGCCGCTGTTTGTGATCGGCAACGCCTCCAACCCGTGGGTCGTCCTGCGCCGCAACGCCTCGGGGACCCCTGTCTTGGAGCTCGATCGTCCCGACCTGACGCTCACGAACGCGCGCGGGGTCGCCGCTTCGGCCTCGGCAGCCCTGTTCATGGACTCACCGCTCACCCCGTACGTCGGGCCCTGGCCGGCGACATCGGGCGCCTCGGCCGGATTCCTCTTCGCCGGAACGCTCCTCGGGAACGGTGCAACCGGCTTTCCCGCATCGAAGCAGGTTGCCATGCTGGCCGGCGCCGGGCCGGTCGGACCCGTTGGAGTCGATGGCGCCGAGATGGCCCTCCTGCGTGCCCTGGGCCCCGGTGACCTGGTCGGACCGTCGGCGCTCGACCCGAGCGGGGGTCCACTGGTCCAAACGCCGATTCCCGGCGTGGCGTCCATCGTCCCGCTCGCATTGGTCACTTCGCCGGAGGTCGGTGGGGGTGTGCTGGCCCCGCCGCTGATCGACGCCATCGATGACCCGGCGGCGTCCTCCGGCGCGGGCGGCATCCTCGTGGGGTCGCGCACCTTCATGGTCCAGGCCACCGCGCCAGCTGGAACACTGGCCTTGACGACGGCGAACGGAGCGGGCCAGCTCGTGGTGCTTGGGGAGGAGATAGCCGGTCAGCCGCCGGGCAGCAGCGTCGGCCCTCCCTTCAGGATCACCGTCACCGCTCCATCCGACAGCTCCGGGCGTTTCCCGGCGGACGTGTTCCTGGTCACGCCGGCCGGCCACGGGTACCGGGCCAGCTTCTCGGTGCGGGTCGTCACGAAACCGCCCTCGCTCTCCGTGGCAGCGAGCCTCTTCTCGTTCGGCATGGACGCGCAGGTGACCGGCACGACCGATCCGGGGACGCGCGTCGTCGTTGACGGCACCGCGGTCCCGGTCGCGTCGGATGGCACCTTCGGCACGTCGGTCAGCGCCGGCCTGACGCCCCGCGTGGTGACCGTGGTCGCGCAGGACCCACTGGGTCACCTGAGCACGAAGACGATCGGCGTGGTCGCCCCCGTCGATTACCGGCGGCTGCCCTGGATTCCGATCATCGTGGCGCTGACCGTCGTGGCCGCGGTCATCCTGTTCGTTCGTGCCCCGCGACCCGGTGGACATCCGCCGGGCGCGTCGGTCGACGAAGGTGTCTTCGAGGATCTGAATCCCGACTGAGGTCATGGTCCGACGCCAAGCCATGGCCCTGCCCGGTGCTATAGTCGGCCCCGCTTCCGCCCCCGGGTGATCCGCGCTGCCATGGACGACCTCGACCGCAACATCGAGCGGCAGATGCGCTCACAGGAGCGGCAGCTGGTCGCGGTGCGGCTGGCCGTCTCCGCGCTGGCAGCCGTGGCCGTGGGCGCCTTCCGCGACTTCCTTGCCGATGCCCCAGCGTTCCTGGTCCTGCTGGGCGTCGTGGCCGCCTATTCGCTCCTGGTCCTCTGGCTCATCGAGCGCTTCCCCGCCCGCGAGGTGGGGATCGTGGCCACCGCCCTGGACATGGCGGCCGTCACGGTCGCGGTCTACATCGCACCCGGGGCCATCGACGCCTACCTGTTCTATGGCCTCGTCGTCCTGGGCGCCGCGGTGCGCTTCGGCCTGGGTGCATCGGTCTGGTCGTCGGTCGTCTGTGCGTTCCTGTATGGCACCGTCGTGCTCCTGGGCACGGATCCGTCCGCTACGGCCCGCACGTTGCTGCCGGTCCGGATCGTGTACCTGGTCGGCATCGGCCTGGCGGCGGGGATCTTCGCGCGCGTGGTGCTGGGCCGCGCCATGGAGGTCGCCGGGCTGAACGTCCGTCTCGAGGAGGAGGAACGGGAGCGGAGCCGAGCACACGAGGAGGCGGTCCTGTCGCAGCTGGCCCATGATTTCGGCGCCTCGCTCGACCAGGGGTCCACCGTGCGCACGATCGTGCGCAGCACGGGCGACCTGATGGGCGACATCGCCGAGCTGTGGCTGGTGAGCGGCGACGGGGAGATGCTTCAGCTCGCCGACGTGGCCGGCCGCGACGACGCGCTCTGCGACGCGGCACGACAGCATGCCGCCGAGCGCACGCCGCGCATGGGCGAGGGCGTGGTCGGGCGCGCGGCCGCCACCGCCACCACCGTCCTGGTCGGACCGGACCCGGCGCCGGTGCCTGACGCGGGCGATCCAGACGGGATCGCCGTCCTGGGCCTGCGCTCGCTGCTGGCAGTGCCGGTCGTGGGCCGTGGACGGGTCCGCGGCGTGCTGGTGGCCGGCAGCGTCGGCAACGCACCGGTGGCCGAGGGCGAGCGGCGCCTGGCGGAGGCGATCGCCGAACGTGCAGGGGCCGCCCTGGAGAACGCGACGCTGTGGTCCGACCTCGAGGAGCAGGTCGCGCGCGAGCAGGAGGCGCGGCGGGTCAAGGATGACTTCCTGTCCATCGTGAGCCACGAGCTGCGCACGCCGCTCACCTCGATCACCGGCTATGCGCAGCTCCTGGAGCGCCGCCTGCGCGACCACACCGAGGACGCCCGTGAGCTGGACCAGGTACGCATCATCCGCGAGCAGTCGGGGCGGATGCGGCGCCTGGTCGAGGATCTCCTGGACGTGAGCCGCATCGACCGGCGTGGCGGGGTGAGCGTGGAGACCGAGCCGTTCGACCTGAGCGAGGAGCTCGAGGCGGTCGCGGCGCGCACGCGCCGGGGGTTCGGCGAGCGGGTGGTGGAGGTCAGCGCGCCCGACGGGCTGATGATCGAGGCGGATCGGGACCGGATCGGCCAGGTCCTGACCAACCTGGCGGACAACGCGGCGAAGTACTCGCCGCCGGACGAGCCCATCGACATCAGCGCGCGTCGCGACGGCGATGAGGTGGAGGTCAGGGTGGTCGACCGCGGGGTGGGCATCCCCGATGAGCTGCGGGAGCGCGTCTTCGACCTCTTCGTGCAGGCCGATGGCGACGCGACCCGCCGTCGCGTCGGCGGACTGGGGCTGGGGCTCTACATCTCGCGGGGCATCGTCGAGGCCCATGGCGGACGGATCCACGCGGAAGCCAACGTCGCGGCGGGTCGCGGCACGGTGGTGGTCGTGCGGCTGCCGGTCAAGGCACAGACCACGCCCGCGCCCCCGCAGCCCAGGCCCGGGGAGCCGCCGCCGTTCGTGGTGCGGCGAGGCGGAGGCGACGGGGCCGGCTGAGGGCGGGAGCCTCCACCGGCATAAGCGCGGCGCCGCGCTACACTCCGGAGCATGCCTCCGGTGCGTCCCTTTCCCGCGATTGGCTACGCCCTGGACCGCTACGCAGGCTCGGCCATCCCGGACCGCGTCCGGCTTCCCGGGGAGGCAGCCGGTCACCCGGGCCGCCTCGCCGACGTCACTGACCTGACCTGCCCGCCCTACGACGTGATCGCCCCCGAGGAGCGCACGGCCCTCGAGGCGCGCGATCCGCACAACGCGGTGCGCCTGGAGCTGTCGGCGGGACCGGATCCCCACGCAACGGCGGCCCGGGAGCTGGCGGAGTGGCTGGCGGCCGGGGTGCTGGCACGATCGCCGACGCCGGCCTTCTACTACTACAGCCACGCGCGACCCGAGGCGCCTGACGACCCGGCCGTCCACGGGATCCTGGCGCGCGTCCTGCTCGAGCCGTACGGCGACGGGGTGCGGGCCCACGAGCACACCATGCCCGGGCCGCGGGCCGACCGCCTGAGCCTGCTCCGCGCCACGCGGAGCCAGCTCTCGCCCATCCTGGCCCTCTACTTCGACCGGTCCGAGCGCTACCGCCACGTCATGGGCCGGGGCTGGAGCGACGAGTGGCGCGCCCGGGACGGTGACGGGCTCCTCCACACCCTGGCGGCGGTGGAGCCGGACGAGCGGATGACCGGCTACCTGTCCCGGCAGCGGCTCTTCATCGCCGATGGCCACCATCGGTACGAGACTGCGCTCGCCTACCAGGCGGAGGTGCGGGCGAACCCGGCGCTGGGTGACGCCCCGCCGGGCGCGCTGGGTGCGGACTGGACCATGATGGTGCTCGTCAACGCGGAGCTCGAGGAGCTCCAGATCCGGGCCACCCACCGGCTGGTGCGCGGCGTGGACGCAGAGGCGCTCCGTGCGCTGGCGGCCGGGCCCGACCCGCTCTTCCAGGCGATGCCGCTGGCGCCCGACGCCCTTGCCGAGCGCCTGGAGGAGACCGATGGCGGCGACACCGCGGCCTTCGGCCTGGTCCTTCCCGACGACGAGGGCTTCCTGCTCGTCGCCGATGTCGACGGGCTGCGCGATCGCATGCGGCGGGAGCCGGTGAGCACGGCCGTGCAGCGACTCGACGCGGCGTCGCTCAACGCGGCGATCCTCGCCGATCGGCTGGGGCTGGACCCGGTTGCGGAGGCCGGTGACCGCATCCTCTACACTAAGGAACCCGCCGAGGCCCTGGCCCGCGTTCGCTCGGGAGCCGTGCAGGCTGCCTTCCTGATGCGTCCCACGAGCCTGGACCAGCTTGCGGCGGTGGCGATGGCCGGTGATGTGATGCCCCAGAAGTCGACCTACTTCTACCCCAAGCTGCTGACCGGCCTCGCGTTCTATTCGCTGGAGGACGAGTAACGCCGCATGGTCCAGGCCATCAAGCGTGACGAGGTGTTCATCGAGCCCGAGGGGATCTACGTCGAGACCCACCAGCCGGAGCGCCGCTCGCGGAAGCCACCGCTCCTGCTGGTGCACGGTGCACTCACCGGGTCGTGGCTGTGGTCGAGCTTCGCGGCGTATTTCGCTGAGCGCGGCTGGGAGGCGCACGCCATGAATCTGCGTGGCCACTACACCAGCGACCTCGCGGACCTGGCTGAGACCTCGATGCATGACTACGCGGACGACATCGGCGTGGCCATCCGGCAGCTCGGAAGGCCGCCGGTCGTCATCGCCTGGGGGATCGGTGCCCTGGCAGCCCTGCTCTACGCCGAGCGACACCAGGTGCTTGGCCTGGTCCTGCTGGCGCCTTCGCCTCCCGCTGCGGCCCTTCCACGCCGAGCCGATGAGCACGAGCTCACGTCGGTGCCGGACGTGTACAGCGCGGAGTGGTGGGGCTGGATCGCGCCCGCTGAACGCCTGCGGACCTGGCTGCCGGACCTCGACGACGCGGAGCTGACCAAGATGCAGGAGATGCTCACCGGCGCCAAGGAGTCCGGGAGCGCGCGCCGTGAGCGGATGCTGGGCGTGGAGGTGGACCCTGATCGCATCGACGCCCCGACCCTGGTGATCGGCGCCGGCCTGGACGACGTGATCCACCCCTCGGAGGCGCGCATGACCGCCGACCTGCTGGGCGCAACCTACGAGTACATCCCCTCCGCGACCCATTTCGGCCTGGTCATGGGCGGCGGCACCTGGCCGCACGTGGCGGGCAGCGTGCTGGGCTGGCTCGAGGAGCGTCGCCACGCCATGAACGCGGTCCTCGCGGAGCTCGCCACCACCCACTGAGCCGGCCACCCCGCCCGCCATTGCGCCGGCCGTATCCGCGATCGACCCGGCGTGCGGCCGGGATTGCCCGGCGACCGTTTCCGCGACTCGTCACCTGCCGCTGCCAGCAGCGTTAGGCGCCCTGAAGCCGCCCGCAGAGGTCCATGCGGCTGTCATCCACGCTCGGGTTGACGACTCCCGGGGCGACGTCGACGCCAACGAGCCGCCTAACGCTTCGGTGATCAGCGCCTGACGAGTCATCGGCCCTCATGGCCCTTAGCGCGCACGTGATCAGCGCCTGACGAGTCGTCGAGCCGCGGCGTCCCGTCGGGCTCGCCATCACTTGACGCACGCACTATCACGATATATCGTGATGCAGCGCGATAGTGCGCAGACCAACACAGAGGCACACGAACAATGGTTGAAACACCTGACCGCAGCGAGCATGGTCGGAGCCACCGGGCTCGGCGACGGCGCGGCGGAGAGCACGGTCCGGCAGGCGTGGGCCTGCGAGACCTCTTCGATCCACATCGGATCCGGCGGGCCATGGTCCGCAAGGGCGTGCGGCCCGCCATTCTGGCCGTCCTCCTGGACCAGCCCATGCACGGCTACCAGGTGATCACCGAGCTGGAGGCGCGGAGTGGCGGCCGATGGCGGCCGAGCGCCGGGTCCGTCTATCCCACCCTGCAGCAGCTGGAGGACGAGGGTCTCGTCCGCGGGCAGGATCAGGACGGCCGCAAGGTCTACACCCTGACCGATGCCGGTCGCGCGGAAGCGGAGCACAGCCCCCTCGTCCGCCATCCCTGGTTCAGCAAGGACGGCGGCGGGCAGTCGATGGACCTGCGCCGGCTCGGCGTGCAGCTGATCGGCGCCGCGGTGCAGGTCAGCCGGGTGGGATCGGAATCGGCGCAGGCGCAAGCCCGGGAGATCCTGGTCGATGCTCGGCGCAAGCTCTACGGGGTCCTCGCAGAGGATGGCGCTGATGGCGAGGATGGCGCTGACGCGGACGACGGCGAGGAGGGACCATCGGCATGACCACCCAGTCCGCGACCGATTCCCGCCGGCGGGCCGCCGCGGTGGATGACCCGCCCGACATTCGCTGACCGGGCCGCCAAGTGCGAGACTAGGCTCATGGCGCCGCACGACGAACTACGCGAGCAACTCATCCGCCTCCTCGACGGCGTGGATGCCCACATGCCGTTCGAGGCGGCGGTGGCCGACTTCCCGGCCGATGCCGTGAACACCCGACCGCCCAACGTGGACTACACGCCGTGGCACCTGGTCGAGCACCTGCGGCTCACCCAGCGGGACATGCTCGAGTACGTGACCGATGCCGACTATCGCCCGCGCGCCTGGCCGCGCGAGTACTGGCCGGCAGCCGATGCCACGGCCACGCCCGAGGATTGGGCGACATCGGTCTCGGGGTTCCTGGAGGACAAGGCCGCGCTGCGCGCGCTGGTGGCCGATCCGGCGCGCGACCTGCTGGCATCGCTGCCGTTGACGCCGGGCAAGTCACTCCTGCGGGCGGTCCGGATCATCGGCGACCACAACGCCTACCACGTGGGTGAGCTGGCGATCCTCCGCCAGGTCATGGGGACCTGGCCGCCCGGGCACTGAGCGGCTGCCCCGGCTCAGGTGAAGGTGAGCTTGGTCACCATCAGGAACACGATCGCCACCACCAGGAACGACAGGAGCATCCCGCCGCGGGCGACCTTCTGGCTCAGCGCGGCGATGTGCGGCGGCGGGCCGGCGGGGGCACCCTCGGGAGGCGGGCCGGCGGTCGAGAGCTCGTGGAGCGCGGCGGCGAACTTCGTCACCGTAGGGGTCTGGACGGCGATCGCGTAGGTCAGCGCGATCACGTACAGCACGATGGCAATGGCCAGCCACGGGGTGGTGGGGTCGATCCCGGCAACGATGATCATGGCCACCCCGGTGATGGGCATGGTCAGCGCCACGGGTATCACCATGCGCTTCTCGATCGCCTCGGAGACGTCCACGGCAAACGCGCCGTGCTGGGGATTGCGTGCACCCAGGCTGCCGATGATGGGCATCGCGAAGCTTGGGCCGAACGCCACGATGGCGGTGATGACGTGGATGAAGAGCAGCACGCCAAGCAGGGGACTCACGGACGGGGGCACCTCGAGAGCTCGGATTACAACGGCGCGCAGGGTACATCGCGGACGTCAGGGCTCGGGGCCGTTCTCCGCGCCGTCGCGGTCTGTCGGCGGTGTTGAGGGTTTCGGCTGGCGCTTGCTATACTCCCGGCCGTCCCCTTCGCCGCCTCGCGAGGGACAGCCGTGCCGCATTCGTCTAGAGGCCCAGGACACCGCCCTCTCAAGGCGGAGATCACCGGTTCGAATCCGGTATGCGGTACCAATCAGCTCCGACAGGGCCCGATTCGTGCTCAGAATCGGGCCTTTCGTATGCCCAAAGCGGACGGGTTGACCCCAATCTGACCCCTTATGGAGCGAGGGGTGTTGAGGATGGCGCCTGCTTTGGGAGCATTCCGCCCAAGCTACCTCCCAGGTCGCGCGAGCATGATGCCGCCATGCGTCATCGCGTTCGGCAGGAGGTTTGTCTCCACCTAGTCGACCGGCGTAGTACTGCGCCCCCACCATTGACTTCCCCCGCTACAGTGGCGTCCGGGTCGAGAGCCTTCGGCCGGGGCTAGATCCGGATCGCAGCGGTCATCCGCCGCTCATACCATCGGATGCCCCCGCAGGAGTGCTCTCCGGCGGACTGGGGGGCTCGGGGCATGCCGAGGTGTCGTCGCAGGTCCACACCTTTCCACCGACTGAGAACACCTCAGTTCGCTGGCTCTCTCCCTCCACCACGAACGTAAGGGCGAAAGAGCGGAACTCCACCGCCCTGACCCCCGCCGGGATGGCCGAAATCTGCAGCACGAGCTGCAGCGTCTTTCCCGGTTCGAGTGTGGCGCCGTGAAGTGGCAGCAGAAGGTCCGGCTGGATCGCGGCTCTCTCATCTTGGCCGGCCGAATCCAATGCCTCCACATCCTGGACATAGGCTTCGTAGTGAACGGATTGATCTAGATACAGTGGACTGAGCTGGATCAATGACACCTGCTTATCACCGGGGGCCGACAGCTGCCGTAGGGGAAGGTAAACCCCGCGGCCGCTAGTCACCCCGGTCTTGTGCATGACCTCAGGCCCGGACGAGAAATAGGCCGCAGGCGGAGCACATGCGGTGAGGAATGCAACGACGCAGAAGATCACCGATGCTCGTGCTGCCATCGCTGCGTCGTACCCCCTTTCGTGCATCGTCCTCGCGCACACCCAAGCGAACATTGGGCGGCACGCCATCGCCCGTCAAGTGGCATCTGACTCCAAACGCGGAGCACAACTCGACCTTGAAACCTGCGACCTCTGGCCATGAGCGGCGGGGTGGCCATCAACTAAGACTTGACAGGCGCAAATGGAGCCCTCCAGTTCGGTCCGGCGGCCACCCTGTTCTGGCTGCCGCTCATGGCCTTCGACTATCTGATCCTGACCCTTATCCCCTTCGCCGCGACGGTTGCCGCCTGGTGCTGGCTCCGCCTGGACTCCTTGGCCGGTCGACTCGTCTGGGCGTTGGGGGTCGCCGTGAGTTGGTCGGCCCTGGTTCTCGCCGGCGGCGTGGCGCTCAGCAACCTGACCAATCTGGTGACCTACGAGGGTCCGCGCACCTTCCCCGGCGCGCTCGGTGCCGTTCTGGTCTTGGCGTTCGTCACCATGGTGCCCATCAGCGCAGCCCTCCCGTGGAGATCACCACTCCTCGCACCAGGCGTACCGCCAGCAGCTTCAGGCCTCTGATCGTTCTGGCACGACTGACGATCCCGTGCGCCGTCGGAGCCAGAGGATGCGGGTCAGAGCGTCGCGGTCCATCTTTGCAGGAGGTCCGGATCCCAGCTCTGCGCTCCGATCTGGGCGTTGGCGCGGGCGGGCACCTGATAGCCCCATCTCGACAGGCCGCTCTGCACGACTAGCACGTACGCCTCGGACGAATCGTTCCGTACCTCGACCTGGAACAACGGATCCCCACCGATGCAGCCAGCCAGGAGCAGCCCAGTTGCCAGCGCGCCCGCCAACCGGAGTCTCCGTCTTAGGCCGACCGACACGAAGGCCGACCCGATGCCTCCCGGAACGGCCATGGCTGATGCGCGACAGCCGAGTGCTTAGGAGTTGTGGAAACGTCATAGGCATCAAGTGCTGGGGCCGGGTGGCGGTGGGACGACACCGACCGGGATCTGGTGGAAGATCCAGAGCAAGGCCAACGCGAGGAGCAGACAGAAGCCTGTCATGAAGACTAGCCAGCCGCGGCCGATGGCTCGTCGCCCCAAGACCCACACGACGCCGAGCCCAACTACCACCACAGCCAGGAAGGCCCAATCGCTCTGGTTCACGCCCTTCCTCCCATCAGCTCGCCGCCACCCAGTACCAGCCGTCGCCGAGCGGATCGATCTCCAGGAGCCTGCCGCCCCGCCACGGATCGTCCTGCGGCGGTCGTCCGGAGGCGGTGTGGGCCAAGCCCTGCCAGGCGTCGACCGAGGTCAGCCGGCGGAGGAACACCACGATGACGTCGGAACCCGAACGCACGATCCCGATTACCCCGTCGGCGGATGCGGATCGGTACTCCTCGGGAAGCGCGACCTCGCCGAGGGTGACGTCGGATCCCAGTGCTCCCTCTTCCACCATTCGCACGATCTGCTGGCGCTGGCTGGCACCGAGGGCGAAGTCGACCTGGCGTCCGACCCAGCGCAGCGGGACGAAGAGCACCGTCAGCACGGTGAAGACGACGAGAGCGAGGGCCAGCCCGCTCTGCCAGGTCTGGGTCCGCGGCGTGAGCAGGTCGGCCGCCGCCATGCCCAGCACGCCCAGGGCGAGCACCCCGCCAACGGCGGCGAGACCGATGAGGCCGAGGGGCGTCAGGAGCGTGATGAGGTAGTCGCCGGCTGCCGCGGCCGCGAGCGCCAGCACGGCTAGCAGAGCTGAGAGGGGCAGCGGCATGGACCACCACGGCTCGGCCCGAGGCCGGCGCGAATGCGCGCTCATTGGCTGCACGGCGCTGCAGGCACGAGATCGCCCCCGGCGTAGTCGCCGCCCCAGTTCGCGCTCTCGTGGAGTTGCCCATCGGCCTCGACGGACCAGGTCGGATCAGGCCCGAAGATGGTGGCCGGGATCGTCGCCTCGCCGATCAGCTTCGTGCAGTGATCGGCATACACCTGGAAGGTGGTCCCGCCGGGGTAGTACTCGAAGGGACCGACATCACCGGGCGCGAACTTCCAGGCCGATCCAGCCACCTGGACGATGACCGGCGCGTCGGTGTGATTGCCGATGATGAGCCACAGCTCGCTGCGGCAGCCCGACAGGAGCAGGCTCGCCGCGACGAGCATCGGGATGACACGGCGAACCATTGCCGACTATCCGCGTCGCCGGGGTGGGTAGCGGTTCCAGGTCTCGGCGCTGGTTCCGGGCAGCTGCTCCGAGCGGATGTAGCCGCTGCCGCGGTCGCGTCGCGAGCGCACCCAGCGGCGGAACGAGGAGCGGTCGGTGAGCGCCGGCCACAGCAGCACGGCGACGATGAACGCCGCGGCGGTGATGACGATCCACCCCTCCACGCCGACAGGATGCACCCGCAAGGGGCGGAGTCAAGAGCTACTGAGCCGGTCAAGCGGCCCGGGTTTTCGATTGCAGGTAGCGGTGCCTGACAGCAAAGGACCGCGGGCCCCGCACTGGCAGGACGATGCGCAGACGGTTCGTGTCAGGGACCGACGATGCGCAGTACGTTCGTTCCCGCGGAATCGGTGATGTGAACTCAACCGTGGTAGACAGACCCCGCCCGTGCGGTCCGTAACGGCACAGCGTACTGAGCCGATACGCGGTGTCCGGGTTGACCTCCTGCCCATGACAGGCAGGTGAGGCCGAGCGACGCCCGCAGACCGCCAGGTCCTGGATACGAAGGCCGCACAGTACCGGCACCCGCGGCGGCACTGTGGCGTCCGGACCGGGAACGTCGCCGGGGAGCGTCAACTG
This sequence comes from uncultured Chloroflexia bacterium, assembly GCA_963814105.1. Taxonomy (GTDB): domain Bacteria; phylum Chloroflexota; class Limnocylindria; order QHBO01; family QHBO01; genus CAVXEH01. The sequence goes on from CAWFBQ010000002.1 coordinate 203,931, forward strand.
GGGACTTGTCGGCGGATTCGCGGACTAGGATCCGGGCCGGATCGGCCGCCAGGTGCGACCGCCATCGCTCGTTGCATAGAGGCCCGTGCGCTCCTGGCAGTCGCTCTTGAAGTTCAGGCAGACCCCGAGTCCGACCTGCGCCCACCCGTGCTGGGGGTCGACGAAGGTGACGGGCAATACGCCGCCAGGCAGGCTGCTCATGGGACTGGTGCTCCAGGTTCGTCCGGCGTGGATCGTGGTCAGCAGCGTGCCCGAATCCGGGATGGCCAGCCATTCCGTGGGCGTGAGGAACGTTGCGGCGACGGCGTTGCTCTGGGTCGGAGCGAGGGGCACGCGCGAGGCCAGCGTCCAGCTCTGGCCCGCGTCGTGGGTGACAAGCACGCCGAAGGCGGTGGGTCCGTTCTCGTCGCCGTAGTTGACGGTGATCGCCCCGCTGGTGCGGTCCCAGAAGGTTGGCGCGCTGAAGAAGGCGGTGGGCTGCTCCGACGTTCCTGCCGCGACGGGGACCGTCACCCGCTTCCACGAGCGGCCGCCGTCACTCGTCGCGATCAGGAGGTTGCCTGCTGCGCCACCGGCGATCACGCCGTGGTTGGCATCGGCGAAGGCCAGCGCGCCGCTGACGCCCTCGCCGGTCGTGCGATCCGCCGACCAGGTGGTTCCTCCGTCGTGGCTCTCGTAGAGGTCCGACGTCCAGCCCGTCGGCATCCCACCCTCGACCAGCAGGAACAGGTGCGAAGCGTCGAGCGGCACGAACTGGACCGCGCCCATGACGTCCGACCGGTTCGCGCCCTCCGGAAGCACGGCCTTCGTCCAGCCCTGCCCCCCGTCGCTGGTGCGCCAGACGTCGAACGAGGTGGCACTGGGGTCGGCCGAGTCGAGCGTGGCCAGCCAGCCGTCGTTCGGGTCACGGAAGGTCACACCCAGCACCCCGCGATCTGTCCTAGGCCCGGGAACGGCGATGGACCGCCAGCTCGCCCCGCCGTCGGAGGTCAGGTACAGGCCGTCCGCGGTCAGGGCCCAGCCGTCGGCCGGCGACAGCAGCCCGGAGAACTGGACGTCCGGTCCGGGCGGCAGCGGTGTGGCCAACAGTGACGGCGACGGGCTGCCGAAGATCGAGGGCACGACCGACGCAGAGCTGGGCGCCGGGCTGCCGCTGGCGGCCGCTGGCGGCCGGCCGAGCCACTGGCCAAGGAGCAGGCCTATGACGAGGGCTACGACAGCGGTTGCGGCAAACGATGCCGCCAGGACGCTGCGTGGCGCGCCGCCGGAGCGGCGGTCGGCATCGCCCTGCAGGTCGAGCAGGCCGCGGTATGGGGGCTCGTCGGGCGGCCGCGCCCGCAGCAGCTCCTCGAGGTGCTCGGGCTTCATTCAGGCCGCCTCCGCGCCCAGACGCGCACGCAACGTGGCAATGGCACGCGTGGCGGCGCTGCGCGCCGAGCCGGGCTCCATGCCCAGCACCTCGGCGATGGTCTCGAAGGCCAGGTCGGCCCGGTAACGCAGGTAGAGGACCTGGCGCTGGCGCTCGGGGAGCCGATCCACCTCGGCCCACACCGCCAGCGCCTCCTCGCGGAGGTCGGCCGGGGGCGGATCGGCGGGTGCCAGCCGCTCGCGGACCCGCTCCCAGCGGCGGCGCAGCCGGTGGCGGTCCATCGCCAGGCGATAGGCGGCGCGGAAGGCCCAGGCCTCGGGTCGCTCGATGGGCGCCGGGCCGGCCAGCGCGGTGAAGAGACGGAGCAGCGACTCCTGGACCACATCGGCGGCCTCGGCATCGGTCAGGCCCTGGCGGCGGGCGAAGCCGAACAGCTTCTGGCCCTGGCGCTCGAAGAGGTCCTCGACCAGCCGGTGTCGCGCGGTGTCGGTTGCCGGGCCATCTCCCACGGTGAGCTCGTTCGCCACCCCCGTCACACCCAACTGACGCTCACCAGAGGGAGAATGCTGCGCTATCGTCCGAGCCACTCGGAAGCGACCGCCGGGAACAGGCCGCTGAGGGCGTGGGTCGTGCCGTCCTCCAGCTGGACCGATCCCTCAAACCTGAGCGCGGGGATCACGTAGGCGAGCGAGCGGTCCTCGGGTCCGGTGGTCATGGTCGTCAGCGAGAGGCTGGTCACCGTGGCGACGCCGCGCACCGTGCCCGCCGGTAGATCGCTCACTCCCTGGATGGTGACCTGCGAGGCGCCAACCCGGTTGAGGGCCGCGGCGAGGTCGGCGGTGGCGATCAGCGGGTAGGCACTGCTCCCCGTAGCGACCGGCCAGCGGTACTCCATCTGGGCGGCCCGATCGGGAGCGGCCAGCAGCACCCATACCTCGGCGAAGGGGTCGCCGGAGCGAGCCGGGTCCCCCGAGAAGGTGACGGTGGCCGGCGCGGTCACCCGACCGGCGTCCGCATCGTGCGGCAGCAAGCCGCGCTCCGCCAGCCAACGACTGGCATCGGCGATTGCGTCGGCATCGGTCATGGGCGGCGGAGTCCAGGTCTTGGGGTTCGAGGGAGCCTCGGCGTAGTGGATGGTGCCCGATGCCGAATCGATGTCGAGCATCCGGCTGCCATCCGTCCAGCGCCAGGTGGGGGGTGGGCTTGCGAACGTGTGCGGGGATCCGCTGAAGCCGAAGCGCGATGCGATCTGCGTGGCCGGGGCGAGGTCGATCGTCGGGTAGCGGAAGCGCATGACTTCGCCGCTGCCCGCCGGAACGGTCAGCCCGGATGCGGGCCGGTAGGTGAGCTGCAACTGCCCCAATCCGGTGGCGGACCCCTGGGACGGTGGGGCCGGCAGCACCCCGAAGCCGACCTGGGGCGCCACCGACGGCAGCGGACTGGGGCTCGACTTCGTTGAGGCCGATGGCGAGGCGGCCGGGGGCGTCGGGGTCGCTGCTGGGGTCGCGGTCGGCACTCGCGCCACTGGTGGGTGGGAGCCACCGAGCTGCATCGCCAGCCAGACCACCCCGGCCGCAGCGACGGCCGCGGTCGCCAGGCCGGCAACCGCCAGCAGACGCCCGTGACTCCGACTCGCCTCGACCCGCACCAGGCGCCGAGCGATGCGCCGGCGGGTGACGGGGTCGAGCGCCTGTGTCTCGGCCGTGGGTAGGACTCCGCGCACGCGATCCTCGATGGCGTGATCGTTCATTGCTCGCTCAACTCCTCCCGCAGACGCGACGCGGCCCGGCTGTAGAGCATCCGCACCGCGCCCTCGCTGCGTCCCAGCGCCTGGCCGATCTCGGCGTGCGGCAGGTCCTGGCCCAGGCGCAGGAGGAGGACCAGCCGCTGGGCGGTGGGCAGCGCATCGATGGCGGCATAGATGCGCGCCGCCTCGGCCTCCTGCGCGGCTACCTCCTCGGCGCTGGTGCCGGCGCCGAAGGAAGCCTCATCATTCAGGCGCACGGTGGGACGTCGGTGCAGGCGGCGCAACCGATCGGTCGCCAAGTGGTCCGCGATGCGCAGGAGCCAACCGCGCAGCCGAATCCCGCGCCACTCGAAACGCTCGATGGCCCGCAGGGCGCGCTCGAAGGTTTCAGCGGTGAGATCCTCGGCCACTGCCCGCTGAGCCGTGCGCATCACGAGGTGCGCGAAGACCGCCTGGGCATGGCGCTCGTAGATCTCACCGAAGCGACGCCGATCGCGTTGCACGTCGGCCACCAGCGCCGCCTCATCCGTTGGCCTCCCAGTGGTTGCCTCGGCGCGTGACCCCTGGCTCAGCGCTCCCTCCATCCCCAACACCAACGCTCACGCGTGCGGATTCGTCACATTCTGTGGCCTGCTAACGCGCGCCGGGTCAACTGTTGCCACTTTGCCGCCCTTGGCGAGACCAACATCGGTAGGGCGCGCCACCCCGCCAACGCGTCATCCAGCTCGCCGCCACACACGCCGCCGCGAGGGAGACTCCGCCCGCCGCCCCTCCTACGGACCACCCTGCAGGGCGTAGTCGACATAGGCATCCTCGCCCACGCGCACATAGATGACGGTGTGACATGGCGCGTTGCGTGCGTCCTGCGAGCAGGCTCCGGTCGGGCACGGGATGGAGGCGCCCGGGTCGACGACCACGGGGTCACCGCTACTCTGTGACTGGATCTGCGTGAAGCTGAACTGGCGCATGGTTGGGTCCTTTCTCCACTGCCGTCCGCACACCGTCAGCGTGTCAGGCAGGGATGCAGCGGCATGGATAGCTCCCGGAAGCGCCGATCCGGACGAGGCCGGCGCAGCGCTCGGCGTGGCCGGCGGCGGGGCGCTCATCCCAGTGGTGTCGACGTCAATCAGGACATAGCTGGTGCCGGTCTGCGAATCGCCAACCCAGACGCACAGATCGTGGTGATTGGGGGCAAGGCTTGGTCGGGCGCTCAGCCACCACGATCCGACATTTGGTGTTTGCCGGGTTGAGTCCTCTTGAGGCTCCGACCTCAGCGCTCGGGCCCCCCGAAGACCTCTTTCTGGACCCTCGTCTGAACCCTTATGGATCCTGTCTCATACGTCTCATGTTTCTCCTGGTAGTACTGGGTGAACGCGACTGAGACACATGAGACGATTCACCAGGAATCCGGTATGCGGTACCAAATTCGCCGGTTTCGGCCCGATCTGAGCTCAGATCGGGCTTCTTCTTGGCCTGAATTCGGGCCGAGGAACCCATATAGGAACCCATATAGGAACCCTTATCGGAACCATTATTAGCACTGCGCGGTCCGCGGACTTTTCGACTGATCAACCGGGTGTGTAGGACAAGCGCCGACGGCGCCAGCGCTTGGTGGTGACTCCGTATGACGCTGGTGAGTAGATCCTGTTGCTGACCGAGCAGATGTGGAAGCCCTGTGCGTCGCCGGCTCCCCCAAGCATGTTCGCCAGCACGTCACCCTCGCGGGTGATGACCATGCCGTCAGGTGCCGCGATCTCGGCGCGCCCCGAGACCAGGCGTGCGGAGAAGCCGCGCGGCCAGATGAGCGTGATGACCGAGTCGTCCGAGACCAGGCGGAACACGACCGCATCTCCGTCATGCAGCACGCGGACCCGGGGCCAGCAGGGCCGCGGGACAGGCCCACGGTGCATTGGGCACGGGGGTGGCGGGTGCCTCCGTCTTCAAGGCTAGACCGGCGGCGCCGGATCGGAGCGGAGCAGCGGTCCGTGGCGGGAACGGCGTCGGCTCGGCCTGGAAGAGCCCACAGCCGGAGAGCACAACCGTGAGCAGCGCCGCCACGATCAGGAATCGCACCCTCACCCTGTCGCTCATCCCGCCCATGCGCTTCGCCTCGGGTTCATCTTCCGGCTCCTGACAAGACGGAGCGAGGTGGGACGGGGTTCCCGTGGGCCAGCACGGCATCGGCAGAGTCCCCCTTGGCTGGCGCACCCCTGGCAGATCAGTCGAAAAGTCCGCAGTCTGGTGCGCCTAGAGGGCGCTCGACGAACTCCGACTGCGCATCGGTCCGCTCGATGATGTGTTCATCTGCGAGTCAGGATCCCAGATCGGCCAGCGCCTCGGCCAAGGGTTCGTAGGAGACCTGCGCTCCGCCCATGAGCACCGAACCCCAGATCGGCACCCAGAAGGGCGGGCAGGCCGTGTTCTGGAGCACCACCTCGCAGCCTGACTCGGCCGCGAGATCACCCGCTATCTGAGCCGCCATCTCCTCCGGCAGCGCGGCGGTCACCACGGCCCGGCCGGGCACGGCGGGTGCCGTGGCAAACACGGTGAGCATCTTTCCCGTGCAGGCTGCCGGGACGTCACCGAGCGGGAGGGGCGCCACGGTCACGTCGGCCTGGGCCGTGCAGAGTGCCGTGAGCCGAGCGGCCGGATCGGGCAGCGCCGGCTGGCTGCTCCGCGGGTCGACCCCGGCCGCCAGGAGCTGATCGCCGGGCACCAGGAAGTCGATGAACGAGGCGTGATCGCCCAGGACGATGCGCGCCGGGTCCAGGCCGGCCAGCGCCGCGGCGCCCTGCTGCGGGGCGCTGTCGCTGGCGTCGTTGCAGTAGTCCACGTCACCACTGACGGTGGGCGCCTCGGAGCACAGCCGGTCACCCACGGTGATCCAGCCCGGGATCGTCCCGTGTGGCCCCTCCGGGGAATCGGAGCCGGGAGGATTGAGGGCGGCCTCCTGGGCGCGGGGGACGATGGCCATCCCTTGGTTCAGGGCAGCGGCCACGTCGGCGGCGTCGAGGACCGCGATATTGACCTTGCCCGCCGCCAGAGCCGCCAGCAGGTCGGCGCTGTCCGCCGGCCGGTAGGGATGGATCCAGACCACGTGCTTCCAGGCCTGAATGAGGTTCTGCTGCTCGACGGCGCCCCAGCGCTGGAAGCCGGTGGTCACCGCATCGGCCCCGGCCCCGGGCGGTACGGCTATGACCACGTCACCCGGCCAGTCGGCATGGAGGTCCTCGCCGATGACCGGCACCACGGGGGTCCGCGTGGCGATGGGAGTAGGCGTCGGGGACTGGGTGAGGTAGGTCGTGCCGCAGGCGCTGAGCACGAGCGTCATCACTACCCCGACCAAGGACCGCAGAGAGCGGCCTATGGCTCTCGGCTGGCCGCACCGTCCAGGGGGTAGCCCACCCGACCTCACTCGGCTGTCCATTCGTCTCCCCACCTGCCACGGCATCCAATGGCCAATGCTACCCGGAGCACATACTGAGCAGCGCGCTGTTCCCGCCAAGTCGGATAGGCTGCGAGTGCGGCGGCAACGGGAGGAGGAGACACACCGGATGAGGGGCTTTCGGACTGACCACGCTCCTAGCTGGATACGCCTCCTGCCCGCATCCCGAGTGCGACGGGCCATCTCCATCGGCGTCGCGTGCGTGGTCGTGGCGGGTTGCGGTTACGCCACCGTGCCCACGCCCGAGCCCACATCCACTCCGCAACCCACCCGGACCCCTTTGGTCGCGATTGTGGGGACGGATTTGCAGCCGACCTGGCCTCACGAGATCTATCTGGCGCTGCCGCCCGGTGCACGCGAGGAAACCTACGCAGAACCCGTCCACCTCTTCCAGCGTGATCAGGCCTATGAAGCGCGCTCGCAGTGGAATCACCTCATCTGGGTCGATCCCTTCGTCCCCCAAGATATGCCGGACCTCCTGCGTGCCCTCGCCGATGGCCGAGCCAACATCGCCGTGCTCGATCCGTACTGGGTGGCGACGGTTGACAGAACTGGATGAAGCACATCGTGGTGGTACAGCTGGGCCACTAGGCGGGCGACGCACCACGAGGAACCGATCACGGATTTCGCTTCCGACTCAACGCCTCCGCGGGCGCGAGTCGAACCACCTCGATCCTGAGGTCGGTAGCGACGTGGACGTCTAACGGCTCGGCTGCCACACAGCGCACGTCTTGCCAGCAAAGCGCTAAGACGCTAACTTGATGACATGCCAAGTTCCACCAAGCGGAAGGTGACGCTCTACGTCGACGAGGACGTGCTGCGCGCAGCTCGGGTGCGCGCAGCGCGGACCGACAAGCGCGACTCGGAGGTCGTGGAGGAGGCGCTCCGCGACTACCTGGGCTTCAACGTCCTCGAGCGCGTGTGGGCCCGCAGTCATCTGAGCGAGGACGAGGCCATGCGGCTGGCGGTCGCCGAGACACACGCCGTCCGTCGGGGCGGCGTGCCGCGCGCGGTTCTTGACACCAACGTCCTCGTCTCAGCCCTGATCACACCCCAGGGGGCGAGCGCGCAGCTTCTGCTGGAGCTGCGCGATGGGGCGTTCGAGCTGGTGGTCTCGCCGATGCTGCTGGCCGAGCTGGACGAGGTCCTGCGTCGCCCGAAGTTCCGCCGCATCGTGTCGCAGCCGGAGATCGACGCCTATGTCCAGCTGATCCGCCGCGAGAGCATCGTGGTGGAGGACCCCGCGCCGTCATCCGAGTCACTCGCTGCCGATCCGGATGACGAGTACCTGATCGATCTGGCGCGCGCCGCCCGGGTCGACGCGCTTGTCTCGGGCGACACCAACCTGCTCGCGCTGCGGGGCCGGGTGCCAGTTACGAGTCCCCGCGAGTTCCTGCGATTCGTTGGGACATCCCTGACCCGGCGCGCGGCCCCCGCAGCCCCCCATCCTGAGCCCTTATCGGTCCTGTCTCATGCGTCTCATGCGTCTCTTGGTAGGACTGGGTAGACGCGGCTGAGACGCATGAGACGATTCACCAGGAATCCGGTATGCGGTACCAATCAGCTCCGACAAGGCCCGATTCGTGCTCAGCATCGGGCCTTTCGCATGCCCGATGCGGTGGTTTGACCCCTAATCTGACCCCTTATGGATAAGCCAGTGCAGGACGAGTAGCCTTCGAGGAGCCGACCGCATACCGGCCTGCCGCGTAGGCAGGCCGCCCAGGGGATGCTCAGACCGTGCGTATCGAGTAGGGCGGGCAAGTGTCTAGTCCGGCGGCAGACGGAATCCAGGGGCGCAGGGTCTTGCCGCAATGGAGCATCATCCGCTAATGGGTGTCAGGATTCGCGTTCGTCTGGAGGGACCGGACGCCCACCTCGGCGTCGTTCCCGCTGCGGACGTGGCTCACATGCTCTTGGGTATCGAGCGCGTCGTTGCACGGGCGTCGGGCCACGTTATCGGGAGGCAAGTGCGACCCACGGGTCGCTGGGGCGTCCTGATCGAGAGCGCGGTTAGATTCCGCCTTATTGCTCTTGAGGAACGTAGCGTTGGGGGTCTGCTCGAGCTGCCAGATCTCCTTCCTGTCGAGGGCACGCTCGGGCTTTCGGTGGAGACTCTCGGGGAACTGGCGCGAGTGGTCGCTAAATAGCTCCTGACGCGCCGAGTGTGTATGTCGCCGATGTGTCGTGCCAATGGAGCATCGACGAATGGCTGGCAGATGTGCCAGGCGGCCTGTCCGCATCCGTCCAATAGGGCCTAGGCAAGGACCGACGCCTCGCGTAGCGTACGAGGACTAGCAGGCAGCCGCGCCGGCAGGACGCGGAGCCAAGAAGCAGAGGGGGATTGCCAATGAGGCGCCACGTTCGGGATTCCGGATCCGGGCCAGCCGTCCTGACCCTGTTGTCTGGGCTGTACCTGGCGCTTGCACCCGCCACGGCCATTGCGGCTCGCTCGAACCCAACGCCGCCGTGGTTCTGGGACAACAACGACAACGGGACGGCCGATGTCGGGGACTCTTTCCGAGCCTATCAGCGGATTTCGACCGGCTGGACCACCGACAAGACCAACCGCGTCACGGAAGCGACATCGACTTGGAGCAATGCCACGGACTGGAATCCGTCCATTGGCACCAGTTCTGTGGCAACAGTGCGAGTGGATGGCGCCTTCCCGTGCACTGGATCATGGCCGTCGTCGGCCTATGCGGTCAACTGCGTGTTCGCCACGTACAGGACAACGCACTACGACATCTACGGGTCGCGGATCGGGATCAACCTCTCATGGTCCTGGTACTACGGCACCGCGGCCGATCCACCTGGCGGGCAGGTCCACTTCAAGGGGATCATGACGCACGAGCTTGGGCACGGGGCCTACCTGATCGATCTCTACCCGTGTGGCCTCACGCAGACCTACTTCGAGACGATGTGCGGCACGTTCCCGACCACGGTGTCGGGGTGGCTGACGAGTCTAGTAGCCGACGACATCACCTCTGCGAATGCGATCTACCTGCCATGAGTCTCAACTGTACCCAGCGTCTTGACATGATCGTCGTGTTGCATCTACGTGGGACGGTGCGCAACCACGGGGAAGTCCAGGACGTCATGTCGCCAGGTGGGAACGCCCGGGAGGGAATCTGATGAGCGAGCAAGTCCGTCGTGTGGCGGTGTGGGCGGCAGCTGGACTACTGACTGCAGCGCTCGTCGTGACGTCGCGTAGCAGCGCAGCGGTCCCGACTGTAGCGGCCAGCAGGGATCTCGCAGCTCAACAACTGGGTGTGGCACCTGGTGACTGCGTCCAAGCCGCCTCGGTAGTCCTAGCACCGGCCCCACGAGCCGCGCTCGACGAGCTGGTCCCAGAGTCAAGCCGAGGAACATGGACCCAAGGAGGCTACTTCGCTGGAACTGCCGAGGAAGCCGTGGCCGCGCTATCGGACGTGCAGGTTGGAACACCCGGCGACGAGGCCTGGGCCATCGTCGATGGCGAACAGGGCAGCTATGCCCAGCAACTTCGGCAAGTCGGACGCCTGTCGGATGGCACGCCGGTCTGGGCCCTTGCTGACACGGTCCGCAAGGTTGCCTGCCCGTAAAGCCCCAAACCTGAAGCTAGGGTGTCGACGACCCCACCCCCAGCTCGAATGGCACGATGGTCCTAGCCGACATACACACTCGGCGGTCAGGAACTAAATAGGTGAGTGCCTTGCGGGGGTTGCCGCGCGCCGTCTTAATCGCGATGTCCGTGGCGAACTACACGCACACGTGGAACGGGACGAGCTTCACCTATGACAAGGATTGTGCGAACGGGCCGGTGTACGGAGCTGCTGATCGCCTGTACGACACGGAGTGCTTGTGAGGCAGATTGTGGTAGCTGAGACAGCGCCGAAGGCCAGCGTGGGGCGGCGTCTCCTTCCGATGATTGCCTGCCTGGTTCTTGCCGCCTGTGCCCGACCCGGAAGCGGGTCGGTGTCACCCACCGCTGCTGTCGCGAGCACCCCAGCAGGCTCAGGCACCGAGGTCGCGCCTTCCGGCATGGCTGTGCAGGCAGCTGGGCTGATTACCGACACGACGGGGTGGGCGATTTCTGACGGGAAGGTGTGGCTGACCCAGGATGGCGGCATGGCTTGGCAAGCGCTCAACATCCCGTCAGCCGACATCGAGACCATCGCTGCCGCCGACGCATCCAATCTCCTGCTGGCACGAATCTCCGGCCTGGACGCGGTCGTCGATTCGAGCACAGACGGCGGTCAGCACTGGCGCGAGGCGGCGCTGGGGAACAGCGGGCAGCCCGGCTCCCTCTCGGCTGCGGCAAGAGGGGACACGCAGGCGGTGCTGGTCGGTCAGACCACCGGGGTCAACTTCTCAGCTGGCGAGCTGTTTGTATCGTCTGACGGCGTGCATTGGACCGCGCGAAGCGTGCCAGCCAATGGCAGCATCGCCATTTCGCCTGAGGGAGATCTTTGGTTGGCGGGCGGGGTTGAGGATGCGCACGTCTGGCGGAGCGCGGACGACGGCGCTACCTGGAAAGAGGTAACTCCGACACCTATGAGCGACGCAGCGAGCATTGCGTTTGGAGCACCGATCAGCACCTCGAGCGGCGTGTACATCGCGGCGTCCATGACCAGCAGCCCTTCGCTGGTGACAATCTTCGCCGCTACGGCACAAGGCCTGGTGTCGCAGGCATCGATCCGGACGGGGGTTGAGCTGGGGCCAGGGACAGTCTTACCCGCCACCGCCGATCCGTCGGGAGCGTCCTTCTACGTTGCGAGTGGTGGCGTGCTCGACGCCTCGCATGCTGGTTCGGAGTTTGGTCCGGTAGCAGCCTCCGGCCTCGATGGGGACATCGTCGGCATCAGCTTCGCTTCGCCCACGAACGGGTGGGTGGTAACGGACATCGCTGGCTGCAATGCCAATAAGCAAGACTGCCACGACGAGCAGGACTTGTTCTCGACGACCGACGCAGGCGCTACCTGGACTCGCCTCTATCCAGGCTTCTGACATCTCGGGAGTCGCCACGAGCATGCGCGCGGTCACGGGGTCGGCATGCCCGACCACCAAGGTCTGAGAACCGTGCCGAGGATCGGGATCGGCTCATGTCAATCCAGGGCGCCGGCTTGATCCACCGGGCCCCTCAGGAGTTAGAAGTGGACGGCGGCCAGCTCGGAAACCGGCACGTATGGGAATCCCGTTTCCGCCAGCGCTCGCACAAGGTGGCGGAGCATATCGTCCAGCGGCCAAGATGCAGCGAGAACCCGATGAAGATGCGCGCCGTCCATCATCACGAAGTTGGGTGTCTTGTTATGGCCGATTGCCTCGACTGCCGCACGGGAATAGCCGGCAACCGAGATGAACAGGCCGCGCGTGAAGGTTGCCCTAAGTCGATTCTGCCCACTCCGGCTACGGAACCGAGAGCCGACGTGATGGACTGTCCCACCTCAGCTTCCGCGTGCTCACGAAACAGCCAGCCTTGCGGCGGGCATCACTGTGACCTCCGAGCAACTCCCAGAAGAGGAGCTGATGGGCTCCGACAGGAATGGGCGGCCGAAGCCAAACGCAAGGGAGCCCTCCGGCGGAATCACCGGAAATCTCGCTTCGGCACGGACCCGCAACGGCAGCGTTCGTCGCTTCTCCCTTCTGGCCTGCAGACGAGGACCCCTCCTCGCGCGACCGAGACCTCCATTCGCGGCGGCGTCGCGTCCGTTTGCTCGACCCCCTGACATACTCAACGCGCTACCCGTTCTCTCCCATCAGAAGGTCGAGCCAGGTCTGCGCCTCGTGTACGAGTGCTGGATTGCTCTCCACCGTGTAGTAAGCCAGGGCGGCGACCGCCTGCCACACCGCCCAGCCGCGCGCTCGCTGCCAGGTCGCATCGTCGGTGGAGAGCGCCTGCCGAAACGCGTCGCGGGCCGCGGCCGAGTGTAGCTTCCAGGCCACCATCACGTCGCAGGCCGGGTCGCCCACGCCCATTGAGCCCCAGTCGATTACTCCGCTGATGCGCCCGTCACGGACCAGCCAATTGCGCGCGTCGAGATCGCCGTGATGCCAGACCGGCGGGCCGGCCCAAGCCGGCGCTGCGAGCGCCCGCTCCCAAGCGTCCGCCACCCGAGGGTCACCGGTGAACTGCGGCAGCCAGTGGCGGAACGAGGGGTCGAGCTCGCTCAGCGGAACACCACGACCCGCTGGTGCGCCGGCGGGACTTATCCGCTGTAGCGCCCCAACGAAGCCGGCGAGGTCGCGCGCCGCCTGGACCGGGTCGATCGCCTCGACCGGCACGATCTCGCCCTCGACCCAGCCGTGCACCTCCCAGTACCACGGGTAGTCGCCACTGGGCCGTCCCTGTGCCATGGGCACGGGAATCTCCAGCGGAAGCACCGGAGCCAGCCGAGGCAGCCAGGTCAGCTCCGCGCTGCCCGGCTGGGTCGGCCCGTCCCGGCGCGGTAGCCGGACCGCGAGATGGTCGCCGAGACGAAAGATGGCATTGACGGTTCCGGACGGTTCGATTCGCCGCAGCGGAAGGTGGGCCCAATCGGGAAACTGCTCACGGAGCAGCCGGCGGACAAGCGTTTGATCGAACTCAAGTTTGTCCGCGTGCATTGGGCTCACGACCTCCACCTGAGTGATGATCGCCCGCATGTAATCCGGGGTGGGCCTGCGCGCAAGGTTGGATGTTCTACGGGGCGAAATCGGCCAGCGTGCGGGACCGTGGTGGGCCACGCGCGGGTGTTGCTTACGCGGGGGGAGGACTTGACTCCCGAGGAGATTAGGCGCCGAGCCGCCGGGGCGCGCCGATCGATCGGGCTGCGGAATCGCCGAGCATCACCCTCGATCCACATCTTAAGAGCGCGCTGTGGAGATCCGCCGATAGGGCGCGCGAGCGGGAACAACCGACCTGACGATCGAGCCAACAGAAGCTCACCCCTCACGTCCATCGGCGTGCGCCCCAATGGGCGTTGACCATGGCTCGCCTGGTCGAAGGAGATACGCTCGACGCGCAGCGCGGCCAGGCGGCTCACGGTGATGTGCGTGCTCCGCCTTGGGATCCGGAGGAGTCAATGACGAGGAGGCCGAGCTGCGATGCCAATGACTTGAATGCGTGCACCCGGCAGGTATACAGAACGTGGCGGCCGTCCCACGTGGCGGAGACGCAGACCGGACGCTGCGAGGATCTGCAAGGTTCGTGAAACGGCCGCCTTCGACAACGAGACAAGGGCGGCAAGTTCCTGTGTTGCCCTGGGCTGCTGCGCGGTTAGGCGCAGCAGCTGAAGTCGCGTCGCGGCGCCCAATGATCGCAGCCGCTCGACAAGCTGCTCTGGAGGGGGCGGAGCCTCCGGACGGCGAACGGACGCAATGGGATACACAAGCCTTGGCATCCATGGGCTGTCGCAGTAGACACGAAGGTGCGGCCAGGAGAAGACGTTCGGAATGAAGGTAATGCCGCCAAGACCATCGACCGCCAGCTGATGATCATGCTCGCGATTCAATGTCGCGACGCGTTGCCCGGCGTCCCATGTAATCTCGAGGCTAGTGGCGCAGCACCCGCCGCTGGGTGGATGCCCATCGGACCAGTCGCTGCTGCCGGATCGAAGAGCCAGGCCCCGCGGATCCGGGGTCCTACGCCCGTTTGACCACGAGATGCTGTGGTTCTCACCCGATCGAAGACGGGCCTGGTCCCTTATCTGAACCCTTATCGTGTACGTTTCGGCCGCGCCCACTGCGGCGTGACGAGGCCAGCGCGATTCGGTCGCCGTCTCCGACCCGCCGTGAACTGGGTGTGCCGTCCCAATGGATGGGGACGGGTTGTCCTCGGGGCCTCAACCAATGGGTTCGACTTGGTCCGCAGCCGTGGTCTCCCGTGTGCAGATGGTGCGGCACGACGGCCGGCCCTGCGCCCAGCGCCGCACGGTCACCGTGTCGCCTATCAGCCCGGTCCGGACGCTCTCGCCGCCGAAGGCGCGCCCAAGCCCGATCAACTCCTCCTTGACCTTCCGCTGCGATCGGGAGGATTATCGAAGTTGCGAACCTGACCATACAGCAGACGGGACTACCCGATCCGGGTCAGCCCGACGAGGGGGAGGGAGTGATGAGTTCTCCATCATGCGCCCGCTGATTGCATTTGCCATTGTCTTCGCCTTGATGGCCCCAAACCCCGTTGCCGGCGCGGGCGGTGGTCTGATTAGGTATCCCGTCGGCGGTCCACCCCTGCGGGACTCCCATACCTACCTCCTGCATGGCACCAAGAGCGGTAGCACCTGTCGGTACGAGTATCCGGAGGTGAACCTCGATCCGCCGCTAACCGAAACCTATGTCGTTCGGGATCTTGGGTACGACCCAGTCAACTGCCTGCGTCTCGTTGAGGAGGGCTACCAGGTCGTCGCCACCCCGTCGGCGCCAACGACGGCACAGTTTCGTATCGCGGCGTCGATGAGCCCGGATGGAACCGACTCCTCCTATACAACTTCCCACTACCACCAGCGGATCTGGTACGAGGATCCAATCAATCAAGTCCTCACTGGCGACACGACCTACATCACGTGGCAATGGGATGGCCAATGTGCGCTCGGCGGAGTGACGGATCAGGGCGTCGAGTACCGAGCACAGACCGGGTGGGCGTTGACCGGGCACGGGGGGAGTCACTCACTGAGCTGCACGAGTTACATCGGCCATACGTGGGCGACCTTCCATAACTCGATCTTCTGTGCTTATGCGGGGGTGGTGGTGGATCACGTGTACAGCGACAACTACGTCGTGGGCAAGTCCAACGGGGGCGTGGCCTTGGGGTACGTGGTTTCATTCCAAGAGACGCCCTGGAGCGGATTGTGCCCGGATCCGAGCTTGCATAGGTCATATGGCCCGTGATCCGATAGGTCGCAAGCGATCCCGCATAGTGGCGGGAACGGCCGTCGTTCTTGGCGCTCTGTTGGGACTTGCGTTCTTCCCGGCTGGAACCCTCGCCCTGATCCTTGGTGGCGTGGCGCTTCTCGCATTCGTTGCCCTGCACGAGGCGGTTGTCGCCATGGGAGGTCTCCTTGTGGGTGCCTCCATCGCCCAAGGCATGGCCCTCGTGATCGCAAGGAGCGCGTGTCCTGCCTGTGATCAGCCCGAATTTCCGAGATGGCTGCTAGTTGACGGCGCATTGCTAGGTGTCGGTGTCGTCATGCTGGCGATCGCCGTAACTCAGTCCCCTAAGGGAAGAACTGGATGAAGCACAGCGTGGTGGTACTGCTGGGCCACTAGGCGGGCGACGCATCACGAGGAACCGATCGCGGATTTCGCTTCCGACCCAACGCCTGCGCGGGTGTGAGTCGAACCACCTCGATCCTGAGGTCGGGCAGGTGTAGGTCTGGTTGAGCCTCCGACTTCATGGCCGGTGCCGCCGTGGGCTTTGCGGCTGCTCCAAGCCCGGAAGGAACCCTTATGGCTCCTGTTCCATGCGTCTCATGCGTCTCGTGGTAGTACTGCGTAGACGCGGCTGAGACGTATGAGACGTTTCACCAGGAATCCGGTATGCGGTACCAAATTCGTCCGTTTCGGCCCGATCTGAACTCAGATCGGGCTTCTTCTTGGCCCGAATTCGGACCGAGGAACCCTTATAGGAACCCTTATCAGCACTGCGCGGTCCGCGGACTTTTCGACTGATCAACCGGGTGTGTAGGACAAGCGCCGACGGCGCCAGCGCTTTGTGGTGACTCGCTATGACGCTGGTGAGTAGATCCGGTTGCTGGCCGAGCAGATGTGGAAGCCCTGTGCGTCGCCGGCTCCCCCAAGCATGTTCGCCAGCACGTCACCCTCGCGGGCGATGACCATGCCGTCAGGTGCCGCGATCTCGGCGCGCCCCGAGACCAGGCGTGCGGAGAAGCCGCGCGGCCAGATGAGCGTGATGACCGAGTCGTCCGAGACCAGGCGGAACACGACCGCATCTCCGTCATGCAGCACGCGGACCGGGGCCAGCAGGGCCGCGGGACAGGCCCACGGTGCATTGGGCACGGGGGTGGCGGGTGCCTCCGTCTTCAAGGCTAGACCGGCGGCGCCGGATGGGAGCGGAGCAGCGGTCCGTGGCGGGAACGGCGTCGGCTCGGCCTGGAAGAGTCCACAGCCGGAGAGCACAACCGTGAGCAGCGCCGCCACGATCAGGAATCGCACCCTCACTCTGTCGCTCATCCCGCCCATGCGCTTCGCCTCGGGTTCATCTTCCGGCTCCTGACAAGACGGAGCGAGGTGGGACGGGGTTCCCGTGGGCCAGCACGGCATCGGCAGAGTATCCCCCTTGGCTGGCGCACCCCTGGCCGATCAGTCGAAAAGTCCGCAGTCAGGTGCGCCTAGAGGGCGCTCGACGAACTCCGACTGCGCATCGGTCCGCTCGATGATGTGTTCATCTGCGAGTCAGGATCCCAGATCGGCCAGCGCCTCGGCCAAGGGTTGGTAGGAGACCTGCGCTCCGCCCATGAGCACCGAACCCCAGATCGGCACCCAGAAGGGCGGGCAGGCCGTGTTCTGGAGCACCACCTCGCAGCCTGACTCGGCCGCGAGATCACCCGCTATCTGAGCCGCCATCTCCTCCGGCAGCGCGGCGGTCACCACGGCCTGGCCGGGCACGGCGGGTGCCGTGGCAAACACGGTGAGCATCTTCCCCGTGCAGGCTGCCGGGAGGTCACCGAGCGGGAGCGGCGCCACGGTCACGTCGGCCTGGCCAGTGCAGAGTGCCGTGAGCCGAGCGGCCGGATCGGGCAGCGCCGGCTGGCTGCTCCGCGGGTCGACCCCGGCCGCCAGGAGCTGATCGCCGGGCACCAGGAAGTCGATGAACGAGGCGTGATCGCCCAGGACGATGCGCGCCGGGTCCAGGCCGGCCAGCGCCGCGGCGCCCTGCTGCGGGGCGCTGTCGCTGGCGCCGTTGCAGTAGTCCACGTCACCACTGACGGTGGGCGCCTCGGAGCACAGCCGGTCACCCACGGTGATCCAGCCCGGGATCGTCCCGTGTGGCCCCTCCGGGGAATCGGAGCCGGGAGGATTGAGGGCGGCCTCCTGGGCGCGGGGGACGATGGCCATCCCTTGGTTCAGGGCAGCGGCCACGTCGGCGGCGTCGAGGACCGCGATATTGACCTTGCCCGCCGCCAGAGCCGCCAGCAGGTCGGCGCTGTCCGCCGGCCGGTAGGGATGGATCCAGACCACGTGCTTCCAGGCCTGAATGAGGTTCTGCTGCTCGACGGCGCCCCAGCGCTGGAAGCCGGTGGTCACCGCATCGGCCCCGGCCCCGGGCGGTACGGCGATGACCACGTCACCCGGCCAGTCGGCATGGAGGTCCTCGCCGATGACCGGCACCACGGGGGTCCGCGTGGCGATGGGAGTAGGCGTCGGGGACTGGGTGAGGTAGGTCGTGCCGCAGGCGCTGAGCACGAGCGTCATCACTACCCCGACCAAGGACCGCAGAGCGCGGCCTATGGCTCTCGGCTGGCCGCACCGTCCAGGGGGTAGCCCACCCGACCCCACTCGGCTGTCCATTCGTCTCCCCACCTGCCACGGCATCCAATGGCCAATGCTACCCGGAGCACATACTGAGCAGCGCGCGGTTCCCGCCAAGTCGGATAGGCTGCGAGTGCGGCGGCAACGGGAGGAGGAGACACACCGGATGAGGGGCTGTAGGACTGACCACGCTCCTAGCTGGATACGCCTCCTGCCCGCATCCCGAGTGCGACGGGCCATCTCCATCGGCGTCGCGTGCGTGGTCGTGGCGGGTTGCGGATACGCCACCGTGCCCACGCCCGAGCCCACATCCACTCCGCAACCCACCCGGACCCCTTTGGTCGCGATTGTGGGGACGGATTTGCAGCCGACCTGGCCTCACGAGATCTATCTGGCGCTGCCGCCCGGTGCACGCGAGGAAACCTACGCAGAACCCTTCCACCTCTTCCAGCGTGATCAGGCCTATGAAGCGCGCTCGCAGTGGAATCACCTCATCTGGGTCGATCCCTTCGTCCCCCAAGATATGCCGGACCTCCTGCGTGCCCTCGCCGATGGCCGAGCCAACATCGCCGTGCTCGATCCGTACTGGGTGGCGACGGTTGACAGAACTGGATGAAGCACAGCGTGGTGGTACAGCTGGGCCACTAGGCGGGCGACGCACCACGAGGAACCGATCACGGATTTCGCTTCCGACTCAACGCCTCCGCGGGCGCGAGTCGAACCACCTCAATCCTGAGGTCGGTAGCGACGTGGACGTCTAACGGCTCGGCTGCCCCACAGCGCACGTCTTGCCAGCAAAGCGCTAAGACGCTAACTTGATGACATGCCAAGTTCCACCAAACGGAAGGTGACGCTCTACGTCGACGCGGACGTGCTGCGTGCAGCTCGGGTGCGCGCCGCGCGGACCGACAAGCGCGACTCGGAGGTCGTGGAGGAGGCGCTCCGCGACTACCTGGGCTTCAACGTCCTCGAGCGCGTGTGGGCCCGCAGTCATCTGAGCGAGGACGAGGCCATGCGGCTGGCGGTCGCCGAGACACACGCCGTCCGCCGAGAGCGGCGTGCCACGCGCGGTTCTTGACACCAACGTCCTCGTCTCAGCCCTGATCACACCCCAGGGGGCGAGCGCGCAGTTGCTGCTTGAGCTGCGCGATGGGGCGTTCGAGCTGGTGGTCTCGCCGATGCTGCTGGCCGAGCTGGACGAGGTCCTGCGTCGCCCGAAGTTCCGCCGCATCGTGTCGCAGCCGGAGATCGACGCCTATGTCCAGCTGCTCCGCCGCGAGAGCATCGTGGTGGAGGACCCCGCGCCGTCATCCGAGCCACTCGCTGCCGATCCGGATGACGAGTACCTGATCGATCTGGCGCGCGCCGCCCGGGTCGACGCGCTTGTCTCGGGCGACACCAACCTGCTCGCGTTGCGGGGCCGGGTGCCGGTCATGAGTCCCCGCGAGTTCCTCGATTCCTTGGAAGGTCCCTGACCCGCCCGCGGCTCCCGCAGCCCCATCCTGAACCCTTGTCGGTCCTGTCTCATGCGTCTCATGCGTCTCTTGGTAGGACTGGGTAGACGCGGCTGAGACACATGAGACGAATTACCAGGAATCCGGTATGCGGTACCACTCAGCCCCGTCAGGGCCCGATTCGT
Organism: uncultured Chloroflexia bacterium; assembly: GCA_963814105.1. Taxonomy (GTDB): domain Bacteria; phylum Chloroflexota; class Limnocylindria; order QHBO01; family QHBO01; genus CAVXEH01. The sequence continues at coordinate 223,576 of CAWFBQ010000002.1, forward strand.
GCTCGGAATCGGGCTCTTCGTGTGCCCGATGAGGCGGTTTGACCCCTAATCTGACCCCTAAGTCGTGCATAACCATCCGAGCGGCGACCCGACCCGGAGTGTGTGCTAGACGGGGGGATGGAACCCGGTCTGGCGGGCGGTCAACTGGCTCCGAGTCACTGTACGCCGTGGGAGAGGTGAAGGGTGAGCGGTCAACTGGCTCCGAGTCACTGCACGCCGTGGGAGAGGTGAAGGGTGACTGGTTATGCTTCCGAGGAGAAGCACGCGCACCCTCAACTGGCCTGAGGCCCCGCGGCCCCTGACTCCGCGGCTGGTTGGGGTATGACCTCCGGCTCGCGACGGTGGAACGATTCGGCCGCTCGTAGTGCCTATGCCAGTAGGAAGGAGTGGCGGACCCACGTTGGAGCACGATCTGGTGATCCGGGCGCGTGCCGGAGACGAGACGGCCTTCGAGGACCTCATCGCCGCCCGGCTCGACCGCCTGTACGCCACGGCCAAGCTCATCCTCCACGATCCGGTACTGGCGGAGGACGCGGTGCAGGAGACGATGATCCATGCGTGGCGGGATCTACCAAGCCTGCGCGATCCCGACCGCTTCGACGCCTGGCTGCGCCGGGTCCTAACCCACGCTTGCTTGAACCTCGCCCGGCGGTCGCGGCACGCCAGTGCGGAACTGGAGCTGGACCCTGAGGCCATCGGCGCCGCTGACATATCGGACGCCGTCGTCGACCGTGAGGCGCTGGACCGCGCCTTCAGCACCCTGAGCGTCGAGCACCGCGCGGCGATCGTCCTGCGCCACTTCCTCGACCGTTCGGTCCCCGAGATCGCCGAGACCCTGGGCCTGCCCCTGGGCACCGCCAAGTCACGGCTGTCGCGAGCCGAGGCTGCCCTGCGCGCCGCACTCGTGGCCGATGGGCGCCTGGCACCGGAGGGAGGCGCCGCATGAACGAGCAGAACCGCTTCGAGTCCGAGGTGCGCGCCTACCTGCACGCGCAGGCCGCCGGGGAAGCGCCCCCTGACCTGCTGTCGCGCGGCATGACCGGCGTCCGCCACACCCCGCAGCGTCGCTCGTGGATCAGCCGGCTGTCCGGGAGCTGGGTCCTGCCCAGTATTGGCGGCGCAGCGGTCGTCGCCGCAGCGGTGCTGGTCGCCTTTTTGGTCGGTCTGCTGCCGCCGACACCGACCCCAGTCGGGCCCAGCCCCAGCTCGTCCCCAACCGCCGGACCTACGGGCAGCCCGGTCGCGACGCCGAGCGCCACGGCCACCCCGGTCGTGGTGCCCGCGCTCCCCGGCTTCACGACCAACGCCCCGACCGCACCCGACGCGACCTGGACGGCGCTGACCTGGCGGAAGCTGGCCGCCAACGATCCGCTGGCCCAGGTCCGCAAGGTCATCCGCTGGTCGGGCGGCTACATCGCCCTCGGCCAGGACCAGGCTGCCGGCGACACCAGTTGGACCCCGGTCTGGACCTCGAGCGACGGCGTCAGCTGGACGCCCCTCGACCCGTCCGTCTTCGGCTCGGGGACCATCATCTACGACGTCGCGGAACTGCCGCGTGGCGGCCTCGTGGCCCTCACTGGTGCCGGCTGGGCGGACGGGCTGACCACGGTGCCGGCGCAGTCGTGGACCTCGAGCGACGCGCGGAGTTGGACGGCGCATCCGGGTCCCGACGTCATCGCCCAGGCCGGGCTCCAGACGAGCGACCGCCCGCTCCTGGCGGCCGGACCCGCGGGCGTCATCGCCTCGAGCTACTGGCGGCCGACCATCGCGGCCATCTCCAGCGACGGCGTCAGCTGGACCGCCCTGCCTGACACGGCGCTGCCCACCGGGTTCGCCATGGGCGGCCTGGCCGGCACCGCCGACGGCTACGTGGCGGTGGGAGCGACGCCCATCGACGCTGACCACGACAAGGGGACTGCGATCTGGTCGAGCGACGGACTGCACTGGACGCAGGCTCCGCAGGACCTGGAGCAGGCCAGCATCGTGCTCGCCTCGAGTGGCCCGACATGGGGTGCCACCGGCCTGTGGGCGGGACGGTCCGGCTTCCTCGCCCATGGGGGAGTCTTTGGGGCGCCTGGGTTCGCGATCTGGTGGCAGTCGAGTGATGGCCGGCACTGGCAGAACCTCGCCAAGTACCCGCCGCTCGGTCCGACCACGGGCGAGGGCGAGGGCGTGGGCGGCTCCCCCAATGGGTGGGTCGCGAGCGACGGTCAGCGCATGGTGGCTGTGGGGATCCCTGGAGGCGCATGGGTCTCGGCTGACGGGTTGCGCTGGAGTCAGCTGACGGTGTCGGGACCGACGCCCGCCAACGAGGCATCAGAACTGACCGTGATGCCCGGTGGCGTTCTCTTGGTCCAGTCCACCACCAACGGCAGCGTGGCCTGGTACGGCGAGGCTTCTGCCAACTAGTCGGCACGGTCTGTTCCGACACGGATCTTGACCTCGCGCGTTCCCGGGGCCACCATCCCGCAGCAGGCTGCCTGACGCGCGGCCCACAGGGGGTTGAGATGCGCAAGCCCGGCGGCCAGCAGCCGCTCGGCCTAGCGAGCTCGGTGGGCGCCACGACATCACAGCATCATGATGCTAGAATGTGGTCATGTCCAAAGTCCGGACCACGCTGACGGTGGAGGCCGAGGTCCTGCGCGCGGTGAAGGTCCGCGCCGCGCGGAGCGGCAAGGGTGACAGCCAGGTCATCGAGGAGGCGCTGCGCCGGGACCTGGGGCTCGACCTGCTTGATCGGCTGTGGATCCGCAACCAGCTGAGCGACGAGGAGGCCACCACGCTCGCCGTGGAGGCCCAGCACGCGGTCCGCCGGCAGCGCCGGTAGCCGGCGGTGCGCGCCGTCCTGGACGTGAACCTCCTCATCTCGGCCATCCTCTCGCCGACCGGTACCCCGGCCCGCCTGCTGCTCGCCTGGCAAGCGGGTGCCTTCGAGCTGATCGTCTCGCCCGCGCTGCTCGATGAATTGCGGCGAGCGGTCACCTACCCGAAGCTCCGGCGTCTGGTACCGGCGAGCGAGGGGGAAGCGTTCGTGGGGTGGATCGCCGAGGCAGCCACCCTGGCATCGGATCCCGGTGGTCCTCCGCCGATCGACTCGCCTGACCCCGGCGACGCCTATCTCCTCGCCCTCGCCGCGGCCCAGGATGCCGTGCTCGTTTCGGGCGACCGGCATCTGCTGGGCCTGGCCGATGGCTTCCCGGTTCGCACTCCGGCGAGCTTTCTGTCGATGCTCGACGCGGGGTGACCGGGACCGGCGCTGGTCCCTGATCTGAACCCTTATGGGTCCTGTTTCATGCGTCTCATGCGTCTCTTGGTAGTACTGCGTAGACGCGGCTGAGACACATGAGACGATTCACCAGGAATCCGGTATGCGGTACCACCTCATCGGGTCCCTTATCTGAACCCTTATCGTGTCCGTTCCAGTACGTCCACTCGAGGAGCACGACCGCTGGTCGGGGCCACAGGCCTCCGCGACGCCACGGGCGATGCCGCCTGGTGTACGCGGTGTTGCTAGGGACCGTCATAGCCTTCGCCCACATCCGCCGGCGGTGTCACCGAACTCAGATGGGCCGATCAGGCCGATCGCGCGGCCGCCAGTGTCCGCCCCTGTTGCTGCCGGCGTTGCTGCCGCTCGCAGCAGCACGGTCCGCGTCAGGTCGCTGGACCACCCACGTCTCCCTGGCGATTGCTCGACACTAGCACGCCCGCTGGCGGCGGCGTACGCTGCGGCCATGCGGGGGCGAGCGGCGATCGTCGTGCTGGGCCTGGCGTTGAGCGCCTGCGGCATCGCCGGGCAGCCGTCGACTCAATCGATGGCACCGCTGCCGACCTGGCCGGTGGCTCCCGAGCGGCTTCCCCCGGCCCTCGATGCGGCATCCGATGCCCGCCTGACCTGCGGCTTCCCGGACCGCACGTTCCCGGCCTCGGCGCTGGACAACCCGACCGGTGCCGAGAACGAATCGGGCCCGCTGTACGACGCCCTGCGGAAGGGATTCGCGATGTTCGACTTCGAGCAAGACCTAAGCCGCCTGGGGTGGCTTCTCGTCCAGCAGGACCCCCGCGGAGCGCTCTTCCTGGCCCGCTCCGATGCTCCGCCGCCCGCCTGGTGGTACGTGCTGGTCACGGCTGACGGCGGGTACCTGCCAGCCGGGGTCGGCCAATGCAACCTCAACGTCCAAATCTCCACGGACTTCGGCCCGGCGTATTGGGCCATCGACCCCGACTACCCCGGACCCAATGCCGCCACCACCGAGCTGCACATCCTCGTCTGGGAGGTCGCCTGCAACGGCGGGAGCCCAGTCACCGGACGGATGTCGGCGCCAGTGGTGGAATATGCCCCGGACACCGTCACCATCACCATCGGCGTGCGCCCGCTGACGGGCACCGGCGTGATCACCTGTCCGCTGGGGCCAGGCACGCCAGCCATCGTGACCTTGCCGCAACCGCTGGGAGACAGGACCTTCCTCGACGGCTATGTCTCTCCGCCTGTCCCGCCGTCACCGCCCTTCTGAGTCGCGGCGCTGCATGCCGCGCCAACCGAAAGGGCATGCTGGGCGCTCCTCGGCGGCCGTGCTCGAGTGGGCCCTGGAACGGCGTTGGATACGAAGTTGGTGTGTCCCGAGTCAACTCGACCTCTTGTGCGAACCGCGGTATCGCGGTATCGTGGTGCGCAGGAACGCACAAGGGAGCCCCTTCGATGACGATTCGCGCGCGGACGCTCCGCCTAACGGCGGAAGAGGCCGAGACGCTAGAGGCGATTGCCGGCGTTGATGAGGTGTCGGTCAATGAGGAGATTCGGCGGGCCATCACGGCCCACATCGAGGCGCGCCGTCGCGATGCCGACTTCCGGAGGCGGCTCGAGGCCAGCATCGACCGTAATAAGGAGATCCTTGAGCGCCTTGCGCGGTGACCGCCTACCTTGAGCTGGCAGACTACCTCCTCATCGCCGAGCGCGTGCTCGGGCTTCCCGCCGAAGCGATAGCAGACTTCAACCGGATCGGACTGGCCGAGTCGGCCCTGGCCGCGCCGCAGGCCGCCTTTGGCGGTGTTGAGGCCTACCCCGACTTCGCGACCAAGGTCGCCGTCCTCTGCTGGCACTTGGTGAAGAACCACCCGCTACCGGATGGCAACAAGCGCTGCGCTTTCCTGGCCACCGTGGAGTTCGTCGAGCGCAACGGCCGAACCTGGCTGACGGCGCCGGGCGACCCGGACGAGACCGACCGGGTCATTCGCGCCGCCGCCAGCGGCGAGTTGAGCGAAGCCTACGTCCGCGACTGGATCGCGGCGCGTTGCGGTTGATTCCCGCCGTTGCCGGTACGCTGCAATCGATGTACTGGACCCGTATCTGAACCCTTATCGGTCCTGTCTCATGCGTCTCATGTGTCTCCTGGTAGCACTGGGTAGACGTGGCTGAGACGTATGAGACGAATCACCAGGAATCCGGTATGCGGTACCAACAAACCAACCGCTGGCCGAGCAACCTGCTCGGGCGCGCCTGAGGTGGCCCCTCGGCACGGCCCATCCATGCATAGCCTGTCAGGGGTCGCCATCCGGAAGCTCCTCGATGAGCTACTCCTTGCTGGTGGCGCTTCAGCGCAGCCCGCCGAAGAACGTCCGCAGCTCCTCGACTATCAGCTCGGGTTGCTCGAAGGCGATGAAGTGACCGCCGCGCCCCGGCTCGCTCCAGTGACGCAGGCCGGTCATGGCCCGCTCCGCGTCACTGCGCGGATGTCCGCGGTCGGCCGGCTCGGCGGAGAGGGTCACCGCGGATGGCACGCTGATCGGCGGCCGTTGCCGCTGATGGTCGTAATCGAAATACGGCTTGAACGACGTCCCGATCGAACCGGTCACCCAGTAGAGGGTCACCAGGGTGAGCAGCGAGTCGGCGTCCCAGACCGGTTCGAGCTCGCCGCCACCACCGGTCCAGTCGCGCAGCTTGTCGATGATCCAGGCGGCCAGCCCCGCCGGCGCGTCGATCAGCGCGGCCGCGATGGTGTCGGGACGCGACCACATGATCTCGCTGTAGCCCTGATCGGTCACGTCGTACGCCTTGACATGATCGATGTAGGCCTGCTCGCTGGACGTCGGTGGGGGGTCGTAGGCGGCGGGTCCGGGTGGATGATTGGTGTGGAGCCCAATCACGCTATCCGCGTGGTTCACCGCCACCCAGTGCGATACGCCACCACCGATGTCACCGCCGAACAGGCCGTAGCGCTGGTAACCGAGCACCTCGGACATCAGCGAGTGCCAGGTCTCGGCAACGGCCTCGCGCGTGAACCATCCCGCGGGAGGCTCGGAGAAGGCGTAGCCGGGCAGTGACGGCACCACCACGTCAAAGACGATCGACGGATCGAGCCCGTGGGCGGCCGGGTCCGTCAGCGGGCCGACGACGCGCAGCATCTCGGTGAAAGCGCTCGGCCAGCCGTGGCTGAGCACCAGCGGCATCGGCCTCGCATCGCCATGGACCACACCTCGGACGTGGACGAAATGCACGTCGCGACCGTCGATCGCGGCGAGGAACTGGGGAAAGGCGTTGAGCCGGTCTTCGGCGGCGCGCCAATCGAAGCCATCGCGCCAGTAGGCGACGAGGTCGCGCAGCCAGGACGGGTCGACACCACCGCCCCAGAACGTCTCGGTGGAGGCGGTGGTGAACCGGGTGTTTGACAGCCGCGCGCGCAGGTCGGTTAGGACCTCTTCGCGGACAGCGATGGTGAATGGCCGAACGGCCGGGCTTGAAGCGGACATGGCTCTCTCATGAGTGGTTCGAGGTGGGACCCGCGCCCGGTCCGCCCGGTGTGAATTGGGTGCCCTGCGCGCTAGCAGTCGTTCATGGAGATGCTGCCTGCAGCGGACGAGGCGCGCGCCCTGGATTGATAGTCGCTCATTGGGCTCACATCCTCTCGCTGAATGGCTAGTGCCGGGACGCGTGCCTGTCGCATCCAGACGTCGGCCAGACTAGCACGCCGCACTTGTCACAAGCGGACGCCACTCATACGTCTGACGTTTAACCAGGAATCCGGTATGCGGTACCAAATTCGTCACTTCGGCCCGATCTGAGCTCGGATCGGGCCGCCGCCCCGCGTTGTTCATCTCGCAAGCGACCGTCGCGACCCACGTCTCCCGCATCCTGGGAAAGCTTCGTGTCGCAAGTCGCGTAGAGGCCGGCCTGGCTGCGCACCAGCTTGGGTTGATCAGCCGGGCCAACCCGAGCGCGGACCTGGAGGGGGCTGACTGACTCGTTAGCCGGCTGCATCCTCCTCACCGCCGGTGCGACGCGTTGCTCCGCCTCGTCCCGACGACGCGCTCGCGGCGGGAGACCCCAAGCGCGGATCGGGTCCATCCACGTCCTGAGCGAAGGTGCAGGGTCGCGGATGAGCCGCGTGCCAGCGCCTACGGATCAGACCCCGGGGCAGGCTCGCCGTCCTCGCCGCTGATGAGCCATCGGCCATTCACCTTCACCAGCTGGTACGTGAACAGCCACGTGCCCGCCCTCTGCAACTCTCGGGCGCCTCGACCAAGCTGCTGGTGGTGAACCTCTCGGGAGGCCAGATGCTGATCGCGTTCAGTCCCGGCCCGGCAATCCAGCCGCAGGCGGAGGGTCTGGTGGCTACGCTGCAGTTCGTACCCTGATTGCGGAGTCGCCTACTTGACGTCGGCGGGGCCGCCAGGCATGCGCCGCACGAATGCTCTTGAGCTGCGACGGCCGGCGGCGATCGGTAGCGTGCAGGTGAGACCCCGGCCATACACTTCCGGCGTGCGATTCTCTCTCGCCCGTATCCTCGTCCTCGCACCAGTTCTAGTCGGGTGCGGAGCCACCACCAGCTCTCCGCCGAGCGCCCTTCCGATCGCGTCCTCGGCCCCTTCCGCGCATCCCGGCGACGGCGTCCCCGACCCGAATGGGCGGATCGCCTTTGGTCGCGTCGTCCGCAATGACTCGTTCTATGGGCTTGTGGTGTCGATCTGGGCGATCGATCCGGATGGCAGCGACCTTGTCGAGCTCAAAGCCGGCGATTCGACCTATCCGGCGTGGTCGCCGGATGGCACCCGCCTGGCGTTCACTCAGCTGCAGCCTGACGGGACCTGGCAGATCGCGACGATGGCGGCCGATGGGACGGACGTCAGAGTGCTGACAACGGGGGACGGCGCGGGTGAGGCCGCGTGGTCCCCGGACAGTACATGGATCGCCTACTCCCGGCAGACCACGCCCGCCACCGACCCGAATTTCCGGACCATCCTGTGGCGAATGGACGCCGACGGCTCAAATCCTCGCCCGCTTGGAGACCAAGCCGCGTTCGACATCGAACCCCGGATCTCCCCGGATGGCGCTCAGGTCCTGTTCGAGCGCCTGTCCTTCCCGAACGGCGAGCAGCGTCAGGAGCTCGTTGTTCGGGACATCGCCACCGGCGAAGAGCGCGATGGAGCTGGGAAATGAGCAAGGTCGTGACGACGAAGGCACGCAAACCCGCCAAGCGCGCGACCGCGCAAGGCGAGATCGCCACGACGCTGCCGGCCGCCATGACTGGCAGGGCAAGCTCCACGAAGGCGGCGGGCGGCGACGAGCCAGTCTTTGCCCACATCCGCAGCCTGCCGCAGCGGCAACGCGCCGTCGCCGAACGCGTCGATGCCCTGGCGGCCAAGACGCTGCCCGGCCTGCAGCGCTCCGTGAAGTGGGGCATGGTGTTCTATGGCGTCGGCGACGGCTGGTGCTTCTCGTGCGGCGGCTTCGCCGGCCACGTCAAGCTCACGTTCGGAGACGGCACTGCACTCAGGCCCATACCGCCGGTTTCGCCGATAGGGATGGGCAAGTCCGCGCGGGGCGTGGACCTCGAATCCGTGGACGATCTCGACGAGCGCCAAGCCGCGTCATGGATGGAACAAATGACGGCCATCCCCGGCTTCGGGGGGAAGAAGCGATGAGCCCGGCAAAGGCCGGCACGGTCGGCGGCCGCCGGGGCGTCATCCAGAACCTCGCGTACATGGCCAAGGCCCCGGGCGAATAGGCGGCCGCCGGACTGGTCTCGGCTTCTGGACATACCCGGATCCCGTCGAGCCCGTTCCCAGCCACATGATCACGGCTCCTCAACGCTGGCAACCACTTCGGGTATTGCGCATGCCGAGGGAGCCAGCCGATGATGCCTGCATGGCGGCGGAGATGATTGGGCGCGCGGACGAGCTGGCGGCCGTGCGCGCCTTCCTCGACGGTCAGGTCCAGGGGCCGACAGCCCTGATCATCGAGGGCGAAGCGGGCATCGGTAAGTCGACGATCTGGCTCGCAGGGGTCGCGTTGGCACGTGAACGTTCCATCCGCGTCCTCATGTCGCGTCCCAGCGAGGCTGAAGCATCCCTTCCGCACGTCGTGCTTGGGGATCTGTTCGCGGAGGTTCAGCCGCACGTCCTGGAGCGCTTGTCGATTCCTCGGAGACGAGCGTTGGAATCCGCCCTTCTCCGCGATGGCGCCTCCGAACCTCTCGATTTGCGGGCCTTGGGCGTGGCGGCTCAGACCGTGCTGTCGCTGCTGACGGCCCACGGGCGGCTCCTCTTAGCAATTGACGACGAACAGTGGGTGGACCGCTGGACGGCGGCGGTCCTGGGCTTCGCGCTGCGTCGCCTGGTTGACCAGCCGATCCTGCTCCTCGCGTCGCGCCGCTCCGGATCGAAGCCAATCGCGATCGAGGGGGTGATTGAGGAGACCGCGATCCATCGCATTGCGGTGGGGCCGATGAGCGTCGGCGCCATCCAGGCTCTCATCAGCGCGCGGATGGGTGTCGGGGTTGGCCGCACACTGCTGCGGAGACTGCATGCGGTGTCGGGCGGCAATCCCTTCTTCGCGTTGGAGCTCGTGCGTGCTCAATCCTCGGGGAGCATGCGCGGCGGGGTTGATCCGCTCGTGGTCCCGCCGACACTCGAACGATTGCTGGAGGAGCGGCTGGCTAACCTCACCGCACGAACGCGGCGCGCGCTTCTCATGATCGCCGCCCACGGCCGGCTGCCGTGGCGGATGCTATCCGAGCTCGGCGTCCACGAGATGGACCTCGACTCGGCTCTCGCATCCCACGTGATCGAGATCTCCGACGGGCTCATCTCATTCACCCACCCGCTGCTCGCCTCCGTCGTCTACCAGACAGGCTTGCCGCGCGCACGTCGCGCGGCGCACCGTCGTCTTGCCCACGCGTTGGCAGATCCGGTCGATCGTGGTCGCCATCTGGCCTTCAGCGCCGACGCGGCAGATGCGCAAATCGCAGCCGAGTTGGACGCCGCGGCGCAATTGGCCCTGCATCGCGGATCGTTGGCGGCTGCCTCTGAGCTCGCAGAGGAGGCATGGCGGCTCACGCCCGCGGAGGAAAGGAACCAGCGGCATCGACGAGCACTGACGGCTGCGCAGGCGCAGCTCGCTGCCGGCGAGTGGCCGCGAGCGCGAGCCATCGCGACCGACCTACTGGCTGAGGCGGAGCTGGGACCGCTCCGAGCCGAGTGCCTTCTCCTGCTTGCCGCATTCGAGCACGACGACCTCGCGGTGCCCGTACTCGAGGAAGCATTGCGCAACGTGGCGTCGGACCAACGTCTCGAGGCACTGATCCACATTCGCCTTGGAGTGGCGCAGCGATTCAGAAACGGGTTCCCAGCCGCCCTGGAGGCCACTCGCATCGGCCTCGCTCTCGCCGATCGGGCCGGGGATGACGGCCTCCGCCTCGAGGCGCTGGTGAACCTCCACATGCTTGGAAGCGCGGTTGGCGATGTCGCGGTGCCGGAGTACGCGCTTCGGGCGCAGACAATCGCCAAAGCCACGGGCGATGAGCTCCAGCTCCGCGAGGCGCGCATCCTCGGTGGCGGCGCCATGATGGATACCGACAACATCGAGGTACGCCGCGCCGGGCTCGAGGAGCTCTATCGAGCGTGGCAGGATCGCGACGAGCTGTTCGGCGCTGACGTGCTGTGGGACCTGGCGTGGGTGGAGTTCTGGGGCGAGCGATGGCCGCTGGCCGCCGACTATGCTTCGCGCGCCCTCGAGGTCAGCAGCCAGTACGGCATTGACAGGAATCAGGACTACATCCCGATCGCGTGGATCGCGGTCCACCGCGGCGAGCTGCAGCTTGCGGAGGAAGCTTCTGGGCGGGCCCTGAAGCTCTGCGAGGAGCAGATCGGCTTCCATCCGCCGCTACTCAAGGCGGTGCCAGGACTCGTCGCGCTGGCGCGCGGGGATTCGGCGACAGCCGCCGCATACCTCGGTGAGGCGGAGCGCCAGGCGCGGTCGCTTGGGTGGCGCGCGCCGGAGATGCGTGCCTGGACTCCTGACCACGTCGAAGCCCTCGTCCAGCTCGGCAGGATCGGTGAGGCTGCGGCGCTTGTTGACGTCTGGGAGGCGGACGCTGTCCGGCTGGGCCGTAACCGCGTGCTGGCACAGGTCGTCCGCTGCCGTGGCATGCTGGCCGCCGCCAACGGAGCCGTCGACGAAGCGATCCCGGGTCTGGAGCGGGCCGCGGCGCGCCTCGAGGCCGTGGGTGACACCTTCGGACAGGCTCGGTCGCTGCTCGCGCTGGGTGGAGTGCGGCGGCGCGCGCGTCAGAAGCGTTCTGCCCGCGCCGCACTGGAGGAGGCCATCGCCACCTTCACGGCGCTCGGCGCCGCGACCTGGACCACCATTGCTCGGGCCGAGCTGGCGCGAGTCGGTGGACGAACGCGCATGGAGGGCCTCAGTCCCTCTGAGATGCGCGTCGCGGGACTGGTGGCGGAGGGGCGCACGAACCGGGAGATCGCAGCCGCGCTGTTCCTCGGGGAGCAGACCGTGGCCAGCCACCTCCATCACATCTACGCAAAGCTCGGCATTCGATCTCGCACCGAGCTTGCGCACCGCCTCGCCGAAACGGCGGCCGGGCCCGCAGCGCCGAGCAACTTTCCACCATCCTGAGGTTTCGTCGACTGCCAGATCGTGCCTACGGTTGCGGCATGCCGACCTATATCGTCGAGACGTTCCTGCCCAGAGACGCTGCGGCCGAGCGCCTTGTCCAGGAACGGCGAGCCAGGTCGGCCGCCGAGGGGATGATGCGAGCGGGGACGCGCGTCACCTTCGACGGCTCAATCCACGTTCCCGAAGACGAGATCTGCTTCTACAGATTCGACGCTCCGTCTGCTCGTGACGCCACCCAGGTGGCGAAGCATGCCGGCCTCCAGCCGTTGCGCGTCGTCGAGGCGTTCTCGTCATCTGAGATCGGGTTTGACGACCCAAGCCAGTCGGCCAACGACCGGCCGAGAGCAAGTTCCTCGAAGGAGTTCCGATGAAACGACGGATTTCTCTTCTGCTCGCGGCAGTTGCCATGGTGGCTGCATTCGCCTTCCCGGCAGCGGCGTCCGCTCACAACCGCGGCCTCGTCTGGCTGCCGAATGGCGGTTGCGTCCAGGTCGGGTCCCTCAAGTCCGTGTGGGTGCCCGGCAAGGACGCCTACCAGGACCTCAATCCGGACGACGGGCCGTACCCGAACGACGAGTACGGGACCAGCTTCGCCGCTGGGCGCGGCAACTCAGCCGTGGAGAAGGGTGCTTGCCCGGTGTCGATCAACGGCCGATAGTGGGTCGTAAGCCGCGCGACTAGGCCCGAAGATGCGGACCAGCGCCCCAGATCCACGCGAGCGCTGGGCGAGCCCAGTACCGGATCGACTCCTGTGTCGAGGGGAGCTGCAGCTCCCCTCGAAGCCTCTCCTGCGCCACCGCAGAGAGTCCTGGCTGGCCGCCGCGGGCGGCCGATAAGGTGTCTACGGGCTCCCCTTTCGCGAGGTCCGCGATCAGCGATCGGCCGATTCTGTGGCTTGGCCCGGAACGCCGGGTCCTCCATCTTGCATGGACCTGGATCTGAACCCTTATGGATCCTGTCTCATGCGTCTCATGTGTCTCCTGGTAGCACTGGGTAGACGTGGCTGAGACGTATGAGACGAATCACCAGGAATCCGGTATGCGGTACCAATCAGCCCCTCAGGGCCCGATTCGTGCTCAGAATCGGGCCTTTCGCGTGCCCAAGAGGGCGGGTTGACCCCCAAACTGACCCCTTACGTGCGCCACCTCCACGATCGCGGTCGGGTCGATCGTCGGGCGCCCCCACTTGAGTGGGACATTGCCCGGCGGCGTGTGCGCGGTGTCAATGCGGTCGAACATCTCGGGCCCGCCCGACAGGAACCAGAAGTAGGACGCCGCTGCCTGGGCCGCTCGCACCTCCGCCATCACAACGTCCCAGTCGCGCAACGTGAGCCGCGGCGCCCTGCGCGCCATCCGCCCGTAAACCTCGATCTCGGCCGCGGCCAGCACGAGGTTCGTTCCCTAGGTGTTAGGTCTGGCGCGTCATTAGGATGACCCCTGCTTCGTCGAGCGTGTCGAAGTACACGAAGCCGGTCCCGTTGGGGCGCCGTCCGCGCATGAGGACGTCCAGCCCCACCTCCGCCCCGGTCGCGGCCGCCGTCTCCCAAGGATGCTCGAAGCCGATGTGGAAGACGCCTTCTCCATGCTCGTCGAGGAAGCGGCGCTGGGGACAATCCAGCTCCGGGGGCTGGCAGAGCTGGAGCTGCACGTTCTCGAGGTTGACGTAACGGTACTGCGTCGCCGTGAAGGCATCCGGGTTCGGGACGTCGAGCGTCGTGTACTCAGTGAGGGGTGGGTACGGCTGCCAAGGGCCGATCCCAATTGACTCATACCAGGCTACTGAGCGCTCGATGTCGCGCACGACGAGGCAGATGTGATGGAGTGTCTTGAAGAGACCGGTCAACGGGGCTCCTCCGCTGCGAATGATGCAAGCACATGCTGGTTGAACTCGTCCATGTCCGCCGTGGCCGCGCCCGGCGCGGCGAGGTCGTACGTGGGTGGAGACGTCATGAACGCGACTTCGATTGCCCGGCGGATCCGCCCAGCGAGCCCGAGTGCCGCCAGGTCCGGGCACCAGGCGAAGAGGTCGGCCAGCGCCAGCCACGCGCCGACGGGGTTCGAGCGCCGGGTCCCCGTGCGGTGGGGAGAGGTCCCGTGGGCGGGTTCGAACAGCGCGCTCACGCCGCTGCCGAGGGGATGGTCGGGATTGATCGTCGCCGACCCGCAGAGCGCCGGCGAACCGGCCCTGGCGCAGACGATGTCGGAGAGGATGTCACCGAAGATCCCCTCGGTGACGATCACGCCCGGGAGCTCCTCGTGGCGTACGAGCTCGTAGGCAGCGCGATCGACGTTGACGCTGGTGAAGGTGACGCCGGACGCTGCCGATGCCTCGGCGGCCACCCGGCGCCAGAGCCGCGAGGTGGCGAAGACGCTTGCCTTGTCGACGCTGATCGCCCGTCGGCCGGGGTGGGCGCGAGCGTGCTCCGCGGCAATCTCGAAGATCTCACGGACTCGGGCCGGCTCGAGGACGACCCGGTCGACCGCCGGCTGCAGGCCGTCGCTCTCGACTCGCTGGTCGGGGCCCGCGTACGCGCCGCCGGTGATGTTCCGGACGATGATCACGTCATCCGCTCCCGGCACGAGCACCGTCCGAACGCTGACCCGCAGGTCGAAGAGGTGGCGCAGACGGATGAGCGCCGCCTCCGGGTTCGGGCAGTCGGCCGGGCTGATCCCCGGATGCGCACCCACCGACCCGGAGAGGATCACGTCCGCCTCACGGCACGCTGCGATCGTCTCGGCCGGGAGGGTCGAGCCCGTCTCCCTCCAGCCGGTGCTCCCGTATGGCCATGGGCCTGTCAGACGCACGGGTGCCCCGTCGCGCTCGAGCTGGCGCAGCCAGGCGACCGGTCCGTCGAGGATCTCGGACCCGATCCCGTCACCGGGAAGAAGCGCGATGGTGGTCACGACACGAGGAGCGCCCGGGACTGTTCGGTGAGGATGGCCCTGGCGACCGTGGCCCCGACACGGCGCTCGAGCTCGACGAGCCACGGACCGACAGCCTGCGCGGGAGCCGGGTAGTCGGCGTGCCCGAGGTCGCTCCCGAAGGCGAGCAGGGAGCGCGGGTAGCGGTCGACCAGGTTCAGGCTCGCGTGCTCAGCATCGCCGAGCAGATCCGGAAGGATCCCGAGCTCGAGGTGAGCGCCGAGCCGCTCGAGAGCCCGGGCGGCCTCGTCATGCCAGCCGAGGAACGCCATGAGCGGGTGGTTGACCAGCAGCCGC
Source organism: uncultured Chloroflexia bacterium (assembly GCA_963814105.1). GTDB lineage: Bacteria > Chloroflexota > Limnocylindria > QHBO01 > QHBO01 > CAVXEH01. The sequence goes on from CAWFBQ010000002.1 coordinate 238,699, forward strand.
TGGACACCGCGCCGCCGAGCCGCGGTGAAGAGCAGGACCGTCTCATCGGCCGACAGGTGGCCGCTCGCCAGGAGGAGGTCGTGGCGGGAGATCGTGTCGAGGACGTTGTACCACGCGGGGAGCAACCGACCGTCATCGGCAACGAGCCCGACCGTCCCGAGCTCGAACCCTCGATGGACCGAGAGCTCGGGCGCGGCGCTCGCGGCCTTGTGTGCAGGGGACGATACGGTCGGCATCCAGACGACCCGGCCGCCGAGCCGCGCGGCGACCTCGACCGCCTCGGCATTCGCGCCGCCGACCGGGCTGTTCAGCACGACGCCGCCGTAGACTCCGTGTCCGGCGATCATGGCGCGTTCGACGGTGCTGCCCTCGTGGGCCTTGAGGACCACGAGGGCGAATCCGGCCGCGCGCTCGGCTGCGACCATCTCGAGGTCCGTGCCGTGGCGCGGCCGGAGGCTTGGCGATGCGTGCACGTGCAGGTCGGTCATCCCCACCGCCCAGTCGGGAAGACCAGCGACGAGGGCTGCCGTCTGTGCGGGTTCCCGCGGGACGCCTGGCCCGCTCGGCGTCGTCACAGCTCGATCCATTCGAGCACGCGGTCCGCGGCGAGGAGCCGGCGCTGAACCTTTCCGGCCGCTGCATCGCGCGGCAGCGCCTCGACCCGAGCGACGGCGACCGGGCGCATGAACGGCGGGAGCTCCGCGATTCGGCCCCGCAGCTCGTCGAGCGGGAGCGAATCGGCGACGGCGAAGAGGACGACCTCGTCGTCGACGAGCGGCCCACGACGCTTCCAGATCGCGTGGTCCGAGACCCCCGGCATGCCGGCCAACCGTTGCTCCACGAAGGGGATCGGGACGAACTCGCCCTTCACGCGGATCGACTCGGCGCGTCGCTCGACGAAGACGAGGGAGCCGTCCTTGTCGAGGCGGCCGATGTCACCGGTCTCGAACCATCCTTCGGCGTCACGTGCTGGGTCGAGCCCGTCCTCGGTGACGTACCCGCTGAAGAGGGCGCCGCGCTCCCGCTCTCGGAGGCGAATCGCGCCGTCGGGGCCGAGCCGCCACTCGATGTCGTCGCGACCCGGTCCGCCGTGCCGGCCGGCGTCCGGCGGGACGTCGTCGTTGGCGGACCAGCGGTCGAGATGGCTGACCCCGCCCGCCTCCGTCGATCCGTAGCCGGAGACGGCGTGGGGAACCTCGAAGATCCGCATGAACTCGGCATCGGCGTAGAACATCGTCCGCACCTGGTGACCACCAGCGTCGGCCGGCCCGGTCGCGCTCTTGAGGATTTCGACCGGAGGCGCGTGCAGGACGAGGACGGTGACCCGTTCGTCGAGGACGGTCGGCCAGAAGCCGCTCGCGGAGAACTTCCGGACGCTGAGGACGTCGGCGCCGGCAAGCAGCGACGTGATCACGCCGTAGCCCATCGGGTTGATATGAAAGAGGGGGAGCGGCGCGAGGACGCGGTCGGTCGGCCCCAGCTCAAGCGCGTTGCCCATCGCCTCCCCGAGCCGGCGGAAGTACTCGTGCGACTGCGCGCAGAACTTCGGTAGGCCGGTCGTGCCCGAGGTGTGCATGTATGAGACCGGCAGGAGCGCGTCGGCGTCGAGTCCCGGGAGAGCGTCGGGCGCGGCGGACCCGGTACGACGGGCGAGCGCGATCTGCTCGCGCCTGAGGACCCGGTCCGGCGCGAGCGGCGCGAGCATCCGCTCGACGAGCTCGTCCGGGTAGGTCGGGTTCACGAGCGCGACCGGGAGCCCGGCAAGGATGCAGGCCAGCCAGGTGACGACGTAGTCGGTGCTCGTTGGCGCAACGAGGGCGACCGGCCGACCCGGCTGCAGCCCGCCGTCGAGGAGCGCCCGGGCGCGAGCGGCCGCCAGGCCGACCGCCTCCGCGAGTCCCAGCTGGTCGTCGACGGTGCCGATGCGCAGGTCGGGCCGCGCGGTGGCCTGGGCGACGACGGTACGCGCGAGGTTCCAGGGTCCGGCTGTCACGCGAGGCCCTCGTGCGCGGGGTCCTTGAGGATCCGCCGGGCGATGTAATTGCGCAGGATCTCGCTCGAGCCGCCGGCCACCTTGAGGACCCGGATCTCGTTCGCGATGTCCGTGTACGGCTCGTCGAAGTACAGCCCGTGGCCCCCGACCAGGCTGTACGAGGTGCTCGAGGCAAGCTCGGCCGCGGTGATCGCGAGCTGCTTCGCAGCGCTCGTCGCGAGCGCGATGTCGTCGCCGCGGTCGTGTGCCTGGACCGCGTGATCGCGCGCGAGTGACGCTGCCTGGAGCGCGGTCCAGGCGTCCGCGATGAGCCACTGGATCCCCTGGAAGTCGGTGACGACGTTCTCGCCGACCTGGCGCTCGCCCGCGTAGCGCACGCCGAGCTCGAGAGCCCGACGTCCGAGCCCGATCAGCTCGGACGCATTACCAAGCCGGCTGACGTTGAAGGTCGAGAGGAAGGTCTTGAGGCCCTCGCCGGCGGGGCCCAGGCGGGCTGAATCTGGGACGCGGACCCCGTCGAAGACGACGTCGGCGGTGCGGATGAGGCGGAGTCCGACGGGGTTGGTGACCGTGGTCGAGATGCCGGGCAGGCTCATGTCGACGAGGAAGCTCGTCAGCCCTTCGGGCGCGAGGGCGTAGAAGAGCGTTACGTCGGAGTCGGCGCCCATGTTCACGTGCGTCTTCGCACCGGCAAGGATCCAGTCGTCGCCGTCGCGAGCTGCCCGCGACGCCATCAGCTTGAAGGACGAACCCGCGCCCTTCTCGCTGATCGACTCCGAGAAGACGGCGCTCCCGGTCGCGATCCCCCGCAACCAGCGCGCCTTCTGCTGGTCCGTTCCCCAGTCGAGGAGCCAGCGCTGGCCCTGTACGGCAACCTGCCCCGAGACGAGTCCGTGGCGTCCGATCTCCTCGGCAATGACGACGTACTCCGCGACGCCGCCGCCCAACCCGCCGTACTCCCGTGGAACGAGCGGGCCGAGGTACCCGAGGCGCCCGAGCTCCTCGTAGATCGCGCGCGGAAACTCCGCGGAACGGTTCGCAGCATCGAGCTCGGCACGTCGGCGAGCGGCGAGTTCTCCGAGCTCTCGCGTTGCACGCTCGATCCACGCTGCCATCCGCGGGTCGCTTCCCAACAGGGGGTACATCATGCCTCCTACTTCGGTCGCCCGAACGACCATGCCTGCCGCTCGCGCTCGAACTCCACGGCGCGGTCCCACGCGTCCGTATCCAGGACAGTACGGAGCAGATCGGCCGCGAGGGCGCGCGCCAGCTCCGGGTCTGCCGCGAGATGGCCGATCATGCCCGCGACCCTCGAACGCAGCTCGGCCGGCTCGACGGCTGCCCAGGCGACCCCGCAGGCCACCGCCTGCGCCGCCGACATCGGCTGTGCGAAGAGGCCCATTGCTGCGGCGGCCGACGCGCCGGCGGCACGCGCGAGGAGGTGGAGGTGGCCACCGCCAGGGTGGATCGCCACCTTTGAGAAGCCCGAAACCAGGAAAGCCTTGGTCGTCATCATCCGCAGATCGGCGGCTAGCGCAAGGTTCAGGCCTGCGCCGACGGCCGGCCCATTGATCGCGGCGACGGTCGGGACAGCGAGCGCGCCAAATCGTCGGAAGCCCGCGTAGAGCGCCCCAAGCTCCTCCTTGCGCACCTCCAGCGGCACCGTGCGGATCCGCTCGAGGGCCGAGGTGTCACCACCCGAGCAGAAGGCCGAGCCGGCACCGGTCACGACGGCGACCCCGACGGTCGCGTCAGCGTCGATCGCGTCGCACGCGGCGATGAGCTCGGCGACCGCCGCCCGGTCAAGCGCGTTGCGCCGCGCAGGTCCGTCCAGCGTGATCCATGCGACGCCATCGGCCACCTTGAGATCGATCCGCGTCTCGCCCATCAGAAGGCGATCCCTATCCAGGCTGGGCGAAAGGGGAGGGAGAGGCGCTCGACCGCCGCCAGGACTCTCACTGTGTCCAACACCATCCTCCTTGCGCCGCGGCCAGGCTTGGAACGGAGACGCGTCCGCGACTTCTACAATGGCAGGAAATCGGAAGGTGAACTTCCGTGCCAAGATTACCGTCGGACGCTCACGTGCGCCGGAGACTGGGCGAGTCGGAGTGCTGTAACGGAGTCGCCAGATGACCGTCCCCGCCGGCCGGACCGGATTGTTTGATGTCGGGCCGACCGCCCCTCGACAGTTTGCTGCCGGGTCCCCCGAGCGCGAGAAGACCGCGGCTGCGCTCGACGTGGCTCGCGCCGCCGGCTTCGACGTCCCGTGCGTCATCGCCGGACGCGAGGTTCGCACCGGGCAGACCAGGCCCGTGACCGTGCCCCATGACCACCACACGCAGATCGGGCAGGTCCACCACGGCGGTCCGGCGGAGGTCGGGGCCGCGATCGACGCGGCGCTGGCGACGGCCCGCTGGTGGGGGACGCTGCCGTGGGAGGAGCGCGCCGCTCCGTTCCTGCGGGCGGCCGACATGCTCGAGTTCGGTCCCTGGCGCGACCGGTTGAACGCCGCCACGATGCTCGAGCTCTCGAAGACGACCTACCAGGCAGATATCGACGCGGCGTGCGAGACGATCGACTTCCTCCGGGCGAATGTCGCGAACATGCTCGCGATGTACGGCGTACAGCCCGGGTCGTCGCCCGGCGTCTGGAACCAGGCCGAGTACCGTCCGCTCGAAGGGTTCGTCTATGCCGTGAGCCCGTTCAACTTCACGTGCATGAACAACCTGGCGTTTGCGCCGGCGATCCTCGGGAACGTCGTCGTCTGGAAGCCGGCGTCCGATGCATCCCTGGTTGCGCACCTCTCGATGGAGCTGCTGCGCGAGGCCGGCCTGCCCGATGGCGTCATCAACGTCGTCCACGGCGAGGGATCGGAGATCGGCTCGATCCCTCTCGAGCACCGTGACCTCGCGGCCGTCCACTTCACTGGCTCGACCACGACGTTCCAGGGCATCTGGCGAACGGTCGGTGCGAACATCGAGCGCTACCGCAACTATCCGCGTGTCGTCGGCGAGACGGGCGGGAAGAACTTCGTCCTCGCCCACCCGACCGCCGACGTGGATGCCCTCGCTGCGGCCTGCATCCGGGGCGCGTACGAGTATCAGGGCCAGAAGTGCTCGGCCGCCTCCCGCCTGTATGCGCCGCGCAGCCTGTGGCCGGCGCTCAAGGAGCGCCTCGTGGCGCTCACCGAGTCGGTCGTCGTTGGTGATCCGACCCTGCCCGAGACGTTCGTCGGCGCGGTGATCAACGGGCGCCAGCACGCGAAGCATCGCGCCACCCTCGCGGAGGCGCGCTCGCAGGGTGCGGTCCTCGTCGGCGGCGAGACCGACGGCTCGACCGGCTGGTTCGTAGACCCCACCGTCCTGCACGTGGACAACCCGCACTCGCGCTTCATGACCGATGAGTTCTTCGCCCCGATCCTGACCGCCTACGTGTACGAGGACCGCGAATGGGCCAATGTCCACAAGCTCGTCGATGAGTCGACGGCCTACGGCCTGACCGGCGCCATCTTCTCGCAAGACTCGGTGGCGGCCGAGGAGGCGAACGCGGCGCTGCGCTACACCGCCGGGAACCTCTACTTCAACGACAAGCCGACCGGGTCCGTCGTCGGCCAGCAGCCGTTCGGTGGAGCCCGCGCGTCGGGAACGAACGACAAGGCCGGCACGGTCTGGAACCTGATCCGGTTCGCGAGCCCGCGCTCGATCAAGCGGAACCACCTGCCAGCGCGCGACTACGGCTACCCGCACCTCCAGTCGGACGATTCGAGGCGATGAGGGTAGAACGGCCCGAGCGCCGCCACGGGTTGCGAGGACCAACCGTGAATTCGATTCAGCCAGCGCATGCCGACAGGCGCCGCCACAGGCGATGCATGCTCGGCCATGCCTAGGCCAACAGAGTGAGTGCGGCGCAACGCGCTGGCGCTTCACGCTGGAACCAACGGTGGAAACGCGCTGGACCGGATGCTCCCGGACCACTCGCCCGATGCTCGGGCCGACCGGCACGTGAGATAACGCGGGAGGCTCAATATGACCAACGTACACGCAGCCGTCGAGGCGTACTGGGCCGCAGCGGAAGCGCGGGACTGGGACGCATTTGGCAAGCTGCTCGCCGCCGACGTGGTCTATCAGGGACCCCAGACACACGAACGCGTGCGCGGCCGGGCCGCTTATGTTCGGTTCAACGTTGAGGGCTTTCCGGGGCCGTGGCATCTCGAAGTGGAGCGAATCATCAGCGAAGGTACCCACGCCGCGAGTTGGATCGAATTCACAGGGCCCGAAGGACAACAGCCCGGGTTGTGCTTCTTCGAGTTCAACGAGGCAGGTCTCATCGCTCGTATAGACGACTTCTGGCCCGACCCTTATGAACTACCTGCCGGGCGTGCCCATCTCGTCGAGAGGTACTCAGCCCCGTCTGGTTAAGCGTGGCCGATTGGGAGCCGGCGGCTCCGCGCGGCGGCGACCAGCAGGTAGGCTCCAACGACCACGATCATCGCGAGCGCCGGGTAGTCGGCGATCCGCTCGGTGATCCCCACCGGACCCACGTTGGATGCCGCCTGGGCGAGGACCTGGATGATAAAGAAGGCGATCGACAGCGCCCACGCGGTTGCTCCCAGCACTACGAGCCGGTTCATGGCGGCCGGGAATGTCGCCTCATGGGGCACGAGCGGTTCGTTCAGGGGTGTCGGCACCGTCGTATGCGCCTCCCTAGCTCGCGGCCCGATAGAGCGGTCCTGACCATTGTCACTAAAGATCCCCTCTCGCTCAAGGGAGCGGTCTTCTTCCCGGGGTTCGCCGCGACCCAAACTCCACAACACGGCGCAGGACCGGTCTTTGTAGGCAAGCCAGCGGTGAGCAAGCGCGCTCCGGTGATCGAGGCGTACGTGGCCCGGGCGATTGGGGCGCGCCCGCACATCCCGGTCGATCCGCCGGCCCCCATCGAGGAGTTCGAGCCGATCGCCGGGACCTACCCCGTCTTTCGCATCGATGGCTGAGGCTCGCAGAGGAAGAGCGGAACCTGCAAGCGACGGGCTGGTCAGCGGCTCTGGACGGCCGGCCCAAGGGCGTGTTCGTGCCCCGGCCAGGAGCGCATCATCCGTCCGGCCGGGTCACCGAACGGTCAGGCAATCGCGCGCGCGGCGGAGGACGGGGAGCTCCCTGTTCGCGTGACGCTGCTGGTGGGGGCCGGGCGGGCGGGGTTCCGCGGCGGCTTCGACCCGGAGCACCGCGGGGTCATCGACCAGTTCGCCAGGTCCGATGGCGTGACGCTCCAGGGCATCCGAGCGGACGACTCGGCCGCGGCGACCGAGGTGTCAACGCTGTTCCGGGCCGATCTCCTTGCGTATCGTCGTGACTGGGCCGCGTTCAGCCCTGCCCAAGGGCGGGACGACGCCATTGCGGTTCTGCGTGCGAATCGGGCGTCAGTCGCCCAGGCAGGTCCCCACGTGGCGCGCCGCCAGGACCCAGGGGTGGTCGACGGGCACGCGCTTGCGGTGGCCGGCCACCTCATCGAGCGGAACGGGCTCCGTGCCGTCCCCGCGTGCCGCGACCATGACCCCGAAGGTGCCCGCCTCCACGAGATCCGCCGCGGCGCTGCCGAGCCGGGTGGCGAGCAGGCGGTCGATGGGCGACGGGGTGCCGCCACGCTGGATGTAGCCCAGGATCGAGACCCGCGATTCGAGCCCCGTCAGCTGCTCGATCTGGTGGGCGAGCCGGAGCGTGTTGCCCAGGTGCTGGGTCTCCAGCAGGGCAACCTCGGCCTTCGCCGCGTCCCGCGCGGTGGAGTCCACGGCTCCCTGGACCCGAGCCTGGGCCGTCGCCAGGGCCTGCGCGTCTGACTCGCTGCGGGCGCCCTCGGCCACCGCAACGATGCTGAAGTTCGTGCCCTGCCGAACCCGGCGCTTGATGGCCGACACGATCGCCGGCACCTGGTAGGGGATCTCGGGGATGAGGATGACGTCGGCGCCGCCCGCCAGGCCCGCGCCCAGGGTGAGCCAACCGGCCCGATGTCCCATCAGCTCGGCGACGATGATGCGGTGGTGGCTGTGGGCGGTGCTGTGCAGGCGATCGATGGCGTCCGTGGCCACCTCGAGCGCGGTCGCGAAGCCGAACGTCGTATCGGTGCCCGCGAGGTCGTTGTCGATGGTCTTGGGCAGGGTGATCACGTTCAGCCCGGCCTTCGCGAGTCGAAGAGCGTTCTTGGCGGTGCCGTCTCCGCCCAGGCAGACGAGCGCGACAAGGTTCGCCTTGCGGTAGTTGGCCACGATCACATCGGTCATGTCGCGGACCTTGCCGTCCATGGGCATCTTGTGCGGCTTGTCGCGGCTGGTCCCCAGGATCGTGCCGCCCACGGTCAGGATCCCGGACAGGGCGCTCTTGTTGAGGCGAACCGTCCGATTCTCCGCGATCCCCCGGAAGCCGTCGCGGTACCCGATGACCTCCATCCCGTAGACGCTGATCGCCGCTTTTCCGAACCCGCGGATGGCGGCGTTGAGGCCGGGGCTGTCGCCGCCGGCGGTGAGGATGCCGACGCGGCGCTTGGAGGGCATGCCTGCATCCTACGACAGTGCGCTGGTGCATTCGATCCCGAAGCGTGCCCGTCCGCTCGACCCGCTCCGCAGAGCCCCTGAGGTCGGCGACGACGAGGATGCCGTCGCACCAGGCCCTTCATTGGACCGCGCCCTGACCGTTGACACGGACCCTATAGTCATGATTTGAATCGTATCGTGGCTACCCACGGTACGGGGTGCCCGATGAGCGCCGCGACCGCCGCGACCGCCGCGATCATGCACCGAGCTCGGGACTGGAGATTCATGGCCGAAGCCACTGCCGGCACGATGCGTGCGTACAACCAGCTGCGCGCGAAGCAGGCCGACGAAACACGCGTCCGGATTCTCGAGGCGACCTTGCGGGTTATGGCTCGCGGCGTCGCGAGCGTGTCGATTCCAGTGGTCGCGCGCGAGGCGGGTGTGTCGATCCCGACCATCTACCGCCACTGCGGAACGAAGCAGGCTCTCCTGGCCGCGGTGTATCTCCATGCTGCAAGCCGCGCCGCCCCAGGCGAGTTCGCCCTGCCACGAACGCTCGACGAGCTTCGGGACGGGGTGCGTGCGATGTTCGAGGGCCTCGACTCCGCTGACGATCTCGCCCGTGCGGCGATGGCAAGCCCGGCGGCAGCGGAAGCACGGCGCATGGGCATGCCCGCGCGGCTCGAGATCAATCGCCGCCTGGCCGATGCGATCGCCCCGAACCTTGCCCGGCCAGATCGGGCCCGGATCGCGCGCATCCTCACCATCCTCATCTCCTCGTCGGCCCTGCGCCTGTGGCGCGATCACCTTGGCTCATCGGTCGAGGAGGCGGCCGACGACATCGAATTCGTGATCCACGCGGCCGTGGCCGCCGGCGCAGGGAACGAACGATGACCTCGCCCGCGGTCCGAAGGCTCAGCGAGGTGCGCATGGCCGATGTCGGCGAGGTCGGAGGAAAGGCAGGTGGCCTCGGGGACCTGCTTGCAGAGGGTGTCCGCGTCCCTGACGGGGTGGTTCTCACCGCCGGCGCCACCCGGATGACGGCCGACGAGCGCCGGTCGCTCCTGCCGCAGGTCGCCAGCGCTCTGGGCGGGGGTCGGTTCGCGGTGCGCTCGAGCGGCGTCGCCGAGGACGGCAAGGAGCGCTCCTACGCCGGCATGTACGAGACGATCCTCGACGTGCCCGCCGAAGGGCTCGAGGCAGCCATCGACCGCGTCCTGGCCAGCGCGGGCTCCGCGCGCGCATCGGAGTATGGGCCGGCGCTCAACCGGCGGATGGCGGTCATCATCCAGCGCATGGTGCAGCCGGCCGCGGCCGGCGTCGCGCTCACCGCCGATCCGATTGACGGAGATCGGCGAACGTGCGTGGTGACCGCGGTGCGAGGGACCGGTGAGCGACTGGTATCCGGGGCGGCCCTGGGCGACGAATGGATCATCCGCGACAACGCTGTTACCTCACGACGCCGTCCGGAACGGGCCATCGATGCTCGCCAGGCAACCCGGGTGGCCACGGAAGCCCGGCGCATCGCCGATGCCCGCGGAGTCCCACAGGACATCGAGTGGGCGATCGATGCTGACGGCGCGCTCTGGATCGTCCAGGCACGACCGATGACGGCACTGCCGCCCGATGTCTCCTGGGACCCGCCGGTGCCCGGCGCCTACACGCGTGCCTTCCGGTTCGGCGAGTGGATCTCGGACCCAGTGACGCCGCTCTTCGAGTCCTGGCTGCTGACCGCCATGGAGGACCGCATGCACGCTCTTCTCGACGAGCTGCTGGGAGAGCGCGATCCGCGGCCCTACCACGTCGTGGTCAACGGCTGGTACTACTACTCGCTCAACTGGATGTCGGTCGCCGTCTTCATTCGCAACGCGCCGCGCATGTTGCGGCGTCTGATCCGCTCTCCACGCACCGTCGCCGCGCTGTTTCCCCCGACGGTGCGCCACAGCGTCCCGATCCTCGAGCGGGCGTGGCGCGACGACCTGCTGCCGCGCTACCGGGCGGCGGTGGCGTCTGCGGAAGCTCGCGTCGACACCGTGCCGATCGCGGAGCTTCCGGGTCTCATCGACGAGCTGGCAGCCCTTGCCGGCGAGTACTTCACCTCGATCGCCGCCTTGGCGGGTGGTGCGTTCAAGATCGAGATCAACCTGGCGCGCTTCTATCGTCGGCACCTTGCCGGTTCACTGGGCGGCAGCCACCTCCCGCTGGTGGCGGGCTTCAAGCTGCCCGCCGAGTCGGGACGGCATGCCGTCGTGTCGCTCGATTGGTGGTACGAACCCGCTCCGATCCCCGAACGACCCGCAAGTCGGTACACCCAGGTGGCCGAGGCACGGCAGCGGGCCGAGGACGCGGCGTTTCGGATCCTGGCCGCGAAACCGCGCCGCCTCCGCGCCTTCCGTCGCCTGCTCGCAGACACCCAGCACCTCGCAGCAGTGCGCGAGGAGCAGGTGCCCGACCTGACCATCGCCTGGCCGGTCATGCGGCGCGCGGTGCTGCGCATCGGGGAATCGCTGGCCGCCGGCGGGATGATCCAGGCGCCTGACGAAGTCTTCTTCTTGACCCGTGCCGAAGCACTCGCCGGGATCGGTCAAGGGCGCGTGGCGCCAGTCGACGTGGCTGCCCGCCGCGCGACCCGGGACGAGCAGGCGAAGCTGGTGGCCCCCCTCATCGTCGGGCGGATGAGCCGGACGGTGCGGGCGGTGTGGGAGCCGCTGCCGGGGTTCGCGGGCGCCGTTCCGTCGGACACCGCGCTCGTATCGGGCACGCCGGCATCGGCTGGTCGGGCCACAGGCCCGGTCCGCGTGATTCGAGGCCCGCACGAATTCGGCGAGCTCCAGCCCGGGGAGATCCTGGTGGCGCCGATCACGGCCCCGGCGTGGACGCCGCTCTTCACCCGTGCCGCTGCCGTCGTCACCGACGTCGGGAGTATGGCGTCGCATGCGTCGATCATTGCGCGCGAGTACGGCATCCCCGCGATCGTCGGCTGTGGCGACGCCACCGTCCGCCTGCGAAATGGAATGCAGGTCATGGTCGACGGCAGCACGGGCAACGTCGAGCCCGGGTGAGGTGTCCCACGTGGAGCCGGGCCTGGCGCCGCCACGACAAGGATGACCTTCGTCGGGACGCCGGCCCAAACGGCCAGGTCGATGGATGACGCCCCGCGCTACCTCCGTCCGGTGACTCCACTCACGCGAGGAAGTGGTGTGACACCTCCTCGTTCGGCCGCAGCCCGTCAAGACCACGCAGGAACGCCGCAGCCGCCGGGCTCATCTCGCCGCCGTTGCGCCGTCGCGCCACCACGATCTGCCGCCTCAGCGGCACCATGTCGGTGATCTCGACCGGGAAGAGTCGACCGGTCCCGATCTCCGCCTGAATCGACGTGCGCGGCAAGAGGGCAATCCCCAGCCGCTGCTCGACCATCCGCTTGGCGGCGTCAATGTTGTCAACCTCCAGATAGCCGCGCGGCGCGATCCCTGCCTGCCGAAACACGGCGCTCGTCAGCTCGTGGTACGAACTGGTGCGGTCGAACAGGATGAGGTATTCGCTTGCCATCCGCTCCATCCGGATCCGACCGCTCGATGCGAACGGATGCCCGTGATGCACGACCAGTACGAGCTCGTCCTCGTAGAGAAGCGACGAGATCACCTCGGCGTGGTGGATGGGCCGCATGAGGCCGACCTCGACCTCCTCGCGCAGCACCATCTCGAGCACGTCCTCCGAGTGGCCGCTCCGCACCGACAGGCGCACGCCTGGATGGTCCGACTGGAACCGATGCAGCATGCTCGGCAGCACGTAGGTGCTCACCGCCGGCGCCGCCCCGATGGTCAGTCGCCCCCCGCTTCCGCTGGTAACCTCGGCCACTGCTTCGCGCCCGCGCTGCAGCGTGGCAAGTGCCCGTTCGACGTACGGCAGGAAGGCAGTCCCGGCCTCGGTCAGGCGGCTGCCATGGCGGCCGCGAATGAAGAGCTCACCGCCGAGGGTGCGCTCCAGCCCCTGGATACGGGCGGTGAGCGCCGGTTGGCTCACGAAGAGGGCCTCCGCCGCGCGGCTGACCGTGCCGTGGCGAGCCACCTCTGCGAAGGCCTGGATCTGTCCGAGCTGTGGAACTGTTGTATCGGTCATCCTGATACTGTGCATCGAAAGAATCGTCTTGACCGATACTATAGCATCCGCCAAGGTGGGGCAATGACAACCATCACGCTTCCCAAGACACGCTCGCCGGGCCGTCGGGCCGAGTGGGCCAACTTGTGGCTGCGGTGGGGTCGCGAGCTCCCCGAGGAGCCCCCGCGCCCCACGGTGGCTGACGTGGCCGAGTGCATCTGCCCGGATCTCTGCAACCGCGATCACGAAAACGAGTAGGCACGGCGCCTCGATGGTCGTTTCCCCGGCGAGCGCCCCGCGCGCCACGAGCGCAACCGCCAGGACGCTGGAGGACGAGGGCGAGGCCACCCGCCGTTGGATGGAGGGCGAGCGCTTCGCGCGCACCACCCGCTTGTATTCGCCGCGCCAGGTCGTCGAGCAGCGCGGCACGATCGACACCACCCATCCGGTCGCGAGCAACGCGGCGGATGGCTTGTACGCCCGGCTGCGAGAGCTGTTCGTTCAACGCAGGTGCATCACGACCTACGGACCCTATTCGCCCGGCCAGGCGGTCTCCATGAAACGTGCAGGGATCGAGGCCATCTACCTCGGTGGCTGGGCCACATCGGCCAAGGGGTCGATGGACGAGGACCCCGGCCCTGATTTGGCGAGCTATCCCCTCGGCCAGGTGCCCAACGAGGCTGCGGGCCTGGTCCGGGCACTCCTCACAGCCGACCGCAATCAACGCTTCGCCCGTTCTCGCATGACCGATGCACAGCGTGCCGCGACTCCGGAGATCGACTTCCAACCGTGGATCATCGCCGACGCCGACACCGGCCACGGCGGCGACGCGCACGTCCGCAACCTCATCCGTCGGTTCGTGGAGGCCGGCGTGCCCGGATACCATATCGAGGACCAGAAGCCGGGCGCCAAGAAGTGTGGCCACCAGGGCGGCAAGGTCCTGGTCCCCAGCGACGAGCAGATCAAGCGCCTCAACGCCGCGCGCTTCCAGCTCGACGTGATGGGCGTCGCTGGCATCATCGTGGCCCGGACCGATGCCGAGGCCGCAAACCTGCTCGACGGTTCCTCGGATGAGCGCGATCAGCCCTTCATCCTGGGAGTCACCAGCGCCGACGTGCCGGCCTACCGGGTGGCCTACCTGGCGGTGATGCGCCGGCTGAACCGCGCAGGGCTGACCGACATCCACGGGCACCTGCTGTACGCCATACCAGAGGCGGAGTTCGCGGCGGCCGATGCCTGGCTCGATGAGGTCGGGCTGACCAAGGTCATCGATCGAGCGGCGCGAGCTCAATTGTCTGGTGCGAGCTCCACCCCGGAGCAGACCCTCGACCTGGTTGCCGATCGGTTCGTGGAGACCTGGCAGGCCCGGGCCGGCCTGAAGACCCTGGGCCAGGCGGTCGCGGATCTGATCACCTTCCGGGCCGAGGAGGACGTCCAGCTCGAGATGAGCGTCGACGAGTGGCTCGCCTTCGCCGGTCCCGCGTCATGGAGCGCCGCCCGAGCAAGGGCCGCCGAGCTGGGGCTCCAGGTCAGCTGGGACCCTGAGCTGGCTCGGACACCCGAAGGCTACTACCAGGTCGAGGGCGGCATCCCGTACGCGATCGCGAAGTCGCTGGCGGCAGCCCCATTCGCCGACCTGCTGTGGATGGAGACGAAGACCGCTGACCTGGGAGATGCGCGCCAGTTCGCCGAGGCAATCCACGCCGTCCATCCAGACCAGATGTTGGCGTACAACCTGTCGCCCTCGTTCAATTGGGATACGACAGGCATGACTGACGAGGAGATGCGCCTCTTCCCGGTCGAACTGGGGAAGCTGGGATACGTGTTCAACTTCATCACCTACGGCGGCCACCAGGTCGACGGGCTGGCGGCCGAGGAGTTCGCCACCGCGCTGACGGAGGACGGGATGGTGGCCCTCGCGCGGCTGCAGCGCAGGCTCCGGCTGCTCGAGTCGCCATACCGAACGCCGCAGACGCTGGTCGGCGGGCCGCGTGCCGATGCGGCGCTGCTGGCCGCCTCGGGCCAAACCGCAACCACGAAGGCCATGGGACGCGGCTCGACCCAGTCCCAGCACCTGGTCCAGACCGAGGTTCCGCCCAGGCTGCTGGCGGACTGGCTCGCTCGCTGGGCCGAGCATCAGGGCCTGGCCACGTCGCTCCGCGTGTCGTTGCGCCCGCGTACGGCTGGCTCGGAAGTGCTCGAGTTGAGCGTCCTGGACCAGTCGGAGCAGAAGATCGCCAACGTCGTCTTCGCCACCATCGCCGATCGACGTGGCCGCTCGATCCTGTCGGTGCGCGACCAGAACACGTTCGACCCGGCGCTGCGACGGAAGCGCCTGATGACCCTGCTGCACCTCTTCCTGATCCACCGCTACCGAGCCGCATCGGTCCATTACCTGACCCCGACCGATGACAATCACCGCCAGTGCGCACGGATGGTCGAGCTGGGGATCTTCAAGTCGGTCAACGACGAGGTGGGTGAGATCTTGGTCGGAGACGTGAACACCGCGGCCATACACGCCCTCGTCGACCCCGCCCGATCCGAGCTGGAGAGCCTGATAACCGGCGCCTGAGGCGCCCGGCCTGATCGACGGTCAGCGTCGTGCGTGCCTGAGTCTCACAGGCACCTTCATGTGCGACCTCACGGGACGTGCTACAGACGGAATCGAATATCCTCTGGGCACGTCGGGGAGTCTAGGGAGCGAGAGGGAGGGTCTCGGTCGTGCAGACGTCGTCGCGAGGAGAGCAGGCGCAGGTGAGACGCCGCAGGAGACACGACGCCAACCTCGAGACGAGCCCGAACGGCCATGGCCGTGCTCCTCGGCCTCGTCGGCGCGGTGATCATCGGGGTCGGGATCAGCATGGCTGCCGATCCGATCGGCCAGGTCACATACGTCCCGACGGGCATCAATCCAGGCTGTGGACTGTACGACATCGCGACCGACCTCGACGGCAACGTGTGGTTCACCGACTGGGGCTGCCAGTACGAGGCCCATCGGATCACACCGCCCGGGACACTGACCAACTATCACCTCGACCTCGGGAACGCCCAGGCCCCCTGCTCCGTCGCGCTTGGTCCAAGCGGCGCCATGTGGTTCCTCAGTGTGGAAGAGGATCGGATGTGGAAGGTCGACCCGGACGGCACGACGACGGCCTATGACACGGGGATCCCTGCCCTGGGAGGCTCGTGCCCCGGGGGACTCGCCGCCGGTCCGGACGGGAACATGTGGTTCACCGGCAACCATCTGATCGGGAAGATGACGCCGTCCGGGGCGGTGACCACGTACGCCCTGCCAGCGTCAACCTTCCCGTTGAGCATCACCGGCGGTCCGGATGGGAACGTGTGGTTCACCACGCTGAACACGATCAGCTCGATCTCGCCGGATGGGTCGATCACCGACTATCCCTTGCCGTTCGCGCCGGGCGAGATCGTTACAGGACCGGACGGGAACCTCTGGTTCCCCGAACCGTCGAATCGCTTCGGCCGGATGACGGTGTCCGGGGTGCGAACCGACTTCAGCACGAGCATCTCAGCCGGCGCGTCGGGCATCGCGGTCGGACCAGACGGGGCGCTGTGGTTCACCGAGTTCTTCGGGGATCAGATCGGCCGCATCACGACGTCCGGGGAGGTGACGGAGTACGACATGCCGGCCGGCATCCGTCCAGGCCCCCTGACCGCCGGTGGGGACGGGAACATGTGGGTGATCGCGAACGACGGCACTGACGCGATCTGGCGCGTCGGCACCAGCTCAATCGCCGATGCCGATGGCGATGGCGTGGACGACCGGATCGACACCGGCGACGGTACGTTCGACGACGGCGCGGGGACGACCGGATCGATCACCAATGCCGCAGGAAACGATGTCCTGGTCGCGCCCGACCCCGATGGCGTGCGAATCACCGTTGATGGCGGCGGGGCTGGCCAGTCGAGTTTCTCCGTCTGCGGCTTCACGCTGCTCCTGAGTCCGGGAAGCGACGTTGTGGTCACGTGCGGGAGCATCACGGTAGAAGTGATCTCCGGGGCGGCGGAGGTGACCTTTGGTGACGGGCTGGGGAGTATCACGGTGCCGGAAGGGGTCACCGCTCACCTGGCGGAACAGCCGGATGGGTCGTTCAGCCTGGATCATCTCGCGGGGGGCGAGCCCATCCGCGTCACCATCAATGGAGTATCCGGAAGCCTCGCGCCCGGCGACAGTCTCGCATTGGAGACCTGGCGGTTCATCGGCTTCGGAGCTCCAGTGGACAACGACGGCGTGCTCAACCAGGTCAAGGCGGGCAGCACGGTACCGCTGAAGTGGCAGCTGCTTGACGCGGCAGGGGCTCCCGTGAGCGACCTAACCTCTGCATCGGTGAGCGTTCGTTCGCTCGAATGTGCCGCCGGCACCGCAGTGGACCAGCTGGAAGAGACGTCGCCCGGCGGCGCCGGGCTCCAGAACCTTGGGGACGGTTACTACCAGCTCAACTGGAAGACGCCCAAGTCGTACGCGAACTCGTGCAAGACCCTGCGACTCGATGTCGGCGATGGGGTCCTCCACGTGGCGGGGTTCACCTTCACGAGATAGGCGTTCCGGTCGAACTGAATCCCACAGGAGACCGGATGGGCCGGAGCATCCCGACCAGCAGGGAATGATGAGTGTGGCCACCCATACGATCCACATCCGTCGTCCGGTCGAGGACGTGTACGCCGTCCTCACCAACCCCGAGCTCACCGGACGCTGGTACCCGGCCCGCGTCCAGGAATGGTGGACGTCGCCGCCGCCTTACGGCGTTGGGTCGACGCGAAGGGCGCGCGTCTGGACCCTGGGGCGGCCAAACGAGAACGATGCGGTGGTCTCGGCCTATGACCCCCCACGCCTGGCTGCCATGAAGGGCCTCTCTCGGAGCGCTCCCTTCGAGGTGACGCTGCGCTTCGCGCCCGACGGTGACGGGACGAGCGTCGAGGTCCAGTCCTCGTTCAACCTTACCGGCGTCATGCGGCTCATCGGTCCGCTCTTCATCGGCTCCTACGAGCGCGGCTGGGAGCGCGGTCTGGCCAACCTGAAGCGGATGATGGAGGCCGGCGAGCTGTGAGCGTGGATCGCAGGGTCCCACCACCGTGGCGAATCGGCCTAAGGTAGACACCTTCGATGCGCACGAGGTCTTTGAGCAGATGCGGATGGCCGACCTCCAGCGGGGATGGCCCGTACTCGGCAACGACGGGCAGCGCCTGGGTACCGTGCGTGACGTCACGCAGAACTACCTGATCACCTCGCGCGGCGCCCTTGCCACGCCGCTCTACGTTCCCGCCTCGGCGATCGCCAACGTCGAGCGGGACGCGGTGCACCTCAATCTCGCGAAGAACGAGGCCGAGCAGATGGGCTGGGAGGAAGCTCCTCGCGAGCCGGATCCCGCGGACGAGACCGACAGCACGGATCTGCTGCATCGTCACGTCTGAGCGACCGCGCGCAGCGCGAGGGAATGTCGTGAACGGTCCCCGTCTTCTCCTGGCCGGCTGTTCGGCTAGTCGCTGGCCGGCGCCCCGGCTGCATCCTCCGGGCCGGGCTCGACGTCCGGCGGCGGGATCGCGGCAGGACCCTGGCCCGAAGGGCTTGGCTCTGCCGCCGCGCTTCGGTCCCCGCGAGAGTCGAACTGCTGCGCGACGCCGAGATCCAGCAGCTGCAGCTGCCGATCGATCGCGGGGTGCCGGAAGCTCGGGGCCACCTCCTTGAGATCGAGGAGCAGATAGCGGAGCCTGCGAGCGACCTGGATTGAGCCTGCGCCGTACTGCCGGATCTCGTCGAGAGCCAGTGAGACGTAGTCGTCCCAGTCGGGACGAGGCAGTCGCAGCAGGGCCGGGCCGTCCCCCGCCAGCCGAACTGGCGAGGCAAAGCCACGTCTGGCGAGCCGTCGAAGGAGGTCGTGAAGCTCGTCGAGCGCCTGGACGGCGGTGGTTGGATCGTTCGTCCCCGAAGAGAGGGCGCGCTCGGCAATGTCAACGATCTGCCGGAAGCCGAACGCCGCATCCTGGGTCATCGTTCGCTCCGGACCGGTCTGGATGGCACCCGCCAGTGCGGCGAGCGGCAGATCCCCTTGCTCCTCGTCGGGTCCCGCGGGCAAGCGCCACGCGCGAAGGACGGGCGCTCCGGTCGGTACGAAATCGCCCACCATCCGCAGCAGCTCGATCGACACGCCATGCTTCTCGGCGAGCCTGACCATGGCTCCGTCGTCGATCGCGGTGATCACCCCGGGTGCGCGGTCGAGGGTCACGACCGCGTCCGGGTCCCGTTTCGGCAACCGCGGCTCAGGCTCCGTTGGCTGATCCCCGGTGCCCTCTGGATAGAGCCGGGTGATGGCGTTCCGCGTCTCATCGGCCACGCTGCGCAGCACGGTCGTCGCGCGGATGGCCTGTGCCATGTGGTGGATGTAGAGCACAAAGAACCCGACAGAGGCGATGAGCAGGAGGTACGCCACACTGACCGCGATGGCCGGCACGAACGGCGAACCGTCCGCCGGCGATCGGACCTCGCGCAGGACGAGCAGCGCGTAAAGGAACGTGGCGATGAACAGGCCCAGCACGGTCTGGTTTACGCGATCTCGGAGGAAGGTTCGCATGACGCGTGGCGAGAGCTGGTTGCTCGCCAGCTGGAGAACCAGCATCGTCACCGTGTACACGAGGCCGGTGAACGTCAGCATCGCCGCGGCGATGGTCGAGAGCACCAGGCGGGCACTGTCCGGCCCGCCCGCGAAGAGGATCCCGGCCAGCGGCCTGGCCACCGAGCGATCCAGCAGGCGATCGAGTGGAACCAGCACGAGCGCCGCGGCAATGGCGCCGATGACGAAAAGCCCGGGAATGAACCACAGGCGTGATCGAAGCCGATCGAGAAATGCGGCGAGACGCACAGACATTGGTGTCAGCTCCGAACCTGGCTGCGGCGGGGCCAAGGGTAGCGCACACGCCAACGGCCCCACCTGAGTGGATGTGTGCTCGGCGGCGGCCGCGGCGATCGGGTCAGTACAGGCTCGGGAAGCGCGGCGCCAGGATCGGCGCCAGATCGACTGTCGTGTGCGCCTGCAGAACCTTGAGCAGCGAGCGGGTGGAGCCGATCCCGTATTGGTACGCGGCCACGTAGTCGCGGATCGCCTGCCAGTAGGCATCGGTGCCCATGGCCTTGCGCACCTGGTCCAGCAGGAGCGATCCCTGCACGTAGATGTCCTCGAAGTAGCAGGCCGAGCTGTATCGGTAGATGGACAGGTCCAGGCGCGCAGTGGCGCAGTTGCTGGAGCGCCACAGGCCCGACGCGGTGCGGGCGAGGTGGTCGGCGGCCGCCTCGTCGGCGAAGGGCTGGTTCGCCTGGTCGGAGCCCGCGATCCCGTAGAACCACTGGTGTGCGGTCTCGTGGTAAACGAGCCAGTGCAGCTGGCGACCCGAGAGTCCGCCGGGAATCCAGATGATCTGCGGGCCTTCCATGCCGTAGCCGCCCGCGCTCTCGGCCACGCTGAAGGTCGCGTAGGGATAGGCGCCCGCCAGCGCGCCCTCGCGGGCGAGGGCATCGGCCGCGTAGCCCATGATCGTGGCCGTGGGGTAGCCCGGCAGCGCATAGACCTGCACCGTGGCCGACCCAACCTTCTGTGAGGTGACCGTGTACGACGGGCTGGCGGCGATGACGAAGTCACGGACGTTGGTCGCCTCGAAGACCTGGGTCAGGCCGCTCTCCGACACCTGTTCCCCGGTCGCGGCGATGACCAGCGGCCGGTCCGTGGTGATCGCCACCCGCACGTGCGGGCTCGAGGCGGTGATGAACGGGTCGCCGTAGTTCGGGCGGTCGAACCCACGGGCGAGGCTGATCCAGGGGATCCATCGGTACGCCTCGATCACCCCGTTCGTCCGCGTGAAGAGCCAGTTCGAGCCGGCCAGGTCGGCGCGGAGGGTGGCCGTGAGGCCGAGGTGGACGGTGACGGCCGCGCCATCGGCAAGGATGCCGCCCAGGGGAACCAGGATGGTCTGATCCGCCACCTGCGCGGCCGATGGAGCGCCGTCGACGGTGACGGTCCCGAGCCGGAGCGCACCGACCCTGGCGGTGACCGTGTTGAGCTCGATCCGGTCGACGGGGCCACCGGATGCGTTGCGGACCTCGATGGTCTCGTCCAGGCTCACCGCGCGGCTGGCGTAGCCGATGGTGGCCGTGACGTCGTAGGTGGCGACGAGCGCGATGCTCGTGCGATCCACGGATCCGGGTGTCACGGGCGGCGGCGTCGGGGAGGGGCTGGGAGTGGGAGTTGGTGCTGGCGTCGGGGAGGGGCTCGGGGTGCCTGTCGGGCTGGGGGACGAGGTGGCGGTGGGTGCGGTCGAGCCCGATGCGAGCGACGGCGTCGCAGTCAGGGACGGCTGCCCGCAGCCGGTTGCTGCCAGGAGCATGGCGCCCACGGCGAGGATGCGGATGCAGTACCGCATGACGCCATGGTCGTCGGTCGGGTGCCGGGCCTCAAGGGTCGAATGGAGGGATCCCGATCCAGATGGTCATCATCAGGTTCCTCCGGTGCGGTCGCGGTCACCGGGCGGTGGTGCCTCCGGTGGGTCCGGTGCCTCCGGTGCGTCCGATGCATCCGGCACATTCGGGACCTCGTCCCCTGCGGATTCCGCAACCTCGCCGACCAGCGCATCGATCTCGTCGAGCTGCTCCTGGGCCCCAAGGATTGTCAGCCGATCACCGGCCTCGATCCGCGTCTCGGGTCCGGGCCGGAACGAGCTGTCGCCCCGCCGCAGCGCCACGGGAAGGCAGAACGCGGGCCAGCGCAGCTCGCCGATGGTGCGTCCGGCAAGCGGCGAGCCCGCGCCCACTGCGAGGTCCACGATCCGGTAGTCGCGCAGCCTCCCTGCCAGCCCGCTGGACCGAGGAGGCGCCGACGCCGATGCCGTGGCGGATATCGTGCGCGCATCGGCCCCTTCCGCCGCGGCCACCTGCTTGCCCACTTCCTGCGCGTACGAACGCAGGACGTCCCGGTGGGTCAGCCAGCCGATGATGCGGCCGCCATCGGCCGTCACCACCGGAAGGCCGGAGACCTCCTGGCGCATGAGCAGGACGAGCGCCTGCTCCAGGGACTCGTCGGGTGTCAGGGTGGGCAGGCGCTGGGCGAGGCTTCCGGCGGTCGCGTGCAGCGCGTTCTCGCGCATCCCGCCCTCGACCTGCTGCGCGGTCACAACCCCGCGGTAGCTCCCCGACTCGTCCACCACGGGCAGGGTCTCGCGTCCATCGCTCACGAAGCGGTCCACGAACTCGCCGATGGTCAGGTCCGCGGGCACCCCGGCCGGGACGCGCTGCATCGCCTGACCCACGGTCAGCACCTCCATGAAGTTCGCCGGGCGCCCGCGCAGGATGTCGATGCCGCGTCGCCGGAGCTTCAGGGTGTAGATCGTGTCATCGGTCATGACGGCGGAGAGGCCGGCCGCCAGCACGATCGCGAGCATGAGCGGCAGGATGATTCGGTAGTCGCCGGTCAGCTCGAACATGATCAGGACCGACGTGATGGGCGCCCGCGCCGCGGCCGCGAAGACCGCCCCCATTCCCACCAGCGCATACGCGCCCGGCGCGCCGGCGATGCCCGGTGCCAGCTGGCCCGCCACCTCTCCGAACGCCATCCCCAGCATCCCGCCCATGAAGAGCGACGGAGCGAAGACGCCGCCCGAGCCGCCTATGGCGATGGTCAGGCTGGTCGCGGCGATCTTCCCGACCATCAGGAGGGCGAGGAGGGGGAGCACGTATCCGCCGTGCACCGCGCTCTCCAGCGCCTGGTAGCCCACGCCGTAGAGCTGGGGAAGCGCCAGGAGCAGGAGACCCAGCAACAAGCCGCCGACCGCTGGCCGCAGCCATTCCGGCCGTCCCTGCCAGAGGCGGTCGGCAAGGTCTTCAGCCCCGTACAGGCTGCGGACGAAGACGAGACCCACGCCGGCCGCGACCACGCCCAGCAGGGCGAAGAGCGGGTACTGCCAGGCGGACGTGATCTCGAATGCCGGCAGCGGCAGGAACGAGGAGGTGCCGAACGCGGCACGGCTGATGACGTCGGCGATCACCGAGGCGAGGACCACCACGCCGAACGAGCGCACCTCGAAGTCGCGCAGGATGAGCTCCAGTGCGAAGAAGACGCCGGCGATGGGCGCGTTGAACGTGGCGCTGATGCCGCCGGCCGCACCGCAGGCGACGAGCAGCCGGAGGTTCGTCTCGCTCAGGCGCAGCACCTGGCCGAAGGCCGAGCCCAGCGCCGACCCGATCTGGACGATGGGCCCTTCGCGTCCCACTGACCCCCCTGCGCCAAGGCAGACGGCCGAGGCCACGGACTTGATGACCGCCACCCGCGGCCGGATGCGTCCGCCCTCCTGGGCCACGGCCAGCATGACCTCCGGGACGCCGTGCCCGCGCGCCTCGCGGGCGAACCAGTCGATGAGCGGGCCGTAGAGCAGGCCGCCCAGGACTGGCACGGCCACGATGAACCATGGTCCCAGGCCGGGGAGATTCGGGTTGGGCGCCCCGCCCGACCCGCTGTAGTCACGTACCCCGGTGAAGAGGATGGTGCATCCGGCGATGAGCTCCCGGAAGATGACCGCACCGATGCCGGCTCCGACGCCGGTGAGCAGGGCCAGACCGACGAGGCCCGGCGGGCTGCTGCGCAGCCAGTCGTAGACGCGGGTGAATGTCGGGGCGGGCAGCCCGACCGTGCGCCGACGCCCGCCTCGGGCTTTCCTGGCGGGGCTCTTCGGTGAGGACGAGGGCTGCATCCCCGGCATGCCGACGGTGGAAGCCAGCACGATGCATGCCCCATGACATCAGGTGTAGCGCGTCTCAAGTGTACGCCGCGCTCGTGCCTCGCCGATGTCCGCCCCGGTCGGGCGCTCCGGCTAGCTCGTCGTGCCCAGGGGGGTCTCGAGCCCGTCCGAATCGCGGAAGCGAGCCTGGATGCCCCAGTGGGATGGCCGCAGCGCGTCGAGCGGCACGGGACGGAGCGTCATGCTGCTCCTACCGCCGGACACGCCGCGGAGTTCAGAACCGCCGTCAGGCGGTCGCCATCGGCGCCTCCACCGTCGCCGGGCGCGCCTGCAGCCGCAGGCTGTGGGTCACGACGCCGACGAAGATCGACAGACCCAGCACGGGGGTGATGACCGCGAAGAGGCCGGTGGCGTCGAAAAGGATCGCGACGGTGAAGGCGGTCACCGCGAGGTTGATGCCCCAGAACACCACGTGGTCCGCCCAGGGCCCCACGGCGCGCCGGTCGCGGTTGAGGTCGCAGAGCATCCCGAACAGGATGTTGGTCACTCCGCCCACGAAGGCGGGGTGCGCGGCCGCGGCGATCAGGTTCTCCGGGATCTCGTCGGCCGACGCGTAGACCCCGGCGATGAACGAACCGATGATGTAGATGAAGATCCCGAAGAAGACCAGCGTGAACGGGATGGCGATGGCGAAGTGCCGCGCGGATCCGGCCTCCACCCATCCCGGCGCCACGATGCGCCGCCCGACCAGGGTGATGAGCAGGACGAATGCCGCGAGGTCCAGGGGGATGTAGAGGATGGCGGTCTGGAATGAGCCGGCCAGCAGGGACAGGGCGATGATCACGCCGCCGCCGAAGAAGAGCCACACCATCCATGTGCCGCGCCGGGTGCGGTCGTTACCGCGCAGCCCCAGGTAGGCCAGGGACATGGCGACCAGGATCAGGTATGCGCTGACCTGCGTCTCCGCGTGGGCGCCGATCGGGTCGCCGGGCAGCACGCTGGTGTTGGTGGCGTACTGGATCTGGAGCGTGACGCCAAGCGCTGAGCCCACGACCAGCACCACCAGGCCGACCAGGGCTCCCAGCTGGGGCGTCGTGAGGTTCCGGTAGCCGATACGGAGCGCCGTGGCCACCAGCCAGGCGACGAAGAGGACGATGCCAAGGAGCAGGAAGACGCCGGAGACCGCCTTGAACGGGAGGTTGGCACTCCACCAGGCGGCAATGTAGACCGGCACGCCGATGACCAGGATCACGGCGGTCCAGGTCACGAACCGATCGCCCGACGTGCGCGGCTCGTGCCCACCGTAGAGCCACAGGACGCTGGCCACGATCCCCAGCGTGATCCAGCCGATGGTGCCCGAGTGGAGGTGGGTCAGCACCTGGTTGCGGTCCGTGAAGTCAATGATGCCCAGCCCGCGGGCCATGCCGAAGCCGATGGTGACCAGGAAGACGAGCATGGCCGTCTGGAAGAGCCAGCGCACCTCCCGGCCGTAGCGCAGCGAGTCCATGGATCCCTCCTCCGTGCTCGGTGGACCGCTGCACCGTGCGCTCGCATGGGTCCGTGCCGACAGGGGCGGCAGTCCCGGTCAGGGGCGGAATCCCGGGTCGCGACGCCGGGGCTTGTGTTCGGTGCCTGTGCGCCTAAACTTGACGGCTCCGCGACCCCATCGCCCAGGACCGATGCACACCACTCAGGCCATCACCGCGTTGCGCACCGCCCGCACGGAGCTGGCTGCCGTTGGCGTTCTCGGGCTCGCCGTGCTCATGCTCTCGGTGGCGGTCCTCTTCACCGGCTACCGGATGGCCGTCCCGACCGACGGGGGAGCGGGCGGGTACGTCACCACGGGCTGGACTGCTGCGGGGCTGGAGGTCGCCTCCACGCGTGCGGTCAGCCCGCTGCAGGCGGGGGACGTGGTGACCGCGGTCAACGGTGTCCCGCTGGCAGGGTGGCTCTCCGGGGCGGCCGGGGTCGCGCGACCCGCGCTCCGTCCCGGCGACACGGTGACCTACACCGTCCTGCGCGACGGGGAGCCGGTGACCCTGGACGTTCCCCTGGCGGCGTATCCGCTCGGGGACGTGCTCCTGGCCAACTGGGGCACCCTGCTCTGGCTGGGCCTCATGGTGCTCGTGGCCGCATACCTCTTCCTGCGGCGGCCCAACGAGGCGGCGACCCGTGTCCTGCTCGTGCTCAGCGCGGCGATCCTGGGGAGCACCGTCCCGTGGATGCTCTCCGTCGGTCCGGTCGACCTGGTGGCCGGGTCCACCGGGCCGGTCCTCTACCTGGCCGGCGCGTACCTGCTCTACGCGGTCTTCTGGGCTGGGCTGCTCCACTTCGTGCTTGTCTTCCCGCGGCCGTTTGCCGCCGGCGCCGGCCAGCGGCACCTGGTGCTCGCCGCCTACGTCGGTCTCTTCGGCTCGCAGGCGGCCTGGATAGCCGGGACGTTTCCTGCGGCGCCGAACGCGGTCGCCTGGATCGGCTCCTGGAGCGTGAGCCAGCTGGTCCTGATGCCGGCCGTGCTGCTCGCCGTCATTGGGTTGACGTATGCGCAATGGCGCCGATCCGAGGCTGACGAGCGACTGCGGCTTCGCTCCGTGGTTGCGGCATCGAGCATCTCGGCCGCGCTCTCGCTGATCGGCTGGTATCTGCCCTCGGCGCTCGCTGGCGAGCCCGTCCTCCCGTGGAGCGCGGTGGGCGTGGCCGGCCTGCCGTTCCCGCTCGCGCTGGCGCTGACGGTCCGACGCGGGCGCCTCTTCGGGATCGAGACGATCCTGCACCGCTCGCTCGTCTACGGGGCCCTGACCGCCGGCGTCATCCTGGTCTACGGCGTGTGCTTCGTGCTCCTGTCCAGCGTGGTGCCGGGCAACGGCCTCTATGGGATCACGCTCCTCGCGGCCGGCGCCGCCGCGCTGGTCGCGCTCCCCCTGCGCGACGTCCTGCAGCGAGCGGTGCGCCGGATGCTCTACGGCGACCGCGACGAGCCGGTGCGGGCCATCGGCCGCCTCGCGGAGCGGCTGGAGGCGTCGTTGGACCCGGAGGCAGTGCTGCCCATGGTGGCTGAGACGGTGGCCGGTGCCCTGCGCCTGCCCTACGCGGCGATCGAGCTGCGGCGCGACGGCGACGCCGTGCCGGCGGCGGCGCACGGTGCGCCGGTCGGCACGGTCGAGCGGCTGCCGCTGACGCACCGCGGCGAGGAGATCGGCTGGCTGGCCTTCGCGCATCGGGCCCCGGACGAGGAATTCAGCCCCGCGGATCACGCCCTGCTCGCGGAGCTCGCCCACCAGGCCGGGGCGGCCGCGTACGCGGTGCGATTGACCCGCGACCTCCAGCGCTCCCGCCTGCAGCTGGTCAGCACCCGCGAGGAGGAGCGGCGCCGGCTCCGTCGCGACCTGCACGACGGGTTGGGCCCGACCCTGGCCGGAACGCTCCTGAAGCTCGAGGTCGCGCGGGGCCGCCCCGCGGACGAGCTGGAGCCGATCCTGGACGCCCTGGCGGCCGACACCCGGCGCGCGCTCGAGGACGTGCGGCGACTCGCCTACGGGCTGCGTCCACCGGTCCTCGACCAGCTGGGCCTGGTGGGGACCCTGCGGCAGGAGGCGGCCGGACTCTCCACCGGGACGTTGCACGTCGAGGTTGCGGCGCCGGAGCCGGTGCCGGACCTGGCGGCCGCGGTCGAGGTGGCCGCCTACCGCATCGGCTCGGAGGCGCTGGCGAACGTCGCCCGCCATGCCGGGGCGACGCGTGCCTGGGTGGCGCTGCGGTGCACAGGCGACATGCTCGAGCTTACCGTCGAGGACGATGGGCAGGGAATGCCCGGCGCGCCGCGCATCGGCGTCGGGGTCACCTCCATGCGCGAGCGGGCGGAGGAGCTGGGCGGCGAGCTGCGCGTTGAACAGTCGCGCCGCGGCGGCGTGGCGGTCATTGCCCGACTGCCGCACCCGGTCGCCACCGAAGGGTCCGCCGGTGGCTGAGGCGACCGCTCCGGTCCTGCGTGTCCTTCTCGCCGAGGATCACCCGGTCTACCGCGACGGGCTGCGGGCGCTCCTCGAATCCGCCCCGGGAATCAGCTGCGCGGGCGAGGCGCGGGACGGCGACGAGGCGCTTGCCATGGCCGAGTCACTCGAGCCGGACGTGATCCTGATGGACATCCAGCTCCCCGGGCGCAACGGGATCGAGGCCACCCGTGCGATCCTCCGCGCCCGGCCGCGGACGGCGATTCTCATGCTGACCATGTTCGACGACGACGAGTCGCTCTTCAGCGCCATGCAGGCCGGTGCCCGTGGGTACCTGCTGAAGGACGTCCAGGGCGCCGACCTGCTGCGGGCGATCGACACGGTGGGTCACGGCGGCGCCGTCTTCGGACCCGGCGTCGCGCGGCGGATCTCCGCGTTCTTCGCCGCCGGCTCGTCGGGCGCGCGAGCGCGCCCCTTCCCCGAGCTGACGGACCGCGAGCGCCAGGTCCTCGAACGGATCGCGCGGGGCGAGGGAAACGCGATCATCGCCGGCCGCCTGGGCCTCAGCCTCAAGACGGTGCGCAACTACGCGTCGACGATCTTCGACAAGCTCATGGTGGCCACCCGTGCCGAGGCGATCGTGCGGGCGCGCGAGGCTGGAATGGGAGATCCGCACGAGCGGGGCGCCGCAGAGCCGGGCGACCGGAGGCCGTGAGCCAGGTTCCCGGGCGCATCGGGACGCGCATCCCGTGACGCAGGGCGGCGCGTCGACGAGGCTGCCGGGGTGATCAGCTCGGATCGGCTCACCGCGACCGCCCGGCTGGCGTATCGCGCCGGCGCGTGGGTCCTGGTCGGGTGCCTGGTGATCCAGCTCTTCCTTGTCGGCCTCGACGTCTTCGAGGTGGTCGGCGCGGACTCGACGATCCACAAGCAGTTCGCCTACCTGTACGGCTGGCTCGCGCCCGCACTCGTGCTGCTGGCTGCCGCCGCGGGGCTCCCGCGGTGGCGGATCGGGGAGGTGGCCCTGCTGCTCGTCCTGTTCGCCGCGCAGACCTACCTGCCCACCCTTGCCGAGCGCGCGCCAGTCCTGGCGGCGTTTCACGCGGTGAATGCCCTCGCCGTCTTCTGGCTGGCGCTCGACATCGCCCGGCACGGTGCGGAGACTGTCGAGGCGCCCCCCGCGCACGGAGGCTCCTAGACCGATGAAGATCTCACGCACGCTCCTGGCCGCCGTCTCAGTCCTCTTCCTGATCGGGGTGGTCGCCCAGGTCTTCCTGGCAGGCCTCTTCCTGTTCGCCGGCGCCACCCGCAGCTGGCACATGGAGTTCGGCTACTGGCTCGAGCTCCCGCCGCTCGTCGCCCTTCTGCTTCTCTGGCCCGCCCGGACGGGTCGCCGCATCGGCTGGCTCACGCTGGCGCTGGCGCTCGACGTGATCGTCCAGACCACTCTCCCGTACTTCAAGTCGAGCATTCCCATCGTCGCGGCGCTCCATCCCGTCAACGCCCTCCTCGTCCTGTGGCTGGGCGTAACGGTGGCCACGGCGACCGTTGCACTGGCACGCGGGACGCGCGCTGCCACGACTGCGGAGCAGCGCCCGGTCGACGCGCATTCGGCTGTCGAACTTGGGTAGGAAACGGTGGACTGGTACCTGGGGGTCGGTGGCACGGTGGCGCTGATCATGGTGCTCAAGCCCTTCTAGCCAGGGAATACGACCCGGGGCCGCTCGTCGGGACGTCCGGCCCCCGGCCCGAGGACGTTCAGCCCTGCCGGATGGCTTGTGCCACGGTCCAGGCTCGGGCCATGGGCCGAGCGCACCCGAGTCCGACCGCGCCGGCCGGACTGCCGCGGCGTGGGCGTGGAACCGGCCGATCCCGCGCGGACCACACGCAGATCACCGCAGCCATCGGCTCCGTGGTGGAGCGCGCACGCGAGCGGGGCCGCACGGTGCTGACCGAGCCGGAGGCGCAGGCCGTCCTGGCCGCCATCGGCATTGGCTCCCCTCCGTCGCTCCTCGTGCGCAGCGCCGATGAGGCCCGCCGCGCCGACCTGGCCGCGCTTGCGACGGACCGGGTGGTGGTCAAGGTCGTCGCCGCCGATCTCCTGCACAAGACCGAGCGCGGCGGCGTCGCCATCGTGCCCCGCAGCGCGGAGGCGGTGGCCGGGGCCGTCGAGGCGATGGCCAGCCGCTTGGGCGATGTGGCGATTGACGGCTACCTCGTGTCGGAGTTCATCGAGCACGATGACCGGTTGGGCGGAGAGCTGCTCGTCTCGGTGCGCTGGACGCCGGACTACGGCCCGATCGTCAGCGTGGGGGCGGGTGGCATCGACGCCGAACCGCTGGCGGGGGACCTGCGCCCCGGCCGCGAGATCGCGATCCTGGCGCCGGGCCTGTGGCCGGCGAACGGCGTCGCGCCCGTCCTGCAGGCCGCCACCGCCGTTCGTCTCGCGACCACCAGCCTGCGCGGGCAGCCGCCGCGCGCCGACATCGGTGCCGTGGCGCGCGTCGCCGAGGCGCTTGCGCTCCTCGCGGAGGCCGCGATGCCGGCGCTCGTCACCGAATGCGAGATCAACCCGCTGGTGATCGATGGCGCCGGGCGGCCGGTCGCCCTGGACGTCCTGCTCCGGATCGACGGGCACGTGCCGGTCAAACGCGTGGAGCCGCCGCTCGACAAGCTGTCTCACCTGCTGGAGCCGGACACCTTCGCGGTCGTCGGCGTCTCGGAACGCCAGAACATCGGGCACATCATCCTGGGCAACCTGCTGCGCGACGGGATCGAGCCCGCCCGGATCACCGTCATCAAGCCCGGTGCGGACGCGATCGACGGCTGTGCCTGCGTGCCCGATATCGGCTCCCTGCGAGAGAAGGTCGACCTGCTGGTGGTCGCAGTCTCGGCCGACCAGGCGCCCGATGTCATCACCGCGGCGATCGCCCACGAGGCGGCCGAGTCGATCATCGTCATTCCCGGCGGCATCGGTGAGACGCCCGGCAGCGAGCCGCTCGCCCAGCGCATCCGCCAGGCGCTGGTGGGCGCACGCCGGACGCCCGATCGTGGGCCGCTGGTCAACGGCGGTAACTGCCTGGGCATCCGCTCGCACCCCGGCGGGTACGACACGATGTTCATCCCCGAGACGAAGCTCGCCGCGCCGTCCGGCCGCGCGGCGCCGTTGGCGATCATCGCCCAGAGCGGCGGCTTCGCGCTGGCCCGGCTCAGCCGGATCGAGGGGGTCGATCCCAAGTACACGATCACCGTGGGGAATCAGCTCGACCTGACCGCGAGCGACTACCTCGCGCACCTCAAGGACGACCCGGAGATCGACGTGTTCGCGGTATACGTCGAGGGCTTCGCGCCGCTCGACGGGATCCGGTTCATGCGTCTCGCCCGCGAGATCGTCGACGACGGCCGGGTCGTGATCCTCTACCAGGCCGGGCGGACCCGCGCGGGTGCTCGCGCCGCCGCCAGCCACACCGCCTCCATCGCCGGGGACGCGGTCGTCGCCCGGGCGCTGGCGGAGCAGGCCGGCATCGTCATCGCGGACTCGCTGCAGGCGTTCGATGAGCTGGCCCGGACCTTCACCTTCCTGCATCGTCGCCGTCCGGCCGGCCGGCGGATCGGCGCGGTGACCAACGCCGGCTACGAGAGCGTGGCGATCGCCGACGCCCTGGACGGCCTGCGGATGGCAACTTTCGAGCCGGAGACCGATGCCCGCCTGCACCGGATCCTGGCCGACGCGCAGCTCACCGGGGTCGTGGATGTCCACAACCCGCTCGACCTGACGCCCATGGCAGACGATGCAACGTTCCCGGCGGCGGTCCGAGCCATCCTCGAGGACGATGGCGTCGACGTGGGCGTGGTCGGCATTGTCCCGTTCACGACGGCGCTCCAGACGCTGCCGGCCGGGGTCGTGTCGAGCGAGGACGTCGCGGCGGCCGGCTCCGTGGCTCGACGGCTGGCGAGCGTGTGGCACGAGTCGACGAAGCCGTGGGTGGTGGTGGTCGACGCCGGAGCGCGGTACGACCCGCTCGCCGCGCAGCTCGCAGGGGGCGGGATCCCGGTCTTTCGCACGGCCGATGCGGCGCTCAGGACGGTCGCCGCCGTGTGCCGGGCGGCGCCGTCGGCCTAGGCGGACGTCCCGCGGATGGCGGCGAGCGTTCGCTGCGCCTGGGCCAGGTGGAACCGATCGTGCCCCGCGATGAGCCGGAAGGTCAGCTCGTAGCTCTCCGGACCGCGTTCGGCGTGAACGCCATAGCGCGCTCGCTCCTCGACCGGCGTGCGATCCCAGAGCTCCAGGTTGGCGCTTCGCAGCGCTTCGAACAACGCCAGCAGGTTCTCGGGATTGGCGTCGCGGTCACGAAGCCGATCTGCCCACAGGTCCTGGTCGTAGCCGGGGATGGCCGGCGTGTCGTGGGCCAGGATCCATCGGTATCGGCCGCTCGAGACGAGCTCGGCGTCGACGACGTGGCCGATCAGCTCGATGACGGACCATTCTCCCGGCTCAGGCGGCGTTCGCAGGTCCGCCACGGCATCGGCGACGAGGGCACGCAGGCGTGCAGGGGTGGCTGCCTGCACGCGAGCCGGATCATCGGTGCCCAGGAGATCCAGCAGCTGGCGTTGATACGCCGCGGGATCGCTGACAGGGTCGGGGCTCGGCGGCACGGAGGACACCTCATGGCTGGTCTGAGGTGGCCACTGTAGCGACCCGTCTCGCCCCGGTGCGGGCCGCGCGAATCGGTCCGTCCACCGCCCGGGGGGCCGCAACCGGGCATCTGTCCACCTCGAAGGGGAGTGTGGAAAGGAATGTGGATAAGTTGGTGGACATACCCCCTTCCGAATGCCGGAATCGGCTCGTACCATTCGCCGCCGACGCCTATCCTTCGGCCTCATCTCTCCCTTCCTCCGGAGGCGCAACCCTTGCCCGAGCGACCGACGGCTGCAAATCTCGACCCCCAGGCACGAGCTGACGTCGGTGATGCGCCACCTCCCGAGATCGAGGAGTTCATTCGCTTCTGCCACCACCGGAAAGCGGCGGAATGGCCGGAGCTGTACGACGAGATGTGCGCCGTGGCGGCCCGGGGCGAGTTCAACGGGTGGGGCCACGAGCAGTTCGCTGATCACGGCCTGACGTTCGCGCTGTCGGGGATGCCGCGCCTGGCGGGCTGGGTGCGCGTCACGCTCGCGACGCACCCGGAGGTCGTGGAGCTGGGCGCAGGCGCAGCGCACGGCGGCTGACCCGGCGACCCTGGCTCAGACCGCAGCGCCCGGCCTACCATGAGGCGGGTGGTGGTCCGCGGGGCCCGTTTCGAGCCGGCGCGAGTTATCCACACCTCGACGAAAACGACCCTCGACTATCCACAGTCGGGGGTCGAACGACGTTCCGGCGGCGAGCCTCAGTACGTGTGCCGGCGTGCCATCTCCTTCTCGATCAGGCGCTCCATGACCATGTACTTCTCGATCCGGCGGCGGAGCTCGTTGGCCTCCGGGGTATAGAGGTGCACGAAGTTCTGGAGCTCCAGCGAGAGCTTGCGGCTGAACATGCGTGCGTGGTCCAGGTTGCGGCGCAGCAGCACCTGGTCCATCCGGCGCAGGTGCTCCTCGTTGAGGAGGTCCTCGTCGCGGAGCAGCTGCTGGTCCAGGTCGATCTGGGTCGGCTGCAGCTGGGTCCGGGTGATGATCCGGTCGTCGTCAGGCATCGGTGACGCCAGTCTAGCCGAGGGTGACGCGAACGGCAGACCGATGACGGCGGCGACGGCGGCTCATACTGCGGAGCCGATGGCACCTGCTGCACCGCCCGCGCGCTGCGACCTCGTGGTGGTCGGGGCCGGGATCGTGGGCCTGGCGACCGCGCGCGAGCTGCTCGCGCGGCACCCGGGCCTTTCGCTCCTCGTCCTCGAGCGCGAGGACGAGCTGGCGACACACCAGACCGCGCACAACTCCGGCGTGGTCCACGCGGGGATCTACTACGAGCCTGCGTCGGCCAAGGCACGCCTCTGCGTCGAGGGCAAGGGGCTCCTCGAGGCGTACTGCGTGGAGCGGGGGATCCCGCTGGAGCGGGTCGGCAAGCTGGTCGTCGCGGTGGACGAGCGCGAGCTGCCTGCGCTCGCCGCACTCGAGGCACGCGCGCGGGCCAACGGCGTGCCGGGGCTGGAGACGCTCGACGGCGCCGGGATCCGCGAGCGCGAGCCGCACGCCGTCGGTCTGCGCGCGATCTTCTCGCCGACCACCGGCATCGTGGACTTCCGCGCGGTGGCCCTCTCCCTGGCCGACGACGTTCGCGGCCTCGGTGGCACGGTGCTGACCGGGCACGCGGTGCAGGCTGTGGACGAGCGCGAGCGCGAGGTCGTGGTGACGACGCCATCGGCGACCATCAGCTGCCGGGGCGTCATCACCTGTGCGGGATTGTGGGCCGATGTCGTGGCGGCCGACAGCCGCCATCGCGATCGCGAGAGGATCGTGCCGTTCCGGGGCGACTACTACCTGCTGCGCGACGACGCGCGCGCCATGGTGCGCGGGCTGATCTACCCGGTGACCGACCCTCGGTTTCCGTTCCTCGGCATCCACCTGACGCGGCGCATCGACGGCGCGGTGTGGGCCGGGCCTAACGCGGTCCTTGCCCTGGCACGCACCGGGTACCGGCGCCGGGACGTGGACCTGCGGCACGTGGCGGGTGTTCTCGCCCATCCCGGGTTTCGCCGGCTTGCGCTTCGCTTCTGGCGGGTGGGCGCCGCCGAGCAGTGGCGCGACCTGTGGAAACCGGCGTTCGCCGCCGCCGTGCGGCGGTTCCTCCCGGAGCTGCGCGACGACCAGCTGCTCCCCGGCCCGTCCGGGGTGCGGGCCCAGGCGCTCGACCTCGACGGATCGCTGGTTGACGACTTCCGGCTGGGCGGAACGCGCCGCGTGCTCCGCGTCCTCAACGCGCCCTCCCCGGCGGCGACCGCCTCGCTGGCCATCGCGCGTGAGCTCGCCGCGGAGGTGGAGACGCGGATCCTGGTCTGAGGCGCGGGATGGACGGTGTGCGTATGCTGGTGCCCGGCTCTCGGCCACCACCGCCCCGGTACGAATGTGGGGTGGCGGCGCCGCACGATCCGGACTTCACTGGTCGGCGTGGGATCTTGGGAGGTGAAGGGTCCTGGGCTACTCGCTTGATGACAAGCTGGTCGTGGGCATCAGCTCCCGCGCGCTCTTCGACCTGACGGAGGCCAACACGGTCTTCGAGCGCGAGGGCCTGCGCGCCTATCGCGCCTACCAGCGCGCGCACGAGGACGAGGTGCTGGCGCCCGGTGCCGCCTTCCCCCTGGTGCGCGGCCTGCTTGCCATCAACGAGCGGGCCAAGGAGCGGCTGGTGGAGGTCATCGTCATCTCGCGCAACGACGCGGAATCGGCGATGCGCGTCTTCAACTCGATCGACCACTACGGGCTCGACATCACGCGCGGCGCGTTCACCAACGGCGGCGACTCGTGGCGCTACATCACCCCGTTCCACTGCAGCCTGTTTCTGTCCGTCGAGCCGCACGACGTGATCGCCGCCCTCCAGCGAGGCTACGCGGCCGCGCTGCTGCTCCCGCCACCGGAGGGAACCTCCGTCGAGGACGAACCCTCCCCGGTGCGGATTGCCTTCGACGGCGACGCGGTGCTCTTCGGCGAGGAGTCCGAGCAGATCTTCCGCGCCGAGGGGCTGGAGGCCTTCCAGGAGAACGAGCGGGTCCGGTCGGCAGAGCCCATGAACGCCGGCCCGTTCCGCGCCTTCCTCGAAGCGCTGGGCCGCATCCAGGCCCAGTTCCCCGAGGAGGGCTCACCCATCCGCACCGCACTGGTGACTGCGCGCGGCGCGCCCGCCCATCGGCGGGTCATCAACACCCTGCGCAGCTGGCAGGTGCGCATCGACGAGACGTTCTTCCTGGGGGGCGTCGAGAAGGCCGATGTGCTCCGCGCGCTGCGGCCGCACATCTTCTTCGATGACCAGATGCGGCACCTGGAGCTGGCGGCGGAGGCGGTCCCATCGGCGCACGTGATGACCTCCGAGCAGCTCCAGCTGCTCCCGACCGACGCATTGCCGCCTGCGGAGAAGCCGCGCCGGGCGCGCCGTCGAGCGGCGGGCGAGCCTACCCGCGCACCATCGACCGAAACTCCGGATACCGCCGAATCGTCCAGACGGCGTGCGCGACGTCGCGATCGCAGCGCGGGGAGGCGGCGGAACCGGAGGACCGGCCCACGCAACCATCCCCCCGCCGACGCTCGAGGATCGGCGCCTAGGTCTCAGCCGACTGCGACGGCGACTGTCGAAAAGACGTCGGGATGACCCGGCCCGAGCGTTCGATGCGGCGGACGCCGAGCGCTGCGGATCCACCGCTCCGCCTGCGAGCGATTCGCGGAAGAGTTCTTCGCGGACGCGGCGGAAATGCCTCGCAGGTGGGAGCCAAAGGCCGGGTCGAAGAAAGTCCCCTCCCTCCGGGTGGGTTGCCAAGATGGGCCTGGGTCTATGGAGCTGGTCCGCTCGTCTCATGATTCACCTATACGGTGATCTTCGCGTGCCAGCAGGGGGGACCCTTGAGCGCGTCCACCGAATGGCGACTGACCAGGACGCCGTCTGGCCGCGTGCGTGCGCCTGGAGGAGGCGCATCACGCCGACCTCATCCGCCTCGCGTACGTGATGTGCGGCGACCGCGAGTTGGCGGCCGATGTTGCCCAGTCGGCATGGCAGGCGGCGTGGGCCCAGCTCAACGACCTGCGAGACGCGGCCTCGGTGCGGCCCTGGCTGCTGGCCATCACCGCCAACCAGGCCCTGGCGGCAGCTTCGCCGGCGTGGGCTGCGGCGGCTGCTCGAGCCGCGTTCGGCCGCCTGGAGCGCATCCCGGCGCGACGCGGATCCCGACCTGGACGTTGATCTCGCGGCCGCGCTCGATCGGCTCCCGGTGCGCGACCGACTGCTCATCGGCCTCCACTATCCCGGGGCCTGAGCAGCGAGGAGATCGGGCAGATGGTGGGGCTCTCGGCCTCCGGCGGCGGTGCGCTCGGCCGTCTGCTGGAACGACTGCGGCAGGAGCTGGCTGATGACTGAGCAGCACGGCGACGACTTCGAGCGCCGCGTGGGCGAGCGGCTGCGCGTGCATGCGGGTCGGGCGCTCGGTGAAGTGGACGCTCGCGCTCTGCCGCGGCGCCTGGCCGAGTCACCGCCACTCGCCGGATCGCCGTCGCTGGGCGGCTGCGGTCGTGGCGCCACCATGGTGCTCGCCTCGGTGCTCACCGTCTCGGTGCTGCAGCTGCATCCCGGCGAGCGCCTCGCCGACGCCCGTCTCGTCAGCAGCGGCGCCAACACCGGTACCGCCCACTCCGGTTCCCTCCGCCCCGACTGCCGCGCCGACGCCGCCATCGGAGCCGGTGTCCTGGCAGATGACTGCACTCGCCTTCTGGCGTGGAGGCGAGGTCGGACTTGCCGGCGGCGGGGACGGCGCGAACGGCCGCGTCGATCGCACCACCGACGGCGGGAGGACCTGGACAACCGTCTGGCGACCGGCCGCGCCCGTGGTCCAGCTCGCGGCAGCCGGTAGTGCTGACGCCTGGGCATTGACCTGCGTGGATGCCACCATCAACTGCACCACGTGGCACAGCGGTGACGGTGGGCTGCACTGGAGCCAGATCGGCACGACGGCGACATCGGTCAGCTCTCGCGGATGCTCAGCACGGGTGGGCGCTCGCGCCGCAGACCACGCCACCGGCCCAGCCCGTCGGCGGGCCTGGCCTGGCCGACATCGAACGCACCGCGGACGGGGGTCGGACCTGGCAACCGGACGCCACGAGCCCGTGCGGACCCGGCAAGCAGAGTCCCATGGGCCCCACGTCGATCGCCGCCGCCGGCGCCACCACAGCGTGGCTGCTGTGCACCGGCGGTCCGGCAACGATCATGGAGGACAAGACGATCGCAGTGACGACCGATGGTGGCGCTCTCCTGGCAGCTGCGCGCCGTCGTTGCCGGCGGGGGCCCCAGCCTCGACGTCGGGCAGATCCCGATCTCCGGCCATCCGTCCGGTCTCGAAGTCACCCCGGACGGCACCGCATGGATGTGGGGTGACCGGATGCGGCCGCTCCTCAGCCGCGACGGCGGACGCACCTGGACCGACATGCCCCTGGGAGAGGTCGACGGCAGCAGCCCGGTCACCGCTGCCGTTCCGCTCGACGCTCAGCACGGGCTGGCGCTGCTCTGGGATCCGAACCAGCAGGCCACGCTGCTCGAGGCGACGACCGATGGCGGCCAGACCTGGTCGGCCCGCCACGTCTGGCCGGTCTCGAGTCCATCGCCGTCCACCGCTGGGTTACCCACGGTTACAGGCGAGGTGCCAGGACCGGACGCCACCATTCCGCCCGGAGTCTCGGTGATCTCCGGCTTGCGGGCTCGATGGACTGGCCGGCCTCTGGGAGTCCCTTGGTCTGTCGTGCCAATCCTGGATGGGCGGGCTTCCCGGCACGGGTGGCGGCTTCACCCTGCACTGCGAGCGGCACGATGCGAGCACAAATGTCGATGTCGTGGCCGAAGCCCTGTACTGGACGCCGGACGGTGTGCAGAGCCTGTCAATCTCCCTCACATCTGCCAACGGACAGGCGATTGACGGCGCAACGCCAGCCGAGCAGCTTGTTCCTCCCGTCGATTGCGCTCGTCGATGGCGACGCGGCGCGAAGTTGGGCACAGGATCGGATCGGTCTGGCGGACTGTGCCGACGGCTGCACCAGACTTTCGGCAGTGATCAGGTCACAGTGACCACTGGCCTCGGCGGTTCTCAGCAGCTCGATGTGGTCGCTGGGCCGGGAGGGGACCCATAGCCGGAGGGGTGTCGAAGGCGCCCGCCGCTCGGGGCGCGGAACCGCCAGGTCAAGTTGGCAGTCTTCGAATGGCCAGGTAGCTGTGGCATTGACTGCCAGGTCGACGTCTCTTCGGCACGGCATGCCAAACCACGAGAGAGTTTGTTATGGCGTCCCCGGCAGGTGCCGGGGACGTTCTAGCAAGCATACCAATCGTGGGCCAGCGTGCGATGGAGGTCGAACCTCAGTCGGCGTGACCGCCGGCCAGTCGGCAACACCGAGGTCGGAGGTTCGAGAGGGGTAGGGCCGAGCCTTTACGGATAATCGTGCGAGTGGCATTTCGCAGCGCCAGCGGACGCCTGTCAACGGTCGGCTGAAATCGCCTGTGGGCTTCACGTATCGCGGAATGGTCGGCGCACCTGCCCGACTCAGCCACCCGTTTTCGGCGCGGAGGGCCTTCGCCTGCAGGCTTTCCCGCAGTTGACGCCGCAAGGCGCTCACCGAGGAATCAGCCGCCGGGCAGGGTTCCGATTAGGTCGGCAAATGGCAACTGACGCATCTACTGGGCATTTCGACGGCCGGGTGTATGACGGGACCGGAGGGCCATTGACCCGCGGACGCACCAGCCCCAATCTGGAAGCATGGCCACAGTGCTGATGTTGCCGACGCCCGTTCATCTCACGACGCAGGTCTCACCCGATGATGCCTTGCAGCGGCTCGCCGCTGCGGTGGCCAAGCACGAGGTCGTGGAACCCAGCGTTCCCCCGCGCCAACTGACCGGGAGGATTGCGGGCCAGCGGGTCCGTCTGCACATGGGGCCGATGTGGTTCGGCCATGTTGGCGAACGCAACTCTTTCCAGGTCGAGTTTCGCGGCGAGGTGCAGCCTGACGAGCAAGGGGCAGTCCTCCGGGGTCAGATTGACCTCCGTGCTCGCACAGCCCTGACGTGGCTGCGATGGATCTTCCAAGCGTGGCTCGTGCTCTTCGGACTCGTCGCCATCCTGATCGCTGCCGGAACCGGCGCATGGGCGATGCTCATCATCACCGCCGCCGCCTGGCTCGGCGTTTGGCTTGTTCCCAAGATGATGGAGGCCGGCGAGGCGAGCGGTGTCCGGGACGCCCGCACGCTCCTCGACTACCTGGAGCGGCTTCTGAGCTAGGCGGCCTTCCTGGGTTGCGCCCGCGCCAGCCGTCGTTGCTCGGCGCGCCAGGCGCGCTCGATGCGCCGGTTGATCTTGCGGTGCTCGGCGAGCGCCCGCTCGCGCTCGATTCGGATCCGTGAGCGGCGTGCCAGCTCGCGGACCGAGGAGCCAGAGCCGCGGCGGTCGGCTAGGGCACGCCAGTCGGCGAGGACGGCATGGATCGTCCCGCCGTGGGCCACCAGGTAGTCGCGGATGATCCGGGCGTAGTCGCGCTCGTCGGCGGCCCTATTCAGCTCGACCAGCATGAGGCTCAGCAGCCGTTCCAGCCGTCCGAGGTTGCGGAAGCGGAAGCGCCGTCGCTTGCCGAGCATGCGGTTCAGCTCGTCGAGGCGCTCCTCGAGCGGCCCCGAGCCGCTTGGCATGTCCGGCTGGCGCTTGGCCCACAGCTCGGGCAACTTGCGGCGCTGGCGGTCATACCAGCGCTGGAGCGAGGACGGCACGGCCGGCAGGCTGGTGAGCGCAGCGCCCAGGGCATCCAACTCGGCCTGGCCCTCGACGCAGCCCTTGACCAGCCCGACGATCTCCCGGTAGCGCTCGCCGAGCTGCTTGGGTTGGACCCAGCGCAGGCCGGCGTGGGTGATGTGCCACTCGCAGTTGTAGATGGTCGCCTCTGGCCACACCAGGCGCACAGCGCGAGCGATGGCCCCAGCCTGGTCGCAGACCACCCAGCGCGGTGTGCCGGGCATCGTGCGCAGGAAGGACTCCCACTCGTAGGCGTCCTCGGCCCCATACACGCCCAGCCGCCAGAGCTTGCCTTTCCCGTCGCGGTAGCCGTAGGCGGCCAGGATCGAGAAGGCGCGGCGGCCGCCCTTCTTCTTGGCACCGCCGGACATCGTGTCCTTCTCGTGCTGGGGCAGGGCATCGAGGATGAGCACCTCGGGCCACTCGGTCTCGGCGTAGCGGGAGTAGATCTCGTCGCCGAAGGCGTCGAGGTAGTTCATCACCAGCTGCGGGTGGTCGCTCCATTCCTCGGGATCGGCACCGCGCTGCGGGCGGGCGTGGCGGCGGGCCTTGTAGCTGGTGGTGCGGTAGTTCAGCCCCTCGCCGACGCTGACCAGGGCGCGGGCCGTCTCGTGGATGGTGAAGATGGCTCCGTGCGGAGTCTCGGGCCCCTCGTCGTGGTCCGGCGTGTGCTCGCACAGCTCGCAGTGCTTGCCGAGCGGATGAGCTGGGCTGCCGTGGCGACGGCGCAGCGGCTCGCCGAAGCGGTGTCGCTCCCAGGCCGATGGATCGTGCGCCGGCGGCGCGCAGACCCAGCGTGGGCGCTGGTGGTAGTCGCCGGTGGCGTAGTAGCCGCCCAGCCAGATGCGTCCGCCGGCGTGGTCAGGATCCGGACAGGGCGGGCGCTTGATCCCCTCGGTAAGCGGCCTGGGCATGGCCTCGACTCGTCTTCTCCAGCCGATGCTCCGCCCCGCTCGTGTCAGGTTGTATGACGCGATGGTCCTGGGAAATGTCCAGCCGATGCGTCAGGGGGCAAATGGCACCGCACCAGCAACGCCTGGCGCGCGGGATGGATGCCGACGCTCTTGATCCGGAACGCATCCTTGTGGTCCAGCAGGAGATAGCAGACGAGCTAGTACAGGTCGCGCGCCTCCAAAGGGCACCGGCCGCACCGTCGCCTTATGTCGATCAGGCAGCCATCGACGATGAGGCCAGCGTCGGTCCCCACCCCCACATCGGCCGATCCCGCGAAGGTCGGGCTGAGGACCGCCGGCTGGCTGAGCAGCGCTGGGTGCCCGTCGTAGAACGCCCAATTCAGTTGGCACAGATCGTCGACGACCTCGGGACGAGCGAGGGCTAGCAGGTCCTCGAGCGTCCCGCCGGCTGGGAGCCCGTAGAGCGATGGTCGGATGTACATGGGCCCTACCCGCCATAGCTCCTCGTAGAGCGCGAGCGCATGGCAAACGCGGCAGAGCTCCGCCTCGTCCCCCGCCTGTACGCGCCAACAACCGGGCCGACGACGCGCAGTGAGTGCCATGAGGTGCTCGAGGAGCGGCCGTGCCCGGGCATGGGCAAGGCGCGCTTCTTGGCTGTCTGGCGCGCCGATGACGCTCACCCCGGGGCTGGCTTCCTCGCCAAGCTCGCTCGGCTGGAAAGACGAGCTCCACGCTGCCAAGCTGGTTGAGTTCTCGGACCTCCCAATGCCAGATCGATCCGTCTGGAAGGCGACGCTCCGATGCTCGGCATGCCGCCCCGACGGCGACCAGATCGGCGGGAGGCGTGATCGCGAAGTAGTAGCGGATCCGGTAGTCGAGCGACGCCCCGATCGTGCTCCACGGCATGCGCAGACCGTTGGGTCCGCCCTCCCGGCGGATCGTCGGGCGACCTCCGACCTGAGTTGCTCAGTCGGCGCGGGATGGCAGTCGTGCCAGCTAACCGCGCCGCCACCAACAGAGACAGCACGCTCCGCGGATCAGGTAGGGCAGAGGCGAGGGACATGACCGATAGGGTAGCTGCGGACATCCGCCTTGATTCATGCTCCCGACCTGCCTGCCTTGACCGTA
Organism: uncultured Chloroflexia bacterium; assembly: GCA_963814105.1. GTDB lineage: Bacteria > Chloroflexota > Limnocylindria > QHBO01 > QHBO01 > CAVXEH01. The sequence goes on from CAWFBQ010000002.1 coordinate 280,497, forward strand.
CCCGAAACAAGGCCCCTTCGGCCGGGGCCAGCGATGAGTACCGCCGGTAGACCGGCGGTCTCCACTACTACGAAAGTACGCTGTCGGGGTGATAGCCGCCACCGACCAGCAGGGATAGAGTCCCATTCCTCATAGGCTCATCCGAGTGCGCCTGACCCGAGACTGGCTCAGGCGGGGAGGGGGACGCGCGTGGCCGATCAAAACCGTCTGCGTTGGCAGACACCGCCATCCGTGACGCCAAGGGCAGAGGATGATATCCATCCGCCAGTGCTGGCCGTGCGCGCGCTGCGCGCCGCGACGCTTGTCGTCGGACTGCTGCTCGGCGCGGCGGCCTCCGTGCAGGCTTCGAGTCTCACGCTGGGGCCATTGCTGTCGCCCGCCGTGGTGCGCACCCCGACGACCCCGCAGCAAGCCATCGACGCCGCACTGCGGCCAATCACCGGGCCCGGCAGCAGCGTAGGCCTGGACACGGACCACCTGTCAGCGAACCTGAGTGTGGCGCTGGAGGCCCGCGTTCAACTCCCAGGCGATGCAGTCGTGGTCCGGCACCTTTCCGCAGTTGGACCCCCGGCCGACGATCTTCTCCTTATTGGCTTGCCGCCAGGAACGAGCGTTGACGCAGTGGTCGGCGTGCTGGTAGCCAACCAGCAGCTGCCGGCAGTCCCCTCATTGAGGCTGGCCAGGCTGCTTGGCAAGCCGGTCTCAATCGGAGGCTCGCTACTCGTCTATCGAACCCCGGTCGGCCTGTTTGTCCTCCGCGGCAGCACTCGGCTGGCCCGCGAGATCATCCGGCGACTGCCATGACGCTGCGTCACAGCCAGCCGCGCCAATGGGCGGTCGTGGCGCTGACCGTGGCGCTGCTCGGGAATGTGCTGCAGGCCGGGCCAACGTTCGCCGCGCCTGCCGCACCCACGCTCGGGAGGACCGTGCCACTCGCCGACCCCACCACCTGGACCGATACCTTCACGCGCACGGTCTCGTCCGGCCTGGGGGTCAGTGAGATCGGGAGCATCCCGTGGGCGCCGGTCGCCGAACCGGTCTCCCCGACCGGCGTCAACGGATCAGCAGCGCACTGGCTGCTCAACTACGACTACACCCAGTATGAAGACAACGCCTGGCGGCTGAACCTAGGTTCGAGCCAGGTGTCCCTGCCGTTCGAGTTCACCGCCAAGCTGAGCGTCGTCGAAGCCCAGCAGGCCACCGATGTGCTCGACACGCTCGATATGTTCCTGTACCTGACCGGCGACCCGTACGGTACCGGCGTCTGGAGCTACGGCTCATCGAGCGTCATCGAGCTCTATCAGGATCCGTCCAGCTCCAACAATCTGAGTCTCTACCCCTACGATGATCGGCAAGGCAGCGGAGCGACCTACCAGGCCAGCCAAGGGCAGCTGCTGCCCGGCTTCTGGTCCGGGTCCTCCTTCTGGGTGCGGATGCGCATCGACGCCAATGGCACGTACGGGCGCGCGTGGGCCGACGGCAGCCAGGAGCCGAGTTCCTGGCAAGCCGAGTACGCCGGCGATGCCTCGGCGCCCGTCAATCCCTTCCAGTGGCTGGGCGTCACCCTGCTCAACACGGGAACCGATCCGCCCCAGGTGGACGTCTATCTCGACACACTGCAGATTGACTCTGGGTTCAGCGGACCGGGTCTGCCGGAAATACAAGAGCGCGGCACCGGTTCGGGCACGTACGGCAACGATCCCTCGCGCCTGGAGGCCGAACCGGTCAACACGGCCACCGGCAACTACGTCAACCAGGCCACCGACTTGGCCCTGCCGGGGCGTGGGCTGCCGCTGACCGTCACCCGCACCTACAACTCGCTCGACACCACGAGCGGAGCGCTGGGGCCCGGGTGGACCTTCAGCTACGCCGCCCACCTGACGCCGAACCCCGATGGCTCGGTGACCTTCACTGCCGAGGACGGCGCCCAGTACCTGTTCGCCCCCGACGGCTCCGGCGGCTTCGTGCGTCCTGCAGCGACCTACACCGACCTGGTCAAGCTCGGCGACGGCAGCTACCAGCTCACCCGGCGCGACCAGGTCGTCGACCACTTCGACGCGGCCGGGCGGTGGCTGAGCGAGACCGACCGCAACGGCAACGCGCTGTCATTCGGCTACACGTCCGGGCAACTGACCACCATCACCGACACCGTCGGCCGCAGCGTGACCCTCACCTACGACGGCTCGGGCCGGCTGACCGGTCTCGCCGCGCCGCTATCGCGCACGGTGACCTACACCTACGACGCCTCCGGACGCCTGGCCACGGTCACCGACCTGGCCGGCGCGACCACCACCTACGGCTATGACTCATCGGACCGGCTGACGACGATCACCGACGCCAACGGCCACGTCGTGGTCACCAACGAGTACGGTGCCGACGGGCGGGTCAGCGCCCAGACCGACGCCAACGGCCAGCGCTCGACGTTTGGCTGGGACGCGGCGACCGGCACCGCCACCTACACCGACGCCGCCGGCCAGGCCTGGACCGACGTGTATGCCGGCAACGCCCTGCAGAGCCACACCGATCCGCTGGGCCACACCATCAGCTATAGCTACGATGCGAACTTCAACCGGGCCAGCGTCACCGACCCCAACGGGAACGCCACGACCTTCACCTACGACCCGGACTCGAACCTGCTGACCCGCACCGCGCCGACGCCGCTGTCGTATGCCGAGACCTGGACCTACACCTCCCTGAACGATGTCGCCTCCTATACCGACGGCCGGGGCCACACCACGAGCTATGCCTACGACGCCGCCGGCAACCTGACCGCCATGACCCAGCCCGGCAGCCTGGTCACCAGCTACGGCCGCGACCCGGCCGGCACGGGGCTGCTGCTGAGCGTCACCGACCCGCGGGGCCAGACGACCAGCTTCACCTACGACCCGCAGGCCGACCTGGCGTCGGTGACCACCCCGGCCGGCGACGAGACGACCTATGCCTACGATGCCGCCGGCCGCCGGACCAGCATGGTCGATCCGCGCGGCAACGTGTCGGGCGGCAACCCGGCCACCTACACCACGACCTACGCCTACGACCCCGACGACCGACTGACCGGGGTCACCGACCCGCTGGGCCACGTCACCAGCACCGCCTACGATCCGGTCGGCAACCGGACCAGCGTCACCGACCCCAACGGCCACGCCACGAGCTACAGCTACGACCCCGACAACCACCTCACCGCGGTCACCGACGCGCTCAGCCACACCACGGCCTACGCCTACGACGTCGTCGGCAACCTGGTGACGCGCACCGACGCCAACGGCCACGCCACGAGCTACGCCTTCGATGCCGCCCGGCGCCTGACCAGCGTCAGCGACCCGCTCAACCGGGTCACCGCCTTCACCTACGACCCGGCCGGCAACCTGGCGAGCGCCACCGACGCCACCGGCCAGACCACGAGCTACACCTCCGACGTCCTCAACCGCCAGACGGCCATCGACTACGCCGATCCGGCGACCCCCGACGTGACCTTCAGCTACGACGCGGACGGCAACCGCACGACCATGACCGACGGCGCGGGCACCGAGACCGCCAGCTATGACGCCCTCGACCGCCTGACCGGGCTCACCCGCGGCAGCGCCAGCTTCAGCTACGCCTACGATCCGGCCGGCAACGTCACCTCCCGCACCTACCCCGACGGCAGCGTGGTCGGCTACGCCTACGACGTCGACGGACGCCTGGCCAGCGTGACCGCCGGCAGCGCCACCACCACCTACCGCTACGACCCGGCCAGCCAGCTGACCGCTACCGATCTGCCCAACGGGGTGACCGAGACCCGCACCTACGATGCCGCCGGGCGGGTGACGACCATCGCCGCGGCCGGCCCGAGCGGCGCCCTCACCAGCCTGGCCTACACCTATGACCCGGCCGGCAACCTCAGCGCGGTGGCCTCCGAGACGGGCAGCGCAGCCGACACGACGCGGGACTCGACGGCCACCGACGGCTCGCAGGGGGACGGCGCCTCCAATCAGGCGGCCATCAGTGCCGACGGGCGCTGGGTGGCCTTCACCAGCGGCGCCACGAACCTGGTCGCCGGCGATACGAACAGCGCCACCGACGTCTTCGTCCGCGACCGCCTGACCGGGGCCACCCAGCGGGTCAGCGTCTCAAGTACCGGCGCCCAGGCCGACGGGGCCAGCGAGCTGCCGACGATCAGCGCTGACGGCCGCTATGTGGCCTTCCGCTCGCTAGCCGACAACCTGGTGTCGGGTGATACCAACGGGACCTGGGACATCTTCGTCCACGATCGGGCCACGGGAATCACCGAGCGGGTCAGCGTCAGCTCCTCGGGCGGCCAGGGCACCGGCACCAGCCGTGACCCGCGCGTGTCGGCCGACGGCCGCTACGTTGCCTTCGCCTCGACCAGCGCCAACCTGGTGGCCGGCGACACGAACGGGGCCCAGGACATCTTCGTCCACGACCGGCTGGCGGGCACTACCGCGCTCGTCTCGGTCGACTCGGCAGGCAGCCTGGGCAACGCCGACAGTTACAACCCGTCGCTGGGCGCCGACGGCCAGCTGATCGTGTTCGACTCGATCGCCACCAACCTGGTGGCGGGCGACACCAATGGCGCTCGCGACGTCTTCGCCCGTGACTTGACCGCGGGGACCACCACCCGCCTGTCGGTCGACTCGTTCGGCACCCAGGCAAACGGGGACAGCTCGCGGGCGCGGATCAGCGCCGACGGCAGCCTGGTGGTCTTCACCTCGTCGGCGACCAACCTGGTGGGTGGCGACACGAACGGGCGATCCGACATCTTCCTGCGCGATCTGGGCGCCAGCACCACCAGCCGGGTCGACCTGCGCCCGGGGGGTGGCCAGACCCACTACAACAGCGACTTCGCCGCGATCAGCCCCGACGGCGGCACCATCGCCTACTACTCCACCGACACTGGATTGATCAGCGGTGACACCAACGGGGTCGGCGATGTCTTCGTCCTCGACCGGACGAGTGGCACCACCAGCCGCGTCTCGGTCGACTCAGCGGGGACCCAGGGCAACGGCGCCAGCAGCAACCCGGCCCTGGCCGACGGCGGGGCGGTGGCCTTCGAGTCCGACGCCAGCAACCTGGTGACCGGCGACACGAACGCGGCCACCGACGTCTTCAGCCACGGCGCCCTGGCCGCCGGCACGAGCTACACCTACGACGCCGCCAACCGGCTGACCGGCGCATGTCTGGACCCGGCCTGCGCGGCGGGCCTGGCCTACACCTACGACCCGGTCGGCAACCGCCTGACCCAGGTGAGCCCATCGGGCACCACCACCAGTGCCTACGACGCCGCCGACGAGCTGACCCGCGTCAGCGATCCGGCCGGGACGGTGACGGCCTACACCTCCGACGCCGCCGGACGGCAGACCGCGGCCGGCACCGACACCTTCGCCTACGACGCCGCAAGCCGGCTGACCAGCGCCAGCGTGGGCGGGGTGAGCCACACCTACACCTACGCCGGCGACGGGCGACGCCTGAGCGCCACCGACGCCGGGACCACCACGAACTTCGTGTGGGATCCGAACTGGGGTCTTCCACAGCTGGTGACCGAGACGAACGCGGCCGGGGCCAGCCTGCGCGACTACACCTACGGCCTCGGCCTCGCCCCCATCAGCGTGACCGCCGGTAGCGCCACCAGCTACCTGAGCACCGACGCGCTGGGCAGCGTGCTGGCCATGAGTTCGACCACGGACGCCGTTCAACGCACCGCCACCTACGAGCCCTTCGGCGGGTTGCTGACCGCGAGCCAGGCCGAACCCAGTGCCCCGCTCAGCCTCATGGCCTTCACCGGGCAGTACTTGGACCCGACTGGGCTGTATCACCTGCGGGACCGGCAGTACGACCCGGCAAGCGGCAGGTTCCTGACCACCGACCCATTGGCGGCAACCGTCGGTGACCCCTACGTGGCGACCTATGCGTATGGGCGGAACAATCCCGTGCGGTACACCGATCCGAGCGGGAGGGCCGCAGAGAGTGCAGGGCACCCGGATTGTGCCGCGGCCGTCGTCGGTGGGCTTGGTGCTACGGCAGTGGGGTTGGAGTCCCTTGGGATCCTCCAAGTGGGGCTTATCCTTTTGGCGGGCCCGGCTGCGCCCGGAGTAGCAGGCACCCTGCTGTTCATCGAACTGGTTGAAACTGGGCTTATCGGGACCGGGACATTGATCGTGGTGAACAGCTGCACCTAGAGGTCAATCTTGTGTCTACCCCATTCGCGCTGTCCCTCACCGTTGTTGTCGCTGGCATGGTCGTGATGGTAGCTGGATCGATTCGCCTCCTTCTGCGCCACGGCACCCGCGCCGATGTGCAGCACGGAGTCGGAACCTTCTTTGTTGGGACCGGGATAGCTGTTCTTGGCGCCGGGCTTGTCGCCCTAACGGTGAAGGTTCCCGGATCGATCGCACTCATTGTGGCGGTTATCGCGGCGGCCGTCTCCCTCAGCAACTTCGCAGCGGGCATCGTATTCTTGCGTCAGGGCGATACCTGACCGCCCGTTTCGTGCGCAACATCGGGCACTTCTAGTGCACGGTCCCCCGGCTGCATCCCCCATGAGCCTGCGTCGATGGGCCGCTGAGCGAGCCGGCGGCGGTGCGCGAAGGCAGGCACGAGTCGCCGATGGGCTGCATCGCGTCGACCAGGTGGGGCAGGGCCCGGCTACGACTCGCTGCAGTCTCCGTCCCCTCGGGCTCAGACACAATCTTGTCCCGGATTGTGTACGCAATCCCTATTGACTTGCACTCAGGCCCGACATAGCCTCGGACCCATGCTCGAATGCGTGGGGATCCATCGCTTCCGCGACCACCTGCCGGACTACCTCGCCCAGGTGGCCCATGGCGACGAGGTGCTGGTGTGGACCTCGCGCTGGTGCCTGCGGGCCGGGCCACCCAACGGGGATGACCGTCGCGAGCTCGCTTCGGTGTCGATCGGCGCCTTCCGCCCACACGCCGGCCGATGGCTGCGTCAGGCGCGCCAGGCCCCGGTGCTGCTGACCTGGTACGGCCGCCCGGTGGCGGTCCTGCGCAGCGCGCCGTCGCGGGTGCGACTCATCGGCTTCGACGAGAGAGGTGCTGACCATGACCATCGACCGCCCCCTGACCGAGATCGGCGTCCGCGAGCTGCGCGACCGGCTGCGCGCCGTGGTGGCCCGGGTCCTCGCCGGCGAGCCGCACGTTGTGCTCTCCAACAGCGTCCCGGTGGCGGTCCTGCTCAGCAAGGGCGAGGCCGACCGCTGGGAGCGCATCGAGCGCGGCCTGGCCACCCTCCACGGCCTCGAGATCTATCCCGAGCTGGCGCGCGGCACCTCGGAGTTGGGGCGGCTGGTGCGGCGGCAACGGATCCCCTCCCGGCGCGAGCTGGAGCGCCTGGCGCGCCAGCCGCGCGACTTCCTCGGCCCGCTGCAGGTCAGGGGGGTGAGTGACGTGCGGCTGCACATGGCCGAGGTCCTCGACGAGGTCAGCCGCGGCCGGAGCTGGTTGATCGTGAGCTCCGGCCGTTACGCCGCGGTCATGGTCCGCCCCGCCGAATACGACCGCCTGCTGCGCCTGCGCCGCACGGTCTCTTGGTTCCGGGCGGCGGGCGTCGACCTGGCCACCGCTGATGACGACGAGGTCATCGCCTGGGCCACCGCCTACACGCAGCAGCCGTCGGCCGCCGAGGCCGGCGAGCACTCAGGGTCGGCGATCGGCTGATCGCTCCCGAGGATCCGCGCCATGGCTGTTCCATTCCCCTTCCCCCTCGAGATCTTCCTCATCGCTCCGGCGCTGGTCGGTGGCCTGGCGTTGCTCATCTGGGCGGTGCCGCGCCTGGTCCGCGCCCAGCAGCAGCGCCGATACGACGCGACGGTCGCGACCGAGCAGATCCGCTTCGAGATCGTGGCACCGGGTCGGCCCGCGCGGGACGAGGATGCGGCGGCCGAGTTGCTCTGCGCCATCGCGCCCCAGCAGCGATTGGGCGATGACCGCGGCGGCAAGGGTTGGCCGACGTACGAGCTGCGCGCCGTATGGCGGAACGGCGAGCTGGTCTGGCAGTTCCAGGGCGGCCGCCAGATGGCGGTCCGTGCCCAGGGTGCCCTCGCCTCGCTGTATCCCGGCACCGAGATCGAGCGGGTGGCCGTCAACGACGCACCGGCGGTAGCGACCGCCGTCGCACGGCTGACCGCTCCGTCTTCCTGGCCACTGGGCACGCCGGCGACCCCCGGCGGGGCCACGCTGAGCCGTCTGGCCACCCTCCTGTCGCGCGAGGTTGACGGCGCCGACGTCCGACTGCGGGTCGTCGTGCGCCCCATCGCGCCTCAGCGCTGGCATGGCTGGCTCTACCCGGAGAGCAAGAGCATGTCCTTTGGGGCCCTGGTCTGGGAGGCGGTCCTCGACGAGGTCTTCCAGCGCGAGCACGGCTCGGCCAGGGCGCAGCCGGTGGAGCTATCCGAGGAGGAGCGAGAGGCGCGCAAGCGCAAGCGGGCCGCCAAGATCGGACTGGAGGTCGGGCTGGTGCTCGAGGTGGCGGGGACCAATGTCGCCAGTGCGCGCGCGCTCCTGCATCGGCTCACCGGCTTCACCGACCTACTGAGCGACAGGTTGCAGGCCATCGACTGGCGCATCCGCGATGGCGCCGTCAGCCAGCCGTCGCGCTTCCCGCTCGGCGACTGGGAGCTGGCCCAGCTGTGGTACCTGCCCGATGCCGGCTTCGACCAGGCCGGCCTGCCGCGTCATCGGCCGCTGTCGGCACCGCCACCATCGCGGATCGGAGGGAACGGCGCCGCCCTGACGATCGGCGAGTCGCGCGGCCAGCCGCTGCGCCTGCCGGTCACCGCACTCGAGCAGCATCTGGCGCTCGTCGGTGCCACCGGCTCGGGCAAGAGCACCCTCCTGCTCAACCTGGCGCTGGGGGTGCTCGACACGCCGATCGGTGCCACGGTCATCGACCCGCACGGCGACCTGGCCAACGACGTCCTGTCGCGCGTCCAGCATCGTCACGCCGACCGCGTACACGTCCTGCGCCTGGCGGACCGCGCCCACCCGCGCGGCTTCAACTTCCTGGAGCGCCGCGGGCCGGACGACGCGCAGCTGGTGACGAGCGAGTTCGTCGGCCTCTTCTCCGATCTGTGGCCGGACTACACCGGGCCCAAGATGCAGCACTACCTGCGGCATGGGCTGCTGACGCTCCTCGCGCACCCCAAGCCGCAGACCATCCTCGAGCTCATCCGCCTGCTGACCGATGACGCCTTCCGCGAGGGCTACCTGCGCGGGCTCGACGACCCGATGCTCGTTCACTTCTGGCGCACCGAGTGGCCGTCGGGCGCCAACCGCGAGCGCGACACTTCGATCAAGGCCGTCCTCAACAAGCTCGGCGCGTTCGTCAGCTACCAGTCGGTGCGCCAAGTCGTTGGCCAGGGGACCTCGACCATCCGGCCGCGGCGGATCATGGACGACGGGGACCTGTTGGTGGTCGACCTGTCGCAGGTCGGCGCCGATAACGCCCGCCTCTTCGGCGCCATGCTCATCAGCCGCTATTACATCGACGCCGTGGGCCGCCAGGGGACCGCGCGCGAGGCGCGCCGCCAGCACCTGCTGCTCGTCGACGAGGTTGGCTCGTTCGACACCCGAGCGCTGGTCCGCATCCACGACGAGGGCCGCAAGTTCGGGCTGGTGCTGGTCACCGCCGCGCAGTCGCTGGCCTCGCTTGGGCCTCGGCTGCGCGACTCGATCCTCACGAACGCCGGGGTGCTCGGCGTCCTGTCGCCGGGGCCGGAGGACGCTCAGCTGACCCGCCGCCTGTTCGCGCCGCTGACCGTCGACGACCTGCTCGGGCTGCGCCGCTTCGAGCTTCTGCTCCGCATGCGCGGCGCCTCGGGCGGCTACGAGGCCTACGGCGGCATGGTCTGCCCGCCGCCACCCGGCTCGCCCGCCGCGGCGGATGCGGTGATTCTCGCCAGCGACCTGCGCGATGCCCGGCCGGTGGACCAGGTGCGGGCCGAAGTCCATCGCCGCGCTGGCGGCGAGGAGCTGCGCTCCAACGCCCCGTTGCGGCCGGCGCCGACCGATCGCAAGTGACGCGGGACTGCCGTGCGACCATGCCTACCTCCGTCAGTCCCGCGACGCCCTTTTGTGCTCGCTTCGTGCGATCGCGCGCGGGAACTCACGTAGATGAGCGCCCTCTTCCGCATCTCGCCCGAGCGCGCTCCTGCGCTGATCGACATCGGTCTGCTGCTGGGTCGCGACCGTGCCTGTCTGCGCCTGCTGGGCCGATGCGAAGCGATCACCGCCGAACAGCTGGCCCTCCTCGTCCATCCCAGCCGTCGCACCGCGCTGCGTCGGATGCGTCGGCTCTGGCGCCTGGGGCTGCTCGAGCGCTCGCCGCTGCTGCCTGAGCGAGGAGGGATCCCAATGGCCTACCGCCTGTCGCGTCGTGGACGCTCCCGCCTGGGAGTCACCGACGCTCGCGTCCGCTCGGCTGCTCACCTGCGGCACTCGCTCGATGCCGTCGACGTCGTCTGCGCGTTGCTCGAGTGGTCGCGACGGCGAGAGGACGAGGACGGCGCCGAGCCGCTGGTCCAGGCCTGGCTGCCCGAGTCGATGACCGCCGACATAGCGGCACCCCGGCTGCGACCTGACTCCATCCTCGCCCTGCAGGCTCACCCGATGTCCGGCGTCCTGTGCGTCGAGGTCGACGAGGCGACCGAGAAGGCGCCCGTCATCCGCGCCAAGCTCGCCGCCTACGAGGCCGCCCTCGACGGGCGAGTCGGCTGGCACCTGGTGTGGGTCGTCCCCTCTCGCGATCGCGTCGACTGGCTCCGTCGCCTCGTGGCCCACGATCCGCCGCGGCGCCTCCGTGGGCGCTGCTGGGCGGTCGTGCTGCCGGAGCTTCGGGCGGCTGGCGCCGCGGCGGAGGCCATCCCAGTCGGCTGGGCGGGCGAGCCGCGGCCGCTGATCGCCGTCCTCGACGACCCGCGTCCACGCCGCTGCCCGACGCCCTCCGGCACCGAAGCCTGGATCACGCTGCTGGCGACCGGCGGCGGCGAAGATCTCAGCGAGGCGCTGCGCTGAGGCGTCGCCACCCTCGTCACGTACCAGATCGTCATGCCTGGCCGCCTGCCTGTCCCGCGGATCCGTCCGCGACCGCCTCGCCATCATCCATGTCGCGGCGGCCGGCGCGTCAGGCAGTCAGCGCGCGCGCCGCGGGCCGCCCAGCCCGGGAACCGGAGTCTGGCTGCTCGACGACCGACGAGGGCAACTGGCCCGGGCACGAGCCGGCAGCCAGGCTCGGACCCGAATCGCATCATTCGACTGCTGGCCGAGTGGGTCGCGGAATAGGCCGCAACGCGGCTCGGCGTACCATGCGGGCAGGAACCCGCGAACGACGCTCACGATGGTGATGAAGATCCTCCCCCGCTCCCTCGACGACCTCCGCGGCCTGCGCGCCGCTCGCTGGCTGCGCGAGTCGACCGGCGAGCAGTTCGACCGCTATGGCCCGGACAGCCAGCGCGAGCAGATGGAGCGCTTCGCCCAGCGCTTCGGATTGATCGACACCGGCCTGGGCTGGGAGGTGCCGGCCTCGGGGCGCACCGTGTGGCGCCATCCCACGATGGCCGCGATGCTGGCCGCCGCGCGAGCGGGCGAGTTCGACGTGCTGCTCACCGGCTACGCCGACCGCTGGCAGCGCAACCTGCGCCGCTTCCTGGAGCTCATCGAGGACGCCCTGCACCCGTCGGGTGTGGCCCTGGTCATGTGCGACCGGCGCCTCCTGTCGAGCGACTCGCACGACTGGGACGAGATGGTACGCGAGGCGCATGCTGCCGAGATCTACAGTCGCCGCCTCGGCGAGCGGATCGCCGACGGCTACGAAGCTCGCTACCGCCGCTACGCCGATCCGGCCGGCAACCCGCCGCTCGGCTTCCGTCGGCAGCCGGAGCCGCCGCATCTCCTGGAGATCGACCCCGAGCGCATAGGGGTGGCCGTGACGCTGTTCGAGGAGTACGCGCGCGGCGACCGCAGCTTCGCGCGCCTGGGCGCGGAGCACGGCATGGCGGCCGAGGCAGTGCGCAAGATCGTCATGAACCCGGTCTACAACGGCTGGGCGGTGCGCGGAAGCCGGCGCCATGGCCGGGGTCGACCTGAGGAGCGAGTGCCCGCCCGCTGGCGCGCCGACCCTCCGGTCGGCGATGAGCTGTGGGAGCGGGCCTGCGCGGTGAGGCGCCAGCACGAGCGCGGCGGTGGTCCGCGGCGCCATGACCGGATCGATCCGCTGGCCGGGATCCTCTACTGCACCTGCGGACGCTACATCCGAGCCAACGGTCTGGATGGGGGCCGGCGTCACCAACGCCTCCACCCAGGATCTTGCGCGCGCTGGGGAGGGCGTTCGGCGTACCGCACCGAGATCTGGTATCGCCCGCTGGCCAGCCAGTTGTCCGCGCTGCGGCTGGACGACGCCACGATCGCGCGCGTGGTCCGGTACGTGAGTCAGCCGCGTCAGCCGGCTGACGAGCTACGGAAGCGTCGCCTGCAACGGGAGCGGCGCGAGCTCGCCCTGGCGCACGCCGAGGGGAGAATCGGCGACGCTGAGTACCTGGCCACCGCCGCCCGTCTACGCGATCAGGAGCGGACAACACCGATTGCACCTCCCCGGGCCAAACCGCGCGAGGTGGCGCGGCGGTTGCGTGACTTCGCGGCGCTGTGGGCATCGCGCTCCGACGAGCAACGTGCGGAGATGATCCGGTCGGTCTACGCGCGGGTCGACGTGGAGGGCCCAAGGTTCGTCGCAGCGCACCTGACGTCGGATGCCCGCGATCTGGGACTGATGGTCGCCCTGCCTGAGCAGTTTGTTATGGCGTCCCCGGCAGGATTCGAACCTGCGACCCGCTGCTTAGAAGGCAGCCGCTCTGGTCCACTGAGCTACGGGGACCGCCGATTCCACGCGTCAGGCGCGCGAGGACGCGCCCGACGATAGCACGTCACCCCGCGCGTTCCCTCAGCCGAAGGTGGAGCGCAGGAGGGGCAGGACCTCCTCCCCGTACTGGCGGATCCAGCGCGACTGGTCTCTGCCCGGTGCATGGAAGACGAGGTGGGTGAAGCCCAGCTCCACGTACGGGCGGATCTGCTCGAGCTGCTCGGCCGGATCGTCGCTGACGAGGAAGCGCCGGTGGGCCTGGTCGGCGACCGTCTCCGCCAGGCGCTCCATCTCGCGAGGGTCCTCGACGCCCATCTTTGACTCACCGGGCAGGGCCAGGGCCGACCACAGGCGGGTATCGGCCATCGCCCGCTCGCGGTCGGTATCGAAGCTGACCTTGACCTCGATCATCTTCTCGACGGCATCGGCGCTGCGCTCCGCCTTCTCGATGCCCTCGGCCACCGCCGGCAGCAGCGTGTCGCGGTACAGCTCCATTCCCTTGCCTGAGGTGCAGATGAATCCGTCCGCCAAGCGCCCGGAAAGGCGTGCGGCCGCCGGTCCCGAGGCTGCGATGTAGATCTTCACCGGGTTCGCGGGTCGGTCGTAGATCGTGGCGTTGCGGGTCCGGTAGTAGGTTCCCTCGTAGGTGACGAACTCGTCCGACATCAGCTCCCGGATCAGGAGCACCGCATCCTTGAGCCGGGCGAAGCGCTCCTTCTGCTCGGGCCACGCGATGCCGACCGGCACCTCGTTCAGCGACTCTCCGGTGCCCACGCCCAGGATCACCTCGCGGCCGGGCGCAAGGCAGCCCACCGTGGCCATGGCCTGGGCGACCACGGCGGGGTTGTACCGATAGGTGGGCGTCAGAACGCTGGTGCCGATCGTCACCCGCGAGGTGGCCTGGGTCAGGGCTCCCAGCCAGGCAAGGACGTTCGGGGCGTGGCCATCGGTATGGCGCCACGGCTGGAAGTGGTCGCTGACCATCACGCTGTCGAAGCCGGCTTCCTCGGCCTCCGCCGCGAAGCGCAGCAACTCGCTCGGCCCGAACTGCTCGGCCGATGCCTTGTACCCAAGCTTTAGCACGCAGGCTCCTCCTGGTGAATTCGAGGGCCTCAGGATGGCACGCCTGTCCGCGCGCTGCTCTCGAGGAACGGTCTGCCCTGCCTTCAGGAAAGCCGCGCTGGCGCGGGTTCGGGGCGGCGATCGGCCTACTCGAACTGGATTGAGCCGACGATGTCCTGGATTGTCTGTTCGGCCGTGGAGCCGGCGCCCTTGTCGGTCTCACCCTCGAAGACGACACGCACCCCATCCACGTCGACGATCCATACCCTGATCGTGTCGCCCGGGGTGCTGACATACCGCCCACACGCTCCCGCAGAAGCACAGTCATCACCTGCCCCCACGTCATACCACCACAGGTTGAAACTTGATGCGGTGCACGGGAGATCCTCCTGGACGGCGAGTACCAGGAGCTTCGCGGGATACCCACCCACGGTGACGTCCGAGGGCCCGCTGAGGAGGTCAGTGCCGGCCACCGTCGACATGGCGGCCGCGAGATCGGCGGCCGATGGACCAACCGGCTCGCTCGCGATCTGGGCACACGGGTCGGCGTAGATCCCGTCCGGGCTGGGATTCCAGAAGAGGAGAGACACCCTCTCGGCTCCAGCGCTCGTGTCGTTGTTGACCCAGGCGAAGCCGTCGCTATGCCAGTTGGCCGTCTGCAGCGCGAAGGAGAGCGGAATGCCACCGCGGGTCAATGTCTGCCTGCCCGCCGCCAGCGCGCCCTTGGGGAGAAAGGTGGCGGCAGGCGATGGCGACGGACTGGGCAGGGGTGTGGGCGATGGTGACGGTGACGGTGAACTTGTAGGGGAGGGGCTGTTCCCCACGACCCAACCGTTCTGCACCAGGCTCACGCCCACGACCGCGAAGACAAGCACGGCGGCAACCGCGATGGCGAGCCTCACAACGGCACCCATGCCAGCTCTGCGCTGTGGAGTCGTGTCGAGTTGATCGAGGACGGCGTACAGGACGCGGTCCGCATTCTCCGGGCCGTCCTCCTTCAGCCACGAACGGACGATTCGAGTCAGCTCACGCTCGCTGCTCATCGCGCGGCATCCCGAGTGTCGAGGCGAGCGTCGGCGTCGAGCGCCGCGCGAAGTCCTCGGATTGCGTAGTGAATCCGTGAAGCGACCGTCCCCTCGGCCACACCCAGCGCTTCGGCGACTTCCGCGATGGGCAGATCCAGGTAGTGGTGCAGGACGAGCACGGCGCGATGGTCGAAGGAGAGCCGCCGGAAGCCGCGCTCCAGCTGGTCGCGATCGATCACCGCGGCGAGCGCATCGGTGCCGGTCGGCTCGTCAACCGGCAGGAGCCGCAGGTTGGGCGTCCAGCGACGGGATTTGGCGGCTTCGGCGTAGCAGGCGCGCACCAGGAGCCGGTAGGCCCAGGCGTCGAAGCGGGCCGGATCGTGGAGCTGCGGAAGGTCGCGCCAGATGCTGAGCAGCGCCTGCTGCGTCGCGTCTTCAGCGAGGGACAGGTCGCGCAGGATCCTGTGCGAAGCGGCCAGGAACCGATCGGCGCGCGCGGCGGCCAGATCCGCGAAGGCAGCCCGGTCGCCACGCTGCGCCCGTGTCACGAGTTCGGTATCCATGACCTGTTCCGCTCGGCATCGGTTGGGCCCGATGCTCATACGGTATGGGGTGCATGGACTGATGTGAACTTCAATCTTCCTGAATTCGGTTCTCGGTCAGGCAGCGGCCCGCCCGTCAAACGACGGGCGGGCCCGAAGAGAGACTCCCCGGTTCAGTCGGAACCGGTGACCTTGGCACGCGTGCTGACGTAGATCTCGCCGTCGCGGCCGAAGTGCAGTCGCTCACCGTCCCCGGACAGTGACGAGCGCGTCTCGTTGCCGGCCGTATTCACGTTCGAGCCCACGTTGACCGGCGCCGACCACGGATCGCTCGTGCTCGTCCGTGAGGACGTGTAGACGTCCTGGCCGCCAAAGCCGCCGGGCCGGTTCGAATTGAAGACGATCTCCAGGCCGTCGCGGCTGACGTTCGGCATGAAGTCGCCCGACGAGCTGTTCAGCTCAGAGACGAGCGTCGCCGGCCCGAAGCTGCCATCCGGCCGCTGCCGGCTCATGTAGATGTTCATGTCCGTGCCGTAGCCGGTGCTGGAGAAGAAGAGGAAGGTGCCCGACGAGGTCCGTACCAGCGATGGCCCGAACTCACCGCCCGGGAAGTTCGGCCCCGTCCCATTGGCATCGCAACCCAGGTGTCGTGGCGTCCCCCAGCCATGCGCCGGGTTGTAGCGCACGAGATAGATGTCCCCGCTGCCCGGGCCGGCGTTGCACGTCTCCGGACCAGGCCGTTCGGATACGAACAGCAGCCAGTTCCCGTTGAGAGGCGTCGGGCAGTAGTCGTTCGACGTGCTGTTAACCGGCGCGCCGAGGTTCTCCGGCTCGGACCAGGGCGCAGCGTCGTTGGTTCGGTGCGCGACCCAGATGTCATTGCCCCCGAGCGTTCCGTCCCGGTTGGAGGCGATGTACAGTTCCCGACCGTTCGGCGACTCGATCGGGCAGCCCTCCCCGGCGGGGCTGTTGATGTCAATCTCGGCCACCGCGGGGCCCCAGCCGGCGAACTCCTTGCCGATCACTGTGGCGGATAGGGTCAGGGCCAGTGTCGCGGCCAGCGCCACGGCGATGCGACACACGCGGGTGTGGACCTGCCTGGAAAGGAACATGGGCGTTGCCTCGCTGCTGATTGGGCGTGCTGACCCTCGCCGCTGAGCAGCCGGTGCGACTCGGATCTGCCATGTATGGGCGGAGCCGACGTCGAAATCTTCAACCTGTTCCGATGTACCCGGCTGTCGTCGCGAAGGTCAGGCGCGAAGGGCAGGGCGCCGGAGCCCGGCCGGTGGCTTCCCGGGCTGTTGGCCTAGCCCTCGAAGAGCCAGGCGGCGATGTCACCGGCCTCGGGGATCCGACCGCTGCTGACCAGCCTGCCGTCGATCACCAGGCCGGGCGTGCTCATCACGCCGTGCGCCGCGATCTCGCGATAGTCAGTGACCTTGACGATCTCCGCCTCGACCCCGGCCAAGGCGACCGCCTCGCGCGCGTTCGCCTCGAGCTTCTTGCAGTTGGGACAGCCTGATCCCAGGACCTCGATCTTCTTCACGACATCGGTCTCCTTACAGTCCAAGAGCGTTGAAGCCGATACCGACCGCGAGGATGCCCGCGACGACGACACCAGCGAAGATCCCGAGCAGCGGCAGGCGCATGACCTTTCTCAGGATGATGAATTCGGGCAGGCTGATGGCAACCACCGCCATCATGAATGCGAGGGTTGTGCCGAGCGGCATGCCCTTGCCGAGCAGCGCCTCGACGATGGGAATGGTGCCCGCCGCGTTCGAGTAGAGCGGTACCGCCAGCACGATCACCAGGGGAACCGCCAGCGGGTTGTCCCGCCCGCCGATGCCCGCGACGAGGTCCATGGGCGCGTACCCGTGGATGAGGGCACCAATGGCGATGCCGGCCAGGACGTAGGGTGCCACCTTCCAGACGAGGGCCCTGGTGTAGGCCCAGGCGTCTCGAAGACGCTCATCGACGCTCGGCCGGATCCCCTCCGGGACTGCGCCTCCGCCACTCCGGATCTCCAGGACCCACGGCTCGATCCAGCGCTCGATTGGAAGCCGGCCGAGGACGAGCCCGCCGACGATGGCCACCGACAGGCCCGCGGCCATGTACAGCAGCGCGATGCCCGGGCCGAAGAGACCCCACAGCAGGACCAGGGCGACCTCGTTGACCATGGGCGAGCTGATGAGGAAGGCGAAGGTGACGCCCATGGGAATCCCGGCCTCGACGAAGCCGATGAAGAGGGGAACGGCGGAGCAGCTGCAGAACGGGGTGATGACCCCGAAACCGGCGGCCGCGACCGTCCCGGTGAGCGCTCCGCGCCCTGCCAGGGCAGCCCGCACCCGTTCCGCGGGGAAGTAGCTGCGCGCGAAGGTGACCAGGGTCACGATCCCCAGCAGCAGGAGCAGCACCTTGGGCACGTCGTAGACAAAGAAGGCGACCGCGTCGCCAAGGTGGGTGCCCGGCTGCAGGCCCAGCAGGTCGAAGGCGAACCAGTTGGCGGCGGGAAGGTTCCCGAACCAGGCCACCACCCAGGCGCCGCCGGCCAGCAGCGCCACCCCGCCAGCCGGGAAATGCGTGCGCCGAAGTGCGGAGGCGGTCACCCGGTTACCTCGCGCAGCAGCTCGCGGGCACCGGCGATTGCCTCCTCGTCCCGTTCGTAGTAGATCCAGCGCGCGTCCGCCCCGTGGCGGATGGCCTGGACGAATCCAGCCTCCCGCAGACGGGCGAGGTGGTTGCTCACGTTGTTCTGGCGCTCATCCAGGGCGGCCGCCATCTCGCACACGCAATGCGGGCCGTCCCGCAGGAGGCGCAGGATGCCGGCGCGTGTCCGATCAGCAAGGAGCGACGCGGCAGCGACCGCGCCGGCGACGTCGGGCGTAGCGATATCCAGGCGCGGGGTTGGGAGGAGGGGAAGCTCCTCGACTTCACGTATCATCTCAGCCGTCACTGTCTCAGTCTGGCGTGAGATATCCGAGGGCCGGAAGGCACGAAGCCTCGGGCTCAACGGCCCACGGATCGCTATGCTGCATCCGACTGATCGGGGAGGGAAGGCGATGACCTGGGGGGCGGGCGGCAACGGCGGAAGGGTCATCCCGGACGCCAGCCCGGAAGCCGCCCGTGGATTTGAGTCCTCGCGTGGCTACGGCAACGGTCCTCGAGACGATGATCCGCGACCGCGGCCGGGTTGCCTCCGCACCGTGCTGCTGGTCCTCGCGGTCCTGGCGGGCCTGGTCGTGCTCTTCTGGCTGGCCGGGGCGATGCTCCACCTCTTCGGCTGAGACCAACCGGGAGGCCGTCAAGCCCTGATCCTCTCGGCCGGGGAGGAGAACGGCCCCGCCTTGCGGCGGGGCCGTTTGTCATGCGGTCTGATCAGCTGCAGCCGATCAGTGACGGCCATGCGACAGGGGAATGAGCGGGCACTCGAACTCCCTGGCCGGCACGTCGGCGATGGTGAGGTCACCCTTCGCGGCCGCGGCAAGGACGTCGGGTCCGTTGGTGATCAGGTATGGCATCACGTTCCAGGTCACCGGGAGGACCATCCAGCGGCCGCCCTTGAAGCCCGGCTCGCCCGGTGCGGCGAGCGCGACGTTGGTCTGATTGTCGAACGCGTAGATCGGTTCAAAGCTGCTGTCGGGGGCGCCGGTGTTGGAGAAGTCCGTTGGGGTGACGACGGTTCGATACAGCTGGTCGCCGGCGTAGATCATGCCGCTTGGCGGACCGTTGCCGGCGAAGGCGGCGGTGGCCGTGATGGTCGCGAAGAGCGCGGCCGCCACGAGACTGGCGAGTAGACGTCGCATGGGGTATCCCTCTGGCGCTTGCGGACCACGTGGCTGGTCCTCTGCCGGTTCCGTCGGGGGTCCGATGACGGAACCGTGGCCCAGTCTCTTGGCGCGGGATGACCCTGTGTGAACGGGCGCGCAACGCCCGTGCGTCGCGGCGATGACGATCGGGTGACGACGCTCAGACGGCGGCAAACCCGTGCACGGGCTCGCGCACCTCGACGGCCTCCTTCACCGGACGGACGACGAGCACCGACGCGTCGGTGTGCAGGAGGACCTTGCGCGCGACGCTGCCCAGGAGCAACCGTCCGAGCGTGCCCAGGCCGCGGGTGCCAACCACCACCAGGTCCGCGGCATGGTCCGCGGAGGCCCTCACGATCTGGTGCGCCGGGTCGCCCTCGCGGATCTCTCCCTCCGCGATCATGCCCGCGCGGTGCAGGGTGGCGAGCGCCTCCCCGACCGCCTGCCGAAGTCGCTCATGCCGTTCATCGAACGATCGGTCACCGAGCTCGACGACGGGCGGCGCGAAGGCTCCGCCCAGGGCAGCCGGCCAGGATGGCATCGGCTCCAGGACGGCCACCACCGTCGCCGGCACCGCGTGCAGGAGCTGCCAGGACGCCAGGGTCGCCACGGCACGATGGGCGCTGTCCGAACCATCCACGCCCAGCAGCAGGCGCCGCACGCTCGGACGTCGGGCCACGAGAACCGGGCACGGGGCGTGGTCCACGACCTCGGCCGACACCGAGCCCAGGAGGAGCGACTCGAGCGGGCCGTGGCCGCGGCTGCCGATCACGACCAGGTCGGCGCCCCACCGTTGCGCCTCGTCGACGAGCGCGCTCGCCGGTCGTCCCCGCAGGACCCGGGTCTCGCAGCCGCGATCCGGCGCACGCAGCGGCGCGGCGATGTTCCACAGCTGCATGTCGAGATCCTTGACCAGTTGCCGCTCTGTCTCGTGCGCAAGCGACGGGCCCAGGCCGATCTCGGGAGCACCGAAGAGGTCTGGTCCGGCTTCGAGCGCCGCGACAACCGCGATCTCGGTTCGCGCCGGGAGGCGCAGGTGCCCGAGCAGCTCGCGGGCTGCCTCGGCACCGGTCGATCCGTCATAGGCGAGGAGGACACGCATCTCGACCCACCTCCAGCGGTCTGTGCCCTCAGCCTCCGGCAAGCGGCGAGGGGCCGGCAGGGCCATCCGTCGCCTTCGCAGGTGCCGAAGGGTCCTGCAGCTCGGGAGCACCGCCCGTCGACCCACGCTGCGCATCGGGAGCACCGTCATAGCCTGCACCGTGTGCCATCGATCGGGGTCTCTTGGCGCCCCGACACCCGGAGCGCGGGCACGAGGTCGGGAGGGCCACCATGCAGAGCAGGACACGGTTCAATGTGGAGGCCGCGCTTGCCGGTGAGGCGATGGCGGCCCTGCGCTACCAGCTCTTCGCCGACGCGGCCGCGGACGAGGGACACGAGCGCATCGCCGAGCTCTTCGCCGCGGCAGCGCTCAAGGAGCGTAAGCAGCACTTCCGCGAGCTCGCGACCCTGGTCGGACTGGTGGGAAGCACCAGGCAGAACCTGCGGGCCGCCATTGCGGGCGAGGTCACGGAGCACCGCAGCCTCTATCCCCGCTTCGCATCGCAGGCGCACCAGGACGGCGAGGCGGAGGTGGCGGAACGGTTCCAGGCGCTCGGCGCCGATGAGCAGCGTCATGCGCATCGGCTCCGTGACGCACTCGAGGAGCTCGACGTGTCCGAGCTCGAGGTGGTGGGCGGCTGATCAGGCTGCGGCGGCCGCCGCGAGATCCAGGGTGAGCACCTCCGCTCCGGAATCGATGGGGCGACGGCGCCACGGGATGCCCGCGCGCTGCAGGAGCCGATGGATGCCGCGGTTGCCGGGCAGCATCCTGGCCTCGAGCGTCCTGATCCCGCGGCGGTGGGCAGAGACGACAACCGCGTGCAGCAGCGCCCTCCCGATTCCCCGGCGCTGGTAGCGGTCCTCGACGGCGACGCCAACCTCTTCCACGCCGGTCCGCAGCGCGGCGAGGCAGATATGACCGACGAGCTGCCCGGTGGCGCGCTCGATGGCCACGAAACCGTCGGTGCCGTGCCCATCGGCGGTCGCGAACGCGAGCGCCTGCTCATACGTGATGCCGCTGGTCGCTCCCATGAATCGCAGGGCACGGCTCTCCGGCGAGAGACGCGCGTAGAACGCCTCCAACGCCTCCGCGTCGCGGAAGCGGGCATGGCGAACCAGCACCGGCCCCTGCTCCATGTCCGCATCGTCGCCTGGTGGGCAGAAACCCGGCAGTGCCGAACTGCCCGGGCCTAACCGGCCGATCGGTCCGTGCTGTGGTGCCGTGCGCCCCTCGCGTTCGTGGCGCAGCCGCCCCTAGACTCGCAGCATGCAGATCGTCAGCCCCGCGGAGGCGGTTGCCTCCATCGCCTCAGGGCAGCAGCTCTGGGTCCACGACGCCGCCGCGACGCCATCGGTCCTCCTCCAGTCACTTGTCGATCGCGCCGATGAGCTCGAGGGCGTGCGGATCGCGCATTTCCACATCGAGGGGCCTGCGCCGCACCTCGCGCCCGAGATGGAAGGGCACTTCATCCACCAGGCCCTGTTCATCGGACCCAACGCGCGCCAGGCGGTGAACGAGGGACGTGCCGAGTACATCCCGGTTTTCCTGTCCGACGTCCCGGGTCTGTTCACCAGCGGCGTCATGCCGCTCGACGCCGTCTTCCTGAACGTCAGCCGGCCCGACCGCCACGGGTTCTGCTCGCTGGGGACCAGCGTTCTGGCGAACCTGGCCGCGGTTCGCTCCGCGAAGACGGTGATCGCCCAGATCAACGACCGGATCCCGCGGACCCTGGGCGACAGCTGCATCCACGTCAGCCAGATCGACCTCGCCACGGAGGTGAGCCAGCCTCCATACGAGGTGGCGGAGCCGGTTATCGGCGAAGTGGAGAAGCGGATTGGTGAGCACATCGCCGAGCTCGTGCCCGACGGCGCCACGCTCCAGCTCGGGATCGGCGCCATCCCCTCCGCAGCTGCCCAGGCGTTGACTGCAAAGCACGATCTGGGGATCCACACCGAGATGTTCACCGACGCGGTCCTGCCCCTGGTCGAGTGCGGGGCGCTCACCGGTGCGGCCAAGGAGATCAACCGCTACAAGATGGTCGCGACCTTCGTGATGGGCACCAGCCGCCTGTACGACTTCGTGGACTCCAATCCGATGGTCGAGATGCGCGGCGTCGACTACACGAACGACACCGCGGTCATCCGCCGGCTGCGCCGCATGGTGGCCATCAACTCGGCCATCGAGGTGGACCTCACCGGCCAGGTGGTTGCCGACTCCATCGGGCCGCGGTTCTACTCGGGCGTCGGCGGCCAGATGGACTTCGTCCGCGGCGCGTCGCTCGCCCGGGAGGGCCGCGCGATCATCGCCCTGCCCTCGACGGCCTCGAACGGCACCATCTCGCGCATCACGCCGTTCCTGCGGGAGGGTGCCGGCGTGGTGACAACGCGCGCCCACGCGCGGACCATTGTCACCGAGTGGGGAACCGCCGAGCTCCACGGGCGCAGCATCACCGAGCGGGCCCGGGCCCTGATCGATATCGCGCATCCCGACTTCCGCGACGAGCTGGAGCACGCCGCGCACAAGACCCACTTCCTCTAGGCTCGCTCAGAGCGCGGCGATGCTGCGCGGCGCGGTGCGCGGGCCATGGCGAGGAATGCGGATCCCTGATGCCTCCAGCAGGCGCTGGACGCGGCCGCGCTGCCCCACGTAGACGGCGAGGAGCTCGAGCATCCGCGCATCATCGGCGCGGGGCTCGCCGGCGAGGGCCCAGGCCACGAGGTTGGGAATGTGGTAGTCGCCGAGGCTCACCGCGTCAGGATCCCCGAGCGCCACCCGCCGGACCTCCGCGGAGGTCCACGGCCCGATCCCGTTCAGGCTGCGCAGGACCCGGTCGGCCTCGGTTGGCGACTCGATGGCGTCGAGCCGTGACGCGATCCGGGAGGTGGCGCGGATCACCTCCGCTCGTCGTCGCTCGATGCCGAATGCGTGGTACGCGTACGAGGGCAGCCCGGCAAGCGCCGTTGGCGCGGGTGCGACCCACAGCCCGGGCGGTCCGGGAGCACGTTCACCGTGCGCGTGGATGAGCGCACGGTACGAGCGACGTGCCTCGATGCCGGTCACCTTCTGTTCCAGGATCGCGGGAAGCAACGCCTCGAAGACGCGGCGCGATCGGGGAAGGCGCAGTCCGGGGTGGCGGCGCACGGTCTCGCGAATCACCGGGTGCTGGGGGACGAGCGCTGCCGGATCGTCGAGAGCGCCCACGAGCTCGGCGGCACCCGCCACGGCATCGTCGGCCCCAGACCCCCAGGCGCGCACCGCGATCCGATCGGCGTTCAGCTGCCGCAGGTGCATGGTGGCCGTGCCGGACGGCAGCCGCGTCGCTCGCCATATGCCATCGGCGCCAAATCGGATGGTTGGGTCGCCGTTGCCGTGGGCCAGTGGCCAGAGGGTGGCGCCGAGCTCGACCGGTCCCGACAGGGCCACGGTCGCCTCGAGATCCGGCGTCATCGACGCATGGCGAGGATGACCGGCTCACGACGTTGGGTCGCTTCGAAGTCGGCTCGGCTGTGGATCCCGCGGTACCCCTCCCGCACCAGAACCTGGCCGCAGATCCCACCCAGGGAGTTGCCCGGCCCGGGCAGCACGAGGAGCTCCGGCGCCCACTCGCGGAGCGCCACCCGCACGCTCCCGGCGAAGTCGAACGGCGTCGTCAGCTGCTCGCCGAGGGTGTAGTCACGCAGGGCGAGCGGGTCGGTCGACCATGGGCTCCAGCGTGTCCCGCGGCCGTCGACCAGGGCGATCCGGGGGGTCTGCCAGCCCAGACTCCCCAGCCGTTCGCGCGCACGCTCGGCGACGTGGCGCACGAGGGGCGTGTGGTACGGGCCGTGGAGCGCAAGCCGGAGCGGGTAGACCCGTTCGCCGAGGTGCAGGGGCGGCAGGTGCTCCATCAGGTGTGCGATGCCGGACTCGGTTCCGGCCAGGACCGCGTAGCCGCCGAGGTCGATGCTGGGGTAGACCGTCGCGCCGGCGCCCGCCTCATCGGTCATGACCCGCACGATCGCGTCCTCGAGCGCCGGGTCCGGGCGCCAGTCCAACCCGACCAGTGGATAGATCACCTGGCCGCCGGAACCATCGCTCGGGGGCGGGTCCTCGTGCAGGAGGCTCATTTCCTGCACGAGGCGGAAGCCATCGTCGAAGGAAAGGGCTCCGGCGGCGGCGAGCGCGGTGTACCAGCCCGGCGAGTTGCCGACCGCGACCACGGGCTCGGTGTCCGGCGGCAGGCTGGCGGCGTCGATGAGGGATACGAGGTAGATGAGCGGCGACGCGTTCGCCGGCGCGAGATGGACCCGTGGGTCGAAGCGCTCGGCGGCGTCGAGCTCCACGAGCGAGGGCAGGTCGTACGCGGCGCGCAGTGCCTCCGCGCGCTCGACGAGGGGATGGGCGGGGTCGAGTGACCCGAGGCTCGCCGACGTATACGAGCCATGACCGGGGAGGACCAGGGCGGCGCGGCTCATGTCGGGGCTGTTCCCGGGACCGCCGCGAGCGCGGCAACCATGATCTCGTCGAGGCCCACCAGCACCGCGGACGTGGCGGTCCCCAGGGGGACGAACGAGTCGACGGCACGGACCGATCTGAGCCGGCGGCCGATGCCCTGCTCCGCGAGGTCGGCGATGATCGCGTCCGCGACCCCGCCGCCGGTGGCGCGGCACTCGTCGACGACGACCACCGAGCCTGCCCGCTCCGCTTCCTCGCGCAGGGCGGCGAAGGGGAGCGGGTTCAGCCAACGCAGGTCGATGACGCGGGCGCGCAGCCCGTGCTCGGTAGCGAGCCGCCGCTGGGCCTGGAGCGACAGGCGCAGCCCGTTGGCGTAGCTGACCAGCAGGAGGTCCACCGGCTCGTCTGGCGCGGCGCCATCGGCCTCGTAGTGGCCCACCTCTCCCGGCAGGAGCACGGCCGGTGGTGACGGGTAGTCGGTCAGCCAGCCGCCGTCCCCCGGCTCATGGAGGTCCTTCTCGTGGTAGAGCGCGATCGGCTCCAGGAAGGCAACCACCCGCCCGTCCTCGAGGGCCATGGCGATCGCCCCGCGAAGCATGCGCGCCGCGTCGTCGCCGCGTGCGGGGGCGGCCAGCACCAGGCCGGGGATGTCGCGCAGAGCACCCACGCTGTTGTCGTTGTGGAAGTGCCCGCCGAACCCCTTCTGGTAGGCGAACGACGCGATCCGCACGACCATGGGAGTCCGGAACTGGCCCGCGCTGAAGAACTGGAGCGATGCCGCCTCGCCGCGGATCTGGTCCAGGGCGTTGTGGACGTAGGCGAGGTACTGGATCTCCGGGATGGGCAGGAGGCCGATCATGGCCGCCCCCTGGGCGATCCCCAGGATCGAGGTCTCGTCGAGCAGCGTGTCGAACACGCGGCCCGCGCCGAACCGGCGCTGGAGTCCGTGGGTCACGTTATAGACGCCACCTTTGCGGGCGACGTCCTCGCCGAAGGCGATCAGCTGCGGCCGCCGGGCCAGCTCGTCGGTGAGGGCGGCGTTGATCTGGCCGGCCAGTGTCCGCGCGTGGGGCGCGGTCGCCTCCTCGGGCAGTCCGCCGTCCCAGACCGCGCGTCGCGCGTCGTCCCGGAGGACCGGCGTCTCCGCCTGCGCGGCCACACGGTCCGGATGGTTGGGCGCCAGCGGTCCGACGACCTCCGCCGTGCTCGTCAGCCGGGGACGGCTCGCCGCCTCCTCGGCTGCGGCGGCCACCCGCTCCCGGAGGTCGCGCACGAGGGCGCGCAGCGTGTCCGGCGTCGCAACGCCGGTCTCGACCAGCCGACGCGCGTTGCGGAGCAGCGGGTCGCGCGCCTCGGTGGCCTCGATCTCGTGCGGGTGACGGTAGACGTGCTCGGCGTCACTGCCGGCGTGGCCCCAGAGCCGGACCGTCTGGAGGTGGAGGAAGGCGGGTCGGCGGGCGCTGCGGACGAACTCGATCGCCTCGGCGGCGACGTCCCACACGTCTTCGAGCTCGCCGTCCGCGTGCCAGTAGCGCAGGGACGGTTGACGCGAGAACGTGTCCGCGATCCAGCCCTCCGGGGTGGGCATGCTGATGCCGGTCCCGTTGTCCTCGCAGATGAACAGGATGGGCATGGGAAGACCGGTTTGGGATGCGTAGCGCGCCGTGCTGA
Source organism: uncultured Chloroflexia bacterium (assembly GCA_963814105.1). GTDB lineage: Bacteria > Chloroflexota > Limnocylindria > QHBO01 > QHBO01 > CAVXEH01. Next base: position 307,009 of record CAWFBQ010000002.1, read on the forward strand.
ACGCCGACAGCGCCGTCGCATGGTTGGCAGAGGCGTCACCGAAGGAGCAGGCCACGATGGCGTCGGCGGGCAGGTCGTTGGCCACCCCCAATCGACGCGCCCGGGCAAGCGAAAAGGCGAGGCCCATGGCCTTCGGCAGGTGGCTGGCGATGGTCGAGGTCTGCGGAGGCACCCACAGCGCGCGGCTTCCCCATACCTTGTGGCGTCCCTGGGCGATCGGATCCTCGGAGGAGGCGACCATCCCCAGCAGCGTGTCGAAGAGGGGCGTCGACCCGGGCAGCTGCCGCGCGCGGGCCATCATGAAGGCGCCGGACCGATAGTGGAGGAATGCCGGGTCCGTGATTCGGAGCTGGGCACCCAGCACCACGTTGTTCTCGTGTCCCGCCGAGCCGATGGTGTAGTAGCCGCGGTCCGTCTTCTTGAGCTCTCGCGCCGCGACGTCGAGCACGCGACTCGCGACCTGGTCCTCGAAGAGCTCGATTGCCCGTCGCGCAGTCAGCGAGCCGCCGCGATGGAGCGGCGTGTCCTGCGGCAGGACGGTGTTGGCGGGGAGAACCTCGTCCAGGTAGGAGTCGAGCGCTCCGGAGACGATGGCGACGCGGTCGAAGGTCATGGGGCGGTTCGCATCATAGCCGCCACCGAGTCTCGCCCGAGTAAGCGCGCCGTAACGCGCCGATACGTGCGCCCGCGGTCTCCTGCGCGGGTGAGCGGTCATCCGGCGACCGACGCCGGGCCGCCACGCTGGAGGAGCCCTCATGTCGTACGCCGGCAACGTCCATTTCACCGGAATCCGGACAACCGCAGCTCCGCGCTCGGTCACCAACGGGAGCGGCTTTCCCGGATGATCCGCTTCCGGCGTTGACCGCCGGGTTGCGGCGCGGGCGGGATCAGCCGATCGAGATCAGGACGATCCCAGCGACGGCGAGTGCCACGCCCACCAGCCCCAGGCGGGGCAGACGCTCGTGCAGGAAGCCGCGGGCGAGGAGCATGGTGACCAGCGGGTAGATGCCCGAGAGGGCAGCCGCGAGCCCAACGGTGAGCCCGCCGCGGGCGATGACGAAGAGCGCGTTGCCGCTGACGTCGAGCACGCCGCTGGCGGCCACCAAGGGCCACGCGCGCCGGACGGATCGCAGGCTCCCGCGGGACACGGCCAGCAGCATGGTGACGATCGTGCCCGAGATGCGGCTGGTCGTCAGCGCCCACAGGCCCTCGGCCGATGCCGCCCGGTCCAGGAGCACGTACCAGGTGCCGAAGGCCAGGGCCGCGAGCAGCGCGAGGCCAAGCGCGGTGCGGGAGGCGTGCGAGGTTGCCGCACCGCTCGCCGCGAGCACGGCCCCGATCACGCAGGCCACGCCGACGAGCTGGAGCGGATGGATCACGCCGCCCAGGACGAAGAGGCTGGCGAGGAGCGGCACCACGACCGTGCCGGCGCCCGACACGGCGGCCACCAGGCCCATGGCGCCGGTGGCGAGCGCCCGATAGAGGGATGCCATGCCGATGGCACCCGCGATCCCGGCCGCGAGACCGATGCCCAACGACGAGGCGGCCGGCATGGGCGGCCGCACCACGGCCAGCAGGCCCAGGAGCAGCGCGCATCCGACCAGCTGGGCGACGGCGGCCACGGCGATCCCGCTCGCCCGCCGAGCGGCCACGCCGCCCGAGAAGTCGCCGCCGCCGAAGGCGACCGCCGACGCAAGCCCGGCCAGCACGAAGGGCGCGGTCGGCACGGAAGGCACCTCCTGGAGCGGATGGGGTCGCGAGCGGCGGAGGGTGGACTCTAGCATCGGGCCTCTTCGCGGCCCACGCGTGGTTCGTGACCTTTGGGGGATGCGCGCGTTCCGCCCCTCCGTCCTATGCTGTCCGCTGCGGCCCTGCATGGCCGTATGGCAGGCCCAGGAGGGAAGACAGCGTGATCACGGACTTGGTACCACCGCAGACGCCCCAGCCGGAGCCGATGGGCGCGGGCACACCGTCCCGCGGCGCGGCGCGACCGCGCTGGCTGATCGCCGCGGTGGTCGCGGTGGTCGCCCTGGCCGTCCTCATCGGCGTCATCGCCGGCACGACCCTGAATACCAGGCGCACCGGCGGTGCCGCCAGCGCGGCCGCCGGCTACGTACCGGCTGACGCGACCATGTACTACGAGCTCCGCCTCGACCTGCCGGGGGACCAGCGGGCCAACTTCGAGACGCTCCTGGGATACTTCCCGGCAGAGGCGAAGACCATGCTGCTGGAGGGTGGTCTCGACACCCTGCTCGACGAGGCCAGTTCGCCCGATCCCAGCGGCCTGCACTACACCACCGACGTCAAGCCGTGGTTCGACGGCAGCCTCGCGGTTGCCATGATCGGCTATCCCCAGATCTCTCCCTCGGGGCAGATGACCTCCACGATGCCGGACATGCTCGTCTTTGCCGGGGTCAAGGACCCCGCCGCCCGTGCCGCCATCGACCGCGTGCGGACCGCGTCGGGGCTGAGCGACTTGACGAGCACGTCGCACGATGGATTCACCATCTGGTCCCTCTCGGCGGGGCAGACCTACGCCGCGGGCATGGGGTTCGCCTGGACGGTGACGAATGACGAGGTGGTCATGGGCACGAGCAGTGACCTCGTGGCCGGTGCGCTCGACGTGCATGCCGGCAGCCAGCCGTCACTCTCGGACCGTAGCGAATTCAAGGACGGCCTGGCCCGCCTGCCCTCGGACCGGGTGGCCGTCTTCAGCATGGACAGCGCGAAGATCTTCGAGCAGCTCCAGTCCGCGATGGCCTCGGCCGAGCCGTCTGCTGGCCCGCTGTTCGACGCGATGACCGCGAACGCCGGCACCTTCCTCGTCGGCAGCGCCCGGATCGAGGGCGACCGCCTGGTGATGGATGAGAGCACGAAGCTCGCGTCGACCTCGACCGTCGAGAACCAAGACACGAAGCTCGCCGAGGCAGCGCCCGGCGACGCGTTCCTGTTCGCCACCGCCAGCAACGTGGGGAGCGGCCTGGCCGCGTCCATCGATTCGCTGATGCAGGCCGTCGGATCCAGCGTTCCAGCTGATCAGCTGGGCCAGATGCAGTCGATCCTGGGCGGAGACATCTCCTCGTTCGTCTCCTGGATCGGGGATGCCGCGGTCGTGGCCGGTGAAGACGGGAACCAGCCCTACGCGGGCCTGATCATCACCCCGACCGATGCCCACGAGGCGAGCGTCCGCCTGCTCCAGCTGCAGGGTCTGCTCCAGCTGGGAGCCTCGAGCGGCGGTCCGAAGGTGACCGTCACCGATGAGGACCATGGGGCAACACGGATCACCACGCTCACGTTCGATCTCCCCGCAACGTTCGCGGACGTCCCCAGCGCCCTGTCGTGGGCAACCACGATCCAGTACGCGGTGACCGACACGCGGGTCGTCATCGGGACCGGGACCTCGTTCGTGGCGCGCGTGCTCGACATGAGCCAGGGCGACTCGCTGGCCTCCCAGGCGCGCTTCTCGAGTGCGATGACCGCCGTGGGCGGCACCTCGAACACGGGGATGACGTGGCTCGACCTGGCCGGCATTCGAACCGCGGTCGAGGGAGCCACGGGAACGGCGCTGCCGCAGGGCGTGGACCAGTGGGTCGCGCCGTTCGACTACCTCGCGGCGGCGAACCGGGTCGACTCCGGCCGGCTGGAGGCGCACGCCGTCCTCGTCGTCAAGTGAGCCTCGAGCCGCTTCGCCTGCCGCCCGGCGAGGCGGCGGACCGCGCGGCGGTCGAGCGGTTCCTGCGGGCCGCCGGCGTTGCGCCGTATGCCTGGTCGAACGGTCCGGGTGATCGCTATGCCGCCCACGAGCATGGCTTCACGAAGCTGCTGATGTGCGCCGCGGGCTCCATCACCTTCGTGCTCGACGGTGGGGTATCGATCGAGTTGACCCCTGGTCAGGGCTTCGTGCTGCCACCCGGGACGCGGCACGCAGCGGTCGTGGGCGCGAAGGGCTGCATCTGCCTGGAGGGGCACCGCTAGGCGCGCGAATCGGCCTCATCGCGGGCGCCCGGGGACCCCGTGCTGGCGCGTTGCACGGCCGCACGGGCGGCGATCTCGAACGCGTTGCCCCGGTACCAGCCGCTCCCGGCCCGCCACGACCGGAGGGAGGCACGCAGGTAGCGCGCCGCGAAGCGGACCCCGTATCGGTCCCACTGCCGGACGTGCTCCAGCTCATGTGCGAGCTCGGCGGGCGCGAGCGGACGCCAGGTGAAGACGTGCCGGCCAATGGTGATCGCAAGCCAGTTCGGCAGCAGGAGACGGGAGCCGATGCGGCGCAGCGCAGGGTGCACGTGAACGCGATGGTCCGGCGCGTCGGTGCCCATCGGCTCAGTCGTGGTGATGGTCCTGATGCGGAGGCGGCCATGGGCCGGGCGCCAGGAGCAGGTCCGGACGGTTGCCCCAGTGCTTGAGGAATCGGTAGAAGTTGCGCCGGCTGAGCCTGTCGCGCTCCGGTTCCGGGACGGAGGCGTACCCGCGGTGCTCATGCCGTTCGAGGGCCAGTGCTCCGCTTCGCATCGCGCGCCAGCCGGCCGCACGGACGGTGAACGAGAAGTCGAGGTCGGCGTTGCGGTAGAACCGGAACCGGTGATCGAAGAGACCCACGTCGCGCAGCACCTCGCGACGGACGGCGAGGCAGTAGCCCTCGACGGCATCGACCTCTCCGGGGGGAGCGTCGCTGAACTGGCGCATGTCGGCGGACCGCAGGCCGTACCCACCGGCGATGCCCACCCCCGGACGCTCCAGAATCGCGACCAGGGGACCCACGAAATCCCCGATCGGCTCGAGGCTGGTGTCGACCAGGATCGTGGCCTCCCCTCGGCTGCGGCGCAGGCCCAGGTTGACCGCGTCAGCCCAGCCGAGGCGCTCGCTCGTGCGCAGCACATCCGCTTCGCCGGGCAGCGCAGCCGATGCCAGCACCGGCTCCAGGTCATACGAGGGCGCATTCGCCACCACGATCAGCTCCCAGGGGAGGAGCGGCGGGTGGGCGGCCAGGCCGGCGAGGAACCGGATGAGGTCTGCGGGGTGCTCGTCGGCCACGACGACCAGGGTCGCCGCCGTGGCGGCGGGCTGGTCCAGCAGGCTGGCGAGGTCCTCGGCGCGGGCGTAGCCGACCCTGTCGGGAGCCGCGGCGGCGAGGGCGGGGCGCAGCGTCGTGCCCGCCGGGCCGTCGGCCACCTCCCAACCCAGGGCGCGGAGCTCATCGCGGAGGACGTCGGCCCGTGCGAAATCACGGGAGGCTCGTGCCGCGCTCCGCTCCGCGACGAGTCGGGCAGGCTCCTCCGGGATCGTCTCGCTCACCGCTGTGGGCGCCCCGCTCCTGCGGGCCAGGGCGCCGTCCGCCCCCGCGGGCGCCCGTCGGCGTCGCGCTCCAGCTTGTGGGCCCCCATCCCCGGCGGGTCGTAGCGCAGGCGCTCGACCGGATCACCGCCGACGAGGTGGTGCGTCACGATCTCCTCCGCGTCGTCCGGGGTCAGGGCCGCGTACCAGATCCCCTCGGGATACACGACCGCCATGGGTCCGTTGCCGCACTGGCTGAAGCAACCGGCGTGGTTGATGCGAACCCGTTCGCCCAGGCCGCGTGCCTTGACCAGGGCCTTCAACCGGCCGTGGACTGCCAGTCCGTCACCGTCCACGGTGGGGCACCAGTCGCCGCGGGTGCAGACGAAGACATGGCGCTCGAAGACGGGCATGGCGACGAAACGTACTCCTGGTGCTCCACCGAAAGTACCGGATGGCCAGACGGCACCTCAACCTTACTATCCGATCAGGAGCCGCGCCGACCGCACCCAACCCGAACGACGCGATCCCGATACCAAGAGTGCCCCAGGAGTTCGCAACCGATGATGACCAACGAGGTAGGGAAGCTGCTGACGGCGACCGAGGTCGCCGACCTGCTGCACCTGCACGTGAACACGGTCAAGCGGCTGGGCGACCGCGGAGAGCTGCCCTTCTTCCGCGTCTGCAAGCGCGGTGATCGCCGCTTCCGCTACGACGACGTGCTGGACTTCCTGCGCCGGGCGAAGTAGCCCCGCGAATCCCCAGCGCTCCGGCTCCCACGCCGGTGCGCCTGCGTCCCTCCAGGGGGGCGCGCGACGACCGCCGAGGTGCCGATCTCTCGGCGGTCTTCGCATGTCCGGACCGTGTTGTCGGTCATAATGCCGCCCCATGACCGATGAGCCTCGCCTGCGCCTGGCCGAGGGAGAGCGCCTCCTCGACGCCAGCGACCCCAACGCAGCGATCCGGATCCTTGCGTCGCTGACCGGTCACCCCGACCGCGAGCTCGCGAGCGAGGCGTGGCTCCTGATCGGCACCGCCCGCTACCGGCTCGACGACGAGCCGGGTGCCCTGGTTGCCTGGCAGCAGGCCGCCGCGCTGGGCGGGTCAAACGCCTGGTTGGGCTGGAAGAGCGTCGCGGAGCAGAACGTCCGGGACGGGAACCTGGAGGAGGCCGTCGCGGCCTACCGCGAGGCCGATCGCCGCGCGCCCCCATCAGAGCGCGGCGCCATCGCCAACCGCATCGCCTGGCTCCTCAAGGAGACGGGCCACGATTTCGCCGCCCGCCGCCAGTTCAACCGGGCCCGCGGGTCCTACGGCACGTATGCCGCCTACGTCACCTGGGGCCTGATCGCGGTCAACGTCCTGGTCTTCCTCGTCGACGCCTCGATGAGCGGAAGCCTGGGCAACATCTGGGGCGGATTCGGCGGACCACTGGTCCAGGCGGGTGCGGTGTACCAGCCGGCCGTGGCGCAGGGCGAGTGGTGGCGGCTCATCACCTCCGCGTTCCTGCACCTGGGCCTGCTGCACATCGGCTTCAACATGTACGCGCTGTACCTGTTCGGACCGATCATGGAGGACCTCTACGGGCACGTCGAGTACCTGGTCATCTACCTGCTCTGCGCGCTCGGCGGCTCCGTGCTCACCATCCTCCTCACGCCGACGCAGGCGGCGGCCGGGGCATCCGGCGCGATCTTCGGGCTCTTCGGGCTGGGCTTCATGGTCTGGCGCCGACGGCACCTGGTCCTCAACCCCATGGCCCGCGCGATCCTGTCGCAGGTCGGAACCCTCCTGGTCCTGAACCTGGTCATCACGTTCGCCATCCCGGGCATCAGCTGGACCGGCCACATCGGAGGGCTCCTCGTGGGCGGGGCCATCGGCTTCCTGGTCCCACCGGCCGGGGGAACCACGCTGGCCGGCATGTGGCATACCGCGACGGGGGAGAGCATGGAGCGTCCGTTCCCGCTCATGGCCCGGACCGTGATCTACGCGGTGATCCTGGCCATCCTGGTGGTTGGCACCTCGTGGGCCATCCAGCCTGGGCGGTTGTTCTAGCGGCGACGCCCGTGGGACGCGCCTAGAATCGGCGCATGTGCTTTGACATCGATGCCCATCCACCCCTGCCGCCCATCCACGGCGCCGCGCTCGACGCGCGCGACCTGACCCTCACCGCGGACGACGGCACCCGTGTCGCCGCCTACGCAGCCCGGGCGGCGGAACCGAGCGGGGCGGGGATCGTCATCTGCCCCGACGTGCGCGGCCTGGTGCCGTACTACGAGGAGCTGGCCCTGCGATTCGCGGAGGCGGGCGTCGACGCCATCAGCTTCGACTACTTCAGCCGCACCGCCGGGACCGGAAAGCGGGACGGTGACTTCGACTACCAGCCGCAGGTGGCACTCACGCGGCCAGAAACGCTCTACGCCGACGTTGCCGCTGCGGCGGCCCACCTGCGAACCCCCGAGGGCGGTGCAGTCAGCCGTCTCTTCACGGTTGGCTTCTGCTTCGGCGGACGGATCAGCTACCTCCAGGCGGCCCGCCCCGAGCTCGACCTGGGCGGGGTCATCGGTTTCTACGGCTGGCCGGTGGGGACGCATCGGACCGGCCTGGCGTCTCCCGCGGAGATGGCACCGCAGTTCACCTGCAGCGTGCTGGCCCTGTGGGGCGGCGCCGACCAGGCGATTCCCGCCGAGGCGCGCGACGCCTTCGACGCGGCCCTGGACGCCGCGAGGGTGACCCACGTCACCGTTGTGTACGACGGCGCGACCCACTCCTTCTTCGATCGACGCGCGGAGGAGTTCGCCGATGCGTCGGCCGATGCCTGGCGCCGCATGCTCGACTTCATGGGAGTGCCGTCCGCGTCCTGACGGCGGCCGACCGCAAGGTGGGCGGTTCAGATCCGCGAGGGCGTCTGCTCGGTGCGTACGAGCTCGCCCGGCTTGACGGGGCGCAGGTAGAGCGCCAGCACCAGGCCGATGTACCCGAGCCAGACGATGAGCCGGGTCCACTCCGGAGCGGACGCATAGCCCACCAGGGCGTGGAGGAACTGGCCGGCGATCCCCGGCCCGCCGCCGGCGTCCGGCAGGATGGTCGAGATGTCGAAGGCGGCGTGTGTGCCGAACCCGATCCAGCCGATCTCGATGAACTCGTGCATGGCGCTGGCCACCAGACCGCCGGCCACGAAGACGAGCGCCACGCCGGTCCAGGTGAAGAAGACGCGCAGGTTGATGACGCGAGATCCACGGTAGAGGCCGATACCCAGCACGGCGGCGACGGCCAGGCCGATGACGGCGCCCACCAGAACGGAGAGGGCACCCTCCTCGGCGCGCGAGGCGGCGGTCGCCTGGCCGAGGAGGAAGAGGGCGGTCTCGATCCCTTCGCGAATGACGACGGTGAAGGCCAGCACCGCGAGCCCCGTCACACGTCCGGCGGTCAGCGACCGATCGATGGCCGCGCGCAGCTCATGGCCCACCGATGCGGCCGTGCGCCGCATCCAGAAGAGCATCCAGGTCACGACAGCGGCCGCGAGGAGCAGCGTCGTCCCCTCGAAGATCTGCTCCTGCGGCGAGGGCAGCTCCTGGATGGTCACCCACAGAACGGCTCCCATCACCGCACTCAGCGCGATCGCCGATCCGACGCCGGCCCAGATCCGGCCGAACGCCGCGCGATGCCCGCTGCGGGCCAGGTAGGTGAGGATGATGCTGACGATGAGCGCGGCCTCCACGCCCTCGCGCAGCCCCGTGAGCAGGCCGGTGGTCAGCGATCCAAGGTCCAAGCGCGCGGGTCTCCCGACGTTCGTGCGAGGTGGCGATTGTCGCGGCTCCGCCGGCCCCTCGCGGTCGGGAAGCACCTGGGGGTTAGCCTAGCCTGAGGTCTGACGTTCGTCAATGCGAACTACCCTGGGCCAGGTCGGAAATGGTCTGACGCAGCACGGCGCTCCCGCACGGGTGCGGCCGTGGCGCGTCTAGAATCGCAGCAGACGTCAACGACTCCTCCTGTGGAGACTCCGATGATTGACTTTTCGCTGACCGATGCGCAGCGCGAGGTGCAGCGAACCGCTCGCGCCTTTGCCGAGCGCGAGATCCTGCCACGCATCGCCGAGCTCGACAGCACGGCAACCTACGACCGCTCCCTCTTCGAGAAGATGGGCGCAGAGGGCTTCCTGGGCCTGCCCATTCCCGAGCAGTACGGCGGCGCCGGGATGGACTACATCGCGTTCGCGCTCCTCTGCGAGGAGATGGAGCGCGCGGACACGGCCTTCCGGGTCGTCTACTCGGTGCACACCGGGCTGAACTCGCTCACGCTTCTGCAATGGGGGAGCGAGGACCAGAAGCAGCGCTACCTGGTGCCGCAGGCCCGCGGCGAGAAGCTGGCCACGTTCGGTCTGACGGAGCCGGGGGTCGGCTCCGATGCCGCCAACCTGGCGACCACTGCTCGGCGCGACGGCGATCGCTACCTCCTCAACGGCAGCAAGATCTGGATCAGCCTCGCGGACGTGGCGGACAACTTCCTGGTCTTCGCCACCGTCGACAAGAGCAGGGGTCACAAGGGGATCACCGCGTTCATCGTCGAGCGCGACTTCCCCGGCTTCTCCTCGGACTCGCTCCACGGCAAGCTGGGCGTGCGTGCCGGCAACACCGGGATCCTCTACTTCGACAACTGCGAGGTGCCGGTGGCGAACCGCGTGGGCGAGGAGGGCGAGGGCTTCACCATCGCGATGAGTGCCATCGACCAGGGCCGCTACACGGTCGCCGCCGGCGCGGTTGGCCTCGGGGTCGCCTGCCTCGACGCGAGCCTCAAGTACGCCCACGAGCGCAAGGCGTTCGGCGAGGAGATCGGGCGCTATCAGCTCGTCAAGCAGATGCTCGCCAACATGCAGGCGGGAATCGAGGCTGGCCGCCTCCTGGTCTGGAAGGCCGGCTGGAAGAAGAACGCCGGCGAGCGCAACACGCGCGAGACGAGCCTGGCCAAGTGGTACGCAACCGATCACGCGGTGCAGTGCGCGCTCGACGCGGTCCAGATCCACGGAGCGTACGGGTACAGCGCCGACTACCCGGTGGAGCGCTACCTGCGCAACTCGAAGGGCTCGGTGATCTACGAGGGAACAGACCAGATCCATACTCTCGTCCAGGCGGACTACCTGCTCGGCTACCGCAAGGATCGTCCCCTGCGCATGCCGCAGCCGCCGTTCGAAGGGGAGATGTAGCCCGGAGGGGTCATGGGGGACCGGCCCAAGCGGATCCTGTCGATCGACGGGGGCGGCGTGCGGGGCGTCATCCCCGCGGTCGTCCTCGCCGCGCTGGAGTCGCGGACCGGCCGGCCGGTGCGCGAGCAGTTCGACTTCGTGGCCGGGACCTCGACCGGGGCGCTGATCGCCGGGGCCCTGGCAACCGGAATCCCGGCGGCGCAGGTCGTCGCGCTGTACCTGGACCGGGCGCCGGAGCTCTTCTCGAGGACTCCGCTGCTCTCGACGCTGGCCCGGATCCTGACAGGGCACATGTACGACGTGGAGCGGCTCCATCGGCTCATCCGCTCGGAGCTCGGCAGCCGGTCGGCAGATTGGCGACTGGCGGATCTCCCGGTCGACATCCTGGTCACCGCCAAGGGCCTGCTGGACTCGCACCAGTGGTACTTCGTGAAGGACTGCCAGGGCCGGAACACGTGCCGGACCGGCAACCTGTCCCTGGCGGACTGCCTCACCGCCTCCGCGGCTGCGCCCACCTACTTCGCGCCGTGGACGATCCCCGGGCTGGACGATCGCGGGCCGATGGTCGACGGGGGGACCGGCGTGGCCGGGAACCCGACCTACCAGGCCTGCGTGGAGGCCTTCGCCTATGCCGATGGCTACCACCCGGCCGAAACGGTGATCGTCTCGCTGGGGACCGGCGTGTACATGGGCCGCTCGCGGCCGGGATGGCTCTACGACTGGCTGGGCTGGCTGCTCGCGGAGCTGCTTCGTTCACCGGGCGAGCAGCAGACGGAGCTCGTCAGCCGCCACTACTCCGAGGCGACCTTCTACCGGCTCGACGTCCGCCTGCCGCACGACTTTGCGCTCGATGGGGTGCAAACCATGCCTGAGCTGCGTGCCATCGGCGACCGGCTCGCGGATCGGATCGACTGGCCGGCCGTGCTGGACGGCACGGACACGACCTGGCTGGTGCACGACCACAATCGACGTCCGGAGGCGTACGCCGCGGCGCTCTGATCAGGATCGGTCGTGCTCGTCGGTGTGGATGGGCGCCATCCGCGACGTGGGTCGTTCATGGTGCGGGGTGAAGACCAGGACGGCGGCCACCGCCGCGGGCAGCAGCAGGGCGCCAATCACCTCGCGTGGCCAGGAGAAGGCGAAGCCGATGGGGTCCGGGCCGCTGAAGTCGGGGTAGCGCAGGACACCAAGGGCGGTGAGCCACCAGGCGGCGCCCAGGGCCAGGACGGCGAGTCCAAGCAGACGGCGAATCCAGCTGCCCTCGATCACGGCCAGCAGCACGCCGAGCACCAGGGCGACGGAGGCCCCGCCGATCAAGGCGCCGATGCCGATCGAGGTCCACGGCTCGCGGCCGCGCTGGTACGCGGCGACCAGCGACAGACCGGGATGGCTCAGATACTCGACCCAGGCGGTGATGGCCAGATCGGCCAGCCCGGCGAGGACAACGCCCAGGGCGAGGTCGAGCGCAAGGGTGGCCCGCCGGAGGAAGGTCTCGAGCCTGTCCACGAGCTCAGTCCTCCCCGTCGCGCGCACCGACCGGCTCCAGCGTCAGCGTGGCACGGGCCGCCGCCGCGATCTCGGGCTCGGTCCATGGCATGGGAGCGCCGTCGCCCTCCAGCCACAGCTCGTACAGGTCGCGGTAGTGGGGTGACAGCGGGTTGCCGCTCTGGCCCCCGGCCAGGGAGAAGCGGCTGGCAGACGGATCGCCCAGGTCGATGACGCAGCGCGTGTTCGCCAGGGCGCCCGGGCGGCCGAAGGGGTCGACGGGGCCTGCCGAGACCTGCATCGGCGTGTTCGCGTCGCCGCCCATGGGAACCGGCCCAAGGTTGAAGATCCGGTCGAGCGGTCGGCGCACGCCGATGGGGTGCTCCAGGGTGACCTGCCGCAGGTGGCCCCATCCCCAGGCAGTCGGGTCGTCGCCGTGGCGCTCGACGAGCCCGCGGACGGTATCGCCCAGCGCCGCGACGGCCTCCTTCTCCCAGCTCGACCCCTCGAACCATCCGACCGGACGCTCGCGCAGGAGACGCACGAGGCGGCTCATGGCACGGGTCGAGAAGAGCGTGTAGGGCACGACCTGGCCGAAGCCCGCGCCGATCGCCCACGACCACGAGCCGGGGGCCTTCGCGCGCGCCAGGCGCCTGGTGAGCTTCGCGGCGAACCCCTCGTAGATCGCGGCGCCCGGCGAGTCCACTGACACCTGGCCGTCCCAGGCACCCAGGATCTCGAGCGCGCGTGCAGCGTCCGGTTCGGCGCCTGCGTCGACGCGCAGGCCGAGCACGAACTCGCGCAGCTCGCGCCACGGCATGGACGTGACGTCCATCTGCAGCCGTTGGGCTTTCGCCACGACCCAGCCGTCCCGCTCCGAGAGAGCCTCCACGAGACGCGCGATCCGATACCCGTCGATGAAATCGGTGCCGAGGAAGGGGCCGTCGCCGTCGACGGTCGGCTTTCCGTTCGCGGAGGCGACCCACCCGGTCTCCGGGTCCAGGCTGCAGGGCATCTCCTCGAACGGGACCAGCTCGTCCTCCCATCCGTTCGCCGGATCCCAGCCGGGGAGCGGGATGGTGCCGGTACCGGCCCGCCGGCGCGGAAGCTGCCCCACAAGCTGCCAGCCGATATGCCCCTCGTGGTCGGCGTAGACGACGTTGAGGGCCGGCCCCGGCCACTCCGCGAATGCGCGCCGGAAGCTGTCGAACGAGTCAGCCCGGGCGACGTCCAGGAAGCCGCGGATCGGGAGCGGCCGGAGCCAGACGGCGCACATGGAGAGCGCCTGGGGGATCTCCTTCTCGACGATGGCGGTGATGACCGGACCACGCCGCGTGACGAGGATCCGTTCCTCGATCGCCTCCGAGCCCTTCACCGCGATCCGCTCCACGCGCACCTCGCAGGGCACGAATCCATCCCCCTCGCGAACGGACGCTCCGTCGGGGCCGATCTCCTCGAGGAACAGGTCGGTGTTGTCGGTGAGGCCGGCGGTGATGCCCCATGCGGCATGGCCGTTGGTCGCGATCGGGAACGCCGGCCCGCCCACGAACGAGGCACCGGCGATCTCCCACGTCGGGGTGCGCAGGTGGGCGAGGTACCACGGGGCCGGCAGGGTCGGCGCCAGGTGCGGGTCATTCGCCAGGAGGGGCGCCCCCGATACGGTTCGGCTGCCGGCGATGGCCCAGTTGTTCGAGGCGCCGCCCATGGGGAGGGCGGCCTGCAGCGCCGCGAGATCGGCGCCGAGGCGATCGACCACCGGCCCTGCCTTGGTCCCGGGCGGCGCCGTCACCGGGAGCCAATCGGCGTAGGCGGGGTCCAGGGCGCGGACCGCGTCCGCGCCATCGGTCAACAGCACCTTGAGCCGGGCGAGCTCGACGTCCCAGTTGCTCGACAGGGAAAACGCCTGCAGGCCCACGAACGAGAGCACGTCGAGCGCGGTCCACGGCGTAGGCTCGGTTCGGAGCAGCCGCAGCTCGTGCGGCGGCCGCCGCAGCCCGTGGGCGAAGCCGGCATTGATGCCGGCGACGTAGGCATCCAGCATCGGCGCAAGATCCGCGCCGATGATCGCGAGCTGCGCCTCCGCGTTGCGGCGGAAGCCCAGGCGCCGACTCATGCGGTCGATCGGGATGCCGTCGGGACCGATCAGCTCCGAGAGCGTCCCGGAGCCGACCCGTCGCAGCAGCTCCAGCTGGAAGGCGCGGTCCTGGGCATGGCAGAAGCCGAGCCCGAACCAGGCGTCGGCGTCGGTCCCGGCGTCGACGTGGGGAATGCCCCACCGGTCGCGGCGGATCGTGATCGGACCCTCCGTTCCAGGTACCCGCAGGCGGCCGCGCGTGCGTGGCAGCCGGGTGCCCAGGAGACGAAGCAGGAGGCGGGGCCAGTCGAATGCCATGGCGCGGCAAGCCTACCGCGTTGTCCCGCGCACCGCGGCTTCTATACTTCGCGGCCATGAGCCGCACGATCGAGCTGGTTGCCGGGCTGATGCTCCTCGTCATCGGGGTGCTGGTCCTGGCATCGGCCTGGATCGCGGACTGGGTCGGGTCCGTGAGCGTCGGCGACCGCTGGCTCGCCTACTGGCCGGTGCTGATGATCGTGCTGTCGCTGTTCTTCATCGGTCCGGCGTTGATCGGCCGTCGGCAGCATCGCCGGCTGCGGGCGGGGATGGCCATACCCGGGGCCGTCCTGCTCGGCGCCGGGCTGGGGTTGCTGTACACGAGCCTGAACGGCCACTGGAGCACGTGGTCCTCCCTGTGGACCGTGCTGCCGTTCAGCTTCGGCATCGGCATGTATGCGGCCGGCTGGATCGCCGACGCGCCGGCCTTCAAGTGGATCGGCTTCGCGGTCGCCGCCGGTGCGGTGATCGCCTACCTGGCCCTGGCCACCGCCTTCGGCGGCGAGGCGTTCCGGCTGGTGGGCGCCATCGGCATCATCGCCCTGGGCCTGGCCCTGACGATTGGCGGCCTCGCGGAGCGGCTCTCCCGCAAGTCTCCCGCCTGAGCTCGCGCGCCTCAGTCTTCGCGCGCGTACCAGACGTTGCCGGGGCCGTCGTAGCTGTTCCCCTCCCCCCACAGGGCGTGGACCGACGATCCGTCCGACGCGAGCTCGAAGTAGTCGCCGTAGGGCTGCAGGAATCCTTCGTTCGGGGAGGCCGGCTTGTACGGGTATCCGGAGACGTAGGCCGACAGCCGGACCACCGCCCCGAAGGACGTTCCACCGTTGTCCGAGGCGCGCAGGTACGTGTTCCACCGGGCACCCGGATCGTTCCCGCCGGCGTCGTGGCCGTTGCGGTCGTCCATCCAGGCGATCGCCACCCCGTCGTTGCCGGTGGTGACCAGCGCGGGGAAGGCGCCGTTGACCCCAACGGAGGCCCCGGAGACGTCGCGGGCAGCGCTGAACGTCTTCCCGTGGTCCGCGGAGCGCGCGTAGAGGATGCGGTTCGGCCCGCCATCCTGGCTGCTCGCGTTCCACAGCACGTGGATCCGGTCCAGGCCATCAACGCCGAGTGCCATCTGCGCGCCCCAGAAATCCCAGCCGGGGCAGCCGCAGACCGGTGGGGCGGCAGAGACGCCGACGAACGTGGTGCGCCAGGTCGCGCCGCCATCCGTCGAGCCGGTGACGTACAGGTTGATGTCGCCCTTCGCCTGGCCGGGGCGGGTGATGCCGTTCCACGCGAAGTAGACCGCCCCGCTGCTGTCCACCGCGCCGCCACTCGGGAGCGAGACGCCCACCTTGGCGGTGTTGTTCATCGGCTGCTGGAGCGTCCAGCTCGCGCCGCCGTCATGGGACGCGGAGACGAAGATCTTCTGCTGCGTGTGATAGGCGAGGTACACGTGACCGCCCCGCACGGCAAGGATGTCCTTGTCGGTCCCGCGCTTCAGGGGCTCGACCAGGACGGTCTGCCAGGTGGCGCCGTGGTCATCGGATCGTGCGACGTACTCGGAGGCCTTGTTGGCCTGCATGAACGCGGCATAGACCTTCGACCCGTCTGCGGCGTCCACCTCGATCTGTGGATCGTCCTGGCGTTCGTCGGCGGGGGCCAACGGCCGTGGCGGGTCCCAGGTTGCCCCGCCGTCGCGCGAGATCTGAAGCTCCGTGTGGGGACTGGCGCAGGTCGGGCAGGCAGGATCGGGACCGTAGTGGGTCCAGGTCGCGTACACGTGCCCGTGGGCGTCTGCGGCGATCGCCGGCTCCCAGTCGTCACCGGCCGCGAATCCCAGGCGAGTGGGTGCACCGAAGGCAGGGTTGGACCCGGCCGCGGTGAGCAGGAGCAGGGCAGTGAACGCCGCGCCAACGCGGGCGAGGGTCGGACGGGATCGCACCAAGGCACCTCGAGTGCATGCGGGACGCGCCGCGCAAGTTCGCGCTGGCGGCACCCTACGGCGGGCCGCGACGTCGCGTCAACGTGTGCGCGGACGCACCACCCTGGGCGTCAGGAGCGCGCGGGATGCCGGTCCTCGAATGCCCGGGCGAACCAGCCCAGGACGCGTTCCAGGCGGTCGATCCGCCGGTCCGGGCGCCCGATCGACTGGAAGGGGTGGTGCTCCCCGGGGTAGAGGAGGTACTCGACGGGGCGATCCAGCGCGCGGAGTGCGGCGAAGAGCTGCACGTTGTCGGAGGCGGGGCAGATCCGGTCATCCTCCGCCTGGATCATGAGCAGCGGGGTCCGGATGCGTGCCACGTTGCGCAGCGGCGAGCGCTCCCACAGCTTCGTCGCACCCGCGTCGCTCAACGGATCGCCCAGCCCGCTGCGGCGGCCGTCGTAGACGCCGAAGTAGCACTCCGCCCACGCGGTTGCCTGATTCGAGACCCCGTTCTCGCTGACCGCTGCCGCAAACCGGTCGGTGATGCCCACCAGCCAGCTGGTCAGGAATCCGCCGTAGGAGAGGCCGATGACGCCCAGACGCTCGGGATCGGCCAGGCCGCGGGACAGCAGGCCGTCGACAACCGCCAGGGCATCGGTGGCGTCGACGTCGCCCCATCGGTCTCCCAGACCCTCCACCCACGCCCTCCCAAAGCCGGCGGAGCCCCGGATATTGGGCTGGACCACGCGCCAGCCGCGCGCGGTCATGGACAGGACGTCGAGCGACGGGCCTAGCCCCCAGGATCCGGTAGGCCCTCCATGGATGTCGAGGATGATGGGCAGCGGCTCGTCGCCCGCCCCCGCGGGCGAATGGAGCCAGGCGTGGATCGGTCCCGCGGGCCCGGGCAGCTCCAGCTCGTCCAGCTGCGGCCGCGGGAGGCGTCGCTGCCATGCGCCGCCGTGAACCGTGAGCCTGCGGAGGCGGCCGGTATCCACCCGGTACAGCTCCGGCGACCGGCCGTCGAGCTGGGCATTCACGACCACCCGACCCCCGGCCACCGCGAGCCCGCGTGCCACGAATCGCCGTTCCGGAGCGACCATGGGCTCGACGGACCCGTCGAGGCCGATGCGCCAGGGTGCGACCCGGCCGCGGCGGGTGATGAGCACGACGAGTGTCTCCTCGTCGAGCCAGAAGGGGCCCTCGGGCTGGTCGCTGCGGCTCAGGTGGGTGCTGGCCCAGGCGCCGACCGGGAGGTCGAGCCCGGCGGTCAGGGACCGGCTCGCGCCGGTCGCGGCCTCGATGACGAAGAGCTCCGGCTGGGTGGCTTCCGGCGGATCGGCGACGTCGGTGCCGATGGCGGCGAGCCAGCGCCCGTCGGGGGAGTAGGCCGGCGCCGCCAGGTCGCCGCGGAGGGAGGCGAGCCGGCGCGAGACGCCGTCCTCCACGGAGACGGCGAAGAGGACCGACTGCGGGTTCAGCCCGGCGTCCGGGCCGGCATCGGCCGCGAAGGCGATGGTCCGACCGTCTGGCGACCATGCCGGCGCCTGCACGTCGAGGTCACCGCTGGTCAACCGGGCCGGGCGCGATCCACGACGCGGTGCAACCAGCCAGAGGTGGCGGCGATGGTCCAGGAACCCGGTGTCGTCGCGGAAGTCCATCCGTGTGATGTGGCGCACGGTGGGCGCCTGGCCCCTGGAGGCGCTGCCCCGCACGAACCGTTCCTCAGGCACCGGGGCAACCAGGGCCAGCCGACGACCGTCCGGGCTCCAGTGGATGGATTCGACGCCGTGCGGAAGCCGCCCGAGTGGATGCGCAGCGCCGCCGCCGGCGGGCATGATCCAGGCCTGGGCCGCCCGCTCCGCCTCGGGCAGGCTCGTGTCCGCGGGTGCTCGGAGGAAGGCGACCCGCCGACCATCCGGCGAGATGGCGGGATCGGTGTCGAGGACGCGGCCGTCGGTGAGGCGGCGCGGGGCCCCGCCGCTGAGCCCGACGCGCCACAGGTGCCGCCGGTACTCGCCGCGGGCGACGGTCCGACGGACGTAGACGACCCACCGGCCGTCAGCGGCCAGGTCGAGCGTGTCGATCGCAACCTGGGATCGGACCAGGTCGGCCGGCGTGATGGTTCCGCCGGTGTCAGGGCGGGTGGTGCTCATCGGTCGACTACAGGCTGAAGAGGATCCGAACGCAGAGCACCGCGACCGCGATGCCGATGGCGGCCGGCGCCAGGCTGCGCCGCGCTCTGGAGGTCGCGCCTGCGAACGCGGGCGCCAACGTGGAAGCTGCCACTGCCCCGACCAGGCCCGAGGCCGCGGCCAGGAACGCGTGGGCCACCGTCGGAGAGGCGGCGCCCACCTGCCGCTGCCCGGCCAGTGCCGCACCGACGATGACGGTGCCGAGCGCCGCGAACAGGCCGGACCCGAGGGTGCCGGCGAAGGCGCGCACCGGGCCGATCTGGGTGCTGCCGGTGGCGACCGCGCCGATGACCAGCATCACGGCGACCAGCCAGGTGCCGGCCACCGGCTCGGTGGAGGCGGTGGGCGCCGCGAGCCAGAACCAGCCGAGCGCCGTGAGCGGTGCGGCCAGCATCCCCAGCGCAGCGACCCAGGTGAGCGGCCGCGTCCAGTCCTCGGGGTCCTCGGGCGGTACCACCGTTCCCAGCTTCACGCTGATGGGTATGGCATCCTCGTCGGGCGGCTGGACCGTCATGCGATCACGGCACCCGCGGGCGTCTCCGCGGCGTCCATGGCAGGGACCGTCGCCAGGCGCAGGCCCAGGATGCGCGCGCCCAGCTCCCGGACCATCCAGCCGGCCTGCGCGGCGAGCGCGGGCGGGGCTTCGGAACCGGCGAGCGCCGCGAGCGCGTGCAGCTCCGGCAGCGCCGCCGGCGTGTCGAGGTCGTCGTCCATGGCGGCCAGGAAGCGCGCCCGGTGCTGGGCCACCGCGGGCTCGAGGGCGTCGGGGTCGGCACGTGCCGGCGCCAGCGGCTCCAGCTCCTCGGCGACGCGGGCCGCGCGCCGCAGGGACGCGACGTGGCCGGCGGAAACGTCGAGATCGGCCTCGTCGAAGTCGACCTCCTCGCGGTAGTGATGGCTGACGAGGTAGTGGCGGATGGCGTCGCCCGAGTACGCGGTCAGCAGGTCGCGGACGAGCACGAGGTTGCCGAGCGATTTCGACATCTTCTCGCCGTGATAGCGGAGCATGCCCGCGTGCATCCAGTAGCGCACGAACGGCCGCTTGCCGCTCGCCCCCTCGGACTGGGCGATCTCCGCCTCGTGATGCGGGAAGACGAGATCGCCGCCACCCCCGTGCAGCTCGAACCGCGGGCCCAGGTAGGCCATGGACATGGCCGAGCACTCGATGTGCCAGCCGGGCCGGCCCTCGCCCCACGGTGACGGCCACGACGGCTCGTCCGGCGCGGACGGCTGCCAGAGGACGAAGTCGAGCGGATCACGCTTGCCGGGCATGTCCGGAATGTTCCCGCGCTCGTTCGCGATGGGCAGCATGGCCTCGCGCGGGAGGTGGGACAGCTCGCCGAACTGCGGGCGCGAAGCCACCGAGTAGTAGACGTGGCCCTCGGCCGCATACGCATGCTCGTGCGCGAGGAGGGCGGCGATCAGCTCCTGCATCTGCGGGATGTGCCGGGTCGCGCGCGGAAAGTGGTCTGGAGGCAGCCAGTTGAGGGCGGCCATCTCGGTCAGGAAAGTGGTCACGTGCCGATTGCCCAGGGCCAGGTAGTCCTCGCCGAGCTCGTGCGCCTTGCGCAGCAGGTCGTCGTCGACATCGGTCAGGTTCTGGACGTAGTTCACGGGATGGCCCAGGTACTCGAGGTACCGATGCAGCACGTCGAAGCTGACGTAGGTGAAGGCGTGGCCCAGGTGTCCGGTGTCGTAGGGCGTGACACCGCACACGTAGAGGCCGACCGACCTGTCGCCGATGGGTTCGAATGGAAGCGCCTCGCCGCGGCGGACGTCGAAGAGACGGAGGGTCACTCCCGCGATTCTAGGCCTGCCGCCGGGCGGGTGCCTCGGGCCGATGAAGCCGCCGAGGCCGGGCCGCATGAAGTTGGCACGCCCCGTAGAATTCGTCCACCCCGTACGCCTCGGGTGAGCTGCCAACCTCCGCCGTACATCGGGAGCCCAGTCATGTGGGAAGTCCTGCGCTGGATGATCGTCTTCGTCCTCGCGCTCCTCTTGATCGTCGCCGGCATCTACCTCGTCCTGGGACAGCCGCTGCCGATTCCCCAGTTCTGAGCGACGCGACTCAGAAGTCAGGCTTCGCGCTCATGAGGAAGCCGATGAGCCCCGTCGCGCCGGCCATCGCGTAGGCGATGGCCCGCTGTCGGCGTGCCCGGCCCTGCCAGCGGGCCGCATCGGTCTCCACGTTGCCACCGATCAGGCGACGGAGATTGGGGCGGGCCACGAAGGCCGCGACGAGCAGATTCACGGCGTAGATGCCGAGGGCGGCGAGCAGCCACGGGCGACGGAGGAGATCGGGACCCAGGATCGCGAGGAGGCCAGCACCGGTCACCGCCAGGGCCACCGCGATCGCAACGCTGCCGCCGCCCTGCATGGCGAGGAGGGTGCGGGCGACTCCGCCCCGCGACGCGCCCGGATCCGACGTCCCGTCGCGCGTGCCGAGCAGAAAGGGGAGCAGCAGGCTTGGGAGGAGCAGCGATACCGCCAGGGTCACGTGGACGGCGAGGACGAGGGGAAACCACGGCATGGTCGCGGCATCCTACCCGAAGTGCCGGTGGCGGACGATGGAGTGCCCGTTCGCACGGGGGCTAGACTCGGCGCCATGCAGATCTTCGATGCGGCGGCGATCCGTTCGGCGGCGCCGGCGGCTGCCCTTCTCGACGCCGTCGAGGCCGCCTACCGGGACGTCGCCGCCGGGCGGGACCGCTCCCCGGTGCGAAGCCGGGTGGCGCTTCGGGGTGGGGACCTCCTCCTGATGCCGGGCGTGCGAGACGGCGGCGCCGGCGCCGCCGTGAAGCTCGTGACCGTGGTCCCCGGCAACGCGGAGCGCGGCCTGCCGACCGTCCAGGCGGTCATCGCCTGGTTCGACGCGGCGACCGGCGAGCCGCTGGCGATCCTCGACGGGACTGAGGTGACGGCCATGCGCACCGGCGCCGCCTCGGGGGTAGGCACCCGCCTCCTCGCCCGGCTGGACGCGTCGGTCCTGGCCCTCTTCGGGTGTGGTGGCCAGGCTGCCTGGCAGGTCCGCGCCGTCTGCGCCGCGCGCGAGATCCGCGAAGTGCGCGTGTTCGCCCGCACGGTGGCGTCGCGCGAGACGTTTGCTGCCCGGATGGCCGCCGAGCTGACGCCCGCGGTCCGGGTGACCGCAAGCGCCTCAGCCGAGGCGGCCGTCACCGGGGCCGATGTCGTGTGCTGCGCCACCACGGCCAGTGAGCCGGTCTTCGACCCGGACTGGATCGCGCCGGGCACGCACATCAACGGCGTTGGCGCCTTCCGTCTCGACATGGTGGAGATCCCGCCGGCGATCTTCGGGCGTGCCTCGCTGGTGGCGGTCGACTCGCGGGAGGCCGCGCTCGCGGAGGCGGGAGACCTGGTGGCGGCGCTCCGGGACGGGAAGCTGGCGCCGGATGGGTACGTCGAGGTCGGC
Organism: uncultured Chloroflexia bacterium; assembly: GCA_963814105.1. Classification (GTDB taxonomy): domain Bacteria; phylum Chloroflexota; class Limnocylindria; order QHBO01; family QHBO01; genus CAVXEH01. The sequence continues at coordinate 328,891 of CAWFBQ010000002.1, forward strand.
AGCGTGGCGCCCGAGTGGGCCGCGGGTCGCGATCCGACGGCGATCACCGTCTTCAAGAGCGTCGGCCTCGCCATCCAGGACGTTGCCGCCAGCGAGCTCATCGCGGGCAGGCTCCTCGCGGTCTGAGGGGCGGCCCTCAGAAGATCCGCAGGAACGCCGCCAGGAGGTCGGCCGGTGCCACCTGCTCGACGAGGGCCCGTGCCAGGCCCGCCAGCGTTGGTGCGAGAAGCGCCCGGAACGTCGTGAGCCGGGGATCCGTCCCCAGCTGCGAGGGGCCAGGGCCCAGCGCCAGCGCGGCGTCCAGGGCCGCGATCTGGGCCGGGCTGGTGGCGAGGCGGCCGGACCCAGGCTCGCTCGGGATCGCCCCGTCGGTACCCTCCAGGTCGGCCCACTCCATGGGCCCTGACAATCCAACCGTCCCATGTGCTGGTCGCAATGGCGTGGCTGCGGGAGCAGCGTCCGCGACCACCGGGGTTGGATCGGCCGGCGGCGGTGGCGGCGGAGCGCTGGCGTGGGTGACGGTCACCTGGCCGCCGCCCGGCAGCTGCTGGTCAGCCGGTGGCGTGGGGAGCGGCGTGGGGACCGGTGTCGGCCGCGGTGTTGCGGCCGGGGTGGCCGTGGGACTCGGTGCGATGGTTGGCGACGGGGTGGCCGTCAGCGTGTCGGTGGGGGCCGCGCTGGAAGTGGACGATGGCGTGGCGGTCGCGCTCGCCGTCGAGGTGGGCGAGGAAGTGGACGATGGCGTGGCGGTCGGGCTCGCCGTCGGGCTCGCCGTCGGGCTGGGCGACGAGGTGGGTGTGGGCGATGGCGTGGCCGTCGGGCTCGCCGTCGGGCTGGGCGAGGCGCCGGGGACACCCGAGATCGTCACCCCGGGGTAGTAGTAGGTCGCGATGATCTGCGAGGCGCTCAGGCCGTCCAGGCCGCAGGCCTGGGTGCCCCACTGGTAGGCCTTCCAGCCGTTCGCGTTGGCGCCGCATGCCTCGCCGATGTCGCCCGCGTTGTAGTAGGTCGGGAAGATGTGCCCGTCCTTGTAGACACGCCAGGACCAGGTGTCGTCGACCGCCGCCGCCGCCGTGCTCCACGTCGTCCGGGACGGGTCGTAGACCTGGTCCCAGGTGTCATCGCGCAGGTCGAAGCACTGACCATCGGCATTCACGAAGCCACGCCAGTGGAGCACCTGGTACCACGCGTAGTTTCGGACGGCCAGGGCGCCCGATCGCAGGGATTCCGTCGTCCAGGAGCCGATCCACTCGCGCGAGAGCACGTTCTTGGCGTAGGTCCTGAAGTCGACGGTGTCCACGGCCCCCGATACGTGACGGTAGACGCGAATGGTGGGGGGCGGGGTCGATTCGCTCGTCCAGGCGCTGCACGACGAGGCCGCTACCGAGGGCAGGGTGCCGGGCAGCAGCCCACCGAGGAGCGTGGCGACCACGAGCACGGCGGTCGCGAGGATGCGTCGAGCCATCTGGAGCGACCGTACAGGTCACTCGACCGCATCAGAAGCCACCAATGGTCCTAGGCCGATCAGCCGCCCGCCCAGCGCGGAATCCGCTCCCGGACCCGGTCGAAGCCCAGCTCGGCGCAGAGCGCCAGGAACGGGTCGCGCGGCACGCCCCGCCAGGCCAGGTCCTCGAGGCCACCGGTGATCGCCGCGTCGCGGTTGAGCGTGGCGAGCCGACGGAAGAGCAGCGCATCGGCCCGATGGTCGCGCAGCGTGGCCGCCAGCCGGCTGGCGCCGCGGAGCGGGATCTCCCAGTCGAGCGGAGACTCCGGGACGGCATCGAGGTGGACGAAGCGGGCCAGGACCGCCGCGCTGCTCTTCGCCCCCCAGCCCGGCAGTCCGGGGTAGCCATCCGAGCTGTCGCCCACGAGGGCCAGGTAGTCGGGGATCGACGGCGGGTGCACGCCCCACTTGGCGACCACGCCCGCCTCGTCGTACGTGATCCGGCGCATCCGGTCCCGGAGCACGACCCGGTCGCCGTCGACGCATTGGGCCAGGTCCTTGTCCACGGAACAGATCACGATCTGCTCGAGGCGCGGATCAGGCCCGAAGCGGGCGACCGCGGTGGCGATGCCGTCGTCGGCCTCGTCCTCGACCATGGGCCAGGTCACGATGCCCAGGGCTCGCAGCGCACGTTCGGCGTCGGCGAACTGGCCCAGGAGCTCCTCGGGGACGCCGACGCTGCTCTTGTACGGCGGGTAAACGTCGTTCCGCCAGGATTCGATGACGTGATCGGTCGCCGCGGCAACGTGTGTCACGTCGGGCTCGCGCAGCAGCGAGAGCATGGAATCGATGAGCCCGCGCACGGCGTTCACCGGCCGCCCGTCGGGTCCGCGCTCGGCGGGATGCGAGTAGTAGGCGCGGAACAGCTCGAAGGTCGCGTCGACCAGGTGCAGCTTCATCCGCCGCGGTCCAGGGGAGGCTCGGGCGGGGACATGCCGGCATGGTACGCGAGCCGATACGTGGGGCGTAAGCACGCATGGGCGAGACTTCGCTTCGCCGGGGGCCGGCGCGGGCGCGTGCCCTGCGAAGACCGTGACGACGCGCCGTCACGGTCGCCGCGCCGGCCCCTCGCGGGGCGGCCCCGCTGGGCGCCGGTGGCGACAGTCAGGCGCTGCGCTGGCGCACCAGGGGAGCCTCCCAGATCGTCCTGGCGCGAGCGGCCGGCGTCATCTCGAGGGTGCCGTCATCGCGAACCCACCACGCTGCCAGTCCGCGCGAGCGCGCCTCCGGACCGATCCGGGATGGGCCGGCAAGGAAGAGCGCCTTCGACCAGACCTCGGCCCATGCGGGATCCGCCAGTGCGACCGTGACCGCGACCAGCCCTTCGCCGCCGGGCTGGCCCGTCCTCGGATCAATCAGGTGATGCACGGGCTGCCCGTCCGGGGCCGTCCAGCGTCGAACCGCGGTGGAGGAGGTGGCGACGGCGCCATCGCGCAGCTCGATGACCGCCATCGGTTCGCCGCCGCCGTGGGGGTCCTCGATGCCGATCCGCCAGGGCCCGCCGTCCGGCTGGGGGCCCGACGCAACGATGTCGCCGCCGGCCTCGAGCAGCAATCCCGAACCAGGCGGCAGCGACGACCGCGCCGCCCTCGCCGCCCAGCGCAGCCCGAGCCCCTTGCCGAGCCCTCCGGAGTCGATCGGCTCGGCGACGCGAATGGCCCGCTCCCGGGGCCGCCGCTCGAGCCCGCCGGGGCTGCGCTCGACATCGTCCCATCGCGGGAGGGCCGGGCGCCCTAGGGCGGGCAGCGGTACACCGGCGTGCTCGCCGAGCTCCTCGAGCCTGCGCAGCACACGGGCGTCGAAGCGGCCGCCGGTGACCCGCTGAGCGCGAGCGGCCATGGCGACCATGGCATACAGGCGGTCGCCTGCCCGGCGCCAGGAGTCGTCTCCTGCACGTCGATTGAAACGGGTCAGATCACTCGAGCTCCGGAAGCGCGACAGCGCGGCCTCGGTGCGCTCCATGTCCTCCACGGCGAGCGCCCACGCGCGGCCAGCTCGCCCTCGCCGGCATCCCACCAGCATGGCGCGCAGGATGGATCCCATGGCCCGGGTCGAGTACTGCTCGACGCCGAATCGTCCTGTCATCGGCTCCCTTCGTGCATGCGCGACGCTCGCGTGTCCTAGGGCTTGCCCGACGCGCCGGTCGTTGCCTGCGTGGCCGGGACGGTCACCACCACGGTGACCGTGCGTGGCGCCGATGGCAGCCGCGAGGCGCTCTGGGCCGGGATGCGCGCTGCCGCACCGGTGGCCGCCTGCACCTGGGTCGCGAGCGCCGCGACCGATGCCTCGAGCGCCGCGGTGTGCTCCGCCGCGGTCCCGTAGGCGCCGGCCGCGGCATTCAGCGAGTCGACCGTCGCCCGCAGGTCGGTCTCCAGCGACGTTCGGTCCCGACCGAGTCCCGCGATCGCATCGGCGAGCGGCTGCTGCGCCGCTGTGGCGACGGCATCGGTCTGATGCTGCAGCGCGGTGACCCCTGCCAGCGACACCGCGTAGAGGCCGGCCGTGACGCCCAGTGCGATTGGGACGTGGAGCGGTGCCTTCTTCTGGGCGGCCATCAGTCGTCGCCCCCGCCGCCTTCACCGTCTGTGTACGGCGTGGCGGTCGCGGTCGGCGCGGCCGTCTGGGTCACGACCCGGGTGACGGTCGCGGGTGCAGCCACCGTCTGGGCCTGGAGTGCCGCGAGCTTGGCCTGGGCCGCCTTGAGCTGCGCGGCGAGCTGCGCGGCCGCGTCGGCGTCGCTGGTCGCCTTGGACTCGGCGGCGGTGAGCGCATCGCTGAGCTGCGCGGCCTGTGCGCTGACCTGGTCGAGCTGGGTTCGGAGGGCGGCACTGCGGGTCTGCTCGTCGCGGAGCTGCGACGCGAGTGTCTGCGCGTCCACGGGCTTGGCGGCCAGCGCGGCGTTCGAGCTGGTCCACGCGCTTGCGCCGCGAACGACGGCCACGGCGCCCAGGAGGCTCAGGACGGCGACGATCGCCACCAGGCTACGTCGCGGGGTGTGATCGGACATCGGATTCCTCCATGAGGTCACGAGCGGGCACCGGCATCGGCAGCGGCATCCGGCCCGGGTGCTGCGGCGATTGGGCACGGCGCTCGGCGCGCCGGCGAACGATCCAGTAGCGATAGACGGCAGCCGCGACGACGACGACCGCGATCCCCCAGTAGACGAGGCGAAGGGCACCGGTGTCCGTCCCGGACAGCGCACCGTGGATCCAGCCCAGGCCCAGCGCCACCGCCGCAAAGCGGTGCAGCTTCAGCCAGATGCCGGATGGCAGCAGGCGGGTCCAGCGGGCGGTGGCTCCGGTGATGAGGGTGGCGTACAGGCCAAGGGACCCCAGGGCCACCGGGACGGTCCGGTACTTCGACAGGCCGGGGAGGAGCGCTCCCACGATGTCCACGTTGGCGTACGGATCCAGCACGATGGCCGCGACGTGGACCGCCAGGAAAGCGATGACGAAGACCCACAGGGTCTCGTGCCATGGGTAGATCCGTTTCGCCTGCTTCCACTGCGCCTGGTCGGGGTGGCTCAACGCCAGGCCCAGGACGACCATGATTGCCAGGAGGACGAGAACGGTGATTCCGGTCGCGCGCGCCGCAAGCCAGTCGCGCATCTGGGCCTGGTAGGGGGTGGCCGGCGGCACGACCTGGTCGGTGACGACCAGGATCGCGAGGCCCGCGACGGCAAACAGGATGGAGAAGGCGCGTCCGCTCAGCCTCATGCTCGGACCGCCTGGGGCCTGGGTTGGCCACAACCACGCATGGTCAGGGACGGGCAGCTCATGCCAGTTGTGAGCCACCCGGCCGCGAAAAGGTTTCAGCCGCGGGCCGGTACCTTCGGCTCGGCGGCGGCCATCCGCTGGTACCTGCCCAGGGCGCGCGGGACGGTCACCGGCGACGCGGGCAGGCGATCACGTCACCCGCAGCGACGCCCGAACTGCAGTCGTACCGCACGTCGATCATGGCCGTGACATCCGGGGGCAACGTCGCCGGATCCAGCCAGCCCGGCTCCAGGATTATCCACTGATCGACGGCTGACGCCAGGCAGTCCACGTTGTCGTGATAGCTGGCGAAGTCGCGAACGAAGGCGCGGCGCGCCGTGTAGAGCCACAGGGGGGACGGGTAGCGGCAGTCGGTTGGGTTCCCCATGTGGTACGGCACGGTCCCGTACGCGAGGTAGAGGACCGGCGTCTGCCTTCCGATGCGGTCGCTCAGCGACGCGAGCGTGTCACCGGCGGCTCGGGAATTCTGCGTCCAGCTCTGGTTGGTTGCTCCGGTCTGCCGTGGGCTGAGCGCCCACGCGTCCGCGGGAAGCAGGACTGGAGCCAGCGTTACGAGCGATCCTACAAGGACCACGGCGAGCGTTCCGCTTCGCCAGGGTTCGGGGCGCCGGGCCGAGGGCGGTCGCACGGCCAGGACCGCGACCACGGCCGCAACGGCCAGCGCGAAGCCGATCATCAGCCCAAGGACAAGGACAAGGTGGCCAGTTCGCCAGGCAGGGGCCTGCGCAAGGATCGTCGCCGAGGCTACCCCCGCCGCGGCCAGCCCCACGACACCGGTGATCGCGGCGGTCGGCGCTCGCTGCAGCAGACGGGCCCCGGCAAGCCCACCCACGCCGGCGGCCAGGACCGGGAGCACGGAGAGGTGGTACAGGTAATACGCGCCCTGGACGACCATGGTGGCGACCCCCAGCCCGACGCAGATCAAGAGCGCCGCGAGGACGGCCACCCGAGTCCGCCACGGCCGGACCGTGGCCGCGAGGGCGACGGCGCTCGCAGGGAGGAGCAGGAGCGCTGGACTCAGTGCCGCCTTTGAGCCGAGCGCCTTGGCCGTCTGTCGCACGTCAGCTGCGCGGATGCCGGCACGGAGCGGTGAGCTGGGGTTGAGGTTGACCATGTCCATCACCCATTGCCGCTCGTGCGGAACCAGCAGCGTCACGACCACCCAGCCGGCTCCCCACATGACCGCCCCAAACGTTGCGAGGAGCGCGCGACGTCGGTCCAGGAGCAGGATCAGGATCAGGGCGATCGGCGCATACGGGGCAGTGGCCACCTTCGCCGCAACTGCGGCCACGATACAAGCGCCCGACAAGGCCCCAGCCACGAGCTCGTTTCGCGGCAGCAGGGCGGCCGCGACGGCCACGGCAACGAACACCGATGCGACCCACTCGGGCTGCAGGAAGTCCCAGGCCGGCGCAGCGACCAGCGCGACCCCGGTGGCGATCGATGCGGCCGCAGCTCCCGCCGCTCCCAGTCTTGGCGCGAGAGCCCGGAACAGCAGCCAGCATGCCAGCGCGACCCCGGCATCGGCGAGCAGGCGGATCGTCGCCTCGTAGGGCACCTGGTTGACCGGGCGCAGACCAGCCACGCCGGCAACCGCGTCAAGTGCTCCCAGGACCAGCCGGTAGAGGAGCGGCCGATGGACGAAGGTACCGACTGCTGCCCCGAGCCCGCCGCCACGGACCTCGATGCCGCCCAGCACGTAGGCGACGTCTCCATTGAGACCGAGTTGCAGCGTCCCCGCCAGGATGAGGGCGCCGACAACGCTCAGAAGCACTGCCGCAGGGATCCAGCCGCGGCCGCGCCGCGACGATCGCCCCTGCACCCCCAGATGGTCCACCCCGGTTCACCCCCTACGCCGCCCCGCGGCCACGACTGATCAGACCGCGAGCGGCTCCCGATACTCGCCGTAGACGCGCCGCAGGATGCCGCACATCTCGCCGATGGTGGCGTACGCCTGCACCGCCGACACGATCGCCGGCATCAGGTTGGTGTCGCCGCGGCGCGCGTCGTCCTCGAGCCGCCGCATGGCCGAGGCGTGCGCATCGGTGTCGCGCTCGGCACGGACTCGCGACAGGCGCTCCAGGTGACGCCGCTCCTGCTCATCGGTGATCTCGACGAGCGGGATGCGCACCTCCTCGTTCGGGTCGGCGTAGCGGGTCACGCCCACAAGCTCGCGGTCGTGGACCTCCAGCTCCCGCGCCTGCTCGTACGCTGCGTCGGCAATCTCCGCCTGCGGGTATCCCGCCTCGAGCGCCCTGACCATCCCGCCCATCTCGTCGATGTGTGCGATGTAGCGCCAGGCGGCCTGCTCCGTGCGGTTGGTGAGGGTCTCGACGAAGTAGGAACCGGCCAGCGGGTCGACCGTGTTCGCCACGCCGGACTCCTCGGCGATCACCTGCTGCTGCCGCAGGGCGAGCAGTGCGGCCTCCTCGCTCGGAACCGCCCACGCTTCGTCGTACGCATCGGTGTGCAGGCTCTGGGTGCCGCCCAGCACGCCGGCCAGGGCCTGGATACCGACCCGGGTCAGGTTGTTGAGCGGCTGCTGGGCGGTCAGCGACACCCCTGCGGTCTGGGTGTGGAAGCGCATCCAGGTCGAGCGCTCGTTCTCCGCCCCGAACCGCTCGCGGCAGAGCTTGTACCAGATCCGCCGCGCGGCGCGGAACTTGGCGATCTCCTCGAAGAAGTCGTTATGGCTGTTGAAGAAGAAGCTCAGCCTCGGCGCGAAGTCGTCGAAGCGCAGGCCCCGCGCCATGGCGTCCTCGGCGTACGCGATGCCATCGGCGATCGTGAAGGCCAGCTCCTGGACCGCCGTCGAGCCCGCCTCGCGGATGTGGTAGCCGCTGATGCTGATCGTGTTCCAGCGAGGCATCTCGCGGGTGCCCCACTCGACGGTGTCGGTCACCAGGCGCAGCGACGGCGCGGGCGGGAAGATGTACTCCTTCTGGGCGATGAACTCCTTGAGGATGTCGTTCTGGAGGGTACCCGTCAGCTCCGCCCGCGGCACGCCCATCTTCTCGGCGGCGACCACGTACATGGCCCAGATCATGGCGGCGGGGGAGTTGATGGTCATCGATGTGCTGATCTCGCCCACCGGCAGGCCGGCGAGCAGGATCTCCATGTCGGCAAGGCTCGAGACGGCGACCCCGCAGGTGCCGAACTCGCCGGCCGCGTGGGGATCGTCGTGGTCATAGCCATACAGGGTCGGCATGTCGTAGGCGATGGAGAGGCCGGTGCCCCCCTCCGCGATGAGGCGCTTGAAGCGTTGGTTCGTGTCCTCCGCGGTCCCGTAGCCGGCGAACATGCGCATGGTCCACAGGCGGCCGCGGTGCCCGGTGGGGTGGATTCCCCGTGTGAAGGGCGGCTCGCCGGGCAGACCCAGGTCACTGACCTCGTCCCATCCGGGGATATCGGGGCCATCGGGGCTGAATCGGTACCGCGGCCGGCCGGCATCGGGGTCGTTGGCGGGATCGTGGAGGTCGCTGGGCGTGTACACCCGGTCGATCTCGACGCCGCTCTGGGTGATGAACCGGCTTCGGCGCTCCGGTCCGCGCTCGATGGCCGGTCCCAGGCGCTCATCCTCCCAGGCGCGTTCGTGCTCGGTCCATCGGGACTGGTCGCTCATGCGCTGCAGTGTGCGGGCAAGACCGATGCCGCCGCAACCGGAACCCGCGGCGGCGGCGACATCGGTCCAGTGGTGCTCAGGCGGCGTCCACCACCCATTTGCGAGGGTCGCCGGCGCCCAGGTCGGTAATCCCGGCGGTCGCCAGGGCGCCCAGGACCAGCGTGCGCCGATGGGCCGCGAACGTCAGAACGTGGGCGATCAGACCGCCGTAGGTGAAGATCTCCGGCGGGTCGCAATGGGCGTCAACGAAGGTCTCGTCCAGGCGTCCCTCGTCCACCACGCGGCGCACCTCCGACAGGAAGGCGTCACCGGCTGCGCGCAGGCGGGTCCGCATGCTCGCGATGGACTCGTGGCGCTCGATCGCGAAGTCGTAGTCACGGCTGGCGATCACGTTGTTCCACATGTCCATCTGGCCGATGAGCCGGGAAAGCAGGGAGCGGACGGTTGGGTCGTCGTCGACGCCCTCCACGGAGAGATTGATGGGAGCGTCGAGCGTGGCGGCATCGAGCGCGGCTGCGCGGTCGACGAGCTCGCCGACCAGCCAGACGTGGTGCTCGACCATGCGGACCAGGAGATTCATCGCGGTCACCTCTGTTCGGGCGGGCAGCCGGAGGCCGCCCGGGGGATGGAAATGCACGTCGGTGGGACAGGGCAGCTGGATCTGCCCCGGCGCCGCCCGCCAGGCCGATGGCACGGCTCCGTAGGCGCGCCGGAACGCTCGCGTGAAGGCCTCGTTCGAGCCGTAGCCGGCCTCGACGGCGATGTCCAGGATCCCCGCCCGACTGGCCACCAGCCGATACGCCGCTCGCTCCAGCAGCACGCGGCGCCGGAAGGTCGCCGGCGGCTCACCCGCTGCGGCACGGATGACGCGGTCAAAGTGGTGGCGGGACAGGTGGGCGCGCGACGCGAGGTCGCCAGCGCCGAGCTCCAGCTGGTCGAGATCCGACGCCAGGGAGTCCACGAAGCCGAGGAAGGTGTCCTGGGACGTGCTCATGCCTTCATCCTGCGGGTCCTGGTGCACGGTCCGCTTGATCGTGATTGCGGAAGTGTGCGGCATTCTGACCAGCCGGTCTCGCGCGTTCGGCGGGCAGCGCCCCGAGGTTCGGCGCGTCAACGTCGGATTGACCGAGCTGTCCATCGGTTCGCGCCGCGAGCGTCATAATCGGGAGGCATGGCTGTTCGGGGCACGAGCGCGACATTCATCGGGCGCACCGATGAGCTGGCCACGCTCGATCGGCTGCTCGGAGCCGGCGGCGATCGGCTCAAGCTGGTCCTCATCGGCGGGGAGGCGGGGATCGGGAAGAGCCGGCTCATCGCCGAATGGGCCGGCAGTGCTCGTGAGCGCGGCGCCCTGGTCCTGGTCGGCGGCGCCGTCGACGTGGGAGAGACCGCCGCCCTGCCGTACGTGGCGATCGTCGAGGCGCTCCGGCCGTTCACCGTGGAGCCCGGTCGGTCTCGCCTGGCCAGCGCAGGCTCCATCGGCGCCGACCTCGCGCGGCTGCTCCCACGCCTGGGTCCGTCGCCCACCAGCCCCGCACGCGTCACGGGCCTTCCCGAAGAGTTCGCGCAGGTCCGCCTCTTTGAGCAGCTGCTGGCCCTGCTGACACGGTTGGCGGTGGATGCGCCCACGGTGCTGGCGCTCGAGGACCTGCAGTGGGCAGACCAATCGACCCGCGACCTGCTCGTCTACCTGGCGCACAACGTTCGCGATGCGCCGATCGGCCTGATCGGCAGCTTCCGCACCGATGAGCTGCCGCCACTCCACCCGATGCGCGCGGTCCTGGGGCAGCTGATCCGCGGGACCGGGACGGCTCGACTGGACCTTCGCCCGTTCGGGCCCGAAGAGCATGCCGCCCACGTCGCGGAGCTGCTCGGCTCGACGCCGGCTCCAGCCCTGCTGCGCGCAACGTATGCGCGGAGTGAGGGAAACCCGTTCTACACCGAGGAGCTCCTGGCAAGCGGCGACCCCGACACGGCACGACTTCCCGAGTCGCTGCGCGACGCGCTGCTGGTCCGGCTCCGCGAGCTCTCGCCCGCCGCTCGAGAGGTGGCGCGTGTCATCGGCGTCGGCTGGTCGGTCCCGCATCCGCTCCTGTCGCGGGTCGCCGCGCTCGACGAGACGGCCCTGCTTGCGGCGCTGCGCGAGACGGTCGACCGCGGAGTGGTGGTGCCGGACCCCGAGACCGGCCGCTACGGCTTCCGCCACCCGCTCATCGTGGAGGCGGTCTACGCGGACCTCATGCCGGCAGAGCGCAGCCGCCTCCACCGGGCCTTCGCGGAGGCCCTCGCAGCCGATCCCGGCCTTGGCGACGCATCGCCGGCCCGGGCGGCCGCGGAGCTCGCGAACCACTGGTACGCTGCCGGCGTCGCGCGGGAGGCTCTTCCGGCCCTGATTGTGGCCGCGGATGAGGCGCGTGGCGTCCATGCCCAGGGTGAGGCGCTGACGCACCTCGTGCGGGCCACTGAGCTCGTGGATCGGATGCAGGATGCGGACGGCGTGCTCTCCATCGAACGCTGGGAGCTGGACGACCGGACGGCGCTCGCTGCGGAGGCGGTAGGCGACTTCGAGCGTGCCGTCGACAGCTGGCAGCACGCCCTCGAGCATGCCGCGGATGCGGATCCGGCGGTTCGAGCAGACCTGCTGGTGCGCCTGGGGGAAACGGAGTTCCTGGCCGGCCGGCTCGACCGCTTCGTTGCCGCGCGGCGGGCGGCAGTGGAGCTCGTGCCGCCAGAACCGCCGACCGCGCTGCGGGCCTTCGTCCTGGCGAAGCTGGCCATCGCCCTCAGCCTGGCTTCCCAGCTGGCGGACGCCCGGCCGATGGCGGAGAAGGCGCTCGCCGTGGCCAGGCGGATCGGGTCTCGGCCCGAGGAGGGCAAGGCGCTCAGCACCCTGGGCACCGTCCTCTACCTCTCGGGCGCCTCCGAGATCGCCGTGCGGTACCTCCGACAGGGGCTCGTCATCAGCGAGGAGCTGGGCCGATTCGGCGACGAGGCGATCGACCGGTCCAACCTGTCAGAGGCCCTGCACCAGGCCGGGGAGCTCCGGGAGGCGGTGGCGGTCGTCCTCGAAGGCCTCGATCGGGCGCGGGCAAATGGCCTCGAGCGCACCTACGGCGAGACAATGAGTGCGATCGCCGTCAACTGGCTCTTCCTGCTTGGGCGCTGGGACGAGGCCGAGCGCATGGCCGGCGAGGTGCTCGAGCACGCGCCGCGCGGGCTCTCGGCGGATTGGACCGCCATGGCCCTGGCCGAGCTGGAGATCGTCCAGGGCCGCTTCGACGAGGCGGCCGCGCATCTCGATCGCGTGCTCGGAGGCGATCGCAGCGCGCGGTCCCCGGGCTGGTACGGCCCGCACGAGCAGCGCGCGCACCTGCTCATGGAGCTGGGCCGTCCCGCGGAGGCGGTGCGGGAGGTGCGCGATGCGCTGGACGCGCTGGATCGCATCCGCATCGCGCCCGAGGCTGGCGAGATCCGCTGGCTCGCCATCCGGGGTATCCAGGCAGCGACCGAGATGGCCGAGGATGCGCAGGCCCGCGGGGAGCGCCCCCACCCGACGCCATGTCGCTCGTCGACGACCTGGTGGCGCGCCTGGACGCGCACCTCACCGCCGTCAAGACCCTCGCAGGCCACCTCGACCGGCACACGACCTGCGACGTGCTTCTCGTCGATGCGGAGCTCACACGCCTGCACCGAGAGCCGGACCCGCGTCTCTGGCGCCGGGTGGCCGACCAGTTCGCCGCCATGGATCACACGTGGGACGAGGTCTGCGCTCGCTGGCGCGAGGCGGAGGCGCTCCTGCTCTGCGGTGGGCCGCGCTCCCAGGCGGCTGGTCCGCTGCGTGCCGCCCATCGAGCCGCCGCGGCCCTGCATGCCGCTCCCACGGTCGCGAAGATCGAAGCCCTCGCGCGACGCGCCCGAATTCGGCTCAAGCCGCCGGATGTGCTGGTTCGCCGTGGAGCCTCCTCCAGTGACGAGGGGTCCGGGGAGCCTGCGAGCGACAGGGGCACCCCGGATCGGCTCCGCCGCCTCACGCCTCGGGAGCGCGAGGTGCTGGCCCTCGTCGCCGGCGGGCGGACGAACCGCGAGATCGCATCGGCGCTGTTCATCAGTGCCAAGACCGCCAGCGTCCACGTCACGAACATCAAGGAGAAGCTCGCCGTGCGCACCCGGGTCGAGGCCGCGGCGCTGGCCATTCGGCTCGGGGTCGTGGACGCTGGGGCCGGAATCTGAGGGCTCGATCTAAGGCACGGCCAACGAAGAAATAAGGCGCAGCCCGATGCGCGGCGCCCGTCGCGGCGCGAGACTGGAACCCGATGGACCTGACCTGTCTCGTGATCCCGCTGCGCCCGGGAAGTCGAGAGATCTCCCGGACCTGGTTGCGTGCGCTGCGGGGGCCGCGAGCCGACGAGCTCGCGCGCAGCGAACGACGGCTGGGCATTGAGCGACAGGCCTGGTTCACCGCGGGCGAGGGGACCGACCTCCTGATCGGCATGGTCGAAGCGAGGGACTTTCCCCGGGCCATGAGCCTGCTCGCCATCTCCATGGACCCGTTCGACCTGTGGTTCAAGCGGTCCATCGAGGCGATCACCGGGCTGGACCTGAACGATCCGCCCGCCAGGGATCCTGCCGCACTCCTGTCCGCGTATGCGGCGGAATCGGCGTGGGTGCCGGTGATGGCGCATCCAAGCCCGGTCGCCTGAGGCGCACGGGGGGAGCCGATCTCGCTCAGGGCGGGGTCGCACGGACACCAAAGGGGGGAAGTCCGTGGATCCCGCCCTGACCTCGGTCCGCCGGCGCTGATCCGGCCGGGCGACGGGGCGCTACGGGTACAGGCCGCGCAGGGTCGTCGCGTCGGCGACGCGCTTGACGGCGAGCATGGTCGCCGCGCTGCGCAGGTCGACCCGCTGCCGGTCCGCGAGGGCAACCACGGCGGCGGTCGCACCGTCCATGATCCGGTCGAGGTTGCCGGCAATCTCCTCCTCGCTCCAGAAGAACGACTGCATGTCCTGCACCCACTCGAAGTAGCCCAGGACCATCCCGCCCGCGGTGCACAGGATGTCTGGCAGGACGGCGACTCCGCGGTCCTGGAGGATGGCGTCGGCCTCCGGGGTGGTCGGCCCGTTCGATGCCTCCACGACGATGGGGGCCCTGATCGTGGGGGCCACCGTCGCGGTGATCTGTCGCTGGACCCCCGCGGAGACAAGGATGCTGCAGTCCGTCTCGAAGATCGCCCGGCGCGGCATCGGCTCGCTGTCGGGGAGCCCCTTGATCGAGTCGTGGTTGCGGACCCAGGCGATGGCCGCGGCAACGTCCACCCCCGCACTCCGACCCACCGCGTCGCGATCGTCCGCGATGGCGACCACCCGCGCGCCGGCGGCCGCGAGCATCTGGGCCAGCGAGCTGCCCACCCGCCCGAAGCCCTGGATCGCGACCCGGGCCCCGTCGAGGCCGATGCGCTTGGCCCGCGCCGCGGCCAGCGCCGCGCGGAATGCGCCACGGCTGGTGGCCTCGCGCCGTCCCGCCGTACCGCCGACCGCGATGGGCTTGCCCGCCACGGACCCAGCGACGGTGTAGCCCAGGTGCATGCTGAAGGTGTCCATCATCCAGGCCATGGTCTGCGAGCCGGTGTTGACGTCCGGGCTGGGGATGTCCTTCTCGGGGCCGACCAGCAGGCTGATCTCGGTCGCGTAGCGCCGCGTCAGGCCCTCCCGCTCGTGGGCGGAGAGCCGGCGCGGGTTGACGACCACGCCACCAAAGGCGCCGCCATACGGTATCTCGACCAGGGCCGCCTTCCACGTGTTCCACATCGCGTTAGCCCGGACGAGATTCAGGCTCAGGTCCGGTGTGTAGCGCACGCCGCCCGCGGCCGGACCCCGGTTCACGTTGTGGTGGACCCGGTAGCCCGCGAACGCCTCCACGTGCCCGTCGTCGAAGCGGACCGGGAACGAGACCTCCAGCTCGCGCTTGGGCACGCGCAGGACGCGGTGCATCGCGTCGTCGAGCCCGAGACGCTCGGCCGCGGCGTCGAGCTTGTGCTGCGCCTCCGTCCAGACGTCGAGATCGACCGCCTTTGGCGAGACCATGGATCCTCCTCGTCGTGGACCGATCACCCCCGTACCTCGGGGGACCCCCCAAGGCTAGCGTCTGCGCCACGTCGGGACCAGCCCGGCGCGCTGGATCGCGGCGACCCGAGCGGGCGTGGCAAGATGATGGCCGGTACGAATCTCGTGACGCCGGCGACCAGCAACCTCGACCGGCGTCCCAGCGCATCGAGGTGTACGCAGATGGCCCCGCGCGTTCTCACCGTGAGCGGGCCGGTCCCGCCCGAGCGGATCGGCTTCACCCTTCCCCACGAACATACGTCCTGCGGGCTCGAGCGGGTCGTCTCCCGCCAGGAGCTGGTGGACTTCACCTCCGACCCGGAGCTGATGGCCGACGAGCTCCGGGACTTCCGCCGTCGCGGCGGAAGCTGCCTCGTCGATCTGACGCCGCCCGGCCTGGGGCGCGATCCGATCTGGCTGAGGAACCTCGCGACCCGCACCGGGCTCTCGATCGTGATGGCCGCCGGCTGGTATCGCGAGAGCTTCTACCCGCCCAAGGCGGAGATCGATCGCCGCGATGTCGACGACCTGGCGGACGAGCTGGTCGCCGAGGTGGAGCATGGCGTCGATGACACGGGCGTCCATCCGGGGATCATCGGCGAGATCGGCACGGACCATGCCTGGATCAGCCCGCGCGAGGAGCGGGTGCACCGGGCCGCGGCGCGCGCAGCGGTGCGAACGGGCCTGGCGGTGGTGACCCACTCGCTGCGGAGCCCGGTGGCGCCGGCGCAGCTGCGTATCTTCGAGGAGGAGCGGCTCGACCCCGCACGCGTGGTCATCGGTCACGCCGACACCGTCCCCGACCTCGATTACCTCCTCGCGATCCTCGAGCGCGGAGCCAACCTGTGCTTCGATCAGCTCGGACGACCGGGCGAGGGGGCCGCAGCCCAGGAGGCCCGGCTGGTGGAGCTCATCGTCGAGCTCCTCGAGCGCGGGTTCACCGATCGGATCCTGCTCAGCCAGGACATCTGCACCAACGGTCAGCTCAAGGCGTACGGCGGCACCGGCTATGGCTACCTGGCCCAGCACTTCCTGCCGCATCTGCGAACCGCGGCGGTCGGCGAGGGCGAGATCGCGGCGATGACCGCGGACAACCCGCGCCGGATCCTGACGCTGGCCTGATCGCGGGCTGCGACGGACGGAAGCGTGCCTGATCCCGCTCCGGCGCCGCGCGATCCCCGCGCCGACCTGCGCCGGATCGCCTTCCTGCTCGAGGCGGCCAACGAGCCGTCGTACCGCGTGCGTGCCTTTCGCAACGCCGATGCGCTCCTTGCCCACCTGCCGGCCGATCAGCTGGCCGCCCGGGTCCGCGAGGGCACCCTGCGCGAGCTGCCGGGCATCGGCGAGGTGCTGGAGCGCACGATCATCGAATCGCTGCGCGGCGAGGAGCCGGTCTACCTGCGGCGGCTGGAGGCCATCGGCGGCCAGCCGGTGGCCACCGGTGCCGCCGCGCTGCTGGCGGCCCTGCGGGGTGACTGTCACGTCCACTCCGACTGGTCCGATGGCGGCTCGTCGATCAGGGAGATGGCCGAGACGGCGCGCGACATCGGCCACGCATGGATGGTGCTCACCGACCACTCGCCGCGGCTCACCGTCGCGAACGGCCTGTCGGCGGATCGGCTCCGGGCGCAGCTGGAGCTCGTCGCGGATCTGAACCGCGACCTCGCACCGTTCCGGATCCTGACCGGGATCGAGGTCGACATCCTCCCGGACGGCTCACTGGACCAGGAGCGGGACCTGATCGCGCGGTTGGACCTGGTGGTCGGCAGTGTCCACTCGGAGCTGCGCATGGAGGGGCGGCTGATGACGCGTCGGCTGGTCACCGCGCTGGCCGATCCGCACCTCGATGTCCTGGGACACGTCACCGGGCGGATGGTCACCGGCAAGCGCCGCCGACCTCCTTCGGACTTCGACCCGGCGATCGTGTTCGCTGCCGCGGCCCGCTTCGACAAGGCGGTGGAGATCAACAGCCGCCCGGAGCGCCTGGATCCGCCGAAGCGGCTCCTGCGCCTGGCCGTGGAGGCCGGCTGCCGGTTCGCGATCGACTCCGATGCGCACGCACCCGGGCAGCTGGCCTGGCTGCCCAACGGCTGCGAGCGCGCCTTCGGGTGCGGAGTGGCGGCGGACCTCGTCGTCAACGCCTGGCCGGCCGAGCGGCTCGTGGCGTGGACCGCCCAGCATGGTGCGGCGCCCGGCTGATTCCTCGCCCGGCGGTGGCCGTGCCGGGCGGATCGGCCCATACTTCGCCGCAACGGAAACGCTGAAGCAACGCTGGAGGTCCCCATGTCCGTCGCCCGCGTCACCGAGCTGTCCTGCACCTCGAACCAGTCGTTCGAGGATGCCATTCGACAGGGCCTCGAGCGCGCAATGAAGACGCTTCGCGGCGTGCGGAGCGCGTGGGTCAAGGAGCAGCGCGTCAACGTCGGCCGGGACGGCAGCCTGGAGTTCCAGGCCAACCTCCTGGTCACGTTCATCCTCGAGGACTGAGGCCGAGCGCGCGCCTTGCGCGCGTGAGCGACGCGAGGTCTACCAGGGGGGCGCGAGGCGCTCCACGGTCGTGCGATCGGCGTGGAGGCCGTCCGCGGTGAGCGGGATCATGGCCACGTGGTCCGCACCTGCCGCACGCACGGCCGCGAGACGTTCGCGAACGGTGGACTCCTCTCCCCATCCCACCAGGGCGTCAACCAGCCGGTCCGCGCCGGGCGTCGTGAGCTCGTCATCGGTGAATCCAAGGCGACGGAGGTTGGCCAGGTAGTTCGGGAGGGTCAGGTAGCGGGCCAGGTAGCGGCGCGCCGCTTCGCGGGCCGCCGTGGCATCGGTCTCCAGACGGACCGCCGCGCTCACCACCAGGATCGGGCGCGGGCGTGCAGACGCGGCAGCGACACCATCGAGGAAGGCACGCGCCTCAGCCACCGCCTCCACGGGGACGCAGTACAGGAAGGCGCCGTCCGTGCGTTCCGCCGCCAGCCGCTGCATCCGCTGGCGCAGCGCGGCAAGGACCAGCGGCGGCTCGCCGTGCGGAAGCGGCCCGCGGTAGGGGGCCGCCTGGTAGGCATCGAGGTAGGCGCTCATCGCCTGGATGGGTGGCAGCCAGCGGTGCCCACGCACCTGCTCGATCTCCTGGTGCCCCACGCCCAGGCCCATGACCATCCGCCCGCCGGACAGCTCGTGCACGGTCGCGGCGGCCGCATGTGCGGCGAGCGCGTCCCGCGCGGTCGTCTGCGCGATGCCCACGCCGAGCCGAATGCGCTCCGTCAGTGCGGCGAAGTGGCCCAGCAGTGCGAACGGCTCGCGACCGGTGCCCTCCTGCGTCCAGGCCACGTCATAGCCGAGCGCCTCGGCATCGCGCACCAGCGCGATCGACGCCTCAGCGGAGAGGCGGTCGTAGCCGGACCACACGCCGTGCGGGCCGATCCGGTCCATCGCGGGCCGAGGCCTATTCGGCGAGGCCGATCCGGCGACCGGAGCGGACGAACCGCGCTCGGTAGACCGGATTCGAGACCCGGCCGTTCACCATGGCTGCGTCGAGCGGCCGGTTCGAGCGCGGAGCGTGGTACAGCCCGCGATCGTGGATCGCGTCGGCGATCTCCGCCGCCGTGGATGGTCCCTTCTCGCCGATCACCGCGATGATCTCGTCGTGCAGGGCGACTCGGCCTCCGGTCGTTGCATGGGCGGTGGCTGCAGGGGCCGCGGCTGCCGGGGCCTCGGTCGTCTTGTCCGCCTTTCGCGGCCTCCCGCGCCGTCGTGGCGCGGGCTGGGACGGCGTTTCCGGTGGCGGTCCGGCGGCGGGCAGGTCGCCGGCGCTCTGCGTCGGTGCTGCGGTCCGGGCCGCGAGCTCGGCCACCTGCGTCACGAGCGACGCAACGGTCGCCTCCAGCTCGGCGAAGCGCGATGCGCCCTCCGGCTGGGCGAGCGGCTGCCCGGCGCGTTCGGCGTCGAGGCGTTCCTCGACCCAACGCTGGACGAGCTGCCCGGGCCGCAGGCCCTCGCCGGCGGCCAGCTCCTTGAGGAGGCCCAGGCGCCGTGGGTCGACCCTGATCGCCATGCCGCCCTCGTCCTGGCTCCTCGGGGCGTACGGAGCCCGGGCAGGCCCGTGCGGGGTGAACGCGCGCGGCGCGCTGTCTCGCTGGGCGAAGTCGCGCGGCGGGATGTCGCGCGGTCCGCGGTCGCCGGGGGGTCCCGACGGGCGTCCACCGGGGCGGAACGGTCTGCGGTCCGTGTACCCGCCCCCGCCCCCACCTGGTCGCGATGGTTGGCGGCGGTCGCCGCGTCGATCATTGGCCATACGGGCCACTGTAGCCGCAGCGATCGGGCTTGGCCAGCCGACCGCCGGCCGTTCACCTGCCTGGAAACTGCCGCTCGCCCGCCGCCCCCGCCGCTGGAGCCCCCGCTGAACCCGCCGCCCTCGCGGATTCATCAGCGCCCGCGCAACTTCGCGGTTGCTCGCCTCCGATGCGGCCGGGTCGACCTGGACGCAGACCAGCGGCAGACACGGAGCAGACCAGACGCGGGCCCCGAGGGCGGCGAGCAGGCCCGCAACGGCGGTGGTCGCGAGGAGGCGACGCACGCGGGGAAGATGGTACCGGTTTGACCGGTACGTTCGTCTCTGTCAGCCTGTGGGTGACCCACCGGGTCTGCTGTCGTGGCCCATCCGGCCACGCCGAGGCCCGCGCTGCAAACGGAATCGCTCACCGCGGACCGTGCGCGGAGCCTGAAGAACCTGCTACCGGAGCCCCATATTGCGTAACCCGAGAAGGGTGCTGGTCACCCTGCTCCCGGCGGCTGCCCTTGTGCTGGCCGTCACCGTCGCCGCGGCGCACGCCCCCGATGCACCGCGACCGGCGGCCGTCATCCAAACGCCCCCCACCCTCACCGCCGCGCAGCTGCGCGGCATCGCCGACGACGGCCTGGGGCCGCTGACGGCGAAGGCCGAATCGACCGCCGCGCCCGCGGCCCGCAAGGCCCCCACCCCGACCCCCGGGGCGCGTCGCCCGCAGGTGAGCGGCACGGCCTCCCATTACCCCGGGACGCGCGGCTTCATCGGCCGGGCCGCCGTGGCTCTGCCCGGAGCGCTCGGCGGCCGGTACACGGGCGGCATCAGCGGGACCGTCACGATCTGCGCGGACCGTTGCGCCACGCTCCCCGTGGTCGACTACTGCGACTGCTACTGGGGGACGTCTCGCCAGCGCGTGGCCGATCTCACGCCCGCGGCGTGGGCCCTGGTCACCGACCTTCCGCTGTCGCGCGGGCTGGTCCAGGTGACCGTCATTCTCGACTGACGCGGGCTGCCGGTGGTCCGCTGCGGCGGGCTACTGGCAGCTCACGGCGACGCTGGCCGGCTGACCCCCGACGCCGGGGATCGACTGGTCGTAGGTGACCGTCTGGCCACCGCTCACCTCGGGCGAGATCGAGGTCACCGCCCCCAGCTCCCGGCCGCCCGCATCCCGGGCCTCGAGGCGGCACTTGGCGCGGCCCGTCTTGGTTCCCTCGTTGCTGACCGCCACGGTCGCCACCAGCACGCCCTGCGACTCGGCACGGAACGAGACCGTCTGCGCCGAATAGGGGCCGATGCCCCGCATGGCGAGACTGGCTGCGATGGCCAGCAGGGCCACCCCCGCGACGATGGCCACCACGATCGTGCCGTGGTACTGGCTCGCGGACGGGGTTGCCATCCCGGCCCGGTTGCAGACCTCGCAGATGGACTCATCCGGTCCGATCTCTCGTCCGCACTTGTAGCAGCGCCGTGGCGCGCGCGGGTCGACGGCACCGGCATCCGGCTCGTGCGCCGTCACCCGTGGGTCTCCGGCAGCCGTTCACCGGCCCGGATCGGCACCGGCAGCCAGTTCTCCTGCGGCGCCAGCGGACAGCTCCAGCGGGGGTCGTAGACGCAGGAGGGGTGGTAGGCGTAGTTGAAGTCGAGCACCAGCTCCTCGCCCTCCGATCCGAGATCGACTCCCTTGGCCGAGTCCCACAGGTAGCGCCCGGCGCCGTAGGTCTCGTGCCCGCTCGTGGCGTCGCGGAAGGGAATGAAGATCCCGCCGGCGTACTCGTTCATCCAGTAGACCGCCAGCGAGCATGGCGTGCCGTCCACCGCGAAGCGCACCCACCCGATCCGCGCGTAGGGGAACGACGGCCCCTCGCCGGAGCGCGGCAGGTCGAGCGGCGGCGCCTCGGGGTCCGGTTCGAGCCGGACGGTGAAGCGCAGGGCGGAATCGTGGCGCCAGTAGGCGACACCGCGGAAGGACCGGCGCTCGTCAGCAGGGACGGGGGAGGACGGGTGCTCGCTGAAGAGCCGGTCGCGCGCGGCGCGGTAGGCGACCAGGCGCATCGGCTCCGGTCGCCCGTCGGAACGCAGGGTCTCGTAGATCGCGGCGACGCGGCGTCGCCAATCGGCGAGGTCGAGGTGCTCGGACATGAACACCGGAGAGGATAGACGGCGGGCGCCCCACGCGGGACGCCCGTCATCGGCTGCTGCTGCGAGGAGGCCCGATTAGATCAGGCCGTTATCGGTCAGGAATCCCTTCGCGACGTCCGCGATCTTCTGCTGGTCGACGTTGACCTTGACACCCATCTGGGTGAGGGCATCGGTCGTGAGCTTGGCCGAGACCGCGTTGAGGGTATCGGCCAGCTCGGACCCGCCCGCGTCGGCGAGGTCCTTGCGCAGGACCGGGATCATGTTGCCCGCCACCTGCGACTGCTGGTCGTCGGTGAGCAGCACGAAGTTGAACCGGGCGATGTCCGGCTGGGTCGTGCACAGCTCGGCCACGTCCACGTTCTTGCTGTTGAGCGCCACCGCGATCTCGGCCGAGCAGGGTGCCAGCTTGACCCACTGGAAGCCGGAAGCGGTGATGTCGATGCCGTACTTGTCCTTGAGGGCCTGTCCGCAGCCGGCGTTCGTGCCGCACTCCGGGGGGAGCCCCCACTTCAGCTGGGTGGCGACCTTGGCGGCGTCGCTCATGGTCGTGAGCGACATCGAGCTGGCCGTCTCCGAGCGCACGGCGAAGCCGTTCTGGTCGGTGCCGGGAGCGTAATCCAGGGATGTGAGGCCCAGCGGATCAAGGGCCGCGTCGAGCGACGTCTTGGTGGCCGCCGGATCGCCGGTGGCCGTGGCCTTCAGCTCGGCCGCCTCGTAGCCCAGGTACTCGGGCATCAGGTTGATCTCGCCGCTCTTCAGCGCGTCGTTGGTGAGCGTCCGTGCGCCCAGGTTGAACTTGCGGTCAACGGTGAAGCCCTTGGCCTCGAGCGCCTGGGCATAGATCTCGCCAACGAGGGCAGATTCGTAGAAATCGGCAGAGCCGATGGTGACCTTCGGCAGCTCCGCCATCTGTGAGGCCGAGCTCATAGCCGATGGCGATGAGCTGCCGCCCCCTCCCGTCGAGCAGGCGCCGAGGATCAGCGCCAGCACCGACGCCCCGAGGGCGAGCATGCGGAATCTCCGCATTGGGTCCTCCTTCTGGTGCGAACAAGGGCTTGCCGCCGCGTGCCGCGGCGGTACAGGTTCGGAGTCTATCAGCCGACTCGTGACGCTCCGATGACAGGAATAGGCCGATCGTTTCGGTCGGGTTCAGATCGCGAGGCTAGACGAACGGTCCCACGACCGGGGTCTGCATCGAGTGCTCGTCGCCGCCCCAGGACCGCGACGGCGATTGCGGGTGCGACCCGAGCCCCGGCGAGACGAGTCGTCGCTGGAGCCACGCGAAGCCGAGCTCGGTAGCGATGGCCAAAAGGCCCACGAGCACGGCCCCCATGAACAGCTGGGCGTCGTCCTGCTGGGCGATGCCGTCGATGATCAGCCTCCCCAGGCCGCCCGCGCCGAGGACCGCAGCCAGCGTCGCGGTCGCCACGACCTGCACCGCAGAGATGCGCAGGCCGGCGAGGATGGAGGGCAGGGCCAGCGGCACCTCCACGAGCCTGAGCAGCTGGAGCTCGCGCATCCCCATCCCGCGGCCGGCTTCCAGAGCGTCCGGGTCCACCTCCCGGATGCCGGCGTAGGTGTTCGTCACGATGGGCGGGATGCCCAGCGCGACGAGCGCCACGATGGTGGGAATGAAGAAGAAGCCAAGGGGCGGCCACCAGTTGGCGGTGATGGTCAGGACGATCCCGAGCAGGCCGAGCGTCGGCAGCGCCCGGCCGATGTTCGAGACGCTGATCGTCGTCAACGCGCCCCGCCCGGTGTGGCCGATGGCGAGACCCACCGGAAGGGCGATGAGAACCGAGAGAAGGAGCGACCCGCCCGAGAAGGCGAGGTGCTCCACGAGGCGGGGGAGCATGCCGTCCGCGCCGGTCCAGTGAGCGGGGACGGAGAGCCACTGGGCCAGCTCGCCGATCAGCTTCACGACGACGCGCTCCGTGCCCGGACCCACGGTGTGAGGCGGGTCTGGAGGAAGAGCAGGGCGAGATCCGCCGCGACGGCGAGTGCCACGGAGAGGAGAGAGCCGACCCAGATGGCGGTGGGGAAGAAGCCCTTGAGCCCGGTCACGACGATGAGGTACCCCAAGCCGCCCTGGCCGATCAGCGCGGTGACCGTGACGAGGCCCACGGTCGTGACGGTCGCGATGCGCAGCCCGGCCACGATGATCGGCACCGCGATGGGCAGCTCCACGCGCCACAGCATCTGGCTCCGCGTGTACCCCATCCCCGTCGCCGCCTCGACAACGTCGCGCGGAACCGACTCGAGGCCCAGCAGGATGTTCCGGATGATGATCAGCAGCGTGTAGCTCGTGAGGGCGATCTCGGCCGAGAGGAAGCTGAGACCGGTGAACGGGATCAGGAAGGCGAAGAGCGCCAGGCTGGGGATCGCGTACAGGACCCCGGTGACACCGATGACCGCCGCGGTCGCGCGCCTTCGGCGACGGATGAAGAGCGCCGCGGCGAAGCTGAGGACGAACCCGATGACCACCGCGGTCAGCGTCATCCCCACGTGCTGCAGCAGCCGCTCCCAGATCACGTCCAGGTTGTTGACGATCCAGTCGGGGCGGATGAACGGCTCGCCGGGCGGCATCGGCTCAGCTCGCCTCGGGCGGGGTTGTGCTCTGCAGCACGCCACTGATCTGGTCGACGCTCACCAGGCCGAGCACCCGTTCGCGCTCGTCCACCACCACGCCCAGCTGCACCGAGGAGGCGAGCATGGCCGAGAGCGCGTCGCGCAGCGTCGTCTCGGGCTCGATCAGGCTGGCTCCCGGGGTCGCGAGCACCGGATCGATGGCTCCGCCGCCGGCGAGCTCGCTGCCGTGAATCCAGCCGATGGGCCGATCCCGGTCGTCGACGAGCAGGGCAAAGTCGATGGCTGCGGCGTCGACCGCCCGTACCGCGTCGCGGCTGCGATCGCCGCCGTGGACGACCACCGGCTCGAGGAGCGGCAGGTCGCGCACGCGCGCCAGGGAGAGCCGCTTGAGGCCGCGATCGGCGCCCACGAAGCGCTCGACGAACTCGCTCGCGGGCTCGGCCAGGATGGTGTTCGGGCTGTCGTACTGGGCCAGGATCCCGCCGCGCTGCAGGATGGCGATGCGGTCGGCCATCTTGATCGCCTCGTCCACGTCGTGGGTCACGAAGACGATGGTCTTGCGGACCTTTGCCTGCAGGCGCAGGAACTCGTTCTGGAGGCGATCGCGACGGATGGGATCCACCGCGCCGAACGGCTCGTCCATGAGCATGACCGGCGGATCGGCCGCAAGGGCTCGCGCCACGCCCACGCGCTGGCGTTCCCCGCCGGAGAGCTCCGACGGGTATCGGTCCCGGTAGCTCGCTGGGTCCAGGCCCACCAGGTCGAGCAGCTCCTCGACCCGATCTCGCACCCGGACGTCGGGCCAGCGAAGCAGGCGTGGCACCACCGCAGCGTTCTCGCCCACGGTCATGTGCGGGAAGAGCCCCACCTGCTGGATCACGTACCCGATCCGGCGTCGCAGCTCCACGGCCGGCAGGTCCATGACGTCGTCGCCGTCGATGGTGATGGTCCCCGCGGTGGGATCCACGAGCCGGTTGATCATCTTCATGGTGGTCGTCTTGCCGCACCCCGACGGGCCCACCAGGACGCACACCTCCCCGGCCGGGACGGTGAGGGAGAGGTCCGTGACCGCGGGCGGCGTTCCATCGGAGCCGTAACGCTTCGTGACGTGGTCGAGGGCGACGACCGCACCCGTCGCGGGGCTGCTGCTCATGGTCCCGATGATACGGGCCCGGTCGCGGCTCCCACGCCGACGAGCCGGTAGATGGTGAGCGACGGGTTGCTGTAGACGGGCTCGAAGCCAGGCACGGCCGTGAAGTCGACCGGTTCGTCGCAGGGCGATGGCCGGCCTCCGTCGATCAGGTAGGTGGCCTTCAGCTCGCGCATGAGCGAGACGGTCAGCGCCGGGTTGCCGCCGCAGTAGATGTCGGTCAGCTGGGCAGCCCGTTCGTCCGGCGAGTACCCCAGGTTGGCCACGTAGGGCTGGAAGGTGAGGAGCCGAAGGCGCCCGGCCGGGTCGGTGGGCGCGTTGAGCCAGCCATCGGTGGCGAACACGGCATCGTCCGGTGTGTTCGCCGCGATCCACTCCGAGGCGGCCAGCTGGTCAGCCGAGAGGACCTGCTCGCGGTTGAGCGCGGTCCAGGCGCCCACCAGCAGCGGCGAGGGGACGCTCAGGACAAGGACCACGGCCACAGCGGGCCATGGCCAGCGCCGCATGAGCCAGCCGGCCAGCAGGGCCACCGCGATCCACATGGCCTGGAAGTACTTGTTCATGTCGAAGGCGATGGTGCTGACCTGGATCACGTTCGGGACCACGAAGAGCACCACGGCCCAGCCGGCCAGGAACCAGCGGACGGGCGTCCGGCGCCAGACGAGGGCCACCGCAGCCAGAACCAGGGGCACGCCCAGGTTCGTGGCGTAGAAGAAGGCGACCGCCCATGGGCCGTCGACGAAGGGGGCGGACTCCCAGCCGGGGACCAGCTTGAGGGCGCCGGAGCCGGTCGCCTGCAGGAGGGGCGCCACGGCGAAGGGCAGGCTCAGCACGTACGGGGCGCCGAAGAGCAGCGCGTTGCGCGGTGTCGCGCGATCGACAAGGCGCCCGGCAGTCACGACCCACAACAGGGCGATCAGGACGCCGGCCGGGAAGAAGAAGAAGTGGAACGGGGCAAGCAGCGCGCCGGTCAGCCCGGCCAGCGCGATGAGGACCGGGCGGTCACGCCACCCGGCGCGCCGCCGACGTGCGCTGGGCAGGCCGGAGACCAGCAGAAGCACCATGGCGACCAGCATGGGCAGGCCGGCCATCGTGGCGCGGTGGACCAGGAGCCCGGTACCCATGACCGACGGGATCCGGAAGTAGGGCCAGGTGACCCGGCCCAGCGGGTCGAACCACGAGTTGTCGTAGCTGTGGGCCGTGACCAGACTGAGCGGGTCGCCCAGGCCGTTGGCCACGTCGCCCACCAGCCGTACCCACCCGAACCCGCCGGCGAAGACGGCGATCGTGGCGGCGATGAGGGCGGCCCGGCGCGCACCGCGCCCGCGGAGCAGCGTCCGTGCCAGCCCGTGCACGCACAGGACCAGCGAGCCGGCCAGGATCGCCGAGGAGGTGACGAAGACCGGGATGGCGAAGAGCCCTGCCGCGTTGGCGACGATCGCGTCGTGGAAGTCCGCGAACCAGTGGTAGACGAGGGGTGCCCCGGCGAAGTACGGCACCTGTGGCGGGAAGTTCCCGGCGTTCAGGCTCTGCGCAATGGAGAGGTGGACGCCCAGGTCGCTCCAGTTCGAGCCGCCGCTGTCAACCCCCGCCGGGGTGACGTGCCACAGCCCGCTGGCGAGGACGAGCCCCACGAAGCTCCCGGCGACGAGCGCGAGGATGAACGGTGCCGGATCGCGGGAGAAGGCGTTCCAGGCCCCGCGGAAGCCGCGCGCCACGCCACCCGCGGGGCTGCCGCGCCAGGCCGCGACCGGGATGGGAGCCGCGAGGACCAGCGCCGCGCCGAAGACCGTCGCGCGCGAGTAGCCGAATGGCAGTGAGAGCCACCAGGTCAGGTGGGTGCTCACCGCGACCGAGAGGATGACCGCCAGGCCCAGGCGCCCGGTGGCCGGGATGCGCGGCAGCGCCACGGCGACGATCGCCCATCCGGGCACGAGGTAGAGGAGCGGCCAGACGAAGGGGATGGCCAGCGCGGGTTGCAGCCATGCTCCCGCCAGCGCGGCAAGCACGAGGACCGCGGCGACGCCCGCCGCGATCGGGGAGCCCGGTCGGCTCACTCAGCCGTTCGGTGTCGAGGGTGCCAGGCGGGGGAGTGGCTGCCGCGGATCGAGGAGGGCGACGATGCGGTCGACCTGCGCATCGGTGAGCACCTCGTCACGGATGATCCCGCGGGCGAGCGAGTCGAGGGTGGCGTGGACGTGGATCCCCGGCCGCTGGTCGGCCTCCCAGCCGATCTCCGTCCCCGCACCGGTGACCAGGCAGGCCTCGACGCTGGCGGGCAGTCCGGCGCGCTCCAGGATGAGCTCCAGCCGATGGCCCGCGAGCCGGGCCCGGGTCACCGGCAGCGCGTCCCACGGAATCCACGAGTCGGTCGAGCGGTTCCACCGGTACCAGTGACCGTTGCGCTTGCGGAACTGGCCGTGCTCATGGCCAAGGGTGAGGGCCCAGGTCCCGCTCGGACCCACGACGACCGCGTCGGTGGGCTCCGAGCCGGAGGGCGCCGCATGGCGGAGGTAGTGGAAGCGATCGTCGAGATGGCGGCCGAGCCCCGCGGCCAGGCGGTCGGGCGCGAGCGCGGAGAAGCGGCCGAAGGGAAGGCGGGAGTGGGAGGCGGTGGAGTGCAGAATCATGGGTCGACGATCGTCTGCCTGCGCTGCCGGGGTTGTCGAGCGTCCCCCCGGACCGGACCGGTCAAGTCTACCTCGACAGGCTCGAATCGCCTAGGTCCAGGGACATGGCGACCGCGCGCTCCTCGTATCCGAGCGATCGATACAGGCTGCGAGCCACGTGGTTGCCCCCGAAGACATTGAGCTCGATGCGGGTCAGGCCGCGGGCCCGGGCGGTTTCCTCGGCCAGGCGCATCGCCTGCCGGCCATAGCCCCTGCCGCGATGCTCGGCGTCGATCTCGACGTCCCAGATGTACAGGACAGTGCGACCGTCGATCTCGCGAGGGCCGATCCACAGGCGACCCAGGGCGACGCCGTCTGCCTCGAGCACCAGGATCGACTGGTTGGCAGTCTCCAGGCCGTCGGGAAGGAGCGTCGCCATGTCGCGCTCCGCCTTGCGTCGTGCGGCCTCCCGTTCCACGAGCCCGTTCGAGGCGATGTCCTCGGCGTACGCGTCGGTGACGTGGCGATACCACGCGTCGTACTCGTCCGCGCGCAGTGGCCGCGCGGCAAGGGGCGGAGGGGCGGGGCGGGCAGCGCTCACGGCGGCATGGTAGCCGGACCTACCGGCATCGTCCGCTGCGGCTGGTAGCATCCGCTCCATGGCAATCGTGCAGGTGGGCCCCGAGATCGAGGAGGCGGTCCGCGTCATGCTCCTCGAGATCGGCGAAGATCCAGAGCGGGCAGGGCTGGTCGGAACCCCGGGCCGGGTGCGGCGCATGTACGAGGAGCTCGCGGCGGGGTATCGGGTCGATCCGGACGAGCTCATGAACGGGGCCTGCTACGAGGTCGAGTACGACGAGATGGTGGTCGTGCGCGACATCGGCTTCTTCTCGCTCTGCGAGCATCACCTGCTGCCCTTCTTCGGGAAGGTGCACGTCGGCTACCTGCCGAAGGGCCGGGTCATCGGCCTGTCGAAGATCCCGCGCATCGTGGAGATGTACGGTCGGCGCCTCCAGCTCCAGGAGCGGCTCACCCAGCAGGTGGCCGAGTTCCTCATGGAGCGGCTGCAGCCGCGGGGGGTGGCCTGCGTCGTCGAGGCCAGCCACATGTGCACCATGATGCGCGGCGTGAAGAAGGAGCAGGCGCGGATGGTGACCAGCGCCATGCTCGGCCGGTTCCGGATGGATCCCAAGACCAGGACCGAGTTCCTGGCCCTGATCGGCAACCCGGGCGGCTAGAATCGGCCAGCCATGACGAATGAGCCCGAGACCGATGGCGGCGCCACCGCGCGCACGGGGCCTATCCGGGTCCTGATCGCCAAGCCCGGCCTGGACGGCCACGACCGCGGCGCCAAGGTGCTCGCCCGCGGCCTGCGCGACGAGGGCTTCGAGGTGATCTACACGGGCCTGCGCCAGACGCCGGAGATGATCGCCGACGCCGCCGAGCAGGAGGACGTCGACGTGGTCGGCCTCTCCATCCTGTCGGGTGCCCACATGACCCTGCTGCCACGCATCGCGGCCCTGGTGCGGGAGCGGGGGATGGACGACGTCCTCATCGCCGCGGGCGGGATCATCCCCGACGCGGACATCGGCCCGCTCAGGGAGGCCGGCGTCGCGGAGATCTTCGGCCCGGGGACGAGCATCGGCGAGGTGGCTCGCTACTTCCGCGAGCACGCCCGCCGGCCGCGCTGATCGCATGCGCCGCCCGGCCCGTGGCTGACGCCGCCGCCCTGCTGGACGCGGCGGCGGCCGGAGACCGAAGGGCCCTCGCGCGGCTGCTCACCGCCATCGAGGGGGGCGATTTCGAGACGCGAGTGGCGCTCCCGCAGGTCTTCGCCGCGTCGCGCGGCGCCCACCTCGTGGGGATCACCGGACCGCCGGGCGCCGGGAAGTCCACGCTCGTCAGCGCGCTCACCGTCGAGTATCGCCGTCGCGGGCGGCGGGTCGGGATCGTGGCTGTCGATCCCTCGTCTCCGTATACCGGTGGCGCCATCATGGGCGACCGGATCCGGATGATGGAGCACGCCGCGGATCGCGACGTCTTCATGCGCAGCATGGCTTCGCGCGGCGAGCTGGGCGGCCTCGCCGGCACGACCTGGCTGGCGGCGGCGGCGCTGGATGCCGCCGGCTACGACCCCGTGCTGGTCGAGACCGTCGGCGCCGGGCAGAGCGAGGTGGAGATCGCGCGCCTGGCGGAGACGACGGTCGTCGTCGAGGTGCCGGAGATGGGGGACGAGGTCCAGGCCATCAAGGCCGGGCTGCTCGAGGTGGCCGACGTGATCGCGGTGAACAAGGGCGATCGTCCGGGTGCCGAGCGCGCCGCCCGACAGCTGCGCGCGATGCTGGCGGGAGCCGGCGGGCACGCCGGGGCACCCCCGCCGATCCTCGTCACGACGGCAGTCACTGGCGAGGGTGTCGCGGCGCTCGTCGATGCGATCGATGCCCACCGTGAGACGGCGCGATCCCCGGAGCAGGTCCTGGCCCGTGCGCGAAGCCAGGTCCTCCGTGCGCTCTCCGAGCAGGCGGCGCGACGGGCGGCGGCCGACCCTCGGTGGGATGCCACCATCCGGGCGGTGGCGGACCGCGAGCTCGACCCGATCACCGCGGCGGAGCGCCTGCTCGAGCACTGAGCTGCGCGGCAGCCTCGCGGCTCGCCGGCCCTGCTAGGCTAGCCAGCCATGAGCATCGAACGCGTTTTCGTCATCGGCGCGGGGCTGATGGGCCACGGAATCGCCCAGGTCAGCGCCGCCGCCGGGAAATCGGTCACCCTCTCGGATCGCACCGCCGAGCTGGCGGAGAAGGGCAAGGCCCGCATCGCCGGCAACCTGGGCCGCCAGGTGTCCAAGGGCAAGCTGGAGCAGACTGCCGCGGACGAGATCCTGTCCCGGATCACGACCTCCGCCGGGCCGGCGGCCGCCGCCGGCCACGACATCGTCATCGAGGCCGTCTTCGAGGACGAGCCGCTCAAGCGCGACACCTGGAAGGCGCTCACCGAGGCCGCCGGGGCGGGCGCCATCTTCGCGTCCAACACGAGCAGCATCAGCATCACCGGCCTGGCGACGGTTACCGACCGGCCGGCACAGTTCATCGGCCTGCACTTCTTCAGCCCCGTCCCGGTCATGAAGCTGATCGAGATCATCCGGGGCCTGGAGACCGATGACGCGACGTACGCGGCCTGCCGCACGTTCGCCGAGGAGCTGGGCAAGACCGTGATCGAGTCGAAGGACATGCCCGGCTTCCTGGTGAACCGGATGCTAGGCCCGTTCATCAACGAGGCGGTCTTCGCGCTGATGGAGTCGACCGGCAGCGCCGAGGACATCGACACCGGCGCAAAGCTGGGCCTGAACCACCCCATGGGTCCGCTGGAGCTCAGCGACTTCATCGGCAACGACGTCATGCTCGGGGTGATGGACGTCCTGTACCGCGGCTTCGGTGATCCCAAGTTCCGCGCCGCGCCGCTCCTCCGCCAGATGGTCACCGCCGGGCACCTCGGCCGGAAGACGGGTCGCGGCTTCTACCGGTACGACGAGAGCGGCAACAAGGTCGGCTGATGGCCACTCCCGCCCTGCCGGTCCGGCCGGACCCCTTCGCCCTCACCGAGGAGGAGCGCCAGGTCCGCGATACGGTGCGCGACTTCGCCCAGCGCGAGCTGGCGCCCACGGTGGCCCTGCGCGACGAGGAGGAGCGCTACGACCGGTCCCTCTTCCGCGGGATGGCGGAGCTGGGCCTGGCCGGGCTGCCCTACCCGGAGCAGTACGGCGGGGCGGGCATGAGCACGTTCGCCTGGGTGCTTGCCTGCGAGGAGATCGCCGCCGCCGACATGGGGATGGCGGTGAGCCTCTCGGTCCACGTCCTGGCACAGCTCCCCATCCTGACCTTCGGGACCGACGAGCAGAAGGCCCGCCTCCTGCCGCCCATGACCGCCGGCGAGCGGCTTGGCGCCTTCGCGCTGACGGAGCCGGGAGCGGGGTCCGACGCCGCGGCGCTGGCGCTGCGCGCCGAGCGGACGGATGGCGGCTACGCGCTCACCGGCAGCAAGATCTGGATCACCAACGGGCACGAGTCGGAGGTGACCATCGTCTTCGCGACCCTCGATCGCTCCCGTGGCCGGGAGGGGATCACGGCCTTTGCCGTTGAGCGCCCCACCGAGGGTTTCAGCGTGGCCGGCCACGAGCGGAAGATGGGGATCCGCGACTCGGTTTCTGCCGAGCTCGTCTTCGACGGCGCGCTGGTGCCCGAGGGCAACCGCCTGGGAGCCGAGGGCGAGGGCCTCAAGGTCGCGCTCTCCGCCCTGGGTGCCGGCAGGATCAGCATCGCCGCCATCTGCGTGGGACTGGCTCGTTCGGCCCTCGAGCACGCCGGACGCTACGCCCTGCAGCGAATCCAGTTCGGCCGGCCCATCGCCGACCAGGAGATGATCCAGGCGCTGCTGGCCGACGCTGCCACGAAGGTCGAGGCCGCGCGGCTCCTGACCTGGCGCGCGGCGCGTCTTCGCGACGCCGGGGAGCCCATCAACGCGGCGAGCAGCATGGCCAAGATGTACGCGTCGGACGCTGCCATGGAGGTGACAACCGACGCGGTCCAGGTTTACGGTGGTGCCGGGTACAGCCGGGACAACCCGGTCGAGCGCCTCATGCGGGATGCCAAGGGGGCGCAGATCTACGAGGGCACCAACCAGATCCATCGGCTCATCGTCGCGCAGCACCTGCTCGAAGGGCTGCGCCGGGGTGGATGAGCCGCCGCGGAGCACCGGGTCCACCCGTTCGCCCATGTCCAGGCGGGTGACCCGGGTTCGAGGGAGGCCACGCCGATGACCACCGCGACCGTTCCCACGGTTCGCGCCGGAGCCGTCAGCCGCGGCGACCCGCTGATCGTCCCGGATGACCTGCGGGCCAGCAGCCTGGTGGACCTGGTGCGGCGCACCGTCGACCGCGACCCGGAGAAGGAGGCGCTGCGCTGGAAGCTGCCTCGGACCCGCCGCCAGACCGGCGGCGAGGCGGAGACGGACGAGGAGGTGGTCTGGCGCTCCATCACCTACGGGGAGCTGTGGACCTGGATCACCCAGGTCGCCATGGGCCTGCGGCACCTGGGCCTGGGCACCGGCGACCGGATCTGCATCATGAGCCGAACGCGTCCCGCGTGGCTCACGGCGGACCTGGCCTCGCTCTCGATCGGGGCCGTGAGCTGCCCCATCTACCCCTCCGTCGAGCCTGGCCAGGCCGCCTTCATGATCAACAACGTCGGGGCCCGGGCCATCTTCGTGGAGAACGCCCAGCAGGCTGCCAAGGTCGTCGCGATCCGCGACCAGTGCCCGACCCTGGAGCACATGATCGTCATTGACGATCGGGGCAAGGCGCCCGACGACGCGATCAGCTTCGACACGATCTTCGACCTCTCATCGGCGACGGGGGAGGAGGTTGCCAGCTGGGACGCGGGATGGCGGGCGATCGAGCGTGAGTCGGTGGCGACCATCGTCCACACCTCGGGCACCACCGCGAACCCGAAAGGCGTGGTCCTCAGCCACGGCAACATCCTCCACAACTTCGAGTCGGCCATCCAGGCCGTCGACTTCACACCGAATGACCTCTTCCTCTCCTTCCTGCCCTTGAGCCACATGACCGAGCGGGCGGCCGGACAGGTCGTCCCGTTGGGCCGGGGCTGCACCATTGCCTACGCGGAGCCGGCCATCGAGCGCCTGCCGGCGAACATGGCCGAGACCCACCCCACCGTGATGGTGGCGGTGCCGCGTCTCTACGAGCGCCTGTACGCCAGGGTCACCGCGACGGTCGAGGCCGGCCCGGCGCTCCGCCAGCGGATCTTCGCCTGGGCCCTGGGGCTCGGACGCACCAAGTACGAGAACCATCTCGCCGGACGCGGCGATTCGCCGTGGCTCGCCGCGCAGCTGAAGCTCGCGGACCGGCTCGTCTTTCATCACATCAAGGAGCGCACCGGCGGCCGGGTCCGCTACTTCGTGTCCGGCGGCGCCCCGCTCTCCCGGGAGATCGGCGAATTCTTCTACGCGATGGGGATGTTGATCCTGGAGGGGTACGGCCTGACCGAGACCGCGCCGCTCCTCACCCTCAACACGCCGCAGGACTTCAAGTTCGGGACGGTTGGCCGGCCGGTGGCCGGCACGGAGGTCATGATCGACGCCGACACCGGCGAGATCCTGGCCAGGGGGCCGCAGATCATGCAGGGCTACCTGGACCAGGCGGACGAGACAGCCCGGGTCATCGACGACGACGGCTGGTTCCACACCGGTGACATCGGCGAGATCGATGAGACCGGCCGGATCCGGATCACGGACCGCCTCAAGAACCTCATCGTCCTCGCCAACGGCAAGAACGTGGCCCCCGCGCCCATGGAGATCGCGCTCCTGACGAGCAAGTACATCGCCCAGGTCCTGATCCTCGGTGACAACCAGCCCTACACCGGTGCCCTCATCGTCCCCGACTTCGACGAGCTCGGTCGCTGGGCGGCCTCCAACGGCCTGGCCGAGATGCCCCCCGAGCAGCTCGTGGAGGAGCGCTCGGTCGTCAAGCTCATCGAGGGCGAGGCGCGTCGCCTGCTCGACGGGTTTGCCGTCTACGAGCGCCCGCGACGGACCGCGCTCCTCCCGCGCCTTCTCAACGAGGAAGAGGGCGAGCTGACCCCTTCCCTCAAGATCAAGGCGCGGGTCGTCAAGGAACGCTGGGCTGCCAAGATCGGCTACCTCTTCGACCGTTCCGCGGGGACCGACGACTGACCGATGACCCCGGGCTCGCCCGGGCGCCGGAATCGGTCCTGGCACCACCGCCGGAGTACCATGCCGCCATGACTGACGTCTTCATCCTGTCCGCCGCCCGCACGCCCATCGGCAAGTTCGGCGGCGGCCTCTCCACGACCCCTGCCACCCGCCTGGGGAGCATCGCCATCCGCGCCGCGGTCGAGCGCGCGGGCGTTGCCCCCGAGCACGTCGACGAGGCGATCATGGGCCAGGTGTTGCAGGCCGGCGCAGGCCAGGCTCCGGCACGCCAGGCGGCGCTTGGCGGCGGCCTCCCCGATGGGGTCAGCGCGACCACCGTCAACAAGGTCTGCGGCTCCGGGCTCAAGGCGGTCATGCTGGGCGCTGCGGAGATCCGGGCCGGTGACGCGGAGCTGATCGTTGCGGGTGGCATGGAGAACATGAACCTTGGGCCGTACCTCCTGCCCCAGGCGAGGACCGGGTACCGGCTCGGCAACGGCGAGATCGTCGACAGCACGGTCCATGACGGGCTCTGGTGCGCGATCTGCGACGTGCACATGGGTCTGCACGCAGAGCGCGTGGCCGCCAAGCACGAGGTGACCCGCGAGGCGCAGGACGCCTTCGCGCTGCGCTCGCACGAGCGCGCCCTGGCGGCCATCGAGGCGGGCCGCTTTGCCGACGAGATCGTGCCGGTCGAGGTCCCGGGGAAGAAGGGGCCGACCATCGTCGACACCGACGAGAACCCGCGCGCGGACACCTCGCTCGAAGCGCTGGCGCGCCTGAAGCCTGCGTTCAAACCCGACGGCGGAACGGTGACGGCGGGGAACGCCCCGGGTATCACCGACGGCGCGGCGGCGCTGGTCATCGCCTCCGAGGCGGCCGTCGAGCGCGAGGGAGCCACGCCCATCGCGCGGATCATCGGCTACGCCCAGGCAGACGTCGCGCCGGAATGGCTCTTCGAGGCGCCCATTCACGGGGTTCGGCGACTCCTCGAGAAGGTGGGCGGCAGCGTGGGTGACTTCGACCTGATCGAGATCAACGAGGCATTCGCGGCCCAGGTCCTCGCCGACGGCAACGAGCTTGGCTTCGACTGGGACCGGGTCAACGTCAACGGCGGCGCGATTGCGCTCGGCCACCCCATCGGCGCATCGGGCGCCCGGGTGCTTGCCACCCTGCTTCACGAGCTGCGGCGCCGTGGCGGCGGCCGGGGCCTCGCGACGCTCTGCCTGGGCGGTGGCGGTGCAGTCGCCATGGCGGTTGAGACGGTCTGAGCAGACCGCCCGGGCGGGCCGCAGGGCCCCCCGCTTCGGGCGCTCCGGCACCCGGAGCGTTGTCCGGGTGGCTCCTATAATCGGTAGAGCTTGCGACTCAGGCCTGCTCTCGCCTGCCTGACCTGCGAAGGCGCCGGGCCGCGATTCAATGGAGGCAACTTCACACCGCTATGGCCAGCGAACACAAGGTCGCGGAGGTACCGAACATCTGGGCCGTCGCCCAGCAGCAGTTCGACGCCGCCGCACAGAAGCTGGACCTGGACGACGGTCTCCGACGCGTCCTCCGGGTCCCCAAGCGCGAGCTCACCGTCAACTTCCCGGTGACCATGGACGATGGGCACGTTGAGGTCTTCACCGGCTACCGCGTCCAGCACAACGTGTCGCGCGGCCCGGCCAAGGGCGGCATCCGCTACCACCAGGACGTCACGCTCGACGAGGTTCGCGCCCTGTCGATGTGGATGACCTGGAAGTGCGCGGTCGTGAACATCCCCTACGGCGGCGGCAAGGGCGGCGTCATCGTCGATCCCAAGAAGCTGTCGCGCCGCGAGCTGGAAGGCCTCACCCGCCGCTACGCCACCGAGATCAGCCCGCTCATCGGCCCGGATCGGGACATTCCCGCGCCGGACGTCAACACCAACTCGCAGACCATGGCCTGGATCATGGACACCTTCTCCATGCATCACGGCTATACGATCTCCGGCGTCGTGACCGGCAAGCCCATCGCCATCGGCGGCTCGCTCGGTCGCAACGAGGCGACCGCCCGTGGGGCGGTCTACACCCTCCACCAGGCCAGCACCGCGCTGAACATCCCGCTCGAGGGCGCCCGGGTCGCGATCCAGGGCTACGGCAACGCCGGCTCCATTGCCGCCAGCCTGCTCCATGACGAGGGTGCCACCATCGTCGCCGTGAGCGACTCGACCGGCGGGATCTACAACCCGGCGGGCCTCGATCCGAACAATGTGAGCGCCTGGAAGCGCGAGCACGGCACCGTGGTGGGCTTCCCGAAGGCCGAGGAGATCAGCAACAGCGCCCTCCTGGAGGTCGACTGCGACATCCTGGTGCCGGCAGCGCTCGAGAACCAGATCACCGCGTCCAACGCGCCGCGGATCAAGGCCCGCATCATCGCCGAGGCGGCCAACGGGCCGACGACGCCCGACGCGGACGAGATCCTCTTCGAGCGCGGGATCTTCCTGATCCCGGACATCCTGTGCAACGCCGGTGGCGTCACGGTCAGCTACTTCGAGTGGGTCCAGGACATGCAGTCCTTCTTCTGGACCGAGGAGCGCATCAACGAGTCGCTGAAGGGGATCATGGATCGCGCCTTTGGCGACGTGTACGAGATGAGCAAGCTCCACGAGGTGCACATGCGGACGGCCGCGTACATGGTCGCGGTGGCCCGCGTCGCAGAGGCGACGACCCTGCGGGGCCTGTACCCGTAGACTCCTCTCGGACCGACCGATGCGGGCGCCGGCTCCCACGCCGGCGCCCGCCGTCTATTTCGCGCACAGCTTGCCGGTGAGGAGGGCGTACCGATGCTCGATCACGAGGAGCGATTCCTCTTCCGCGAGGAGATCGTGAACCTGGCCAACGCGCTGGCGGAGCCGGGACAGCTCGACAACGTCGAGGACCTCCTGGCGGAGGTCACCACCTCGCCGCGGTTCGACGCCGATGTGTTCACCCTGGAGCGTTCGCTGCAGGTCATGCTGGGCGGCCGCGCCGGATCGACCCTGGTCGGGCTGCTGACCGTCGACCGCTCCGTCTTCGAGGAGACCGGCGAGATGGGCCTGCCGCCGGAGACGCACGAGCGGATGGTCTCGTGGCGTGCCCGCTTCGGCCTGGCCATCGACAACGCCCTGAACTACCTGAACAACCCGGACGGGATCCAGGGTCACAACTTCGGGACCCAGGTGCTGCACGGCGAGGGCGGGACCACCCTGCAGGGGCGCCTGACCCTGGTCCGTTACAACAACGAGCCGCAGTTCTTCATCGCCGATGCGGACATCCTCATGACCGTGGCGGCCGACATGCTCGAGCGGCTCGGGGAGCATCTCGTGCCAGAGATGATCGAGCCGGAGCTCGTGAACCGGCTGCGCGAGGCGGTGGACCTCATCGAGCGACGGAGCAAGGCGCGCAGCTGACCTCGACCCCGGAACACCCGGCCCCTACCATGCGCGCATGACCCCGACCCCTCGCGCCGAAGCGCTCCCGTTCACCGGCGATCCCGAGGCGGATCGCCTGCTTGCCGCCGATCCGTTCGCCCTCCTGGTGGGGTTCGCCCTGGACCAGCAGGTCAGCGTCCAGAAGGCGTTTGCCGGGCCGATGGAGCTCCGTCGCCGGATCGGCCACCTGGATCCGGCCCGCATCGCGGGCATGGATCCCGCCGAGCTGGATGCCGCGTTTCGCCAGCGACCCGCGCTGCATCGCTTCCCCGGCAACATGGCGACGCGGGTTCGCTCGCTGTCGACGGTGATCACCGAGGATTACGGTGGCGACGCGTCGCGGATCTGGGGCGATGCCGCGGACGGCGCGGACCTCGAGCGCCGGCTGCTGGCGCTGCCCTCCATCGGGAAGATGAAGGCCGCCTCGATCATGGCCATCCTGGCGAAACGCTTCGGCGTGGCCCTGCCCGGGCTGGCCGAGCGGCTGCCGCAGCACCCGACCCTGGGCGACGTGGATTCCCCCGAGGCGCTGGCGACCTACCAGGAGCAGAAGCGGGCGCACAAGGCACGCCTGCGCTCCCGGGGGGAGCGCGCCTAGGTCCGGCGACGCGGAACGCCGGCCGGGTTGACCGGAGATAGAGGGAGGAGGCCGGACGTGGGCACTCGCCGGCCTCCCTGTGCGCCGCGGCGAACCCGGTCGCGTACCGGAACCGCGGTGACGTGCCGGATTCTACGGTCTTGGGCCTAAGGGTCACTAGTACTTTCGACTTGCCGGGGCGTTCGCGACCTCAGGCGACGTCCCAGGCCAGGGGCATCGTGTCGGTGAGCCGCGTGCGACCAATGAACACGGCGAGCAGCGCCAGCGCGGGACCCGTCACACGCTGCAGCTCGGCAAGGGTGTAGGCGTCTGCCACGCTGACGTAATCGGGCCTGGCCATGGGCTCCGATGCGATGACGTCCTCCATCCGGGCTCGGAGCACCTCCGCCGATCGCTCCCCGTGGTCGTAGGTATGGCGCGCCGACTCCAGGGCTTCGAAGAGGCATGCGGCGGCATGGCGCTCCTCGATCGAGAGCTGGCGGTTTGCCGCCGCGATCGCAACCCCGTCAGGGTCCCGCACGGTGGGGCATACGACCAGGTCCAGGTTCACGAAGAGGTCCGTGAGCATGCGTCGGATCACGACCACCCGCTGCGCGTCCTTCTGCCCCACGTAGAGGCGGGCCGGGCCGACGAGGTTGATGAGCTTGATGGTCGCGGTGGTGAGGCCGTCCAGGTAGCCCGGTCGCGAGGCGCCTTCCAGCCGCCGGGTGAGGCCCTCCACGGTGACCCGGGTGAGGTCGTCCGACGGGTAGACCGTGGTCACCAGGGGCAGGAACGCAATGTCCGCCTCCGCGCGCTCGAGCAGGGCAACGTCCCTCGTCTCGTCGCGGGGGTAGCTGGCTGCCTCCGCTGGCGAGGCGAAGACCGTCGGGTTCACGAAGCAGCTGACCACCACGCAGCCGTTCTCGGCGCGGGCCCGCCGCACCAGCGAAAGCTGACCGTCGTGGAGGAAGCCCATGGTCGGGACGAAGCCGACCGCGTCTCCGGCGACGCGTCGCTCCAGGATCGCCTCCCGGAGCTCGGGAACGGTGCGGACGACGAGCATCAGCCCGCGTCAGTGGCCGGGGGTGCCGGCGCGGCGGCTGCGACCGCGAGACGATCCGGGGGCGCGCTGATCCCGCGCTGTCCGGAAGCGGTCGGCGATCACGTCCCACAGCCGCTCGGCAACCTGCCGCTTGGGGAGCATCGGCCAGTCGGTCAGCGCGCCCTCCACGCCGAAGACCGTCACCTTGTTCTCATCGGAGCCGATGGCATCGAAGGGCCCGCCCACCACGTTGCCCACGATCAGGTCGAGCCCCTTGTCGCGCAGCTTGCCGGTGGCGTTCGCCTCAAGATCGTCGCTCTCGGCGGCGAACCCGATCAGGAATGGACGCACGCCGCCGGGCATCTCGCCCACCTCGGCCACGATGTCCGGGTTGGCGACCAGCTCGATCTGGAGGCCGCCGCCGTCCCGCTTGATCTTGCGATTGCTCGTCTGCTTCGGGGCGAAATCGGCGACGGCGGCGGCCATGACCAGGATGTCGGCACCGGCCGCCTCGCGAAGCACGGCGTTGCGCATCTCGCCCGCGGTCGTCGCAGCCACGACGGCGACGCCCGGCGGGGGAGCGACGCTCATGCTGCCGGCGATGAGCGTCACGGCGGCGCCGCGGTCACGAGCCGCCTCCGCGATCGCCACGCCCATCTTCCCGCTGCTGCGGTTGCCGATGAAGCGGACCGGGTCGATGGGCTCGCGCGTGCCGCCGGCGCTGACCACGACCCGCAGCCCGTCAAGGTCGCCCGCGCGCACGAAGAGGCGCTCCACCGCATCCGCGATGGTCGCCGTCTCGGCGAGGCGGCCGATTCCGGTGAGGCCCGACGCCAGGGCGCCCACCTCCGGTTCGATGACGCGATAGCCCAGCTCGCGAAGCGTCGACACGTTGCGCTGGGTGACCTGGTTGGTCCACATGCCGGCGTCCATGGCAGGCGCCACGACGACCGGCGCACGGCTGGCGCAGGCCAGGGCGGTCAGCGCGCTGCCCACCAGGCCGGCCGCCAGCTCGGCAATGAGATTGGCGGTTGCGGGAGCGATGACTACCGCGTCGGCCGCCTCGGCCAGCTCGATGTGCGCGATCTGCTGGTCAGCGTCGAGGGCCAGCACGTCGGTGACCGCTGGACGATGGGTGAGGCTCTCGAAGGTGAGCGGCGTGACGAAGGCCGCCGCGGAGCGGGTCATCACCACGTCGACCTCCGCACCACGCTCCATGAGACGACGGACGAGGAGGATGGCCTTGTAGGCCGCGATGCTGCCGGTGACGCCCACCACGATGCGGCGCCCGGTCAGCGGCCGCTGCTCGCCGCTCATGTCCGCACCCCGTCGGCTGCGCCCGTCCCGGCGCGCAGCGTCGCACGCGCTGCCTCCCACGCATACCGGATGCCGCGCAGGGTGAGATCCGGCTCGACCGCGTCGATGCCCGGCACGTCGGCCAGCCAGGGCTCGTAGGTGTGGCCGCCGGTGGCAACCACGTGGATGCGCGCGTCCCGCGGTGAGCGTTCGGCGAGCTCGGAACGCAGCCCGGTCAGCAGTCCTGTCACCAGGCCGATGTAGCCGAGCACCATGCCGCTCTGCATGGCCGTCAGCGTGCTCGCGCCGATCGCCCGGTCCGGGCGGCGGAGCTCGATCCGCGGCAGCTTGCTCGCGCGTCCCACGAGCGCCTCCAGGGAGAGTCCCAGGCCGGGGGCGATCGCGCCGCCGATGTAGGCGCCCTCGGCACTGACGACGTCGAAGTTGGTGCTGGTGCCCAGGTCGACCACGATGGCCGGGCCGCCGAGCTCGTTCCGCGCCGCGAGCGCATTCGCGAGGCGATCGGCCCCCGCCTCCGCCGGGCGGTCGATCTCGATGGCCAGGATCCCCGCCAGGGTTGCCGCCTCGAGCACGAAGGGCTCGCGGCCAGCCCGCTCCCGCGCCATCCGCTGGAAGGTCGTGGTCAGGGGCGGCACCACGCTGGCGAGGGCGACCGCGTCGAGCGACTCGAGCCCATGTCCGTCGAGTCCGAGCAGGCCGGAGAGGAGCGCGGCGAGCTCGTCGTCCGTGGACGTCGCCCGGGTCGTGGCGCGCCACGACCCGACGAGGCGCTCATCATCGAAGAGGCCGAGCGTCAGGTTCGTGTTGCCGATGTCGACCGCGAGGAGCTTCATTCCGGCGCACATCCTAGCAGCCGATGGGTGGGGGTCCGGGTGCGGCGACATCGGTTCATGCGGATCGGCTGCCCGGTGCTAGACTCGCCGACGACCCATCCCCCGCAGCCCGCAGCGAGCACAAAGCCGCATGTCCGACGCGCGAGCGAAGCTCTACATCAACACCGGCGTCGTCACCAACCGGACCGATATCTACAACATCCTCCGGCCTCTCCTGAAGCAGACGGTGACGTACACCTACTTCCGCGGCACCCACGTCGAGAGCAGTGGCGCTGGATGGGTGGAGCGCATCGTGGTCGATCATCCCGAGATCGCCTCGTACTTCACGCCGCTCTCGATCTGCGTGAACCTCGACTCGTTCGACTATCTCCAGTTCGACACCACCTCGGAGCAGCTCCTGGTCTACACCCTGGTCATCGGCTCCGAGCGGGTGGTCCTCGAGTTCGCCGCCTCGCCGCGTATCGGCGAGGGCGAGCCGGAAGACGGCCACCCGCTGCCGCGGAACGCGGATGAGCTGGCTCGCGACCTGCGCTTCATCCAGATGGAGCTGATGATGTCGCCGGACGGGCCTGAAGGAGCCGATGAGGACGAGGACGCCTAGGTGACGGCGCGCGCCGCGACGCAGCGTGCGGATGTCGACGAGCCCGGGTTCGATCGATCGGTCCTGGCCAACGGGATGCGCGTCGTGACCCAGGCCATGCCGCACGCACGCTCGGTCTCCGTGGGGCTCTTCGTGGGGGTCGGCTCTCGCCACGAGGACGACCGTCACGCGGGGCTGTCACACCTGCTCGAGCACCTCGTCTTCAAGGGAACCGCCGGCTATCCCGATCCCGGCGCGCTCTCCGAGGCGGTGGAGGGCTGCGGCGGCAGCGTCAATGCCAGCACCGATCGCGAGATCACCGCGTACACCGCCCGCGTGCCGGCCAACGCGGCGGCGACCGGCCTCGGGGTGGTGCGGGAGCTGGCCCTGCGGCCGCTGCTGCGCCATGCCGACCTCGTGGCGGAGAAGCCGGTGATCGTCGACGAGATCCGGATGTACATCGACTCTCCGTCGGACCACGTGTTCACCCTGTTCGACGAGCTGCTCTTCGGCCAGCACCCGCTGGGCCGCGAGATCGCCGGCACGCCCGGATCCGTGCGCAGGGCGACCCGCGAGCGGGCCCATGAGCACTGGGCGCAGTGGTATCGCCCGGACAGGATGGTGCTGGCAGCCGCTGGCCACACCGACCACGCCACCGTCATGCGCATCGCGGAGTCCTGGTTCGGCGTCGGGTCCCCCGCGGACCTCGATCTGCTGCGCAACGGGTCCCCCGTGCGGCTGGTGGCTCCGCCGCAGATCGCGCCGGCAGGGGCCGTCCG
Organism: uncultured Chloroflexia bacterium; assembly: GCA_963814105.1. GTDB lineage: Bacteria > Chloroflexota > Limnocylindria > QHBO01 > QHBO01 > CAVXEH01. The sequence goes on from CAWFBQ010000002.1 coordinate 371,941, forward strand.
GGTCGTCCACCGTGAGCTCGCACAGGGCAACCTGTGCCTTGGGATGCCCGGCGTTTCGCGCACGGATCCGGATCGCTACGCGCTCGACCTGCTGGGCGCCGTCCTGGGAGACGGCATGAGCAGCCGGCTCTTCCTGGAGCTGCGTGAGCGCCGTTCGCTCGCCTACGACGTGTCGACCTTCGCCTCCATGTATGCCGACTGCGGCACGGTAGGAGTCCATGCCGGCTTCGACCCGGACCGGGCGGAGGAGGTCCTGCGGGCCGTGCTCGACGAGCTCGATCGCGTGGTGCAGGAGCCCGTCTCTGCCTCTGAGCTGGAACGGGCGCGGGCCTACACCCGGGGCCGGCTCGAGCTGCGCATGGAGGAGACCGGTGCCGTCGCGGCGTGGTTGGGGACCGGCGAGATCCTCCTTCCTCGGATCCTGAGCGTCGCCGAGGTGGTCGAGCGCCTCGACGCGGTCACCGCGGACGACATCCAGCGCGTGGCACGCCGGTACATGGCGCCCGGCCTGGCGCGAGTCGCGCTGCTCGGTCCGTTCCGTGGGGCGGCGCGCTTCGAGAGGATCGTGGCGGCATGACCGATATCGGTCGCGATGGGCGGCGAACCGGGAGCGCTGCCGATCGCGCGGCGCTGATGCCCGATCCCGCCGATCCCGAGCGTCCGCTCGACGAGGATGGCGCGAACGTCGTCGAGGGTGGCGAACCGGAAGCCATCACGGCGGGTGGCCGCGCGAACGTCGTCGACGCGGGCAATGGCCGCGGGGCCGATGACGACCACGCCGACGAGCTTCCGCCGGGGACCTACTACGTCGATCTCGTTCCGGACGAGCTGGCGCTGGCCCGGGCCCAGATCGACAGCGGGATCGCGGCCACCGCCGAGGCGGTTCTCCTTCGTCGCATCGCCCGGCTCGCCGCACAGGGGGCTCCGGCCCTCGACGAGCTGGACGCCGCGCGCGCCCTCCTCGCGGAAGCGGTATGGCGCCAGGGACGTCCCGCGGCGGCCGGCGCGGTCGCCGGACGGATCAGGGCCGGGAGCCTGGAGCGGCGACGCCCGCTGGTGATGATGATCGAGGCCGAAGCCCTCGCGGCCGCGGGGCAGATGGAGGCGGCCACCAGCCTCGCGGATCGGATCGTGGGCGAGGTCGGTGTGGACGAGTCATGGCGCCTGCGCGCGGGGATCCCGTCGCGGCTTCCCTGGCCGGTGCCGGTCTCGCTCCGCGCGCGGCGCCCGCACGAGGTCGCAGCCGCTCGGCGGGGCCTCGAGCGGGAGCCCACGCCCGCGGTCGGTGACCCGTCGCGCACGGCCGCAGCCCACGCCCGGCTCGAGGCCGCGCGGCAGGCCTACGGCCTGGACGAGGTGGACCGGGGCGACCGCGAGCTAATGGTGGCGATGCGCCTTGATCCACGCATTGCGCCGGAGGGGATCGGCCTCATCGAACCAACGCTCGACCGGGAGCCCGCGACGGACCGTCTGCTACTCTACGGCGACCTGCTCAGGGCAGCGGGACGCACCGGCGAGGCCTCGACCGTGTACGACCGCGCCGCCCGGGCCTGATTCCGTCCCGTCCCGGCGAGGCGGCCCGATGCCGCGGTGCATCGAGCGCCGGCCCCGCCCGTACTGTCAGGAGCGGCGAACACCCATGGAGCGCACCCTGGTCCTGGTCAAGCCCGACGGCGTGCAGCGCGGCCTCATCGGCGAGATCCTCGCCCGCTTCGAGCGCAAGGGTCTCAAGGTCGTCGGCCTTCGCCTCCTTCCGGTTTCCCGCGAGCTCGCCGAGCAGCACTACGCGGTCCATGCCGGGAAGCATTTCTACACCGGCCTGGTCGCATTCATCACCTCCGGTCCCGTCGCCGCGGTGGCCGTGGAGGGACCGGATGCCATCGCAACCGTCCGCCGCCTGGTCGGGAAGACCATGCCCAACGAGGCGGAGCCCGGCACGATCCGCGGCGACCTCGGGATCAGCGGGCTGCGCAACCTGATCCACGCATCCGACGCCCCCGAGACGGCGGCCGCGGAGCTGGCGCTCTGGTTCCGCCCAGGTGAGCTCGTGGAGTACGACCGGGCGATCGACCCCTGGGTGATCGCCGAGGAGCCGGCGAAGGGCTAGCCCACCGGCTGCAGGATCGGCACCGGCAGCATCGCGCCGGGCGAGGTCAGCGGCGAGGCGTCGCCGGTCGACGGCGGGAGGCCCGGATACGTCGGGCGCGTGAAGATCCCGAGCTTGTCCAGCGGGAAGTAGCGCAGCAGCGCGCGGCCGACGATCAGGTCGCGGCTGATGGGACCGAAGACCCGCGAGTCCTGGCTCACGCTTCTGTGGTCACCCATCACGAAGTAGCTGTCGGCGGGCACCACCCACTCGGAGGTGCCATCGGGGTTCTTGATCTGGGTGGGCTCCTGGGCGCCGCTCACGTCGGTGGCCAGGTACGGCTCGACCAGGCGCACCGCATTGCCGCCCGCCGGGGTCACGTACACGTTCCCGTTGTCGAGGCGGATGGTGTCGCCGGGGATGCCGATCACCCGCTTGATGAACGGGACGCCGCCCTCCGAGTACCCGTCCGGCGGGTTGAAGACGATGATGTCGCCCCGCTGGTAGTTGCTGAAGTGCGGGCTGATCTTGTCGATGAGCACGTACTGTCCCTGGACGATGGTCGGGTACATGGAGGTCTGCTCGACCTCGAAGGGCTGCGCGATGAAGTTGTGGATCAGCAGGTAGATCAGGAGCGTGAGGACCAGGGTCTCGACGATCTCCAGGGCGCATCCGAGGCCGCGCCGCGGAGCCGGTGTCTCCGGGGCGGCCCCTGCATCGCCGCGCGCCGGATCAGGGGATTCGTAGGTCATCGGGCTCCGTCGATCTGAGGGCTGGCCAAGGCGGGCCGGCACAGCATAACGCACGCGCCGGGCCACGCCCGTGACCGGAAGCGACCGTCGCTCGCGCGCTCCGGCCAGCGTCACGGGCGGAAGGGCTACGCATTGCGCGCACCACGCTAGACTCAGCCGGCATGGGCCATCTGCTGCTGATCAGGCACAGCACCACTGACGCGAGCGCGAGCGGGCGGAACCTGGGACAGGAGTCGGATCCGGCGTTGTCGAGCGTGGGAGTGGAGCTCGCCACGCGGCTGGGTATCTCCCTGCGCGACGAGCTGGCGGAGCTGCCGGTCGCGGAGCTGCGCCTGGTGGCATCAATCGCTCGCCGCTGTCGGGAGACCGCCACCGCCATCGCGCACGAGGTGCCGGGCGACCCCGTGGTCGAGGTGGATCCGCGCCTGCTGGAGATCGATTACGGCGCCTGGGAAGGGCTCACCGCGGACGAGTGCTGGGCGCGGGACCCGGACGTTCGCGCGGCCTGGGAGGCAGACCCGTTCTCGACCCACACCCCTGATGGCGAGTCGGGTGCCGACGTCGCGGCCCGCGCCTTCCCCGCGTTCGACGAGCTTGAGGCGTGGCTCGCGCAGGATCGGGCGCGCGCGGCGATCGTCGTCGCGCACAACCACGTCAACCGCCTGCGCATCACCTCGCTCCTCGGATGGCCCATGGCCAGCTACCGCCGTCGCGTCTTGCAGGACCCGGCGGGGTACAGCATCATCGGCTTCGGCGGCCAGCTGCCCGTGGTGCGGCGCCTCAACGCGCGGCCGGCGTGAGCGTCGTGCCGCTGGAGCTGCGTCAGCAGCTCCAGCCCTCCACCCAGGCCGGGGTCACGCCCAGGCAGATCGTGGCGAAGCGGATCCTCGCCATGCGCTCCCTCCTCCCAGCGCGGCCGCGGCAGCGCTGAGCTCGTGACCGAGGAGGCGCCGGGAGGCCGGCTTCGTCGCGTCGCCGTCAGGTCCGTCCTCGTCCTCGTGATCGGGGCGGCGATCCTGGCGCCGATCCTGTACTACGCCAGCACGGTCGACGTCCATCCGCCGCAGGTCGACCAATTCGTGGTGACCCAGCACCTCCCCGGTGACACGTCCGTCGCGCTGACGACCGCCAGCCTTGAGGTCGTCTTCTCCGAGGACGTGGACCACACGGCCGCGCAGGCGGCCTTTGCCATCGAGCCCCACCTCGCCGGCGCGTTCAGCTGGAGCGGCACGTCCATGATCTTCACGCCCTCGGCTCCCCTCCCGCTCGAGACGAGCTTCTCGGTCAGCGTGGGGTCCGGCATCCGCGACCTGGCCGGCAACGTCATGGGCGCCAGCGGGCCATACACCTTCCGGACGGTCGGGAGCCCCAGCGTCGTCGCCACCTCCCCGACTGCGGCGTCGAGGGACGTGCGCCTCGACGCCACGATCACGGTGACGTTCTCGACACTGATGGACACCGCGTCGGTGGGCGAAGCGCTCCAGGTCATCCCCCACGTCGACGTCGACCTGCGCTGGTCGGGCGAGACGGTGACCGTCATTCCGCGCCAGCCGCTCGAGCCGGACCACCAGTACCTGGTCGTGGTGGACACCACCGCGACTGATCTCGCCGGCACCGCGCTCTCCGATCCGTTGCGGTTCAGCTTCTCGACCGTCTCGGCCGGCCTGCACGCGCGGGCGCTCCTGCCCCAGGACACCGCGCAGGGGATAGCCGTGACGACCGCGATCGCGGTCGTGCTGGACCGCCCGATCGACCCGCAGAGCGTGCGGGATCGGCTCATCAGCGTCGAGCCCGGAGTCGCCGGCTCGGTGAGCCTCGTGGCACCGGAGGGCGCGGCCGGCATGACCGATACCGCACGCCGCATTCTGCAGTTCGTGCCCTCCGGGCCACTGCCGGCGAACACGACCTTCACCGTGACGCTCGATCCCGGGCTGCGAGGGACCGATGGTGCACAGCTCGCTGCGCCGCTGGTCTGGACCTTCACGACCGGATCGCCATCCGCGTCGCTCGCGAACCAGATCGTCTTTCTCTCGAGCCGTTCCGGCGTTCCCAACCTGTGGGCCATGAACCCCGATGGCACGAATCAGCACCAGGTCTCCGCCGAGCTCTCGCCGATCACCAGCTACGCGGTGGCGCCGGACGGTGACTCGTACGTGGTCGGCGATGGCGCCCGGCTCGTCGAGGAGGACGCCAGTGGGTCCCAACGCCGGGTCCTCACCGAGTCGGGCATGGTGGAGTTCGACCCGTCGTATGCACCCGATGGTTCCGCCATCGTCTTCGGCCGAGCCGACGCCGAGACGGGAGCCGGCCTGGGGATCTGGACGCGGCCGCCGTCCGGTGGACGGGCGCGGGCGATTACCGTGCCGAGCGGGCAGGGTGGCGTTGCGGCGACGCCGCGGGCCACGCCCGACAATCCGCAGCCCTCCTCCGCCGAACCCGTTCCGCTGCTGCGCGCGCCGCGCTACTCGCCCGATGGCACGCAGATCGCGTTCGTCGACGCTGGGGGACGCATCGGGATCCTGGACCTCTCGGATGGCTCCGTGACCGCGGCAGCGTTCCACGGGGCCTCACCCCCGGCCTGGCTCCCGGGTAGCGAGGGAATCGTGGTGAGCGGCCTGGGCGCCGTCGCCAGCCAGGGCGCCTGGGCGAGTGGCCTGCTCACCCCCGAGACGCCGGTCCCACCCCTGACGCCTGCAGGGCTGCGCCTGAGCAGCGACGAGCAGGCGGCGCTCCGCACCGTGGAGCTCGATGCCGGACTCTCGCTGGTCCAGGAGACTCCGCTTCGGGCGGGAGCCACTCTGCCCACGGTCGGCCCCAATGGACGGATCGCGTACATCGTCCTGGACCCCGATTCGGCCGAAACGGGGAGCCTGTGGATCGCTGCGCCGGGAGGCCTGGGGTCGATCGCGCTGTCGCCGGACACGCGTGCCCGCGCCAGCAGCGCCTCGTTCGGTCCGGAGACGGGCACCCTGGTCGTTGCGCGCGAGCCGGTGCTCACCTCCCAGCCCACTGCCACTCCGGGTCCGTCCGCGTCGCCGGGCGCGACCTTCGGAGCGACGGCCGCGCCTGAGGCCACGCCAACGGCCGGTCCCGCCGGCGAGCCGCGGCCGGCGGGGGGCATCTGGCTCATCGACGCGCGGTCGGGAATCGGCCGGCAGCTGACGACCGACGACGGGTGGTTGCCGCGCTGGCTCCCCTGAGCGGCTGAGCGTGCCATCGAAGTTGACCCGCGAGGGTCGCGCGTGCGAGAATCCGCCCGCCGCGCTGGCGGGCCCTGAGCACGGGGCAGCCGCCGGCGTTTCCGTGTGTCAGACCTGAGAACCCGCCGCGAGCGCCCTGCCTGCGGGACGATCAGAGCAAATCGGAGGACCAATGGAGCTCCAGCCGATCATCTGGGTCATCCCGGCCGCGGGCGTTCTCGCCATCGCCTTCGCCCTTTACCTCGCGTATGACGTCCTGCACAAGGACACCGGGACCGAGGCGATGCAGGAGATCGCGGGGACGATCTTCGAGGGGGCCGTCGCCTTCATTCGACGCCAGTACCAGACGATCGCGCTGCTCGCCATCGGCGCAGCGGTGGTCATTGGCGCCGTCATCGCGCTCGTCGAGACGCGCCAGGTCGCCGATACCAATATCTACGGCCTGGACCTCGGGATTCGGACCGGGGTCGCATTCCTCGTCGGCGCCGCATGCTCCATGGCCTCCGGCATCATCGGCATGTTCATCAGCGTCCAGGCGAACCTGCGCACCGCCGCGGCCGCGCGCCATTCCCTGGTCGGGGCCGTCCAGACCGCCCTCCGCGGCGGCGCGGTATCCGGGTTCCTGGTCGTTTCCCTCTCGCTCCTCGGGGTCTTCGGCATCTTCACCGCCTATGGCGGTTTCACGCACCCGGAGCAGGCCCCGTTCCTCATCGTCGGATTCGGCTTCGGTGCCAGCTTCGTAGCACTCTTCGCGCAGCTCGGGGGCGGGATCTACACCAAGGCCGCGGACGTCGGCTCCGACCTCGTGGGAAAGGTGGAGGCAGGCATCCCGGAGGATGACCCGCGGAACGCCGGCGTCGTGGCTGACCTTGTGGGCGACAACGTCGGCGACTGCGCGGGCCGCGGCGCTGATCTGTTCGAGTCGACCGCCGCAGAGAACATCGGCGCCATGATCCTCGGCGTGGCCGTCTACGGCATCGCCTCGACCCTCGGCTGGCCGCACCCAGAGGCCTGGATCTTCTTCCCGCTCGTCATCCGCGCCTTCGGGTTGCTGGCAACCATCGTCGCCATGTTCTTCATCACCGGGCGTGAAGACGAGAACCCGATGAACATGCTCAACCGCGGGTATTGGGTCACCACCATCCTGTCGGTGGCGGGCCTTGCCCTCGTCACCTGGGTCATGATGGGCACGGCCGCCCAGACTGGTGCCAACGGCATCCCGGTGTGGATCTTCTTCTTCGGCGCCGGCGTCGTCGGGCTCGCGACATCGGTCGCCTTCGTGTACCTCACCCAGTACTACACCGCCGGTTCCTACCGACCCGTGCGCGAGATCGCGGAAGCCTCCCGGACCGGCCCGGCCACGAACATCATCTCCGGCACGGCGGTCGGGTACGAGACCACGTTGCTGACGGCCATCGCCATCGGCCTTGCGCTCTTCGCCAGCCACTGGCTCGGCCAGCAGGCGAACCTGATCAGCCCGGCCACCGGCGCGAACGTGGGCGGCATCTTCGGCACCGCGGTGGCGACCATGGGGATGCTGATGACCTGCGCCTTCATCCTCGCCATGGACACCTTCGGGCCTATCACCGACAACGCGGGCGGTATCGCGGAGTTCAGCCACGCCGAGGCCGGCGCGCGAGAGATCACCGACCGCCTCGACGCGGTCGGGAACACCACCAAGGCGCTCACCAAGGGCTACGCGATCGCATCGGCCAGCCTCGCGGCGTTCCTGCTCTTCAGCGCCTACATCGACAAGGTCAACCTCATCCTGGGCAACCGGATTGCGGCCGGGCTGCGCGAACCCGGCACCTTGCTGGCATCGGTCAACCTGGCGGACGTGAGCGTCTTCATCGCCGCCCTCATGGGCTCCATGCTGGTCTACTTCTTCTCCAGCCTCGCCATTCGCGCGGTCGGTACCACGGCGCAGGCCATCATCGTCGAGGTCCGCCGCCAGTTCCGCGAGATGCCCGGGATCATGGACTACACCCAGCGGCCGGATTACGCCCGCGTGGTCGACATCACGACCCGCGCGGCCCTCCGCCAGATGATCCTGCCCGGCTCCGTCGCCGTCGCGACGCCCATCATCGTCGGCCTCCTCCTCGGGTACGAGGCGGTCGCCGGCCTGCTCATGGTCGGCACCATCGCCGGCGTGATGCTGGCGACCGTGCTGAACAATGGCGGCGGTGCATGGGACAACGCCAAGAAGTACATCGAGGCGGGGCACCTGCTTGACGACGAAGGCAACGTCATCGGCAAGAAGACGGTGGCGCACGCGGCCGCGGTCGTGGGCGACACCGTCGGCGACCCCTTCAAGGACACGGCGGGTCCGTCCCTCCACGTCCTGGTGAAGCTGCTCGCAACCATCACCCTGGTGATGGCACCGCTCTTCATCCGCTGATCTGAGGGAGGCAACCGCCCCGCCCTCATAGGAGTCAGATGGTGCTCATCATCCAGGCCGCGATCATCGGCCTCGTGCAGGGGCTGACCGAGTTCATCCCCATCAGCTCGTCGGCGCATCTCATCTTCCTGCCCCGCGTGCTGGGCTGGAACGATCCGTTCATCAACTCGAACGCGTTCGACGTGATGCTCCACATGGGGACCCTCGTCGCGCTGCTCATCTACTTCTGGAACGACCTGGTCGGCCTGCTCGTCGCCTGGCTGGCCTCGATCCGCGACCGATCGATCGCCGGCGACCCGCGTCGGCGTCTGGCGTGGCTGCTGCTGATCTCCATGATTCCCGGGGCGATCCTGGGCGCCCTCGGCGAGAAGTTCTTCGACACCTTCTTCCGCGAGCACAGCCTGCTCTTCATCGCCGCCCTGCTGGCCATCGGCGCCGGCCTGCTCTGGCTCGGCGAACGGCGGGGGACCCGGACGCGTGAGATGGAGGACCTCCGGGTCAACGATGCCGCCGCCATCGGCGTGGCGCAGGCGTTCGCCCTCTTCCCCGGCATCAGCCGATCGGGGATCACCATCGCCGGCGGCCTCTTCCTGGGGATGACCCGCGAAGCGGCCGCGCGATTCAGCTTCCTGATGGCCACCCCCATCATCGCGGGCGCCGGGGTCTGGAAGGGCCGTGAGCTGCTCAGCACCGGGCTGGCGGGTGCGGACGTGGCACCGCTCATTGCGGGATTCGCCGCCGCCCTCGTGTCCGGCCTGGTTGCCATCACGTTCCTCCTCGCCTACCTGCGCCGCCGGAGCACCGCGCTCTTCATCGGCTACCGGTTCGCGGCCGCGGCGGTGCTGGTGGTGCTCGTGGTCCTTGGCCGCTGACCTCCGGGTGCGAGAGCTCTCCAGCCCCGCCGCCGGCAGACGAATGAGCACGATTTCCTTTGACACCCGGCATGGGGGCGCCTACAATGCCGCGGCGTCTGACACCCCGCCACGGCGAGGTGGCGGACACGGATCCTGGCCCCGTACACACGGGAAGGCCAGCTTCAGGACGGTCGCCGAGCGCGGTGACGGGACTGGAGCGTTTTTTGTTATTGATCCCGGACGGGTCGTCGCGCATCCCCACGGCGACGGCTCGATCCAAGCACATCGTGGGGTTGACGACCTCCACCTTTGAAGGGGGAGACCTGACATGAACAACAAGCCGGTCTATCTCACCGCCGAAGGCCTCACCAAGCTCAAGGCGGAGCTGCAGCAGCTGGTCACCGTGGACCGCCCGCGCGTCGCCGCCCGCATCCACGACGCCAAGCTCGACGGCGACATCACCGAGAACGCCGAGTACGAGGATGCCAAGCAGGAGCAATCGTTCCTGGAGGGCCGGATCGCCACGCTCGAGGCCCAGCTGAGGAACGCGGAGGTGATCGAGCAGCCGGACGGCGACCGGGTCGGCATCGGCTCCTCGGTCGTCATCAAGGGTGCCGATGGTGAGGACAAGTTCACCATCGTGGGCTCTGCCGAGGCGGCACCCCGCGAGGGGCGGATCAGCAACGAGTCCCCGGTCGGCGTGGCCCTCATGGGCCGCCGCAAGGGCGAGAAGATCACCGTCCAGGCGCCATCGGGCCCGGTCGAGTACACGATCGTCTCGGTGGCATAGGGCGGCCGCACCGTGTTCTGGGCCGACGAGCTCGCCGCTCGCGTAACCGGCCCGCAGGTCGTCAACGACAGCAAGACGCCGTCCGGGACGGTCCACGTCGGCTCCCTGCGGGGGCCGGTGCTGCTCGACGTCATCGTCCGCGCCCTCCGTGACCGCGGGATCAGCACCGAGCTGCGCTACGGGGTCGACGACCTCGACCCCATGGACGCCCAGGCGCTCCTGACGCCCGACGCCATCGAGCGCTCGATGGGCGTCCCCCTGGCCCACGTGCCGGACCCTGCCGGGGACGGGCATGCGTCGTACGCGCGTCACTTCTCCGAGCTCTTCACCGCCACCTTCGCCGGGCTCGGGATCCATCCTGACGTCTACTACTGGATGAGCGAGGTCTACGGCTCCGGGCAGATGGACCCGTTCATCAGGACTGCCCTGGACTCGGCAGAGACGGTCCGCGCCATCTACCGCCAGGTGAGCCACGTCGAACGACCCGATGGCTGGCTGCCGGTCCACGCCATCTGCCCGGTGTGCGGGAGGGTCGGCACGACGCTCGCGACGGACTGGGACGGCGCAGACGGTCGCCTATGCGTGTCTGCCGGATCTCGTCGACTGGGCCCGTGGCTGTGGCAGCTCCGGCCGGATCGTGCCATTTGGCGGGACCGCGAAGCTCCCATGGAACCTCGAGTGGGCTGCGCAGTGGAGCCTGTTCGGGGTGACCATCGAGCCATGCGGGAAGGATCTCGCAACGGCGGGCGGGTCCCGGGATCGATCCGACGCGATTGCCCGCGAGGTCTTCCACCGTGAGCCGCCGATGCGGGTCGACTACGAGTTCCTCAACATCGGCGGGAAGAAGATGAGCACCTCGAAGGGCCGTGGGGCCGCGGCCCACGAGATGGCAGAGGTGATCCCGCCCGAGGAGCTGCGCCTGCTCTTCCTGAGGCCACGACCCAACCAGGCGATCGAGTTCGACCCGGTGGGAACGGACGCCATCCCGCGCCTCTTCGACGAGACGGATCGGCTGGCCGCGGCCACCGCCGGGAACGAGGTTCGCGGCGAGCTGCCGGCGGATCACGAGCGGCTCTTCGCCATGAGCCTCGTCGAGCGGCCCGCCGACCTGCAGGCGGAGGCGGGTGCCTACCGGCAGCCGTTCGGGCACCTCGCGCTGCTCCTCCAGGTCCCGGGCATCGACCTGGAGGCGCGGGTCGAGGCCGAGAAGGGAGCGCCCCTCACCCCGCGCGAGAGCGCGCTCCTCGACGAGCGCATCGCCGCGGCCCGCGCCTGGCTGGCGGACTACGCACCGGAGCGGGCACGCGTTGAGGTCCAGGAGCAGCTGCCCGCCCTCGCGAGCTCGCTGGATGCCGGCCAGCGCGCGGTGCTGTCGGCGCTCGCCGATCGACTCGATGGCCTTGCGTCGTGGACGGGTGACGCCGTGCAGGCGGCGATCTTCGATGTCGCGCGCGAGCACGGGCTGCAGACCGGCCGCGCGTTCGCGGCGCTGTACGCCTCCCTCCTGGGCCGGACGAACGGCCCCCGGGCCGGCTGGCTGCTCGCCTCGCTGGACCGGGCCTTCGTCGTGGAGCGGCTGCGCGCGGCGGCCGGCTTGGGTACTCTCGAAGCGTGATCGGCGTCAGCCTCATCCGGGAGGACCCCGAGGGGGTCAAGCGTGCAGTCGCTCGCAAGGGCGAGCCGATCGACGCGGTCGACCGGGTGCTGGGGGCCGATACCCGCCGGCGCGCCCTCGAAGCCGACGCCAACGAGCTGCGCGCGGAGCGCAACGCGGGGAACAAGCAGCTGGGCGAGCTCATGCGCACCGGCCGGCGCGACGAGGGTGAGGCGCTCAAGGCGCACCTGGCAGAGCTCTCCGGGAAGATCGATGCGCTCGACGCGGAGCTCGGCGAGGTCACCGCCGCCATCGAGCGCGACCTGCTGCTCATCCCGAACCTGCCGCATCCATCGGTCCCGGACGGGGCAGGAGCGGACGACAACCCGGTCATCCGCAGATGGGGCGAGCCCAGGCCGGAGGGCAGCACGCCGCCACATTGGGAGATCGCCGAACGGCTGGGCCTCTTCGACCTCGAGCGCGGCGCGAAGATCGCCGGCACCGGGTTCATCCTGTTCACCGGCCCCGGCGCCCGCCTGGAGCGGGCGCTCATCTCGCTGATGCTCGAGCTCGCAGAGAGCGCCGGCTACCGGGAGCTGTGGACCCCACTCCTGGTCAACGCCGCCTCCGCGCGTGGGACCGGGCAGCTCCCCGACAAGGAGCACCAGATGTACGTCGCGGAGCGCGACGAGCTGTACCTGGTCCCCACCGCCGAGGTGCCGGTCACGAACATCTACCGCGACGAGATCCTCGCCGCGGACGACCTCCCCATCCGCCACGCCGCCTACACCCCGTGCTTCCGCCGCGAGGCGGGGCGGCCGGCAAGGACACCCGCGGCCTGCTGCGCGTCCACCAGTTCGACAAGGTCGAGATGGTCAAGTTCGTCCACCCCGATACGAGCTACGACGAGCTGGAGTCGCTGACCCGCGACGCGGAGCGGGTCCTCGAGGCGCTCGAGATCCCGTATCGGACCGTGGAGCGCTGCACCGGCGGACGTGGGCTTCGCCCAGGCCAAGGGCTACGACCTGGAGGCGTGGTCGCCCGGGGTGGGGAAGTGGCTGGAGGTCAGCTCCTGCTCCAACTACACCGATTTCCAGGCGCGGCGCATGAACCTGCGCTTCCGCCCGGCGGCCGATGCGCGCCCGGAGCTGGTCCACACCCTCAACGGCTCCGGCCTGGGCATGAGCCGCACCTTCGCGGCGTTCATCGAAACGCACCTCCAGGAAGACGGATCCATCCGCATCCCCGCCGCCCTGCAGTCCGCATTTCGGTCGCGACCGCATCGGCTGATCCGACTGCGACGCGCGCTGCGTACCATGGGCACGATGCTTTCCTTCGCCGCCACCCTGCTCGTCATGGCCGTCCTGGATGCCATCTGGCTGGGCGCCGTGGCCCGCGGCTTCTACCGGCAGCACCTGGGGTTCCTGATGGCCGATGCCCCCAACTGGGCCGCCGCCGGGCTCTTCTACGTCCTGTACGCCATTGGCGTGGCGGTGTTCGCCACGCAGCCGGGAGTCGATGCCGGGTCGCCGCTCACCGCGCTCTGGCGCGGAGCGCTCTTCGGGCTGGTCGCCTACGCGACGTATGACCTGACGAACATGGCCACGCTGCGTGGCTGGCCGACGATCGTCACCGTGGTGGACCTGGCCTGGGGAACGGCGCTCTCCGCCGCAGTGGCCACCATCGCGGCCTGGGCCGTCCTGGCCATCCGCTGATCAGCGGATGGGGATTCCGGCGGCCACCAGGCGCGGCAGGAGCGCTGACCGGATCGCGCTCGCTGCGCTGGCGGGCTCCTCGACACCGGGCTCGGGTTCGCTACTGGTGAACATCCGGAGCTGCAGCATCGGGACCATGGGCGTCCAGGCTCTCGCATGCGGGCCGATGTGACCGGCTGGACGACGAAGTGGACGTGGCCAGGCCGCCGGTCGGCGTGGGACCACAGGCAGGCGTAGACCTGGGACGCCGGGTCGTCCGCCAGGCCGGCAGCTTCGGCAACCGCGGCGGGGACCGCGGTCAGCAGCGGGCCAAGCTCAGCGGACTCCCCGGCTCGAGGTCGGCAAGGCGGATCACGTGTCGGATCGGCTTGAGCACCACGGTCCCCACGCCCAGCGGACCAACGCAGTGCTCGACCACCCAGCTGCCGGTCGTGGCGATGCGGCCGCCCGGCACCCGCTCGGGATGGTCGTTGAGCTCGCAGGCCAGGCAGTCCATTGCGCGGATGGTAGTCGCGGGCCACCCGGCCCTTCACGGCGGCCCGGGGATAGGCGGCATACTTGCTCTCGATAGATACGCCTTGATCACGCCAGGAGCAACCGATGACCGCCCAACCCGCGCCGTACGCGCTGCGCATCGAGATCGACTACCCCCAGACCCCGCTCGACCGATTCACGACCTTCTTCCGCCTGCTGTGGGTCATCCCCGTTGCGATCATCGCCGGCGGCCTGTCGACCGGGCTCTTCTTCTCGACCGCGATGATGATCGTCTTCCGGCAGCGCTATCCCCGCTGGTGGTTCGACTTCACCCGGGAGCTGACCCGCTTCAGCGTCCGCATCGGCGCGTACATGGCCCTGCTGACCGATGCGTATCCCTCCACGGTCGAGGAGCAATCGGTCCACCTGGAGATCGACTACCCCGACGCCGAACGTGACCTGAACCGCTGGATGCCGCTGGTGAAGTGGTTGCTGGCCATCCCGCACTACATCGTGCTCTGGTTCCTGTGGATCGTGACCTTCGTCGTCATCGTCATCGCCTGGTTCGCGATCCTGTTCACCGGGCGCTACCCGCGCGAGCTGTTCGACTTCGTGGTGGGCATGATGCGCTGGAGCCTGCGCGTCAGCGCCTACGCCTACCTGCTCGTGACGGACCAGTACCCGCCCTTCAGCCTGCGCTGACCGGACTCGGTGCGTTCAGACTTCTCGTCGAGCTGTCCCATCGACCGGCGCCTGGCAGTCGGGGCAAGCCCATCGCGGCATTCCTCGCCCGGCCATGCAGCCCAGGACAATCGCGACCTCGCCCCGCTCGACTCGCGCCATGGCGTCGGGCGTCGGTAAGCCGTAGGCGATCTTCCCGCAGCTCGGGCATGTCTGGGTCTTCACGGGACGCTCCTTTCGCCTGGTGACGGACAGGATGGCGGACCCACGGAGACCGCCACCTGTGCCGACCGCGCCACAGTACCGCCTAGTGTCGAGCGTCAGCACGATCGAATAGACTCCGTGAAGGCGCGGAGGGGTGGCAGAGTGGACGATTGCGGCGGTCTTGAAAACCGCTGACCCGCAAGGGTTCGTGGGTTCGAATCCCACCCCCTCCGCCAGCCTCGGCATCGCGTCACCGACCCGGTATTCGTGGACCCGATCTGTCTATTGGAGGCCATCAAGGGTCATGGCGAAGCAGCATGACGTTCCCCGCGAGCTGATCGTCCCCGAAGAGCTGACCGATGCCCTGACGGCCGATGACCTCGCGCTGGCCGTCTTCGAGCGGCTCTCGTTCAGCCATCGGCGCGAGCACGCGAACTACGTGGCAGAGGCCAAGCATCCGGAGACCCGGGCTCGTCGGGCAAACGAGACCGTCAAGCGTCTGCGCGCGCGGGCATGAGCGAGCTGGGGGGGATGAGCGGTCCCACGATCCGGGCCGTGCGCTGGTGCCCTGGTCGGTCTCACCCTGCTCCTCGCCGGATGCGCGTCCCGGGGCCCGACGGAGACGCCCCTTCCCACGTCGACCGCGACGCCGCTGCCGTCAGGCTATGTCCGGATCGCGCGGCTCTCCGGGGTGCCACCGGCGCCGACCCCCGTCGAATGCCTGGGCGTCGGCTTCGGCGACGCGGTCCTGCGCGGCGACCCGAATGCGCCCGAGAAGGTCTGGATCGAGGTGGTCGATGCGCCGGGGTCCACCCCGCGGCGCAGCGTGACCTGGCCCGCCGGATTCGTGGCGCGCTTCACGCCTCGTCTCGAGCTGCTCGACGCCGACGGCCGGGTCGTTGCCCGGGATGGGGATCTCCTCACCGGTCTGGGCGGTTCGCCAATCGACGACCTCCACTGGATCATCGACGAGATCAATGGGCGCAGCTACCCCTGCTACTGAGCGGGAACGGCGTCCGATCCCACGGGCATGCAGCCCCTGCGCCGGTCCTCGATCCAGAGTGGGGGAACGGCGGCGAGCAATGCGAACCCGGACGGCCAGACGACGGGCAGCGCCAGGAAGGCGGCGATCGGCACGGCCCAGCGCCGACCGGTGGCCGCCGCCCAGACGATGACCCCCAGCGCAAACGGGAGCCGCACCCCGAACGACGGGAAGGCGAAGAACAGGTACTCGTAGGTCCGGCTGGTCCCGGCGTTGGACGCGAGAAGCCTGACCCAGTCCTCCCACAGACCGATGCCCCCGATCAGCACGGAAACGACCACCACCGCGGCGGTCACCGCCGTCACCTGGGCCAGCGCCCGCCACTCGCGACGGATGGCGAACCAGAGCAGGCCGATGCCTGGCGTCACCTTGGTGAGCAGCACGAAGCTCCACGCGCCCGGGTAGCGGAACCCGACGATCATGACCACCGCGAGCAGGACGTGGACGTTGCCGCGGACGAGGTCCTCGATGACGCCCGGCACCACCATGGTGTACGCCGCTCCGGCGCCCACGAGCGCGCCCAGTGAGACGATGCCATACCCGATCCGGAAGACCGCGAAGGGCAGCAGGGTGAACGGCGCCAGCAGCTGGGCGATGGCCGGCGCGTAGAGGAATGCGTCCTCGCCCCCGAGCGAGGCATCCCGATACGGGTTTGCGGGGTCCACGGCCCAGTACGCATGGGAGTCGTTGGGGTGCAGGTCATAGGGCAAGACCCCTGTCACCACGGCCAGCAGCCACAGCGCTCCGAGGACGGTCAGCAGCCGCCGCACGTTTCGCCAGCCGCCGATCCGCTCGATCACTCCCCCCAGCCAGAGGGTGACGTTCGGGACCCGGCGCCCCAGGTCAGCCATCCTCGGGCGCCGGCACCTCGTGGTGCTGTCGGCAGCGTGCCTCGTAGGACTCGTCGGCCATCCCGCCGATCAGGATCAGCGGGGAGTCGGCGGTCGCGGGTTGCCCGTCGATGAGTCGTTGGGTGCGGGTCGCCGGCTCGCCGCAGACCATGCAGATCGCGGTGAGCTTGGTCACCTGGTCGGCCAGCGCCATGAGGCGCGGCATGGGCCCGAAGGGAATGCCGCGGAAGTCGCGATCCAGCCCGGTGACCACGACCTGCTTCCCGCCATCGGCCAGCCGCTCGACCACCTCTGCCAGCCCGTCGTCGAAGAACTGGCCCTCCTCGACGGCCACGATGTCCGCGTCCCGCGCAAGGGCTTCGATGTCGTGCGAATGCTCGACCGAGATCGCCTGATGGTGGGCGCCGGACCGGGACACCACCGTCACCAGATCCGTTCGCGTGTCGAGCTGTGGCTTGATGAGGATCACCTGACGTCCGGCGATCGCGAAGCGGCGCAGGAGGCGAAGCATCTCATCGGTCTTGCCGCAGAACATGCATCCGCAGATGACATGGACCCAACCACTCGTGTAGAACATCGACCCCTCAATCCCCGACGACGGCGCTCTCGGTCTCGGGGTCGCCCAGGGCGGTGGCCAGGGCAGCGCGCAGGGTGTCCACGGATGCGTCCTCCCCCGTCCACAGCCGCAGGGAAACGGCCTGCGCCGTGAGGAAGCTGGCCTGTCCGTTGGCCACCGTGGCGCCTCGCGCCTTCGCCTCGCGCATGAGGACCGTCTGACCGCGGTGCAGCGCCAGGTCCAGGACATACAGCTTGTCCGGAAGCGCCTCCGGCGGGACGGCGCTCGCCGCCTCATCCGCGCCGAGCCCGCTGGCATCGATGACCAGGCCCACCCGCGCCAGCTCCGCCTCCAGGATCGACTCGTGCCAGGGACGGGCGCGCAGCTCCATGTGGCGCGCGACCTTCGCAAAGTCCGCGACCAGGGATTCCGCCTTGTGGAGATGGCGGTTGAAGACGGCGACGTGGTGGAACCCGGCGCTGATCAGCACCGTCACCGCGGCGCGAGCGCCGCCCCCGGCACCAAGCACCAGGGCGCCGCGCGGCCACTTGCCCTGCACCCTGGGCAGGATCGCCGTCAGCCCGGCCCGGATGCCGTCGACGTCGGTGTTGTGGCCGCGCAGCCGCTGCCCATCGCGCACGATGATGCTCACCGCGCCGCTGGCCTTCGCGTCTTCGGACAGGGTCGAGCACAGGGTCGCGGCCCTCTCCTTGTGCGGCGCGCTCACCACGGCCCCCAGGTAGCCTCTGCCGCGGAGCGTGGTCAAGGCCTCGGCGAGCTTGTGGGGGTGGATCTCCCAGTGCTCGAGGGAGACGGATCGGCCGCTCGCCTCGAAGGCGGCGCGAAGCACTGGCTCGATCGCAGGCGGCGCTTCGGTGGCGCCGATGATGGGTAGGCGCTGCTCAGGCATTTGGTCACTCGTCTGGGTTCGTCGATGCTGCGCTTCGCCCCGGGCGGCAGACTCGTGGGAGCAGCAGGCCCATGCTATCATCGGCGCCGCTCGCGGAGAGGTCGCATAGTGGCCTAGTGCGGCGGTTTGCTAAACCGTTGAAGGGGGTTTCCTCTTCCGAGGGTTCGAATCCCTCCCTCTCCGCCAGTCTCCCTGGTCGGGTGCCCGTAGCTCAGTGGATAGAGCGTCAGGTTGCGGACCTGAAGGTCGGAGGTTCGAGTCCTCTCGGGCACGCCATATCGCGTCAGCATGAGGTCTGCCGAGGGACGTGACGGGATGGGGACCAAGCTCCGTTCGACGGGATGCATCCGACGAGATCGAAGGGATCGCCATCCATGAGCGGGCGGCGGGCGCCGACCAGATGGTCGTCCTCTACGTGATCACCGACACGGCGACGCCGGTAGATCCTGGCGTGCTCTACGCCGCGGTCGCCGATGATGCCGCCGCGCGGTCGAAGATCGGGTGGCGCATCGTGTCGACCGACGCCGTGCCGATCCGCCAGATGGGCACGGCCGGGAACATCTTCTTCCAGAGCGGTGGCCAGTTCACGAGCCAGGCTGCCGTGGCGGTGGTCTACGCCCGCGTTGATCCCGGATCACGCGACGCGTCCCCCGGTGCAGTCCGCTAGCCCTCGGCGCTGCCTGGCGGCTCTTCCTGCGCTGGGTCGGCCTGGCCGCTCTCGTCCGGCGCGGGAGCGCCTGCATCATCAGTTGGGACTGCGGGATCGGCGGCCGGGACGGGCGCGCGGCGCGCGACCTCGCGAGCACGGAGATCCGCCAGCAGCTCGCCACGATGCTTCGCGGCCGTCTCGCGGGCCTCGGCATCCTCGCGTTCGCTGACGGTGCGGCGCTTCATGGCAGCACAGTCTAGCGGCCCTAGTCGAGCGGGCCGCCTCCCGAGCGACCGACGAGACCGTCCGTCGATCGCGCCAGCTCCTGCCGGCAGCTCAGCGTCCGATCCGTGATCGGGCGCGCGCGCCACACCAGGACGGTCGAGTAATCGGACACCTCCTGGAGCCGGC
This sequence comes from uncultured Chloroflexia bacterium, assembly GCA_963814105.1. Lineage (GTDB taxonomy): Bacteria > Chloroflexota > Limnocylindria > QHBO01 > QHBO01 > CAVXEH01. Next base: position 391,108 of record CAWFBQ010000002.1, read on the forward strand.
TGCGCGCGTACTCGTCATTAGGCTGGATCCAGGCATCCTGGGGTGGCAGCCCATGCCCCGGGACGTACTGGAACCCGATCTGCCGCGCGCCGCAGCTGGCCACGACCGCGTAGGCGCCCTCCCAGGTGTCGGTCGTGCTGAGGACGCTCCACCCGGGCAGCCTGGCGTGCACGGCGGCCAGGATCCGGGCCACGCCGGGGTCGCCAACCCGTGGGACCGGTACCCACAGGGCCCCGGCCGTCAGGGCCACCAGGGCGAGCGCGCCGCCAAGGATGCGCAGGCGAGATCGGTTCAGCATCGGTCTCCCGACAGTGCACGTGGAGTGCCGGACCATGTTCGAAGGTCCCGTCGCGGGACGGGTCGCGGCAGCCGAAGGATATCGCAGGAACGGTCCGGGTGCTCTGCTAGACTCCGATCGCCACGGAGGGGGTCCTGGAGGGAGCGCGTGAACTACGAGCTGTACATGGCCGAGGCGATCGCCGAGGCGCGGCGCGGCGCCGAGGAGGGGGAGCGCCCGGTCGGCACGGTCGCCGTCCTGGACGACGCCATGGTCGCCCGCGATCACGATCGCAGCCAGCTCGACGGTGACCCCACCGCCCACGCAGTGATGCTCACCATCCGGGCCGCCGCTCGCAAGCTCGGCAGGCAACGCCTCTCGGACGTGACGATCTTCACCACCCTCGAGCCCTGCCCGATGTGTGTCGGCGCGCTCCTCGAGGCCCAGGTGCGAGCTCTCGTCTTCGCAGTGCCCGACGAGGTGCGCGGGAGCGCCGGGACGGTCACCCAGCTGGCACGCAGCGACGCGATGCCACACCAGATCTCCGTCGTCTCCGGTGTTCGGGAGGCGGAGGCTCGGCGTCTCGGCGAGGAGGCACCCGCTTCCGCCTGAGGCGCATCGACGCGGCTCCCACTGCGCGCCGGTCGGCGCTGCTCGATTGCCCACCATCGGCGCCGTTGGTAGACTCCCGCGGCGGGGGAGAGGTGTCCGAGTGGTTTAAGGTGCCGCTCTCGAAAAGCGGTGTGCGATGAGCACCGTGGGTTCGAATCCCACCCTCTCCGCCACGTTCCACGCTGACGCGCACCGCGAACCGCGGCGTGCCGCGCCCGCGGAGAGGTCGCCTAGAGGCCTATGGCGCCGCACTGGAAATGCGGTTCGGGGAAACCCGTCGGGGGTTCGAATCCCCCCCTCTCCGCCACTCCACCGAACCCTCGATTGACCCGGGCACCCGCCACGGATACCATCGCGGCGGTCGTGCTAGGCGGGGAACTAGCGGTGCCCTGTACCCGCAATCCGCTACAGCGGGGCTGAATTCCCGGCCGAGGTCGTCGACCTCCGCCTCCCACTTCATCGCCCGACGTTGAGAGTCGGGTCCCACGCAGCGAAGGTCCGTGAACCCCGTCAGGTCCGGAAGGAAGCAGCGGTAAGCGACCGCCTTCGGGTGCCGTGGGGCGACCTGGCTGGAGCCGGGCGATGCGGCGTGCGCGGAGACTCCTCGATCGACGCCGGGTGCACGACCGCTTTCGCAACCCCCGATGATCCGGCCCCGATGATCCGGGCCGGTCCCGGCTGCCGGCTCCGCCGGCCTCGGTGTACCCTCACCCAACGATGCCCAGCTCCCGCGACACGACTGCCGAGACCCCCATTGCGCCAGCGGATGCCTCGACCATCGACATCGTTCCCGATGAGACCGATGCGGCCGCGGGCATGACCACGCCGCCCGATGCTCACCGGGCCCTCTACCGTCGCTGGCGCTCGCAGCGGTTCGCTGAGGTCCTCGGCCAGGACCCCATCGTCACCACCCTGCGGCGTGCCGTGGCGTCGGACCGGATTGCGCACGCGTACCTGTTCGTGGGGCCACGCGGAACGGGCAAGACCTCGACGGCGCGGATCCTGGCCAAGGCCATCAACTGCACGAACCTCGGCGAGGACGGGGAGCCCTGCGACACCTGTGCCGCCTGCGTGTCGATCCGCGAGGGCCGAGCGCTCGACGTCATCGAGATCGACGCCGCCAGCCACGGCCTGGTGGAGGATGCGCGCGACCTGGTGATGCGGGCCCTGACCACGCCGTCGGAGCTGCGCAAGCGGGTCTACATCATCGACGAGGTGCACATGCTGAGCACGCACGCCTTCAACGCGCTGCTCAAGCTCATCGAGGAGCCGCCCGACCACGTCGTCTTCATCCTGGCCACCACCGACACCCACAAGGTCCTGCCCACCATCATCAGCCGCACCCAGCGCTTCGACTTCCGGCGACTTCCGGCCGATGCCATCGTCGGGAAGCTCGCCCGGATCTGCGTCGCTGAGGGGGCCGATGCCGAGCCGGAGGCGCTGGCAGTGATCGCCCGCCTGGCCGATGGGGGCATGCGCGACGCCGAGTCGCTCCTCGACCAGGTGCTGGCCTTCGCGGGGACGCGCGTGACGGCCGCCGCGGTCCGCGAGGCGGTCGGACTGGCCGATGACGCCACGATCGCAGCCCTCCTGGATGCCTACGAGGCCATGGACGCGCCGGGTGGCATCGGCCGCATCGAGGAGCTCGCCGACGCCGGCCGAGACATGGCCCAGGTGGCGGCCCAGGCCGAGGTGGAGGCGCGCGGCCGGCTCCTGGCCTCCGCCGCCGACCCCGCGCGGGCGCGGCGTCTTGCGCAGGTCCTGCGCGCCGTGGCCGAGGCCGCCGGCGCCGGAGCCCGGGAAGGCCGGGCCCGGCTCATGCTCGAGCTGCTCGCCGTGGAACCGGGCGTCGCAATTGCGACGCCCGATCGCCCTGGTCCGCGGGCCGCGAGGACGGCGCCTGAGAAGAGCGTCGCACCGGCCACGGTGGCGCCGCCATCGGCACCGAAACAGGAAACGCCGGAACCGGCAATACCCGCACCCGCCGCAGCCGGACTGTCAGCCGCCGTGCCGAAGCCCACGGAGCCCGCGCCGGCGCCGTCCGGCGCTACCGCCGACCGGCCTGAGCTTGACGCGGTGCGGACGCGATGGGCGGAGGTGATCGAGCGCGCCGCGCCGGCCATCAAGCCCCTGCTCCGCGAGTGCCGGCCGGTGGCGCTTGCCGGCGCGCGCCTGACGCTCGCCTTCCCGGAGGAGCGCGGCTTCATGCGGGAGAAGACCGCGACCAGGTCGCCGGCCATCGAGCGGCTGCTGGTCACCGTGTTCGGCGGAACCTGGGCGATCGACTGCGTCGCGGGCAACGTGGATCTCGAGCCACTGACCATCGCCGCGGCGGTGGCCCCCGACCCGCAGGACACCGACGCCCAGGCGCTCCTCGAAGGAGTCCTCAAGATCACCGGCGGCGAGCTCGTCGACGTTCCCGAAGTCCACTGACCCCGATCCCCCGCAGCGGAGAGAGAAACCCACGTGAACATCGCGCAGATCGCCAAGATGGCGCAGCAGATGCAGACCCAGATGGCCCAGGTCTCCGAAGAGCTCAAGGAGACGACCCTCGAGACCACCGCGGGCGGCGGTGCCGTTCGCGTGGTGATCACCGGGGCGGGCGAGATCCGGACGATCGAGATCGATCCATCGGCGGTCGATCCCGAGGAGGTCGAGATGCTCCAGGACCTGGTCCTCGCCGCGGTGAACGACGCGATCGCGCGCAGCAAGGATCTCGAGCGCGAGCGGATGGCGGGGGTTGCCGGCGGCATGGGCATCCCCGGGCTGCCCGGCGGCCTCGGACTCCGCTAGCCAACCGCGAGCGCATCGTCCATGGCCGGCCTCATCGCGCCCGTCGCGCGGCTGATCGAGGAGTTCAGCCGCCTGCCCGGGGTGGGACAGAAGACCGCGCAGCGGCTCGCCTACCACGTGCTGCGCGCCCCCGCGGACGAGGCCCGAGCCCTGGCCACGGCGCTCGTCGCGGTCAAGGAGGAGGTCGCCTACTGCTCCGTCTGCTGCAACATCACCGAGGTCGGCCACGATCCCTGCGAGATCTGCTCGGACCCGCGCCGGGACCCCTCGCGGATCTGCGTCGTGGAGGAGCCGCTCGACGTCCTGGCCATCGAGCGCACCGGGGAGTTCCGGGGCCGGTACCACGTCCTCCACGGGGCGATCAGCCCCATCGACGGCATCGGTCCGGATCGGATTCGCGCCCGCGAGCTGATCGAGCGCGTGCGCGACGGGTCGGCCCAGGAGGTGATCCTGGCCACCAACCCGAACCTCGAGGGCGAAGCCACGGCCATGTACCTCGCGGACCTGCTTGCCGAGCACGTACCCATGGTCAGCCGCATCGCCCGCGGACTGCCCGTCGGTGGCGACCTCGAGTACGCGGACGACGTGACCCTCATCCGCTCGCTCCAGGGCCGGCGGCAGGTGGAGCGCACCTAGGTCAGCAGTGCGCGCCACGCTCGCTTGACACCTGGTGGGGGCACGGATAGACTCCGAGTTCGCGCCGGCAGCGTGTCGGCAGGCGATGCAAGAACGGCGGTCCACCCGGACCGCGCAGCTTGTCCGCCGAGGTTCACCGAGCATCGGAGGCCTCAATCGAACGAAACCGCCCAGCGGTGGCGCGAACTTAACAGCTGAAGAGTGACAGGAACCCACACGAGTCAGCGGGACAAAGTCTGAACTGCGAACGGTGGACGAGCCTCTTGGCAAGGCCACTGTTTTCTTTTTGTTCGGAGAGTTTGATCCTGGCTCAGGACAAACGCTGGCGGGGTGCGTGAGACATGCAAGTCGTACGGGGTTGTTGGGGCTTGCTCCAACAACCTAGTGGCGGACGGCTGAGTAACGCGTAGGTGACCTGCCCGGAAGTGGGGAATAACTGCCCGAAAGGGTGGCTAATACCGCATGTGGTCGGCGATTCGCTTCGCCGTCTAAAGCCGCAAGGCGCTTCCGGAGGGGCCTGCGTCCGATTAGCTAGTTGGTGGGGTAACGGCTCACCAAGGCGACGATCGGTAGCTGGTCTGAGAGGATGATCAGCCAGACTGGGACTGAGAACGGCCCAGACTCCTACGGGAGGCAGCAGTCGGGAATTTTGCCCAATGGACGAAAGTCTGAGGCAGCAACTCCGCGTGAGGGATGACGGCCTTCGGGTTGTAAACCTCTTTTCTCAGGGAAGATACAAGACGGTACCTGAGGAATAAGCCACGGCTAACTACGTGCCAGCAGCCGCGGTAATACGTAGGTGGCGAGCGTTGTCCGGATTTACTGGGCGTAAAGAGCGCGCAGGCGGCTGGTCAAGTCCGATGTGAAAGCTCCCGGCTTAACTGGGAAATTGCATCGGAAACTGATCGGCTTGAAGGTGGGAGAGGGTAGCGGAATTCCCGGTGTAGTGGTGAAATGCGTAGATATCGGGAGGAACACCAGTGGCGAAGGCGGCTACCTGGCCCATTCTTGACGCTGAGGCGCGAAAGCTAGGGGAGCGAACGGGATTAGATACCCCGGTAGTCCTAGCCGTAAACGATGAACACTAGGCGTAGTCGGTATCGACCCCGGCTGTGCCGTAGCTAACGCATTAAGTGTTCCGCCTGGGGAGTACGGCCGCAAGGCTAAAACTCAAAGGAATTGACGGGGGCCCGCACAAGCAGCGGAGCGTGTGGTTTAATTCGTCGCAACGCGAAGAACCTTACCAGGGCTTGACATGTGGCGGAAAACGGCGGAAACGTCGTCCTCCCGCAAGGGATCGTCATGCAGGTGTTGCATGGCTGTCGTCAGCTCGTGTCGTGAGATGTTGGGTTAAGTCCCGCAACGAGCGCAACCCCCGTGGCATGTTGTATCACTCATGCCAGACTGCCGAGAGAAACTCGGAGGAAGGTGGGGATGACGTCAAGTCAGCATGGCCCTTACGTCCTGGGCTACACACACGCTACAATGGCCGGTACAACGGGTTGCCAAACCGCGAGGTGGAGCTAATCCCATAAAGCCGGTCTCAGTTCGGATTGCAGGCTGCAACTCGCCTGCATGAAGCCGGAGTTGCTAGTAACCGCAGGTCAGCACACTGCGGTGAATATGTTCCCGGGCCTTGTACACACCGCCCGTCACGTCATGAAAGCCGGTAACACCCGAAGCCGGTGGGCCAACCGCAAGGAGGCAGCCGTCGAAGGTGGGATTGGTGATTGGGACGAAGTCGTAACAAGGTAGCCGTACCGGAAGGTGCGGCTGGATCACCTCCTTTCTAGGGAGAAACGCGAACCGGTTCGCCGGATCGCCAGATCCCAGGTCGATCGTTCAGCCAGCCGAAAGGACCGATGCCGTCGAGGGGTCATCGGTGAACGGGCTGAACGCCCTCGAGATCCAAATGACCTGCTCGCTGACAACGCGGGTTCCTGTCACTCTTCAGCCGCCAAGGCACGTCCGGGCCGTCCCGCATGCGGGACGGCTCTTCGTTTGCCCCCCAGCCCGGCCACCGCCCGAGCAGATCGGTTGCGGAGGCCACGGGCCGCGGGGTACGATGCCGGACCCGAGGGGGCGTTTAGCTCAGCTGGTTAGAGCACTGCCCTGATAAGGCAGAGGTCTCTGGTTCGAGTCCAGAAACGCCCACCATTCCTCCCCCTCGCACCGGACGGAGCGCCGTGGCTGACACCGCACCGGACCAGACGGCCACCGAGCGCCCGATGGGCCCCCTGGACGCACCGAACGAAGACCGCGTCCTCGAGGCCGCGCTGGACGGGCAGGTCTATGCCCGCCACCCGGTCCGCACCCACCTGGTGACTCCCGACGACGACGCCGCGGCGGTCGTGCGCCGATATGCGACGCCGCTCGGGCACGATGTCGCATTCGTGGCGGTGAGCGAGCGGATGGTCGCCATCACCCAGGGTCGCTCCTATCCGATGACCGAAGTCCATCCCGGCTGGCTCGCTCGGTTCCTGGTGCGGTTCGTGACGCGCCCGGGGTACGGCATCGGCCTCGGCACGCCGCAGACCCTGCAGCTGGCGATCGACGAGGTCGGGGCCCCGCGCATCCTGCTGGCGGCCGCCGTCAGCGGCGTCACCAAGCCCTTCGGGATCCACGGCCTCTTCTATCGGATCGCTGGCCCCCAGGCGGCGGCCATCGACGGACCCACCTCGTACACCATCCCGCCCTACAACCAGGCGGCTACCCTTGGCCCGCGCGACCCGAACGGTGCAGCGCGGATCATCTCCGCGGCAATTGGGGTGCCCGTGGCCGTCATCGATGCCAACGATGCTGGCTGCAACGTCCTGGGCGCGAGCCCCGGACTGGATCGGCGGATGGTCGTCCGGCTCTTCGCCGACAATCCGCTGGGGCAGGCGCGCGAGCAGACGCCCGTCTGCGTCGTCCGCCGGCTGGATTGGCCGGCGGATCGGCCCCTGCCGCCGGAACCTCGCTCGCGCCTCTCGCCACCCTGACCGGGCTGCCGATGTCCGCCGACGCCTTCATCCTCACCCTCTCCTGCCCGGACCGGCGGGGGATCGTGCATGCCGTGGCGAGCCTGCTCGTCGAGCGGGGGGCGAACATCATCGACAGCCACCAGTTCGGCGACCCGGCGGCGGGGACCTTCTTCATGCGCGTCCACTTCGCCGCGGAGCAGGGAGGCGAACTCGCCACCTGGAGCGAGGCGTTCGCCGACCTGGCTGCCCGCTGGCAGATGCGCTGGGAGCTGCACGACGTCGCCGTCCGTCCGCAGGTTCTGATCCTGGTCTCGCACCAGGGCCACTGCCTGAACGACCTGCTCTATCGCTGGCGAAGCGGAGCGCTGCGGGTGGAGATCACAGGTGTCGCGTCGCCGTACGACGACTTCGCCGCCCTGAGCGCGACCTACGGCCTGCCGCACCACCGCATTCCCGGAGCCGACGCGCCGGTCGACGAGCGCGACCGTGTGCTCCTCGACCTCGTCGATGCGGGAGCCGTCGACCTGGTCGTCCTCGCGCGGTACATGCTCCTCCTGGGACCCCGGGCCTGCAGCGCGCTCGACGGCCGGGCGATCAACATCCACCACTCGTTCCTCCCCTCGTTCAAGGGGTCGCGCCCGTACCGGCAGGCGTACGAGCGTGGCGTGAAGCTGATCGGCGCAACCGCTCACTACGTCACCGGCGAGCTCGACGACGGGCCGATCATCGAGCAGGAGGTCGCCCGCGTCGACCACAGCCACGACCCCGAGGAGCTGGCGCGCGTGGGTCGTGACGTCGAGTGCCTGGCCCTGTCGCGGGCCGTGCGCTGGCATGCCGAGCACCGCGTCCTCATCGACGGGCAGCGGACGATCGTGTTCCGCTAGATCGCTCGCGTGACCGGGCGGGACCGGCGCGGTCGGCATGCGGGGGCTGCTGGTGGACCGGGCGGGACTCGAACCCGCGACCCCCGCCTTGCAAAGGCGGTGTTCTCCCACTGAACTACCGGCCCCCGGGGCGCAGAGCCTAGCAGACCGCCGGCCGCGGCCGGCGTCAGCGCGAGACCGGGACTCTCGACGGGGCGGCGTAGCCGTGCTCGGCGATCTCGCCGGCCCGGTCGCGATAGACCTCCGTGCTCGGCGCGGTCCGCGCGCGGAACCCGTCGACCATCCGGTTGTACATGGAGAACCCGGCGGCGATCAGGACGGCGAGCTGCACGTCCGCATCGCTGGCACCCGCATCCCGCGCGGCTGCGACATCCGGCGCGGTCAGCTCACGCGCATCACCGCGCACGACGCGCGCGACATGCAGCAGCGCGCGCATCTTGGCGTCGAGCCCCTCGGAGGACCCCACCTTGATGGTGTCCAGCAGTGGCGCAAGCTCGGTCTCCCCGCTTCGCTCGAGCAGCGCGTTGGCGTGCGCGCCGTGGGAGTCCATGCAGAAGAAGCAGTCGTTCGCCGCGGACACGGCCTCCGCGATCATCTCCCGCTGCGCGCGCGTCAGCGTGGCGCCGGGGTAGTCGTTGACCAGGAGCTCATCGGCCAGGCCGCGCAGGTGGAGGCCAAGACCAGGCGTCAGCCGCATCGCGGCCCCGATCCCCGGTACGTCCGGCAGCCCACCCACGATCGGCTCTTCCTGCGAGCGCCTCAGGCGCTCTTCCTCGCGTGCCATTGCACACCTTCTCCCTCTGTCATGATCGCTCGCGGTCCGTGGCGAAGTATGCGCCCGTCTGGCGCGGCGGTCAGCCCCCGGATCCCGACGAGCCGCCGGATCCAATGGGCAGGACGCCCACGTTGAGCCAGCGAGCTCCCGTCGCCCGCCGCATCGCGAACGTCAGCGAGAAGGGGGAGGACTCGACTGCCTGGGCGGTCCCATCGGCGTCGTAGGTCACCGTCGTCAGCGTGCCACGACCGTCGAACCCAAGGCTCAGCCCGGTCTGCATCCCGAACGGCACCAGGAGTCGCACGTCCAGCGAGTCGAACTGGTAGCGGGCGACGACGGTGGTCCCCGTCGCCTTTGCCTCGGTCAGCCGCTCCTGCATCTGCGCCAGTCGATCCCCGTGATCGACCGCGGTCAGGATCTGTGGGTCTCGCCGCAGCAGCGCCTGGCTCTCGAGCTCCAGGTTCTCCGCAAGCGTGAGCACGATGCCCTGCATCTCGGGCCCGGCGACCTGGTGGTCCCAGTCCGCGACGTCCTGGCCGACGGTGATGGTGGGCAGCGTCGCCGGATCGATCTGGTGGGGCACCTGCGCCAGGACCTCGGCGACGTTCGGGAGTACGAGGCCCCTGGCCGGGATGCCGGCGGCCACGATTCCCACGCCCATGGCAAGCACCACGACGACCGCCAGCGCTGCCCGTGCCGTGGCGCGCATGAACCCCGCGCCGGGACTCATGCTGGCCGCCAGCCGTCGTGCGAAGGCGCCGATGTCGTCCGCCGCCGTACGGGCCTCGGGCATCAGCCGGTCCAGGATCGGACGCACGGCGCACAGGAGGACCAGGCCGGCCAGCAGGCCCACCTTGGCGCCGAACTCGTTGGTCTGTGGCGCGATCAGGAGCGTGGACGCCAGCGCCACGAGAATGCCGAACACCACGCGGGCGACCCGCCCCGCGGGCGCGGTCTTGGGATCGGTGATCATGAAGAACAGGAAGATGAGGACCTCGGGCGAGATGACGATCACCCGCCAGAAGTCGAAACCGCAGACCGGGGCGAACGACCAGCGGGCGACCATGCAGTGGCCCGATGCCGCGAGCACGCCGATTCCGATCGCGAAGCTGAGCCAGAAGGTCACCGCCAGGACCAGGAGGTGCAGCCGCCGGGTGATGAGCAGCCCCCCGACGACGATGACCGCGTAGGCGGCGATCATCCAGACGTTCAGCGGCGCCCACCAGAAGTCGAGGGGCTCGATGCGCGTGCTGCCCAGCAGGAGGAAGGCGACGACCAGGCCGACGTTGGAGGGGTTGAACACGTGGGAACCGCGGTAGCGGACCACGTACTTCGTCAGCAGCGACAGACCCGCCACGATCGCGAACACGTACCAGCCGTCCAGCGTCCAGTGGTCGTCGGCACGAGTTCCGACCACCCGAAGGATGAGGGCGACGCCGCTGCCGGTCAGCATGGCGCTGGCCGGCCAGACCACGGAGCGTGTCTGGCGGAAGGTGAGCGTCACCTCGATCACGGCGCAGGTCAGGATGGCCGCGAGGATCTGCGGGACGCTCACCTGGAAATGCAGCCCCAGCTGCCCGAGGACGTGAATGCTGATGATCACCGCCGCCACGTGCAGCCGCGGATCGCGGATGGTCGGGAGGACCAGGGGATAGGTGGTGCTGCCCAGGGTGAGCGTGCGGCTGGTCACATTGCCTCCCCGCGTCGGTCGGCCCGGATCCACGCCTGGCTGACCACCCCCGCAGTGTAGTCGCCCGCTCTGTTACCGTCCGCGACGCCGTGACCTCCGATCTGCGCGTCGCCGCGTTGTACTGCTACCCGGTCAAGTCCTGCGCCGGGATCTCCCTGTCGCGCGCCGACATCGGCCCAATGGGGATCCGGTACGACCGGCAATGGCTGGTGGTCGACGAGCGCGGGGTCTTCGTGGCCCAGCGGGGCGACACGGGTGGACGAGCGCTGGGCATTCGTTCGCTGGGCCAGGTCGAAACCGCCATCGGGGCCGAAGCCCTGACCCTGCGGGCGACGGGGATGGACCCGCTGGTCCTTCCCCTCGGCGGTCGGGATGGTGAGCGCGTGACGGTCGGCATCTGGTCGAGCCGCGTCGGAGCGGTCGACCAGGGTGCCGAGGCGGCCGACTGGCTCAGCGCCTACCTGTCCCGGGAGCGGCCCGGCCGCTATCGGCTGGTTCGGATGCCCGAGGACGAGGTGCGATCGGCGAATCGCGGGCAGGGGCGGCTGGCGTTCGCGGACGGCTATCCGTTCCTGGTCATCTCCACGGCATCCCTGGCCGATCTCAACCGCCGCATGCCGGTGCCGCTTCCCGTGAACCGATTCCGGCCCTCGATCGTCCTCGACGCCGACGAGCCCTACGTCGAGGACCGCCTGGGGCGGATCCGAATCGGACGGGTCGAGCTGCAGGGGACCACGCGCTGCGTGCGCTGCCCGATTCCCACCTTCGACCAGCGCAGCGGGGCTCGCGGCAAGGAGCCGCTGCGAACCCTGGCGACCTACCGGCGGACCGCACGCGGGGTCGTCTTCGGGCGCAACTTCAACCACGCCGGGACCGGCAGGATCGCCATCGGCGACCCCGTCGAGGCGGTGTCCTGGGAGGCGTCGGATCGAGAGCCGATGCCCGCCTGAGATCGGACGCTCGACAGGCACCCGCTCGGTTGACCGGGACCCCTCCGGGTGCTACAGTTCCGTTCGCTCTTCGCGGGGAGACCGCCATGCGGTTCACCTCGCGAATCGTTGTGACAGGCCCTATTGACAGTGTCCTCTGACCGATGCGCACGACGCGTGTCGTGTCCACCGGCCAGCGGACAATCGCTGACGTCGTGACGTCGCCGAAAGGCGTCGACCGGGAGGCGCAAGCCGACCGGCGGGCCATCCAACGAGAGCCTGCGCGGCGGAGCGTCCCACGAGGGCGCTGCGACCTTAAGAACCGAAGAGTGGAAGCATCGATTTCGTCGAGGATGAATTCCGACGCGACCGCGGTCATCGTGCAGCCAGCCTCGTGCTAGCCGCGTGACCGCTAGGTCAAGCTACTAAGGGCGTTCGGTGGATGCCTTGGCGCCAAGAGCCGATGAAGGACGTGGCAGGCGACGAAACGCTCCGGGGAGCTGCGAGCAAGCGTTTGATCCGGAGATATCCGAATGGGGAAACCCCCCTGGGGTAATGCCCAGGGACGGCCGACTGAATCAAATAGGTCGGCACGAGGACACCGGGGGAACTGAAACATCTAAGTACCCCGAGGAACAGAGAATATTCCGTGAGTAGTGGCGAGCGAAAGCGGAGGAGCCCAAACCGTGGCGGCGTGATAGGTTGCAGCCGTTGCCGTTACGGTGTTGTAGGGCCGGCTTGCGGGAGCTGCAAGACCCGCAGGGAGTTACAAATCGGATCGTTAGCAGAAGTGGCATGGAAAGGCCCGCCAGAGAGGGTGACAGCCCCGTATACGAAAGCGTTCCGACTCCCGGCCGTGTCCCTGAGTACCACGTGGAAGGTCTCTCATGTGGGAACCCGGGCGGACCACCGTCCAAGGCTAAATACTCTTGGCGACCGATAGTGGACAAGTACCGTGAGGGAAAGGTGAAAAGCACCCCGGGAGGGGAGTGAAATAGTACCTGAAACCGAATGCCTACAAGCAGTCAAAGGGTGTTGCCCGGTGCCTTCGGGTGCCGGATAGCCTGATGGCGTGCCTTTTGAAGAATGAGCCGGCGAGTTACTCGTAGGTGGCGAGGTTAAGTCCGAGAAGGACGGAGCCGCAGCGAAAGCGAGTCTGAACAGGGCGCCACAGTCGCCGCGAGTAGACCCGAAACCGAGTGACCTACCCATGGGCAGGTTGAAGCGGGAGTAATGTCCCGTGAAGGACCGAACTCACTAGCGTTGAAAAGCTAGGGGATGACCTGTGGGTAGAGGTGAAATGCCAATCGAACTCGGAGATAGCTGGTTCTCCCCGAAATAGCTTTAGGGCTAGCCTCGGGGGTTCAGTCGCGGGGGTAGAGCACTGAATGGGCTAGGGGGCTTCCCGCTTACCAACCCCAATCAAACTCCGAATCCCGCGATTCCATACCCCGGGAGTCAGACTGCGAGGGCTAAGCTTCGTGGTCAAAAGGAAAACAGTCCAGACCGACAGCTAAGGTCCCTAAATCCAGACTAAGTGGGGAAGGATGTGGAGTCGCTCAGACAACCAGGATGTTGGCTCAGAAGCAGCCATCATTTAAAGAGTGCGTAATAGCTCACTGGTCAAGTGATTCCGCGCCGAAGATCCAACGGGGCTCAAGTCTGGTACCGAAGCTTCGGATTGTCGTCACCTTCGGGTGGCGGTGATGGTAGGGGAGCGTTCCGTCAGCAGTGAAGGTCGACCGTGAGGACGGCTGGAGTGGACGGAAGTGCGAATGCCGGCATGAGTAGCGAAATGCGCGTGAGAAACGCGCACGCCGTATGTCTAAGGTTTCCTGAGGAAGGTTAATCCGCTCAGGGTTAGTCGGGCCTAAGCCGAGGGCGAAAGCCGTAGGCGATGGACAATCGGTTGATATTCCGATACCGCCAATGACCGTTTGCACCGCAAGGTGCCTGGTCCGTGGACGCTGGTGCGCTGAGGGCGACTTCGGTCGCTCGAGGCAGCCAGTGAGAAGCGGTCCTGGGAGCAAGGGCGTGACCGGGAACGGTAGGTTGAGCGCACTCTTGGCTATGTGCGTCTAAGCCGGTAGGGGGAGAGGACAGGCAAATCCGTCCTCTCATCAACTCCGAGCAGCGAATGAAAGGCGAAAGCTGATTCGACTGAGCCGATCCTGCAAGAAAAGCGTCTAGCGAGGTCAAAGGCGACCGTACCGCAAACCGACGCAGGTAGACGGGTAGAGCATACCAAGGCGATCGGAAGAACCCTCGTTAAGGAACTCGGCAAATTGACCCCGTAACTTCGGGAGAAGGGGTGCCTCGCAGTGGCTCATTCGTGAGAGGCTGATCGAGGCCGCAGTGAAATGGCCCAGGCGACTGTTTAGCAAAAACACAGGTCTCTGCTAAAGCGAAAGCTGACGTATAGGGGCTGACGCCTGCCCAGTGCCGGAAGGTTAAGAGGAGGGGTGCAAGCTCTGAATTGAAGCCCCGGTAAACGGCTGCCGTAACTATAACGGTACTAAGGTAGCGAAATTCCTTGTCGGGTAAGTTCCGACCCGCACGAATGGCGTAACGATCTGGGCGCTGTCTCAACGAGGGATCCGGCGAAATTGAAATACCTGTGAAGATGCAGGTTACCCGCGGCAGGGCAAAAAGACCCCGTGGAGCTTTACTGTAGCCTGATATTGGACTGAGGTTTAGCATGTGTAGGATAGGTGGGAGACTTTGAAGCTGGGGCGCCAGCCTCGGTGGAGTCAACGTTGAAATACCACCCTTGTTGGATTTCGGCTCTAACAGCGATCCGTGATCCGGAAGCTGGACAGTGTCAGGTGGGCAGTTTGACTGGGGCGGTCGCCTCCTAAAGTGTAACGGAGGCGCCCAAAGGTACCCTCAGGCTGAATGGAAACCAGCCGTAGAGTGCAAAGGCATAAGGGTGCTTGACTGCGAGACCTACAAGTCGAGCAGAGACGAAAGTCGGGCTTAGTGATCTGGTACCTCCGAGTGGAAGGGGTATCACTCAACGGATAAAAGCTACCCCGGGGATAACAGGCTTATGGTGCCCAAGAGTTCACATCGACGGCACCGTTTGGCACCTCGATGTCGGCTCGTCGCATCCTGGGGCGGAAGTACGTCCCAAGGGTTTGGCTGTTCGCCAATTAAAGCGGTACGCGAGCTGGGTTCAGAACGTCGTGAGACAGTTCGGTCTCTATCCGCCGTGGGCGTAGGGAACTTGAGAGGAGCTGCTCCTAGTACGAGAGGACCGGAGTGGACGAACCAATGTTGTGCCAGTTGTCACGCCAGTGGCATTGCTGGGTAGGTATGTTCGGTTGGGATAAGCACTGAAAGCATCTAAGTGCGAAGCTCGCCTCAAGATGAGGTTCCCCACCGGGTTAACCGGGTAAGACCGCAGCGAGACTAGCTGTTTGATAGGCCGCACGTGTAAGCGCAGCAATGCGTTCAGCTAAGCGGTACTAATGGTCGAGGGCTTGACCTAGTTTCACGCGTCTAGCACGCCGCTGGACGCGAACGCGACCCCGCGTCGCCGGCCCGTGGGCCGGCAGCCGCGACGCGATCGACGCTTCCACCTTCCTCGGTTCGACGCACCTGCGCGGTGCAGTCGCCAATTGAAGATATCCCGGTGACGCTAGCGGAGAGGATCCACCCGTTCCCATCCCGAACACGGAAGTTAAGCTCTCCAGCGCCGAAGATACTCGGGGGGCAACCTCCTGGGAAAATAGGTCGTCGCCGGGATATTTCTTTTCCTCGCACCCAAGCGCACTATCCTTGCGGCGTGGATCGAATCTGCCCGCTCCTGGCGCTTTCCGCTGATCTGCGAACCGTCGTCGACGGCTTCGATCCCGATCACCGCTGCACCGCCGGCAACCCTCCGCTCGCGCTCGACCGCGCCACGCAGCAGCGCCTCTGCCTCCATGAGGCGCACCTCGAGTGCTCGCGCTACCGTGAATGGGCATCCCGGCGCGCACCGGCCGGCGGAATCCCGCGCCCTGCGTCGGACGCCTCGTTCGTCCGGACGCGCCTGGTCATCGAGCCGGAGGTGGCCTGGCGAGGCGTGAGCCTGCCGGCGCGACGTGGCCGGCGCCCCGGACGCGCCGTGATCGGCGGTGCGGCCGCGGTCCTCGCCTTCGGCTCGATCGCCGCCGCCGGCGCATCAACCCAGGGGTTCGGGCTCCTTGCGGGCATTGGAGCGACGCCCACGCCCACCGCCAGTCCCACCGCCAGCCCCACCCCGTCGCCGACCGCCACGCCCAGCCCCACCCCGTCGCCGACCGCCACGCCCAGCCCCACCCCGTCGCCGACACCGGTACCCGCGACCCCCACCCCGCGGCCCACCGTGCGGACCTATCGCGTGCAGAGCGGGGACACGCTGTCCTCCATTGCGGCGCGTTTCGGCGTGTCGGTCCAGGCGCTCATCAATGCGAACAACATCGCGGATCCCAACAGCCTGAGCATCGGCCAGGTACTGATCATCCCCTGAGTTGCCGTCAGAACGGGGGCTGGCAGGTGCGGCAGAAGGTCGTCGCCTCGTCTCCGCCGATCTGTCGGAGATCGCGGCCGCAGCGCGGGCATGGCTCGCCGCCGCGCAGGTGCACCTTGAGGAACTCGCGATGCTGGGTCTCGATTCGCGGCGGCACCAGCGACCGCACCTGCTCGATTGCATCGGCGACAACGCTGCGCATGGCTGCGTAGAGTCGATCGACCTCCTCCGGCCGCAGGGTGCTCCGCCGCCGGAATGGCGCGAGGCGGGCCTCCCACAGGATCTCGTCGGCGTACGCGTTGCCGATCCCGGCCACGAACCGACTGTTGCGGAGGAGCGGCTTGAGCTGGCCCGGATGACGCTTGATGCGACGGCGAAACTCGTCGAGGGTGAGGGCCGGGTCGTCCGCGTCGGGACCCATCTCGCTCCAGCCCGGGATGGACTCCAGCGCATCCGGGTCGACGAGGTACAGCTTTCCGAGCATCTCGCGGTCGACGTAGCGGAGCTCCGTGCCGTCGGAGAAGCGCAGGCGGAGGCCGGTTCGCGCGCGGACGCGCTCGCGCGCATCGTCAAGGAGCCAGAAGCGGCCGGCCAGCATGGGGTTCGCGGCCATGATCTGCGCCTGGCTGCCGTCTCGGTCGAACGGGAGCAGGAGAAACTTGCCGCGCCGCCGCGCCCGCCCGGCCGTGAGGCCCACCAGGTCCGCCAGCGCTGCCGGTGTGGCGCGTACGAGGATCGGTGTGGGAGCCGATGCCTCTGCGACGATCCGGCCGGCGATCCGCAGGGCCAGCTGCTCCGCGACGACGGTCAGATCGGGCAGCTCAGGCACGAAGGGACCCCATTGACCGTATGGTATGCTACGCCGGCTCTGCAGCAGACAACCTCATAGCGCCATGCGCGGTTGAGCGTCGAGCACAGCTCGAGGAAAAGAGGAGCACCAGTCAGAAGAGACAGGCAGCCTTCTAACCAATTGAGCGTTCGAAACGCCCTCCGATGCACGGGAGGGCGTTTGTGCTGCAGGGACTTTGTTGGACAGGAGCACATCACACTTGACTGAAGAGACGAATAAGCCCGCGTCCCAGGATGCCGATAGCGAGGCTGCTGCGTCGCCGACCGCGACGGAGGAGCCTGCTGCGGCCGCAGCGAAGGCCGAGGACCCGGCGGCAAACGCCGCGGCGGATGGAGCGGCAGGGCCCGACGAGCCCGCCCCCGCACCAGGCACGGACGCGTCCGCCATGGCGGTGGTCGACGACGCGCCGGAGGCCACTGCGGCCGGGCCCGTTCCGGCGACGGAGGAAGCGGCCAGTTCCGCTGACGAGGTCGTCGCGCCCGCTCCGGCTGCGGAGGTCTCGGGCGAGACGCCGACGGAGGAGCCGGCGGCTGCCGCTGCGACACCCGCCGATGAAGCTGCTCCTGCCGACGAAGCTGCTCCTGTTGCCCATGAGCCGACCACCATGGCCGAGCTGCTCGACCTGCCGGACGTCGAGGTCAAGAGCCTCAAGCACGGCGACGTGGTCGAGGGCACGGTGGTGCGCATCGACCCGGACGAGATCCTGGTCGACTTCGGTGGCAAGAGCGAGGGCGTCGTCTCGAACCGTGAGCTGATCGGGCGGCGTGGGCGCGACAGCGACGAGTCTCGTCCCGAGATCAAGATCGGCGACGAGGTGCTCGTCTACGTCCTGCAGCCGGAGTCGCCGGAGGGCCACGCCGTCCTGTCGCTTCGCCGCGCCGGTCTCGAGCGCAAGTGGCGTGCGATGCAGGAGCGGTTCGACGCCGGTGAGATCGTCGAGGCGCGGGTCATCGACCACAACAAGGGCGGCCTGATCGTCGATCTGGGCGTGCGCGGCTTCGTGCCGATCAGCCAGATCGTCGACTTCCCGCGTCGCCCGCGCGACGAGCAGCCACGCGACGCCGCCCAGGAGATCGCCGAGAAACTACAGCCCTTCGTGGGCCGCACCCTTCGGCTGAAGATCCTGGAGGTGAACCGCAAGGCGAACAGGCTCATCCTCTCGGAGAAGGTCGCGCTGTACGAGGAGCGCCGCGAGAAGCGCGACGAGCTCTTCAGCAGCTTGCAGGTCGGCCAGCGGGTCAAGGGCACCGTGCGGAGCATCGCCCCGTTCGGGGTCTTCGTGGACCTTGGCGGCATCGACGGGCTGGTGCACAAGTCCGAGCTGTCGTGGAACAAGGTCAACAACCCCGAGACGGCGCACTCCATCGGTGACGAGGTCGAGGCCGAGGTCATCGACATCAACCACGAGCGCGGCCGCATCAGCCTCTCCATCCGCCGGCTGCAGCCAGATCCGTGGCAGGAGTCTGTCGCCAAGTACGCCATTGGCGATCTCATCGAGGGCGTCGTCACCAAGCTCGTTAACTTCGGCGCATTCGTGCGCGTGGAAGAGGGCCTCGAGGGGCTGATCCACATCAGCGAGCTGTCCAACCAGCGCGTCGCACATCCGGGCGACGTCGTGAAGGAGGGCGAGACGCTCAAGCTCAAGATCATCAGCCTGGACTCGGAGCGCCATCGGCTCGGCCTCAGCCTCAAGCAGGCCGATGATCGAGCGCCGGTACCGGCGGCGGCCGCACCGTCACGATTCGAGGACCGCCCACCGCGCCGCGAACGCCGTGATCGCCGTGATCGTGAGTACCGCCCTGAGGACGCAATTCGCGAGCCGGACGAGGGAATCGACAACACCATGGCGGCCGCATTCGCCGAGTCCGGTCTCCTCGCCCAGTTCCGCGCCAGCCAAGCTGAGCGTGAGGCCAAGGCCGAGGAGCCCGAGGTAGAGGCCAAGGCGGCCAAGGCCGAGAAGGCGCCCGAGCCCGAGGCGGAAGCCAAGGCTGAGAAGCCTGAAGCGGATGCCAAGGCGGCCAAGGCCGAGAAGGCGCCCGAGCCTGAGGCGGAAGCCAAGGTCGAGAAGGCTGAGAAGGCGGCGGAGCCCGAGGCGGAAGCCAAGGCTGAGAAGGCCGAGAAGGCGGCGGAGCCCGAGGCGGAAGCCAAGGTCGAGAAGGCCGAGAAGGCGGCGGAGCCCGAGGCGGAAGCCAAGGCCGAGGAGGCCGAGAAGGCGGCGGAGCCCGAGGCGGAAGCCAAGGCCGAGAAGCGTGAAGCGGATGCCAAGGCGGCCAAGGCCGAGAAGGCGCCGGAGCCCGAGGTAGAGGCCAAGGCCGAGGAGGCCGAGAAGGCGCCCGAGCCCGAGGCGGAAGCCAAGGCCGAGGAGCCCGCCGGGGAGAAGGCCTAAGCGATTCACCGCGCCCGGAGCGGCCGGCGCACCGGTACATGGCACGAGGCGGGCCCGCGTGACGGGGCCGCCTCACCCTTTCGCGGATAGTGGTGGCATGCGTGCCGCACGAACCGAGGAGGCAGAACCGGAGTACCTATTGACGGCACCACGCGCGGGTGGTGCCGTACACTGCAGTCAAGCGTCGGCCGGCACCCGGCCGGTCGCACGCAAGCACCAAGGACGCGACCATGGACCGATTCGACAAGTTCACCGATAGAGCGCGAAAGGTGCTGACCCTCGCCCAGGACGAGGCCCAGCGCTTCAATCACAACTACATCGGTACCGAGCACCTCCTCCTCGGACTCGTTCGTGAGGGGGAGGGTGTCGCGGCGCGCGTCCTCGAGAACATGAACGTCGAGCTGTCCAAGGTCCGCACGGCGGTCGAGTTCATCATCGGCCGCGGCGATCGCCCGGTGGTCGGTGAGGTCGGCCTCACGCCGCGAGCGAAGCGCGTGATCGAGCTTGCGATCGACGAAGCACGGCGGCTTGGCCACAATTACATCGGCACTGAGCACCTGCTGCTTGGGCTGGTCCGCGAGGGCGAGGGGATCGCAGCTGGGGTGCTGGAATCCCTGGGCGTCAACCTCGATAAGGTTCGGCACCAGGTGATCCACGTCCTGTCGCAGAGCAGCAGCGTCACGCCGGCGCAGGAGACCAAGCGGCCGTCGAAGACGCCGACCCTCGATCAGCTGGGCATCAACCTCACCGACGCAGCGCGCTCCGGAAAGCTCGACCCGGTCATCGGGCGGGAAAAGGAGATCGAGCGCGTCATCCAGATCCTCAGCCGGCGGACGAAGAACAACCCGGCACTCATCGGCGAACCGGGTGTCGGCAAGACCGCCATCGCCGAAGGGCTCGCGCACCGGATCGTGAACGGCGACGTGCCGGAGACGCTCATGGACAAGCGCGTCCTGACCCTG
This sequence comes from uncultured Chloroflexia bacterium, assembly GCA_963814105.1. GTDB lineage: Bacteria > Chloroflexota > Limnocylindria > QHBO01 > QHBO01 > CAVXEH01. Next base: position 411,357 of record CAWFBQ010000002.1, read on the forward strand.
GACATCGGCTCGCTGGTGGCCGGCACGAAGTACCGTGGCGAGTTCGAGGAACGGCTCAAGAAGATCATCGAAGAGCTGCGGAGCAGCAACGACAACGTGCTGTTCATCGACGAGCTGCACACCCTCGTGGGTGCCGGCGCGGCTGAAGGCGCCATCGATGCCGCGAACATCCTCAAGCCGCCGCTGTCGCGCGGCGAGCTGCAGTGCATCGGGGCGACCACCCTGGACGAGTACCGCAAGTACATCGAGAAGGACGCCGCGCTGGAGCGCCGCTTCCAGCCGGTGATGGTCGAGGAGCCCACCGTCGACGAGGCGATTGACATCCTCTTCGGGATCCGCTCCCGCTACGAGGAGCACCACCGGGTCAAGATGAGCGACGAGGCGATCCGCGCCGCCGTGGACCTTTCCGTGCGCTACGTCGCGGACCGGGCCCTGCCCGACAAGGCGATCGACCTGATCGACGAGGCCGGTTCGCGGGTCCGGCTGCGCAGCTCATCGGCGCCGCCGAACATCAAGGAGGCGCAGCGCGAGCTGGAGGAGGTCACCCGCCAGAAGGACGAGGCGATCGCCAACCAGGACTATGAAGGCGCCGCGAGGCTCCGCGACGAGGAGGCCAAGGCCAAGGAGCACGTCGAGGCGCTGCGTGCCGAGTGGCACGAGGAGGTCGCCAAGGAGACGCCGGTCGTCACCGAGGAGGACATCGCGCAGGTCGTCAGCATGTGGACCGGCATCCCGGTTGTGCGCATCTCCCAGGAGGAGAAGGAGCGCCTCCTCCACATGGAGGACGCCCTTCACAAGCGGGTCGTCGGCCAGCAGGAGGCGATCGAGACGGTCTCCAGGGCCGTTCGCCGTGCGCGTGCCGGCCTGAAGGACCCCAAGCGCCCCATCGGCTCGTTCATCTTCATGGGACCCACCGGTGTCGGGAAGACCGAGCTGGCCCGGGCGCTCGCCGAGTTCATGTTCGGCAGCGAGGATGCGCTGATCAAGATCGACATGAGCGAGTTCATGGAGCGCCACAACGTCTCGCGCCTGGTCGGTGCCCCGCCCGGCTACGTCGGGTTCGACGAGGGCGGCCAGCTCACCGAGGCGGTGCGCCGCAAGAGCTACAGCGTCGTGCTCCTCGACGAGATCGAGAAGGCGCACCCGGAGGTGTTCAACATCCTCCTCCAGATCCTGGAGGACGGGCACCTGACCGATGCCAAGGGTCGCCGGGTCGACTTCCGCAACACCATCATCATCATGACCAGCAACGTGGGTGCCCCGCAGCTGCAGCACGACAAGTCGATGGGCTTCCGCGGTACGGGAGCGACCGTCGAGGCCGAGGCGAGCGCGGAGTACGAGCGCATGAAGGAGAAGGTGCTCGGCGAGCTGAAGAACGTGTTCCGCCCCGAGTTCCTCAACCGGATCGACGCCACCGTCGTCTTCCGCCAGCTCACCCGCGAGGAGATCCGCGAGATCGTGGACCTGCTCCTGGAGCGGGTCAAGACGCAGATCCTGGGTCAGCAGATGGAGCTGATCGTGACTGACGCGGCGAAGGACGCGATCATCACCAAGGGCTACGACCAGGCATTTGGAGCCCGTCCGTTGCGGCGCGAGATCCAGAACCAGATCGAGGATCCGCTCGCCGAGCGGATGCTGATGGCCAGCTTCGAGGCCGGCGATACGATCCGAATCGATGCCGCCGAGGACGGCACCGTCTCGATCGAGAAGGTGACGCCGCCCTCGTCGGGCCGCCGGAAGCAGGCGGTCACCGCCGGATAAGCCGGCGATACGCCCGCCGTAACGGGCGATCTGCGACGATAGAACCGGGGGCATCTTCCCCCGGTTCTCTCACGTCCCGCCGGAGTGCCCGATCGCGTGCCAACCCGTTCCGTCTACGTCTGTCAGCAGTGCGGATCCAGCTCACCGAAGTGGGCGGGCCAGTGTGCGAGCTGCAGTGCCTGGAACACCCTGGTCGAAACGGTGATGCCCTCGGGTGCCGGGAAACGGCGCGAGCGTCCCAAGGGCGGGCCGGGCGCCGCTGCGATCGAGCCCATCGCCGCCGTCTCGAGCGCAGAGGCAGAGCGTCTGGCAAGCGGCATCGGTGAGCTGGATCGGGTCCTGGGAGGCGGGCTGGTCCCGGGATCAATCGTCCTGTTCGGCGGCGACCCGGGGATCGGGAAGTCGACGCTCCTGCTGCAGCTGGCAGCTCGCCTCGCCGCGGGTGGTTCGACGGCCCTGTACGTGACGGGCGAGGAGTCCTCGAGACAGGTTCGTGGCCGCGCCGAGCGGGTGGGGGCGGTGGTCCACGGCGTCTCGCTGCTGGCCACCACCGAGCTGGAGACCGCGGTCGAGGCGATCGTGGCCACCGCGCCGGCGCTGGCCGTAGTGGACAGCGTCCAGACCCTCGCGAGCGCCGAGCTGGGTGGGCCGGCGGGGAGCGTGGGCCAGGTGCGGGAGGTGGCCGTGCGGCTGTCGGAGGTGGCCAAGACCAGCGCCACCTGCGTCGCGCTGGTGGGCCATGTCACCAAGGAGGGCACGGTGGCCGGGCCACGCACCCTCGAGCACCTCGTCGACGCGGTGGTGTACCTGGAGGGAGAGCGGCTGGGGACGACACGGCTGCTCCGCGCGGCGAAGAACCGCTTCGGCTCCACCGATGAGGTGGGCGTGCTCGAGATGCGCGGCGACGGCCTGGTCGAGGTCCCGGATGCCTCCCGCTTCTTCCTCGAGTCGGAACAGCCACCGGTAGCCGGCAGCGCGGTGACGATCACCCTGGAGGGTACCCGCCCCCTGGCGGTGGAGATCCAGGCCCTGGTTGCGCCAGCTGGGTACGGCTCACCCCGGCGCGCCACGACCGGGATCGATACCAACCGCGTCCTGATGCTCATCGCCGTCCTCGCTCGCCACGCGGGACTGAATCTCAGCGGCCATGACGTGTACGTGAACGTGGCGGGCGGGCTGCGAATCGAGGAGCCGGCCGCCGACCTGGCGGTTGCGGCGGCCCTCGCGTCGTCGCTGCGAGAGCGAGCGGTTCGCTCCGGCACGGTGCTGGCGGGCGAGCTCGCGCTGTCCGGACGACTGCGCCCCGTTTCGCGTCCGGAACGGCGCCTCGCCGAGGCTCGGCGACTTGGCTTCGAGAGGCTCATTACCGGCCCGGCGGGAGGCGGAGCGGGTGCCGCCACGGCGCCGAACGGGGGTATCGAGCAGGCAAGCGACCTGCGCGACGCGTTACAGCGGGCGCTCGAGGCCTAGCCAAGCGCCCAGCGGGGCCCAAGGGAAATGGTTGCCCGCCCGTACTCGGGGTGCTACGGTTGCCGCCCGCTTCGGCAGGACGTTCGTCGCGGTTGCCTGCTTCATGCCTTCATCCGGATTCATCGGCGGCCAAAGGTCGAACACCGTTATCAATCTCGCACTCATCAACCGAATGACACGATTCATCCAGCTCCTTGGCGCCCTCCTGGGGACGATTGGCGGTCTCGCGCTTGGCGTGGTCCTCCTTCGCCAGGCCGAAGGCCTGCTCGATCCCGGTAACCGCGGTGCCTTCCTCACCGCCTTCGTCGTGGCGAGCCTGCTGTTCGGCTACCTCGCCATTCCCTACGTCACCGTGTATCCGACCCGCTGGGCGGTCGCGCAGCTCGCCGAAGCCGGTGCGGGCGAGTACGCCCTCGGCGTCGTCGCCATTCTGGTCGGCCTGGTGATGGGCCTGCTGCTCGGCGTGCCGCTCTCCGAGCTGGGCGGCCTCGCCGGATCGCTGCTGCCGCCCCTGGTGGCCGTGCTGCTCGCCGCGCTGATGCTGGCCGCGACGCTCTACAAGCGCGAGGCGCTCCTGCCCGCCGCCGCCGGGTTGCTGCCCGGGCATCGCCGCCAGGGCCACATTCAGTCGGTCGTCGTGGACACCAGCGCGGTGATCGACGGGCGCATCGTGGACATTGGCCGCACCGGATTCATCCTGGGCAGCCTGATCGTCCCGCGCTTCGTCCTGGATGAGCTGCAGCGCATCGCGGACTCGCCGGACGCCATGCGCCGCAATCGCGGACGCCGGGGCCTGGAGATGCTCATGGCCCTGCAGAAGGACTCGGTGAGCCCGATCGAGGTCAGCGAGGCGACCTATCCGGAGGTGGCCGATGTCGACGCCAAGCTGATGGCCTTTGCGCGGGACAACGACGCTGCGATCCTCACCAACGACTTCAACCTCAACCGCGTCGCCGAGCTGCAGGGGATCCGGGTCCTGAACATCAACGAGCTCGCCAATGCGGTCAAGGCGGTGCTCCACCCCGGAGAGGAGCTCACCGTGCGCATCATCCAGGAGGGCAAGGAACCGGGGCAGGGCGTGGGCTACCTCGAGGACGGAACGATGATCGTGGTCGAGGGCGGCAGCCGGCTCATGGAGCAGGAGGTCGTGATCTCGGTCACGCGGGTCCTGCAGACGGTCGCCGGTCGGATGATCTTCGCGCAGCCGAGCGACTCCATCAGCCGGGAGGCCTCGACAACCGCGGCGACGCCGAGCGGCACGGTCCGGCCCGGCCGGGAGACGGGATCAACGCGCGGCACGCGCGGCGCGGCGCGGCGCTCGACGGAGAGCCGAGGCGAGGACATCGCTGGCCGCGAAACGGCCTGAGGCGGTGGCCGCGCAGGGGCCACAGGTCGCCGCGGTGCTGGTCGCCGCCGGGCGCGCCCGTCGGATGGGCGGGGACAAGCTCTGGCTGGATCTGTGGGGGCGGCCGGTGTGGCGCTGGAGCCTGGATGCGCTCCTGCGGGTCCAGGGGCTTGCTCGCGCGGCCGTCGTCGCGCCCGCAGGGCAGGTCGAGCGATTCCGTGACTGGCTCCCCACGGCGGACGTGGGTCGCTGCCTCGTGACGGAGGGCGGGGAGACGCGGGCCGATTCCGTCAGCGCCGGCCTGGAGGCGCTGCAACGGGCGGGCGTCGACCACGGCGCGCTGGTGCTCGTGCACGACGCGGCACGTCCGGCGGCGGATGTCGAGCTCATGGAGCGGGTCGCGGCGGCGGCGCGCGAGGCGGGGGCCGCGATCCCGGTGCTCCCGGTTGCCGACACCCTCAAGCGGGTTGGCGATGATCTCGTGGGCGCCACGGTGTCCCGAGACGGCCTGGCGGCCGCGCAGACGCCGCAGGCCGCAAGCCTGGGGATCCTGCTGGCGGCCATGGATGCCGCGCGAGCCCGACGCAGCGAGCCGACCGATGAGGCACAGGCGCTCGATGCGCTCGGGGTCCCGGTCCGGGCGGTCGTCGGCGACGCGGCCAACCGCAAGCTGACGGAGGCCGGCGACGAGCCCGTCCTGCGCGCGATCCTGCGCGAACGGGCACTCGGCTCGCTTGGCGCACCCGCGCCGCCGGCCGGCGGCCGCGTCGGCATCGGCTTCGACGCGCATCGCCTCCAGCCGGGACTGCCGCTGCGCCTCGGCGGCCTGGCCTTCCCCGACGAGCCGGCAGGGCTGGCGGGACATTCCGACGGCGACGTGGCGCTGCACGCGGTGATCGACGCCATGCTGGGGGCCGCGCGCCTCGGCGACGTGGGGAGCCTCTTCTTCCCCGACGATCCGCAGTGGGAGGACGCGGATTCCGGAGTCCTGCTCGGCGCCGCGACGGCCCGCGTCCGAGGTGCGGCGCTGGAACCGCTGTCGGTTGACGTGAGCATCGTGGCGCGCCGTCCGGCGATCGCGCCGGTCCGCGACGTCATGGAGGCCCGCATCGGCGCCCTGATGGGTGTCCCGCCGGAGCGGATCAGCGTCAAGGGCACGACCAGCGACGGCCTGGGCTTTGCCGGCGACGAGGGGATCGCCGCGTACGCGGTGGCAACGGTGGCGCCGATTGCCTCGCCATCGGGAAGCTCGTGACCGAGTGGATCGGTGGCCGCCGGCCGGTGGCCGAAGCGCTCGCGGCAGCGCGCCCCGCCCATCGGCTCCTGGTCTCCGCCAGCGCAAAGCCCAATCCTGAGCTCCGGGAGGTGCTCGCCCGCGCCCGTGCCGCGCAGGTGCGGATCGAGGAGGTCCCCGGTGACCGGCTGGCGCGCCTGGCCGGATTCGACGGTCACCAGGGCCTGCTCCTCGAGGTCGACGATCGGCGCTGGTCCGACGCGTCGGAGATGCTGGCCCGCGCGGAGGCCGGCGGACACCCCCCGTTCATCCTGCTCGGCGAGCACCTGCAGGACCCGACCAACTTCGGCGCGCTGCTGCGCTCCGCCGAGGCGGCCGGCGTCGACGGCGTCGTCGTGCCGGTACGCGGCGCGGCACCGCTGACCGCGGCAGCCGTCAAGGCATCGGCCGGCGCCAGCGAGCACCTCCTCATCGCACAAGTCGGCAGCCTGGGCCAGGTGATCCACGAGCTCAAGGAACGCGAGCTTCGGCTCGTCGCCGCCGACCAGGACGCGGAGGTCCTCGCCTGGGAGGCCGACCTGAGCGGACCCATCGCCATCGTCGTCGGAAGCGAGGGGAGCGGCCTGTCGGGGGCGACCCGTCGCCGCTGCGACCTTTTGGTGCGGTTTCCCATGGCAGGGCACGTCGCCTCCCTGAACGCGGCCACCGCCGGCGCGCTGCTCCTGTTCGAGGTCGTGCGTCAGCGACGCGCGGCGCGCGGCTAGAATCGCCACGAGGTCCTGAGCACCCATGCGACACTCGCGACTCTGGTGGACGGCGGTCCTGCTGTCCGTGGCGATCATCGGTGGGATCGAGCTGCTGGCCGACTGGGTACTCGATCCGTATCTTCCCTTTCCGCTTGACACCATCACCGTCACGGCCACGGCACTGCTCCTTGCGCTCCTGCTGGTGACCGTCGCCCGGCGACGCTTCGACCTGCTGGCCCGGGCGCTGGATGCCCGCACCCGTGAGCTGGAGAAGCGAGGAGCGACGGCGCGAGCCCTGCACCAGCTGGGCGTCGCCATCAGCGCCACGCACGACCTGGATGCGGTCCTCACCTCGGTCGTCGACCACACACGCCGCCTTCTCGAGGCCGATGTCGCCTTCGTGATCCTGCAGCTCGGCGAGACGAGCAGCCTGGCCGCCGCGAGCGGCCCCCCCGAGGCCTTCGTGCTGGACAGCTCCGAGGTGCTGGAGCCGGCAGACGTGGTGGTCGAGCCGTTCCGCCGCTCGCTCGTGGCGGCGCCCCTGCACCGCGCCACGGCCACCATCGGCTCGCTGGCCGTGGGCTCACGCAGCGAGCGGGCCTTCGAGGTGGATGAGCTGGAGACGCTCTCCTCGCTGGCCAGCCTGCTGACCCTGGCCATCGAGAACGCGCGGCTCGAGGGCCAGCTGCGGGAGATGGCCGTGCGTGGCGAGCGCGAGCGGATCGCGCGGGAGATGCACGACGGCCTGGCGCAGGTGCTTGGCTACGTCAACACCAAGTCCCAGGCGGTGGAGGAGCTTCTGCGCCAGCACCGGACCGATGAGGCCCGCAACCAGCTCAAGGAGCTGGCGGCGGCAGCCCGCTCGATCTACGTCGACGTGCGCGAGGCCATCCTGGGTCTCACGACCCCGGTTACGCCCGAGCGCGGGCTGGTTGGTGCCCTGGAGGAGTACGGGGCACGCTACGCCACTGCGGCCAAGATCGCGGTCTCCGTCGAAGCGACGCCGGAAGCGACCGCCGTGGATCTCAGTGCCGAGACGGAGGCCCAGGTCTTCCGCGTCGTCCAGGAGGCGCTCACCAACGTTCGCAAGCATGCGTCCGCCGCGCGTGTCCGGGTCGAGGTGGCCTGTCAAGGTCCTGACCTCGAGGTGAGCGTCACCGACGACGGGCGGGGCTTCAGCGCGCCGGGGCCGAGCGCAGGGGTTGCCATCAGCGCGGGAGGAGCAACCGGCGCGGAGCCCGCCTGGCCGCATTACGGGATCGCCGCCATGCGCGAACGGGCCGCCACGATCGGTGGTGCGCTGGAGATCGGTCCGGTGGATGGCGGCGGAACCCGGGTGACGCTGCGGCTCCCGGTCGGCGGGGCCATGGCCGCGACAGGCGATCCCGTGGGGGGTCCAGCCTGATGCGCGTGGTGCTCGCCGACGACCACGCCCTGGTACGGGACGGCATCGCCTCGCTGCTCTCGGCGTGGGGCCACGAGGTCGTGGGACAGGCCACTGACGGAGAGGAGGCCGTGGTCCTTTCCGAGCGCACCGATCCCGACCTGGTCCTGATGGACGTGAAGATGCCGGGCATCGGCGGCATCGAGGCCACCCGGCGCATCAAGGCATCACGACCGGCGGTCGCGATCGTGATGCTGACCGCCAGCGAGGACGAGGACGACCTGTTCGCCGCGATCCAGGCCGGCGCCCAGGGGTACCTGGCCAAGAACCTCGAGTCGGACGGCCTGCGGCGCATGCTCGACGCCGTGCGGCGTGGCGAGGCGGCCATCACGCCGGCGACAGCGGCGCGCATCCTCGATCACTTCCAGCGCGCCGAGCGTGTCCCGCTTCCCGACCCGGACCGCCTGACCGAGCGCGAGGCGCAGGTCCTGGACCTGGTGACCCAGGGCCTCCGCAACAAGGAGATCGCCGAACGGCTGGCCATCAGCCAGAACACGGTGAAGTACCACCTGGGCAACATCCTGTCCAAGCTGCACGCCCAGAGCCGGGCCGAGCTCACCGCACGGGCCATCCGCGAGGGCCTGGTTCCCGATCCACCGTCCTCCAACTGACGTCCGGCGGGCAACCTGGCGCCAACCGGGCCAAATGGCCCGGTCCGGATGACCTCCGCCTCCCACCCAATCGCCCGGCACGTGCCCCACCCGGACGCGCGTTGGCCGCCGGCCGGAGGTGGGGGACCCTCGTAGGCAATCAGCCGCGGAGGGCCCGCCATGGGCTATCGGATCTCGATCGACCACGACAACTGCATCAACTGCGGCATCTGCATGGACGTCTGCCCGGTGCAGGCCATGGATATGAGCCGCCCGCAGGTCGCGGGTGTGGAGGCCGCAGGCCACGGCTCGCCGATCCCCTGGATGATGGAGCACCCGGTCCAGGTGGGAGAGTGCATCGGGTGCTCGATCTGCATTCGCGAGTGCCCGGTGGTGGTCATGACCCTCGACACCGTCGCCGAGCCCACGCCGCTCGAGGCTCTGCCCGGTCCGGTCTTCCCGCCACGGGAGTTTGACGGCTGGATCCCGCTCTCGGAGGTGACGCGCGAGTCGCTGAAGCCGGGTCATCCGTCGCCGTTCGACGCGCTCACCGGCGGGTGGCACACCCATGAGCGCACGCAGCCCTGGCAGGTCTGGGACTCGATGGTCGAGCCCACGGCCGGAACGCCCCAGGCTCCCTGCCAGACCGCGTGTCCTGCCGGGACCGATGCCGGTCGCTACGTGGGCCTCATCGCGGAGGGCCGCTACTCGGAGGCCTACGCGGTGGCGGCGGAGGTGAATCCCTTCCCGTCGGTCTGCGGCTGGATCTGCACCGCACCCTGCGAGGTGGCGTGCCGGCGCGGCACGCTCGATGAGCCGATCGCCATCCGAACCCTCAAGCGATTCGCAGTGGAGCACGGCACGCTGCCGGAGCTTCCGCCGCCGCCCGCCAAACGCAGCGAGCGGGTGGCGATCGTGGGTGGGGGACCGGCGGGCATGTCGGCCGCCTATTACCTCGCCCGACTGGGATACGCGGCGACCGTCTTCGAGGCGATGCCGGTACCCGGCGGCATGATGGCCATTGGCATCCCCGAGTACCGTCTGCCGCGCGAGGTGCTGCGGGCGGAGATCGACCGGATCGTCGGCCTGGGCGTGGACCTGCGCCTGAACCAGGCGATGGGTCGGGACTTCTCGCTGGCCGATCTGGAGGCCCAGGGCTTTGGAGCCATCTTCCTCTCCACCGGCGCGCCGAAGAGCCGCCGGCTGGGCGTCTCCGGCGATCAGCTCAAGGGCGTGGTGCCCGCGACCCTCTTCCTCAAGCAGGTGAACCTGGGCGAGGAGCCCCACTTGAGCGGCACCGTTCTCGTGGTCGGGGGTGGCTCCACCGCGATGGACGCAGCCCGCTCGGCCCTGCGCAGCGGGGCATCATCGGTCACCGTCCTCTACCGGCGCAGCCGCGCCGATATGCGAGCCCAGGTCGAGGAGATCGAGGCCGCGGAGCGCGAGGGGGTCGTGATCCGAACCAACCGCGTCGTCGACGAGGTCCTGGGCCAGGACGGGCGGATGATCGGGGCGCGCGTGGTCGTCAGTGAGGGCGGCACGGAGGCACAACCGGAGACCATCACCGCCAGCACCATCCTGGTCGCCATCGGCGAGGAGCCGGACCCGTCCATCCTGCCGGAAGGCACCGGGATCGAGATCAGCGCCTTCGCCGGCATCGTGGCCGATCCCAAGACGCTGGCCACCGGCCACGCCGGTGTCTTCGCCGGAGGCGACGTCGTCTCCGGACCCAAGACCATCATCGACGCGGTCGCCTCCGGGCGGCGCGCGGCGGCGGCCATCCACGCCTACCTGCGCGGGATCCCCGATGGCGAGGCGGCCGTGATGGCCGCGGCCCGCTATCGCACCGCGCCTCCCCGGTCACTCGAGCTCGACCTTGCGATCCGTCCTCGGGCGCATCCGGCCGAGGGCGAGTACGTCCCGGGCTCCTTCAAGGCGACGCAGCAGGGATTCACCGATGCGGTGGCCCGCGGTGAGGCGAACCGCTGCTTCCGCTGCGACGCCGTCTACAGCTGCCCGGCCGTGTCGGTGGCCGCCGGGCGCGGTCGTTCCCAACCCACCGGCGCGGACGTCTCCGCGGCAACCTCGAGTGGAGGACAGCAATGACCCCTGATCAGGTCACCGGCTTCTTCGATTTCGGTGAGGGATTCGTCGAGGGCACCATTGCCGCGGCGCTCGTCGCGCTCTGGCTGCTCGCCCTGGCGCTCCACCTGGCTCGTCCCTACATGGTTCGCACCCTGCGCAAGTTCACGCTCCGGCTGGGGGCCGACCTGTGGTGGATCATCTACGTCGCCCTGCGCGACATCCTGCTGGTCCAGGTCTTCCTGGGCAGCTTCATCTTCTTCTACCCCGACGTGGTGGGCGGGCAGGACCTGCCGATCACCGGTGGGATCGCCGCGGCCTGCGCTTTCGGCGCGCTGCTGCTCAAACTGACGAGCCATGGTGAGGGAGATACAGCCAGCTTCCGCTGGCAGACGATCCTGCTGGGGATCGGCTCGGTCCTCTATATCGGTCCATACCTTCTGGGCGTGCAGCTCACGCAGATCGACCAGGGCTGGGCCACGCAGCTGTCGTCCATCTTCGTCAGCAGCCAGAACCCCGGTTGGGGTCTTGCCCTGTGCTACCTGTCCGCCGCCGCGGTGGGCGTGATGGGGCTGACCGGCGTGATCTTCAACCTTCGCAAGACGACGACGCGGCGCCCGCCGGCCGTCGCGAGCTAGGAGCCAAACGATGACTGCCGATGAACTTGCTGCCCAACTGACGAGCGGAGGCTCCGGCTGGCTGGTCCTCTCGCTGGCTGCCATCCTCCCGATCCTGTGGGCCTTCACCCTGATCGTCCACTTCGCACGCCCCTACGTGGTGCAGTTCCTGCAGAGCCTGACCCTCCGATTCGGCGGTGACGTCTGGTGGCTGAGCTACGTCCTGATGCGCGACGGGCTGATGCTCGTCACGCTGGCGCTGAGCATGGTCTTCCTGATGCCGAACCTGTACATCGGCCTGGGCCTGCCCATCACCGCGCCGCTGGCCACGGTGGGGCTCTTCTGGGCCCTGCTCGTCAAGCTGACCCGCGACACGGACGACGACCCGGTCGCGTTCCGCTGGGTCAGCATCCTGCTGGTCGTCTCGTCCGCGCTGTACATCATTCCCCAGATCTACGGCCTGGAGGCCGCGGACCAGGTGGACGCCCTCTCGGGCTTCGGCTTGGGCTGGGTGCCGGATGCGCTGAGTGCGGCGAACGCGGATGCGGGAACGGTCAACCCGCTGGCCTGGCCGATCCTGATCGCCGGGATGGTCCTGGTGTCGCTGACCGGCGCGTACCTGTTCGGGAAGTTCTTCTCCGGCCTGGGTGCCGAGGAGACCGCCGAGGAGGTGGAGGCCGCGGCGTAGCGCGCTGTTGATCCTGGAGGCGATCGGGCGCGGCCGGGGAGGGCCGCGCCCGATTCGTGCGTTCCGCGGTCGCGCCAACGGGACGTCCGGCACCGGCACCGCGGCGAGTGCGACGGCTCCTGCGGCAGCGTGCCGCGCGACGAGGGACGGACGCCTAGCATGGCGCCATGAGCGCCCGCTTTCCGGACTCGCCCGCCATCCAGGACTTCTACCCCGACGACGTGGCGCACTGCTTCGGCTGCGGACGGCTCAACGAGCGTGGGCATCGCTTCCGGACCCGTGCGGTGGGGGAGGGGACCCTCACCCAGTTCACCCCCGAACCATGGATGACGGCGCTGCCCGGGCTTGTCTACGGCGGGCTGATCGCGAGCCTGCTCGACTGTCACTCGACCGGCTCTGCGGCCGTCTTTGCCCTCGCTCGCGAGGGCGTCGCCATCGGCGCCGGCGAAGCTCCGCGCTTCGTGACCCGGCATCTGGCGGTGGACTACCTGGCCCCCACGCCCATGGGGCCGCTGCGCGCGGTGGGACGTCTCGTGGAGGCGACCGACCGCAAGGTGATCGTGGAGAGCGACCTGGAGGCCGATGGCGCGTTGACCGCCAAGGCGCGCGCCGTCCTCATCCGGATCGATCCCGCTTCGCGGGACGCCTCGGCCGGTCTTCCCGGCTAGAATCGGCGCCTGGGCCGACGTAGCTCAACGGCAGAGCAGCGGTTTTGTAAACCGCCGGTTGTGGGTTCGATTCCCTCCGTCGGCTCCAAGATCTGAGCACGAGGCATCACCGCCCGGATGCCGGGCGCGGGCTTCACAATAGCCACGCACGCAGCCCAGCCGGCCAAGACGGTCGTCCCAGCATGACCCCGTCTGTCGCCGGAGTGCCGCGGTCTGTCCCTCGTACGCCCCCTTGCGCGGTGCCTGGGAGGAGATTCCCGACGGTTTGGCGCCCGCGCGGGGAGCATGTCGATCGGCCGGCTCGCGGAAGCCGCCTTCACCGCGGGGAGGCGGGTCAATCGGCACGCGAAACATGCCCTGTGGCACTGCATCCCACGCGGTGCGCGCCCGCCACACTTCTGGCATGCGAGATCTTGGATGGCTGGCGGTTGGATTGCTGGCCTGGCTGCTGCTGCTACCGATGAAGGTGTGGACGAGCGCCCACTCCGGCGGACGGAAGGGGGTCCCGCGTCACGCCTAGCGCTTCAGGGCGATAACCGACCACAATCGGGGCGACGCGCGCTGCGATACGAACCAGCAGGCGGCCTCACGCTCGAACACGCGTGACAGGGGGGTGCGAGTGGATCAGGCTATCGTGCTCGCGCCGGTGGGCGGCTCTGTGCCCGGTGGGCATCGAGCACCGCAGTAGCAGGCCAGCCCACCGCTCGACGTCCACGCCACGGCGGCGCGACACGACCTTGCCGCCGACCTTGCGCGGCCTGGGGGCCGAGCTGTGCGCCCCGGCCGCAGCGATCGCGCCGTGCCGACCGACGCGGATCCCGGCATCCCAACGGATGCCGGGAGGTCTACTTCTTCTTCTTGCCGCCTGGCTTGGCTCCGCCCTTCGGCTTCTTGCCGCCACTCTTCGAGCCGGGTCCCTTGTCGGGCATGTCACGGGTCTCCTAGACGGGTTTGATGGGCGAGACGGTACACCTGCGCGCAATGGCGCAGGTGTGAAGGTGGCGGGCGCAGTGTCCGATCTACCTCGCGCGGTCGCGATCGTCCGAGCCCGGCGGACCGCCGAAGCGGAAGAGGAGGTCCCAGGCGCTCTGGGTGCCGATGGCGACCAGCACGAAGACGGCCGCTCCGGCTCCCCAGACGGCCGCCTCCAGCGAGGCCAGGCAGCCGATGGCGGCGAGCAGGAGCAGCACGATGGCGAAGTAGGGGAGCCCGAACTCGAAGATGAGGAACCCACGGCTCACGCGGGGTGTGGTGCTGCGCCGCGCGTCCGCGAATCCCGCATAGGCGGAAGTCATGCCCATCAGCGCGATGATGAACAGCGCCGCGCCCTGGGCATACGGCACGCCCTGGGGGATGAGCATCGCCAGTGAGGTGAAGAGCGCATAGACCAGGTAGGTGGCCGATCCGATGGCCAGGCCCCGGGTCGGGCCCTGGAGGGCCTGTCGCTCAAGGTGAATGCTGAGGCCGACGAAGACGAGGCCCAGGAGGACGGCCGTCACGCCGGCGGTCGCGGCGAAGAAGGGCTGCCAGGCCTCGACGGCGAGCTCGATCTGCGACATCTCGCGTGAGTCTAGGCCAGCCCGCGCGGACCCGCCTCGGTCATGGCTCCACGAAGCCCACCGGCGCGAGCGCTGCCGCGGCGCCTGGCAGCTCGACGCGCGGGACGCGGGTCACTGCCCGGCCGTCTCAACCGGCACAACGGTCTTCCCTCGCCGTCGGCGGCCAACGAGGAACCACACGGCGCTGCCGCCGATGACGTAGCCGCTGCCCTGGATCACGAGGAGAGCGACCACCGGGACGACCTCACCGGCCACACCCGCGAGGAGGGCCCCCACCAGAGCACCGACCGACGAGATGGCGATCAGCGTTCCCACCACACGACCGCGGTGCGTGTCGGCGCTGAGCGACTGCTGGAGCGTGAGTCGGCCCGCGCCCATGGCCGCGCCGGGGACACCAACGATGGCGATGGCGACCAGGGCCGGACCGATGTGCGGGTAGAGGACCGGGTAGGTGAACAGGCCGAGGTCGATGACCCCGAAGAGCAGCGCACCGCCAATGAGCAGGCGCAACGGATCGACCCGCGAGCCCAGCCGGGCTATCACCAGGGCCCCGGCCAGCCCTCCGATGGCCTGGGTCGAGAGGAGCGCACCGTAGCCGGTGGCGTCGGAGTGGAGCGCGTCGGTCACCCACGGCACGAAGAGCGTGATCGTCAGCCCTTCACCGATCGAGGTCACGACCATGAAAAGGAGCAGCGCACGCAGCACGGGCGCATGGAGGATGACCCGCAGCCCATCGCGCCACTCCCCGGCAAGCCGACGCCAGGCCGAGATCGCCTCCGCCTCCACCGAGTCCGCGGCATGCATCGGTCGGGGTGGAGGCCGGTACCGGATGAGGGCGATGAGGGCGGCGGCGATCAGGAATGAGGCGCCGTCCAGGAGGGCGACCAAGGTCAGTCCGCCCACGGCCACGGCGATGCCGGCGATCGCTGGTCCGACGAGCCGGGAGAGGTGGCGGCTGACGCCCGTCAGCGCGTTGGCGGTGACGAGCTCCTCATCGCCGCCCTCCAGCAGGTTCGGCACGATGGCCACCTCGGCCGGGGTGAAGAGCTGCTCCACGGCGCTCTGGGCGAAGAGGACGACATACGCGATCCAGGGTCCCAGCGCCTCGAGGCCCAGGAGAGGAATCAGGAGCAGCGCCAGGATGATGTTGACGGCCACCATCAGGCGCCGGCGCTCCCATCGGTCCACGTAGACCCCGGCGACCGATCCGAACAGGATCGAGGGGACCAGGAACGCGACCGGGATCCCGGCGATTGCCAGCGTCGAGCCGGTCAGGCGGTAGATCTCGACCGGAAGGCCAACGATCAGGAACCAGTCTCCGGTCATGGAGATCAGGCCGCCGACCCACAGGAGCGCGAAGTTACGCTGGCGGAGGACCTGGAGCATCGGACGGATTATGCGGTGATGGCCGGGAGGTAGGCTTGACCGATGGAGGAGACACGGTGAACGACACCAGCCGCACCGGGCGGCGCGAGCTGTGGGACGCGCGCCATCGGGAACGCGAGATCGAGTCGGACGGGCCGGACGACACGCTAGTGGCGCAGGTGTCCGCGCTGCCGCCAGGGCGGGCCCTCGACGTGGCCTGCGGCAGCGGCACGAACGCGGTCTGGCTGGCAGGGGCAGGCTGGCAGGTGACTGGCGTCGACTGGTCGGCGGTGGCCCTCGAGAAGGCCCGCGATCGTGCGGCACGCGCCAGCGTGCGGGCCGACTGGATCGAAGCTGATCTGCTCGCCTGGACGCCACCACCGGGGACGTTCGACCTCGTGACCGTCCTCTATCTCCACCTCGTCCCCGACGAGCGGCGAATCGTCTATCCGGCGGTCGCCCGCGCCGTGGCGCCCGGCGGGCACCTGCTCGTCATCGGGCACGATCGGCAGCACCAGGGGCACGGGCCGGACCCCGAGCGGCTCTTCACCGCCGCTGAGCTCGGCACGGAGATTCGGGAGGCGCTGCCCGGGATGGTCATCGAGGAGGCGCTCGTCCAGCGGCGCGTCGCCGGGCCGGGTCCCGGACCCGTTGACGCGGTCCTCCGCATGAGGCGGGCGCAGGTCGGTTGAGGGGCTGACAGGCGTTCGCTATACTCGCGCCCGGTCGGTATCGGTGTGCGCCGTGCCGGCTGTCGTGATCTGTGGGTAGGTTGAGCAGGTGGTGAGCTCTGCTGACTGTAGATCAGCCGTCGAGAGACTGTGGGGGTTCGATTCCCTCCCTGCCCACCAACACCACGACATCTGACCGCCGGTAGCGCCAAGAGCCGGACGCTTCGCTCCACAGGCCCACGTAGCTCAGTTGGCAGAGCACTTCCTTGGTAAGGAAGAGGTCTCCGGTTCGAGCCCGGACGTGGGCTCCACCCTTTCGTGGAGCGTTGTGAACCCTCAGGATTCGAGGTTTACAGAGGATTCCTGATGGTTGCGGGATTCCGAGCCGATGCCCCACAATCCCCGGCGTCCACTATTTGCGCACCCCGCGACGTCATTGCGCACCCCGTGACCTGGTCACGCGGGGCTCGTAGGAGGCTGCACCGGCAGTGAACCCCAACGTCGTTCTACCCTTCTGCTCGTCGGCCCTCAGCTTCGTCTTCGCAATCCTGGTGGGGGACCAGTGGCTTCGACGAAGGCAGCCGTACCAGCTGGTCTGGACAGTGGGCCTGCTCTGGTACGGGATCAGCGCCGGCACCGAGTTCCTTGGCGGGCTGATCGGCTGGAGCGAGCCGCTCTATCGCGCCTGGTACCTGATCGGTGCCGTCTACGTCGCCGGCTGGCTGGGTCTGGGAACGGTCTTCCTGCTCTCCAAGACCCGGTTCGGCTTCGCCTTCGCCTTCTCCGTGTTGCTGGCGGGCCTGTTCACGTACCTGTCCGACGTGAAGTACCACTACGCCAACTCCGGCGCGGCGCCGATCATCTACTTCGGGATCGCGCTTCTGGCGGCCATCGTCATCACCGTCCTGACCATCCGCCGCGACGAGCGCTGGGCGACGGTGGCCGCGGTGGTGATGACCGGCGGCAGCCTGGCGGCCCTGGTCATGATGCTCACCGTGCAGCTGCCGGCGCCGGGTTTCGTGGTGGATCCCGCCACCCATATCCCCACCGGCGAGCTGTTCCCCGGCTACCTTCGCCTGCTGACGCCCTTCTTTAACGTCACGGGCGCCTTCGCGCTGGGATTTGGTGCGCTGTACAGCGCCTACGTGTTCATGCCCAAGGTGCGCGTCATCCGGTACTCGCTGCGGAACCGGTCAGCCATGGGGCTGGCGGGCAACCTGCTGCTTATGCCGATTGCCATCGTGGTCAACTTCGCCGTGTCACTCCCCGGCGCGGTGGTGGCCCTGCTCACGGGCCGGCTCTCGAGCCGCGTTCCGGCGACGATCCTCATCGCCATCGGCGCCACCATTCCGGCCTATACCAGCGGCGCGAACCGTTTTGGGAACACGAGCGGGTTCTTCGTCGGCGAGTTCCTGGGGGTCCTCTTCATCTTCCTGGGCTTCCTGGTCAGCATCGAAGTCTTCAGTGACATCCGGCTGCCGTTCACGCGCGTCGTCCTCCTTCGTCGCGACAGGACACCGAGCGGCGAGGTGGCGGTGGTCTCCGGCGGCGAATGACTGCGTGCGCCGCGACGGGCCGGCGGGCGGCATCCAACCTTCCGGCGAGTTCAGCACCACCCCGCGGGGTGCGGCCGGCCGGTAGCGACGACGGCGGCTGGGGGCACGTATACGTGGAGACGCGGGGCCGCCATCTGTGGCAGGTCCCGCGTCCGTGGGTCTCGGGCGCCAGCGGCGCCCCGGTCAGGATGTCGAGATGTGGATCGAGTCGACCATCGCCTGCAGCAGCATCTGGTCCACCGCATGTCGATCCGCGGAGAACGGGACTCCCTGCTGGAACTCGAACGGTGACGTCTCGGGGAAATCCGTGGTACGGATGACGAGGACCGACTGGCCAACCTGGAGGAAGCGATAGGTCATTTCGTGGCGACTGCTGCCGAGCAGCCCGTACCCGTCGTCCACGTACCCGGAGGGCGTCTCCCAGAGTTTGTGAACCGGGCAGCCGGCCACGTCGACGGTCGAGCGCACCTTGATCATTTGGCCCGCGAACCCGTCGACGCTGATGGGCGACGACTCCGAGACCTGGACTCCCGGCCAGGCGCTCACTGCCGCGACGAACGCGTCGACGGACGGGGTGGTCGCGCCAATTGTTCCGAGATACTGGTTGCATGGGTCCTTGTAGACCGCATCGACCACCGAGACAACGAGGCCCCAGCCGGACCCGCTCGGGGCGTCAGCGCTGTCGCGGAGGACGCCGTTGAAGTCGGTCGCGGCGTCCCAGAGAAACCAGCCGGGAGGAACGTCGATGCTGACGGTGGCCGGGTATCCCGCGTCGAGGTAGTAGGTGCCCGGCGAGATGTTGGGCGGATAGCCGGCTCCATAGGCGCTTGTGACGGAAGGTGAGTCTCGGAGCGCTGCGGGGCCGGCCGGCGTGGCGCCGGTGGTCGGCGTTTGGGTCGCGGCGGCAGGAGTGGGTGTGCCAGTTCCGGCGCCGCGCGAGCCAACGCCCACCCCGATGGCGATGGCAATCACCGCGGCGGCCGCGGCAAGCCCGAACCAGAGGGGGCGGGGAATGGTGCTGGTCATGGTGCGAAGCCCTCTCGTTCCCGCGAGGAAACGATGCTGTCTCGTGGCTGGCAGCTCGGCGCGGATGGCGTCGCGAAGTGCATCCGGCATCGGTGTCGGACCCTCGAAGCTGTCGAGGTAGTCCTGCAGGAAACCGATGAACTCGTCGGTGCGCGTCATGCCGTGCCTCGCGTTGTCTCGAGCCGCGTTTCGGCCTCGATGGCCGCTCGCAGCTGCTTCAGTGCGTAGTAGAGCCGGGAGCGGACGGTGCCCACGGGTGTGCCCATGGCCACCGCCGCCTCGGGAGCCGTCATGCCCAGGTAATGGACCAGCACCACGACGGTGCGGTGCTCCACGCTGAGCGTGCGGAATGCATGATCGAGCTGGGCCCGGATGGCGATGCTCGAGGCCGGATCAGGCGCCATCGGCTCGTCATGTGGAAGCAGCCGGAGGGTGCCGCGATGACGTCGCTCGCGGCGACCTTCTGCATGGCAGGCATTGACGAGGAGCCGGTAGATCCAGGCTTCGAACCGGTCCGGATCCCGGAGCCGCGGGAGATTGCGCCACGCGTCGAGACACGCCCGCTGGGTGGCGTCCTGGGCAAGCGAGGTGTCACGCAGGATCCGGCGCGCGACGGAATGGAGCCTGTCCCCGAGGAGTCCGATCAACGTGTCGAACGCCTCTTCGTCGCCGTCCATCGCCCGCTCGACGAGTCTCCGCTCCATGGTCCTCGCTCTCCCCGAACGACGCCGCGTCGGGAGCCGTTCGGGGAGTATGAGTCACGGGGTACGCGAACCGTTCAACCCCCGCGCGGCGGGGATGCGCGTTGTCGGCCGCGGAGCAGGTCGCGCCGAACCGCGCCGAGGTTGCGCGGCAGGGCGTGCGCTGCCGGCCTCGCGTTGACACGCAAGGCCCTCAACCCTAGAATCACGAGGCTTTCCCCGAGGTGACCGGCCCTAGAGTCCCGTGTCCGCCAGGGGTTTGATAAGAAGGACCAAGCGGACGTGGCCAAGGCCGAAAATCGACCCGTGATCACGCTGGCGTGCACCACCTGCAAGGAGCGCACGTACAGCACACGGAAGAACAAGCGCAACGACCCGGGGCGGCTGGAGCTGAACAAGTACTGCCCGCGGTGCCGGCAGCACACCCTGCACCGGGAGACGAAGTAGCCAGACCCAGAGACGGCGGAGCCGCGCCATCGGTAGGGGTGTAGCTCAACTGGTAGAGCACTGGTCTCCAAAACCAGCGGTTGCAGGTTCGAGTCCTGTCGCCCCTGCCAGACCAATCCGGTGCCGCCGCAGCATCCCACCAGACCAAGCCCGTACGGACGAAGAGCCGAAGCAACCGTGATCCAGGGAATTCGCACCTATCTCGAAGAGAGCTGGTCAGAGCTGAGGAAGGTCTCCTGGCCCGACCGGCAGACGGTCGTCAACCTCACGCTGATCGTCATTGCCGTGAGCGTGGCGATCGGCGCCTACATCGCGATCCTGGACCAGGTGATGCACTGGGCTCTCTCGCAGGTGTTCAAGTGAGCGACGAGCAGACTCGCACCGACGCGATCGCGACCGAGCCCGCGGAAGCGGTGGAGCCGAACGAGCCCGAGGTGGCTGCGGCAGAGGCTCCCGAGGCGAAGACCGCGGCGCCCGCATCCGACGATGCGGCCGAGAAGGCTGCCGCGCAGGAGAACGAGGCTCGCCAGGCCGCGCGCCTGTCCCGCGAGGCGCCCCGCGTGGGTGACATGCCCGCGGACGAGCGCACGCGCAAGCAGTGGTACGTGATCCACACCTACTCCGGATACGAGAACAAGGTGAAGGCCAACCTCGAGCACCGCATCGAGTCGATGGGCGTCGAGGACCAGATCTTCCAGGTGCTCGTTCCCATGGAAGAGGAGATCGAGATCAAGAACGGGCAGCGGCAGACCGTCAACAAGAAGGTCTTCCCCGGCTACGTCCTGGTCGAGATGGTCATGAGCGACGAGAGCTGGTACGTGGTGCGCAACACGCCGGGCGTCACCAGCTTCGTGGGTTCGGGCAACCGGCCCACCCCGCTCGACGAGAGCGAGGTCAAGAAGATCCTCAAGCAGATGGGCGTCGAGACGCCGAAGTTCAAGGTCCAGTTCACCAAGGGCCAGAGCGTGCGCGTCAACGACGGTCCATTCGCAGAGTTCATCGGGACTGTCGACGAGGTGAACCCGGAGCGCAACAAGGTCAAGGTGCTGGTCAGCATCTTCGGCCGCGAGACGCCCGTGGAGCTCGACTTCCTGCAGATCGAGAAGCTGTAGAGAAGCAAGACCGATGGCGGCCTGTGGGTCGCCTCAGCAGCGAGAGGGAGGGGCGCGAACCGCCCCGTTTGGACCTCGGAGGACAAGGCAATGGCGAAGAAGGTTCGCGCGATCCTGAAGGTGCAGGCTCCCGCCGGCAAGGCGACCGCCGCACCGCCCGTGGGTCCGGCCCTGGGCCAGCACGGGATCAACATCATGGAGTTCATCAAGGCCTTCAACGAGCGAACGGCCAGCCAGGCCGGCTACGTGGTCCCCGCCGAGATCACCGTCTTCGAGGACCGCTCGTTCACGTTCGTGACCAAGGCGCCCCTGGCCGCCGCGCTCCTCAAGCGCGCCGCTGGCGTCGAGTCCGGATCGGCGGAGCCCAACCGGGAGAAGGTCGGGACGGTGTCGCAGGCGCAGCTGCGGGAGATCGCGCAGGCCAAGATGGCCGATCTCAACGCGAACGACGTGGAGCATGCCATGCGGATCATCGCCGGCACGGCTCGCAGCATGGGCATCGAGGTGAGCGAGCGATGACACAGCACGGGAAGAAGTACCGCGCGGCGGTGCAGCTGCTCGAAGCCGAGCGCCGCTACCCCATTGCAGAGGCCGCAGAGCTGCTGCCGCGCGTCTCGATCACGAAGTTCGACTCGACCGTGGAGGCGCACCTGCGCCTGGGCGTGGATCCTCGGCACGCGGACCAGCTCGTGCGCGGGACGGTGGTCCTGCCGCACGGGACCGGCCGCAAGACCCGGGTCATCGTCTTCGCCCAGGGCGAGAAGGCCCAGGAAGCGCTCCGCGCCGGGGCCGACGAAGTCGGTGCCGACGACCTCGTGAAGCGGGTGGACGGCGGATGGTTCGACTTCGACATCGCCGTCGCCACGCCGGACATGATGGGCGCCGTCGGGCGCCTGGGGAAGAAGCTGGGTCCCCGTGGCCTGATGCCGAACCCGAAATCAGGCACGGTGACCTTCGACATCGAGCGGGCGGTGAGCGAGGTGAAGTCCGGGCGCGTCGAGTTCAAGGTCGATCGCGCCGGCATCGTCCACGTGCCGGTGGGCAAGGCCAGCTTCACGCCGGACCAGCTGGCGGCCAACATCGCCGCGCTGGTCGACGCCGTGAATCGTGCGAAGCCGTCCGGCGCCAAGGGGACCTACCTGCGCAGCCTCACCGTGGCCCCCACCATGGGACCCGGCGTGCACGTCGACATCCCGTCCGCCCTCGCGGCCGCGATGCCGTAGCCCAATCCAGGCGACCCGGAGTTGCCGCCGGGCACGGCGCCGGGTACCATCAGCGCCCGCAATCGAAGATCAGCCAGAGACAGCGATGCGTTCCGGGTGCGAGTCCCGGACCAATTGCCGGCCCCCGTAGAGGCTGGCGGCACGCCGAGGTACGCAATCGGGACGACATCGGTCCCGGTCCGCTTGACGCGGTCCTGCAGTGCCAACGCGCGCAGGACCGTTTTCATGTCCGGGAGGTGGACCAGGAGTACCGATGCCGAATGAATCCAAGCGCCAGGCCGTCAGCGCGCTCGCGGAGATGCTCCGTGGGAGCACCGCGATGGCCGTGGCGGACTACCGGGGCCTGTCGGTCTCGGACATGCAGGTCGTCCGCAGGTCCCTGCGCTCGAGCGGCGTGCAGCTGCACGTTGCCAAGAACCGCCTGCTGAAGATCGCTGCCGACCAGGTTGGCCTCGACGAGCTCAAGCCCATGCTCTCCGGCCCGACCGCGTTGGCCACCATCTCCGCCGGCGATGAGGTCGCCATGGCCAAGGCCCTGCAGGAGGCGTTCCGCCCGTACCGGACGGTGAGCCTGCGCGGCGGTCTGCTCGGCACCCGCGCCATCGATGGTGCGGCCCTCACGCAGCTGGCGTCACTGCCCGCCCGCGAGGTGCTCCTCGCCAGGCTGGCGGGCGGCATGGCGGCACCCATCTCGGGCATGGCCGGCGTGCTCGCCGGGAACCTGCGGAACCTCGTCGGCGTGCTGAGCGCCGTCGCGGACAAGAAGCGACAAAGCGAGGGCGGCAGCGCCGCCTGACGAGAAGGAGAATCACCGAACCATGGCAACCAAGACCCTGAGCAAGGACGACATCCTCGAGGCCATCGACGGGATGACCGTCCTGGAGCTCTCCGAGCTGGTGAAGGCCTTCGAGGAGCGCTATGGCGTGACCGCCGCCGCCCCGGTGGCCGTCGCCGCCGCGCCGGCCGCGGGTGGCGATGCCGGCGCCGCGCCGGCCGAGGAGCAGACGGAGTTCGACGCGGTCCTGACCGAGGTCGGCGCCAACAAGATCCTCGTCATCAAGGCCGTCCGCGAGCTGACCGGCCTGGGCCTCAAGGAGGCGAAGGACCTCGTCGACGCGGCACCCAAGTCCGTCAAGGAGGCCGTCACCAAGGAGGAGGCCGAGCAGGTCAAGGAGAAGATGGCCGAGGCCGGCGCGACGGTCGAGATCAAGTAACCGTCGCTCGGCACAGTGCACGGCAGGGGCCGGTCCCGGACGGGGCCGGCCCTTCGCCTTGCCTGCCGCGGTGGGCGATGATGGCAGGGTGAACGGCCTGCAGCTCCCGGAGGGCCTGGACTGGTGGCACCGCGAGCCGGGCGGTGCCGCATGGCTCGAGCGCCTGCCGTCCCTCGTCGCCGCCTGCGCGTCCGAATGGCAGCTCTCCCTGGGAGACCCCTTCCCGGACGGGCACATCGCGCTGGTCATGCCCGGGCGCCGCGCCGACGGCACGCCGGTGGTCCTGAAGGTCAACTTCCCGGACGCGGAATCCGCGCACGAGGCGGATGCCCTGCGGACCTGGGACGGGGACGGAGCCGTTCGTCTCGTAGAAGAGGCTCCACAGCGCCGGGCGCTACTCCTGGAACGCCTCGTTCCGGGCCGCCAGCTCTGGGACGAGCCGGACCTGGCACGTGCTGACGAGATCGCGGCATCGGTCCTGCGCCGGCTGTGGCGCCCGGTAGGCCCCGATGCGCCGTTCACGCAGCTCGCCGAGGTCGCAACCCGCTGGCGGCATGTCCTCCCCGAGCGCTGGGATCGCCTGGGACGCGTCTTCGAGCGTGTGCTGCTCGACGAGGCGCTGGGCTGGATCGACCGCCTCGTGCCATCCTTGCCGGCGCCCGTCCTCGTCCACCAGGACTTCCACGGCGGCAACGTCCTGTGGGACGAGCGGCGCGGGTGGCTGGCCATCGACCCCAAGCCGCTCGCCGGGGAGCCCGCGTTCGACACCGCCTCGTTGCTCCG
Organism: uncultured Chloroflexia bacterium; assembly: GCA_963814105.1. GTDB lineage: Bacteria > Chloroflexota > Limnocylindria > QHBO01 > QHBO01 > CAVXEH01. The sequence continues at coordinate 435,659 of CAWFBQ010000002.1, forward strand.
GGATCGCACCGGCTCCCTCGCCGACGACTCCTGGGCGCCGACGACCGTGCGGTCGCGGCTGGATCGGCTCGCGGCGCTGCTGGGCCTCGACCGGGAGCGGATGCGCGGATGGGGCATCGTCCACGCCCTTGCCTGGCTGGAGCCCGTCGAAGGCGCGGGCTCCATGCACGTCCGCGTCGCCCGCTGGCTCGCGGAGGCGTGATCAGGTCCGGCGCTTCACGCCACTCGCCCGGCCCGAGATCGGCTCAGACCGGCTCGTAGGTCGGGTAGTCCGGCTGCCAGATGGCGGTGTCCAGCGCAGCCTCCAGCTCGTCGGGCTCGAACGAGCGGCCGAACCCGGAGTCCGCCAGGGTCCGGACCGTCTCCGCCGCGATGGCGCGCGCCACGGCACGCAGGTCCTTGGTGGCCGGATAGAGGGCACCGGCCGCGAGGCGTTCCTCCGGCGTGTGCTCGGCCAGCACCCGTGCCGCGGCGCGGAACACCGCGTTCGGCAGCTGGGTAGCCTCGCCCACGATGGCGCCCAGGCCCACGCCCGGGAAGATGAACACGTTGTTCGCCTGGCCGATCTGGCGAGTCTCGCCGTTGAACTCCACGGGCGGGAACGGCGACCCGGTGGCCACCACGGCGCAGCCGTCCGTCCAGGCCAGCAGCTGCTCCGGGGTCGCCTCGACCTTGGAGGTCGGGTTCGACATGGCCAGGATGATCGGATGGTCCGCGCTTGCAGCCATGGCCCGGATGGACGCTTCGTCGAAGGTCCCGGCCACCGCCGTTGCGCCGATGAGCACCGTTGGCTGAATGGCCTCGATCACCCGCTGCAGGCCGAACGGTCCGTTGCCGGTCAGCCCGAAATGGGCCATGGATTCGGCGTCCATGGCCAGAGATGCCTTGTCGCGGTCGACGCCGGCCCGTCCGACGTGGATCAGCCCGTGAGAGTCGAGGACGGCGATGGAGCGGCCGATGGCGGGCGCCGGGACGCCGGCCGCGCGCAGCTCGCTCACCAGCAGCTCGGCCATGCCGATCCCCGCGGCACCGGCGCCCAGCAGGACGAACCGCTGGTCGGCGATCGAGCGCCGGAGGTGCCGCAGCCCGGCGAGGACACCGGCGAGCGCCACGGCGGCGGTGCCCTGGATGTCGTCGTTGAAGCAGGCGAGCCGCCATCGGTATCGGCGCAGCAGGGAGAGCGCGGTGTGCTGCTTGAAGTCCTCCCACTGGACGATGGCGTTGGGGAAGACGCGCCGCACGGCGAGGACGAAGTCCTCGATCACCAGGTCGTAGGCAAGGCCGCGGAGCCGTGGATGGCGCCAGCCGATGTACGCCGGATCGTCCAGGAGCTTGGGGTTGTCCGTGCCGACGTCGAGCGAGATCGGCAGCGTCGACGCGGGGTGGATGCCCGCAGCCGCGCTGTACAGCGCCAGCTTGCCGACCGGGATCCCCATCCCGCCCGCGCCCTGATCGCCAAGGCCCAGGATCCGCTCGTTGTCGGTGACGACGATGAGCCGGACCTCCGAACGCCCCGCGTTCGTCAGCAGGCAGTCGATGTCGCGGTCATCGGGGGTGATCCACACCCCCCGGGATCGCCGCAGGATGTGGCTGAACTGCTCGCATGCCTGCCCCACCGTGGGGGTGTAGACGATGGGCAGGAACTCCTCGAGGTTGTTCAGCAGCACCCGGTAGAAGAGCGTCTCGTTGCGATCCTGGAGTGCCGCCAGGCCGATGTACTGCTCCAGCGGATCCGCCTTGGCGCGGAGATGCTCCAGCTCAAGCCCGACCTGCTGGTCGATGGTCAGCACGTTGGGCGGCATGAGCCCGCGCAGGCCGAACGTGGACCGCTCCTCCTCGGTGAAGGCGAGGTCCTTGTTGAGGAGCGGCTGCGAGAGGAGTGCGGGACCGCGAAGGGGGACCGGGATGGGCTCACGCCCAGCGATCAACGCGTCGATGACATCCGAAGGCAGCCCCTGCATCGGTCTCATGCTCGTCTGCGGCACCCGGGCAGAGTAGTGCCAAACCGCCCGGGCGCGACGCGCCAATCGGTCCCTCTCGGGTACGTCCGCTTCGCCGGAAATGTTCGCTGGGCGAACCTTGTGACCGTCGGGGCCGCCGTCCTCGCCCAAATGTTCGCCAGGCGAACCGTACGACCGGCGGGAGGTGCGTCCGCCGCCGATCCGTTCGCGCAACGAACCGCGCGACCGGCGAGACGCGCGCTCGATCGCCGCAGTGTTCGTCAGGCGAACCATCGGGTGCGGAGCGCTGGACTACCATCGGTCACCGAACCAAACGGCCCGCTGCGGTGTCCTACCGGGTGAAGGGGAGGGTCAGGCCCTGGACGATCTCGTGACTCGTGCTCGGCAAGGCGACTCCACCGCATTCGAGCAGCTGGCCATGCAGCACGTCACCAACCTGTACCGCATCGCGACCGCCATGGTGGGGGCGGCCGACGCGCGCGACGTGACCCAGGAGACCCTGGTCGCCGCCTGGCGCCAGCTGCCCCGCCTGCGCGACGACGCCCGCTTCGAGCCCTGGCTGCGCCAGATCTGCGTGAACCGATGCCGCAACGAGCTCCGTCGCCGGGCGCGCCATCCCGAGACGAACAACCTGCTGGCGGATGCCTTCGAGACCGATGGCACGTCGTCCGTGGATCCGTCGGCGGTTGACCGGCGGCTGGCCGTCTCCGATGCGCTGGGCGTCCTGCCGGCCACGCAGCGCGCCGTGATCGTCCTCCACTACCTGGCCGATCTGCCGCTGCGCGAGGTGGCGGCCACGCTGTCGATCCCCGAGGGGACCGTGAAGTCACGCCTGAACGCCGCGCTGACCCAACTGCGCGCGGAGTTCCCGGAGGGAGAGGCATGACGCACGGACGCGAGGATCTGCCACAGACGGTCCGCGATCAGCTCGAAGGAGCGCGGCAGGCGGTACCGCCGGTCGACCTAGTGGACACCGCCATGACCGAGGTGCGGGGCACGTCGCAGGCCCGGGTCTGGCCCGCGTGGCTGCGCGGCTCGCTCCTGGGTCTGGGAGCCGCCGCCGCGCTGCTGCTCGTCGCCGTTCTGCTGGCTGGACCGTTTGCCCGTCACCCGCTGCCAACCGGCTCCGACAGCGCAGGGTCGTCGCTTGCCGGCATTTCCGCGACTGCGGAACGCGCAGGCTTCCGGCTGGACCTGCGGACCGACAAGCGGACCTACACCACCGACGAGCCGATCACGGCATCGGCCACGCTCACGTACACGGGTCCGGACGAAACGGAGAGGCTCTGGCACGGCAACCCGCTGGTGACATTCCAGCTCACGCAGATCGGCGGACGCCTCGAGATGGCCGGCCTCATTGACCCCATCTGCACGAGCACCGTGGTGACCCGGAACGTGCCCATCGAGCTCTCGTACGGGAAGATGGTGGGCTGGAACGGCGACGATCCGAACGCGGCCTTCTACAAGCAATGGGTCAACGACCCGACATTCAGCCTACCTGCCGGGACATGGGAGCTGACGGCCACGGGGGCATTCCAGGTGGGTCAGTGCGGCGCGCCCATCCCTCTGGAAGTGAGCCTGCGCTTCACGGTCACGCCGGCATCGGCCTCGGCAACTCCGGTTGCGCATGCGTCCGCGACCCTCGTGTCACCGGCGGACACCGCCCAGGCGAAATGCGAGCAGATGACCGAGCCGCGGCACTACACCCCTGTCGGCTGGGTAAACGGCAAGCTCGAGCTCCTGGCCTCGCAGTTCGCGAGTTGCGACTCCGCGTATGGGCTCGTCGTGCTTGATCCGACCACCGGAAGGGCCGGGCCGCTCCTGCCACTGACGACGCAGGTGGCGTCCGGTGGAATTGCCACTGACGGGAGCTCCGTGGCGATTGTCATCCAGGGCGGTTCCAGCGGGGGCGTCCTCGTCGTCGACACCACAGGCCACCAGCACCTGCTCGCCTGGCCGGTGGGTCTCGGGGACGCATGGTTCCCGCAGGTGGTGCCGATGCCGGCGGGCGGGTACCTCGCAGTTGGGGCTGAGAGCCTCGTGACCATTGCCAGCGACGGCAGCGCGATCCGCACGCAGCCGATTCCGGCCGGTTACGTCGTCGTCGCGCCGACCTCCGACCCGCAGCGCTTCATCCTGGCGACCGTCGAGGACGCGAACCATGAGTACGGACTGTCGGTCCGGGCACCGTTCACGGCCTACCTCTGGACGATCGGCTCGAGCAGCGCCACGAAGGTGGCGGGATCGGTTGGGGAGGTGGCGACCGCCACGAACGCAATGGCATACCTGATGCTCGTCGACCAGGCCGAACACAAGCGATCCATGGAGCTGGGCCGTGCTGAACGGCACCGGTCGGGCGATCCCAATGGAACCCCAGCCCGCCGGCTACGGGACCTTGTCGCCCGACGGCAGCCTCTTCGTCATGGGGCGCGACGGGCCAACGGAAGCGGACTTCCGGACCCTTGTCATCGACGTCGGCAGCGGCAGGACGGTGGCGACACTGCCGGGCAGCGGGTTGCCTGTCTCCTGGAACGGTGACACGGCCGCCCTGGTGGTCAGTCCCTCGTCAGGAGCCGGCGACGAGCTGGTGATCGTCGGGCCGAGCGGCGAGACGCAGACGGTGCCGCTTCCGCAGCCCTAGCGGGAGTGGAGCCGGTGAGAGCCCGTTGCCATTCGTCCGCCGCTGGTTTCTGCCCCAGCTAGCACTAGGACGGCGGAACCGTCCGCGGATCGTCAGATGGGCACTCCAATTGACCACCCGGCGACAGAGGGGCGGGCGACGCCGCGTTCGTGGTCAGAGTGCTGGCCAGGCTGGAAGGTGACCGCGAACGGTGAGCCCCTAGGAGGGTTCTACCGGTGCCGCCAGGGACTGCGCGATGTGGTGCGCCCACTCGCGAATGGTGGCCGGATCGCGGAAGTCCCCGTACGGGGCTCGCACTGCGCGGACGACCAGCCGCTCGCCCATGCCCAGCTTGGCGTGGTCGAGCGAGCCGACCAGGAGCCGATGCTCGCGCGCGCCGGTCGCTTCCAGCATGGGCGCCACGTCGACCGGGTCTTCCGTCGGCTTGGGCTGCACGCCCAGCGGTCCCGAGCTGAACAGCCACACCGGCCGCTTGCGCAGCTCGTCCGCGTGGAGGGCCACGAAATCCTTCGCCTCGCTCATCCACTTGCCGACGTAGACGGCACTGCCGAGCACGACCGCGTCGTAGCCCTCGAGGGTCGCGACGTCGGTGATGGCGCGCGCCTCGGCGGTGATGCCCTCCGCGCTGAGCTCGGTCGCGATGGCCTGGGCGATCTCCCCGGTGGCGCCGTGCTTGCTGGCGGCGGTGACCAGGATCCTCATCAGTTGCCTCCTCGTGCCACGCCGCCCTTGCGACGGTGGGGATTGCATCCGGCCGGCGGAGAGCTCTGCAGCAACCGGCGGCCGGACTGCTGTCGATGCTCGCGTGGCTACCGGACGCGGCCTAGGGCCATCCGGCCCGCGGTGCTGGTGCGCGGGGCCTGTCCGGGATCCCTGCCCGGCTACTCGTTGATGTCCGCGCGATGGAAGATCGCGACGGCGGCGAGGAGGAAGACGGACGCCCAGCCAATGCCCACCAGCACCAGCCAGATCGTCGCGGGCGTGCCGGCGGGAAGCGACGGCGACGAGCCGTCGAACGGGAGCTGCACGGGACGGGCGGCGGAGCGCGCGGACTGCAGGAGGAGCTGGAGATCCGAAGAGGGCAGGAGGCGAATCGCGGTGGCGACCGCATCGGTCTGTGTCGCCCAGCGCGAGACGGCAATGTTCTCGACCAGGAAGTAGGCGAACGACAGGATCAGCGCGATCCCGCTGTTGCGGAAGAGGACGGTCAGCACCGAGGCGAGGCCGATCACCACCATCGCGAAGAGGAAGAGGCTGCCGAGGAGGGCTGCGAACCCCGCCGCATCGATCGCGCGACCGCTCGGGAGATCGACCCCGACCGCCAGCGCGATCAACGGCATGACGGAGCCGATGATCACGACGATCGTCAGCAGGAGGACGGCGAGCACCGCCATGGCGCCGATCCGCACGGCCAGGAACGCGCGCCGGTTGCTCGAGGCGACCAAGGAGGTCCGCACGGTCCCGTAGACGAACTCGGCGGCAGTGGTGCCCGCGGTGGCGAACGCAATCAGCGCGAGCACGAAGATCTGCCCGGACTGGAGCACGGTCAGCAGGCTCTGCGGGAAGGCGAACTGCATCCGCTCGGCGGCCATCTGGGCCAGCACCTCGGCGGGGACCGGCTGCGCCGGGTCGAAGCCGTAGTGGCTGTCGATGCTGCCCAGCGGACCCCAGTAGCTGATGGTGGCCAGCGCGGCCAGGGCGGCGAGCACGAACCACAGGTCCTTCCGGCGTCGCAGGCGCAGCCACTCGGCCCGGATCAGGCCGCTCACGACGAGAGCTCCGCGGGCGCGGCGTGCTCGCCGGTGAGCTCCAGGTAGATCTGCTCCAGGGATGGCCGGCGAATCGCGACCTCGGCGGGGTAGAGGCCTGCATCGGCCAGGTGGCGAATCGTCGCGCTGCCGTCGGATTGGCCATCGACCTCGATGGTGGCGACCTGGGTCGGACGGGCCGTCAGCCCGGCGCCCCGCAGCACCTCCAGCGCCGCGTCTCGCTCGGCGGGCGCTGCAAAGCGAACGACGAGGTGCTCCCGCGCGGCGAAGAGATCGCGTGTTGCCCCCTGCGTCACGATCCGCCCCCTGGAGATCACCGCCAGCTGCGTGCACACCTGCTCCGCCTCGTTGAGGAGGTGCGTCGAGAGGAAGACGGTCGTGTCGTCGTGAGCGAGCCCGGTGATCAGGTTGCGGACATCCACCGTGCCCTCCGGATCGAGGCCGGAGGTGGGCTCGTCGAGGATGATGATGGGTGGCGCATCGAGCATCGCCAGGCCGATCCCCAGACGCTGCCGCATCCCCGTGGAGAAGCCGCCCACCTTGCGACGGGCGACGTCGGCGAGCCCCACCCGCTCCAGGGCGGCGCGGCAGGCGGCGGGCGCGGTGGACTCGGGGGTGCCGCGCGCAGCGGCGAAGACGCGCAGGTTCTCGAACGCTGACAGGTACGGGTAGAAGGCCGGGCGCTCCACGAGCGCGCCGACCTGCGCCAGGACGGATGCCCCTGGATGGATTGCCTCGCCCAGGATCCGCGCCTCGCCGTCCGTGGGGCGGACCAGTGCGAGCAGCAGGCGAATGGTGGTCGTCTTGCCCGACCCATTGGGGCCCAGGAACCCGAACACCGATCCGCGGGGAACCGCGAGGTCCAGGTCGTCCAGGGCCCGGACGGTCCCGAAATGCTTCGTCAGGCCCCTCGTCGCGATGACGGGATCCGTCACCAGGTCAATGACCGCCGCGCCGTTTGCCACATCGCTCCCTCGTGTGGACGACCTGATCGTCCGGACCCGCATTGTGCCCGAGGCGCGCAAGGGCATCGGGCTGCGGCTGCGGCGCGGCTACTCCGTGGCGGGAACGTGCGGTCGTCGGGGGAGCTGGCGGCTCGCCAGCGCCAGAAGGAAGACGGACGTCTCCACCAGCACGATCGTCGCGCCGGTGGCCGCGTTGGCCCAGTAGCTGACGTAGAGGCCGACGACCGGCGCCAGCAGGCCGATGAGCACCGCCACCGAGATGAGCCGTGCGAAGCTGCGCGTCACCAGCTGCGCCGTGGCCGCGGGCGTCACCAGCATCGCCACCACCAGGATGATGCCCACCGCCTGCAGGCTGACCACGATCGTCACCGCGATGAGCGCCAGGAGCAGGTAGTCCAGCTGCGCCACGGGGAGCCCCGAGGCGGCGGCGCCCAGCGGGTCGAAGGTCGTGTACAGCAGCTCCTTCCACAGGATCGCCACCACGGCGAGGACCGCGGCGGCCAGGGCAAGGAGGGCGATGAGATCGCCGGTCCCGATGCCCAGCACCTCCCCGAACAGGAAGCCGAAGAGGTCGCCGACGTAGTTGGGGATCAGGCTGAAGAGGAAGATGCCCAGCGCGAACATGCCGGCGAAGAGCACGCCGATGGCGGTATCGGCGCGGAGGTGCCCGCGTCGCGCGACCCAGCCGATGGCCAGCGCAGTGGCGACCGCGGCTACCGCGGCGCCCAGGTAGAACGGCAGCTGCAGCATGTAGGCCACCACGACGCCGGGGAAGGCGGAGTGGCTCAACGCATCGCCCATGAAGGCCAGGCCGCGCAGGACCATGTAGGAGCCGATGACCGCGGCTACCACGCCCACCACGGCGGATGCGAGCAGCGCCCGCAGGAAGAAGTCGTAGGCGAGCGGCTCGAGGATGGGCGTGAGCATCAGCGCTGGTCCTCGTGGAAGTGCCGCTCATCACCGCTGGCGGCGTCATGATGGTGGGCATCGTCCAGGACGACGGTCTGGCCGAGGACGAGCAGATGGCCACCGTAGGTCGCCGAAAGGACGTCCGGGTCGAGCACAAGCGACGACGCGCCCACGGCGATGATCCGCCGGTTGAGGGCCACCACCGTCCCGAAATGCTCGGCGGCGGCGGCCAGGTCGTGGGTGGTGGCGATGGCGGTGCGTCCCAGCTTCGTCTCGGAGGCGAGGAGGGCCATCAGGTCCTCCTGGGTGGTGATGTCGACGCCGGTGACCGGCTCATCGAGCAGGTACAGGTCGGGGGCCGCGGCGATGGCACGGGCCAGGAACGCGCGACGCCGCTGCCCGCCGGACAGCGCGCCGATCTGCGAGCGTCGGCGGTCTGCCATCCCGACCCGCTCAAGCGCGGCCTCGACAGCGTGCCGGTCCTCGGCGTTCGGGCGTCGCCAGGGGCCCAGCCGGGGATATCGGCCCATCATGGCCACGTCCCAGACGCTGACCGGGAACGACCAGTCCACGAGCTCTGCCTGGGTGACGTAGGCGATCCGCTTCGCCTCGCGACCGGCCGGCTCGCCCAGCACCTCGACCACGCCGCTCCACGGCTCGAGGAGACCGGCGATCAGCTTCAGCAGGGTCGACTTGCCGCCCCCGTTGGGGCCGAAGACGGCAACCAGCGAGCCGCGCGGGATCTCCAGGCTGACGTTCTCCAGGGCGGCCCGGTGGTCGTACCCGGCGGACACGCCTGCGAGGCGGACGGCGAGTCGCTGCTCACCATGCGCGGCGTGCTCGGCATGCGTCGCATGATCGAGGTGGTCGTCGTGCTCGCCGTGATCGGGGTGATGCTCGTGCTGCTGGGTCATGTGCTCAGCGCAAGGCCTCCACGATCTGCTGGGTGTCCCATCGAATGAGCGCCTCGTAGCTGGTGACCGGCGGATCCCCCAGCGACCCGTCGTACAGGTTCGCGACCACGTGCACGCCGGTCTCCGCCGCGAGCTGGTCCACGAGCTTGGTGGGGAACTGGGCTTCGCTGAAGATGGCCTTCACGTCGGCGGCGCGAATCGCGTCCACCAGCGCCGCGGTGTAGCGCGCGCTCGGCTCCTGGCCGGGTGCGGCGACTGCCACGCCCACGATCGTGAGCCCGTACTCGCGGGCATAGTAGGGGAAGGCGTCGTGGTAGGTCACGATCCGCCGGTTCGCCTGGGGCACCGATGCGATCTGCTCGCGCACCCAGGTATCCAGCGCCCGCAGCCGTTGCTGGTAGGCCGCGTTCTGCGCTTTGTACGCGGCGGCGTGGGCGGGATCGGCGGCTGCGAGCGCCGCCGCGATCCGGTCGGCGTAGGCGGCGGCGTAGACCACGTCCATCCACAGGTGCGGGTTCTGGGTCGAGGTCTCGTCGCCCGGCAGCAGCGCCACCCCGGGCAGGTTTTCCCCCAGGCGGATCAGCGGCGTGCCGGGCTCTGCGGCGTTGCCCAGGGCCTTGGCCATCCAATCGTCGAGTCCCAGCCCGTTCATGAACAGGAGCCGGGCCTGGGCGACGGTGCGCATGTCCGACGGGCGCGGCGCGAAGGTGTGGACGTCGCCGTTCCGGGGGACGAGGCTCGTGACGTTGACCAGGTTCCCACCCACGTTCGCCACCATGTCGGCGAAGACGGTCGTGGAGGTCACCACGGTCAGGCGGCCGGCGCTGGCCGCAGGGGTAGCCCCGCAGGCGGCCAAGCCCAGCGCCATCAGCAGCGCCAGGCCGATGGCGACGGGTCCGCGGCGCGGGCGGCTCATGCCTGCTCCGCCTCCGTGGCCCGGCATGCCGCGCAGACCCCGAACAGCTCGAGCCGATGGCGCTCGATCCGGTAGCCGGTCTGGGCTTCGACGCGACGGAGGATGGGGGAGAGCCCCAGGTCGCCCACCTCGTCAGACCGCCCGCAGCGCCTGCAGACGATGTGGTGGTGGTGCTCCGCGGGCTGGCAGGTCACGTACGCGTGCCTGCCGTCCGGCAGATCCACGCGCTCGACGAGTCCCAGCGATGTGAGCAGGTCGAGCGAGCGGAAGACGGTCGCGCGTCCGGGAGCGGGATGCAGGCTGCGCGACGCGGCCAGGAGGTCCTCGGCGGTGAAGTGGCCCGGCTGCGCAGCGATCACATCGGCGACGGCGCGGCGTGCCCCGGTCAGGCGCCGTCCTGCGCCTGCCAGCGACTCGACGATCTCGCGGCTCCTCACCATGCGGCGGATCCTATCTCAGATGAGACTCAGTCGCAACTAGAAGTTTGGGCCTGACGCGTCTCTGCCGTGACCCCATGGGCCGGACGGCACCTCACGGGGTGCCGTTTGGAGACCGAGGGCCCGACCGGCGGTCCTCGTTCGTTCCACCCGGCCAGCGTATCCTCGTGGTTGGCAGGCAAGCTGCCTGGCCGCGTGACAGCGCGCCGGGATCCATACCAGAAGGGGCTGATCCGGAGATGACCACAGACACTGAGGTCCCGCGCGCGCGGCCCACCGACAAGGCAAGCGACATCCTGCGTGCCGGCTACCAGCCGCTTGCGGCCTTTTTCAAGCCCCGTGCCGTGGCCGTGGTGGGCGCAACCGAGAAGGCCGGCAGCGTCGGCCGGACGATCCTCACCAACCTCATCTCGTCGCCGTTCGGCGGCACCGTCTACCCGGTTAATCCCAAGCGGCCCAACGTGCTCGGGATCCACAGCTATCCGGAGATCGGGGCGATCCCGGAACCGGTGGACCTGGCGGTGATCGTCACGCCGCCCCCGACGGTGCCGGGGCTCATCGGCGAGTGCGCCGCGGCGGGCGTGCCCGCGGTGGTCGTGATCTCAGCAGGGTTCAAGGAGGTAGGCCCGGAGGGCGCCGAGCTCGAGCGCCAGGTTGTCGAGGTGGCCCGGGCCAACGGCGTGCGGGTCATCGGCCCCAACTGCCTGGGCGTCATGAGCCCGGTCACCGGCCTGAATGCGACGTTCGCCGCCGCCATGGCCCCGGTCGGCCACGTGGCCTTCGTCAGCCAGTCAGGCGCGCTCCTCACCGCGGTGCTCGACTGGAGCCGCCAGGAGAAGGTGGGCTTCTCTTCCATCACCTCGCTGGGCTCCATGGCCGATGTCGGCTGGGGCGACATGATCACCCACCTCGGCAGCGACCCGAACACCGAGGCGATCGTCATCTACATGGAGACGGTGGGCGACGCACGGACCTTCCTGTCCGCCGCCCGCGAGGTGGCGCTCACCAAGCCCATCATCGTCATGAAGCCGGGTCGCACCGCGGAGGCGGCCCGAGCCGCCGCCTCCCACACCGGCTCGCTCGCCGGGTCGGACGAGGTGCTCGATGCCGCGTTCCGCCGGGCGGGGGTCCTCCGCGCGGAGCGCATCGACGACCTCTTCTACCTTGCCGAGGTGCTCGGCAAGCAGCCGCGACCCCAGGGGCGCCGGCTGACCATGGTGACCAACGCCGGCGGGCCCGGGGTCCTGGCCACCGACTCGCTGATCACCGGCGGCGGGGAGCTGACGGCTCTCACGCCGGAGACGATCGAGGCTCTCAACGGCGTGCTGCCGCCCACCTGGAGCCACGCGAATCCCGTCGACATCATCGGCGACGCGCCGCCGGAGCGGTATGCGGCCGCCCTGGAGATCGCGGCGAAGGATCCCGGCTCGGACGGCCTGCTCGTGATCCTCACCCCGCAGGCGATGACCGATCCGACGCGCACCGCGCAGCAGCTCGTTCCGTTCGCCAAGAGCACCGGCAAGCCGGTGATGGCCAGCTGGATGGGTGGCCTGGAGGTCGAGGCCGGGACCTCGATCCTGCGCGACGCCGGGATCGCCACCTTCCCGTATCCCGACAGCGCCACCCGCATGTTCAACGACCTGTGGCGCTACACGGACGACCTGCAGGCCCTGTACCAGACGCCGTCGCTGCCGCGGGACGCGGAGAGCGCGCTCCATCGCGAGCGCGCGCAGTCCATGGTGCGCGCCGCCTGCGAGGCAGGCCGCACGATCATGCCCGAGTCGGAGTCCAAGGAGCTCCTGGCGACCTACGGCATCCCCATCACCCCCATGCGGATCGCGGAGTCCGAGGCCGATGCGGTGGCTGCCGCGGCCGACATCGGCTACCCGGTCGTCCTCAAGCTCTACTCGCACACGATCACCCACAAGACCGATGTCGGCGGTGTCCAGCTGAACCTGCGCGATCCCGACGCGGTGCGCGCCGCCTTCGGGATCATCCGCCAGGCGGTGGCCGAGCGTCGCGGGGCGGAGCACTTCGAGGGGGTCACCGTCCAGCCCATGGTCGAGTGGAAGGGCTACGAGCTCATCGTGGGCAGCTCGATCGACGCCCAGTTCGGTCCGGTGCTCCTGTTCGGCCTGGGCGGCCAGCTCGTGGAGGTTTTCCGTGACCACGCCCTGGGCCTGCCGCCACTGAACACGACGCTGGCGCGCCGGATGATGGAGCGCACGCGGATCTACACCGCGCTCAAGGGCGTCCGGGGCCGCGCGGCGGTGGACCTCGACGCGCTCGAGCAGTTGCTGGTGCGCTTCAGCCAGATGATCGTGGAGCTGCCACGCATCGCGGAGGCGGAGATCAATCCGCTCCTCGCCAGCGAGGACGGGCTGCTCGCCCTGGATGCCCGCGTGATCCTCCACGACCCGCAGGTCCCGCGCGAGCAGCTGCCGCGCCCGGCCATCCGCCCGTACCCGCTCGAGTACGTGTCACCGTGGACCGCCGGCAGCGGCGAGAGCTTCCACATCCGTCCGATCCGGCCGGAGGACGAGACGGCCATGGTCCGCTTCCACCGTGACCTCTCCGCCGACACGGTCTACTCGCGCTACTTCGCCGCGCTGGGCCTGGATCGGCGGATCGCGCACGACCGCCTGGTGCGAGTCTGCTTCGGGGACTACGAGCGGGAGCTCGCCCTCGTGGCGGAGCACGAGGACCCGGCGAGCGGGGAACGCGAGATCGCCGCGGTCGGCCGTCTGTCGAAGACGAACGCACCGAGAACCGCGGAGTTCGCGATCCTGGTCGCGGACCGGTTCCAGCACCATGGTCTCGGCGCGGAGCTCCTGCGCAGGCTCGTGGACGCTGGTCGGGACGAGAAGCTGGACAGGATCGTGGCGGAGATGCTCCCGACCAACGGCGCCATGATCCGTATCAGCGAGAAGCTGGGCTTCGCCATCCACCGCTCGTCGGACGAGGTGACCGCAGAGCTGCGCCTGGTGTGACCGTCCGCGGGCCGGCTCTCACGGATCCGGCTGCCACAGGACGGCACGACGCAGAATCTGGCAGGCATGCCGCGCATCGACAGCCATGCTGTCCGCGCCCATGGTCGACATGAGCGCGGGCTCCGCGAGGATGGTCGCTCCACCCACGAGCACCCGAACGTCCGGGTCGTACCGTCGCAGCTCGTCGATCGTGTCGGCGGTGACCTGCAATGATTCGCGGCAGGAGACGGACAGGCCGATCAGCTGGGCGCGGCTGGTGTCTGCCGTCTCCAGCACGAGGGCCGGCGCGGCCGGGGGATCCACAACGGTCACGCACCATCCGTCCCAGCGCAGGAAGTCCGCGACCATTCGAAGCCCAGCATCATGGTGGTGTTCGCCGACAGCCGCGAGGACGATGCGGCCGAACCGATGCGGCGGCACGGAGGCGGAGGCGCCGAGCTGATCCAACTGTGCCAGGAGGACGGTGATTGCCCTGTCCGCCTGCTTCGGGGAGATCTCCCCGATGTGTGCGCGCTCGCCAATCAGCCGCAGGCACGGGGCGATGACGTCCAGGTACGCGAAGCGGATCCCGACCCCGCGGTGCACAAGGCGCTGGCAGACGTCCGACGCCAGGCGCGGGTCGTCGGCGAGCGCGGCAGAGAGAAGCACCATGACGGCATCGGGAGGCGCTGGATTGCCCGGCGACTGCGGTGCGCCGCGCCGTTCTCGCATCGACGTGAGGGCAACCATGGTATGTACTCCCAAAGCGGGCTCCTGGCCGCGCTTGTGTTCAGGCGATAACCGTCTCGCGTCGGGTCGCCCTGGGGCGTCGCGTACGACGGGCCACGCGCGGTGCGCGCGTGGCGGATCCGGCCCCGTTGCCCGCAAAGGTGTGCGGAGCCGCGGGGCGGCCGTAGAGGTAGCCCTGGCCGTAGCGCACGCCAAGCCCGCGAAGGGTTTCATGCTCCGCGACGGTTTCGACCCCCTCGGCGATGATGCTGCAGTGGGTGGGGGCGCTGAAGTGCCCGAGGCCGGCAACCAGGCTTCTCCGCACAGGGTCGCCGTCGATTCCCGCCACCAGCCACCGATCCAGCTTCACGAATGCGGGTTGGAGCTTCACGAGGTGATGCAGGCTGCCATACCCGGCGCCGATGTCGTCGACCGCCAGGCGGATCGGCGTATCAAGACCGTCGAGGGCTGTCTTGAAGGCCGCGTAGTCCGCAACCTCCTCGTGCTCCGTCACCTCGACGACGAGCGCGCGGTCCGACCGGCCAAGCACAGCGGCAAGGTCTCCGCCGGCAAGAACCAGCGCGGGCGAGGCATTGACGTTCAGCCAGGTTCCCCGCGGAAGACCTGCTGCAGCGGCGATGGAGGCGGGCAGCGTTGCCAGCTCGAGCTCGGCCCCCATGCCAAGACGTGCTGCCTCGGCAAACCGGACGTCCGGCGCGACCCCATCGGTGAAGCGAGTGAGCGCCTCGAAGGCGACGGTCTGACCGCTCTCAATCTCGACGATTGGCTGGAAGACAGGATGGAAGGCAGTGTCCGTGATCACGCGCCGGATCCGACGCTGTGCGCGGGTGGTGGCGGCCTGTTCTGCGAGGTGGGGTCCCATCAAGGCTCCCGCGATATCGGCGAATTCGACGAGTGCCGGGAGCATGGTCGCCAAGGGCTCGATGGCCTCCGGCAATGCGCTGCTGACGAACAGGAGGCCGATCAGCTTGTCCCCGTCGCGCACCGGGGCGTACGCGGTGGACTTGACGCCCAGTCGGCCGAATAGCTCGTTGTAGGGATGTTGGAGTTGGTCGTGCCACGCCTCGGTCCACGCGCCTTCCCTGGCGTGATTGCGCAGGTACGTGGTCCGGGTGCGTGACAGAGGATCGAGGAGGGGCTTGGGCAGACCGGCAACGGTGATTCCGTACGATGCTGCGCGACCGTTCGGTTCGAAGATGAAGAGGCCGGCAGTAGCCAAGGATGAAAGGCTCGCGACCTGGAGGCAGATGGCCTCGGCCGTCGCTTCGGGCGTCGCACGAGCGTCCATCGCCCGGATCGCGCTCGCAACCAGGACTCGTTCGCGGAGCTGCCGTCGCGCGTGGTCTTCCAGGCGCCGCTCCTCCGTGACGTCGCGCTTGACCGCCACGTACCCGGTGATCGCGCCCACGGAATCCAGCATCGGCGAGATGACTTCATGTTCGACGACGGTGGTGCCGTCCTTCCGACGGTTGGTGAACTCAGCGGCCCAATGCCCCCCCGCGGCCAGGGCTTTCCGCATGGCCTTGTACGAGGGGCGGGATTTCGTGCCACCGTGGAGGATGCTGGACTTCTTACCTATCACCTCGGCACGCGCGTACCCGGAGACCCGCTCGAAGGCGGGGTTCACGTACTCGATGAGGCCGTTGAGTCCGGTGATGACCACCGACTCGCCCGCGTACTCGACTGCCGCGCCAAGGCGTGCGAGGAGCGCCTCGCCGGCATGAGCTGCCGTGATCTCGGTGCTCGTGTCGATGAACCCGGTGGGGGCCCCAGCGTCGTCGCGCATCAGGCCCGTGTGGGCCAGGACCCAGACGCACTGCCCATCCTTGCGCCGGCCGGCCCGCTCGCCAACGAGGTCGACGCCGGCCGCGATCGCCTCGGACAGTCCGCTCTGTCCATCCTGGGGCTCGCCGTAGATGACGAAGATCGAGTTGCCGAGCATCTCGGAGGCGTCGTAGCCAAAGATCTGTGTCGCGCCGTCGTTCCAGTGGGTGATTCGGCCCGAGAGGTCCGTGACGATGATCCCGCCGCGGATGTTGGCGAGGACGCTGGCCTGGAGCCTGAGAAGCGCGTCCGACCTACGGAGACCGGTCACATCGGCTTCCACGCCCACGACCCGCGTCCGACCCCGGTCGTCCCGCTCGCCGACGCCAGCGGTGTGCCTCGCGGGGCGCACGGTCCCGCGCAGGTTCAGCGGGTCGGGACCCGATCGCCGGTCCGATGTGAGGGTCGTCGGTCTGCGTTTGGTCGCCATGCCGCTCGTCCGGCGCAGTACGCCGTCTCTGACGTGTCGGCTGAACCTCAGCCATGGCAGCCGCGCGTGCAGGGCTCCCTCCGCGGCTGACCGAGGTAAGGCAAATCAGAATGCCGTTTCGCGCGCATTTGTCATGTACAAACCGTCATACTCGAGTGCCCGAAACCGGCTCCGCGACCGCGCGCTCAACCCGGGGAAGCCGGGCGGGCGCGGTCCAGGTGTTTGGATTCTCGAGCCTCGAACCCGGTACCTTGGGCGGCGCGATGCACCCCCGCCGCCGGCCACAGGGGGGTACTCTGAGCGTAAATTCCGCTCTCGGTCGTCCGTAGCCTGTCCCGCTGTGCTGGCCCTCAATGCATGGGCGACTCGCTGCGGACCAGGTGAACAGGGCACGGTGTCGGGCCCCTTGGCGAGGGCCGAATCCCAGCCAGCCGAAGACAAGTATTTTGCGGTGACCCCCGGCACCGCAGTCGCGACAGCACGCGGTGCCCGGGATCAGCGCCGCGCGGGGCGTCTCCGTCGGCCGAGCATCGCCACGAGGCCGACGAGGGCCACGAGCCCGCCGAGAACGGCCATGGAGAGGGTACGCCCCACCATGATCCGGCCCCCTTCGGCGACCTCGATCCTGCCGCCAAGCGCGAAGATCGCCAGGCCACCCTTGCCGATGCGGATCCGCCGGCCGATGGCGAAGCCGCTGCCTGCCTGCTCCATCTGCACCAGCCCGCCGGAGATCACCGCCTGCGCGCCGCCCTGGGTCAGCGTCGCGTTCTCGCCGGCGACCACGACGCCGGCGCCGCCCTGGCGCAGGTCCACGTCGCCGCCGGCGAAGACGCTGCGCGCTGCGCTGCGGGTCAGCGTCACATCGTGGTTGGCCAGCACGGCGCCCACCACGGCGTTCCGCACGTCGACCTCGAAGCCGCGGACCAGCGCGGCCGCTGTCACCAGCGACGGGCGGAGGTCGTGCTCCGCGAGCTCATCGGCCAGGAGCGTCTCCGCGTCCTGCCCCATCGTTGCCTCCTCCGCCTCCTTCTCCGCCTCCTCGAGCGTCTCGTCGGGGCGGAGCTCGTCGTCGACCATGTGCGTCTCTCCTACGAGGATTGCATGGGCCGATCATTCCCTGCTCTTGAGGCGCTGGCCAGTGCCGGTGGACCCTGGGTCACCTGCCGCGCGACGCGAACCAGTCAGGCGGCGCGGCGCATGTGCAGTGCGCGGGCGCTGAGGGCCAGGCCCAGGATGAGCGTGGCGGTGCTCACCAGCGGGATTCGGCGGCTCAACCACCCCGGGAGGTACATGTCGACCACGGCCCCGTTCTCCGCGCCGAGCTCCTCTGCCAGCGGGGTCAGCGGGCAGACCTGGTTGTTGCTCAGGTAGACGGCCGCCTCGGCCAGCGCCACGCTGAGGCTGGCAGCGGCGCGCCTGCCCGCCCGTCCGCGGAGCCCCTCCCAGACGTAGACGGCGATGCAGCCGCCGATCGAGAAGAAGGCCGCGGTGTGGATGCCCTTGATGGCCGCCAGCGCCGCGGGGCGTGCGCGACAGGGAATACGCGCGGCGAGCGGCTGGGTAAGCCACCCGCTCCAGGTCGGTTCGCGCTGAACGGGCATCACTCGTTCAGGATTCGTGGCTGGCTCACCGACGGGCCAGTGCCGTCCGGACCAACGGCCACGGGCCGGAAGACGGGCGCCGTCAGGCGGGCAGCGGCATGGTGTAGACCACGCACTCGCCGCGCAGCACTTCGGTGCCGTCGTCACGCCGCGCGACGCACCGCAGCCGGGTGACGGGCTTGTCCGGCCGCGACTCGAGCACTTCTGCCTCCGCGGTGATCGTGTCGCCGATGAACACCGGCGCGGGGTAGTCCCACTCCTGGTGCAGGAACACGCTGCCGGGCCCGGGCATCTGCATCGCCACCAGCGCATTGAAGAGCCCGGTCGTAAGTCCACCCTGGACTACCAGGCCCCCGAAGCGCGTGGCCGCGGCCAGGTCCGCGTCGAAGTGGATGGGGTTGCGGTCGCCGGTGATCGTGGCATAGGCCTCGACGTCGGCGGCGCTGATGGTGCGGGTCCACGTGGCACGGTCGCCGACGGCGGGTGGCTGCCAGGCAGCGGGTGATGCATTCGTCATCGACGCATGATGCCGCGGCGGTCAACGCGCGGACGGCGCGACGCGCCAGGTCGGGGATGGGAGCCGGCGGCGCCGACCTGCTATCGTCAGGCTCCATCCGACCGGAGCCTCCGTGTACCCACTGCACCCATGACGACCATCTCCCGCGCATCCGCGCCGGCGCCGGCCGTTCGGTCGGACATCCGCAACATCGCGATCGTGGCCCACGTAGACCACGGCAAGACCACGCTGGTCGACGCCATGCTGCGCCAGACCGGAACCTTCCGCTCCAACGCGGTGCTCGTGGACCGGGTCCTCGATTCGGGCGAGCTGGAGCGCGAGAAGGGGATCACCATCCTCGCCAAGCAGACCACCGTGGACTACCGCGGCATCCACCTCAACATCATCGACACCCCGGGCCACGCCGACTTCGGCGGGGAGGTGGAGCGCAGCCTGCTCATGGTCGACGCGGTGCTCCTGCTGGTGGACGCGGCGGAGGGCCCGCTGCCACAGACGCGTTACGTCCTGAAGAAGGCCATGGGCCTGGGACTGCCGGTCGTTGTGGCCGTCAACAAGGTGGACAGGAGCGACGCGCGCCCGGCCGAGGTGCTCGACGACATCTATGAGTTGTTCATCAACCTGGGCGCCAGCGACGGTCAGATCGACTTCCCGGTGGTCTACACGGTGGGCAAGCGCGGCGAGGCGTCGCTGCTGCCCGACGCCCCCGGCGAGGACCTGGCGCCCCTCCTCGACCTGCTGGTTGCGGTCACCCCGCCGCCGACCTACACCCAGGGGCACCCGCTGCAGATGCTCGTCACCAACCTCTCGGCCTCCGACTACGTGGGGCGCATGGCGGTGGGCCGCATCTGGAACGGCACCGTCCGGGTGGGCCAGCGGATCAGCATCGTCCGCGAGGAGGCCGACCAGACCGATGGCACCGTGATCCCGGGACGCAGGGTGGTCCTCTCCGGGACGGTGACCAGCCTGCAGACCGCGCACGGCATCGAGCGCGTCGACATGGCGGAGGCCGGCCCCGGTGACATCGTGTCCATCGCCGGCATCCCCGAGGTGACGATTGGCGACACGATCACCGATCCCGTCGATCCGCGGCCGCTGCCGCGGCTGGACGTCGACACGCCCACGCTGCGGATGACCTTCTCGGTGAACTCGAGCCCCCTGGCCGGTCGCGACGGCACGCTGCTCACCTCGCGGCAGATCAAGACCCGGCTGGAGCGCGAGGTGCTGGGCAACGTCAGCATCGAGGTGCGGCCCATCGAGGGCGGGGAGTCGTTCGACGTCCGGGGCCGGGGAGAGCTGCAGCTGGCGATCCTCATCGAGCAGATGCGCCGCGAGGGGTTCGAGCTGACCGTCTCGCGTCCCGAGGTCATCGAGCGCGTCGTGGATGGCGCGCGGGAAGAGCCCTACGAGCGGATCACCGTGGACGTCCCACCGGACTACATCGGCGTGGTGCAGCAGGGACTGGCGCCGCGCAAGGCGCGCATGGAGCAGATGTCGACCGATGCCGACGGGCGGGTCCGGATGGAGTTCGTGATCCCGTCGAGGGGGCTGATCGGCTACCGCGGCCAGCTGCTGACCGATACCCGCGGAACGGCGCTCATGCACCAGATCTCGGAGGGCTACGGACCATGGGCCGGCGAGGTCACCCACCGGACCAGCGGGGTCCTGGTCGCCGATCGGGCCGGTGAGAGCCGCGCCTACGCCCTGTCGAGCCTCATCGAGCGCGGCGAGCTGTTCATCGGTCCGTCGGTCGAGGTCTACGAGGGGATGGTCATCGGCGAGAGCGCGCGTCCGGGCGACATGAACGTCAACCCCACCAAGTCCAAGAAGCTGTCGAAGATGCGGACCCAGGCCACCGACGGCGACTACCGGATCCCCACCCCGCCGCGGGTCCACACCCTCGAGTCCGCCATCGAGTTCATCGCCGCCGACGAGCTGGTCGAGGTGACCCCCACCGCGCTGCGCCTGCGCAAACGGGTGCTGTCCGCTCACGGCCGCAGGCCGTCGCTGTCGTAGGCGTCAAGCGCCCAAGGAGGAAGACGAATGCGAATCGCACACTCGGCCAAGGTCCCGTCCCTGCCCGCCGACGCCAGCCACTTCGACGGGTCGGTCCACATGCGCAACCTGGGTGCGGTGGAGGCCCCTCGCGGGTCCGCCCTGATCGTGACCTTCGAGGCAGGCGCCCGTACGCACTGGCATCGCCATCCCGAGGGTCAGCTGCTGTACGGCGTGGACGGCGCGGGTCAGGTTGGCACCCGCGAGGGGGAGACCATCGACATCGGTCCGGGCGACCTGGTGTACGCCCCGCCGGGGGAGGTCCACTGGCACGGCGCATCGGCCGATGCGGCGCTGACCCACCTGGCGCTCTCGTTCGGCGAGACCGAGTGGCTGGGGGAGACGCCCGAACACGGCCGGTGATCTCGTCGAGCGCGAGCAGGGCCCGGATGGCGGGCCGCTGCCCGTGCGTCAGGAGCCGCCGGACAGATCCCGGTCTTCCATCTCCCAGGCGTGGTCGAGCACGTGATAGGCGGAGTGCCGGATCACGAACTGAACCGTCCAATTCCGCGCGGATGGACCACGGGCGTTGTACTCGCGGATCGCCGCGCAGAACGCATCGCGATAGGCGCGGAGAGCATCAGGATCCTGCTGCGCTTCGATCGGCGTGTTCAGGCCGACCTTCTTCGCGAAGTCACTGATCTCGACGTTGTTCACGTGCTGGACAATCCTGTCGCGGTCGCGTCCTCCTCCCCGCGGACCCTTCCGCAGCTCCGCGGAGACACGGGAGGCAACGTCGTCGAAGTAGGTCCAGCTGGCACGCAGCAGGGCGATCTTGCGGTCGCACGCCGCCTCGCTCATCTGCTCCTGCTCGGGTCCGGCTGGTCGCATGGACAGCCCGTAGAAATCGGTCATGCCGATGCCCTCGATGTGCTCGACGACGACCGGCTCGCCAGCGCCGCGGAACTCGTCTTCCAGGCCGGCAAACTCCGCGACCCTGGCGTATCGCGGGCGATAGGTGTCGAGCACGCGGAGCGCGTCCTCTTCCGACTTCCCGCTCCGCTCCCAGCCTGGCCAGTCGAAGGCGACGGCCACGGCCACGGGCTTCTTCCTGCCCAGCTCAATCATCACGCGGATCGCTTCGCCCATGAGCGCAACCTCGAACAGGAAGGGGATGTCCGGTCGCCATCGATTGTAGGGACAAGACCTGGCTGCGCGGCTCGGCGCGATGCGTCCCGTCACTCCCCAAGAATGGAATGATTGCCGGTTCCGCTCGAATCTCGCTGGGTCGCCGAGTTGTTGCCTGGAGGTCTTCGGTTCAGCAGGGGAGTCGAAGCGCAATGCCCAGCCGATACCTCCTGCAGCGAGGTGGCACCTTTACAATCGGCGAGCGACCGATAGCGGCTCAGTTGACGAAGCGGAAATCGGTGCTACAATCTCCGTTCGCGTGTCCGCGCCTCACCCTGCCCTTTTCACAGGAGTCCTGAATGGCTTTGGCCGAGTCAGCCAGCCAGTTTGAGCTGGCCCCGCGCCGTAAGAGTTTCTCACACATTCCGGAGGTCCTCCCCCTCCCGAACCTGATCCAGACCCAGACCCAATCCTTCGAGTGGTTCGTCACCCGCGGCCTCCGCGAGCTCCTCGACGAGATCACTCCGATCACAGACTTCACCGGCAAGAACCTCGAGCTGCACTTCCGCGAGTACTGGTTCGACGATCCCAAGTTCTCCGAAGAGGAGTGCCGCACCCGCGACCTGACCTACGCGCGGCCCCTCAAGGTCGAGGTCGACCTGATCGTCAAGGAGACCGACGAGGTCAAGCACAACGTCGTCTTCATGGGCGACTTCCCCTGGATGACCGACCAGGGCACCTTCATCATCAACGGTGCCGAGCGGGTCGTCGTCAGCCAGCTGGTGCGCTCGCCGGGCGTCTACTACACCGGCTCCGAGGATCCGACCACCGGCCGGATGCTGTTCGCTGCCAAGGTGATCCCGAACCGCGGCGCCTGGCTCGAGTTCGAGACCTCCAACAAGGACCTGCTCAGCGTCAAGGTCGACCGTAAGCGCAAGATCCCGGTCACCACCCTCCTGCGCGCGGTGGGCTTCACCGATGACGCGGAGATGACCGCCACCTTCGCGCCGGTCGACGACAACCCGGAGCACCCGTTCGTCGCGCAGACCCTCGACAAGGACCCGGCCACCACCCAGGACGAGGCCCTCATCGAGGTCTACAAGAAGCTGCGCCCGGGCGACCCGCCCACGGTTGATAACGCGCGCGCGCTCGTCAACAGCCTCTTCTTCAACTTCCGCCGATACGACCTGGCTCGCGTCGGCCGCTACAAGCTGAACAAGGCGCTGGGTGACACGGCGGCCAAGATGAAGATCAAGCTCCCGCCCGAGGACGAGGAGAACCGCGAAGCGCGGGTGATCAGCCGGGAGGACATCCTGGCCATCATCGGCAAGCTCGTGGAGCTCAACAACGGGCGGGGCGAGAGCGACGACATCGACCATCTCGGCAACCGGCGCATCCGCGCCAACGGCGAGCTGATCCAGAACCAGTTCCGGATCGGCCTGCTCCGCATGGAGCGCGTCGTGAAGGAGCGGATGACGATCACCGATGCCGACCAGGCCACGCCGAACTCCCTGATCAACATCCGCCCCGTGGTGGCGGCCATGAAGGAGTTCTTCGGCGGCAGCCAGCTCTCCCAGTTCATGGATCAGACCAACCCGCTCGCGGAGCTGACGAACAAGCGCCGCCTCTCCGCGCTGGGCCCCGGCGGCCTTTCGCGCGAGCGCGCCGGGTTCGACGTCCGCGACGTGCACCCGTCCCACTACGGGCGGATGTGCCCCATCGAGACGCCGGAGGGCCCGAACATCGGCCTCATCGGCTCGCTCGCCACGTACGGGCAGATCAACAAGTACGGCTTCATCGAGACGCCGTACCGCAAGGTCCGCAAGGTGGTGGGCTATCGGGACAAGCAGGCGGACGCTCTTGGCCAGACCCTCGCGGAGGACCTGGTCCTCACCGATGGCGGCAAGCCGGTCGCCAAGGCAGGCACCGTCATCGACGACAAGCTGTGGGCATCGGTCAAGGAGGCCAAGCTCGGGTCGGTTCGCATCCGCCCGCTGGTGACCGATGAGATCGAGTACCTCGACGCAGCCGCGGAGGAGAAGTTCCACATCGCCCAGGCCAACGCGGTCCTGGACGAAGGGATGCACTTCGCCGAGGAGCGGGTCATGATCCGCTACCGGGACAAGTTCCGGATCGAGCCGGCCGAGGGCGTCGACTACATGGACGTCAGCCCAAAGCAGATCGTCTCGGTGGCGACCTCCCTCATCCCGTTCCTCGAGCACGACGACGCGAACCGTGCCCTGATGGGTTCGAACATGATGCGGCAGTCGGTCCCGCTCCTCCAGCCGGAGGCGCCCGTGGTGGGCACCGGGGTCGAGTTCCGCGCTGCGTTCGACTCGCAGCAGGTGGTGGTGGCCAGGGGCGCCGGCACGGTGGTCAGCGTGACCGCCGGCGCCATCCAGATCATGCGCGACGAGGGGAACGAGGTCGACACCTACCAGCTCAAGAAGTTCCTGCGCTCGAACCAGGGCACCTGCATCAACCAGCGGCCGATCGTCGACGTCGGGGACCGCGTGGCGGTGGACCAGGTGCTCGCCGACTCGAGCAGCACCGACCACGGCGAGCTGGCCCTTGGCCAGAACATCCTGGTCGCCTTCCTCCCGTGGGAGGGCGGCAACTACGAGGACGCCATCGTCATCAGCGAGCGCCTCGTCAAGGACGACCTGTTCACCTCCATCCACATCGAGAAGCACGAGCTCGAGGCCCGGGACACCAAGCTCGGCCCCGAGGAGATCACGCGCGATATCCCGAACGTGGGCGAGGAGAGCCTGCACAACCTGGACGAGGACGGGATCATCTACGAGGGCGCCGAGGTCACCCCCGGCGACATCCTGGTCGGCAAGATCACGCCGAAGGGCGAGACCGAGCTGACCGCGGAGGAGCGGCTCCTTCGCGCGATCTTCGGCGAGAAGGCGCGCGAGGTGAAGGACTCCTCCCTGCGCCTGCCCCACGGGGAGCGCGGGATCGTGGTCGACGTGCGGCAGTTCAGCCGCGAGAGCGGCGACGAGCTGCTGCCCGGCGTCAACCGCCTGGTCCGCGTCAGCGTGGCCCAGAAGCGGAAGATCGCGGTGGGCGACAAGATGGCCGGTCGCCACGGCAACAAGGGCGTGATCGCCAAGATCCTCCCCATGGAGGACATGCCCTTCATGCCGGACGGCACCCCGGTCGACATCGTCCTCAACCCGCTGGGCGTCCCCTCGCGGATGAACATCGGCCAGATCCTGGAGACGCACCTGGGCTGGGCCATGCAGGTCCTGGGCCTGCAGGCGGCCACCCCGGTCTTCGACGGGGCGACCGAGGAGCGGATCCGTGGCGAGCTCGCGGCTGCGGGTCTGCCGGAAGACGGCAAGACGCAGCTGATGGACGGGCGCACCGGCGAGCCGTTCGATCACCGGGTCACGGTCGGCTACATCTACATGCTCAAGCTCCACCACCTGGTGGAGGACAAGATCCACGCCCGCAGCACGGGCCCGTACAGCCTCATCACCCAGCAGCCGCTGGGCGGCAAGGCGCAGTTCGGCGGCCAGCGCTTCGGCGAGATGGAGGTCTGGGCGCTCGAAGCGTACGGCGCAGCCAACATCCTCCAGGAGCTCCTCACCGTGAAGTCCGACGACGTGGTCGGCCGCGTGCAGACGTACGAGGCCATCGTCAAGGGCGAGGAGATCCAGTCGCCGGGGGTGCCCGAGTCGTTCAAGGTGCTCATCAAGGAGCTCCAGGCGCTCGGCCTGTCGGTGGAGATCCTGAACGAGAACGAGGAGGAGATCCGCTTCGTCGAGGACACCGGGAGCTATCCGCTGCCGGACCTGGGCGGGATCAACCTCCAGGGATTTGAGGAGTAGTCGGGGGAGCGGCGTCGTGACGGCGCCGCGACCCGCCATCGCATACCAGGAGTCCATTCCGTGCCGGGGCCCGGTCACCCCTGGCAAGCGCGCCAGACGCGGCGAGCAGCCGCAGGAGTCATAAGCCGCTCATGCTGGAAGTCAACAACTTCGACGCGATTCGCATCAGCCTCGCGTCACCCGAGCAGATCAAGGGCTGGTCCTCCGGAGAGGTCACCAAGCCGGAGACGATCAACTACCGCACGCTCAAGCCGGAGAAGGACGGCCTCTTCGACGAGCGCATCTTTGGTCCCACCAAGGACTGGGAGTGCTACTGCGGCAAGTACAAGCGGATCCGGTACAAGGGCATCATCTGCGACAAGTGCGGCGTCGAGGTGACGCGCAGCAAGGTGCGCCGGGAGCGGATGGGGCACATCAAGCTCGCCAGCCCGGTGAGCCATATCTGGTACTTCAAGGGCACGCCGTCGCGCCTGGGCATCCTGCTCGACATCAGCCCGCGCAACCTCGAGCGGATCCTGTATTTCGCGATGTACGTCGTCACTCGCGTTGACGAGCACGAGCGCGAGAAGGCGCTGGCGCGCGTCGAGGAGGAGATGCAGGGCCGGATCGCCAACGCGCAGGGCGTGGTGGACGAGAAGCGCGCCGAGCTCGAGGCCGCCGTCGCCGACAAGAAGAGCGAGGTGGAGTCCGCCTACGAGGCCGATGTCCGCCGCCACGACGAGCGCTTCGCGACTCGCTCCGAGGAGCTGGCCACGGCCGCGCAGGAGGTCGAGGCGGCGGTGAAGGCCGGTGGCAAGACCGTCGCCGAGGACATCGTCTTCGTGCCCACCGGCGAGGTGATCGGCCGGGCCGGCGACGCCGCCAAGGACGCGCTCGCCGCGCTGCGCAAGGGGGTGCAGGGCGAGGTCGACGCGCTCGACGGCGAGGTCAAGGAGGCCAAGGCCCAGGCCGCGGAGAAGCGCGACGCCGCGCTGGGCGACCTGACCGGCGGCATCGACGAGGCGCTTGCCACGGAGCGTGGCGAGGTTGCCCGCGAGACCGACGAGGCTCGCCTGTGGGCCCGCACCGAGCGGCAGCAGATCGAGTCGGTCAAGGTCATGCAGACCCTGACCGAGAGCGAGTACCGCTCGTACACGGAGCGGCACGGCCGCCTCTTCGACGCCGGCATGGGCGCCGAGGCAGTGAAGAAGATCATCGAGCAGATCGACATGGACGACCTGGCCCAGCGGCTGCACGTCGAGATGCGCCAGACCTCCGGCCAGCGCCGGAAGAAGGCGATCAAGCGCCTGCGCCTGATCGAGGCCTTCCGCAAGTCCGGGGCGCGCCCGGAGTGGATGATCCTGACCACGCTGCCGGTGATCCCGCCCGACCTGCGGCCCATGGTCCAGCTGGACGGTGGCCGCTTCGCGACGTCGGACCTCAACGACCTGTACCGGCGGGTGATCAACCGCAACAACCGGCTCTCCCGGCTCCTGGACCTCGAGGCCCCGGAGATCATCATCCGCAACGAGAAGCGGATGCTCCAGGAGGCCTGCGACGCGCTGATCGACAACGGCCGGCGTGGCCGGGCCATTGCCGGCACCGGCAACCATCGGCTCAAGAGCCTGTCGGACATGCTCAAGGGCAAGCAGGGCCGGTTCCGCCAGAACCTGCTCGGCAAGCGCGTGGACTACTCCGGTCGCTCGGTCATCGTGGTCGGCCCGGAGCTCAAGCTGCACCAGTGCGGGCTGCCCAAGAAGATGGCGCTCGAGCTGTTCAAGCCGTTCGTCATGCGCCAGCTCGTCGAGCAGGGATTCGCCCACAACATCAAGAGCGCCAAGCGCATCGTCGAGCGCGTCCGGCCCGAGGTCTGGGACGTGCTCGAAGAGGTGATCAAGGATCACCCGGTCCTCCTGAACCGGGCGCCGACGCTCCACCGGCTGGGGATCCAGGCTTTCATGCCGGTCCTCGTCGAGGGCTCCGCGATCCAGATCCATCCGCTCGTCTGCTTCGCCTTCAACGCGGACTTCGACGGCGACCAGATGGCGGTCCACGTGCCGCTCTCATCGGCCGCCCAGAAGGAGGCGAAGGAGCTGATGCTCTCGACCCAGAACCTTCTCTCCGCGGCCGATGGCTCGCCGGTGGTCTCGCCGACCCACGACATGGTGCTGGGCTGCTACTACCTCACCGTCAGCGGTGAGGAGCTGATCAACCCCGGCACCAAGCCGGCCAGGGCATCGCGCAGCTCCGCGAAGGGAGCGCGTGGCGCCAAGGGCAAGGCGGAGGAGAAGGGCGAGGAGTCGCTGAAGACCTTCGTGGATGACAACGAGGTCTTCATGGCGCTGCAGGCGCGATCGGTCGGCGTGCACGATCCGATCCGGGTCGAGACCCAGGTCTGGGACGGCGACCTGGAGACGGGGAGCTCGGCGCCGACGCTGGTGACCACCACGCCGGGCCGGGTCGTGTTCAACACGGTCCTTCCCGAGCAGCTGCGTTTCCTGAACCAGACCATGGACCGCAAGGCGCTCAAGGCGCTCATCGCGGACTGCCACCGGCGCCTGGGTCCGTCGGCGACGACGGCCCTGGTCGACGGCATCAAGTCGGTCGGCTTCCACTACGCGACGCTGGCCGGCATCACCATCGGCATCGACGACGTGGCGATCCCGGTGCGCAAGAAGCAGATCCTCGAGGACGCCGATACGCGGGTCACCGAGATCGAGCGCGAGTTCCGCCGCGGGTTCATCACCGAGGACGAGCGCTACGCCCAGACCGTGGAGGTCTGGCGCGGGACGACCGACCTGGTGACGAGCGAGATGCTCGACGGCCTCGACCGGGATGGGTCGGTCTGGATGATCACCCATTCCGGCGCGCGCGGAAACGTGACCCAGGTCCACCAGCTGGCCGGCATGCGCGGCCTGATGGCGGACCCGTCGGGCCGCATCATCGACCTGCCCATCAAGTCGAACCTCCGCGAGGGGATGAGCGTGCTCGAGTACTTCATCTCGAGCCACGGTGCCCGCAAGGGCCTCGCCGACACCGCGCTGCGCACCGCGGATTCCGGGTACCTGACCCGGCGTCTGGTGGACGTGGCGCAGGACGTGATCACCCGCGAGGACGACTGCGGGACGGACCTGGGCACCTGGATCACGGCGGAGGAGTCCGAGCACATCCCGGAGCCGTTCGGCGACCGGCTGATCGGTCGCATGGCGGCGCTCGACGTCGTCGACGAGAAGACCGGGGAGCTCCTGGTCGCCCGCAACGACGAAATCGATGAGCGCGGGGTCGAGGCGATCCTGACCTCGGGGGTGGATCGCGTGAGCGTCCGCTCTCCGCTGACCTGCCAGGCGCGCCACGGCGTGTGCCGGATGTGCTACGGGCGTGACCTGGCCACCGGCGACCTGGTGCGGCTGGGCCAGGCGGTGGGGATCATCGCCGCGCAGTCCATCGGGGAGCCCGGCACCCAGCTCACCATGCGGACCTTCCACACCGGCGGCGTCGCCGGTGAGGACATTACCCAGGGCCTGCCGCGCGTCGAGGAGCTCTTCGAGGCGCGGATCCCCAAGGGCCAGGCGATCATGACCGAGATCGACGGGACCGTGGAGGTCGTCCACGGTGCCGATGAGTCGATCCGGGTGGTGATCACCCATCGTGACGCCTACACCACGCCGATCAAGCTCACGCCCCAGCACGAGATCCTCGTGTCGAACGGCGACGAGGTGACGGAGGGCCAGGTGCTCGCCGCCATGGAGGCCGATGGCGAGCGCTCGGAGGTGAAGGCGCCGGCGACGGGCCGGATCACGAAGAAGGGCAACACCCTCACCCTGCACTCGGAGGAGGTCGACACCCGCGAGTACCCGGTGCCGCACTTCGCGCGCCTGCGGGTGGACAACGGCGACGAGGTCACCGCCGGCGATCCGATCACCGAGGGATCGCTCAACCCCAAGGACCTGCTCGCCATCAAGGGCGTGGACACCGTCCAGCGCTTCCTGGTGGCCGAGGTCCAGAAGGTGTACCGCTCCCAGGGCGTGACGATCAACGACAAGCACGTCGAGATCATCGTCCGGCAGATGCTGCGCAAGGTCACCGTGGACAGCCCCGGTGACACGGAGCTGCTGCCGTCCGAGCTGATCGACCGCTTCGAGTTCGAGGAGACGAACAACCGGATCCTGGCCGAGGGCGGTGAGCCCGCCACGGCGCAGACGGTCCTGCTGGGCGTCACCAAGGCCAGCCTGAACACGAGCTCCTTCCTGGCCGCCGCCTCCTTCCAGGAGACGACGCGGGTGCTGACCGAGGCCGCCATCAATGGTGCCAAGGACCACCTGCTGGGCCTCAAGGAGAACGTGATCATCGGCAAGCTCATCCCGGCCGGGACGGGCGCCGAGGCACGGGCCCTGGCAGCGGCGCGATCGCGCGAGCTCCCGCCGGAGGAGGCCGAGGCGCTCCGCGAGCGCGAGGCGGCCATGAGCTTCCTGACCGGCGACGTCGACGCCGATGGCGACGGCGAGATCCAGGTCGAGGAGGCCGAGGCGGCCGCCGTCGAGGCGGGCGAGTCCGTCTCCGAGCTGATGGACGCCGGCGACGACCCGGCCATCGAGGCGGAGGTCGAGGAGCAGGTCTTCGACGAGCTCAAGGCAGAGTCCGACGAGGGCGAGGCTACGCCGGCCAAGAAGTAGGCGCCCCGCCGCAACGCGATCGACGAGGGACGGGCCGCGAGCTCGTCCCTCGTCGGCGTTGCCGAACGAGGTGGACCCATGGCGTCCGATCCCGAGCTCGCCGAGCAGGCGAAGGCGATCGCAGACACGCTGCGGGCGACGCTGGGCCACGCGGTGCTGGGCATCTACCTCTACGGCTCGGCGACGACCGGTGGTCTTCGCCCCCAGAGCGACCTGGACATCGTCGTCTGCCGCGCAGACCACTGCCCGCCGCCCGCCCGCTCGGTTGACACTCGCTCGCGGCGACCCGTATACTCCGCCTTCGGTGTCCCGCCTGCGGGGCGCCTTCGTGTGTGCCCTTCCGGGCACCCTCCGTTGAGCAGAGTCCACCGCTCGGAATCCCCGGGATCCGTGCGCTCGTCGCGGGGGCGGAAATCGCCACGAAGTTGCTGCATACAGGTCGAACGCGAGGTTCTCGTTGCCAACGATCAGCCAGCTGGTCCGCAAGGGCCGCAAGCCGGCAATCAAGAAGGTGAAGGCGCCCGCCCTGCGGCGGACCTTCAACACGCTGAAGCAGACCACCTCCGAGGGTCGTGGCGCGCCGCAGCGTCGCGGGGTCTGTCTCCAGGTGATGACGCGCACCCCGAAGAAGCCGAACTCGGCGCTTCGGAAGGTCGCCCGCGTCCGCCTGACGAACCAGATGGAGGTCACCGCCTACATCCCCGGCGTCGGGCACAACCTCCAGGAGCACTCCGTCGTTCTCGTTCGCGGCGGCCGGGTCAAGGACCTGCCCGCCGTGAAGTACCACATCGTGCGCGGCACGCTGGACGCTGCCGGCGTGCGGGACCGTAAGCAGAGCCGCTCGAAGTACGGCGCCAAGGCCCCGGGGAAGGGCTAGACCATGCCCCGTCGTCCCACCATCGCGCGCAAGACCAAGTACGAGGAGCAGCTGGTCGGCACCGCGCTGACCATGAGCCAGCTCACGAACAAGCTGATGCACGGCGGCAAGCGCCAGCTCGCCGCTCGGATCCTCGAGGACGCTATCGCGCGCTGCGAGAAGCAGACCGGGCGCTCCGGGGTCGAGGTCATGGAGCTCGCGCTGCGCAACACCATGCCCCTGATCGAGGTCAAGCCCAAGCGCGTCGGCGGCTCCACGTACCAGATCCCCGTCGAGGTCCGGGCGGACCGCCGTGTCTCGCTGGGCATGCGCTGGCTCATCGAGGCCGCGCGCAAGCGCACCGGACGCAGCATGGCGGACAAGCTCTCCGCCGAGTTCATGGACGCCAGCAACGGCGTCGGTGCTGCGGTGAAGCGCCGCGAGGACACGCACCGGATGGCGGAGGCCAACCGGGCCTTCAGCCACTTCAAGTGGTAGGCAGGTGACCATGACCCAGGCCGCTGGGCGGCCCAGCAGCACAAGCGTCCGCATCCCGCTCGAGCGCACCCGGAACATCGGGATCATTGCGCACATCGACGCGGGCAAGACGACGGTGTCCGAGCGAGTGCTGTTCTACACCAAGAAGATCTACAAGATCGGCGAGGTGCACGAAGGCGCCGCGACGATGGACTGGATGGAGCAGGAGCAGGAGCGGGGTATCACCATCACCGCCGCGGCGACGACCTGCTTCTGGAAGGATCATCGAATCAACCTGATTGACACGCCCGGCCACGTGGATTTCACGGTTGAGGTCGAGCGCAGCCTGCGGGTGCTCGACGGCGCGGTCGTCGTCTTCGACGGCGTGGCCGGAGTCGAGCCCCAGTCGGAGACGGTATGGCGCCAGGCGGACAAGTACGAGGTCCCGCGTCTGTGCTTCGTCAACAAGCTCGACAGGACCGGCGCCGACTTCTGGCATGTGGTCGAGATGATCAAGGACCGCCTGGGCGCCAACGCGGTGCCGCTCCAGCTGCCGATCGGCGCGGAGGACAAGTTCCGCGGCGTGGTCGACCTCATCAACATGAAGGCGATCACCTACGGCGACGACCTGGACGATCAATTCGAGGTGGGCGAGATTCCCGCCGAGCTGGCAGCCGATGCAGCGAGCGGGCGCGAGAAGCTGGTGGAGGCGCTGGCCGACCTCGACGACGGGATCGCGCACAGCTACCTCGAGGGCGAGGAGGTCTCTGCCGATCGGATGATGCCCGTCCTCCGCGACGCGACCCTCGCCTACCGGATCGTGCCGGTCCTGTGCGGATCGGCGCTGAAGAACAAGGGTGTCCGGCCAATGCTCGACGCCGTCCTCGACTTCCTGCCCAGCCCGCTCGACGTCCCGCCCGTCCACGGCAAGGATCCGCGCAGTGGCGACGACACGGTGCGGCACACGGATCCGAACGAGCCGTTCGCAGCGCTCGCCTTCAAGATCGCCGCGGACCCGTACGTCGGCAAGCTCGCCTTCTTCCGGGTCTACTCCGGGACGCTGAAGACCGGGTCGTACATCTACAACTCGTCGAAGGGCAACAAGGAGCGGATCGGGCGCCTGCTCCAGCTCCACGCCAACCACCGCGAGGAGATCGACCAGGTCAGCGCCGGCGACATCGCCGCGGCGGTGGGCCTCAAGAACACGTTCACCGGCGACACGCTGTGCGATGAGGCCAAGCCCATCGTGCTCGAGTCGATCACCTTCCCGGAGCCGGTCATCGAGCTGGCGGTCGAGCCCAAGACCAAGGCGGACCAGGACAAGATGGCGCTCGCCCTCCAGCGTCTCGCGGAGGAGGACCCGACCTTCCGGGTCAGCACCGACCAGGAGAGCAGCCAGACCCGTATCGCGGGCATGGGCGAGCTCCACCTGGAGGTGATCGTCGACCGCATGATGCGGGAGTTCAAGGTCCATGCCAACGTCGGCCGCCCGCAGGTGTCATACCGCGAGGCGATCCGCAAGGAGACCCGCTCCGAGGGACGCTTCGTGCGGCAGACCGGCGGCAAGGGCCAGTACGGCCATGCCGTGATCACCCTGGAACCCCTCGAGCGAGGGGCCGGCTACGTCTTCGAGAGCAAGATCGTCGGCGGCTCGGTCCCGCGCGAGTACTGGAAGGCCGTCGACGAGGGCATCCGCGACGCGTTCGCCGGCGGCGTGATCGCCGGGTACCCGCTGATCGACGTCAAGGTGTCGCTCGTGGACGGTTCGTACCACGAGGTCGACTCATCCGAGATGGCCTTCAAGATCGCCGGCAGCATGGCCGCCAAGGCGGGCGTCCAGAAGGCCGGTCCGGTCATCCTGGAGCCGGTGATGAAGGTCGAGGTGACCACGCCCGAGGAGTTCATGGGCGACGTCATCGGCAATCTCAACAGCAAGCGGGGGCACATCGAGGGGATCGACGAGCGCGGGACGTCACGTGTCATCCGTGCGCTGGTCCCGCTCGCCGAGATGTTCGGCTATGCCACCGAGCTGCGCAGCATGACGCAGGGTCGGGCGGTGTACTCCATGGAGTTCGCCCGGTATACCCAGGTCCCGAGCAGCATCGCCAACGAGCTGATCGCGAAGTCCAAGAGCTAGCGACAACAAGGAGCCACGAAGGAAGCATCCATGGCCAAGCAGAAGTTCGACCGCAGCAAGCCGCACGTGAACGTGGGCACCATTGGTCACGTCGACCACGGCAAGACGACCCTGACGGCGGCGATCACCAAGTACCTGGCACTGTCCGGCGGCGCCGACTTCCGCGCCTTCGACTCGATCGACAACGCCCCCGAGGAGCGCCAGCGCGGTATCACCATCGCGATCGCCCACGTCGAGTACTCGACGGCGAACCGCCACTACGCGCACGTCGACTGCCCCGGTCACGCGGACTACATCAAGAACATGATCACCGGCGCGGCCCAGATGGACGGCGCGATCCTGGTCGTGTCCGCCGCCGACGGTCCCATGCCCCAGACTCGCGAGCACATCATCCTGGCCCGCCAGGTCGAGGTGCCGGCGCTGGTCGTCTACCTCAACAAGGTGGACATGGTCGACGACGAGATGCTCGTCGATCTCGTCGAGATGGAGGTGCGCGAGCTCCTCAGCAAGTACGAGTTCCCCGGTGACGACATCCCCGTCATCCGCGGCTCCGCGCTCCAGGCGCTGGAGACCTCGAGCACCGATCAGGACGCTCCCGAGTACGCCTCGATCAAGGAGCTGATGGAAGCGGTCGACTCGTACATCCCGACTCCCGTCCGCGACGTCGACAAGCCGTTCCTGATGCCCATCGAGGACGTCTTCGGCATCAAGGGCCGCGGGACGGTGGCGACCGGCCGGATCGAGCGCGGTGTGGTGCACACCGGGGACACGGTCGAGCAGGTCGGCATCCATGCCAAGAGCCGCCAGCTGGTGGTCACCGGCGTCGAGATGTTCAAGAAGACGCTCGACGAGGGCCAGGCGGGTGACAACGTCGGCCTTCTCCTGCGCGGCATCGAGCGCGACGAGATCGAGCGCGGCCAGGTGCTCGCCAAGCCGAACAGCGTGAAGCCCGGCACCAAGTTCAAGGCCGAGGTGCTTGTCCTCACCAAGGAGGAAGGTGGCCGGCACACGCCGTTCTACACCGGCTATCGGCCGCAGTTCTACCTGCGGACCACCGATATCACGGGCTCCATTGCGCTGCCGGCCGGGGTCGAGATGATCATGCCCGGCGACAACGTGAACATCGACGTGGAGCTCATCACGCCGATCGCCATCGAGCAGGGCCAGCACTTCGCGATCCGCGAGGGCGGCCATACCGTCGGCGCCGGCGTGATCACGGATCTGAACGCCTGACCATGGCCAAGCAGCGCATCCGCATCCGGCTCAAGGCGTACGACCACAAGCTGCTCGACCAGTCGGCCGAGCAGATCGTGGAGACGGCGCAGCGAACCGGTGCCGACGTGGCGGGACCCGTCCCGCTGCCGACCCGGATCGAGAAGTACACCGTCATCCGCGGGCCGTTCGCCCACAAGGATGGTCGGGAGCAGTTCGAGATCCGGACGCACAAGCGCCTGATCGACATCATCGACCCGTCCACCAAGACGGTCGACGCGCTGATGCGGCTGTCGCTGGCGGCCGGCGTGGATATCGAGATCAAGATGTGATGCACGGGCGACGCCTTTCGTGCGTCGCCCGCCCATCCGCCATCAGGAGGAAGCACAGACAGTGCCGGCAGGAATCATCGGGCGAAAGCTCGGCATGACGCGAATCTTCACCGAGGACGGCACGGTCGTCCCGGTGAGCGTCATCGAGGCGACCCCGAACACCGTGGCTCGGCTCCGGACCCCGGAGCGGGACGGCTATGCCGCCCTCCAGCTGGTGGCCGGCACCGCCAAGAAGGTGACGCGACCGGTTGCCGGCCAGTTCAAGCACCTTGACAAGGATGCGGCGAGGCCCCGCCGCGTCTCCGAGTTCCGCCTCGACGCCCCGGGGGACTACGAAGTCGGGCAGCAGCTCGACGTCTCGCTCTTCGAGGCCGGCGAGCTGGTCGACGTGACGGGCACGAGCAAGGGCAAGGGATTCACGGGCACCATCGCGCGGCACCACTTCAAGCGCGGTCCCAAGACCCACGGATCCAACAACTACCGACAGCCCGGTTCGGTGGGCGCCGGCACCACGCCGGGCCGTGTCTTCCTCAACACGAAGATGTCCGGACACATGGGTGACGAGAGGGTCACCGTCAAGAAGCTCAAGGTCGTGCGGGTCGATCCCGATCGGAACCTGATCCTGGTGAAGGGTGCGGTCCCCGGGGCGCGCAACGGCCTGCTGCTGGTGCAGAAGGCGAAGTGACGATGCCGCAGACCAAGATCATCAATGCGAAGGGAAAGGAGGCCGGCTCCGTGGAGCTCGCCGACTCGCTCTTCGGCGCGCCGGTGAACGAGGCGCTCATTCACCAGGCCGTGGTGCGACAGCAGGCGCAGGGGCGCCTCGGGACGGCCGCGACCCAGACACGGGCCATGGTCACCGGCGGTGGCCGGAAACCGTGGCGCCAGAAGGGCACCGGCCGCGCGCGGCAGGGGAGCCGGTCGGCCCCGCACTGGCGGGGTGGCGGCGTCGTGTTCGGACCGCACCCGCGCCACTACGACTCGAAGATGCCCGCCAAGATGCGGCGCGCGGCACTCAGCGGCGTCCTCTCGGCGAAGCAGGTCGACGGGGCGCTGCGCGTCGTCGAAGCGATCGCCCTCGACGAGCCCAAGACCCGTGCCTTCATCGAGCTTCTCGACGCATGGAAGGCCGAGGGCAAGGTCCTCCTGGTGCTGCCCGCCCGCGACGCCGCGGTGGAACGCTCCTGCGCAAACCTGCGCGAGGTGCGGGTGCTCCTGGCCGACAGCCTCAACGTGGTCGATCTGCTGGAGGCCGACACCATCGTCTTCACCCACGACGCCCTGACACGGGCCACCGAGGTGTACGCGTGACCAATATCGTGCACGACATCCTGATCCGCCCGGTGATCAGCGAGAAGAGCGTCGCCGAGACCGAGCGCAACAACTACACGTTCGTGGTCGCGCGCGACGCGAACAAGTTCCAGATCAAGGCCGCCGTCGAAGCCGAGTTCAAGGTCGACGTCCTCGGTGTCCGGGTCTTGACCGTGAAGCCCAAGGAGAAGCGCCGCGGACGGCGCACTCCGGGCATGATTCCCGGCTGGCGGAAAGCGATCGTGACGATCGCCCCCGGCCAGAAGATCGAGCTCTTCGAGGCCGTCTGAGATGCCACTTCGCAGCTACCGACCCACGAGCCCGGGCCGTCGCCAGATGACGCGCTCGACGTTCGAGGAGATCACCACCGACGCGCCGCACAAGCCGCTCACCGAGCGGCTGCAGCAGCATGCCGGGCGCAACCGCCAGGGCCGGATCACGGTCCGCCACCAGGGGAGCGGCCACAAGCGGCTGTACCGGGTGATCGACTGGAAGCGCGACAAGCCCGGCGTGCCGGCGCGGATCGCCACGGTCGAGTACGACCCGAACCGGTCGGCGCGGATTGCGCTGCTCCACTACGCCGACGGCGAGAAGCGCTACATGCTCCTGCCGCATGGCCTGGGGGTCGGCAGCGTCGTGATGTCAGGCCCGGAGGCCGAAGCGCTGCCGGGCAACGCCCTGCCGCTCTCGCGGATTCCGCTGGGCACCCAGATTCACAACATCGAGCTGGTCGCCGGCCGTGGGGGCCAGATCGTGCGTTCCGCGGGAGGCAGCGCGCAGCTGCTCGCCAAGGAGGGGGACCACGCCACCGTCCGGCTCCCGTCCGGCGAGGTGCGCCGCGTGCGCGCGGTGTGCATGGCGACCATCGGCCAGGTGAGCAACCTCGACCACGGAAACCAGAACATCGGCAAGGCCGGCCGGGCGCGGCACATGGGCCGTCGGCCGGAAGTGCGGGGCTCGGCCATGAACCCGCGCGACCATCCGCACGGCGGTGGCGAGGGCAAGTCCTCGATCGGGATGCCGCCCAAGACCCCGTGGGGCAAGCCGGCCATGGGTCTGCGGACCCGGGCCAAGGCCAAGGCGAGCAACAAGATGATCGTCCGACGTCGGTACGGACGGGGTTAGGAGAGCGCGATGAGTCGTTCCGTCAAGAAGGGACCGTTCGTCGACGCGCGCCTGCTCGGCCGCATCGACGACATGAACAAGCGCAACGAGCGCAAGGTGCTCAAGACCTGGTCGCGGGCGAGCGTGATCTTCCCGCAGATGATCGGGCACACCATCGCCGTCCACGATGGGCGCCGGCACGTGCCGGTCTTCGTCACCGAGAACATGGTCGGGCATCGGCTCGGCGAGTTCGCGCCCACGCGCACCTACCGTGGCCACGGCAAGGCCACCGAGCGCTCGTCGGCGCTGAAGTAGGAGCGAGCCGATGCAAGTGACCGCAACCGCCCGCTACGTCCGGCTCAGCCCGCGCAAGGTGCGCCTGGTGACCGAGCTCATCACGGGCAAGCCCGTGGAGGAGGCGGCAGCCATCCTGCGATTCCTTCCCAACGCCGCCGCGCGCGACGTGGCGAAGGTGCTCAAGAGCGCGACCGCCAACGCGGAGAACAACTTCAACCTGTCTGCCGATGAGCTCGTCGTCGCACGGGCCGTGGCGGACGACGGACCGACGCTCAAGCGGTATCGGCCGCGGGCGCAGGGCCGGACCTTCCAGATACTGAAGCGCACCAGCCACATCACCGTCGCCGTGGCTGACAAGGAGGCCTGATGGGTCACAAGGTTCACCCGTACGGCTTCCGGATCGGTGTGATCAAGCCGTGGCTGGCCAAGTGGTACGCGGATCGCGACTACGCCAGCCTGCTGCAGGAGGACATGCGGATCCGGCAGCTCGTCGCGAAGCAGCTGTCGAACGCAAGCGTCAGCCACGTCGAGATCGAGCGGGGCATCAACCACGTCACGGTTACCGTGCACTCCGCCAAGCCGGGGATCGTGATCGGTAAGGGTGGCGCGAACGTCGAGGCGCTGCGCACGAACGTCGGCAAGCTGACCGACAAGAAGGTCAAGCTCGAGATCAAGGAGATCCTGCAGCCGGAGCTCGACGCCGTGCTGGTCGCCCAGAACGTGGCCGGCCAGCTCGAGCGACGCATTGCCTTCCGCAAGGCGATCAAGCAGGCGATCCAGCGCTCGATCAAGGCCGGCGCCAAGGGCGTCAAGGTGCAGGTCTCCGGTCGCCTCGGCGGCTCGGAGATGAGCCGCACGGAGTGGGACCGCGAAGGCCGGATCCCGCTCGGGACGCTGCGCGCGGACATCAGCTACGGCATGGTCCACGCGCGGACCACCTACGGGCGCATCGGCGTCAAGGCCTGGATCTATCGCGGCGAGCAGCTGGGGGACCGCCCGGGCCTGGCCCGCACGGAGCCTCGCGAGCAGCGACGTCCGCGCGGTGGTCGCGGCCGGGGCGGCTCCACCGCACAGGCAGCGCCAGCGCCGGTGGCAGCCGGATCCGAGCCGAGCGCTCCGGCGCCCGCGGAGTCGGCGGCGCCACCCAGCAAGGAGCCGGCGAAGCCGGCCGAGGAGGCCTGATCCGATGCTGATGCCAAAGCGCGTCAAGCACCGCAAGGTCCAGCGCGGCCGTCGGGCCGGCCTGGCCAAGGGTGGGACCCAGGTCAGCTTCGGTGACTACGGCCTGATGGCCGAGGAGGTCTGCTGGCTGACCAGCCGTCAGATCGAAGCGGCGCGGCGAGCGATGACGCACCACGTCAAGCGTGGCGGCCGGATCTGGATCCGGGTCTTTCCCGACAAGCCGGTCACCAAGAAGCCTGCCGAGGTCCGCATGGGCTCCGGGAAGGGCGCTCCCGACCACTGGGTCGCGGTCGTCAAGCCCGGGCGGGTGATGTTCGAGATGGCCGGCGTACCGGAGCCCATCGCCCGTGAAGCGATGCGGCTGGCGAGCCACAAGCTGCCGATCTCGACGAAGTTCGTCGTCAAGGAGGGCTTCGAGCATGGACATCAGTGAGATCCGGGCTCTCTCTGACGCCGACCTGGAGGCGCAGCTGCTCGATGCCAAGCAGGAGCTGTGGAAGATCCGGTTCGATCTCGCCACACGCCAGGAGAAGAACTACAGCAGGCTGCCGGCGACGCGCAAGCGGATCGCCCGCATCCTGACGGTGATGACCGAGCGCCGACACGCGGCTGACGCGGACGGCGTGGAGAAGGCCAGCTGATGCAGGGCAAGCGAAGAACGAAGGTCGGGCGCGTGGTGTCCGACAAGATGGACAAGACGGTGGTCGTGAGCGTGGAACGGCTCCGGCGGCACCCGATCTACAAGCGGGTCGTGCGCCTCTCGAGCAAGTTCAAGGCTCACGACGAGGAGAACACCGCCCGGGTCGGCGACACCGTGCGCATCGAGGAGAGCCGCCCGCTCTCCCGCGACAAGCGCTGGACGGTGGTGCAGGTCGTGGCGCGTGGCTCCAACGAGGAGCTGGTGGGCTAGATGATCCGTCAGTACACCAGGCTGCGCGTCGCCGACAACACCGGTGCGCGGACGCTGATGTGCATCACCGTCCTGGGCCGATCGGGCAGCGATTCGGCCGAGGTCGGAGACGTCATCGTCGGCAGCGTCAAGCAGGCGCTTCCCAATTCGGGTGTCAAGAAGGGCGACGTCGTGCGCGCGGTCATCGTGCGCACCGCGAAGGAGTATGGGCGTCCCGATGGGAGCCACATCCGCTTCGACGAGAACGCGGCCGTCCTCATCACCCCCCAGGGCAACCCGCGTGGGACCCGGATCTTTGGTCCGGTGGCGCGGGAGCTCCGCGAGCGCAACTACATGAAGATCGTGTCGCTCGCCCCGGAGGTCCTCTAGATGGCGAACGTGAAGAAGGGCGACACGGTGCTGGTCATCGCAGGCAAGGACCGTGGCAAGCGCGGGACGGTCGACCGTGTCGAGCGCATCAAGCGTGGGCTCGGCGTGGTCGTCCCCGGCGTGAACATGGCCAAGAAGCACATGCGTCCCCGAAGCCAGACCCAGCAGGCGGGCATCTTGGACATTCCCGTTCCATTGCACATCAGCAACGTGATGGTGATCTGCCCGAGCTGCGAGAAGCCGACCCGGGTGGCGCACGCGCATGTCGAGGGCGATCTCAAGCGTCGCGTTCGTGTGTGCAGGAACTGCGGTGAGCAGATGGAGGTGCTCAAGTGAGCCCCGACGCCAAGACGCCGCGCGCCCGCGCACCCAAGGCCGACGCCAAGCCTGCCGCCAAGGCAGGGTCGCGCGCGGGCAAGCCGGCAGCCGCGAAGAAGGCAGCTGCCAAGGCAGCCGCCCCGACCAAGGCAGCCGCCCCGACCAAGGCAGCCGCCCCGACCAAGGCCGCCACGTCGGCGAAGGCGTCAGACGGCGCCGCCGCGAAGTCTCGACCGTCGTACGGCCGACCGGTCTACGCCGGGCTGCGACAGCGCTACCACGACGAGGTGGTCCCCGCGCTGCAGCGGGAGTTCAACTACGCAAACCCCATGCAGATTCCGCGCGTGGACAAGGTGATCGTGAACATCGGCCTGGGCGAGGCGATCCTGAATGCCAAGGCGATCGACGCCGCGGTGGGGGACCTGGCGATCATCACCGGCCAGAAGCCCATCGTGACCCGGGCACGCCGCTCGATCGCGCAGTTCCGGCTGCGGACCGGGATGCCCATCGGGGCCAAGGTGACGCTCCGGGGCCAGCGGATGTACGACTTCCTGGAGCGGACGCTCAACCTGGCGCTGCCCCGCATCCGCGACTTCCGCGGCATCCCCACCCGCTCCTTCGACGGCCGTGGCAACTTCAGCCTGGGCCTGCGGGAGCAGCTCGTCTACCCGGAGATCGACTACGACGCCATCGACCGGCTGCGCGGGCTCGAGGTGAGCATCGTGACCACCGCCCGCACCGACGAGGAGGGCCGCAAGCTCCTCCAGTTGATGGGCATGCCGTTCCAGGGCGCCTGATCGCGCCGCACAGGGCAAGAGGAAGGATTCGGACCAGCCGCATGGCAAAGAAGTCAATGATCGCGAAGGCACAGCGCACGCCACGGTTCTCCGCACAGCAGCACAATCGCTGCTCCATCTGCGGGCGACCGCGCGGCTACATGCGCCGCTTCGGGATGTGCCGCATCTGCTTCCGGGAGCGGGCCCTCGAGGGGTTCCTGCCGGGAGTCACCAAGTCGAGCTGGTAGCACCAGGCCGATGTCGACGGCCGCCGCGAGCGGCCACATCAGCGGAAGGCGCCTCCCACGCGCGAGCGTGACGCGAACCACCGCCGAGGAGTGACAAGAAGAGAATGACGAACACATCCGATCCGATCGCCGACATGCTGACGCGGATTCGCAACGCCAGTTCAGCGCGGCACAAGGACCTGACGCTCCCCTCGTCGAAGGTGAAGCGCGAGATCGCGCGCATCCTGACCGAGGAGGGCTTCATCGAGTCGTGGGACACCGCGACCGAGGGCGTGCAGGAGATGCTCTCCGTGCGCCTGAAGTACGTCGAGGGTCGCACGCCGGTGGTGTCGGGCCTCAAGCGCATCAGCAAGCCAGGCTTGCGCGTCTATGCGCGCAAGACCGAGATCCCGCGCGTCCTGGGCGGGCTCGGGCTGGCCATCCTTTCGACCTCCCGCGGGATCATGACCGGGTCGCAGGCCCGGAAGCTGAATCTCGGC
Source organism: uncultured Chloroflexia bacterium (assembly GCA_963814105.1). Lineage (GTDB taxonomy): Bacteria > Chloroflexota > Limnocylindria > QHBO01 > QHBO01 > CAVXEH01. Next base: position 477,881 of record CAWFBQ010000002.1, read on the forward strand.
GGCGAGGTGTTGTGCTACGTCTGGTAGGGGAGCGAGCCATGTCACGAATCGGTCGCATGCCGATCCCCGTCCCCGCAGGCGTGGAGATCACCCAGCAGGGCAACCACCTCACGGTGAAGGGACCGCTGGGCACGCTGGAGCGAACGCTGCACCGCGAGATGACCATCGAGCGCGACGACGGGACGCTGCGCGTGGTGCGCCCCAGCGATGAGCCGCGCCATCGGGCCCTCCACGGCCTCACCAGGACCCTGGTCGCCAACATGGTGACCGGTGTGACCACCGGGTTCACGAAGAACCTCGAGATCTCCGGCGTGGGCTACCGCGCCCAGCTCCAGGGCGAGAAGCTCGTCCTGGCGCTCGGCTACTCCCACCCGGTGGAGGTGACGCCCCCGGAGGGGATCCGGTTCTCGCTCGAGACCCCCACTCGGCTGTCGGTCATCGGCGCCGACAAGGAGCTCGTCGGCCAGGTGGCCGCGGACATCCGCTCGCGCCGCAAGCCCGAGCCGTACAAGGGCAAGGGGATCCGGTACGCCGGGGAGCAGATCCTCCGCAAGGCCGGCAAGGCCGGCAAGGTGGGAGGCGCATAGCACCATGATCACCAAGCCCGCACGCGGCGCCCTGCGCCGCAAGCGACACGACCGGATCCGGCTCACGCTGGCCGGGACGCCCGAGCGGCCGCGCCTCTCGGTCTTCCGGAGCGCGAAGTACATCTATGCCCAGGTGGTGGACGACACTACCGGGCGCACGCTCGCCGCGGCATCCTCACGGGAGCCCGAACTCGCCGTGGGCTCCCGCAAGACCGACGTCGCACACGCGGTCGGCAAGGCGGTCGCGGAGCGCGCGAAGGCGGCCGGGGTGAGCGCGGTCGTCCTCGATCGCGGCGGCTACCAGTACCACGGGCGGGTTCGCTCGCTCGCCGAGGGCGCCCGCGAGGGCGGCCTCGACCTGTAGGGCGGAGGAACGTATGGCAAGAATTGACCCGTCCAAGCTCAACCTGGACGAGAAGGTCGTCCAGATCAACCGCGTCGCGAAGGTCGTGAAGGGCGGTCGTCGCTTCAGCTTCAGCGCCGTGGTGGTCGTGGGCGACGGCAACGGCGTCGTGGGTGCCGGGCTCGGCAAGGCCGGCGAGGTGCCCGAGGCGATTCGCAAAGGCGTCGAGGACGCCAAGAAGCACCTGGTCCGGGTGCCGCTGGTGGGAGCCACCATTCCCCACGAGGTGAACCGCCATTTCGGGGCCTCGAGCGTGATGCTCAAGCCTGCCGCGGCCGGCACCGGCGTGATCGCCGGCGGCTCGGTGCGGTCCGTCGTCGAGATGGCCGGCATCCGCGACCTGCTTTCCAAGACCATGGGCAGCACGAACCCGGTCAACGTCGTCCGCGCCACGATCGTGGGGCTCACCGCGCTGCGGTCGGCGGACCACATCGCCGGCAACCGTGGCAAGACCGCTGAGGAGCTGCTGGGCAAGCGTGGCGCCGAGGCGGCCCGTAAGCCACACGAGGTGATCGAGCGACCGGCTCCCGTCTTCGGGCAGGGAGGCGGCCGTGGCCGATAAGGGAGGCGACACCGCCATGCTCCGGGTCACCTGGATCCACTCCACCATCGGCCACAGGGCCGGTGCGCGGGGCACCATCCGGGCGCTCGGCCTGCATCGGCTCAACCAGACAGTTCAGATCCCGGACAACCCCGTCAGCCGCGGGATGATCCGGCGGGTCGCGTTTCTCCTCGAGGTGGAGGAGCCGGCCACAGAAGGGAACGCGGGGACGTCATGAAGCTCCACGACCTCCACCCGGCTCCGGGCTCCCACAAGCCGCCGCGGCGCGTGGGACGCGGGCACGGATCGGGCCGCGGGAAGACCGCCGGTCGCGGCACCAAGGGACAGAAGTCCCGTGCCGGCGGCGGGATCCCCGCCTGGTTCGAGGGCGGCCAGACCCCGCTCCACGTCCGCACCCCGAAGCTGCACGGGTTCAAGAACCGCTTCCGGGTCGAGTACGCCCCGGTCAACCTGGCGAAGATCGCCGAGGCGGAGAAGGGCACCCTCATCACCCCGGACGCGCTCGTCCACGACGGGCTCCTTCGCGATACGAAGCTGCCGCTCAAGATCCTGGGCAACGGGGACGCCCCCAAGGGCGTGACCGTGCACGCGCACGCCTTCAGTCGGGTCGCGCTCGACAAGCTGGCTGCGGCCGGCAGCACCGCCCAGCGCATCAGCTGGCCGGAGGGCGATCCGGTCGAGGAGGACGCCGAATCGGCAGACGCTGTCGAGGCCGATGGCGCCACCAGCGCGGCAGCCGACACGACCACCGAACCCGCGGCCGCCGAGTCCACGGACGAGCCGGCCACCGATACCGTGAGCGAAAGCGAGTCCTAGGTGATCGAGTCCGCCGTCACCGCCTTCCGCGCGCCGGATATCCGGCGCAAGATCCTGTTCACGCTGGGGATCCTGCTGATCTTCCGGGTGCTGACCAACGTCCCGGTTCCCAACGTGGACTCGACTCGGCTGGCCGACCTGTTCAACACGAACCAGCTGCTTGGCCTGCTCGACCTGTTCAGCGGAGGCGGCCTGGCGACGGCATCGATCGTCGGCATGGGCGTCAACCCCTACATCAATGCCAGCATCATCATGCAGCTCATGCAGGGGGTGATCCCCAGCCTGGGTGACCTCGCGCGCGAGGGTGAATACGGTCGAAACAAGCTGAACCAGTACACCCGGCTGCTGACCGTGCCCCTCGCCTTCGCCCAGGGCTACGGCTTCACCGTCCTGCTCCAGCAGGCGGGCGTGCTCCCGGCGCAGTCGTTCTTCAGCTTCCAGACCCTCTCGCTGCTGGTCAGCTTCACGGCCGGCACCATCCTCCTGATGTGGCTGGGCGAGCTGATCAGCGAGAACGGCATCGGCAACGGCATCAGCTTCATCATCTTCGCCGGCATCGTGGGCCGCATCCCGCACCAGGCCGCGCCGGTCATCTCCGGCCCCGACGGCTGGGCCCGGATCGTCCCGTTCATCATCATCGCCATCCTGGTCATCGCCGGCGTGGTGTGGGTGAACGAGGGCCAGCGGCGAATACCGGTCCAGTACGCGAGCCGCGTGCGCGGTCGCCGCATGTACCAGGGCCAGACGCAGTACCTGCCGCTGAAGGTGACCATGGCCGGCGTCATCCCGATCATCTTCGCCATCAGCATCCTGCTCTTCCCGGCCCAGATCGCCCAGTACTTCACGACCAGCAGCATCGCCTGGGTCCATGACGTCGCCAACTGGATCGCCACCAACCTGAACGGCAGCAACCTGTGGCTGTACGGCAGCCTGCTGTTCCTGCTGGTGGTCTTCTTCACCTACTTCTACACGGCATTCCAGTTCCGGCCCGACCAGACGGCCGACTTCCTGCGCAAGAACGGCGGGTTCATCCCCGGCATCCGCCCCGGTAAACCCACGGAGGACTTCCTCCTGAGGGTCACGAATCGCATCACGCTGGGGGGCGCAATCTTCCTGGGAGCGCTGGCGGTGCTGCCATACCTGGTCAGCGCCGCGATCCCGGGCACGCAATCGCTGCGCCTTGGCGGCACCAGCATCCTCATCGTGGTGAGCGTCGTCGTGGAGACCATGAAACAGCTCGAGGCGCAGATGATGATGCGTCGCTACGAGGGCTTCATCAGGTGACAGCCGCAGGCCCCGGCTCGGCGAGCGCGGCGCCTGCGCGTCGGATGATCCTGCTGGTCGGCGCGGTGGGCGCCGGCAAGGGCACCCAGGCCTCCATCCTCGCCTCGCGCCTGGGCCTGCTGCACCTGGCGAGCGGCGACCTCTTCCGGCGCGCGGCGCGGGAGGGGACGGAGCTGGGCGTGCGGGCGCAAGAGTACATGGACCGTGGCGAGCTGGTCCCCGACGACCTGACGATTGCCATGGTGATGCTGGCGCTCGAGCAGCCCGAGGCCGCGAAAGGGGCGATCCTGGACGGATTCCCGCGAACCGTCGCCCAGGCCCGCGCCCTCGACGCGACCCTGGCCGCCCAGGGCGAGCGGATCACGCGGGTCATCTTCATCGAGGTTCCCGCGGAGGAGCTCGTGGAGCGCGTCGCCGGCCGCTGGGTCTGCCCGACCGATGGCACGCCGTACCACACCATGAGCGATCCACCCCGGGTTCCGGGGATCTGCGACAAGGACGGGACGCCGCTGGTCCAGCGCGACGACGACCAGCCGGAGGTCGTCCGGGCACGGCTGGCGTCACAGGTGCCGCCCATGCTCGAGGTGCTCGCCCACTACGACAAGGCCGGCGTCGTTGCCCGGATCGATGGGCGCGGAGCCATTGCAGAGATCGCCGAGCGGATCCTCGCAGTCGTCGGGGTGCGCCCCGGAGACGCCGCGGCTGGGCGCACCGGCGGAACCCGCTGACAGCATGGGCATCCCGTCACGACCCCGGATGGTCACCCTCAAGCGTCCGGAGGAGATCGAGAAGATGCGGCATGCCGGTCGCATCCTGGCGGAGATCCTCGAGGCGTTCGACCGCGAGCTTCGCCCGGGTATCACGACCGCGGATCTGGACCGGATGGCCGAGCAGATGATTCGCGACGCCGGCGCGGTTCCCTCGTTCCTGGGCTACCACGGCACGTACCCGGCGAGCATCTGCGCCAGCATCAACGAGGAGGTGGTCCACGGGATCCCGTCGCCCAAGCGGCGGATCTGGGAGGGCGACCTCATCGGCCTCGACATCGGTTGCATCTGGGACGGCTGGCACGCCGACTGCGCGCGGACCTGGTCCGTGGGCGGCGCTTCGCCGAAGGTCCAGGAGCTCATGGATGCCACCCGGCAGGGGATGGAGGCGGGCATCGCGGCGGCGATACCCGGCAACCGGCTCGGCGACGTGGGAGCCGCCATCGAGGCGGTCGCCAGCGAGCACGGGTACGGCGTGGTGCGGCCCTTCGTGGGGCACGGCATCGGCACCGAGATGCACGAGGAGCCGTCCGTCCCCAACTACGGGACGCCCGGCCGGGGGATGCTGATTCAGGCGGGGATGTGCTTCGCCATCGAGCCGATGTTCACGCTGGGCTCCGGCGAGGTGGAGGTGCTGGACGACGATTGGACGGTGGTGACCGTGGACGGCAGCCTGGCGGCTCATTTCGAGAACACCGTCGCCGTCACCGAGGGCGAACCCGACGTGCTGACCCGATGATCGCCGGCGCGCTGGGCACCCCGTTGTGCCGCCGTGGCGGGGTGGTGTATACTCCCTTTTCCGTGGGTCGCCCCGTGCGGCGGCCTTTCGCTGTGTCCCACAGAACGAGCAGCAAGCAGCAGATTGAGGGTGCGTAGCGCTTGGCGAAGAAGGATGCGATCGAGGTCGAGGGCGAGGTGATCACCCCGCTCCCGAACGCGATGTTCAAGGTGCGGCTGGAGAACGGGCACGAGGTGCTCGCGCACATCTCCGGCAAGCTGCGCCAGAACTTCATCCGCATCCTGCCCGGCGACACCGTCCGCGTCGAGCTGAGTCCCTATGACCTCACCCGGGGTCGCATCACGTACAGGATGAGATGAAGGTTTCTGCGTCCGTGAAGCCCCGCTGCGAGCGCTGCAAGGTGATCAAGCGCTCCGGCGTGGTGATGGTCATCTGCGTCATTCCCAAGCACAAGCAGCGACAGGGGTAGGGAGCGAATGGCACGTATCTCCGGCGTCGACATCCCGCGCGAGAAGCGCGTGGTGATCTCGCTCACCTACATCCACGGCATCGGCCCCACCTCGGCGACACAGATCATCGAGAGCGCCGGTGTCTCGCCGGACACGCGCACCCGGGACCTGACCGAGGACGAGGTCAACCGCCTCCGCGAGGTCATCGATCGTCGATACAAGGTCGAGGGCGACCTGCGTCGCGAGGTGAGCATGAATATCAAGCGTCTGATGGAGATCGGGTCGTACCGCGGCCTGCGCCATCGGCGCAACCTGCCGGTGCGCGGACAGCGCACGAAGACGAACGCCCGCCAGCGGCGCGGCGCGCGCCGGACGGTCGGCATCCGTCGCAAGAAGTGATCCGTCATCTCTCACACGGCCGAATCGGTCTGACACCACAGGAGTTCCATGGCTGAGCGAAAGCGCGCGACGCGTGCGAAGAAGCGCGAACGGAAGAACGTCCCAGTCGGGCATGCCCATATCCAGTCGACGTTCAACAACACGATCGTGACGATCACCGACACGAGCGGGAACGTCATCAGCTGGGGCAGCGCCGGGCTGGTTGGCTTCAAGGGCTCGCGCAAGAGCACGCCATTCGCCGCATCGCAGACCGCCGAGGGTGCCGCCAAGCGTGCCATGGAGCACGGCATGCGCCAGATCGAGGTCTTCGTGAAGGGCCCCGGTGCGGGCCGCGAGCAGGCAATCCGCTCGCTGCAGTCCGCCGGCCTGGACGTGACCGCCATCACCGACGTGACGCCCATCCCCCACAACGGCTGCCGCCCACCCAAGCGGCGCCGGGTCTGAGAGGAGCGATACCGAGATGGCACGCTACACCGACCCGGTCTGCCGCATCTGCCGACGCGAGGGGCTCAAGCTCTTCCTGAAGGGCAGCCGCTGCTACACGAAGAAGTGCTCGTTCGAGCGCCGCTCGACGCCGCCCGGCATGTACGCCACCCGTCGCCGCAAGGTCAGCGAGTACGGCATCCAGCTCCGCGAGAAGCAGAAGGTGCGCAAGAGCTACTCCGTCCTGGAGCGGCAGTTCCGCAACTACTTCCAGAAGGCCTCGAAGCGCAAGGGCATGACCGGCGAGAACCTGCTGCGCATGCTCGAGATGCGCCTCGACAACGTGGTCTTCCGCATGGGATTCGCCACCAGCCGCGCCCAGGCGAGGCAGCTGGTCACCCACGGCCACTTCGCGGTCAATGGCCGCGCCACCGACATCCCGAGCTTCGGGACCAAGGTCGGCGACCGGATCGAGGTCCGGGAGACCCGGCGAGGCCGCGAGCACTTCAAGACCACCGCAGACACCATCAAGTCGGCGCAGATCCCGGAGTGGGTGAGCGTGGACGCGACGAAGCTTGCCGGGACCGTGCTGGCAGAGCCGGCCCGCGAGCAGATGCCGCTCGAGTTCAACGAGCAGCTCGTCGTCGAGTACTACTCGCGATAGGAGCACGGACCAGACCGCATGATCGAGCTTGAGACGCCTCGCATCGACGAGGTCGAAACGACCGGCAACCTCTCCCGCTTCGAGGTGAACCCCCTGCGTGCAGGCTACGGGGTGACCCTCGGCAACGCCCTGCGCCGGGTGTTGCTCAACTCCCTCGAGGGGGCGGCGGTGACCTCGGTGCAGATCGCCGGGGTGTACCACGAGTTCAGCACCATCGAGAACGTCAAGGAAGACGTCACCCAGATCGTCCTGAACACCAAGAAGCTGCGCCTGCGCTCGTTCGCCCACCACCCGGTCACGCTGAAGCTCATCAAGCGCGGCGCCGGACCGGCGACCGCGGCGGACGTCACCGAGTCCGCCGACGTCGAGATCATCAACCCCGAGCTGGTCCTGCTCACGCTCGACAGCGACGCGGGCTCCATCGAGATGGACCTGACCGTCGAGACGGGCGTCGGCTACCGCCCTGCGGAGCACACCGAGGACATGCCCATCGGCGTGATCCCGGTGGACGCCATCTTCTCGCCGGTGCGCCGGGTGAACTTCGCCGTGGAGAACACACGGGTCGGCCAGATGACGAACTACGACAAGCTGGCCCTCGAGATCGAGACCGATGGGACCGCCACCCCGCAGGCGGCGCTCTCGCAGGCCGCCGAGATCCTCGTCCGCGAGTTCAGCCGGTTCGCCGACATCGGCCGCCGTCCCGCCGAGGGCGAGGACGAGCTGAGCACGCCGGTGGCCGCCAACCTGCTTGACACGCCCATCGAGGACCTGGATCTGCCGATGCGGGCCTACAACAGCCTGAAGCGCAACAACATCACCAAGGTCGGCCAGGTGCTGGCCCTCTCCGACGACGAATTCCTCCGCATGCGGAACTTCGGCAAGAAGAGCCTGGACGAGCTCAAGGAGCGCCTCGCGCTGCGCGGATTCATCGTGCCGGAGGCAGGGTCCGTCGACGAGTCCGATCTTCCCGGCTCCGCGGAGCTCGACGAGGCGGTTGCCGCCGAGCTGGACCGGGAGGCGTAGATGCCGCACCAGATCGCCGGTCGGCGCCTGGGCCGCTCCGGCCCTCATCGCCGGCACATGCTCGCCAACCTGGCGGTGGCGATCCTGCGCTACGAGAAGGTCAAGACCACCGAGGCCAAGGCCAAGGAGGTCCGCGGCGTCGTGGACGGCTTCATCACCACTGCCAAGCGCGGTGACCTCGCCGCGCGCCGGGCACTGGCGGCTGACCTGCCGCACGAGCCGCTGATCGTCGAGAAGCTCATGGGCGAGCTGGCCGACAAGTACGCGGACCGGCCCAGCGGCTTTACGAGAATCGTCAAGATCGGCCCGCGGCTGGGAGACGCCGCACCGATCGTGCTGATCGAGCTCGTCTAGGCGGGCCGGTCGGGACGCGGACAATGCCCGCCACGCGGCGCCGATGCGCTCGGGCGGTGCTCGAATACGACGGGACTGCCTTCGCCGGCTCCCAGTACCAGCCGAACGCTCGGACGGTGCAGGGGATCCTGGAGGAGGCCCTTAACAGACTGACCGGCGAGCGGGTGCGAATCCGTCTCGCCGGGCGCACCGATGCCGGGGTGCACGCCACCGGCCAGGTCGCCGCCTTCTGCATCGCGCGCCGCGGACGCGGCGAGGGGTTCAGCTGGCGGGAGCTGCAGCGACGGCTGAACGCCGTCCTGCCCGATGATCTGGCGGTCCGCGCGCTCCGGGCCGCAACGCCCGGGTTCGACCCCAGGCGGGAAGCCGTGGCACGGGTCTACCGCTACCGGATCAGGGTGGGCGGCCGACACCGGCCGCTCGACCGGCATCGGACGCTCGAGATCGGAGACCGACCGGACGTCGCGGCCATGCGGGCAGCGGCGGCGGCGCTCCCCGGCCGTCGCGACTTCGCGGCGCTGGGGCGCGACGACCACGGTCGGACGGTCCGTCACCTGTCGGAGGTGGCCGTGTTCCGCCGCGGGGATCTCATCGAGATCCGGGTGACGGGAGACGCCTTCCTGCGGCGAATGGTGCGGAGCATCGTGGCGATCCTCCTGGAGGCGGGTCGCGGCGGTCTCGCGCCGGGGGACGTGGCCGGGCTCCTCGACGCGCGGTCGCGGGCCCTGCACGGCAGGGCGGCGCCGGCGAGAGGGCTCACCCTCGAGCGGGTCATCTATTCGAAGACGGATCGCACTCGCAGGGGCGCGGGGGCGGCAGAAGAGGAGGAGCTCCGGGCCGGGCGAACGCCGGTCGGCACGGGCTCAAGGGACTGAAAACGTGAAGACCTACGCAGTCAAGGCGAGCGACATCGAGCGGCACTGGTGGGTGGTCGACGCGACCGACCAGACCCTCGGGCGGCTGGCGACGCGCATCGCCACGCTGCTGGAGGGAAAGCACAAGCCCACCTATTCGCCGCACCTCGACACCGGCGACCACGTGGTCGTCATCAACGCGGCGCGGATCAAGGTGACCGGCAACAAGCTGGTCGACAAGTCCTACTTCCGGCACTCGAACTACCCCGGTGGCCTCAAGGAGGAGAGCCTGGCGGCCGTCATGGCTCGCAAGCCGGAGCTGGTCATCGAGCGCGCGGTGAAAGGGATGCTGCCGCAGAACCGGATCGGACGGGCCATGTTCCGCAAGCTGAAGGTCTACCCTGGCGCGGAGCATCCGCACCAGGCCCAGCAGCCCACCGCGGTCGAGCTGTGAGGATAATGAGCCGATGAGCACCACCTACATCTACGGCACCGGGCGACGCAAGACGGCGATCGCCCGCGTGCGCCTGCTGCCCGGCGACGGCGGCATCGTGGTGAACGGGAAGGACGTCGAGGACTACTTCGGTCGCGGGCCGGCCCTGGCCAGCCTGCGGTCACCGTTCCGCGTGACCGAGACGGAGGGTCGCTACTCCGCCAGCATCCTGGTGAACGGCGGCGGGCTCGCCGGGCAGGCGGGCGCCATCCGGCACGGGATCGCTCGTGCCCTGGTCAGCGCCCATCCCGACGCGCGGGCTGCGCTTCGCGAGGCCGGCTTCCTGACCCGCGATCCGCGGGCGAAGGAGCGCAAGAAGTACGGTCTCAAGCGGGCGCGCAAGGCTCCGCAGTACACGAAGCGCTGATCCTGACCACCTGGAGGCCCCGGCGGGTGCGCCGGGGCCCTTTGGTATGATCGCGGGCGACGCTGGAGGACCGGTCGCACCTGTGTTGAACGCGATCAGCGACTTCTTCAACACGTACTTCCTGGGGAGCTGGAGGTCGATCGTCGACATCCTGCTCGTCGCGGTCGTCATCTATTGGCTCTTCATCCTGATCCGTGGCACCCGCGCCGTCCGGATCGTGATCGGTCTCTCGATCCTGTACCTCGTCTACCTCGGGGCGCAGGCGCTGCAGCTCAGGCTCCTCTCGACGCTGCTCCAGGCCGGCGCGGTGGTGGGTCTCTTCGCCATCGTCGTCGTGTTCCAGCCGGAGCTGCGCCGCGCACTGGAGCAGATCGGCCGGGTCGGATCCCTCAACCGCTTCTTCGTCTCGAGCGAGGCGGGCGCCGCGGAGAAGGTCGCCGGCCAGGTGAGCCGGGCCGCCCGCCTGCTCGCCGGCTCCCGCCACGGTGCACTCATCGTCATCGAGCGCGACACCGGCCTCCACGACCTCTCCGCCGACTCCGGGGTCATCCTCAACGCCGACCTCCGTGCGGAGCTGCTCGTCACGATCTTCTATCGGGGGACGGCCCTCCACGACGGCGCGGTGATCATCTCCGGCGATCGGATCCTGGCCGCGGGCGTGCTCCTCCCCCTGAGCCAGAACGTGCTGGACTCGGAGCGCTACGGGACGCGGCACCGAGCCGCCATCGGCATCAGCGAGCAGACCGACGCCCTGATCGTGGTCGTCAGCGAGGAGACCGGCTCGATCAGCCTGGTCCTCCGAGGCCGGATCGAACGCAACCTCACCGAGGATCAGCTGCGGCGCCGGATCCTGAACCTCATTCGCCCGCAGACGCCCCGGCGGGCGATGCCGATCCTGCGTCGGACGCTGGAGGGGCGCTGGGGCCTCGGTGGCGGCGAGCCCAGCGGTCCGCTGGACCCTGAGGAGCGGGTCATTGGCCCCGATGGCAACAAGCAGCCCTCGCGCGGCCGCGCACCACGCCGGCGCGGCGCCAAGCCAGATGACAAGGCGGCAGGGGACGCGGCGGCGCCCGCGGAGCAGAAGAGCTGATGGGCTGGATCATCCGCAACTGGCAGCTGAAGCTCGGGGCCATGACCCTGGCCACGATCCTCTACACGGGCCTGGTCTTCTCCGGCTCGTTCACCGAGGCGCGCATCGGCGGGGTGCCTATCCAGCGCATCAACCAGCCGAGCGCGGCGTACGTGATCACCCAGCAGCTCGATCCGGTCGAAGTGCACTACCGTCGCTCCCAGGATGCCGTGGGACCCATCAACCAGAACAGCTTCGCGGCCACGGTGGACCTCTCGAAGTACGACATGACCCGGCCGGGCACGCCGCAGAGCCTGCCCGTCACCGTCAACTCGCTGGCCAGCGGGGTTGATGTCCTGGACGTCACGCCGTCGCAGGTGACCGTCACGCTCGACGTGCTGGCCTCCAAGGAGGTCGACGTCCATGTCGATCACGGCGTGGTGCCCGATGGCCTCGAGCTGGGGACGGCATCCGTCAGCCAGACGACGGTGATGGCTCGCGGTCCAAGCTCATTCGTCAGCCAGGTCGTGCGGGCGGCCGCGCATGTCCAGATCGACGCCTCGGGGATCGACTATCACAACAACCAGGTCGACCTGCGGCCGGTCGATGCTTCCGGCGCGCTCGTGCAGTCCGTGGAGCTGACCCCGAGCGTCGTCACCGTCGACATTCCCGTCGTTCAGACGGAAACGAGCAAGACCGTGCCGGTCAGCGTCGCGCTGACGGGCACCCCGGCGGTGGGCTACACCATCAACCAGGTTTCGCCCGACCCGCTGACGGTCACCCTGCGCGGCACCCCATCGGCGCTGACGGATGTCAGCGAGGTGTCGACGGCCCCGGTCTCGGTCAACGGCCTCGCCGCGACGCGGAGCTTCACCGCGGACCTGGTCCTGCCCACCGGCCTGCAGCTGGCCCAGGGATCGCCGTCCTCGGTGAGCGTCCAGGTGACGGTCTCGGCCGCGCAGGCGAGCCGCACGTTCCTGGTGGGCGTGACCTGCATCGGTGCCTCCACGGGAACCACCTGCCTGCCGCAGGCCGACCAGATCGCCATCACCCTGTCTGGGACCGAACCTGCCCTGGCGGCGCTGAAGATCGCGCAGATCACCCCGGTGGTCAACGTCAGCGGGCTTTCGGTGGGCAGCCATGACGTGACGCCCAGCGTGACCCTGCCCGACGGGATCAGCCTGCTCTCCTTCTCGCCGGGGCAGGTGACGGTGATCATCACGCGGCCGTCGCCCTCCCCGAGCCCGGGAGTCTGAGTGGCCCGCCTCTTCGGGACCGATGGCATCCGCGGTGTCGCGAACGTCGACCTGACGCCCGCCCTGGCGCATGACCTGGGCCGGGCGGTCGGCCACCTGCTGAAGGGGGACCGGCGCCGGGTGGTGATCGGCCAGGACACGCGGCGATCCGGCGACATGCTGACGGCGGCCCTGGCCGCCGGCCTTTCGAGCATCGGCGTCGACGTCGTGGAGCTGGGCGTGGTTACCACCCCCTGTCTCGCGTTCGTCGCGGGGGGCGGCGCCTTCGAGGCCGGGATCATGGTCAGCGCCTCCCACAACCCCGCGTCGGATAACGGGCTCAAGGTGCTGTCGGGCGGCCGCAAGATCGATGACGAGGCGGAGGATCGTCTCGAGCGGCTCATCTTCCAGGCCGAGTCGCTGCCCGGACCGGGGAACGACGGCCTGGGCCGCATCGTGCGCGACCCGGAGCCCATCGCGGATTACCTGGTGCACCTCGTCGACGCCGCCGGCGATGCCTTCGAGGGCCTGCGCATCGCGGTCGACTGCGCGAACGGATCGGCCAGCGTCGTCGCCCCGGAGCTCTTCCGCAGCCTCGGCGCGGAGGTGACCGCCATTTTCGCCGAGCCGGACGGCACCAACATCAACGCCGGCTGCGGGAGCACGAACCCCGAGACGATGGCCCGCATCGTGCGGGATCGCGGCCTCGACCTTGGGTTCGCCTTCGACGGCGACGCCGATCGGCTCATTGCCGCGGACGAGCGCGGCGAGCTGGTCGACGGGGACCTGATCATGGGGATCTGCGCGCTCGACCGGCTTGCGCGCGGCACCCTGCGCAACGATCTGCTGGTGGTCAGCGTCATGAGCAACGGCGGCCTGGAGCGGGTGGTCACCGGCGCGGGCGGTCGCGTCGTGCGCACGCCGGTCGGCGATCGGCATGTCTTCGAGGCCATGGAGCGTGCGGACGCGGTCATGGGCGGCGAGCAGTCGGGACACATCATCTTCCGGGATCGTGCCACGACAGGGGACGGGCTCCTCAGCGCGTATCGAGCTGACCCGGACTCTGCGCATGAGCGAGGGTGCGCGGCTGTCAGAGCTCGCCGCCCGGATTCCGAGGCTCCCGCAGGTGATGATAAACTCAGCCGTCCGTCACAAGGACCAGTGGCAGGTGGACCCGGAGTTCGGGGCCGCCGTGACCAGAGCCACGACACTGCTGCGGGGTCGCGGGCGGATCCTGGTCCGGCCTTCGGGGACCGAGCCCAAGATCAGGATCATGGTCGAGGGAGACGACCACGAGGAGATCAACGAGATCGCCCGCGAGCTTGCCCGGCTCGCTGAGGCGCGCCTGAACTGAGCATCATCCACCACAGGAGGGCGACCCATGTGCGGCATCGTCGGCTACGTGGGGCCGCGCGACGCTGCCCCCATCTTGCTCGAGGGGCTGCGGCGTCTCGAGTACCGGGGCTATGACTCGGCTGGCATCGCGCTCGTCACCGAGCAGGGCGATGTCTTCGTCGAGAAGAAGGCGGGCAAGCTCAGCAACCTGACCGAGCACCTCAACGGCGGGGCGCCGGCCGGCCACCCGGGGATCGCGCACACCCGCTGGGCGACGCACGGCCGTCCCAACGACACGAACGCACACCCGCACACCGACTGCACGGGGCGCCTGGCGCTGATCCACAACGGGATCATCGAGAACTACGCGGAGATCAGGGACCAGCTTCGCGCGGAGGGGCACCGGTTCCGCTCGGAGACCGATACCGAGGTCCTGGCCCACCTGATCGAGTCACGCTACGAGGGCGACCTGGTCGAGGCGGTCCGCCTCGCGCTGCGTGACGTGCGCGGCGCGTACGCCATCGGCGTCATGCACCTGGATCATCGCGACTGCATCGTGGGCGCCCGGATGAACGTCCCGCTCATCGTGGGACTCGGCGATGGGGAGGGATTCCTGGCCAGCGACGTGCCGGCCATCCTGGAGCACACCAAGAACGTGGTCATCCTCCACGAAGGCGACATCGCGGAGGTGACGCCCGGCGGGGTCCGAATCCTGGACCTCGACGGCGAGGCCGTCGAGCGCGAGGTGACCCACATCACGTGGAACCTCGAGGCGGCCGAGAAGGGCGGCTTCCCGCACTTCACGCTCAAGGAGATCTACGAGCAGCCGCATGCCATCCAGGAGGCCCTCCGAGGGCGGGTGGATGCCGATGGCACGGTTCACCTGCCCGAGCTCGATGCGATCAGCGCGAAGCTCGAGGAGGTCGATCGGGTCTACATCATCGGCTGCGGGACGGCGAACTACGCCAGCCAGGTCGGTGCCCAGCTGATCCAGGACTGGGCGGGCCTGCCGGCCGCGGCACAGATCGGCTCGGAGATGCGCTACTCCCCGCCTCCGATCGATGAGCGGACCCTGGTCATCAGCGTCAGCCAGTCCGGCGAGACGGCCGACACGCTGGCTCCCACCCGGCTCGCCGCCGAGCGGGGCGCCACGGTGGTGGTGGTGACCAATGTCGTCGGGTCGGCGCTGACGCGGGATGCCGCCGCGGTCTGCTACCTGCAGGCCGGGCCCGAGATCGCGGTCGCCAGCACCAAGGCCTTCGTCACCCAGGTCCTGGTCCTGGAGATGGTCGCGCTCCACCTGGCCCGCCTCCGCGGTCGGATGCGTCCGCACCAGGTGAGCGCCATTGCACGGGCCATGCGCGAGCTCCCGGCCCACGCGGCCGAGACGCTGCGCCTGGCGCCGCAGATCAAGAAGATCGCGCGCCGCTACGCGGGAGCGTCGAGCATGATGTTCATCGGCCGGGCGCTGGGCTTCCCGATCGCCATGGAGGGCGCGCTGAAGCTCAAGGAGCTCAGCTACCTCCACGCTGAGGGCTACGCGGCCGGCGAGCTCAAGCACGGCCCCATCGCCCTGCTCGACGCGGATACCCCGCTGGTGGCCATTGCGACCCGCGGCGCGACGTACGACAAGGTGGTGAGCAACGTCGCCGAGGTGCGCGCGCGCGAGGCGCCGGTCATCGCGGTGGCGACCGAGGGCGACGACCAGATCGGGAGGTACGCCCAGGACGTGATCAGCGTGCCCGAGACCATCGAGGCGCTGGCGCCGATCGTCGCCATCCTGCCGCTCCAGCTGCTCGCCTACGAGATCGCGGTGGCCCGGGGCACCGACGTCGACCAGCCCAGGAACCTCGCGAAGTCGGTCACCGTCGAGTAGTGAGCCGCCACGAGGTGGGGGTCGACCTGGTCGACATCGATCGGATCGTGGCCGTGCTGGGCCGGTACCCCGACCGGTTCCGTCGCCGTGTCCTGACCGATGCGGAGGATCGCTACTGTCATGGGCGGCCCGAGCGGATCGCCGGCCGCTGGGCCGCCAAGGAGGCGGTGAGCAAGGTGCTCGGCCTGGGCGTGCGGGGCGTGGGCTGGCGCGAGATCGAGGTGCTGCCCAACCGGGCCGGGCAGCCACAGGTGCTGCTGCACGCACGCGCGGCCGCCCGCGCGACGGCGCTGCAGCTCGCCGAGGTCACGGTTTCGATCTCGCACGAACGCAGGATGGCGGTCGCCGTCGCGATGGCGGAACGCCGGGAGGGGAACACAGATGGCCATCGGTGAGATCACGCGAGCGTGGGTGGCCGAGCACCTCCCCGCGCGGCCGGTCCGCAGCCACAAGGGGACCTTTGGACGGGTGCTGGTCGCCGCCGGCTCACTGGAATACGGGGGAGCGGCACTGCTCGCGGGGCTGGGCGCTGCCCGCAGCGGGGCGGGGCTGGTGAGCCTGGCGCTGCCCGAATCCCTTGCCCTTCGCCTGGTGGGCGAGATCCCGGAGTTCACCGTCGTCCTGCTCCAGGAGGAGGCGGCAGGCCTGACCGGCCCAAACGGGTGGCGGCGCCTTGCCGCCGAAACCCTGGCCTGTGACGCGAGCGTGATCGGCCCGGGGCTGGGCCGCCTGCCGTCGACCCTGCGTCGCACGCGCAACCTGGTGAGCGAGCTCCGCAAGCCGGCGGTCGTGGATGCCGACGGCCTGAATGCCCTCGCCGACGGCGAGCGCTGGTGGCGATCGGTCTCCACGCAGCTGGTGCTCACCCCCCACCCGGGTGAGTTCGCACGTCTCACGCGGGCCCCGGAGATCGGCCGGCTGGCAGAGGACGACCGATATCGCATCGAGCGGGCCCGAGAGGCGGCGCTGCTGTGGGGCCAGGTCGTGGTGCTGAAGGGTGCGCACACGGTCGTTATCGACACGGAGGGCAACGGGGTGGTGAGCGAGATCGCGACGCCGGCGCTGGCCACCGCGGGCAGCGGTGACGTCCTGGCCGGCTCCATCGGTGCCTTCCTTGCCGCCGGCTGCGAGCCCATGGTGGCCGCCACGCTGGGCGTGGCGGTGCACGGGATGGCGGGCGTGATCGCCGAGCAGCGCATCGGGCGGGCCGGCGTCATGGCCCGAGACATCGCGAACCTCCTGCCCGAGGCCATGGAGTCGTTCCGCGGGCGTGCCTCGTGAGCCCGAGGGCCGCTCCGCCGGTTCGCAGCCGGCATCGTGCCTGGATCGAGATCGACCACGGGGCAATTGCTGACAACATCGGCGTGGTGCGACGCCTGGCCGGGGCGGACAAGGAGATCATCGGCATCGTCAAGGCCAACGCCTACGGGCACGGCGACGTCGAGGTCAGCCGCACCCTGCTCGACGGTGGCGTCGAGCGGCTGGGCGTCGCGACGCTTGACGAGGGCCTGCGCCTCCGCGAGGCCGGTATCCGTGTGCCGATCCTGGTGCTCTGGGGCCTGGATGAGCCCGAGGCCGAGCCGGC
This sequence comes from uncultured Chloroflexia bacterium, assembly GCA_963814105.1. Lineage (GTDB taxonomy): Bacteria > Chloroflexota > Limnocylindria > QHBO01 > QHBO01 > CAVXEH01. Next base: position 495,165 of record CAWFBQ010000002.1, read on the forward strand.
CTTCGCGGCGGACCTGGAGCCCATCGTGTACACGGAGGCCGGCGTCGCACTCGCGGCAGCCGGGGCGGCCGCTGCCGGACGGCGAGGCGCCGTGCACCTCAAGATCGACACCGGGCTGGGCCGCCAGGGAGCGGAGCCCGGCGAGGCGGTTCGGCTGGCGCTCGCCATCGCTCGCAGCCCCCACCTCCGGCTGGCGGGCACCTTCAGCCACCTGGCCGTTCCGGGCGAGGACGCGGCGTACACCGATGTCCAGGCCCTGCGCCTTGCGCAGGTCCTCGACGCGGTCCGTTCGGCGGGGGTCGACCCGGGGCTGGTCCATATCTCGGCCAGCGGCGGCATCCTGGCCCGGGTCGGCGGCTTCGCCGACGCCGTTCGTCCGGGTCTGCTGCTGTACGGGATGGCGCCGGCCTGGGCCTCCGACCGGGAGCCCGCTCTGCGGCCCGCCCTCTCGATCCACACGCTGCCGCTGCGGATTTTCGACCTGGCGGCGGGGGAGGCGATCGGGTACGGCCTGCGGTTCCGCGCCACCCGCGCGACCAGGATCGCCACGCTGCCGATCGGGTATGGCGACGGCTGGCTGCGCGCCCACAGCAACAACGGCTGGGCCCTCGTTCGCGGCTGCCGGGTTCCGATGGTGGGGGTGGTCAGCATGGACGGCCTGACAGTCGATATCGGTGCGGTCGATGGGGTAACCTACTCCGACGAGTTTGTCCTGATCGGGGCCCAGGGCGGTGAGCGGATCACCGCCGCCGAGGTGGCTGCCGAGCGGAGGACCATCAGCTACGAAGTGACGACCGCCCTGCGCGACCGGCTCCCGAGGATTCACCTGCGGGGTCGGTGAGCGTGGGGTCGCAAGAGCGACCAACCGCCATGGGACTGCCCGAGATCGAGATCTGGCGAGGGGAGATCGCCGAGCTGGAGGTCGACGCCATCGTCGTTCCGGCCAACGAGAGCCTGTTCATGACCAACCCGGTAGCGGCCGCGGTGAAGCGGCTGGCCGGGGACGAGGTCGAGCGTGCCGCCGTGACGCAGGGCCCGGTCGCCCCGGGGACGGCGGTGGTGACCGGGGGCGGGCGCCTGGCGGCCCCGTACGTGATCCACGCTGTCGCGGTGGGACACGACCTCAAGGCCGATCCCGAGCGGCTGCGTTCGGCGATCCGCGGCACGCTCCAGGCTGTCGAGCACCTCTCCCTGCGACGCATCGCGCTCGCTCCGCTGGGAACCGAGCGCGGCGTCTTTCCTCCATCGGAGGCCGCCACGCTGCTGCTCGACGAGATCCTCACCCACGCGGAGCGCCGCACGGGCAGCCCCGAGTCGATGGTGATCGCCGTCTCCCGCCACGAGGAGCTCACCGCATTCGTGGCCGCGCTCGATGCCGTGCGGTCGCGGACGATCCCGACGCCGCCCGTCGAGGGCCGATGAGCCGGGAGGGAAAGGCCGAGCTGACCGACGCGCTGCGTCGGCGCGGACTGGCGGCGCCGGCGCACCTGCTCCTCGACGCGCATCGCCCGCTGCGCCCGTTGCTCGCCGAGGCGTGCGCATTCCTCGGACCCGTGCTGTGGCCGCTGCTGGGGCGTCGCTACGGTGGGGTGCAGGAGATCCTCGACGATCCCGAGGGATACGAGCACCTGCTCGAGGGCCTGGCCGATGCCGAACCTCGGTGATCTGATCGGCCGCCTCATCGGAATCGTCGGCGACGCGATCAGCTCGTCGTCGGCGCGACTGGGCCCGGCCGCCGCAGCCGCGGTCCTCCTGGTGCTGCTGGTGCTGCTGGCGCTCCTCGCCCGGCCGGTGACGCGCTGGACCACACGGGACCTGGGCCGGCTCGCGGCGCTGCCCCGTGGGCTCGCGATCGCCGCGGAGGCGGGTGCCGGCGCCGCGGTCTCTCTGGGAACCGCCGGCGTCGCGCGATCGGTGACCGCCGTCCAGCGCCTGCAGACGCTCGCCGCCCTGCCCCTGCTGAGCACCGTGGCCCGGGCGGCGGCGCGCGCCGGTGTCCCGCTGGAGGTGACGACCAACGATCCGGTGGCGGCGCACCTGGCGGAGGCCACGCTGGCAGCGGCGCACGACCGCACCGGGACGCCCGAGCGGCTGGGGCGATCTCGCGTGACGTACGTGGGCGAGGGACGAGCCACGGAGGCGGCGCGAGCCCTGGCAGCGCACGACGGCGGAGCACGCCTGGCGTCATCGGCCACGGACCATGCCATGTCGCTGGTGCTGGGCGGCGTGGCCGAGGAGGGCCTGCTGCTGATGATGGGCGCAGCCACGGGCCAGGCGGCCACCACGTTCGGGACCGCGTCGCCGTCGGAGGCGTCGTCGGTTCTGCTCACCGGGGAGGGCACGCTGATCGGACCCGAGCTGTTCGTCGCGGGATCCGACCTCCGCCCCGGCGGCGTGCGGGCCGGGGTGCTCGCGGCGAATCGGCTCATCTGGCTGGCCGCCGCGCTGCTCGTCGTGGGGTCGCTCCTCCAGCTCCTCGGTGTCGTCGATATCGCCGGGTTCCTCGTGGGGCGTGCCTGAGGATGCGGCGCTCGATCTACGCGGCCATCGTCACGGCGGTCGGCATCCTGATCCTCGCCGACCTGGTCATCGCCAACCCTGCGCTCGGCAGCGTGGCGGGATTCCTGACCGGCCTGCTCGTCCTCCTCGCCGCGGCGGCGGCGATCGCCGGCACGCTGAGCCTGCTCGTCCGCCATGGATCACGCGTCGCGCGCGGCACGGACCGGGTCGGATCGCTCGCCGTCCTGCTGGGGATCGCCCTCGTCCTGCTCCCCGGCCTGGCTCCGGGTTCGAGCGGTGCGGACGCGCCCGCGGTTCGCTGGGTCGTGGCCGCCCTGCTGGCTCCCCTGGTGGCCGCCGTTTTCGCCCTGCTCTTCCCGCTGCTCCTGGGTGCGGCCCGTCGGGGGCTGCGCCTTCGCGGGCAGGAGACGACGGTGATGCTTATTGGCGCGGTCGCGGTGCTCGTGCTGCTCCTGCCGATCGGTGGTGACCCGGGTGCCTGGCTGGCGTCGGCGGCCGGCTGGGTGCAGGCCGTGCCGGTGGCTGCCGTCTTCCGAGGCCTGCTCCTTGGAGTCGCGGCCATCGGAGCCCTGACCGCCGCTCGCATCCTGCTCGGCGCCGATGGCGTCGATGACTGAGCAGGGACGCCGCTCGCGACAACGGCGGCTGCTGCGGAGCGTGGCGCCCCTCGCGCTGCTCGCGGGCCTGGGGATTGCCTGGCTGCTGCCGTCCATGCCCTTCCTCGCCCTGGGCGGCGGCGCGAACAGCACGGCGGGCAGCGATCTGCACGTCGCCATCGGCGCGCTGCCGGATCAGCCGCTGGTCGTGGTGGATATGGATCCGGACCTCGGCACCTATCCGGAGATCCGGTTCGCGACCCGCGCCGCGCTGGCGGACCTCTTCGCGGTCGGCGCGCGCGTGGCGATGGTGAGCTTCAGCCCGGAGGGCAGGGCCATCGCGATCGCCGAGCTCGCCCGCCTCCGCGACGAGGGCGCCGGTTCCGATCGGCTCATTGACCTCGGCTTTCGGAGCGGCGGCGAAGCGGCGCTGGTTCAGCTCGCCGGCGGTTCGATCGAGGCCGATGCCACCGGGCACGCCGGACCCGTCCTGCAGGCGCTCGCGTCCCGGGGCGGCGGGCTGGCCGCATTCGACCTCGCGCTGGTCATCGGTGGCACCGAGGTCAGCCCTCGCAGCTGGATCGAGCAGATCGAACCGCGGGTGCCTGATCTGCCGGTGGCAGCGGTGACGCCCACGTTCCTTCTGCCCGAGATGCAGCCCTACCGCGATGCCGGCCAGCTCGTCGCCCTGGCCGGCACGCTTCCACAGGGGGTTGCGTACGGGACGTCGGTCGCTGCCGGTGGGACGTCCAGCGGCCCGGGGCGCGTTCCGGAGCCGGCCCCCAGGGACGCACCGATTCTGCTGGGCATGATCATCGCGCTCGGGGTGCTCCTCGAGTCAGGGGCCAGCTCGCTCTTCGGGCGTGGCGCACCGCGCGGACGCGGATCGTGAACGGCTTCTTCGAGGCCGGCACGGCCGGCACGCTTGCGACCTGGGTTGCCGCCATCGTCACCCTGGGGGTCTGGTCGTATCTCGCCGGGGAGCGTCGGCTGCTCCACGCCGCCCAGCTGCTGCTCGCCGGGTTGGCGACCGGTTACCTTGCCCTCCTCGCCATTCGCGAGGTGCTCGTCCCGCAGCTCATCTCGCCGCTGCTCGACGATCCGGTCGCGCACCCGGACCTGCTCATCGACGTTGTCCTGGTCGCGATCCTGGCGCTGGCGCCATGGCTGCCGCGCCGCGTCGTCGCCCTGCCGGTCGCGGTGATCGTGGGTGGGACCGCGGCGTACGCCCTTGGTGGGGCGATCACCGGGACCCTGCTGCCTCAGCTCGCGGCGGGGATCGTCACGGCGGACTCCGGCCCCGGCGGCGCGCTCTCCGGCGTGGTGGGGCTGGCGATCACCGTCCCGGTGCTGCTCGCGTTTCTTCACGGGGTTCCGCGCGGACGTCTCCTGGGCGGGGTGGCCGGCATCGGTCGCTGGTTCCTGCTCGGCGGGCTGGGGGCGTGGCTGGGCTTCCTGATCGTCAGCCGGCTGGCGCTCATGGTCGATCGGATCGGGTTCCTCCTGGGTGACTGGCTGGGGCTGGTCCGATGAGGGAGGATGGTGCGGTGGAGCCGATGGAACGCGAGGAGACGCCACCGGCAACCGACAGCGCCGTCCGGGCGCTGGCGGAGGTGTCGGTCCTGCTCGACGTCGGCAGCGCGTGGAGCAAGGCAAGCGTCGTGGGACGGGCGCGCGGCCGATGGCGCATCGTGGCCCACGCCGCGCTGCCGACCGCGTGGGGCGAGGCCGCCCTGGTCGCGACCCTCGCCGACCGGCTTCAGGCGGTGGCGGATCAGCGAATCGTCGAGGAGCTCGATGCCATCCTTGCCGGCGCGCCGAGGATCGCCTGTCATACCTCAGCCCGCCCGGGCCGGATCGCCATCGCGGCCGTGACCGCGGGCATCTCCGGAGAGGCCGCGCGTCGGGCGGCCGAATCGGCAGGATGGGTCGTAGCAGCCCAGGTCGCCGCCGATGACGGACGTTCGCTGCCGGAGCGCCTCGCGGCGCTGGCGACGGCGGAGGTGGACGCCTGGCTGGTCGCGGGTGGCTTCGACGTGGCGCGGCCGGAGCAGGCGCTCGAGGCTGCGGGCATGGTGGCCGCGGCGCGCGGTGGCGGGCGAACCCCGGTGATCTGGACCGGCTCCGCCGTCCTCGCCGACGATGTGGCCGCCCTGTTCGAGGAGGGGGTCGTCACCGTCGTCGCGAACCCTCGCCCGACCGCCACGGAGGAGTCGCTCGCCCCGCTGCGTCACCATCTCGAGGAGCTGCTGGACCGCCGGGTCGAGGGTGGTGGGACGCGGAGCCTGGCCCCGATCGCCTTCCGTCGGTCGATCGCCGAGATCGCGCGCGAGGAGCGCCTGAGGATCGGGGCCGTCGACCTCGGCGCCCGCTACGCGACCTGGGTCTTCGCCGACGGCCGGAACGATCCGGTGATACCCGAGTCGCGGGTATTCGCGGCGGGCGGCCTGGGGTCACCGCTCCTCGCCGCGCCGGGCGTGACCGGACGCCTCGTGCGGCTGCTCGCCCTCCCGGTGGACGAGCTGGCGGTCGCCGATACGCTGCAGAACATGCGCTCCCGGCCGGGGACGGTGCCCTACAGCGACGACGAGCTGGCCGTAACGCGTGGCGCCGGACAGATCCTCCTCGCGGCGCTGGGCGCGGAACGTGGCAGCGAACCCATGGATCTCCTCATCGGCGCAGGGCGGGTGCTCGCCGCGGCTCCCACGCCCATGCATGCACTGCAGCTGCTGCTCGACGGGATTCGCCCGGGGGGCGTGACGCAGCTTGCCGTCGACGCTGCGGGCGTCCTGGGACCACTGGGCTCGCTGGCCGACGACGAGCTCCGCGAGGGCGTTGGGATGCTCCGCGACGATCTCCTGGTGCCCCTGGGGACGAGCGTCGTGGTGCGCGGTGGCCGGCCGGGCGAGCCAGCGCTGACGGCGCGCCTCCATCGTGCCGGGTGGCCGGATCCGGACCCGGTCTCCGTTCGGAGCGGCCAGGTGGCCGTGCTCCCGCTGCCCCGTGGAGAGCGCGCCGAGCTGCAGCTCGAGCTGGGCACGGGGGTCAGTCTGCCCGGCGCGCGGCGCGCGCACCACGTCCGCGTCGAGGTGACCGGCGGGGTCGTGGGCCTGGTGCTCGACGCGCGAGACGTCCCGATCGGTTTGCCGCGTCGGCTGGACGACAGGCGGGCCGTCCTCGCCGGGTGGCGGGACCTGCTGCTGCGTGAGCCCGTGGCGCGCGACTGGTCCGAACCCGACGAGGAGGCCGTCGTCGAGGTGGTTGCGGTGCGCGAACGGTCGACTGCCGTGGACCGCATGCGTCGCTGGCGACCGCGGGCGTCGTTCCTGCGCGGCGCGCGGCACCGGGTCGAGCAGCGCGAACGCAGCGGCCCCGACGACGACGGCATCGGGGCGACCGAGGGTGACGACTCCGATGCCGTGGGAGAGGAGGGCGCACCGTGATCGACCAACGGGCCGTCCCGCCTGGGGCCTCACCGGCCGTTCATCGCATCGCCCTCCCGCGCGGGTCCGTCCCGCACGTTCGGACCGGGAGCCAGATCCTCCCGGACCAGGTCCTGGCGTCCCGTCGAGAGGCCCGGCAGCCGATGCGGCTGCCGATCGCCCGGGCGCTGGGACGGCGGCCAGACGACGCCGCGACGCTCCTCCTGGTGCGCCCGGGCGACCGTCTCGAGCCCGACCAGCCGATCGCCCGGGGGCCTGACGGTCGCGAGGTCCGCTCGCCGGACCACGCGATTCTGCTCGCGTACTCGCGTATCGATGGCACCGCCCTGCTCGTATCGCTCGGCGCCGAGAGCCCGGTCATCGGTCACGTCGCAGGGTCCGTCCTGCAGGTCACGAGGCAGTTCATCAGCGTCGCGGTGCCGGGAGCGCGGCTGGAGGGGATCGGGGGCATCGGGGACGCGGTGCACGGGGAGCTGGCCGTGGCAGTGCACACCCACGACGAGGAGCTGCGCGCCGGCGCCATCGACGTCTCGGCGGCAGGGAAGATCCTGATTGGTGGGTCGCGGGCCTCGGCGGAGACACTCACCCGAGCGCGCGCCATGGGCGTGGCGGGGATCGTGCTGGGCGGGATCCTGGACAAGGAGCTGCGCGACTTCGAGGCGATCCAGCGCCGGCGGCGGGAGATCGGCGGCATGACCGGCTCCTTCGCCGTGGTGCTCCTCGAGGGGTATGGCAAGGTCGCCATGGACGGGCAGCTCTTCGCGTGGTTCCGGCAGCACGCCGGCCGCATGGCGAGCCTCTTCGGCCAGGACCGGATCCTCTACGTCCATGAGGCCGCCCAGCCACCGTTGCGGGTGCCGCGCGCCGGGGTCGGAGACAGGGTGATCATCCACCGACGCCCGTTCCACGGTCGCAGCGGGGTGCTCGTCGGGATCCTCGACGCGCTGCACGCCACCCCGGCGGGGATTCCGGTGATGACCGGCCTGGTCCGCATGGAGGACGGCAGGCTGGTGCCCATTCCGCTGGCCAACCTTGAGGCCACCTTCCTTCCAGGCCCGGACGGCACGCCGGCGCGCCCGGCCACCTGATCGGCTGTCGCGACCAGCACGCTTCCTATACTTTCGACATGGATCCCGCAGCGCCGGCCGGTCCGTCGCCGTCGCCGTCAGCTTCCGCCACCGGCACACGTTCGGTGGGAACCTGCGTCACGATCTCGGCCGAGGAGACGCGGGCGCTGGGCCGTGCCCTCGGGGCCGCCGCCGAGCCGGGGATCCTGGTCGCGCTCGCCGGACCCCTGGGCGCTGGCAAGACGGTGCTCACCAAGGGCGTGGCCGAGGGGCTCGGCGTGCGCAGCGTGGTGAACAGCCCCACCTTCGTGCTCATGAACGAGCACTCCGGCCGGTTGCGCCTCTTTCACGTCGACGCGTATCGCCTCGACGAGCCGGAGGAGGCGCTTGCCGCCGGCCTCCTCGACGAGCGTGAGACCGACGGGGTGACCGTCATCGAATGGGCGGATCGCCTCGATGGCTGGCTGCCCTTCGAGCGTCTCGACCTGGAGCTCGATCCGGATCCCGACGGCGGAGATCGCCGGACGATCCGGTGGTCCGCGGACGACGCGCGGCATCGGCGCATGGCCCGGGCGCTCGATACTGCGGCCCGCGCGCTTGCGAGCGACCGATGATCATCGCCCTCGAGAGCGCATCGACCGACCCCTCGCTTGCCCTGGCAACCGCCGACGGCGGGCTGATCGCCGAGGACGGCTGGAGCGGTGGTCATGGCCAGGGGCGCGAGCTGCTGCCTCGGCTGCTGGCGCTTCTCGCCGCGGCCGGCCGGCCGCTCGACGGTGCCACCGCCGTGGCGGTCGGCATCGGTCCGGGGTCCTTCACCGGCCTGCGGGTGGGCATGAGCCTGGCCAAGGGCCTGGCGTTCGGCCTGGGCCTGCCCATCGTCGGAGTCCCCAGCCTGCAGGGCTGGCTCGACGCGGAGCCCGATGCCCGGGCCGCGATCGCACGTGCCGGGGCGCACGACGCCTTCGTTCTCGTGCGGGGCGCCGCGGAGCCCGCCATCGTCGCGGAGGATGCGCTGCCCGCCGGGGCACGCACCGATCTCGTCGCTGCCCCGGCCGAGCTCGCTGCGGCATTTGCGCTGGGAGGCGCCAGGTCACCGGTCCATGCGGCGGCCGCGATCGCACGGCTGGCGGCGGATCGCCTGCGTGCCGGCGCGGCGGGGGACGACCTTCGCACGCTCGAGCCACGCTATCTGCGTCTTCCCCGCGGCCTGGACCGGCCGCCCTTGGAGCCGATCCGATGGCTGTGACCGTGCCGGTGCAGATCGCGCCCATGGAGCTCGGCGACATCGGGGCCATCCAGGAGATCGAGCGGCTCAGCTTCCGGACTCCCTGGCCCAGCTACGCCTTCGAGCAGGAGCTGACCTCGAATCGACTCGCTCGCTACGTCGTGGCCCGGGCCGGTACCGCGGTCGTCGGGTTCGGGGGTCTGTGGCTGATGGTCGACGAGGCGCACATCACGACCTTCGCCGTGCACCCCGAGTGGCGACGGCAGGGGATCGGACGGCGGATGCTGGTGTCATTGATCGAGTCGGCCCTGGCGCTGGGCGCCGCGCGCATGACCCTCGAGGTGCGCGCCGGCAACGCCGATGCACAGCGCCTCTACGCCGAGCTGGGCTTCGCGGAGGCCGGCCGACGGGTCGCGTACTACACCGACGACGGCGAGGACGCCATGATCATGACCACGCCCCTCCTGCGCTCGCCCCGCATGGCCCGCGCCCTGTGGGCGGCCCGGCGTCGGATCGCCGGCGGTGAGATGGGGGACGGCCGGTGAGCGGTCCTCGGATCCTGGCCATCGAATCCTCGTGCGACGAGACCGGGGTGGCGGTGGTCGTCGGCGGCCGACGCATCGAGGCCAGCGTGGTCGCCAGCCAGGTGGCGCTCCACGCGGCGACCGGTGGCATCGTGCCGGAGGTCGCCGCCCGCCAGCAGCTTCGCTGGATCGTGCCCACCCTGGAGACCGCGCTGTCGGACGCCGGGGTGGGTTGGACCGAGCTGGACGCAGTGGCGGTGACCTACGGGCCGGGGCTCATCGGCTCGCTGCTCGTCGGCGTCAATGTGGCGAAGGCGCTCGCCGTCGCCCATGACCTGCCGCTCGTCGGCGTGAACCACATCGAGGGACACATCTACGCCAACTGGCTCACCGACGCGGGGCCCGGGGCGCCGCTGCCCCCGGAACCGCCGTTCCCGCTCCTCTGCCTGGTCGTCAGCGGCGGGCATACCCAGCTGGTGCTCATGCACGATCACGGTCGCTACACGCTCCTGGGCCAGACCGTCGACGACGCAGCCGGCGAGGCGTTCGACAAGGTCGGCCGTCTGCTGGGTCTCCCGTATCCGGGCGGGCCGGCCATCTCGGCAGCGGCGGAGGGCGCCACGCCCGCGACCCGCTTTCCGCGGGCCCGCACCGATGGTCGCTACGACTTCAGCTTCTCCGGGCTCAAGACGGCCGTCCTGCGCGAGGTGGCCGGCTACCGCGACCGCGGCGAACCGATTCCGGTGGACGGGGTGGCGGCCGCGTTCGAGGAGGCGGTCGTCGACGCCCTCGCGACCAAGACGGTGGCCGCCGCCGAAGCGCACGGGGTTGCCGCGGTCGCCCTGGGCGGTGGCGTGGCCGCCAACCGATCCCTGCGTGCCACGCTCCGCGATCGGCTGGCTACCGCGGGAACGCCGCTCCTCGTGCCGCCTCCGGCGTGGTGCACGGACAACGGGGCCATGATCGGCGCGGCGGGCGGATTCCGGTTCATCGCCGGAGACCGTGCCGATCCGGCCCTCGAGGCGATCCCGAACCTTGCGCTGTCCTGGATCGAGGCATGAGCGATCATCCGGCGCTCGACCCGGCACGGCTGGCCGTCCCGACCCCCGGTCAGCTCCGGCGTCTGCTGGCCGCCGAGAAGCTGCGCCCTCGTCGCTCGCTGAGCCAGAACTTCCTGACCGATGGCGCCGCCCTGGACGCCATCGTCGAGGCCGCGGCGCTCGCGGCTGGCGACCGGGTGGTGGAGATCGGCCCGGGGCTGGGCGTCCTCACCCGTCGCCTGCTGGCCGCCGGCGCCTCGGTCCTCGCCGTGGAGCTCGACCCGCGCCTGGCCGCCTACCTGCGGCGCGAGCTGGGCGCCGTCGGTGGCTTCGAGCTCATCGAGGCGGACGCGCTGACCCTCAATCCCCGCGAGATCTTCCCCGGTGCGCCGTTCAAGCTCGTGGCGAACATCCCGTACCACATCACCAGCCCGCTCCTGCACGCCTTCCTGGAAGGGGAGCGGCCTCCGGAGCTGACTGTCCTGCTCGTCCAGCGCGAGGTGGCGGAGCGCGTCTCGGCCTCGCCGGGGCAGATGAGCTACCTGTCGGTCTTCGTGCAGAACGTCACCGACGCCGAGATCGTGGCGGTGGTGCCGGCCCGTGCCTTCGAGCCGGCACCGGAGGTCGAATCCGCGATCCTGCGGCTCCACCGCCGCGGGACACCCCAGGTGCCGCCCGGTCCGGCCCGCGAGCCCTTCTACCGGATCGTGCAGGCGGGCTTCCGCCAGCGGCGCAAGCAGATCCACAACGGGCTCGCCCGCGAGCTGCCGATCGCCACGCCGACGGTCCTCGGTGCGCTGGCGGCCTGCGGGATCGACGGTGAGCGTCGGCCGCAGACCCTGGCCCTCGGGGAGTGGTCCTGCCTGGCGCAGCGCCTGGCCCCCGCGCTGGAGCCGGCGCCATGAGCGCCACCGGCGGCCTGCGCCTCGCGGCGCCGGCGAAGCTGAACCTCTCGCTGCGGGTCACCGGCCGGCGGCCGGACGGCTACCACGAGCTCGAGGGGATCATGGCCCTGGTGGACCTCGCGGACGAGCTGCTCCTGCTGCCCGGCTGCTCCGGGCTGCGGGTGACGGGGAACACGCGTGGCGGCGTGCCGGTGTCACCGGGGGAGAACCTCGCCTGGCAGGGCCTCGTGCAAGGACTGGGAAGCGAGCCGCTCGACTGCTGCCTGGCCCTCGACAAGCATGTCCCGGTCATGGCCGGGCTGGGTGGCGGCTCATCGGACGCCGCGGCGGCCTGGCGTCTCGGCCGCCGGTGGAGCGGCAGCGGGGAAGCGCCGAGCCCCGCTGAACTCGAGGCCCTGGCGCGCCTGGGCGCAGACGTGCCGTTCTTCGCCGCGGGCGTCGCCCGGGCCGTCGTGACCGGGATCGGCGAGCGGATCACTCCGCTGGCCGACGCTGCCGGCGAGGCGTCCCGCTTATCGATCCTGCTGGTGCACCCGGCCTTCGGGCTCTCCACGGCGGCGGTCTTCGCGGAGCTGCGTCGCTCCGAGTGGGTCGATGGCGGCGAGCCGGTACCCGGCCAGAACGCCCTTCTCGCCGCCGCGCTGCGGCTGCGCCCCGAGCTTGGGGAGCTGATGCGCCTGGTCCTGGCCGCCGGCCTCGAGCCGCACCTGAGCGGCAGCGGGCCCACCCTGTGGGCCACGACGGATGATCCGGAGCGGGCGGCGGCCGCCGCGGGGCGCCTGGGACGCGCCGGGGTGCGCACCACGGCGACCCGCTTTCGCCCCGAACCGGCTAGGATCGAGGCGGCGGACGGGAGTGACGAGGAGGACTCATGAGCGGACGGCGGCAGGTCCAGACCGACGGCGCGCCAGGCGCCATCGGTCCCTACAGCCAGGCGATCGCCGGCGGTGGATTCGTGTTCACGGCGGGCCAGGTCGGGATCGACCCGGCCACCGGGGAGCTGGTTGCCGGTGGTGTGGCGGCCCAGGCCGAGCGCGCGATGCGCAACCTGGCGTCCGTGCTGGACGCGGCCGGCACATCGTTCGACCGGGTGGTGAAGACGACCATCTTCCTGGCCGACATGGGTGACTTCGCGGCCGTCAACGAGGTCTATGGACGCTCGCTGACCCTCCCGTACCCGGCCCGATCGACGGTCGCGGTGCGCGCGCTGCCCAAGGGCGCGCTGGTCGAGATCGAGTGCGTCGCCCTCGTCGGAGAGGCGTGATCGCGCGAATGTGCGGGTTGACCCTCAGGATGGGTCGCGGATACCATCGCGACCTGTTGCCCCCCGGATCGGAGCTCACCCCACCGTGCTAGGCACCGCGGCCATCGTGCTGGCCGCCGGGCAGGGGACGCGCATGCGCTCGCGGCTCCCCAAGGTGCTGCACCCCCTTGCCGGACTGCCGATGGTCGTCCACGTCCTCGAGGCGCTGCGCCGGGCGGGCGTCGAGCGGCCGGTGCTGGTGGTGGGCCACGGGGCGGATGCGGTCGAGGAGGCCGTGGGCGATGCGGCGCTCAGCGTGCGCCAGGAACCGCAGCTGGGGACCGCCGACGCCGTGCAGGTCGGCCTCGCCGCGTCGGCGGCCGACGTCGCGCAGGTCATCGTGACCATGGGCGACGCGCCGCTGCTGCCCGCCGCGCTGTTCGCGGCCCTCCGCGACGCCCGAGGCCAGAGCGGGGCGGCGATCGCGCTGCTCACCGCGCATCTCCCCGATCCGACGGGGTACGGCCGGATCGTGCGCGATGAGCGCGGTGACTGCCGGGCCATAATCGAGGAGGTCGATGCCGACGAGCCCACGCGGCGGATAGACGAAGTCAACGTGGGGACGTACTGCTTTGACGCAGCCTGGCTGCGGGCTTCGATTGGCCGTGTCGCCATCAGCGCCAAGGGCGAGCGCTACCTCACCGACCTCGTTGCCCTGGCGGTGGGCGACGGCCGCCGGGTCTGCCTCGTCGATGCGCCGCGCCCTGAGCTGACGATCGGCATCAACGACCGCGTGCAGCTGGCCGCCGCGGAGCGCCTGCTCCGCGTGGAGATCGCGGAGCGGCACATGCGCAACGGGGTCACCGTCGTGGATCCCTCCACGACCTACATCGACGCCGAAGTGGAGATCGGGCAGGACGCGCGCATCGAGCCCTGGACGATCCTGGCCGGCGCGACCGCGATCGGCGAGGAGGCGGTGATCGGTCCCGATGCCACGCTCCGCGACAGCCGCATCGGGTCGCGGACGACGGTCTGGGCCAGCATCGTCGAGGCGTCGACGGTGGGGGAGGATGCCCAGATCGGGCCCTACAGCCATCTGCGGCCGGGCTGCGAGATCGGTCCGCGATGCCGGATCGGCAACTACGCCGAGCTGAAGAAGACGACGATGGGGGCCGGGACACAGCAGCACCACGTGAGCTACCTGGGCGATGCGGAGGTCGGCGAGGCGGTGAACATCGGTGCCGGCGCCATCACGGCGAACTTCGACGGCGAACGCAAGAACCGCACGGTCATCGGCGACCATGCCTTCATCGGGGTCGACACCATGCTCCGCGCGCCGGTCACCATCGGGCCGGGAGCACGGACCGGTGCGGGGGCGGTGGTGACCCGCGACGTCGCCGCGGGCAAGACGGTGGTCGGCATGCCGGCCCGGAACATCGAGCTGCGCCGCTCGCGCCGGGCCGAGGCGCCCGTCCCCGTCCGGGCCACCGACGACGGATCCACCGCAGAGCGGAACCCGCAGACGGGAGGCAGCGCGACGCGACCAGATGCCTGAAGGCAGCAGTACCGGCAGCGCGACCGGCAACCCGTTCCTGGACCTCGCGATCGTTGCCGCCCTGATCCTGGCCAGTGGCTTCTTCGCGGCCTCCGAGCTCGCGCTCATCACCGTCAAGCGCCATCGGCTCACGCAGCTCGCCGAGGCCGGCAACCGGTCCGCTCAGGCCGCCGAGCGTCTGACGGCGGACCCGTCGCGCTTCCTGGCGACAATCCAGGTGGCGCTCACCTTCCTCGGGTTTCTGGCATCCGCCGTCGGCGCCGTCTCGTTCTCCGGGGCGGTCGCGGATGTCGTGCGGCTGATTCCGTGGCAGCCCATCCAGGATGCGGCGGGCGGCATCGCCTTCCTGGTGACGACGCTCCTGATCGCGCTGGTCTCCATCGTCGTCGGCGAGCTGGCGCCCAAGACGCTCGCGCTCAGCTTCACGGAGCGGTATGCGCTCGTCGTCGCGCGCCCCATCGGCTTCATGGAGCGCGTCCTGAGCCCGTTCGTCTGGATCGTGACGCTGATCTCGGGGCTCCTGGTCCGGGCGGTCGGCGGAAAGGATCGTCCTCGCCCCGGGTACCTTTCAACGGAGGAGCTCAAGCTGCTGGTGGCGACAGGCTCCGAGCAGGGGACCATCGAGGAGGACGAGAAGGAGATGATCCACGGGGTCATCGAGCTCGCCGAGACGAAGGTCCACGAGGTGATGGTGCCGCGCATCGGGATCCGCGCGGTCGAGATCAGCGACCCCCTCGAGGAGATTCTCGACATGGTCGTGCGGGCCGGGCACAGCCGGATCCCCGTCTTCCACGAGAACCTCGACAACATCGCGGGGATCCTGTACGCCAAGGACCTGCTTCCCTACCTGCGAGCCGATGGCTCGGGTCCGTCGGGGATCGACATCCGCACCCTCCTGCGCTCGCCGGTCTATGTCCCCGAGACCAAGGCCGTGGACGAGCTCCTCCACGAGATGCAGGTCGCCAAGCGCCATATCGCCATCGTCGTGGACGAGTACGGCGGAACCGCGGGCCTCATCACCATCGAGGACATCGTCGAGGAGATCGTGGGTGAGATCCAGGACGAGTACGACACGGAGGAGCCGCTCGTGGAGCCGATCGCCTCCGACGACATGCTCGCCTTCCGGATCGACGGCCGGGTGAGCATGGACGACCTCCGCGATCTCTTCGACCTGCCCGACGAGGAGGAGGAGGACGAGGAGGCCTACGACACCGTGGGCGGGTTCATCATCCATCGCGTCGGTCGGATCCCCCTGCCGGGCTCCGAGGTGCCGTTCCGCGACGTCACGCTGCGCGTGGAAGCGGCCGATTCGCGCCGCGTGAGCAAGGTGATCGGGACCCGGTCGCGGCCGCCCGAGCCCGAGGACGAGGAGGTCGACGCGGACCGCGGCTGAGCGTGGGCGGATACCGGTCGCCGACGGTCGCCTCAGACCGCAATGGCGCTCTCGACCACCGCGGCGAGCTGGGCGCCGCGCTCCGGGGAGATGGGCAGACGCGCCGCCGCGCGAAGCGCCAGGTCGCGCGAGCGGCGGGTCTCGGCGATCGCGTGCTGGCGGGCGCCGCTCCGCTCGAGGATCTGCAGGACCTCCTCCACCTCGGCGTCGCTCATGAGACCATCCGCCTCGGGCGCCGGCCGGCCATCGGTGGCGTGCATGGCGGGGGCGTAGATGCGGCGCAGCCGCTCGACATCGGCCCCGTCCGCGTGCTCCAGGGCCCAGACCAGGGGCAGGTTCTTCTTGCGCTTGCGCACGTCGCCGGCCACCGGCTTGCCCGAATCCGACGAGCTCCAGAACGTGCCCTTCACGTCGTCCGCCATCTGGAAGGCCATCCCCAGCTCGTAGCCGAACGCGCGGAAGGCCTCGATCGTCTCCGGGTCGTCGGTGGCCAGGATGGCACCGGCCTGGACTGATGCGCCCAGGAGCGCGGCAGTCTTGCGGCTGATCATCTCGAGGTATTCGTCGACGCTGACGTCGAGCCGGCGTTCGAAGCTGATGTCGAGGAACTGCCCCTCGCAGAGCGCCAGGCAGGTCTCGTCGTAGACGCGCATGAGAGCCAGGACGCGGTGCTCGCTGACGCCGCGCCCAATGAGCCGATAGAGCGCGAGCCGCGAGAGGGCGAACAGGGCGTCGCCGGCGTTGATGGCCAGCGGGATGCCCCAGATGGCCCACAGGGTCGGGCGGTGGCGGCGTTCCTGGTCCGCGTCCTCGATGTCGTCGTGCACCAGGCTGAAGTTGTGGCCCAGCTCCACCGCCGCGGCGCCGGGCAGCGCGGCATCGTGCTCGCCGGTCAGCGCCTGGTAGGCGAGGAGCCCCAGGAGTGGGCGGATTCGCTTGCCTCGCGGCCCGGACGGCTCATCGAGGCCCAGGTGATAGGCGAGCATCTCGTACAGTGGGCGCATGTGGCCGTCGTGCTCCGAGAGCACCGCCCGCATCTCGTCCTCGATCTCACCCAGGAGGTCGGTAAACTCGGACCTGATGTCCACCGCTGAAGGGTACCTGACCGACTCGAGCAAGCGCGCCATGTCACGGGTACGGGGCCCGGGTCGCGCCGGATCGCCGGCATGAGTCCACGCTCGCGCCTCTACAAGACGGAGGCCATCGTCCTGCGCAGCATGGACCTCGGAGAGGCGGATCGCGTGCTCACCGTCCTCACGCCGCGCCTCGGCAAGCTGCGGATCGTGGCGAAGGGGGTCCGGCGCACCAGGTCGCGGCTTGGCGGCGGCCTGGAGCCGTTCAGCGACGTCCAGCTCGTCCTGGCGGTGGGCCGCACCTTCGACGTCGTGACCCAGGTCGCCATCACCGATCCCCACCTGGGGCTGCGCGACGACCTGGAGGCGACCGCTGCCGCCTGGTACGTGGCGGAGCTGGCGGACCGATTCTGCGAGGGAAGCGCCGATGCGCACGGTGCCTTCGTCCTGCTGGCCCAGGCCCTCGCGGCGCTGGATGCGCCGGCCGGTGCCGTCGCCCGGGAGACCGTGAATCGCTGGTTCGAGCTGCACCTGCTCGAGACCATGGGCTTTCGGCCCGAGCTGGGCCAGTGCCTGGAATGCGGAGCCACCATCGAGCCGCAGGGCAACCAGTACTCCGCCGTGGCGGGTGGGATCCTGGGCCCGGAGTGCGCGGCCGCCGCCCCGGATGCGCGTCCCGTCTCGCCGGACGGGTTGAAGGTGCTCCGCCATCTCCAGCGCAGCGAGCTCAGCGACGTGCTGCGGCTCGTGCTGCGCGCGCCGCTGCAGCACGAGATCGAGCGGCTCCTGCACGCCAGCATCTCGACGATCCTGGAGCGTGAGCTGCGGACCCGTGAGTTCCTCGCGGAGGTCAGCACCCGACGGGCGGCGGGAGGCGTGCCGGGATGAGCGTGCGCTTCCCGTTCGGAGGCCCGCGAACGCCGGAGCCGCTCCCCGTCGTCGACGGCATCCCCTGCCGTCCCTATCGCGCCGGCGAGCACGCGGCGACGATCAGCGCCATGTTGCTTCGCCGCCTCATCGCGGCCGCGTTCGTCGCGGCGGCGCTCAGCCTGCTGGCTCCCTTCATCATCACCCTGGTCGTGGCAGGCGGAGCTGCGTCGTCCGATGCGGTTCCGGGCGTGGCCCGCGTGGCCGGTTCGCCGCTGGCGTTCGCCGTGTACCTGCTCGTCGTCGACGCGTTGCTGGTGCGGGGCAGGCTGTCGCGGGCTCTGGCGATCCTGAGCTGGATCGGCCGGCGCAGCGCGATGCAGCTCCAGCAGGCCACGGGCCTCCGTCGCGCGACCGACCGGTCCGGCGCGCGGCGCTGGCTTGCCGCCAACCCGGTGGCAGCCGGGGAGGCGGAAGCCATCTCCGAGGTTCGGATCGAGCTCAGCATGTTGCTGGGGGATCTCCCGGGCGCGCGGAGCGCGGTTGCCAACCTCCGACGCGACACCCCGGAGCAGGCCCTGCGGGCCGACATCGGCCAGGCCACGATCGATCTTGCCGCCGGCCAGCCCTTCGACGCGGATGCGCTCCGTGGGCAGGTCGACGCCATCTCCGACCCGGAGCTCCGCGCCGACATGGCCGCCAGGGTCGCGGCGCTGGTGGCCCAGGGCCGCTTCACCTGCCAGGGGGACCACCTGGAGGCGATGGCCTGGTGCGTCCCGTACGTCGGCCGGCGGGATGCCGGGCTGCTGCTGCGCGGATACTGGATGCCGATTGGCCTCCTGGTCCTGATCACCGCGTTCGCGCTGGCATTCCTGTTCCCGGTCAGCGGGTAAGGGTGACGCGCTCGGCGCCGACCCAGCGGGGGCACCCGACCCCGGGGCGCCTGACCCTCCGGGACGCCCGTCACCTGGCGCTCCTGGGCCAGTGCCTCGCCGGTCCGCGGCCGACGGATCTGGTTGCCGTCGTCGAGCGGCTGGGGAGAATCCAGGTCGACCCCACCAGCCTCGTTGATCGCGCCGAGCAGTTGACCCTCTGGAGCAGGATGGGCGCCTTTGATCGCGGCGCGCTTCGGCGCGCGGTGGAGGAACCACCACGACGGCTCTTCGCGTTCCCCGGGTTCCTGCTGCCCGTTTCGGACCTGCCCTTCCATCGTCCGGTCTTCCGCCGCTTCCCGCGCCCGGAGTACAGCCGCGGCCGGTACATCGCGCAGTGGCTGAGCGACAACGCGGGTTTCCGAGCCTACCTGCTCGACGAGCTGCGCCGACGAGGGCCGCTGCGCTCGCGCGACCTGGACGATCGGGCCGAGGTGCCGTGGCAGACCGGTGGCTGGAACGACGGAAAGAACACGGGGCGCATGCTCGAGCTGCTGTGGCGTGCCGGGGAGGTCGCCATCAGCCGCCGTGACGGCGCCGATCGGGTCTGGGACCTGTTCGAGCGTGTCCTGCCTGCCGAAACGCCCGAGGTGATCCCCGACGAGATCCCCGAGGAGATCGTCGCGATCGAGCTCATGGAGCGCGACCTGCGTGCACGCGGACTCGTGCGCCCCGGCTGGGGACAGGCGCTCGACTACCGGCTGCCGGCCCGCGAGGTCGGCGAGGTCTCGCTGCGTGCCGATGGCGTGGCCATCCCCGTCACCGTGGACGGCCTCGACGGGGAGTGGCTGGCCCACGCGGAGCTCCTCGACGCCCTGGCCACCCGTCTCCCGCCCCCGCGCACCACGCTGCTCGGACCGTTCGATCCGCTGATCGCCGACCGCGAGCGCACTGCCGAGCTCTTCGGCTTCGCGTACCGGCTTGAGCTCTACCTCCCGGCGGCGCGGCGCCAGTACGGTCCCTATGCCATGGCGATCCTCGACGAGGAGCGGCTCGTGGGACGGGTCGATGCGCGCTTCGACCGCCGTGCGCGGGTGCTGCGCCTGAACGGCGTCCACGCCGAGCCCGATGCCTCCCGCGACGCGGGGTCACGCCTCGCCCACGCCCTGCGCGACCTGGCCGGCTGGCTCGGCGCCGACGCAATCGAGGCGCCGGCCGAGCTTCCGTCCGCGTGGAAGGCGATGCGCCGGCACCTCGCCTGATCCGGGCGCTGATGGCGCCATCGGTCTGGGGTAGACTCGACCGCCCAGGTGACAATCAACATTCGTCGCACCGCGACGGAGCCGAAAGGAGCCGCTCCCTCCGTGCCCGCCCCGAACATGGACGTCATCGTCAGCCTTGCCAAGCGCCGCGGGTTCGTCTTCCCGTCGAGCGACATCTACGGCGGCATGGCCGGCTTCTGGGACTACGGCCCGCTGGGAGTCGAGCTCAAGAACAACATCAAGGCGGCATGGTGGCGCGAGATGATCACCCTGCGCGACGACGTGGTGGGGATCGACGCCGCGATCGTCATGAACCCGCGGGTCTGGGAGGTCTCCGGGCACGTGGCCGGCTTCAGCGACCCCATGGTCGACTGCCGCAACTGCAAGCTCCGCTTCCGCGCCGATGACCTCAAGGGGCCGCCATCGGAGATCGCCTGCCCCAACTGCGGCCAGCGCGGCAGCCTGACCGATGCCCGCCAGTTCAACCTCATGTTCCAGACCCACGTCGGCCCGCTGGAGGAGTCGGCGTCGGTCGCCTACCTGCGCCCGGAGACGGCGCAGGGCATCTTCGTCAACTTCGACAACGTGGCGACCAGCATGCGGCGCAAGCTGCCGTTCGGCATCGGGCAGATCGGCAAGTCCTTCCGCAACGAGATCACGCCGGGGAACTTCATCTTCCGCGACCGCGAGTTCGAGCAGATGGAGATGGAGTTCTTCGTCCATCCGTCAGAGGAGGACCGCTGGTTCGGCTACTGGGTGGACGAGCGGATGCGCTGGTGGACCGATGTCATGGGAATCGCGGCCGAGCGGCTCCGCTTCCGGCCGCACGATCCCGACGAGCTCAGCCACTACTCGAAGCAGACCACCGACATCGAGTATCTCTTCCCCATGGGCTGGTCCGAGCTCGAGGGCGTCGCAGACCGCACGGACTACGACCTTTCCGCGCACACCCGGGGGTCGGGCAAGGCCCTCAGCATCTTCGACGAGGCCGCCGGCGAGCACATCACCCCGTTCGTCATCGAGCCGGCGATGGGCGTGGACCGTGCACTCCTGACGGTCCTCATCGACGCCTACGAGGAGGAGCAGCTGGCCAAGGAGAAGCGCACCGTCCTGCACCTGAAACCCACACTGGCACCCGTCAAGGCCGCGGTGCTGCCGCTGCTGCGCAACCGGCCGGAGCTCGTCGAGACCGCCCGGCGGCTGGCCGCCGACCTGAAGCGCCAGGTGCCGGCCATGTACGACGACACGGCCAGCATCGGCAAGCTCTATCGCCGCCAGGACGAGATCGGCACGCCATTCTGCGTCACCGTGGACGTGGATTCCCTGGCCGATGGCGCCGCCACCATCCGGGAGCGCGACAGCATGACCCAGGAGCGCGTGCGGCTGGACGAGATCCCGCAGCGGGTCGCCGATCTGGTTGCGGGGCGGGCGACCTGGGACGGGATGCCGCGCTCCCCGGGAACCGAGGGCGAGGAGCGGTGACGGAGCTCTCGGCGGTCGCCGAGGTGCAGGCCGCGCTGGAGCGCGGCCAACACGACGAGGTGCTGGCACGCACCGCGGTCATGCTCGCCGCGCGCCCGGGGGACGACGCCGCGCACGAGCTGCGCGCGCGGGCGCTCCTGGCCATGGGTCGCCTCGACGAGGCGACCTCGGAGGTCTCCGACGCGGTCCGGCTCGATCCCGACGAGATCCGCTATCGCGAGCTGCTGGCAGAGGTCCTCGCCGCTGCCGGCGCGCATCGCGATGCGGCCGCGGAGTTCGCCAGCCTCGCGCGCGACGATCCGCGCCAGCCCGGCTGGACCGTGGCCGAGGCGCGCGAGCGGCTGGACGCAGCCCAGCCGGAGATGGGCGTGGAGGCCGCACGCCGCGCGCTGCGCTTGAACGCGGGGGACTTCGCCGCCCAGCTGGCCCTGGCACAGGGCCTGGTCCGGGTGGGTGACGCCGGCGCTGCCATGGACGCCGCGACGCGAGCCGCGCACCTGCGCCCTGCCGATCTGGCGGCGAGGGAGGCGCTCGCCGACGCGCGCTGGCTGAGCAACGATGCGGGGGCGGCCCTCCACGAGTTTGCGACGCTGGCAGCCGAGCTCGCCGGTGCCGACCAGGCGCGGGTCATCCGTAAGGCCCGTGCCCTGTACCGGCAGCGGAGCGGACCGGGTGGCAGGCTCGTGGCGGCCGTGCCGCCCCTCTTCGGCTTCGCGCTGCGGCACGGTTGGCTGGGCCTGCCATGAAGGTCGGGCTCCTCCGCGAGCGAATGACGGCCGCCCTGGCCAGCGGGATGCTCCGGCCGGAGCCGGAGGTCGTGGCGCTTACCGTCGACCGCACCAAGGCGATGGCGGTCGCCCTGGCCGGCCTTGCCGATGACGACGAGGTCGAGGTGACCGAGCTCGAGGTGCCGACCATCCGCGCCGCGGCGATCCTCGGATTCCACCCGGAGCATGTCCGACGCCTCATCCGCACGGGGCGCCTGCGGGCCCGGCGCGTCGGCGGCGACTACCGAATCCGGATCACCGACCTGTGGCCGCTCCTGGAGCTCCGCCACCGGGAGCCGGGCCGTCGACGGTTGCGGCGCCGCTAGCGGCGCGGGGCCGCCGCAGCCTGCCCGATGGGGCCGGCGGTACAATCGAATCTCCCAGTTGCACGAGGATCGCGTTTTCACATGGCCACGTCTGGCAGAAGAACCGCGAAGCGAACCACCACCGACAAGCCGAGCACATCCGGCGGCGCGAGCTCCGCGTCCGACGGGAAGCTGATCTACACCTTCTCCGAAGGGAACGCCGGGATGCGGGCCCTCCTCGGCGGCAAGGGCGCCGGACTCGCCGAGATGACGAATGCCGGCCTGCCCGTCCCGCCGGGGTTCACCATCACCACCGAGGCCTGCAACGCGTACTACGACGCCGATCGCACGCTCCCGGACGGTCTGTGGGAGAACGTGCTGGCGCACATGACCGCGCTCGAGGAGGCCACCGGCAAGGGATTCGGCAACGTCGAGAACCCGCTCCTGGTGAGCGTGCGATCCGGAGCCGCCTTCAGCATGCCGGGAATGATGGACACCGTCCTCAACCTGGGCCTGAACGAGGAGACCGTCGCCGGCCTCATCCGGCTCACCGACAACGAGCGCTTCGGGTACGACGCCTGGCGTCGGTTCGTCGCGATGTTCGGCCGGATCGTGCAGGGAATCCCCGCGTCGGCCTTCGACGAACCGCTCGACGCGCTCAAGGAGAAGCAGCACGCGGCGGCTGACACCGACCTCAGCGCCGAGGATCTGCGCGGCCTGGCCGAGCAGTACCAGCAGATCGTGGCCGAGCGCACCGGCGAACCCTTCCCCGCCGACCCCAACAAGCAGCTTGAGCTCGCCATCCAGGCGGTCTTCGACAGCTGGTTCGGCAAGCGAGCGCACGATTACCGCGAGTTCAACAAGATCCCGCACGACCTGGGCACGGCGGTGAACATCGTCACCATGGTCTACGGCAACATGGGATCGGACTCCGGTACCGGCGTGGCGTTCACCCGCGATCCCAACACCGGTGTGCGCGAGATCTACGGCGAGTACCTCACCAACGCGCAGGGCGAGGACGTGGTGGCCGGCATCCGGACGCCCGCCAAGATCAGCCAGATGCGCGACGAGATGCCCGAGGTCTGGGTCCAGTTCGAGGAGATCGCCGAGAAGCTCGAGCGCCATTACCGCGACGTCCAGGACCTGGAGTTCACCATCGAGCGCGGCACGCTCTACATGCTCCAGACCCGCTCCGCGAAGAGGACGGCGCCCGCAGCGGTGAAGATCGCCGTCGACATGGTCGACGAGGGGATCCTCAGCAAGGAGGAGGCGCTCCAGCGCGTCGATCCGGGCCAGATCGTCCAGCTGCTGCTCCCGCGCTTCGACGAGGCGGCCAAGGGCAGGGCGCAGGACCGGTTCCTGGCCAAGGGCCTGAACGCATCGCCGGGCGCGGCGACCGGGAAGGCGATCTTCGATCCGGACCGCGCGGTGGAGGCCAAGGAGGCCGGCGACCCGGTGATCCTGGTCAGGATCGAGACCTCGCCGGACGACGTCCACGGCATGCTCGCCGCCCGGGGCGTCCTCACCGCGCGTGGGGGCGCAACCAGCCACGCTGCCGTGGTGGCGCGATCCATGGGCCTTCCCTGTGTCGCGGGCGCGGAGTCGCTGCAGATCGACTACGCGACGCGCCAGATGCGCGCCGGCAATCAGTCGGTTGCCGAGGGCGACATGATCAGCATCGACGGCACGACCGGCGAGATCTACGCCGGGGAGCTGCCGACCATCGAGGCGCGCTTCGAGGACGAGCACGACCTCGCCACCCTGCTCGGTTGGGCCGACGAGGTGCGCCGGCTGCAGGTCTGGGCCAACGCGGACTACCCGCGTGACGCGGAGCGGGCGCGTGCCTTCGGCGCGCAGGGAATCGGCCTGTGCCGGACGGAGCACATGTTCTTCGAGGAGGATCGGCTGCCGACGGTGCGGCGCATGATCCTGGCCGCCACGCGTGCCACGGAGGCGAAGCGACGGCGGGACGCCGGTGCGGAGCTCTCCGACGAGGATCGCGAGACGGTCGAAACGTTCGACGCCGCGCTTGCCGAGCTCGAACAGCTGCAGACCGATGACTTCGCCGGCCTCTTCCGGGCCATGGACGGGCTCCCGGTGGTGATCCGGCTCATCGACCCGCCGCTCCACGAGTTTCTTCCCAGCTACGAGGAGCTGCTGGTCGACGTGACGCGGCTCCAGGACCGGCTTTCGATGGATGGCGATGGCCGCTCGCCGCTCGACGCGGTGGGGGACCGCGTGACGCCGGCGATCGAGAAGGGCCTGCAGAAGGTGCTCGGGAGGAAGGACGCCGAGCGGGCCATGAAGCTGCTGCGCCGCGAGGGCAAAGCATCAGCGGCCGAGTCGGCCGAGCCCCATGGTGGCGACGTTGCCGCCGAGCTCGCGGAGAAAACGGTGCTGCTCCACGCCGTCGAGGCGATGCGGGAGCAGAACCCGATGCTCGGGATGCGGGGATGCCGCCTCGGCCTCCTGATCCCGGACATCATCCGCATGCAGACGCGGGCCATCCTCGCCGCAGCCACACGGGTTGCCGGCGAGGGCCTCACGCCCCTGCCCGAGATCATGATCCCGCTGGTCGGGCACGTGAACGAGCTGGCGGAGACGCGTCGCATCCTCGAGGCCGAGGTGGCACGCATCGTGGCGGAGGCCGGCCAGCAGGTGAGCTACAAGTTCGGGACCATGATCGAGGTTCCGCGTGGGGCGCTGACCGCGGACCAGATCGCCGAGCATGCCGAGTTCTTCAGCTTCGGGACCAACGACCTGACGCAGATGACCTTCGGCTACTCGCGTGACGATGCGGAGGGCAAGTTCCTGCTCCAGTACGTGGATCGCAAGATCCTGCCGGTCAACCCGTTCCAGGTGCTCGACACCGAGGGTGTCGGCCAGCTGGTGCGGATGGCGACCGAGAAGGGTCGGAAGACGCGCAAGAACCTCAAGGTCGGCATCTGTGGGGAGCATGGTGGCGACCCGCAGAGCATCGCCTTCTGCCACGAGGTCGGCCTGGACTACGTCTCCTGCTCGCCGTTCCGGGTTCCCGTGGCTCGGCTGGCCGCCGCCCAGGCGGCCATCGCCGAGACCGAGGTCCGCGACAAGTAGCCTCCGTCAGGAGGCCGAGGCAGACGGGGCCGGGCTCGGGGTTTGGGTCGGGCTCGGGCTCGGGGTTTCGGTCGGCGTCGGGCTCGGGCTCGGGGTCGCCGTCGCGGTAGAGGTCGCGATCGGGCTTGGTGAAGCGGAAGGCGTCGCGCTAGGGGTCGCGGTCCCCGTGGGTGAAGCGGTGGCGCCGGGTGTCAGGGTCGACGTGGCCGTGCGCGTGCCGGTGGCCGTCGGCCTCGGCGTCGGCTGCACCGACGCGGTGCGGCGGGGCGTCGCCCGCGGCGTCTGCAGCGCCGGCCCCGGCGTTGCCAGGGGCAGTGGCGCGGCCGTCAGGGACGCCGTTTCCACGGCAATCGTGGCGGAGCTCCCGGTCGGCGCGTTCACCGATACCTGCGCGGGACTGCCCGTGGCTCCCAGGACCTCCTGGGTCCGCTCGGGGAAGAAGGTCAGTGAGCCGGAGATGACCTGGCTCACGCCGAACGTCACCAGGCCGCCGGCGACGAGCAGCGCGCCCGCAGCGGCGGCATAGCGACCCGCGCGCCGAAGACCGCCCGGAACGGTCGCTGCGGCCGGGCGCGAGGAGGGGAGCGGTGCCAGGCCCGTGTCGATGACCGCGAGTGCGTCGTGCGCGCGGATCCAGCCAGCGCAGACCGGGCATACGGCGGCGTGAATCGCCAGGTCGCGCGGCGGCTCACCGATCGCTCCGTCGTCCAGCCAGATCCAAAACCGCTCGTGCACGCCGCCGTCGTTCACGCGGGGCTCCCGGCACGCGCCATGGTCCGCTCAGCAATGGCTCGGATGCGCCGGGCCAGGGGTCCCGAGGCGGCCGGATCGATCGGCAGGGGCGCCGGCCCGGGCTCCGCCCGGAGATAGGCTTCGAGGAACTGGTGACGGGCGTTGGCCAGCAGCCGGGCGAGGACCGCCGGTCGTGCATGCAGGAGGCCCTCGACATCGCGCGTGTCGAGCGCTTCGATCCAGGCCGCGACGAGCGCAATCCGGTGCCGTGCATCGAGGGACGCGAGGCTGTCGTACGCCGCGCCGCTAACGCCCAGCGACGCGAGCGCCGCACGGCGCTCGTCGTCGGTCGGGCCTGCCCTGCGGCCGCGCCGGCGCGGGATGGCCCGGAGCACGTGGGCCCGCAGCCAGGCCGCTCCGCGATCGGGGTGGCGCAGGGTGTCGGCGTGTCGTGCGCCATCGGCCAGTGCCTGGGCCGCGAGCGTCTCGGCCAGCCGACGGTCCCCGAGCGTGACGAGCACCGCGAACCCGTGGAGGCGGGCTCCGTGCAGATCGCGAAAGGCGGCGCGGAGCATCCCCTCTTCGGCGCTGGGACGGCGTTGCTGGACGGCCGTGACGCTGCCCTCCCGATGCGGCGTGCTGCGGTCATGTGGGGTCGCGGGGAGTGTAGAGCACGGGAGCACGAAACGGCGACGGGCCAGCGTTCGATGGTGGTGAACCTTACCAGCTTCCAGCGAGTAACTTGACAGAGTCGTAGAATTGGCCTGTCCCCCTTGACAAACCCCTTGACAAGCGCGTGCGCGCGCAGGACCCTGCCTTTCACATGAGCAGTGACGGCATCGTCGCCGAGATCAAATCCCGCCTGCCCGTCGCCGAGCTGATCGGCGAGACGGTCGCGCTCAAGCGGGCCGGCAGCGCCTACAAGGGGCTCTGCCCGTTCCACACCGAGAAGACACCGTCGTTCATCGTGAGCCCGGATCGCGAGACCTTCCACTGCTTCGGATGCGGGAAGCAGGGCGACATCTTCACCTTCGTCATGGAACGGGAGGGGCTCGATTTCCGCGAGGCGCTGACCCGGCTGGCGGACAAGGCCGGGGTGGAGCTCTCTGAGCGGACCGCGCGCGAGGATCGGCGGCGTCGCCGCCTGCGGGAGGCGCTGGAGGCCGCTGTCGCCTGGTACCGCGAGGTCCTGATCCGGACGCCACAGGGAGAGCGGGCGCGCGACTACCTCACCGGGCGGGGCTTCAGCGAGGAGACGCTGGAGCGATTCTCGGTCGGCTACGCACCGAATGCCTGGGAGGCGCTGAGCAAGCGGCTCTCTGCGCGTGGGTTCACGGCGCCCGAGCTGCTCGACGCGGGCCTGGCCAGCCAGTCGAATCGTGGCGGCGTCATCGACCGGTTTCGCGGCCGGGTGATCATCCCCATCCGCGACGCTTCGGGGCGTCCGACCGGCCTCGGCGGTCGGATCCTGCCCGGTGCCGACGGGCCGAAGTACCTGAATTCGCCGGCGACCCCGCTCTTCGACAAGAGCCGCACCCTCTTCGGCATCGATCTCGCCAGGGCGGCGATCCGAAAGGAGAAGCTGAGTGTCATCGTCGAGGGCTACACGGACGTCATGGCGGCGCACCAGGCAGGCTTCGCGAACGTCGTCGCATCACTCGGGACGGCGCTGACGGCGGGCCAGGTGGAGCTGGCCACGCGGTACGCGGACGCGGTCGCGCTCGCCTATGACGTCGACCTGGCCGGCGAGGCGGCCACCCAGCGAGGGTTGCTCGAGGAGCTGGGACCGGACGCCGCGGTGAGCAAGGTCCGGGTGATCAGGATCCCGGCCGGCAAGGACCCCGACGAGCTGATCCGCACGGACCCTGATGCCTGGCGCGCCGCGGTCCAGGAGGCGAAGCCGGTGATCGAGTACTTCATCGATCGAGCCGCAGCCGATGTCGACCTCGGGTCGGTCGCCGGCCGCAAGGAGGTGACCGGTCGGGTGCTGGCCATCCTCAAGCGGGTCCCGGACCCGGTCGAGCGGGCACTCTACCTGCAGCAGCTGGCACGGGTCGTGAACGTGGAGGAGCGCACGCTGTCCGAGGCGCTCGAGCATGCGCCGGTCGTTCGGCGCGCGCCGCGCGCGGCGGAGCGGGACCTGACGGCCGCCGACGCCACGACCCAGATTCTCGATCCGCTGGAGCGAGAGGCGCTCGCGCTGCTTCTCCGCTATCCGGGCCTGGCGGCGGAGCTCGACGAGGACCCGTTGCCGTTCCGCGAAGCGATCGCGGTCCAGCTGGCGCGCTCGCTTCGTGATCGGGCGCGCGCGGCGGCCGAAGAAGAGCGGCTCCCCGCCGTTGCCGAGGCTGCGGACCTCGAGGCGTTCATGGGTAGCCTGGATGCGGCCTCGACGGCGCTGGCTCGCAGCCTGCTCGCCGGCGCGGCCGGACGGCGGGACGAGACCGGGCGCTGGTCGGACGAGCCGCCGCGGGACCCGGTCACCGCGCGCGAGGACCTGCGGATCTGCCTCCTGCGGCTGGGGGTGGTGCGCATCGAGGAGGAGCTTCGGGATGCCCGGATCCTGCTCGACGACGCGCAGCGGGACGGTGAGCGAACGAGGCTCGAGGAGATTGAACAGGCGATCGGCGACCTGCACCGCCGACGAGAGGCAATGACCAAGGCAATGCGAATGCCGGCCGAGGCGGCCGGCGCGAGGAGGTGACACGCGTGGCGAGCACGACCACGAAGAAGCGGCCAGCGGACGTCGAGGTGCTCGACGCGCCTGCCAAGCCGCGCACGACCAAGGGAGCGGCGTCGACCGGCCGCCGCGGCTCCACGACGAAGACGACGCCGGCCGCGACCAAGCCCGCGGCAGCCAAGCCCGCAGCAGCCAAGCCCGCGGCAGCCAAGCCCGCAGCGGCCAAGCCCGCGGCAGCCAAGCCCGCAGCGGCCAAACCCGCCACGGAGCGACGGTCGGCCGCGGCTGCGCGCACACGGACTGCGAAGGGTGCGACCAGGAAGGCGGCGTCGGGCAGCAACGGCTCGGATGGCAACGGCGTCGGCGCGGTGGTCATCGAAGACTTGCTCAGCAAGGGTCGAGACGAGGGGTTCATCACCCACGACCAGATCCTCGAGGCCGTGCCGCAGCCGGAGCAGAACCTCGGCGCGATCGAGGAGCTGTATGCCGCCGCCGAGGAGGAGGGCGTCGAGGTCCTCGACGCACAGAACAACCCGACCTTCGCGGAGGTCGACGAGGAGGAAGAGGAGCAGACGACCACCGGGGCCGCCAAGCCCAAGGCCGCCGAGGAGGACCTCGAGGCGCTTGCCGCCGACCTGATCGGGATCGACGACCCGGTCCGCATGTATCTCAAGGAGATCGGCAAGGTCGCCCTCCTCACCGCCGAGGAAGAGGTGGTGCTGGCCAAGGCCATCGAGCTCGGCGAGCAGGCCGTCGAGATCCCCGAGCGGGCGCTCGTCAACCTGTACACCTGGGTCAGCGTGGGCTCGGAGCCCAAGGCCCGGGCCATGGCCGCCATGCGCGCGTTCGACCTGCCGCGGGAGTCGCCACGGGTCACCAACGATGCCATTGATTGGTGGGTCAAGCGGAAGAACGAGATCGAGGCGCCATCGGTCAAGCTCAGCAAGGCGCGGCGCGCGAGCGACCTTGACGACGACGCCCGCAACCGGATCATGCAGGCGGAGTCGATCCTCAAGCTGTACGAGACCGATGCCGGCCAGGCGCTGAAGGACGCGATCCTGTTCGGCCACACCTACCGCTTCAAGCCCCTCAGCCACGCCGGAGCGCCGGAGCTGGTCGAGCTCGAACGTTGGGCGCGCGAGACGGCGCAGGTGATGGTCAAGGCCTACATCGAGGACGGCAACGACGCCCTCTACCTCAAGGAGCTCGGCTACGACCCCACGATCCCTGCCGACACCCCGCCGGAGAAGCGGACCGGCCAGCTCATCGAGCAGGGGACCGATGCCCGCAAGCGCCTCACGGAGGCGAACCTGCGCCTGGTGGTGAGCATCGCCAAGAAGTACATCGGACGCGGCATGAGCTTCCTGGATCTCATCCAGGAAGGGAACATCGGCCTGATTCGGGCGGTCGAGAAGTTCGACTACGAGAAAGGCTTCAAGTTCAGCACCTATGCCACCTGGTGGATCCGCCAGGCGATCACCCGGGCCATCGCCGATCAGGCACGGACGATCCGCATCCCGGTCCACATGGTCGAGACCATCAACCGCCTGATCCGCGTGCAGCGCACCCTGCTCCAGGAGCTCGGCCGGGAGCCGACCATCGAGGAGGTCGCGCGGCGCATGAGCCGCGACGAGATCGTCCGGGAGCTGCGCGAGAAGCTGCAGCGCGAGCCCACCGAGTCGGAGGTCGACGTCCGCGAGGAGCAGGGTCCGCAGACCGTCTCCCCGGAGAAGGTCCGCGAGATCATGAAGGTCAGCCAGGAGCCGGTCAGCCTGGAGACGCCCATCGGCGAGGAGGAGGACAGCCACCTCGGTGACTTCATCCCCGACCTGGCGAGCGTGGCACCCGCCGACGCGGCCAGCCACCAGCTCCTCAAGGAGCAGGTGGAGGGCGTGCTGGACAGCCTCACCCCGCGCGAGCGGCGCGTGCTGCAGCTCCGCTTCGGGCTGGAGGACGGCCGCTCCCGGACGCTCGAGGAGGTGGGTCGCGACTTCAACGTGACCCGCGAGCGGATCCGGCAGATCGAGGCCAAGGCGCTGCGCAAGCTCCGCCACCCGAGCCGCAGCCGCAAGCTCAAGGACTACCTGGAGTAGTCCTGGAGATCAGACCGATGTCGCACGGCGGCCGGGTCTTCCCCGGCCGCCGTTGCGCATGGCAGCGACTACCCGGCGCAGGTGGCGTCGAGCGTCCCGG
Source organism: uncultured Chloroflexia bacterium (assembly GCA_963814105.1). GTDB lineage: Bacteria > Chloroflexota > Limnocylindria > QHBO01 > QHBO01 > CAVXEH01. Next base: position 526,008 of record CAWFBQ010000002.1, read on the forward strand.
CAACCGTCTCGATCGCATCGGTTCGCCCGTCGTCGAACTTGCCTTCGGCCGTCACGTGCTTGCCGTCGATCCGAACCACCGCATCGCCCGAGCCGGCACCGGGGAAGAGCTCCGAGTTCGATGACGACCAGCTGACGCTGGGGTTCTCGAAGTCCGCGATGTCGTCGAGGCTGATCTCGTAGACGATCCCGTCGCCCTCGTAGCGCCCCTGCCCCGATTCGTCACGGATGTTCGCCTGCATCTGGACCCGGGCGCCGGTGCTGTGCACGCCGAAGGCGTTGGAGCTGAATGCATAGACGGCGCTCTGTGTCTCCTCGTGACCGAAGGCGCACATGAACCCCGTGAACTCCCAGGTCTGGTCGCCAATGGTCAGGGTCGCGCTGCCACCGCCGGCCGGCTGGCCGGGCTGATCACCGCTGCCGGCATCCTCGCTGGCCGCTGGCGTTGCCTCCGCCCCATCCTGGGTCGCCGGCGTCCCCGCAGCACCGCTGCTCGCGGGCGTCGAGCTGGCCGTCCCACAGGCGGTCAGGGTGAACGCAAGACCGATTCCCAGTGCCAACACCATGCCGGGCACTCGGTCGGTGATCAAGCGCGTGTCGCGGAATTGTAGCCGCATGCCTCTCCTCCGATTCTGACGCGGCGGGCCGCGGCCTAGCCGCTGCCCAGCGTCGTGAGCTCGGGGAGGGCAATCGGAGGCCGTTGGACGTCGGCGCACCGTCGTGCAACCCACCATACGCGCCGGGGTCAAACCATGGCCGGCGAACAACCGGGGTGACGAGGACCGCCGGCGACGTGCGGCCCGCCCACGGCAGATGCGAACAGGACCGGCTCCGTGGCAGCGCTCGACCGACGGCGGGCGGCGGCCGGTCCCCGGACGCCGTTCTGCTACCCGGTGGGCCGGCGCCGCGTCGCGACGCCGGCGGCCACGAGTGTCAGGGCGCACGCCACGGCGAGGAGGCCCGCCCCCGTCATCGCCAGGCCCACGCTGGCGGCCTCCGAGATGAAGCCCATCACCGGCGGGTAGACGATGCTCCCTATCACGGCGAAGGCCGCCAGGCTGCCCGTCACCGCGGCAAGGCGACCCGGGTAGAGGGAGCCGGCGATGCTCATGATCATGGGGTAGACGGGGCCGAACGCCAGGCCGCACACGGCGAAGAGCGCCGCTGAGACAGGGAGCCAGGGCACCACGATCGCGCCGCCCAGCGCGGCCGCAGCCGCCAGGGTGCAGGTCGTCGCGAAGGCGAAAGGCGGAAATCGGTCCGCGAACCGTGACGCGGCGAGGCGGCTGACCGACTCGCCAGCCCAGAACCCCGCGAGCGCCGCGGTGGCGGCGCCGTCCGTTGCAGCCGCGAGGAACCGCACGACCCAGCTCGACGCGCCGAGCTCCGCCGAGACGTAGAAGACCATCGCCATTCCCAACAGCACGATGGGCAGCACCGATGGACGCCGTCGCAGCCACGGGCCGAGGAGAGGATCGCCGGCGTCGCGTGGAACACGCCGATGGCGCCCGGACGGCATCGGCCGCGCGGCAAGCATGCCGCCGACCGCGAGTGCGACGGCCGCCGTCGCCACCAGGATGGTCCGCCAGTCGACTCCCGCGGCCACGAGCTGGCCGACCACCAGCGGCGAGCCGGCCGCCCCGATGCTGAAGAACAGGTGCAGGAGGTTGAGGGCACCGCTCGGTCGCCGCGCCGCCAGATCGAGGATCAGCGCGTTCATCCCGCCGTCGACCGCCCCGGCCCCGAGCCCGGACGGCACGCCAGCGGCGACAAACAGGATCCACGTTCCCGTCGATCCCTCGACCCCGAGGCCCAACCCCAGCAGGACCGCCCCGGCAGTGAGGATGAATCGGCGTCCGAACCGCTCGGTCGCGAAGCCGCCGCCCAACGAACCGAGCGCGAACGAGGAGGCGTTCACGAGGTAGAAGAGCCCGATCCCGCCGTCGGTCTGGCCGAAGTCTGCCTCCAGCGAGCGGATCAGTGCCGGGATCAGCAGGGTCGACCAACCGATGAGCGCGAAGCTCGCGTAGGCGATACCGGCAACCAGACCACCATGGGGTGCGGGGCGGCCCGCAACCGCCGGAGTGCTCACCCGAAGAAGGATAGGGCCGCGGAGGGACGCCGCGCCGACTGGTACTCAATGGTCATTGACTTCAATTCAGGACATCGCAAACATGACACCGATATGGATTGGACGTTTGTGACCAATCACGGCCGGGTGCTGCTGGCCGTCGCCGTCGATCCGACCCGCACGATTCGCCAGATCGCGGCGGAGGTAGGCATCACCGAGCGCGCCGTCCATCGGATCATCGTTGCGCTGACGAATGCCGGCTACCTCGAGCGCATTCGGGTCGGCCGACGCGTGCATAACCGCGTCAACGTCCATCAAATCCACGTGGAATCGCTGGAGCGCGCCGCGACGGTCCGCCAGCTGTTTGCCCTGCTGGCGGCCACCACGCCAGTGGCGCAGCACCGCGACGAAGACTCAGAGGTGGTGGCGTGACGCGTGTCGTGGCGCCGAAGCGGATGCGCGCGCCCGTTCGCCTGCCCGTCGGCCTGAGCGGGGGAGGACGCCAGCGGCCCGACCCGGTCGGTGCCGAGCATCCCACCCTCGATGTGGTTCCCGACGCGCTGATCACGATCGACCGCGACGGCCTCGTGCGTGGCTGGAACGCCGCGGCAGAGAAGCTCTTCGGAATCCGGCGCCCTGCGGCCATTGGCCGGCGCCTCCTCGATGTGGTCCCGTACCAGCTGGCCGAGGGCACGAACGCCGACATCACCGCGGTCCTGGACCACGGTGATGTCTGGAAGGGCGTCGCTCGGGCTCCAGGGCCGGCGAACGCGTTGCTCGAGCTTGCCTTCATGGCGGCTCCGCTTCACGGCACGGACAGCGCTAGCGGCTACATCCTCGTGGTGCGCGACATCACGCGCGGCGCGCACCTCGATCAGGATCACGAGACCGCGGAGAGTCGCTTCGGGGGACTCGTGACCGCCGGACCCGGTCTGGCCATGGTCAGGGACGGCGAGGGACGCTATCTGTTCGCCAATGAGCCGGTACGCCTGCTGATGGGGGCGCGGGCCGCATCGGGCTGGCGAGGCAGGACGGACGACGAGCTGTGGGAGCCGGGTGTGGCAGCCCAGCTGCGGGCCGGCGATGCTCGAACCATCGCGCGCGCGGCCCCAACGGATTTCGACCTGACGGTGCCGGCTCGCGGAGGCGTCGACACGATTCTGATGTCCACCTTCCCGCTGAGCGGCGCGAGCGGCGAACGGCTGCTGGGGACGATCGGCCTCAACATCACGGATCGCGTGCGCGAGGCGGGCGAGGCGCACGGCGAGGACGTGCGGCGCGACACCAGGCACGCATCGGAACGCGCGGCCGTGGCCGGTGCGCTCGTCCGGTTGCGGGTCGTTGCCGGGATCAGCGAGGCGGCGACCGCCATCTGCCGTGCGATCCACGCGCTGCCGAGGCTGGCCCTGGCGTCCATCACGCTCTTTGAGCTCGATGGCAGCGCGACGCCCATCGGCGTCGCATCAGCGGCCGGTCCCCCCGCGCCCTGCCGCGGCTGAAGCGGGAGAGCACCCAGGCCCTCCGGAACCGGGCCGCAGATGGTCCCTGGGTTGAGCCCTGGACAGCCCCGAACCGCCATCCGCACAGCCGGACGCTCCGCTCCCTCGGAATTCACCACGTCGCCTACGCCCCGATCCACGCTGGCGACGAGCTGGTGGGGGTCCTGATGGTCGGCGGCTCCTCGGAGATCGGCGCTCCCGAGCTCACCGAGCTTCTGCCCGCCATCGTCGAGTTTGCGGGACTCGCCGGAGCGCTGCTGGCGCCCGGCATCTCCGGCCGCCTGGGCTATCGGCAAGCGCGCGCGACGATGCTTGGTGTCATCGAGCGCCGGGCGTTTCGCCCTGTCTTTCAGCCCATCGTCGATCTCGCCCAGGGGAACACCGTGGGCTACGAGGCGCTCACGCGCTTTGATGACGGCGCAGACCCGGCAACGCGGTTTGCGGCGGCGGCGGCCCTGGACCTGGGCATGGATCTCGAGCTCGCCACCCTGAAAATGGCCCTGCACGCCGCGAAGGCCCTTCCGTCATCGGCGTGGCTCAGCGTCAATGTATCGCCGCGGCTGGTCCTTTCCGGGGTGCCGCTGCGCTCGCTCCTGCGGCGCCATGGAGGCGACGTCGTGTGCGAGGTGACCGAACACGAAGCGATTGGCGACTACACCCGTTTCAGAGCCATGATCGCGCGTCTGCCGAATGTCGAGGTGGCCATTGATGACGCCGGGGCCGGCTTCGCCAACTTCCGCCACATCCTGGAGCTGCGGCCGACGTACGTGAAGCTCGATCGCTCGCTGATCGAAGGCATCGACAAGGACCTGATTCGCCGGGAGCTCGTTCGAGGCATGCTGCCGTTTGTCCGAGCGGCGCGATGCCGCCTCATCGCGGAGGGCATCGAAACGAAGGCGGAGTTGGCGGCGATCCGGGTGCTTGGCGTACCCCTGGGACAGGGATTCCTTCTGGGGCGCGCAGCTCCCGCGCCGGTGGATCATGGCTGATTCATGGCCGCGAGAAGCGCTGAATCCAGATGAGGCGACGTTGCGCGGGCACGTCCGGCGAACTCTTGACCTCCTGATCGCGGGCGCTGCGGTGAGCGGCGTGGCGGAATCCGGGTGGGCCCTGGTCATGGGCAGGACCAGCTACCTGGTTGCGGCATTGCTGTTCTGGTGCGCTTCGGTCTGGATCCTCGCCTTCCCGCGGCGCTGGGTGGGACGTGACGAGGTCGCACGTGTCATCGAGCGGGTCGTCCTGGTCGCCATCGGGGTCCTGGTCGCGGTCGCGCTGCTCCAACCCTTCTTGGCGGTCGTCGTGGCAACCGCGATGCTGCTCCCGATCCTCCTCGCCCTGCCGTATCTCGACGGGCAACGCCAGTGGCGGCTCGCGGCCATCGTAGGCGTGGCGGCGATTGTCGCGGCCACGGCCATGTTCCTGCCCGAACATACGACGGCGAGCACCGATGGACTCGAGGAGCTCATACGACTGACGTCCATCCTCCTTGTGCTCGCGGTCGAGGTCATCGTGATCTACCAGTCCAGCGAGAGGCTGAAGGCGTCGAGCCGCGAGTTTGGTCGGCTCTTCGACCTGTCGGCCGAGCTCGCCAAGACGACGGATCCTGAGACCCTGGGTGGCGTGGTGGCGCAGCACCTCGCAGATGCGATCAGCTTCGACGACTGCGTGATCTCTTCGCTCGATCCGCAGACCGGGCGCCTGGTTCCGCTGGGGTCGTATCCGGTCATGCGCGCACGCGAGGCGCCTCCGGGATCGCTCGCTGCGCGGCCGATCCTGTCCCGGCTCGCAGGCGAGACGACGCCCTTGATCATCGATGTCGGCAGGGAGCCGGCGGGATCTGCCGAGCGGGTGCGGCTGGAGGCCGCCGATCGCGAGATGATGATCCTGCTGCCGCTGGTCGCCCTGGCGGGTCCGAGCGGCGTTGCCGAACTCACTGCCCGGAAGCGACGCTCCCTCGACGAGCGGCAGCTGGCGCTGCTGGGCACGCTGGCCTTCGAGGCGTCGATGGCCATCGACAATGGCCGGCTGTACCAGGAGGCCCACCAGCGGGCGCTGCATGATCCGCTCACCGGCTTGGTGAACTCGACCATGTTCCACGATCGAGTCTCCCACGCCCTCCGCCGGCTGCCGCAGCGCAGTGGACGAATCGTGGCCGTCCTGTTCGCGGACCTGGACGACTTCAAGGCGGTGAACGACGCGCATGGCCATGCTCAGGGTGATCGGTTCCTGTCACTGGTGGCTGAACGGCTGCGCACCGTCGTGCGGCCGGAGGATACCGTCGCCCGGCTCGGGGGCGACGAGTTCGGCCTTCTCCTGGAGGAGCTCACCAGCGTCGACCAGGCGCTCGCGGTTGCCGCGCGGGCTATCGCTGCCGTGGGGGCACCCATGGAGCTCGCCGGCCGAGCGGCGGCGGCCTCGCTCTCCATCGGCGTAGCCTTCCGGGCCGTCGCCGACGTGACCCCGGACCAGCTCCTCCACGAAGCAGACACCGCCATGTACAAGGCGAAGGAGGCCGGCAAGCGACGGGTCGTCCAGTACGCGGGTACCGTGGATCCACCCGGCACCGTCGCGCGTGAACCGGCGCCCCGCCCGCAGGCCCGGCGTGTGCGGCAACGGCCTGTCGCAGACGGCAAGCGGGTCGGGTGAGGGCGCAGCCCCTTTGACCCGTTCGAGCGGCGAACCCTATAATCCCGCGGGTCTCCGACGCCCGGCCGATTCGCGGCCCCGTGCACACGGCGTTCCGGCGTAGCTCAGTTGGTAGAGCGGGCGGCTGTTAACCGCTTGGTCGCAGGTTCGAGTCCTGCCGCCGGAGCCACTTGCCCTATTGTTACGGATGACGTAACATTGGCGCATGTCATGGGAAGAACTCCTCGCGGCGGCGGCCGCGCAGCACGGCTACTTCACGACCGCACAGGCGGCTGAGCACGGCATCAGCCGGCGGGCGCTGACCTGGCGTGCCCAGCACGGCTCCGCGGAGCGGATGGCGCACGGGCTGTATCGGCTGCCGCACTGGCCGATCGGTGCTGACGACGAGCTGTACGCCCTGCAGGCCCTCGCGCCGTACGGGACCTTCAGCCACGACACAGCCCTGACCCTGCTGGGCCTGACCGACATCATCCCGTCGGCGATCCACTTCACCATCCCGGAGACCTCGCGACTCCGGTCGCGTCCGGGCGTCACGTTCCACCGCTCACGGCACGGTGCGATGAGGGACCGGACCTTGCGGGACGGGCTGTGGATCAGCACCGCGCGTCGCGCCCTGCTGGACGCCGTCCGCGAGGGTGCTGATCCGGATCAGCTGGTCTCGGCCGCCCGCGACGCCCGCGAGCGGGCGATGCTCGCCCCGGACGATCTCGACGAACTCCGCAGGCACGCGCCGTTCTCCGGCGCCGGCCTGTGACCAAGACGAGGGGCGGGACACCGGCTGGTCGGCGAGCCAGCCTACTCGTCCGCATGGCCACCGTGGCTCGCGAGGCGGACGTCGTCCCGCGTCGCATCCACCTCGTCGTGGCGATCGACCGCCTCCTCGCCCGGCGGCTCCAGGCCGCGCCCGGACGGTGGGTGGTCAAGGGTGGCTACGCGAACCAGCTGCGGCGACCCGACGATGCCCGGTTCACTGAGGACCTCGACCTCAAGATCGATGCTGCCATCGAGACGGCGCCCGAGCTCCTCGCGTCCGGCTTCGCGGTCGATCTCGGCGACGACTTCAGCTACGAGGTCGCATCATCGCCGTCACCCCTCGACAGCCCGCCCGGCGGTGGTCTGCGGTTCCTCGTCGTCGCACGCCTCGCGGGCACGGAGCTCGTCCGCTTCAAGGTCGACGTCAGCGCCGCGGACGTCGTCGTCGGCGAGGTGGAGTCCTACGTCTCGGATCCGGTCGTCGAGCGGCTTGGCTTCAAGCGATCGCGGTTCCCCGTCTATCCCGTCAACCAGCACTTCGCCGAGAAGCTCCACGCCCTGACCCTGCCGCGCGATGTCGAGAACACGCGGGCTCGCGACCTCGTCGACCTGGTCTGGTTCATCCGCCACTTCACCTTCCGCTCGGAGGCGCTGGCGATTGCCTGCATCGCCACATTCGAACGCCGCGCGACGCACGCGTGGCCACCGGTCATCGATGTCCCGCCTGACTCGTGGACGCGACCCTATGGCGTGTGGCGGGCCGAACTGGATCTGCCCGAGCCAAACCCCGCGGCGGCCGCGGCGGCCCTGCGCTCCTTCCTCGTGCCGGTCTACCTCGGCGAGGCCGGCCGGTTATGGGATCCAGCGCCACAGGAGTGGCGGTAGCCGGGAGAGGGCCAACACACGCCGAACGAGACTGCGACCCAGCGGCCACCACTGCGCCGAGGGCTTCGCCGGCGACTTGGGCGCACCCCGTGATATCAACGGACCCTATACTCCGGATCGTTTCCTAAGCGTCTCAATGGGGTGCCGAGTTGAGCCTTGTGGGGGAGATGCGGACTGCTCTCTCGTCGAGCTTTCTGGCGCAGGTCGACGCGCCGACAGTGGACGAGCTCCTGCGGGATACACATGTTCGGGAAGTGCCAGCCGGTCGCGTCTTCATTTCGGAGGCCCACTCGCTGCGTTGCGGGCTCCTGCTCTCGGGGCTTGCGCGGGTGTTCGTGACGCGTCTCGATGGGTCTGAAGTGACTCTCCGCCGTGTGGGAACGGGTGCCGCCGTAGGAGTGAAGGCAATCGTCGGGCGTCGCAATCAGGCCGGGGTCCAGGCCATCACAGCCGTTGAGTTCCTCGAATTCGATCCACTGAGGCTGATCGATCTCGGCCGACGAAACGCCGCCTTGGCGATGGCGATTGCCGCCGAGATAGACCGGCGCCTGGAGGACACCGAGCTCGAGCTCGGCAGTCAGCGTGGAAGTGTCCGTCAGCGGCTCGCCGCCGTGCTCCTTGACCTGAGCGCCGAGGGCGAGCCGCTCGAGGTGCACCTAAGCCAGGAACGACTCGCGGCCATGATCGGGGCTTCACGTGAGCACACCGGACACGAATTGCGGACCATGAGCGTCCTTGGACTCGTGCGGCGGGAACGGGCGCGGATCACGTTGCTCGATCCACTCCGGTTGCAGGCGTTGGCCCGCGACCCGGGAAGTCAGCGCGCCCTCTCGATCCCAGTGGGCTAGGCCTAGCCGAACCAAGGGCTACGAACGGCCACTCCGAGAAGTGCCTCGCAGTCATGTGAGAGGCGCATCTCACTTGACTGAGAACTCCCTCCTTGTCCTCCGCGCGCCTCGGCCTCCACCCTCACCGCGTCACCGGCCGCCGGCCGTCCGGTCAGATTGGGAGGGATCGGGGTGTTGCGCTCGTCGCTGTCGCGGGCAGTCGTCTTTGCCTGGGCATTGGTCTTCGTCTTCCAGACGCCGCTGCTGGGAGCTTCACCGACTCCCGGCCCAAGTGGATCGCCCGGGACCGGTCCGGACGTCTCGACCCCCGCGACGCCCACGCTGGCGATTCCGGTCGCAGCTGCCCCCATCCAGATTCGCCAAAGCGGTAGCCCTTCAACTCCTGACCCGAGCATCGCACTCCGCCGGACATTCGCCGCCTCGGTCACGCCGAAAGGGATCACCGAGATCCCCAGCCTCCGCACCGCGCAGACCCGCACCTTCGCGAACCCGGACGGCACCCTAACCACTGAGGTCTACGCCGATAAGATCAACTACCAGGATCCAAGTGGAGCATGGAAACCCGTAGACCTGACCCTGGTCCCACTTGCCTCTGGACCCTATGACCTCGGCGTCCGAGCCAATGACATTGTCGTCCGCGCCAGTGACAGCAACGCCGACGCCGCGCTCGCGCAGGTGGTGCTAGGCGGACACTCGGTGTCCCTTCGGACCTTCGGCTACACGTCGGGCGGCACGTCGGTATCCGACACCGTGTCCTTCGCCCCGACCTCCGATATCGGGAGCGTGTTCGCCCGTCCGACGACTGAGGGCCTGGAGTTCGGCGCCTCGCTGGCATCTGCAACCCAGCCGTCCACGATCGCGTTCGCGATCAACACTGGTGGCTTGGTGCCATCGATGGCCGACGATGGCAAGACAATTCTGCTTGTCGACCCTGCGGATCCGAAGAACGCAAAGGGCACCACTGTCCGGATCGCCGCACCGGTGGTTTCAGAAGGAGGGCACGACGAGGGCAGTTCGGACCCGGTGAGCGTCCAGCTCGTTGCGCCCGGCTCCTCTGGCGCGGGTTCTGACCTTCCCGCCGGGGCCGTTTCGTCGTTGCTCCCGTCCGAGGTGCTGGTTGTCTATCGGATCGATAGGAAGTGGTTGGGCGATCCCGCCCGGCAGTACCCGGTCGTGCTGGATCCCACGATTTCCTCGCAATGCGTCGGAGCCCAGTCCGGCTGCTACAACGGCAGCACGGGGGCCATGGACGACTTCATCTTCGACTACAACAAGGCCTCGCATCCCGATGGCTGGACCGTGGTCCGGGTCGGCTACGACAACCGCAACGAGCCTGTTGCCCCCCAGCCCTACAACCGCATGCGCGGCATGTTCTACTTTCCCGACTACAGCCTGCCAGATGGCGCGCAGGTCACCAGCGCCACCCTGACCACCTATGTCGACCAGGCCTTCGGTTCGTACCAGAGCAAGGTTCTCCAGCTGTACCCGCTCAATCACAGCTGGGGCACCAACATCACCAGCTGGAACGACATGACCCTGCCAAGCCAAGGCTGGGACAACACGCCGGTCGATAGCTACACCATCCCCAGCAACGCGAGCTACGGCACGGGTACGGCCGTCAGCATCGACGCCACCGATATCGTCCGGGAATGGGCTACCCGTCGGCCGCAGGACTGGCACCAGAACTGGGGCTTCCTGATGAAGTTCTCGGGAACAGAGAGCACCTCGACGCCCGAGATCACCTGGCGCAAGTACTCGAGCCCGACAAACGGCAACCGGCCCAAGCTCGTCATCAACTACACCATCCCCAAGGTTGCCTTCGACTTCGACAGTGCGCTGGGCTCCACCTATGCGCCGTCGAACATGACCGCGGGGCAGGTCGTCAAGCTACCCATCACCGTCACCAACAACGGCAGCGGTTGGACCTTCAACCACTACGTTTCGGGGTCGACGGACTACTTCGACGTCGGTTACCGCTGGCTGGATGCCAAGGGCAACCTGGTGACGTGCCCGTCCGGCACATGCACCCAGCACTTGAGCGCCGACGTCGCCACCGGCGCCACGAGCTCCCTGTTCGCCCTCTCCGTCACACCTCCGGCCACGGCGGGCCAATACACCCTGCGTCTCGATCTCGTGCACCAGTTGAACGGCAAGGCGCTCTGGGTTTCCGATTGGGCCCAGCCCTCAAAGTTCTATAGCCGCAACAAGAAGGTGCTGACCTCGGACAGCACGCGCTGGGTCGGCTCAAGCGTCGTCGAGCGCGATGAGTTCGGGATCAACGTGGTCCGCGGAGGAGGCACCAACGGAGGCGACCTTCAGACCGTCGATTTCGGGATCGCCGGCAGCGCCGGCATCAACCTGGACAACCACAACCTGCACCTTGCCGGCGACACCGGGCTCGGCTTCGATGACCTGCTGCCGATGAGCCTCACCTACGGCTACGACTCGGCGAACACCTACGACTGCACCGGAGTGCTGGCAGCCTGCGGGTGGTACACGAACTGGGATGAGCGCTTCATCAACGAGACCGGCAGCGGCAATTTCACCTACCAGGACAGCTCCGGTAACCGCTATCTGGTTTCCACGGCCGACGACGGGGAAATGTCCAGCGGCTCTCCGGATCAGTTGGAACGTGATCGGTTCACGATCTTTGACGACTCGACCATGGGGTGGGGTGGCACCCACCCAACCCTTACAACCGCGCAGCATTACTCCGGGTCCTATTCACTGAGCATCACCGCGACCAACATGGGCACTGAGGCCGGCACGCCCAACTCGGTCGACATCGCCCGCTACCAGCTCTTCCGACTCGCGGTGCGATCGTCGAGCACGGGCCGACCCGCGATTGGCTTCCGCCTCACGGACAACAAGGATGGGTCCGCTCACTGGTTCTTCTACACCTTCGGACCCAGTAGTTGGACCGTCTCTGGCTTCCCCACCAAGTACATCAGCTGCACCACGCAGAACGCCTGGTGTGTCGTCCCCAGCACCGAGAACATCCTCTCCGACGCTCGGGCGGCCATCAGCGGGTTGTCCACCGATCTCATCTTCACGACCGTCGATCTGCGCGGCGATGGTGGAGCCGGCACCCTGTACTACGACGACCTGCGATTCGACGTCCGCTCGTCAACGGCGGTCGATGACAACACTCCGGCCTGGACCGCAAACAGCGGCAACGCAGCCGAGTACACGGCCGACACCTACTCGGGGTCCTACTCGGTGAAGGTGACCCCGGCAAGCATCGCGTCCAGCCCCGATTGCGTGGCCTGCACCAGCATCGATCTCACCACCTATCCCGTTCTGCGCTGGGCCTGGAAGAAGGCAGGCGGCACCAGCGTGGCCCTGATCCTCTACCTTAAGGACCAGCGAAACAATGCGACAGGGGTGGTGACCTATTACGCCGGGCCGGTCGCGCCGGTCGGAGCCACCAATCCCATCCAGGTCAGCCAGGTCGTGCCCGACGACTGGACCCTGGTGCAACGCAACCTCATCGACGATGCACGTCAGGTGCTGAACTTCTTCGACGATGCCGATACCGCAGGCAGCAACGGGTACGCCGGATCTACAGCTCCCGTCGCCGACGGGGTCACTTGGACGGGTTACAAGTTCAGCGCCGTCGACGGAACGCTGGCCCTCTTCGACTACATGGCAGTCCAGTCCAGTCCACTGAGCGCCGGCACCAGCCTGAGCGCCGGCGAGGACTTCGTGGTCACCGAGGCCAGTGGCGTCAAGCACTACTACAACCTGGACGGGTTGCTCGAGCGCATCGTTGACCGCGACGGGAACACCATCGCCCTCGACTACTCCTACAACACGTCCACCACCACCGGTGGCGCGAGTGCGTACACCCTTACCGCGATCCACGCAGCCGGCGAGTCCCTGGGGTCCTACAGTCGCCGCATTGCCGTGGGCAGCGTCGCCAGCCCGCCGTCGAACGAACGAGGCATCAAATTCACCGAGGTGCTGGGTTCGACCGGCAGCAGCACCGGGCGCGAGGTGGACTTCTTCGCCGCCACCGTGGCCGGAACCAACGTCGCGGCCGGCGACCTGGTGGCCATGAGCCCAGCCCGCAACGGCGCCTCGACGTGCACGGCGTCACCCTCAGGTTGTGTCGGATTCAGCTACTGGGATGCCACCTACCACCATCTGTCGAGCGTCTACGACCCGCGATACACAACGGGCAACAACTACCGCCACACGGTGACCTGGACGAGCGGGAGTGCCGGGTATCCGTATGCCATCAACGACGCCAGCACCAACACCAGCCTCTTGTACGTGGCTTCGTTCGACGACACGCGCGCGACATACCTGTATCAGCGACCGATCTGGCAGGACGCCGCCGCGCGCGCCGCCTCGACGGCCTATGCCGCGGATCTGAGTCCCGAGGGCAACCTGCGAATCGCGTACATCGCCAAGGCATGCTCGGGCCAGTGCTCGACCACCAGCACCACCTGGCCTGCTGCCCCCAGCACCTCGGAGAAACTCGAGGTCCATACCTTCGACGGCCTGGCCCGCGTCAGCGCGGTTACCACCTACCGATGTCCGGGCGTGAGCACGGCGATCAGCGGCTGCACGGGTTCCACCGCGCTGGCAACTACGGCGCGCCAGGCGTCCAACGCCGCCGCCAAGGTCGATAACTTCATCGACCCACTGGCCGGGGGAGAGATCGCCTGGAGCCAGACGGCTGAGCAGTACGCCGCCTCCATGCGCGACTCGGGTGGATACAACGCCGACCTGTATCGCACCTTCTATCGCTACGACGACCATTACCAGGTCACGGACACCATCGCGCCGACCTTCGACCGCACCCCGGACTACCGCGACTCCGTCCTGCAAACCACGTCGGTAACCGACCTGTGGCGCCTGGATGACACCGGCTCGACCGCGGTCGACGCGGTGTACAGCGGCCGCAATGGAACCCTGGCCGGGACCATCACCAAGAGCCAGAGCGGCGCACTGCTCCAGGACTCCGACACATCGATGAGCTTCAACGGGTCAAACGCCCGCATCACCAGCTCAGCTGGGGTGAGCAGCAGTGCCTACACCCTGGAAGCCTGGGTCCGCCTGAACACGACGACGGGGCAGACCGGCAAGGGCATCCTCGGACGATGGGCCAGCGGCACGGGCGCACTGCTCTATCTGAATGGCTCGGGCGCCTTTGGTCTGGTCCATAACGGGACCTATGTCCAGACCAGCATCAAGCCTACCGCCGGACGCTGGTATCACGTGGCGGCGACGTGGGATGGTTCGGTGGGCAAGGTCTTCGTGGATGGTCAGTTGGCCGCACTGGGCGCCGCCAGCGGCGCCACAGGGGCCGGGGCCAATACCTTCGAGATCGGCAGCTACAGCAACGGCACCTCATCGACGTTCATCAACGCCCGCATCGACGAGCCGGCCGTGTATGCGGCCGCCCTGGATGACAACCGCATCGCCGCTCATTACCAGGCCGGACTGGCCATGACTCTCCAAGACGCCGAGACCCTCTACGACGGCGAGGGCCATCCCATTCAGAGCGACAACAACTACCAGGTCAACGGCGGGTTCGAGTCCGGGATGTTCGGCTACGAGTACGGCAACGGAGCCTCGGTGTACGTGGCTACCTCGCCCACGGACGGCCTCGTGCAGGACGGCTTCGCCTCACTCAAGATCACGGGTTCCGCCTACATCCGCCAGGACAGCCAGCTGGTCCCGGGACAGACCTTCCGATTCCAGACCGGCGTGCGGACCGACGGCGGTGGCAGCACTCGCGGAACCATCAGCGTCTACTACTGGAGCACCGCCAGTGGGAGCTGGGCCACGCTGACCCAGATCGACTACACCAGCGCGACCTGGGCCACCAAGGCCTGGGATTTCACGCTGCCCCTAGCCAGCGATGGCCGGGTGCGGATCAGCTTCTGGAACACGGCCCAGACTGGCACCGCGTACTTCGATGACACCCTGCTGGTAACTCGCTGGACCGCCACCTCCTACACCGGTAACGGACTGCCCAGCGACCAGCGGACCTTCCAGCCGGGCAGCGCCACGGCTGCCAGTTACGACAGCCACAGCGACTATGCCGCGAACACCTACTACCCCCCGATCTTCGCCACCAAGACCACGGAGAACTACGTCGACGGCACCTGGTCGTCCTCGACGCCGGACGTCGATGTGTGGACGACCGCCACCTACGACCGATGGGGCCGGATTACCGGCACTGGCGACCTGGATGGGATGAACACCACCACGACCTACGCTGCGAACCAGACCGACGTCGCCAGCACTGCCGATGGCCTGACAAACACCACCAGTTACCTCTACGACGCTGCCGGGAATCTCACTTCCAGCACGGCACCGGCCGGCGAAGTGACGAGCACGACCTATAACCTGCGACACCCGCTCCTCACGACCGCGCCGGACGGCACGATCAGCTCCCAGGTCTGGAACGGGTACGACGAAATGACGTCGTCGATTGCCAACTACGTGAATGGCACGCCATCTGGCTCATCGGCGATCGATGACATCACCACCAGTTACACCTACGACGCCTACGGCAACCAGACCCGCTCGATCGCTGATGACGGGACCTTCGGAGGTGCCATCAAGCAGCAGAGCGACACGACCTACGACCTGCTCGGAAACGTGGTGGCAACCACGGTCCACACCGGCGCAGGCTCGGGCGGGACAGCCCGCACCACGACCAACCATTTCGCCACAACCACCGACCAAATTGCCGGCGGCACCTCCACCGCGGCGAAGGCCACGGCGGTCCAAGGACCCGTTGTTGGATGGGTCTCCTGCGGTGACGGCACCAGCGCGTGCACCTCGGCCAGCGGCATCGACATGAATGGCACCGCCTGGTCGACGACAACCGTCACCAGCGTGGCCACCAACAGCACGGCCCTGTCGGTCGTCGACCGCAACCTAGCAGGGCAAACCGTTCGCACCATCGCCAACTACGCGGCCGGCGGCGGCAGCACTGCCGACCAGAACGTGGCCACCAGCGCCACCTTCGATGTGCTCGGTGAGCCGCTAAGCAGCACCGATGCCGCTGGCCGACGCACGAGCAGCATCTACGATGCCGTCGGGCGCGTCACCCAGATCTCCTTCAGTGACACTGTCGGCGCCAACATCTCCAAGCAGAAGACGGTCTATACCGCCGCAGGCCGGGTCGATCGAGTCAGCGATCTAAGTGACGCCTATGCCACCGACGCCAACCTGACCTGGACCAAGACCCAATACGACGGCGCCGGGCGAGCCATTCGGACCCTGGCCCACTACGACATTGGCGGCTACTTCCGGGACGACCTCGAGACGTTCGAGGTGGGCAGCAGCGGCTGGTCCGCGGCAGCGAGTGGCTACTTCACCACCTCGGCCGCATCTTCCGGGCTGGACAGCGACTACCACACCACCGGTCCAAAGTCCGGCCAGAACCGGCTGCGGGTCACCACCAGCGCCAGTGGGACCACCTCCGGAGGCTGGCTGGATCTGTCGGGCCAGACATTCCAGTCGGGACGCACCTACCACCTGCATGCCGACGTTATCGGCTGGTCCGGGAACACGCTCACTGCGCTGCTGGGTGTCGACGCGTCAGGCGGCAACAACGCTTCCACCCAGTTGGCCACCAACGGGCAGTGGCAGCAGATCGACCTGGACTGGACGCCCTCCAGCACGGTCAGCAGTAATGTGCACCTGGCCGTTCGGCGGGACGCCGCCGGCACCATGAACTTCTACCTCGACAACGTGCAGATCTGGGACACCGCCTACCCCGACCGCAACATCCCCAGCGAGACGGCATTCGACGCCGACGGTCGGATCACGGCCAGCGTGATGCCTCCGTCGCAGCCCGGAGCCGAACCGATGGTCACCACCACCGCCTACGATCCCGCGGGTCGGGCGGTGAGCGTGAGCGTCAATGCCACCGATACCTACAGCCACCGGATCGAATCCGATGGGCAGTCCAACGGGCTGGTCAGCTACTGGCCGCTGGACGAACGCGCCGGATCCACCGCGGCCGACAAGAAGGGCCCCAATACGGGTACCTACCAAGGTGGCGTTCGCCTCGGTCAGGCGGGTGCGCCCGATGAGGCGCGCACCAGCGTGAGCTTTGACGGAAGCACTGGTCAGGCCAGCGTTCCCGATAGCAGCAGCCTCGACATCTCCTCGAACCTGAGCATCGAATTCTGGGCCCGCAGCGACGGCCTGCTGGATGGAAGCCTGCCGGGAAGCACCTGGTATGGCGGTGTCTACAAGTCCGGCGCCTATGGCCTGGGCTGGACAACTTGGCTGGCCGGGGGCGGCTGGCAGTTCAAGATCACGTCCGGCGGATCCAGCTACGCGGTGGGCAGCGGCGTCATGGTGGTCCAGCCCGGGCGCTGGTACCACGTCGTCGGCACCTACGACCAGAGCGTCATGAGCCTCTATGTCGATGGAGTCCTGGTCGGCTCCAACTCCATCGGTGCCAAGACCATCGATAACAGCAGCGCCGCCCTGTCGATCGGCAACATGAGTGGCTACTGGGCAGGGGCCCTGGACGAGGTGGGGCTGTATAACGCGGCACTCTCGTCGACCGCAGTGGGAACCCACTACGCGGCCGGTCGCGAGACGACGACCGACACCCGCTTGACCACCCGCACGACCTACGACGCCCTGGGGCGTCCGATCCTCAGCAGCGATCCGCGCGGGCTGCGCACCAAGTTCGACCTGGACCACCTGGGGCGAACCATGGCAACCTGGGCCGACTACGAAGACGGTGCGACTGGGGCCGGGGACGACCTCAAGGCCACCTTCGCCTATGACGCGCTCGGCGAGCAACTGGGAACGTGCAGCCCGGAGGCCGTGGTGGCCGGCTGCGACCCATCGAACCCGGGCAATGCCGCGGCGTGGACCTACACCTACGACGCCATGGGCCACCAGGCGAGCCAGGTCCCGCCCACCAACCTCAGCGCGGCGGCAATGGACAGCACCAGCTGGACGTACGATGCGGCCGGAGGCCTGACCACAACCTGTTCCTACTCGGCCGGCGGCTCGTGCAGCACCAACGTCCATCGACATGTCGACGACACCTACGACGCCATGGGCCGGGTGTTGACCGAGAAGACGTACGCCGGCTCTGGAACCGGGTCCCTGCAACTATCAACCACCACGACCTACACCGTGGATGGCAACCCGAGCAGCGTCCATGCCGACTACTCGGGTGCTGGCGAGGCCAACCCCGCCGACACCACCTACACGTACGACAGCATGGGTCGCCCGGACCAGGTGAAGATCGGCGCCACGGTGCAGACCGACTACAACTGGAACACGGACAGCACCCTGGCAACTCGCGTCGATGGTGCGGCCGGCGCCCTGGGGACCACCTCCTTCGGCTACGACTGGGCCAAGCGGGTCAGCTCGGTGGCCAACGCCACCCTGGTCTCGGGCAGCCTGGGCACCACCTGGAACCTGGACGGCACCCTGGCCGGCCGCAGCTGGCCCAACGGCGAGTCCGCGTCCTTCAGCTACGACGCGGCCAAGCGGGCCACCGGCGCCACCTACGCCTCGGCAGGCTCCTTCGGCCAGACCTATGACCGCGACGGCAACGTCACCTCGGACTCCCGCAGCCTGACCGGGGTCACCGGCGACGCCGGAACAGGCACCCAGTCCTTCACCTACGACGGCCTCAACCGGCTGACCGCCAGCAGCGGGCTGGCGACCAGCGTCGGCTACGCCTATGACCGTGACGGCAACCGCACCAGCGTCTCGGCCGGCTCGTCGACCACGACCTCCACCTACGACCGCAGCGGGGAGCTCCTGAGCCTGACCGATGCCAACGGCTCGGTCCAGTACGCCTACGACGCCCGCGGCAACCTGACCCAGGCCGGGGTGGCCTTCAACCAGGTCACCACCTACGCCTACGACCTCGGCGACCGGCTGACCAGCCTGGCCGGCCCTTCCTCGCCGACCGCCGCCTTCACCTTCGACGCCACGGGGCGCTTCGCGACCCGGGTCGTGTCAGGCAGCACCGATACCTACACCTACCTCGGCTCGTCCGAGACGGTGGCCGCCATCAGCACGGGTGGGGTGCTGACCGCCAGCCTGCTCGATCCGTCGGGATCACGCCTGGCCAACACCAACACCAGCAGTGGAGTGGCGGCCTACACCCTGCCCGACCTGCACGCTGATGTTGCCGCCGCCGAGCTGACCAGTGCGACCACGCTGTCGGATGCCTTCCGCTACGACGGCTACGGCCAGACCGCCGCGGCCTGGCCGACCGGCACCAGCAGTGGACCCGCCCAGCCCTACCGCTACCAGGGCCGCCTGGACATAAGCCCCGATGCTAGCCAGCCGCTCTACGACCTCGGCGCCCGCTTCTACCAGCCCTCGCTGGGTGTCTTTACCCAGCTCGACGCGGTCTCAGGCTCGGCCCAGGACACCCTGAGCCTCAACCGCTACCTGTATGCCGAGGCCAACCCGGCCACCCTCATCGACCCGGATGGACATATGGCCATGAGCGGAGCCGGGGTCGACACCTCGGGGACCTGGAGCCTGGCCACCGCGCGGGTGGTGCAGAACATGGTGGCCACCCACGCCCTCCAACGGGCTGCAAAGGCCAAGCCCCAGCCCAAGCAGGGGTCGGGCTTCAACCTCCTCGGCTTCCTCGGCACCGCTGGCAAGGTGGCATGGGGGGTTACCACCCGTCAGGTCAGCCACGTCCTCGAGCTCCCAGGGGCGGCGGTCAGCCTGGCGTGGCGCACCCCGGGCGCCATCGCCGCGGCGCCAGGAGCCATCGCCGACGCTGCGCGCAACCCCGGCAGGGCTTGGAACACGGTGAGCACCGGCGCCATCGTGGGCTTCCGCGACTGGACGACCAGCATGCACGACAACCTGGTGAGCGGTGACCCCGACCGCATCGCCGCCGGGATCAGCGGCTCCATCGACGTCGCCTGGCTGGCGACTGGCGTGGCCGGCGCCGGCAAGGCGGCCGCCAGCCGGGTGAGCGGCGCGTTCAGATCAGGAACTGAGGCGGGGGCAGCGGACATCTCCGCTGCCGTTACGGATCAGCTCCGAACGACGGCAGTTCATGGCAATTCGCTCGCCAGTACACGACTGACTACCCTATACCGGCTAAACGATGTTGACGGTAACCTCCTCAAGTGGGGGATCACCAGCCAGGTAAATCCGCTCAGACGGTACAGTCGATCATTCCTCAGCGACAAGCAGATGATTCCGATGCTGCAAGGTACGCGGTCCGAGATCGCCCGTATAGAGCGATTCCTCACCGAGCGCGTCGGCGGACCGCTGAATCTTGAGCCGTGGGCAGGGAGTCAGTACGGTAGTCAGATGGACTTAGTGACGCGCATCTTGGAGTCGGCAGGCCAATGAGTGCAGAAGTTCCGAAGCTCCTTTCTATCGGGATCAACAGCGGAGGTATCTCGCCCGCTAATCGACCAATCCACGACGGCCTCGCTGAGGTCCAACGCCGCGTCGTCCGGGAACGAGCGCGTTTCCCGAATGAGGGTGTCCGTCTCAATGTCGTGTTTGATATTCCAGGTCCGTTCTTCAGCCCCGACTACACAGGGGTTCACGTCGCCCGTTTCGATCGGCGGAAGGACCACATTCTCGTCATCGCCGCCGTTCCAGAAGGGTTGATGGCTGCGGACGTCGAATCCTACGCGGCAGGAGTCCTCAGCGAGGCCGTCATGGAGGCAAAGGCTCATCTCGCTCGCGCCGGCCAGCATCGAAGCTTGGAGTGCGCAGAGCGACTGGTTCACGAGCTGACGGTCGCCGCCGACGCATGACCTCGACCCCGGACGCGTCGATAGTCATGCTTGCGACGCAGGGGACCTGCGGGCATGCAGTTGGAGTGCGCACGCTCCCTCCCGGTCACGCCTGGCCAACACCAACACCAGCAGTGGAGTGGCGGCCTACACCCTGCCCGACCTGCACGCTGATGTTGCCGCCGCCGAGCTGACCAGTGCGACCACGCTGTCGGATGCCTTCCGCTACGACGGCTACGGCCAGACCGCCGCGGCCTGGCCGACCGGCACCAGCAGTGGACCCGCCCAGCCCTACCGCTACCAGGGCCGCCTGGACATAAGCCCCGATGCTAGCCAGCCGGTCTACGACCTCGGCGCCCGCTTCTATCAACCCTCGGTCGGGGTCTTCACCCAGCTCGACGCGGTCTCAGGCTCGGCCCAGGACACCCTGAGCCTCAACCGCTACCTGTATGCCGAGGCCAACCCTGCCACCCTCATCGATCCCGACGGGCACATGGCGATCAGCGGTACCGACGCATCGACAAGCTACCGGGCCTACGTGACCGTCACGCCCAGCGGAAAGCGGATCCTGCACACCATCTCGCCAGTGAAGCCGGCATCACCGAAGTCGACAAGGTCGCCCAAGTCCGCGAGCAACGCGGTTGAACAGGCCGCCGATTCATCCATTGTGTTCCTAGAGAAGGTAATGGAGAGGGCCGGCGAGAATTACCTCGAGAAGGCGGCCGCCCAGAGTTGGTGGCGGCCGCTCTCGAAGGCAGGGTCCTGGCTCGTCGGCAAGAGCCTTCAGGTTGGCGG
Organism: uncultured Chloroflexia bacterium; assembly: GCA_963814105.1. GTDB lineage: Bacteria > Chloroflexota > Limnocylindria > QHBO01 > QHBO01 > CAVXEH01. The sequence continues at coordinate 547,239 of CAWFBQ010000002.1, forward strand.
ATCCGCGCTTGGCATGGCGGGTTCGGCCTTCAGCGTGGGCACCGGCGTGGCGGACGAGTGGAACAGCGAGGCTGACAATCCCGGCATGGCGCTTGACACTCCTATTGGCCGCATCGAATGGCAGCGTGGGCTCAGATCGGCCACGGTCGGCCTCTTGAAGACGGTGATTGGCGGCGGCGCGGCTAGCCTGAGTGCCGCCGGATGCGGCGCCCTCACTGAAAACCCCTTAGCTGCCGGAGGCTGTGGCGTGGGAGGATGGATCGTCGGCAGCGATGTCGGAGTGCGCGCGGGCCACTTCGCCACCTGGCTGGAGGATCGCGCAATCGACCTCGTGCATGGCGCGGTGACGTATCTCACCACACCCCCATCCGGCCCATCACCACTGGATCCGTACAACTATGTCTGTCAGATGACCCATACCTGCCCTGACGTATCCAATGTCTCGTGAGCACGAATATTGACCCCCGTTCTGATAATTGTCATGGGGCTGGCGCTCATGGTGGAGGGGACTGCCTACCTGACTGGACGTCTCAGACCTAAGTCGAGGAGCTTTCAGAATCCAAAAGCTCCAATCTGGTGGCGAAACGCGCCCTCCGTATTCCTTCCCGGCGGCTTGACGCTCGTCCTCGCAGGAGTGGCCAACCTGGCATTCCTCGCCCGTGACTCGCTTCCCTTGGTGGTGAGCTACTTCCTTGGGGTGGCCCTGTTGGCAAGCGGAGTCGTGACCTTGCGTTGGGCATTCAGGCCCCCATGGTGGCTAAAACCATCATGGCTTCGAGGACAGGAGTCCCCGGATGAGCGAGACCGCATGCAGCGCTCGATGGATGCGACCACGGGTTGGCTGCTGGGTCGTGGCACGGCTGCGGTCCTGGCAATCCTGGTTCTGCTGGGGGTCCTGATCGGCGTCCTGCAACTCTTCGGTGGGATTCACTAGACGCTCGCGAGTCTGACGACACCGGGGCGCGAGGGATACCCGGGATTGTCCCCAAGCACCATGCTGTCACGTTCGGCAGTCAAGGCTCCCGAGGTTCAACCGTTCGCACCACCACATGGTGAGTGACGGCGACGAGCCGCTCTGACGCGGTCGACGGCGTCGCGGGCGCGCGCTCCCTTCAAGGCCCGCCGACACTCGACGCAGTACCGCTGAACAGGTGAGGTTTGTGCGACGACCTGGTGGCATTCGGCGCACTCGATGCGCGCGACCTTCAGCCACTCCCGGTTGCGCACAGGGTGGGGGAGCGAGATCTCGCTCGAGGCCTCGCCTCGGGAACGCAGTAAGTGGCCGGCTCCGGCCCGCCGGAGCCAAGCTACCTCGAGGTAGCACGTTTCTGCGCCCTGGCTGAGCACGGAATCGGGCAGGTTGAACGGCTGAGCGCTGTCGCGCGGACATAGGTTCGATCCGGTTCCCAACGTCCGGGCGGCTCCCCGCCCCTCGGGATGGCGGCCAACACGGCCAACGGCAGACCCAGGGTCGGCGAGGACTCCGACGTGGCAGGCTTTGTGGAACCGCGGGCAATGAGTCGCACCTCAAAGATGGTCGTGTAGTCGAGCCCAACCTTGTGGCCCTGTCTCCACTCCTCTAGCTTCCAGAATCCAAGCCGGAACACCAATCCATCGCGGTGCCAGGCGCGAGCCTCGACCTCGTGTGTGCCAGTGATTCCACTCTCCCCGCCACCCGCCGCCCAGCCTCGCGATGCCAGCTCCCCCGCATAAAAGTCCTCGATCTTGGGAATGGAGAGATTGGTCCCAAGGATGTTCCAGGCTTCGGCGGGAATAGGTCCGTCGATACCCTGGCTCGCATTTCCGCCTCCTTTCGCGAGCGACTCGGAGCTCAGTGGCGCGAGTGCTGACTCGGGCATCGCGCGAAGCTCGTCGAGACCCGACGGTGGGGCCTCAGAGCACGCGGTCCAGAGCAGTGTCGCCGCTACGATCACGACCACGGCGGGCCGAGGAACCCTTGCCACGCGGCCATCCTAGCTCGCACTCAACCAAGACCAGCCCATGACCATAGTCCCCGCTCGGTGAATCATCGAACGGGTCCGACAGAATGATTTCCTACGGCACAAGCCCCGATCGGGTACGATTCCGCCGAGGAGAGAGGGGGAGGACCACCACGCGCATGGTTCGGTCGGCACGCTCGGTCGCGTCTATCGCTGTCGGACTGCTCATGCTGGCCGGGCTGACCGGGTGCGGACCTAGTCGCCCCGATGGCGCACCCACCCCAACCATCGTCGGCGTGGTCCAGTCGCTAGACAAGCTGCCCAACGGGCACCAGGTGGCCGTTCTTGACGACGGCACCCGCTACGACCTCGACGCCGGTCGCAACCTGAGCGGGGGCCGGCAGCCCGGCTGGCTGCTCCTGGCGGGGACAGACCCTGCCGCGTGGTACTACCAAGTCCCCCGGGAGGCTTCCTCGGACCTGGCCTCGGACTGTCCGTTCATGCTCTTAGCCGACTACGCCTGGGAGGTCTCCGACGCGATGCTGTTCCTGGTCCTCGATCACGCTGGCGGCGGGATGGTCGGGCTGCGCCTGCCCAGGGCCCGGGCATTCGCGCCACCTGAACTCTATCCGCGCAATCCGTGGGTCAACCAGGACTGGTGCGTCGATACCGAGGGACAGGTCACCCGTCACGCCTAAGTACCAACATTCTAAGACCGGAGGGGGATCAACTCATGCGCCCTGACTCGCGGCACCATGGACAGACCGCTGCGTACCGCGGGGCGGTCCTTACCCTGTCGCTGTTGCTGCTGGTACCGACACAGGTGCGGGGGGCAGATCCGAAGAGCGGCCCGCCCTCTGCGACCGCCCTGGTGGAGTCCGGTGGCACTATCCAAGTCCAGGACGGACCGCTGACTCGGATCTTCATCTCCACCGATCTGAACTGTGCCGTCAGCCACATCTCCGACAGCAGTAACGAGTTCTACGGCGACACAGCCTGCGGGACCTTGGTTGCGGTCGATGGGACTCTGTATGGCCCGGCAACCATTCCGGCCGGCGGGAGCGCCAGCCCACGCATCGCTTACACGCCACTCTCGCAGACAGCCGTAACGGGCACCGGTACCACGCTCGATCCATACCAGATCATCACCGAGGTGCAGCTCGGATCCAGCGGGCTACGCATCGAGCAGACGGACCGCTACGTCGCCGGGGAGGAGGCGTATCGCACCGATGTCACGTTGATCAACGACGAGCCATATCCGCGCTCAGCAACCATCTACCGGGCTGGCGACTGCTACTTGCAGGATTCGGACTGGGGATTCGGCAGCGCGGACAACGCCACCGGCGCAGTCGCCTGTATCGGCACTGACGACGGGGGCGCTACTCCCGGATCAAGGCGCGAGGAATGGATTCCACTCCAGGGCGCCAGCCATTACTACGAGTCGTTCTACAACTCGGTCTGGACGCGGATCGGCCAGCAGCAGGACTTCCCGGATTCCGCGGACTCCGACGTCTACCAGGACAATGGTGCCGGCCTCAGCTGGTTTGTGACCCTCAGCGGTTCGTCGTCGGACACCGTCGCCCACCTGACTTCGTTCTCTCCGGAGCTGGCCTCGGTCTCGTTCTGTCCGAATGAGCAGACCGACCACTACGCTGGCCCAGGGCCGGATCAGCCTGGGGTCACGGTATGGTACGACCCGGCCTACCTGGTCGATCCTCGCCGGGCCGAGTACACGAGCGATGCGGCCTGGATCGCGAACCAGGTCCAAAGCAGAGCACAGAGCACCCTGGCCAGGTACCACGACCTTGGATTCTCCGTTTCGCCCCGGGTCGACATCCGCCTCGTCTGCAACGTCACCACCGGAGCGCCAGCGATCACCCTCGGGCCGGACTCGATAGAGATGAGCATTGACAACGTTCGGACGTGGTTTGCCGACGCAATCGTTGATCATGGCAAGACCGGACTTTGGGACCTGTCGAAGACCGAAAACAGTTGGCGGACGGCCGTCGACCACGAGCTGTTTCATACCCTCCAGTACGTGGCAGAGGGCTCGTTCTTCGCCTTCCTCTACAACTACGGGCCCAATCACGATCGGCTCAATGACGAGAGTTCGGCCACGCTGGGTGCTGATCTCGTCGACGCGTATCAGGACGACACGGACCTTGGCAACGCCCAAGGAGACGACTATCTCCAGCAGACAATGCGCTTCTACAGGGATGGAAACTTCCCTATCGACATCACGGAGAACCAGTTGCAGGCATACGAAGCCGCGGCCGTGCTGCAATTCTGGGGTGAGCATTACGGACCTCAGGACGTCACTGACCTCGAGCAGCGGGTCGCTGACTTCGCCGATGCGCTGATCAACGCGCCAGGCACGCGCCTGACCGCCATGGGCAACGCCTTGGGCTATGACTACACGACCCAGACCTACCCGTCGATCACCTCGGCCCAGGCGCGGGAGCGCGCCGTGGACGCCTATCGGGAGGCGATGCTCGCTGCGTATGTCCACGATGCCGGGGGTGGGTTGTTTCAGTGGTATCGCTACCTCGACGAGGTTACGCCCCACACAGGACACAGTGGTTCTGTTGCCCCGTACCCGGCATCAACAGACCTGAGACTACTCAGTGAGGCCGCACCCCATACGTGGTCCGGACAGCACCTGCGAGCCGGCTCCGCGAGGGTCTACCAGGTCGGCCTGCCCGCGGGCACGCAGTCCGCGCAGGTCAGTCTTGCGCCGCCCAATGATCCCCGGGCGCGCGGGGACTTCGCTTCGCTTCGAGTCGCGGTCGTCCTTGAGAGTGACCTCAACGCAGGAGCCTCACGCACGGTCTGGGTCGCCGACGCGAACATGTTCGGCGGCTCGTCGGTTGCCGGGGAAACGCCCGGCCTTACGGTCAACGTTGGCTCGTGGCAACGGCTCGGCATCGTGGTGGTGGGTGGTCCGTCTCTCACAAGTAGCTACGATCTCAGCGTGACGGTGGACGGTGCCTCGCAACCGACTCAGCCCGCGAGCGCATTGTCCAACGTGGGGGAACTCACGGCCTCCGGCAGCGGACTGGCGGGCATGCCCGTCGATGTGGGCCTCAACCTCTCGGACGCCGTCGGACCAATCGCCGGGGCAGCTGTGACGGCCACCGTCACCGATCCCAATGGACAGACCAGATTCGTCCAGCTGCGCGACGAGGGGACGGCTGCCGCTGGGGCGCGCAACGATGGCGCGTACGGCGGTGCCTTCTGGGGCACCATGCCTCCAGGCACGTACCAGATCAGTGCGGAGGCCACCGGCATCGACAACTCGGGGCAGGCGTTCGACGACACCTATGCGACGTCGACCATCCTGGCGGCAGCGCCCGATTCGGACGGCGACGGTGTCGTGGATGCCCTGGAGACGGCCGTCGGCCTCGACCCGCAGGATCCGGCTGATGGGTCTGTGGACATCGACCACGACGGGTTGGGGTTTGCAGCCGAGTTGACGCAAGGGTCGGATCCCTTCGCCGCCGACACCGACGGGGCCGGCGAGGCCGATGGCTCGGAAATTGCGCGCGGAATGGATCCAACTGCTGCAAGCGACGATGATGCGCCGCCCATTGCCGCGCTCGCGATCAACCCGCAAGACGGCAGTCTCGTTGGCATAAGAGGAATGACCCAGGATCAGACTGGAAGCATCGAGGTCTACCGGACGGACTCCGCGACGTGGACGTCGCTCGGTACTCTTTCAGGTGCCGGATTCGAGTTCACGGATGGCCCGCTCATCCCTGGGAGCTACGACTACGTCGGGGTGCCTATCTCCGATGCGGGAGCTCGGGGTGCTCCTGAGCTGATGGAGTCCGTGACGGCGGCCCAGGATGTCACTCCGCCCACCGTGCGCATCGCGGTCAACGAAGGGAACTGGGAGGCACCCAGTACGGACGTCGGCGTTCGGTTCGTCGATCTGTCCGAACCTGCGGTGTCGTATCGGATTGCCGAGTCTCAGGACGCGCTGGAAACAGCCAGCTGGCAGCCCTTCACCGCGGTCGCGGACTTCAGCCTCACGCCTGATCTTGGCGAGCATGCGCTGGTTGCGCAGGTCAGAGACGCCGCAGGCAACATCTCTTCCCCGGCAAGCGGGGTGGTCTTCCTGGTCGACGAGACGCCGCCCTCGTCAGCCGTCGGACCCCTCGAAGCGCAGTACCCAACGGAGGCGATCGATGTCCCGTTCTCGGCCTCAGACGACCTCACCGGGGTAGCGTCGGTCAGTCTGTGGTGGCGGTTCAGCGGCGACGGCGGCGCGACGTGGACCACTTGGGCGGAGGGACCATCGGGCACTTCCTCACCGATAAGCTTCGCCTTCCCGTCAGGGCCAGGGCTCTACGAGTTCTACACGATCGCGACGGATGACGCCGGCAACCTTGAGCTTCCTCCTAGCGTGGCGGATGCCACCACAACCTTCGTCGCAGGCACCGCGCCAACGCTCAACGTCTCGGGTCAGTCGGCAATCACGAGTGGATCGTGTGGGATCATTCAAGGCCCCGCCTCACCCGTCACCACTTCGCCAGCCCAATGTGTTTCTCTGATCCTTAGTGGCGATGCGCACGCCGACCAAGTCATCGATTCGATCGAGGTGAGGGTGTACGGCGTCTTCGGAGGCGGCGGGTCTGCCCTACTGACAGACTGGCAAGTGGTCGAGCCTCTCGACGGCGCCTACGACTCGGGTGACGAGTCCTTCGCGGTCATCTACCCCTACGACGATGGAGGGTGGAGCGCGTTCACTGTCGATGCGCGGGCGTTCAGCCAGGGGGCGGAGGGAGACGTTTCGCTCTTCGTCCCGATTGACCGCACGCCGCCTCCACCTGCCGACACGACACCGCCCGTAACGCACGTAGACCAACTGCCAGGCACGACCAGAGATTCCTCGATTCTCCTCACGGGGAGTGCATATGACGACGAGTCTTCGTGGATCACTGTCGAGATCTTCTACCGCTTCCGCAGTTCTAACCACGTTGCGTGGGGTGATTGGATAGGCGGTATCACGTTCAGTGCGCTGCCCAACCCATCACCGTTCTCTCGTGCTTTCCTTTTCCCCGACGGCAAGGGTTACTACGAGTTCTACTCGATCGGGACAGACGAAAATGGGAACGTGGAGGCGCCGCCGGGTTCGGCTGACGCGTCGATTCAGAAGAAATAGGCGCCGTGCTCGCAGTCCTCTTGCGATTCCCCTGATCCTTGGATTCCTCGTTGTCGTCCTCGGCACCCACTAGCCGTAACGCCGGGGTCCGGCGTCGGCGCGCCCATGCCGACTCGACCGTCGACAACAATCTCGACGTACGACCGTACCGGGGAGCTATGTTCCCTGACCGATGCCAACGGCTCGGAGCGGTCGATAAGGATCACGTCCGCCGTCGGCGAGCCGCTCTGGCGCGCGCAACCGCAGCATAACTGCGCGTTCGCTTCAAGGCTCGCCGGCAGTTGGCGCAGTGCCGCTGCACCGGTGAGGTCTGGTCGACCACCTGGTGGCATATGGCGCAGTCGACCAGCGCGACCTTCAGCCAATCGCGAGAGCGGCCGGGACGGGGGAGCGAGATCTCGCTCGAGCTCTCGCCTCGCGAACGCAGTAAGTGCCCGGCTCCCGCCCGCCGGAGCCAATCTTGTCGTTGACTTCCTAAGTAGACTCTTGGATGTGAACGACAACATACGGATCGATAAGCCCGATCAGGAAGCCCTGTTCGAGACGGCCAGTGCTCAGGCGGGGTATTTCACGACCGCCCAGGCGCTCGATCACGGCTTCAGCTCGGCGCTGCTGACCCATCACACCAAGACCGGGCGCTTCCTGCGCGTCGCCCGCGGGCTGTACCGGCTGCGCGACTACCCTTCCGCGCCGCGCGAGGAGATCGTCGCCGCCTGGCTGCGCCAGGCACCCCGCGCGGTCGTGTCGCACGAGTCGGCGCTGGAGCTCCTCGACCTGTCCGACATCATCGCCGACGGAGTCCACCTCACGGTGCCGCGCGAGCGTCGCCGACTGGTAGCCCAGACCGGGGTCACGATCCACACCACGACGCACCCACTCACGGATGCTGACCTCATCAGCCGCCACGGTGTTCGGCTCACGGCGCCGGCCCGCACGATCGCCGATGTCGCGGCGGCGGGCATGGCTCCCGACCAGGTCTCGGCAGCCGTCGGCCAGGCGCTGCGGCGAGGGCTCACCACGCCGGCGCTTGTCCGCGAGGCGGCTCGCTCCCGGGGTCATCGGGTCCAGCGGCTGGTCGAGGCGGCGCTCGCTGGGGCTGGTATATGAGGTACGCCTCTGCGGGCGCCTTCCGCCGAGCCCTCGAGATGCGTCTTGCGACGCACGCGCGCAACTCCGGCCGCTCGGTGGTCCGACTGCGCAAGGAGATCGCCTTCGATCGGCTGCTCGCTCGTCTGTTCGCGGTGGCCCCGGAGCGATGGGTCCTGAAGGGCGCCCTGGCGCTCGATTACCGCTTCGGCGATCGCGCGCGCACGACGAAGGACATCGACCTCGCCAGCGCGGGCGATGAGGCCTCGACGACGGCCGACCTGCTGGCGGCACAGGCGGTCGACCTCGGCGACTTCTTCGGCTTCGCGATCGAGCGCACGAGCGCTCTCGATCGCCTGGTGGAGGGTGCCGCGGTGCGTTACCACGTGCGGGCCGAGCTGGCCGGTCGGTTGTTCGACGAGTTCCTGCTGGACGTCGGCTTCGACCCGCCCACCGGCGTCGAGCTCGACCGGCTGCGCGGGCCGGACCTCCTGGCCTTCGCCGATATCACGCCGGTCGAGGTCCCAGCCGTCCCGATCGAGGTCCACGTGGCCGAGAAGCTCCATGCCTACAGCCGCATCTACGGCGTCGGTTCGGTCGGGAGCACCCGAGTCAAGGACCTCGTCGACCTTGCGCTGATCGCGACCCAGGCGTCCTTGGACGCAGCGAGTCTCCGGGCGGCCATCGAGACCACCTTCGGTCGACGTGCGAGCCACGATCTGCTCGTGCGCCTGCCTCGACCACCAGCCGACTGGCGCGTCCCGTATGGTCGGATGGCGCGCACAGTCGGCCTCGATGCTGACCTCGATGCAGGTTTCGGTGCGGCCGGCGCGATGCTGAATCCGATCCTCTCGAACGACGTGCGAGCTGGAGCCTGGGATCGGGTTACTCGCAGATGGTCACCCTCGCAAAGCGATGAAACCGGCTGAGACAAGCGGTGGGTTCGGCGTCCCGTCGCTGAGCTCCTACCTTATCGCCCTGATCCCGGATCGTAGCGGCCGCGGGGTTGCGTGTCGGGCGGCGGCGTCGCGCCCGACGGGATGTCGGAAGGCGCCGCGGCCCGTCACCGATTGGCATCAACTATGACCTGGCGTGGGAGGGCAAGCTCCCGGTCCGCAAGGCAACGAAGACTCCGAAGAGCCGACGGACGATCGCCCTGCCCGACTCGCTGTTCGCTGCCCTCGAAGCGCACCTTGAGCGCCACCAGAAGGAGAAGGAAGCAGCGGGCGACGCCTGGCAGGAATACGGCCTGCTCTTCACGCGGGCCAACGGCCGGCCCTTGCGTGGTGATGGCACGGCGGGGCAGGGGACCAGTTCAAGCGCTGCCTGCGTCGAGCTGGGCTGCGTGTCCGCAACTTCCACCAGCTCCGTCACCAAGCAGCGAGCCTCCTCCTGGCACTCAATGGAGGCGATTACTTCGAGGTGGCGCGGATCCTCGGGCACTCGACATTCCGACTGACCCTGGATCTCTGCGGACACCTGATCCCAGAGGTGCAGCGCAAGCGAGCGGAGTCGGTGGACGACTTCTAGGTTGGACTCGGGAAGATTGGGACAGATCCCTTCGAAACCGCTGCGACTCGCGGCGACCGCGTGCCGTATATGCCAGAGGTCGTGAGCGTTGCATGACGACGGGAGCGCGGGTGAGGTCTGTACGGTTCCTCGCCTTGGTCCGGCCTAGCGGAGCCGCGAGCGGCCGATGTGGCGTGGTCGGATCGCCTATTGACCAGAACTCCCCGCTCACCGAGCCTTGGCCCATGGAATCCGAACCGAAGGGCTCGGCGAGGACGGACGGCCCGGACGAGGTTACGGTCCTCGTCGCCCACCGCGAGCGCGCGACGCTGCGCGTCGGCGACGTGTTCCTCAAGATCGACGCTGACCAGGCGCGCGTCGACGTCGAAGTCGAGGCGATGGCCAGGGCACCGATCCCGACCCCCGAGATCCTGTGGTGGAAGCCGCCCGTGCTCGCACTCGCCGCCCTCCGGGGGAGGGTGCTCGGCCGCCTCGGAGAGCCGTCGGTGACGTCGGCGCAGGCGTGGGCCGCCGCCGGTGCGGCTGTGCGGATGCTGCACGACGCGCCAGTGCCGCCATGGCCCAGCGGGCGATACAGGGAGTCGGCGTCCCAGCTCGACGACCAATGCCGGTGGCTCGTGACGAGCGGCACGCTTCCCGCCGATTTGGTCGCGCGCAACCGCCGGGTCGCCGAGGCCGTGCTCCGTCCATGGACGCCCGTGTTCATTCACGGCGACCTCCAGGTTGCCCACGTGTTCGTCGACGGCGACGAAGTCACCGGTGTGCTCGGCTGGTCAGAAGCGGGCCAGGGCGACCCCCTCTACGACCTGGCCACCCTGACCCTCGGACATGAGGAGCACCTCGCGGACGTCGTCGAGGGCTACGGCGGCGAGGTCGACCTCGAGGTGATCCGCGGCTGGTGGTCGCGACGGAGCCTGCTGGCGATCCGCTGGCTCATGGAGCACGGCTTCGACCCGTTCCTGCCCGGCTGCGAGGTCGACGTGCTGCGGTCGCGGATGTGAGGCTGCGGGTGCCAGGCGCGATGGCCGAAGGGCGCCGCAGGCTCAGCCCGGCCCGGGCCAGTCGTGAAGCTGCACCTCGGTTCAGGAGTACTCGACCTGATCACCGCAGAACTCCGCTGGCTCCCTGGAGGGGTCAATTGAGGGGTCAGGAATCGCCGAAATCTGGGTGTTCCGAGCGCGGGGAGGCGGGTCTGGCATCGGATTGTGGATTCTCCCGCTCCCAGCGCTGTGCGGTCCCGCACGCGCAACTGCCTCAGGTCGAGCGAAACGTCCCGAATCCGATGCTCTCTCAAGGGAGCCGGTACCCGCGTCTCCAGCACGCGGTTTTGCAGTCTCCGCCGTAGCGTTCGCGGGAGTCCGGCGACGTCGTCGCCGGGCTCACGTTGGCCGGATAGCGCTGTTGTGTGGCCACCGGCGTTCGGCCCAGTTGCTGCCGGCGTTGCTGCCGGTCTGTCTACTGCGGTTAGCGTCACGTCCGGACTGTGATAGTGGCTGGGCTGCGGTACCGTCAGGAGTCGTTGTGCTGGCGAGTCACTCCGGGCGCGCATTCACCCTCCCCCAGGCGGTGAGTGGTCAGAGGTCATCGTTCGCGAAGCATCGCCGCGAGGGCCGAACTGGGTGGCAGCTGCTCGGCCCTTGACGGTTGGAGGCAACCACGCCGATCCTTCAAGCGTCTGGTGAGCATGCGGGGGAAGTTCAGAGCGATGAAGGCATCGCGTTCGGCCCGGCGTCGCGCGCCCTGGGCGGCGCTCCTCCTGTTCCTTTCCGCCTGCTCGGTAACGCCTGCCACATCAACCGGCGGTGTTGGATCATCGAGCCCCATCGCCCAGGCATCTGGGCTCGCCACCTTTAGCCAGGACGAGTGGAGCTTCGGGTACCCCGCCGCCTGGCGCTACTACCCGATCACCGGCTTCATCACCTCCTTCTACGACGTGGCCGGCTACCTGGCCAGCACGCCCGTCGATATCAGCAAGATCTGCCGGACCACGCCGACCTCGCAGTCCTGCGACGCGCACGGTTACGACCTGCCGCCGGGCAACGTGGTGATCACCGTCGGCCACGGTGGCTGGCCGATGACTGATCCGGTCGCCTTCTACGACCATCCGTCGCAGGGAACGCCCACCCGGATCGGCGGCATGGCCGCCATCTTCAGCGAGGACCGGCAGGGTGCCGATCGGGTCCTCCTCACCTGGCGGATCGCCAGCCCTGCCGCCTTCGGCAACTGGGTGCAGCTCGATGCCGACATCCGCGGGCCGGGCCAGGACACCCTGCGCTCCCAGGTCGAGGCGCTCATCGCCAGCTTCCGCTTCACGCCCGCGCCGACACCTGTCTCCAGCGACCCGGCGGTCGCCGTGGCCGTCGCCCGCAGGGCGCTGGCCCAGCTGAAGACCGATGCCGCCTACGCCTGCTTCCCAGACGAGGCTGGCGCCTCCCGGCAGGCGACCATCACCTCACTCCCATACGGGACTTCCCTCGGCGGGGCGCTGCCCGTCACCTGCTCGGTGGCCATCAGCCCCACCGACATCGGCTTCTGGAAGCTCGATCTCACCATCACCTGGGACGCCGCGGGCAGCCGAAAGGCCGGTGCCAATGTCACCACCCAGTGGCTCGAGCCCGATGGAACCCTGAGCGCCTCAGGCAGCAGCGGTGACGAGCCGCCGGGCAGCTGACAGCCGGCGCCTCGCTCGGTACGATCTAGATCCCCGGCGGTCGCTGGCACCCACCGCTCACCACGAACGGCGCGGCGACCAGGATGGCCACGAAGACGAGGGCGAAGGCTGACCCCGCCCCCACGAGCAGCGCGACCCACCAGCGCCATCGCCGCGAGGCAGCCATCGCGCCGAGGCAGGCTGCCGCGAAGCCCGCGCCGATCACCACGCCGACGACCGCCGATGGGAGGATCCACTCGGCCGGTAGTCGCACCGCACCGAACTGGCAGTCCGGGAAGGCATCCGCACGCCAGAACAGGACCGCGGCGGCAGCCGCGATGACCAACCCCACGCTGGCGGCCACGGCTGCCGTCTGTCGGGAGTTCAGAGCACGCCAGAGGTAGGCAGCCACGAAGGGCGTGAGCGCCCAGACGGGGACAACCACGAGCCAGCCGAACTTCGCCCGATCGAGCGGACCGATGTAGAGCAGACGGTCGCTGATCCACCAGAGCAGGTAGGCGAGCGCAACCCCGCCAAGCGGCACGGCAGCTGCGGCGGCAACCCGCGCGGGGCCCAGCTCGGGCCTCGACGAGGCCGTTTCGGCGCTGGCTGCCATCTCGCTCATCCTCCGCAGCATGTGCTCTCCCAGACGCGCGTAGCGCAGTGTTCGCCGTTCCCGCCGCGGCGTCAATCCTCAGGTCGCCGCCTCCATACAACAGGATCAAAGGTGCCTCGCCAGACGTTCCGAGGAGAGGTGCCTTCGGCCGGCGCCCGTCCCCTTCAGGGAATAGCCACACAGGTCGAATACAGGGCGCCGATCGCCTGCTCCTGTGATCTCCCATTCCGAAAAGGTGGCACGCCAACCAGCGGCAAGCCTAGGCCGGAGAGCTTCGTCACCGGGGCGTCCCAGAAGGAGGGTCCTTTTCGGATGGGTTCCCACCACGCTGGGCGGCCTTTGGGCGCTACGGCCCAGAGCCACCGCCGGTGATGCGCCAGGAGCCGTTGGCTTGACGGCGCAGTGAGAAGAACCAGGTGATCTGCCCGGCGCGGACTGTCCCGTCGTCGGTGCGGGTCGTGGTCAGGGTCGTGGCAAACACCACCTCGTCGGCGGACGGCTGAGCCGGCGCGCCCTCGATCCCGTAGGCCCGGACCTGCGTGTGCCCGCACAGATCGCCGGCACCCTGCTTGAACCCGTCGGCGGCCAGCTTGCGGCCCGTGTCGCAGTCGCCAGCCGCCAGGGCGCGAAAGTATGTGTCACGCACCGCCTGAGGAGGGGCCGAGTCGGGTGGGAGCGCGACCGCAGGCCCGCAGGCACCCAGGACGAGTCAACAATGCGGGACCGAGGCCGAGCCGCGACACAAGCCTCCGACCGGCCCTCACCATTCAGGCCCTCCCCGCACGCCGGTCTCCATGTGGCCGGACCACATCAGTGTGCCTCGGCCTACTTGGGCTGTCCATCGACCCAAGATGGAGAACGCAGCCGCAAGGCGGTCCTTCTAGTCCTTGACCGGCTGATGCCGGCGAGTGATGCTCCCATCGTCGAAGCCAGCACCAAGGGGGACAAGCTCGTGCATCGCCGTGGATTCGCCATCGCCTTCGCCGCAGCCAGTCTGCTGACAGCTATGTCGGTCGGTAGCGCGTCCGCGGCGGTCGTGCTCACGACGCTGAGCGCCAAGGCCGGGGCACCTGGTGCCGAGGTGACGCTGGGCATCGAGATGACAGGGCGCCAGGCGGGCACAGAGGCCGGTGTCCTGTTCCTCGTCCCGGTCGATACCTTCAGCGAGCCGACGCCCTGCGAGCAGATCGACGGAGCCACCGCTCTGGGCGACATGACATGGCACGCTGCCCAGCTGACATTCGAAGGCGGCTCATATCCGGGAATGGCCAGTGAGACGAGGTTCACCGTTCCGCAGACGCCAGACGGCGCGTATTACCTAGCGGAGAGTTGGCCTGACCCGTACACCCGTTGTTTCAGCTATGCGTCATTCACCGTCGATAGCGCTCTCCCGAACACGGCCACCGTGCCTTCAGGGCTGCCGCCCCTCCCCGTGCTCGGCGGCGCGTTGCTCTGCGTCGCACTTGTCATGGCGCGTCAGCTCCCGCCTTTCCGCCGAGCCCGCTGAAACGTTCAGGCTCGGAACGCGGTCCTTTCAGCGCTCCGGCCGTCCCGATTCTGACGATCATCCGTAAGTAGCGTGAGAGTCCCTGGAGGATGGCCATGGCGGAGATGGACTGGCACACGAGCAGCGCCGGTGAGTCAGACCGGGTTCCCGGCGTGGAATCGGGCATGGACGCCGCTGGTTTCGCCGCCCTCTTCGAGCAGCATCGGCTGGACATCTTCCGCTACCTACGGTCGCGGGGCCTGTCGGAGGAGGATGCCGCGGACCTGACCGCGGATACCTTCGAGCGAGCCCTTCGCGCGCGTCACCAGTACCGGCCGAGCCGCGGTGCACCGATGCCGTGGCTCCTGCGGATTGCTCGCAACGCCGCCACCGATCTGCTGCGACGACGACAGGCCGCGCAACGAGGATTCCGGGTCTGGCCGTTGAGGACCTCCGAACCGGACCCGGCGGTGACCCTCCTCCGAGACGAGGCAGCGCGGCGCCTGGCGCAGCACGTCGCGGACCTCTCTGAGCCGCAACGCGATGCGGTGCGGCTTCGCTACGCCGCCGGCCTCACCGCGCGTGAGATCGGCGACGTCCTTGGCCGCACTGAGGCGGCCGCCCAGAAACTGTTGACCCGTGCGCTGACCGCGCTGAAGGAGGCATATCGTGACGACGCGTGACAATGGCCGGCTTGAGCGCGACCTCGAGGAGCTGTGGTCTCTCGCACCGCCTGCCGGCGTGGCAGAGAGGCTGGAAGCCCGGGTTGAGGTGGCGCTGTCGCAGACAGCGGAGGGAGCAGCACCACCGCGATTCAGCCCGCGCCTAGGCCGCATCCCGCGCAGCGTGGCCCTTCTGACCGTGGCGTTGGCGGGTGCGGCGACTGCTCTTGCCGCCGTCGCCGTGGCTGGGACGATGACCGGCGCGCTCAGGCTACCAGGAGGTGACGACAGTAGCTACGTGATCAGCCCGGGCAGCACCTGCCGGACCGCCGACTTCGACGTTCGCGCTGCCGACTGGCCTGCCGCACCCCTGGTCGGCGGGGCGCGGATCTTTCTCCAGGCCCACGGCGACGTGCATTGCGTCATCGACCATGGCATTTATGCCACCGTCAGCGATGCGAATGGGAAGGCGCTCGTGGGGTCGAGCTTCACCGTAGGCATCCAGGACGCGGTTCAGGTGACGCCAGGCGGTACTTGGGAGTTCGATGTCGCCTGGTCGAACTACTGTGCTGCGAACGGATCGGGAGTGGGCCTCCCCGCGCATCCGGCCCGACCGCTGCAGCTGTCGGTGGCGCTCGGACTGCAGGCAACCGTGGCGGGTGGCCCCGGCGTTGTTCCCGACAGGGCCGTTCTCGTCACCGGGCTCGGGCCGATCGCACCTGATTCGTGCGCGGACCAGGCATCGGGGTCGCTGCTGCTGCTGCCGACCGACTTCCGGGTTGCGGGCCAGTAGGGGCAGTACCGCAAGGAGGCAACGGAGGGCAACTCACGGAAGCGAGTCGACTCACGAGGTCGGCCACGCCCATGTCGAGCGACCCAAAGGACCGGTGAGTTCAAGGGGTCGACGCAACGACTGCGGCCAGCATAGCCGCCGGCGTCTGGTACTCCAGCGTCTTGCGGGGCCGGGTGTTGAGACGAGCCGCGACGGCGTCGAGGTCGGCCTGGCTGTAGATCGACAGGTCGGTCCACTTCGGGAAGTACTGGCGCAGCAGCCCGTTGGTGTTCTCGTTGGTGCCCCGCTGCCAGGGGCTGCGGGGGTCGCAGAAGTAGACCGCCACCTCGGTGGCGATGCTGAAGCGGCGATGGGCGGCGAGCTCCACGCCGCGGTCCCAGGTCAGGCTGGCCCACAGCTGGCGGGGCAGGGTCCGGACCTGGGCGGCCAGGGCGTCGACCACCCGCGCCGAGTCCTTGCCCGGCACCTTGACCAGGAGCAGGTAGCGGGTCTGGCGCTCGACCAGGGTGGCGATGTGGCTGTTGCCCGAGCCGGCCAGCAGGTCACCCTCCCAGTGCCCGGGCACCGCCCGGTCCTCCGCCTCGGCCGGCCGCTCGCGGATCGAGACCGCGTCGACGATCCCGCCCCGGCCCTGGCCCTTCATGCTGGCGTGCCGTGAGCGACGGATGCTGCGGCGGCTGCGCAGGTGCGAGAGGAGTTCCTTGCGGAGCACGCCGCGGGCCTGGACAAACAGGCTGCGGTAGATGGTCTCGCTCGACACCTGCAGAGCGTGCTCCGCCGGATAGGTGCGGGCAAGCCAGCCCGAGATCTGCTGGGGTGACCAGTCGAGGGCGAGCTTGGCGGCCACCAGCTCGCGCAGCTCAGGAGACCGGGCCAGCTTGCACGGCTTCGGACGGCGGGCGCGCTGCCAGGCCCGCTCATCGGCGGCGATGGCCCGGTACCCGTGCCGGCCACCGTGGCGGGCGATCTCGCGGCTGATGGTCGATGGCGCCCGGCCCGAGCGCGAGGCGAGGGTGCGCAGCGAGGCACCCGCCGCCAGGCCACGACTGATCTCCTCACGCTCGGCGAGCGAGAGCACCCGCGGTGAGCGCCGCCGGTCGGCCGGCGGGTACCCGCCGGTGATCGCCACCATGCGGTGGATCGAACTCCGTTCCCGCCCCAGCGCCCGTCCGATCTCGCCGAGCGACTGGCCCGCCTTCCAGCGTGCCCACAGCTCGCGCTTCTGCTCGGCCGTCAAACCTGGCCTGCTCGCGTGTCCCACCGGCCACCTCCGATCGATCCTTCACCCAGCTTGGATGTTGCATCGACCGGTTGAATCCGAGCCTCCTTTCGGGGACGTGCTCGCCGGGTCCAAGAGCATGCGAGAAAGGGCGTTCCGCAAGACCCTTCCGTCTTGGAAGGGATGACCTGCAGCGTCCTCGATGCACCTCGCAACGCTGAGCAGTGCACAGCGCCACGGGGGCCCTAGCCTGCGCCGCACGCGCGACGCTGTTATGCGGCGAGGGCCGCCTCCGGTCGACTCACGAGCACACCGATGCCCAGCGCCAACCAAGCAGCCGGTACAAGCGCGGATAGCCATTGCAGTACGTCCGCGCGCCCGAATACGCCGAGTTCGAGTGGGTAGTTCCCCACCGCGAGGGCGAGCGCCACGGCAGCGAGGGCCACGAGCGGGAGGCGAGGTAGGACTCGCCAAGTCAACGCCGCGATCGCGAAGGCCGCCTGTGCCACGAGACCGATGTCCGCGACGATCGGTGGCCACACCGGGATGTCGGCGCCGAACCACGGGATGACGCCGAGGAGGAACCCGACCTCGATCGCGCCGGTCGCGATCAAGCCGACACTGGCCAGGACCGCAGTGGCCATGGTCAGAGAGCGTCCTCGCTCATGCAGCAGACCAAGCCCCATCACGCCGACCGCCACGCTGAGCAGGCCGATGGTGGTGGCTATCGCCACCCACCTTCCTCCTGGTAGGAAATGGAGCACCGCCAGCGGGCTGGTGAGCCACAGCAGGCTGCCCACGATGATTGCCAGCGCCGGCGGTGTCCTCAAACGAGTTGCCATGGTTGATCCCCCTCTTCCGCGCTCCAGCTGCGCGTCCAGCGCACCGAGCAGGATGTCCAGGACTGTCCAGATAGAGGCGTGCTGCTCTTCGAGGAGCGCCTCGAACTCCTCGCCATAGCGTGCGCGCCAGGCCGCGGGGTAGAGCCGCAGCAGACGGCGCATCAGCGAGGCGTCTCCAGGCGGGCCAGGCCCGCGTTCGCGACGCCGTGAAGCCGCGTCAGCTGCTCACGGAGTAGCGCGCCCCCGTCGCTCGTGATCCGGTACGGACGCCGTCGATCCTCCGCGGGCAGCGCCTCGATCAGGCCGAGCCGCTCCAGACGCGGCAGGATCGCGTAGAGGGTGCCCGGGCCGATCGCGGTGCCGCTGAACTCTCGGACATCGGTCTGAATCGCATACCCGTGTTTCTGACCACCGCTGAGCGAGATCAGCACCAACAGGGAAGGCTCCTCCAGCCTGCCTAGCTCCCCGAGATCGGCGCCCATGCACACCTCCTATTACGGCCGTCGATGTATCGGACAACGGTATAGCGAAGTGAGAGCTCCGAGTCAAGTGCCGAAGGATCGAGACCGGCAGACGGCAGCAACACCGGCAGCAACAGGGCCGAACGTCGCCGGCTAACTAGACCTTGCCCTAGCCGACGAGCGCTAGGAGGATCCGCTCAGGCAGGACGATCCGGGAGTTGGGAACGGCCGGGTTGAATCCTCTTGCACCTCCGACCTCAGCGTCCGGTATGAGGCGTCCTGTGGTCAGGGTGGGCGTTGGTGATGTGGTCGAGCTGCTCGGGCGCGGGTGACGGCGTTGCGGCTGCGGGCTCGCTTCAGTCCCGCCCGGCAGTCTGGACAATGTCGCTGGACCGGCGAGCTCCGCTCGACGACTTGATGGCAGCGGCGGCACTCGAGCAGGGCGACCTTCAGCCACTCACGGGAGCGGGTGGGGCGGGGGAGCGGGATCTCGCCGGTAGACTCGCCTCGGGAACGCAGTAAGTGGCCGGCTCCCGCCCGCCGGAGCCACTCTGTTACTGAATCCGAGCGGTTAACACCCTCGTCGTTGGTGGCCTTCCATACGGCCACCGCATGCTCCTCGCGGCTGTCGACGTCGATCCGCTCGAACAGGTCGCGGACCCAGGCTACCCGCGTGTCGAGGCCAGCGTGCTCCACGAGCCCGCTCATCTCTTCGATCGTGTCGCGAATCAGCTTGGGCGTGATCCGCATCGGTTGCTGAACCTCGTCAAGGCGATTCAGACGCGCCTTGGCCTGGGAGAGCTCGTCGGCGACCGCGTCGATCTCGAGCTGGATCCGCTCCGCTGCGCGGGGCGTTGCCGTCCGCAGGGCGCGCCGGAGGTTGGCGTCCTCGCGCTCGAGCTGACGCACCCGGGCATTGGCCTGCGCGAGGTCCGGGCCCTGCCGCTCCGCCCGCAGGCGGATGTCCTCGTTGATGATTTCGACCATCTCCCGGATCGCTTTGGGCGTGATCAGGTTGTGACGGACGAGGTCCATGACCCCGTCTTCGAGCTGGTTGGCGCGGACATGTGGACGCCCGCACTTCGCCGTGCAGCGGTAGTACCGGTAGGAGCGGGAGTTGGTGCCCGCCATCCGGGAGCCGCAGGCGCAGCGGAGCAGGTCGGTCAGCACGTAGCCGCCGCGGTAGCGCATTGGCGGCAAGCGGTTCTCGCGGCGCTGGACGAGCATCGCCTGGACGCGGTCCCAGAGCTGCTCCGGAACGATCGCCTCGATCTCGCTCGTGACCATCTCGGCCGCCGGGTTGCGACGGCGCTTGCGGCCGTGTTCGCCCTCGACCCGCGTCTCGCGGTTGAAGATCTTGACCCCACGATAGATCGGGTTGGCGAGGATGGTGGCCAAGCTCGACTTGTTCCTGCAAATACAGACACGAGCCGCTGCATCCGGCACCGAACCGCCGGCGGCGACGAACGCGGCGAGGGCGTCGACTGACAGGCCGTTCGACCGCGGGGGAGCGAGCCGCGGAGATGCCCCTCCTTCATGCTTGCCGCCTCGCCGCGGCGAGCCACGCATCGCGGCCCTCGATCGGCATGCTGTAGGTTTGTCATCGCGGGTCCCCGATCTGAACCCTTATGGACCCTGTCTCATGCGTCTCATGTGTCTCTTGGTAGCACTGGGTAGACGCGGCTGAGACACATGAGACGTTTCACCAGACATCCGGTATGCGGTACCAACTCGCACCGAATGAGGCCCGATCTGAACTCAGGTGAGGCCCTTTCGTGCTCGCCGCGACTGGTCGGGTCCCATATCTGGTCCCTTATGCCCGGATCTCGAGGAGCCCGCGGCTGCGCATCGCGTCGGGGTGCCTAATTGCCTCATCCAGCCCGGTCGGGATCGCATGCTGGACCAACCCTTCTCCTGAACGTGACAGCGACCTCGGCGGCGGTGTCCCAGCTGTGGGCGGACGCGAAGCCCACGTTCTCTGCGACGGAAGGATCCCCGGGCGATCACTGCGGCACAATGCACCCATGTCCCAGCGGCTCACCAGCACAGTACTCGTCGGTCGAGACGATGAACTCGCGGTCTTGGCGGCGGCACTCAGTCGGACGATGGTGGGCGAGTCGAGAATGGTCCTCATCGGAGGGGACCCTGGCGTCGGGAAGACGCGGCTGCTCGCCGAGTTTCGACAAGCTCATCCTGAGGCGGCCTTCGCCGTGGGCCACTGCCTCGAAATCGCGCCCGGGGACCTCCCATTCGCACCCTGGCTGGCGGCACTGAGCGCTCTGCCGCGCGGGGCCTGGTCCGGATCAATGGCCCCCGACCTTGAGTTTGCCGGTCTCGTCGACGCCTCAAGGAGCGGACTACCGAGCCCCGATCGTCTGCAGAACGGGTCGGCCGCACGGGTACTTGTGGGTGCGCGCCGCCTGCTTGCGGCCATCTCCGCCCATACGCCGCTGGTACTCGTC
This sequence comes from uncultured Chloroflexia bacterium, assembly GCA_963814105.1. Classification (GTDB taxonomy): domain Bacteria; phylum Chloroflexota; class Limnocylindria; order QHBO01; family QHBO01; genus CAVXEH01. The sequence continues at coordinate 568,150 of CAWFBQ010000002.1, forward strand.
CTCGAGGATATTCAATGGGCAGGTCGCTCGACGATGGAGCTATTCGAGTACCTGGCGACCACCCTTCGTGACGAGCGGATTCTGCTGATCGCGACCATTCGGACGCACTCGGCACTCCCCCGTGGAGAAGGGTTCGATATCGAAGCGTTCCTTCTCCAATTCGACCGCATCCCGGGCTGCGAAGTCCTGAGCATTCTGCCGCTCACCCCCGACCAGACTTGCGAGCTCATTGCGATCCTATCCGGGTCCGCCGAGAACGCCTCATTGACCGACCAGCTGGCACAGCGCAGCCATGGCAATCCACTCTTCGTCGAAGAACTCGTGGCATTCGTGCGCGCAGGGGGCAAAGGCGTCCCGCATTCGCTGCGGCCACTCATCATCGCTCGAGTAGAAGGTCTGTCGACCACGGCGCGACTCGTGCTTGAACTCATGTCGGTTGCAGGCCGTCCAGTTTCGCCAACCCTACTCGAAACTGCTGGCGCCTTGAGACCCAGCGAGTCAGCCGCAGCCTTGCGTGAATTGATGTCTCGGGGTCTCGTTGATCCAAAGAACCACAACGAGGTGGCCTTGCATCATGCGCTGGTGGCTGAAACAATTGTCGAAGGGCTACGGCCGAGCGAGCTTCGCGATCGCCACGGCCGACTTGCGGATGGGCTACAGGTGTCCGACGCAGGTCTCCCCAATCCCGTGGCCTCCGCCGCGGAGCTGGCTCACCACCTCGAGGCCGCCCGTCGGTTCGAGGAGGCGATTGGTGCCGCGACAGCGGCCGCTCGGGCTGCAGTCCGAGCTCGGGCTTACGCAGAGGCCCACCGGTTGTTCGGCGCTATCTTCCGCATGCGGGAGCAGACCCAGCTGCCGTCAACACAGGACACAACTTCGCTCCTGATCGAGGCCGCTGATGCGGCGTTCGCCGCTGGCGAGGGAGAGTCCGCAGTCACCTTGATTCGCGCAGCCTTGGCTGCACCCACCGATCTCGAGGCAGAGGGCGCATTACGTCGTCGGCTCGGCACGTACCTACTGTCCGTCTTGCGTGACGACGAGGCCTTGAACGAGTTGGAACGGGCAGTGAGCCTGATCCCAACACAGCCGCCCTCCTTTGAGCGGGCCAGGGCCCTGGGAACGTGGGGCGGGGCGCTGATGTTGGCTGGACGCTATCGAGATTCACGTCGGGTCTGCCGCGCGGCTTTGGGCGAGGCGCGTGCCATGCGCGACGGCTACCTCATCGGCCAGGCCTTGAGTTTCTTGGGAGTGGATTTGGTCAACCTGGGCAGGGCGACCGCGGGACTCGTCCTCCTTCGCAGGGCGGTCACGGTTGCCCGGGAGGCGGGTCGTAGCGACGGGATTCTGGAGGCTCTCCTGAACCATGCCGACATGCTGAATCGAGTTGACCGCCTGACCGAAGCAGCTGCTGTCGCCCTAGACGGCGTGCAGGAGGCGGGGGAAGAGGGCCTGGCGAGGTGGATTGGAACGGGTCTGCGCGCGGTGGCTGTGGCCGCCCTCGTTCGATTAGGCGAATTGGACAGGGCCGAGATGGTGGTGAGCGAAGGGCTCAGTCTGCTTCCGACCGGCGAGTGGCATGTCGCACTTCTGATTCAGCGGGGCAGAGTGGACCTGCAACGTGGCCGGCTCGTCGAAGCTCGTGCTGCTTTGGAGCGAGCCGTCGCCCAGGCGCACACTCTTCGCATCGACATGTTGCCCAACCTGGCTCTTGTCCGCGCCGAACTAGCCGTCGGGGAAGGAGGGTTGGAGGAGGCGAGGGACATCGTGCAGCAGGCGCTCGGCGCGTTGACAGGCACCGATGCCGACCACATGCGGGCCATGCTCCTCCCTATTGCCGCCAGGATTGAGGCCGACGATGCCGAGCGCTGCCGCCGGCTGCGCCTCCCGACGCAGGGATCCATCTCGCAGAGGGCCGCGGAATCCGCGCTGCAGATGACCAACACGATGATTTCGTCCGGCCGCTTGCCGAAGGGCATCTTGGCGGGACTGACCACGGGCAAAGGCGAAGTCGCGCGAGCTCTCGGAACTCCCGACCCCGCAATCTGGCAGGCGGCTGCCGAACTCTGGCGGGCGATTGGCCAGCCATTCGAGCAGGCATATACCCACTTCCGGGAGGCGGAGGCGCTGCTCTCGCTCAAGGGGAGTCGACAGGAGATACGCTCCCTACTGGCCGATGCCCTTGACACTGCCATCGAACTGGGCGCGGTCCCGCTTCAGGCCGCAATAGATGAGCTCGCCTCGCGAGCACGTGTCGAACTTGCGACCCCGCTCGAGCGCCATCGAGTAGCCCTGCCGGCTGGGCTCAGCAGGCGAGAGCTCGAGGTCCTACGCCTCGTCGCCGACGGGCTGTCCAATCGCCGGATCGCCGCCATGTTGTTTATCTCGCAAGCGACCGTCGCGACCCACGTCTCTCACATTCTGGAGAAGCTTGGAGTCTCAAATCGCGTGGAGGCCGGCCTTGTTGCGCGTCGCCTTGGGTTGACTAGCCGGGCCGACCCGGGGGCGGATCTGGAGGGAGCTGACTGACTGGCTAGCCGGCTGCTTCCTCCTCGGCGGCGATCGCGACTCGGTGCTCCGCCCCGTCCCCGCGATGCCCTCGGGGGCGGGATGCGCCAGGCACGGATCACGTTCGTCCACCTCCCAAGTGAAGGTGTAGGGTCGCCGACGAGGCCCATGCCCGCGCTCACGGACTAGACCCCGGGGCAGGCTCGCCGTCCTCGCCGCTGATGAGCCATCGGCCATTCACCTTCACCAGCTGGTAAGTGAACAGCCAGGTGCCCGTCGCCGGCTCGTGGTTCTGGCCCGGCAGACCTGCCTCCGACCACACTTGCACCTCAGCCGATGCTGTCGCATTCTCACCGCCTACCTCCAAGCTTGTGAGCGTAAACGACTTCAGGCCCCCTCCATAGAGGAGGACGCTCCCTGCGGCTTGCTGACGAAGAACGTCGGAGAGCTGCACCACACGCTGATCGAACAGCGACCCGTAGTAGATATCCGCAAGAGCCGCGCGTTCATTGGCCAGAGCGGCCGTCAGATTCCCAACGACCATCCGGCCGTCCGCACTCCCACCGACATCCAGAATGGCGACCTGCGCGCGTCCAATTGTTGCCGTGATGGCCTCCCGGTCCCCGATCGATGCCGAGCTTGTCGATACCAGGATCGCCACCACGGCCAACCCGACCATTGACGAGGCGACGGCACGCAATGACCAATTCCTGAATCGTTGCACGTCACAGACCCTCCTTCGCGATTCGATCAGTTGGACGCCGAAATGTGCACCGGGGTGATCGTGGTTGTACTGCGATATGGATTGAATGGTGCCAATGTCCAGAACTCTCTGTAGCGGTTGTGGGAGTGGGCATCCACCAGATCACCGAAGTAGCCGTACGTCGTGGAAAGCCCATGACCGACCTGGATAGCCGCGTGGTTCTTGACGCCATTGGATGTGCCGTCTGACACAAAATCGTAGAAGAGGACGTCACCAGTGCTCAGACCGTCATAGCTCGCGGTCGACGTTCCCGACAAGGGGGTCTGGGGGTACCCTCCCGGATAATCCCAGAGGAGGAAGGTGTAGTAGTCGTTGGCAACGGACCACGAGTGAGTGTTGGTGAAATTCCCTTGCGAACCGTATTGGAACCAGTTGTGGTCGTCCGTAAGGCTGCCGCTAGGAGCCCTGAACGGGTAGCCACCTCCATGGCGGACGGCGTTGGATACGAAGTTGGTGCAGTCCGCACTGTCACTCCCCGTTCGACTACCAAAGCAGCCGTATAGGTAGCACCAGTCACTCCAGGTGGTGGCTGTCGGCGTTGCCCACTGGTTCGCGAAGCTCGCAGCTCCCGATCCGCTGTATGCGGCCGCGGAGGATGCACTACCAGCAGTCAGCACCACCACAAGCAGCAATGCGGAGATCAGCGGCACGACGGGCGACCGATTCGTGCACTCTTGGCGCTCTCGCGCGTGACTCATCCACCCATCACCACCCTTTCTCTAGAGTGCTCCACCATCGAGTGTTCGTGCAGACGTCGTCCGGCTTTCGACAGGACAAGGCATGAACAGCATTGCCGCGCCCAGGCTCACGTTGACAAACGACATGCGGCCAGAAGTATCGGAACATCGGCTCTCACACGACATCCTCCGGTTCTGATGATTTCGCCCAGACCAGCGCCGCCTTATTCCTACCCACTCGGAGTAAGGCCGGACGAGCCCGACCCAGCGCATGGTTGCCGCCGCGCCAGGCTGGGCAGCGGTGACAGGTGGCGTAGAGCTCTCTCTTGTTAGAACCCTTATGGACCCTGTCTCATCCGTCTCATGCGTCTCTGGGTGGTACTCCGTAGACGCGGCTGAGACACATGAGACGGTTCACCAGGAATCCGGTATGCGGTACCAATCAGCCCCATCAGGGCCCGATTCGTGCTCAGAATCGGGCCATCCGCGTGCTCGGCGGGGCTGTTTGACCCCTGATCTGACCCCTTACGTGCGCCACCCCCACAGCTCGTCGATCCCACGGGTGGCGCGGACGGTATGGGCTTGGATCGCACATGGTCACCGGTGCAAGGCGTCGCTCCGCTCGAACGGCGATCGGTACACAAGGCCGGTGCTCATCTCCTCGTAGGACTGGTGCAGCTTGACCAAGCGCTTTAGCGGGTCCCGGTAGTACCGCACCCGCCCCGTCGCGATCGCGGTCGGGTCGAACGTCGGGCGCCCCCACTTGAGTGGGACATTGCCCGGCGGCGTGTGCGCGGTGTCATTGCGGTCGAACATCTCGGGCCCGCCCGACAGGAACCAGAAGTAGGATGCCGCTGCCTGGGCCGCTCGCACCTCCGCCATCACAACGTCCCAGTCGCGCAACGTGAGCCGCGGCGCCCTGCGCGCCATCCGCCCGTAAACCTCGATCTCGGCCGCGGCCAGCACGATTACGTACAGGAGCAGCAGCTCGCTGGCGTAGTGGTCGAAGCCGCCCATGCGATCTGGGATGTTGTGCCCGTACAGCGCCTCGTACCCGCGCTTGGAGGGGTGGGCGAAGCCACTCAGGAACCCGTAGTGCACATCCACTTGGATCGTGTGGCCAAGCAGAAGACGGTTGACTCGCAGGGCCTTCATCACCGCGCCGTGACGGAACAGGAACCTCCACGCGGCGGCCTGCTCATCGGCCAGTCGCTGCAGGAGCCGCCTCTCCCAGAATGGCCGTGCGAGCCGCCCGGCGTGCTTCTTGGGGGCCACGAACGGGTCGAAGTTGTCCGCTTCGAAGTACCACAGCGAGATCGTCTGTCCGCGCCCCTTCTTGGACCTGGCGGAGTGGAGGCCCCGATGCACGACGTTGAGGCCAGCCGCGTCCCAGAACCAGCCAGCGATGTCCGACCCCTTGGCCTGAAGCGCGCGGATGTCCGCCTCCCACCTCGCCGCGTCCTTCTTCTTCGCCTTGGTGTACGTCACGATGCGCCGGTTCGCGAGGAGGATCAGGCGATCCATGAGGTGGTGCTCGAGCGCCGCCCGCACGACGACAAGCGCGCTCACGTAGTGGCGCGACTCGCTTAGCTGTTGGACCGCTCGCAGCGCCCCGGCCTTGACGCCCAACCGCAGCCGATTCATGCGGCCGCCAGCTCGTCCAGATGCCGCCGAAAGGCCAGGTGGATCGGGTCGTCAGGGGCAGGGAGAGGATCGATCCGGATGGCCCTTGACGTCAGTATCACCCGTGATACACTCACGCCATGGATACGGTGACGATTCGCGAGCTGCGCAACCATGGCGGAGACGTGGTCGACCGGGTCGAAGCGGGTGAGCGCGTGACGGTGACCCGTGACGGCCGCCCGGTCGCCGAGCTCCGACCCCTGCGTGCGCGGGGGATCGCAGCCGCGAGGCTCCTCGAGCGCTGGCGACGCCTGCCGGCGGTCGAGGCTGACGCCCTCCGCCGCGACATCGACGCTGCGCTCGATCAATCACTGTGAGCGATCCCGAAGGCCTCCTGGACACCAGCGCACTACTGACGCTCCGCCGTGTGCAGGATGCGTCCGCCCTTCCCGATGTCGCGCTGATCTCTGCCATCACCCTGGCGGAGCTTTCCGTGGGACCCCTGGTGGCCACCGACGACGCGGAGCGTGCCCGTCGCCTGGCCCACGTCCAGCAGGCCGAGGCCGACTTCGATCCCATCCCGTTTGATGCCGCTGCCGCCCGGGCCTTCGGGATCGTTGCCTCGGCATACCGCCAATCAGGACGCAAGCCGGCCGCCCGTGCCTTCGACGCGCTGATCGCCGCCACCGCCATCGCCAACGGCCTGCCGCTCTACACGGCCAATCCCGACGACTTCGCAGGCATCGACGATCTGGTGGTGCGAGCCATCCCCCCGCCGGACCCCGCAGCGTGAGGCCCCGTCGCGATGTCATCGCATCGGCCTCGAGTTCGTTCCTTCCCTAACCCGCCTGTGCGAGCCAGCGATCTAGCGCCGATCAGCGCCAGCTGAGCGTTCTTGAACGGACGCTAAGGTCGGTGATGGAGGTTCGACTCCGCTTGCACCTCCGACCTCAGCGTCCGGTATGAGGCGTCCTGTGGTCAGGGTGGGCGTTGGTGATGTGGTCGAGCTGCTCGGGCGCGGGTGACGGCGTTGCGGCTGCGGGCTCGCTTCAGTCCCGCCCGGCAGTCTGGACAATGTCGCTGGACCGGCGAGCTCCGCTCGACGACTTGATGGCAGCGGCGGCACTCGAGCAGGGCGACCTTCAGCCACTCGCGGGAGCGGGTGGGGCGGGGGAGCGGGATCTCGCTGGTAGACTCGCCTCGGGAACGCAGTAAGTGCCCGGCTCCGGCCCGCCGGAGCCACTTTCACGCTCAGCGTCGCCCATTTGTTCGAGTTTGGGCCAGTCTACGCAGCCCTAATCTCCGCTCCCCGCACCGCATGCCAACCATGACCCTCTGCCTCCTCAACCCCTTGCTTCACCAGGTACGGACCACTAGAATGACCTCATGACCATAAAGATGACCGCTACTCAGGCCAAGGCCAAGATCCTGTCCCTCCTCGACGACGTGGCAGCCGGCCAAGAGGTGGAGATCACAAAGCATGGTCGGACCGTAGCGCGGCTCGTGCCGGCTGTCGGTCCTCACGCGTTGAGGGGAAGCCTCGCTGGGGTGGCCATGACCGCTGGACGGGAGGAGGACCTCTTTACGACCGGAGCGAGCTGGGAGTTGACATGAGCACCGTGGTGCTCGACAGCCACGTCGTCCATTGGTGGTCTGCCGAACCCGATCGCATAAGCGTTACCGCCGCCAAGGCCATCGGTGGCGCGGATGAGCTCGCGGTGGCCGACATCACGTGGTTCGAGCTCGCCTGGCTTGCCCACCACGAAAGGATCGTGGTGACGATCCCAATCGTCTCATGGCTCATGCAGCTGGCCACCCAGGTGCGGACGATTCCGGTGACGCCGGCGATCGCCAGCGCGGCGGTCAGCCTGCCGTCATCTTTTCCGGGCGATCCGGCCGATCGCTTGATTTACGCGACGGCGATCGAGAATGGCTGGCAGCTGGTGACCAGGGACGAGAAGCTCCGAGACCACCGCCACCCCCATCCGGTGACCGTCTGGTAACGATGCCTTCAACCCACCCGTGTCAGCCAGCGATCCGCGCCGATCAGCGTCCAGCTGAGCGTTCTTGAACGGACGCTAAGGTCGGTGATGGAGGTTCGACTCCGCTTGCACCTCCGACCTCAGCGTCCGGTATGAGGCGTCCTGTGGTCAGGGTGGGCGTTGGTGATGTGGTCGAGCTGCTCGGGCGCGGGTGACGGCGTCGCGGCTGCGGGCTCGCTTCAGTCCCGCCCGGCAGTCTGGACAATGTCGCTGGACCGGCGAGCTCCGCTCGACGACTTGATGGCAGCGGCGGCACTCGAGCAGGGCGACCTTCAGCCACTCGCGGGAGCGGGTGGGGCGGGGGAGCGGGATCTCGCTGGTAGACTCGCCTCGCGAACGCAGTAAGTGGCCGGCTCCGGCCCGCCGGAGCCAGTCACCTCCGGGCAGCACGGTTCAGGGCCGGATTCTGAGCAGGAATCGGCGGTTGCCGGGCTCCTTGGCGAAGGTCGGCAGGATGACCGTCTCGGCCAACCCGGGCATGGGTAGACTCGTTCTGCGCGGTTCGATGCACGACGAACCCGCAGTCACGGCATGTCGGGGTCGCCGGCCCCGTTTCGGTGCCGAAACCCAGAAGGAAGGCGGCGGTTCCAGGTGATGATCACAACCGGCGGGAGCAGCCGCTCGAGGCCCGCGGGCTCGGACGCATTCGTCTTCTTCGGCGCGACCGGTGACCTGGCGTACAAGCAGATCTTCCCCGCGCTGGCGGGTCTCGTCCGCGACAGCGACTGGACCATGCCGATCATCGGCATCGCGCGGCACGGTGACGTAGCGGCGCTTCGGGAGCGCGCCGCGCAGAGCCTGGAAGCCCACGGGATCAAGGACGCGGCGGTCCGCCATCGGCTCCAGCAGCAGCTGCGCTTCATCAACGGGTCCGATGACGACCCCGAAACGTTCCGCCGGCTGCGCGCGGAGCTCGGCACTGCGCAGCACCCGCTCCACTACCTTGCGATTCCCCCGGCACTCTTCGGTGAAGTGGTGCGCCTGCTGGGCGAGTCGCACTGCGCCGATGGCGCGCGGGTCATCGTCGAGAAGCCGTTCGGCCGGAACCTTGCGGGCGCCAAGCGACTCAACGCGACGCTGCACACCGTCTTTGGCGAAGACCAGATCTTTCGGATCGACCACTACCTGGGCAAGGAGCCGGTCCAGAACCTGCTCTACTTCCGATTCGCCAACCGGTTCCTGGAGCCGATCTGGAACGCAAATCATGTCGCCTCAGTGCAGATCACGATGGCCGAGGCGTTCGGCGTGGCCGACCGCGGCGCGTTCTACGACGGCGCGGGAGCGATCCGAGATGTGGTGCAGAACCACCTCCTGCAGACGGTCAGCATCCTGGCCATGGAGCCGCCGTCCGGGCTCACCGCCGAAGCGCTGCGCAACGAGAAGTTCAAGCTGCTCGATTCGATCCGGCCGCTCAGTCCGGAGGACGTCGTGCGCGGCCAGTACGCCGGCTACCGCAAGGTCCGCGGGGTGGCAGCCGACTCCAGCGTGGAGACCTACGTGGCGCTCCGGCTCCGTGTCGACACCTGGCGCTGGGGTGGCGTGCCCTTCTTCATCCGCACCGGGAAGTGCCTGCCGGTGACGGCCACCGAGGTGTTGGTCGAGCTCAAGGCGCCGCCGTTCAACGTCTTCGGCGAACGCGGTGCGCGCCACGCGAACCATCTCCGGTTCCGGCTAGGCCCGGACATGTCGATCTCGATTGGCGCGCGGGCCAAGAGGCCGGGCGAGCGAATGGTCGGGGAGGAGGTGGAGCTGTACGCATCCCACGAGAGCGGCGCCGAGCTCCCGCCCTACCAGCGCCTCATCGGGGACGCAGCGGCGGGGGACCCGGTGCTGTTCGCCCGCGAGGACACCGTCGAGGCGGCCTGGCGCGTCGTGGATCCGGCGCTGGATCAGAAGGAAGCGCCGCATCCGTACCGGGTGGGCAGCTGGGGGCCACGAGCCGCCGAGGGGCTCATGCCGCCCGGCGAGCGCTGGCACGCGCCGGCGCCGGCCGGAGCCGACACAGCAACGCGCTCCTCAACGCGGAACGGCGAGGGTCGGTGACACACGCGCCGTTCTTGCCGACGCCGCCCATCAGGTGCCGGGAGTCACGACTGACACACGGGTCGCACCGCGGTTGGCCGTGGCGGATAGCGACGTGGAGCGGGGCTCCGATCTGAGCGTGCGCCCCATCCTCACGTGGGACTGGATCGAACTCGGTTGTGTCGTCGGGTTCGGTACCAGGCGAGGTACTCGACCAGCTCTGCACGCTCGTCATCGGTGAGATCGGCGAACAGCGCCACGCTGAGCGCCCCGCCAGCGGCCTGGACCGGCGTGCCAGGCACGCGGTAGCCGCTGAGGCGCATGAGTTCGGCATACGGCACGCGGAGTGCCTCACCCAGCTGGTGCAGGACGTGCGGCGAGGGCTTCTTGACGGCGTCATTCTCGAGCTTGCTCAGGTAGGCGGCCGAGATGCCCGCCGCGCGCGCCGCGTCATTGACCGACAGCTGGCGCACGCCGCGCGCCTGCTTCAGCACGGCTCCGAACGATGGTGCCACTCGCGCTCCTCGATTCCTACAGTGAGTTCTGATACCTACAGTTGACAGTACCAGATCGAGGTGCTTTACTGCAACGGCGGTAGTGGCCGGAGTGTCTCCCGGCGGTGGTCTTGATGACGCCGCTTCCCCGGATGCCTTCGTTAGCGAACAGGAGCGCCTCAATGGCCATTGCCGACCCGGTCGACCAGGCGGTCGTCCCCACCCAGGAACCCGCTGTGGTGGCGCCTGCCGCGCCGCCAGCCGTCACGGCGCCGCGTAGCACGACGGTGCGGCCCGGCAACGCCGAGCTCAGTCGCCGCATTGTCGTCTTGCTCTTCGGACTGATCCAGCTGGTCATTGCTCTGCGCGTAGTGCTGCTGGCGCTCGACGCCCGCGCCGCGAACGCGCTGGTCTCCGGCATCCTCAACGTCAGCCAGGTCTTCGTCGCCCCCTTCAACGGCGTCCTGCATACCAATGCCCTCCAGTCAGGCGGCGCAATGCTCGACCTGGCGGCCATCGTGGCTCTCGTGGGCTGGACGGTCCTCGAGCTCGTCGGGCTGTGGGCCATCGGCGTGTTCCGCCGCGAGCCCGCGTAGATCCGGGCCCACGACCGCACTCGCTGCCACGCCGGGCAGCGCATCTTCCACATCAACCATGAGCGTCGGCCGTCTGAAGGCCCGCCACTTGAGAGGAACGGAAACGGAATGGGATGGTTCGCATGGATCGTGGTCGGCGCCATCGCCGGCTTCCTGGCCAGCATGATCACTCGTAGCCGCGAGGGCCTGCTGATGATGGTCGTCCTCGGCATCGTCGGCGGCCTCGTCGGCGGGTTCGTGGCCACCAACCTGCTACACGTTGGCTCGGTCAACGGCTTCAACGTTGAAAGCATCCTGATCGCCACCCTTGGTGCCGCCGCCGTCCTGGTGGTGATGCACCTGGCAACTCGCCCGCGCGGCCTGGCGCGCCTGTGGCGATGATCTCTGCCAGGCCCCTTCAATCGCGCAGGTGAGGCGACGTCGATGATCGAGGCCATCGACACCACGGCTCTCGTTCACTCCATGCTCGAGCCCCCGGGCGCGAGTGTGGAGTGGCGATGCGCCGGGTGCGACTCACGGATTCACGGCAACGCGCAGGGTCTCCCTGCCTTCTGCCCGTTCTGCAGGGAATGGGCCCAGTGGCGTCGGCGAGACGACGAGCTGTGGGCGCAGGCGACCAGCGGGTGGGAGGACGACGGCGGCCAGCCATCGGCTTCCCACGCAGATCATCCGGTCGCGTATCCATGACCACCACGACACGCGAGATGCTCGGGTACCTGGTCCTGTGGATCGCAGTCTCGACGGTGGTGCTGATCGTGCTGGCAACCTTGACCGCTCGGTAATCGGCTTGTCCTATACGAGACTGGCCTTTGCGAGACGACGTGGCACGAGCCGACCGAGGAGTGTGGGCCACGGTCTGGCGGTCGAGTCCGTTCCGCCCAGCTTCATGAATCCACCCTTGGAGGACGGTCCCCGTGGGTCAGCCTGCCGAGTCCCGGGCACGGGCTGGCGTAGACTCGTCTCATGTCCGAGGAGCTTCGACCGGTACCACCGTTCGGTTTGAAAGGTGCCAATGAGAACATCTGGCACGTCGCAGCGGCGGAGCGCTGGGGCGACGGTCAGCTCATTGGGCATCGCACGTTCTGCGGCCGCAACTACGCGGAGCCCTTCGCACAGCACGACCTTGTCGGGCTCAGCGAAGTCTGCTCGGACTGTACGGCGCAGGTAGCCGAGCGTCATTAGGGGCTGTCCGCTGGCGCAGCGGCCACCCGTACAGAATCCGAGCCGTTAACCAACCGCCGACATCGGTGGCCTTCCATACGGGCCACCGCGTGCTCCTTCGCGGCTGTCGAACGGCACCTGATCCGCCGCCCTCCGGGCGCGACCCGTGCCATCATGCCATTCGGCACTGGCTTAAGTGCCTTAAGCATAGACATGCTACTGGCATATGAACGCCCAGACCCATGCCGGCCATCACCCGGATCCGCACCCTCATCGGGGCGGCTACCGGGGCTGGGTCCGTTCCGGTGGTCGACGCGGCCGCTGGCTGGAACCGTTCCTGCTGCGCCTTGTGGCGGATCGTGAGGCCCACGGGGGAGCGCTGATCGCGGGCCTGAACGACCTGTGCCTCGCACCGGACGGCGTCGACGTCGGCATGGCCTACCGGACCCTGCGCGAGCTCGAAGGGGAGAGCCTCGTGGAGTCGGCCTGGGTGATAGAGGATGGACCGCCACGGCGTACGTACCGGCTGACCCTCGCCGGTAGCCGGGCGCTCGAGGAGTGGATCGGGGTCATGCGCGAGCGCGCGCGGCTCATCGATGCGTTCCTCGACGGGACGGACCGCCTGGGTGCGGACCAAGGAGACTGAAATGGGCTGCTGGCACGACAGGTATGACCGCCACGGCTGTGGACCGTGGCACGGGGTCGCGTACGACCGCGGCTGGTATGAGCCGATCGACTCGTACGCCGACCTCGATTGGCCGGCGCGTCGAGCGCGTCGTCGTCTTCGCCGCCCGGAGCGGGAAGCCGACGTGGAGGGGCTCGAGGCGCGGCTTGACGATCTCCGCGAGGAGATCCGCAGGGTGGAGGAGGAGCTCGGCGGACTGCGGAGCCCGCGCCAGGAGGCAGAGGTGCCCGGCTAGCGGCTGTAACCAGACCGGACCGGGAAACGTGGCCGCCACCGTTCGGCGGCCCACACCCTCCCCGCAGACACGCACGGAGGTGCAGGATATGATCGCGCCGACCCATAGCGTCACCGGCACGCGTGGCGTGGTCGCGGAGGGGCTCGCGCGCCTCCTGGCCGACACGTACACGCTCTACCTCAAGACTCACGGCTACCACTGGAACGTGACCGGACCGCATTTCCGGTCGCTGCATCTCATGTTCGAGGAGCAGTACCTGGATCTACGTGATGCGGTCGACGAGATCGCCGAGCGGATCCGGGCGCTCGGGGTGGTGGCTCCGGGCTCCTATCGCGAGATGGTCCACCTCGCGTCCGTCGTGGACGCCGAGGGCGCGCCCACAGCAATAGAGATGGTCCGGCACCTCATTGAGGGGAACGAGATCGTCGTCCGGACCGCGACCGCCGTCGTCGCTGCGGCCGAGGAGGCGTCGGATCCGGTCTCGCTGGACCTGGCGACGCGTCGGATCGCCGTGCACGAGAAGACCCTCTGGATGCTCCGTGCGACGGTGGCCGAGGCGGCAGGGAGGTGAGCGATGCTGCCGTTGACGAAGGTCTCCCATGAGCACCACGACCTGCTCTGGCGCTATGTGAACCAGCTGAACGAACTGGCCGACTGCCTGAACGGCGATTGCCTGGACAGCACCCGCCTCGTCAGCCTGCTGCCACAGCTGCGCGAAGTGCACGACGGCCTGGTGAACCGGCTCATCCCGCACATGGAGGCGGTTGAAGCGGCGGTCCACCCGACCCTCGATCGGCTGCTCACCACGAGCGGGGTGACGGCCCCCATGGCCCTCGAGCACGAGGAGATCCGCCGCCTGGTCGCCGCGCTGGGAAGCTTCACGGACGATCCAGCGGTGCAGATCGACCGTGCGGCGGTCATCACGCTGCGGAGGGTGCTGCTTCGGCTCTACGTCCTGCTCAAGACGCACCTCTCAGAGGAGGAGCTGTACATCCCGGTGCTCGAGGGCCGGCTGTCGGCGTCGGAGGAGGCGGCCCTGGCACGCGCCCTGGACCATCTCGCCAGCGAGCGGCTCTAGGCGGCCGGCGCGCCCGCGGCGGAACCGATCGGGCCGTCGCGGCGTCTAGTGGTGTGATGCCTCGCCCTGTCGCAGTCGGGATGCTCGTCGCCATCGTGCTGGCGATCGTGGCCTGCACGCCGGCTGGGTCGCGCGGCCCAGGATCCGAGCCGGCGGTGCATGTCCTGGGGCTGGTGACCGCCGGCCCCGTCTGCCCGGTCGAGCGCAACCCGCCGCAGCCGGCATGTTCGGCGCGGCCGGTGCCCCGGGCCCAGATCCTCGTGCGTGATGCGGCCGGGTCAGAGGTGGCGTTGGTGACCTCCGGCGCGGATGGCAGCTTCAGCCTGGACCTTGAGCCGGGGAGCTATCGCCTGCTGCCGCAGCCCGTCGACGGCCTGCTCGGCACGCCGTCCGCGATCGACCTGCTGGTCAGTGCGGGAGATCGGACTGCATCGGTTGCGGTCGAGTACGACACCGGGATCCGCTGACGGCGCCGATTCCGGTCAGATGTCCGGCACGGGACTAACACACGGGGGACTAGTCCGTTAGTACCAATGAGCCGGGGCTCTGTGTTAGCGGGCAACCGCTAGGGCAGCCACAGAGACCCCGGCATCAGTCTGTCCGGGCGCGGGCTGACCGCGCGGGTCACCCCGCGGAAGGGTCGCTCAGTCGGGACGGCGCGTGGGCTCCCAGTCAGGGTCAACCGGTGCGGTAGGCCCCACGTCGTTCGCGGCCGGCAGGAGGATTGCCCCGTAGAGACCCATGGCGATCCCGAAGATCGCGAGCATGGTGGTTCCGGCCATGTCGTGGCTGAGGATCCAGTACGCGACGGCGACGACCAGGATGCCGATGGGGATGACAAGGAAGCGCTTGGACATCGCGGGGATTCTACTCGAATTCGGTCGCTTGCCCTGCCGGCGGTTCGCCGGCAGGCTCCTGCCTGAATGTCTGTAAATTTGGGTTAATCTGTGCTTCCGATCACGCAATCCAGCCGCAGTCCGTGCGGTGCGCCGCCGCCGCCTCACCGATCGGCCGCAGGCCGCTCAGAGGGGCATGGCCGCGGACCAGCGGCGGCCCGCCGGCGGTCTCGCCGGTCGTCTCGAGCGCGCCACGCCGAACGGATGGGTCGGCGACGCCAGGTGCGGTCTCGGTCGCATCGGGGATCGCCAGGATGGACCCGGGCAGCTCCGCGGTCGGGGTCTCCTCGCGAGCCGTGACGAGCGATCCGTCGGGGTAGCTCAGCCACAGGCCGCGCATGCGGGCGATGAAGTGCTCCGCCATGCCGGGGACCAGGAAGTCGACCTGATCGTGGGAGCTGCGGCGATACCCGCGCGGCCGCTCGTCCGCCTGGATGCGGTCCACGAACGGCCGAGCCAGGAGCTCACGGATCGCCACCGCGACGTTCTCCTCGGCGTCCACGGTCGTGATGCCCCGGCTGAAGGTCGCATGGCCGATCAGCTGCGGCACGTCGGCGCCGGCAGGGGTTCGCAGGACCTCGTAGGCGATCCGATCCGCAGTGCGCGGGTCGGCGGCACGGTTGATCACGCCCGGAGAATAGCAGGGGAGCGAGGCCGTCCGGCGCCCCCCGGCGCACGCCGTCGAGGCCCCGAAACGGACCGCCGCTCGGCTATCATCGGCAGATGAGCAGCGCCACCGTCGAAGAGCAGCCCTACCGGGAGATGGTCGCGGCCCAGCCGGACGAGCAGATCGATCGCTGGGCGGCCGACCTGTTCGTCGACTTCGCCAAGCGGATGGGGGTCGGTACCGCGATCGCCGCCTTCTGCCGGGTCGCCGGCCTCGATGCTCGGGGCTTCCAGCGCGCCTTCCTTGTCGGCGGGGGCCCGGACCACGTGGTCGGGATCGACACCGCCGGGCAGCTGGCCGCGCCGATCTTCGAGCTGCCCAAGTCGATTGCCGGGCTGCGCAGGATCGATCCGGAGGCGCGCCAGCGGCTGATCGACTTCCTCGTTGACCAGCGCGAGGTGATGTCCTACACGCCCTGACCGCAGACGGTCCGGCCGGGCTACTCCTCGATGCCGGAGCGCAGGATGGCGATGGCGTTCTCGAGCTTCAGCCTGGTGATCGTCAGGTACTTCGCGAGGTTGGCGCGGTTGCCGTCGGGGATCTGCTCGATGACGTCTGGGTGACGCAGAAGCTCCACGAGCTCCTCCACCGCCCCGGCCAGCTTGCCCTTGGTGTCCATCAGCGCGTCATCGGCATGCCGGGCGGCGGCTACCGCCCCCGCCGTGGTGCGCGCGCGCCGTCGGCGGGTGGGCACGTGCTCCTCTCCCGCTTCGGCGTCACCCCCGGTGATGGCGCGCAGCCTGGCGAGGGTGAGGTCCCCGGCCGCGACGCGTTTCGCCAGCCGTCGGCGGACACGGTCGTCCGTGATGCGCATCAGCTCGTAGGCGTGGCTGATGGTGTCTTTGCGCACGGACACCAGCTCCCGGATCTCGGGAGGCGCATCGGCGAGCCGCAGCCGGTTCTCGACGTAGCCCTTGTCCTTGCCGATCTTCTGGGCGAGCTGCCGGACGGAGTAGCCCAGGTCGGTCATCTTGCGGTACATGGCCGCCTCCTCCAGCGGTGAGACGTCCTCCCGCTGCAGGTTCTCGATGATCGAGACTTCGAGTGCCGTCTGCTCGTCGAACTCCACGACGATGGCCGGGATGCTCGAGCGCTCCGCCAACCGGGAAGCGCGCCAGCGCCGCTCGCCGGCGATCAGCTCGAACTGGCTGCCGACCGGCCGGACGAGGATGGGCTGCAGGACGCCGTGCTCGCGGATGCTGGCGGCCAGCTCCGTGAGCGAGTCCTCCTCGTAGGAGAGGCGCGGCTGGGCGGGGTTGGGGAGGATGCGGTCGATCCCGACCTCTCGGATCTGCGCCCGGGTCGCACGCGACTCGATCAGCGAGACGACGCCAGGGCCGAGGTCCATGGCGGCCGCCTCGTCGAACAGCCGATGGATGTTCTCCCGGAATGCAGGACGCTTGCTAGCCAAGTTCAACGACCTCCCGGGCAAAGTCGCGGAAGGCACGAGCCGCATTGGAGTTGGTGGCGTACTCCGTGATCGGCTTGCCGGTCAGAGGTGCCTCGCCGAGCTTCACCGTGTTCTTGATCATGGTGTTGAAGACTCGCTGATCGCCCAGCTCGCGCAGGTTCTCGAGCATCTCCCGGGCAAGGACCGTGCGGCCGTCGAAGAAGGTTGCCAGCAGCCCCATGATCTCCAGGTCGTGGTTCAGCTTGAGCTTGATGGTATTGATCACCTTGATCAGCGCGGTCAGCCCCTTGATGGCGTAGTACTGGGTCTGCACGGGGATGATCACGCGGCTGCTCGCCACCAGGGCGTTGATCGTCAGCAGCCCCAGCGTCGGCGGACAGTCGATGATGATGACGTCGTAGGTCGTCTCCGGCCAGCCGGCAAGCGCGTCGCGCAGCACCATCTCGCGACCGATGGCCGTGAACAGCTCGACCTCGGTCGAGGCGAGCTCGAGCGTGGACGGTGCGACGTCCAGGCCATCCATCTCCGTCTGGCGCACGACGGCCTCCAATGGCGTCCGATCCTCCGACAGCACGTTGCCCATCGACTGACGCACGTCCGAGAGCGAGATGCCGAGGCCGACGGTCAGGTTCGCCTGCGGATCCATGTCGACGCAGAGCACCCGGTAGCCGAGCTCGGCCAGGGCGCCGCCGAGGTTGATGGAGGTGGTCGTCTTTCCGACGCCCCCCTTCTGGTTCGCAATGGCAATGACCTTGGTCAACGCAACACCTACGTGTGGCTCGGCTGGCGGGAGAAGGCCGCGGCTGCGGTGACACCGATGATACCTGCGCTGGCGCGGCGCGGTCCATCGGAGTTATCCACAAGGTGTCTCGGACCTGCTGTCTTTGTGCAAAGACGAGCGCCTATACTCGAACTTGTCCACCAGCATCGACGGGCCCATAGCTCAGTGGTCAGAGCATCCGGCTCATAACCGGCTGGTCGCAGGTTCGATCCCTGCTGGGCCCACAACGCACCTGGAGAGGAGATCCGTGTCGACAGCGGACAAGCATGCGCGGCTGGCGGCCCTCCGTCGCGAGGCGACGCTCGGCGGAGGGGAGGGTCGGATCGAGCAGCAGCATGCGCGGGGCAAGCTGACCGCACGCGAACGCGTGGACCTGCTGCTTGATGAGGACAGCTTCTCCGAACTCGATGCGCTGGTGACGCATCGGGCCACCGACTTCGGTCTCGATGCACAGCGCTACCTCGGTGACGGCGTCGTGACCGGCTTCGGGCGCATTGACGGGCGGCTGGTCTTCGTGTACGCCCAGGACTTCACGGTCTTTGGTGGCTCGCTGTCGGAGGCGCACGCGGAGAAGATCTGCAAGGTGATGGATCTTGCGATGGAGGCGGGGGCGCCCATCATCGGTCTGTCGGATTCGGGCGGCGCCCGCATCCAGGAAGGTGTCGTCAGCCTGGGAGGCTACGCCGATATCTTCCTGCGCAACACCCTGGCGAGCGGCGTCGTGCCCCAGATCTCTCTGGTCCTCGGCCCGTGCGCCGGCGGGGCGGTCTACTCGCCGGCGATCACCGACTTCACGGTCATGACCGAGGGGACGAGCTACATGTTCGTCACCGGGCCTAACGTGGTGAAGACCGTGACGCACGAGGAGATCGACTTCGAGGGTCTCGGCGGTGCACGCGTCCACAACGAGACGAGCGGCGTGGCTCACTTCCTGTCGCCGGGCGAGCCGCAGGCGATCGGCCTGGTCCGGTCGCTTATCGGGTATCTGCCCCAGAACAACGTCGAGCTGGCGCCCCGGATGGGGGAGTGGCTCCCCCCAGCGACGGACGGAGCCACGCTCGACGGAGTCATCCCGGACTCACCGCAGCGCTCCTACGACATGCACACCGTGATCCGCGGGATCGTGGATGGTTCGTCCTTCCTGGAGGTTCATGCCCACTTTGCGCGCAACGTCCTCTGCGGCTTCGCGCGGATCGAGGGCCGCAGCGTCGGGATCGTGGCCCAGCAACCCGAGGTGCTGGCCGGCGTGCTCGACATCGACGCGTCGGACAAGGCGGCGCGTTTTGTGCGCACCTGCGACGCGTTCAACGTTCCGCTCGTGACCCTGGTCGACGTGCCGGGTTTCCTGCCGGGGGTCGACCAGGAGCACCGGGGCATCATCCGTCACGGGGCCAAGCTCCTCTTTGCGTACTGCGAGGCGACGGTGCCGAAGCTGACGGTCATCACCCGCAAGGCGTACGGCGGGGCGTACGACGTCATGAGCAGCAAGCACGTCCGCGGTGATCTCAACTACGCCTGGCCAACGGCCGAGATCGCGGTGATGGGCGTCGAGGGAGCCGTGAACATCATCTTCCGCGACAGCATCGAACGCGCCGGCGATCCGGAGGCGGAGCGGGCCCGCCTGGTCCGCGAGTACGAGGAACGCTTCGCCAACCCGTACGTCGCGGCGGCCCGCGGCTACCTTGACGAGGTGATCCTTCCGTCGGAGACGCGGGCTCGACTGGCCGGTGGCCTCGCCATGCTGGAAGGGAAGCGTCAGTCGCTGCCCCGCAAGAAGCACGGCAACATCCCCCTGTGATGCGTCCGCTGTCCGTGCGCAAAGACACCGCGCCGGCGCGCTGACGCCGATGGCGCCGCCATTCCGTCGGATCCTGGTCGCGAACCGGGGCGAGATCGCCATCCGGGTCATTCGCGCCTGCCGAGAGCTGGGCATTGAGAGCGTCGCCGTCCACTCCGACGTGGATGTCGACGCCATGCATGCCGAACTGGCCGATGTCGCCGTCGAGATCGGACCGCGCCGCGCCGCTGATTCGTATCTCAACATCGAGGCTGTCGTCGATGCTGCCCGCCGCAGCGGCGCGGAGGCGGTCCACCCCGGCTACGGGTTTCTCTCGGAGAATGCCGCCTTCGCACGGGCCGTCCTTGCCGCCGGACTGGTCTGGATCGGCCCGCCGCCGGAGACGCAGGAGGCGCTCGGCAACAAGCTTGCCGCGCGGCGCTCCGTGGCGGCCGCCGGTGTCCCCATCGTCCCCGGCCTGGTCGTGGCGCTCGATGCCGGGTCCGAGCCGGATCTCGCCGCCGTGGGCTACCCGGCCATGCTCAAGGCTGCGGCCGGCGGCGGGGGTCGCGGCATGCGGCGCATCGACCGCGCCGAGGATCTTTCCGAGGTCCTGGCCTCCGCCCAGCGAGAAGCTGCGTCAGCGTTCGGCGACGGCACGGTGTACGTGGAGCGACTGGTGAGTCCGGCGCGTCACGTGGAGGTGCAGCTGCTCGGCGATCGGCACGGGCATCTCGTCTGTCTGGGCGAGCGCGACTGCTCCGTCCAGCGACGCCACCAGAAGCTCGTGGAAGAGACGCCGTCCCCCGCGGTGACTCCCGAGATCCGGTCCGCGCTCTTCGAGAGCGCGCGCCGGGTCGCCGGAACCGTTGCATTCAGCAACGCGGCGACCGTCGAGTTCCTCCTCGACGCGGACGGGAATCACTACTTCCTCGAGATGAATACCCGCCTCCAGGTCGAGCACGGCGTGACCGAGCTGGCCACCGGCGTTGACATCGTGGCCTGGCAGATCCGGATCGCCGCGGGTGAGCGGCTGCCGGCGTCGGTGCTCGATGTGGTCCCGCGCGGACACGCCATCGAGGTGCGCCTCTACGCGGAGGACCCGTACGCCGGCTTCAGCCCGGTGGGTGGCGCCGTCACGGCCTGGCGCCTGCCGTCGGGTCCCGGGGTCCGGGTCGACGCAGCGGTGAAGCCCGGGCTCCCGCTGACCCCGGAGTACGACCCGCTCCTGGCCAAGCTGATGGTCTACGCCGCGGACCGTCCGGCCGCGATCAGCCGTCTGCGGCGCGCGCTCGATGAGACGGTGGTGGGTGGTCTCCAGACGGACCTGGGCTTCCACCGCTGGCTGGTGGACGAGCCGTCGTTCGTGTCGGGTGCCTATGACACCGGGCTGGTCGGGGAGCGGTGGGGAGCGGGACCTCCGATCGGCGCGGAGGTGGCCAGCCTCGCGGCCCTTGCGGCAGCGGAGCGGCGGGCGCAGATGGCGGCGCACGACGACGGCCACCCGTCGGCGGGTGTGACCGGTGAGTCCGCCTGGGCGCGGCTTGCGCGGCGCGAGGCCGTGGGCGAATGACGACCTACCAGGTCCTCGTCGAAGGCGAGACGGTCGAGGCTGCGGAGGGCTGGCAGCTGACCTGGACCGACCGCGCGGCGGGCGTGGGTCGCCTCAGCAATGGAAGGACCTCGCAGCCGGTCGTGGTGGAGGGGTCGGGGAGCGCGTGGTTCGTGACCCTCGGCGGCCGTCGCATCCCGGTGGTGGTCCGCACCCACCGCGAACGGGTGCTGGCCGAGGCGGAGGTCGCGTCCCGTTCCGAAGGAGGGCCCACGGAGGTGAAGGCCACCCTGCCGGGACTGGTCGTGGCCATCGAGGTCGAGGAGGGGAGCGAGGTCGACGAGGACCAGCCGCTGCTCACCCTCGAGGCCATGAAGATGCAGAACGAGGTGCGCGCGCCGCGGGCCGGACGGATCGCGGCCATCGCGGTGGAGGCCGGCCAGACGGTGGCGACCGGTCAGCTCCTGATCCGGATCGAGTAGTGCCCGCCGCGCCCTCGTCAGAGGCGCGGGCCGCTCGCCAGGCGTCCCAGCAGGGCGACGCCCAGGGCCACGACGACGGCAAGCACCAGGTCGAAGAGCAGCGAGACCTGGAACCCGAACAGCTCGGTGCTCGGTCCGACCTCGATCTTGAGCCTGTGACCTGAGACGTACAGGGCCGCGAAGGCGGCGACGATCGGCAGCAGCGGACCAAGGGGGATCCGCGACCCCACGAGCCACCAGGCGACGAGCCCGGCAATGATCGCAGCGGTGGTGAAGACGGCGAGGACGCCGAATGCGGCGGCAGGCATGTAGGGGAGGCACCTTCCATGGGTGGCGGGGCGAGTGGGGCTCCGTGAGTCTGCCACGCCGTCGCCATCGGTACAATCGCGACCTGATGCCCGACCACCCAGAGACCCAACCGCCGACGCACGACCGCACGAGCTCCGGCCTGGAGATCGCGACCGTCTACGGTCCAACACCCTCCGGCGACACGCCGTCGGCGGACAGGCTGGGGGAGCCGGGGTCCTTCCCCTTCACGCGGGGCATCCGTCCCGAGGGCTACCGCGGGCGGGCCTGGACCATGCGCCAGTACGCAGGCTTCGGGTCTGCGGAGGAGACCAACCAGCGCTTCCGCTACCTGCTCGCCTCCGGCCAGACCGGGCTCTCAGTGGCCTTCGACCTGCCAACCCAGATCGGCTATGACAGCGACGATCCGATGGCGGAGGGCGAGGTGGGACGGGTGGGCGTACCCATCGACTCGGCCGCCGACATGGAGATCCTTCTCGACGGCATCGGCCTGGACCGGGTCAGCACCTCGATGACCATCAACGCCACGGCCGCGATCCTGCTCGCTCTCTACGAGGCGGTCGGTCGCCGCCAGGGCGTCGCGCCGGATCGCCTGCGGGGCACCATCCAGAACGACATCCTCAAGGAGTACATCGCGCGCGGGACCTACATCTTCCCGCCCGAGCCCTCGATGCGCCTGGTGACCGATACGTTCGCCTACTGCCGCGCCGAGCTCCCATCCTTCAACACCATCAGCATCAGCGGCTACCACATGCGCGAGGCGGGATCCACCGCGGCGCAGGAGGTGGCCTTCACGATCGCGAACGCCATGGCCTATGCCGACGCTGCCCTGGCGGCGGGCCTCGCCTTCGACGAGTTCGCCCCTCGCCTGTCGTTCTTCTTCGCCGCCCACAACGACCTGCTGGAGGAGGTGGCGAAGTTCCGCGTCGCGCGGCGTGTGTGGGCCACGATCGCCCGCGACCGGTACGGCGCGCGCGATCCGCGATCGATGTCGATGCGCTTCCACGTCCAGACCGGCGGCTCGACCCTGACCGCGCAGCAACCGAACGTGAACGTGGTGCGCACGACCGTCCAGGCGCTCGCGGCGGTGCTGGGCGGTGCCCAGAGCCTGCACACCAACGCGCTCGACGAGGCGCTGGGGCTGCCCACCCCGGACACCGCCCGGCTCGCGCTCCGAACTCAACAAGTGTTGGCTTACGAGTCCGGGATGGCGGCGCCGGTCGACCCGCTGGGCGGCTCGTACTACCTGGAATCGCTCACCGATGGCCTTGAGGAGCGCATCCGCGCCGAGCTGGCGGCCATCGAGCAGCGTGGCGGCACCCTCGCCGCGCTCGCCGCGGGGTACCAACAGGGCGAGATTGCCGACGCGGCATACGCGTTCCAGAGGGCGGTCGAGCAGCGGGAGCAGATCGTGGTTGGCGTCAACGCCTTCACCGAGGGCGAGGCCCAGCGGCCGGCGCCGCAGCACATCGATCGCGAGGTGGAGGAGCGGCAGGTTGCCCGAACGCGCGGGATTCGCGACGCCCGCGATGCGGCGCTGGCCAGCACGGCGCTCGCTGCACTCCGCGACGCGGCGGGCGGCACCGAGAACCTGCTGCCCCGGATTCGCACCTGTGTCGAGGCCAACGTCACCCTGGGCGAGATCGCCGGGGTGCTGCGCGACGTGTGGGGCGAGTACCGCGCATGACCGCCGGCCTCGGCCCCATCGACCACGTAGCCATCGTGGTTCGCTCGCTGGCGGTGTCCGTCCCGCGCTACCGGGCCCTCTTTGGCCTGGAGCCGCTTGGCGACCCGATCCTCATGGAGGCGCAGGGGGTGCGGCTCGTCTTCCTGCCCACCGGGCCGGAGCCGGCCGCCCGCATCGAGCTCATTGAGCCCGTCGATCCCGAGAGCGGGGTCGCGCGCTTCCTCGCCGCGAGGGGCGAGGGCCTCCATCACGTCTGCCTGCGCAGCGAGGATCTGCCGCGGGACCTGGCGGCCCTGGCTGCCGCCGAGGCCGAGCTGATCGACGCGACGCCGCGACCGGGAGCCGAAGGTTCGGTCGCTTTCGTGCATCCGCGCACGCTCAACGGCGTGCTCTGGGAGCTGCTCGAGCCGGACTGAACCCCGGTGGATCAGCCGCGAACGCCGGCTGCGCGGAGCAGCTGCGGAATGTGCGACGGCGAGTCCGCCACCGCGATTCCGGCCGCCTCGAGTGCCTGCCGCTTGGACTCCGCGGTTCCCGAACCGCCCGAGATGATCGCGCCGGCATGCCCCATGCGGCGGCCGGGCGGAGCCGTTCGCCCCGCGATGAAGGCCGCCATCGGCTTGCGAACCTCGCGCGCGACGAACGCGGCCGCGTTCTCCTCCTCCTCGCCGCCGATCTCGCCGATCATCACGATCGCCTCGGTCTCCGGATCGGCGTTGAATTGCTCGAGCACGTCGGTGAAGTTCGTGCCGACGATCGGGTCGCCGCCGATGCCGACGCAGGTCGACTGCCCCATGCCGGCATCGGTCATGGCCTGCACGACCTCGTAGGTGAGCGTGCCGGAGCGGCTGACGAGCCCCACCGATCCGGGACGGTGGATGTCGTTGGGGATGATGCCCACCTTCGCCCCGTCCCCGACGCTGGTCAGGCCGGGGCAGTTGGGTCCAATCAGCCGGGTGCCCTTCCCGTGGAGCACGTGGTAGACGCGAAGCATGTCGAGGGCCGGGATGTTCTCCGTGATGCACACGACGAGGCCGATGCCCGCATTCGCGGCCTCCAGGATCGCGTCCGGGGCTGCCGCCGCCGGCACGAAGATGCAGCTCGTGTTGGCGCCTGTCTCGCGGACCGCGTCGGCGACCGTGTCGAAGACCGGGACCTTGCCGTCCAGGGCGCTCTGGCCGCCCTTGCCGGGCGTCATGCCGGCCACGATGTTGGTCCCGAACTCGAGCATGGCCCGCGAGTGGAACTCGCCCTCGCGCCCGGTGATGCCCTGCACGACGAGGCGCGTCTCTCGGTTCACCAGGATGCTCATGCCACACCTCCCGCCGCCGATGCGGCGACGACCGCCTTGGCCGCCGCGTCGTCGAGCGACTCGGCGGTGATGAGCTTGGCCTCGGCCAGGATGGGCGCGGCCTCGGCCGAGTTGGTGCCCACGATGCGGACGACCATCGGCACCTCCCGGGTGAGCGCAGCACGAGCCTCGACGATGCCACGGGCGACCTCGTCGCCGCGGGTGATGCCCCCGAAGATGTTGATGAGGATGGCCTTCACGTTGGGATCGTCGAGGATGATGCGGAATGCCGCCGCGACCTTGTCCGCCTTGGCTCCGCCGCCGATGTCCAGGAAGTTGGCCGGCTCGCCGCCGGCGAGCTTCACGAGGTCCATGGTGGTCATCGCCAGTCCGGCGCCGTTCACCATGCAGCCGATCGTGCCGTCGAGCTTGATGAAGTTGATGCCCGCCTCGCGTGCCGCGCTCTCCGAGGGCTCCTCCTCGTTGAGGTCGCGCATCGCTTCGAGATCGGGATGGCGGGGGAGCGCCGAGTCGTCAAGCACGATCTTCGCGTCCAGGGCCAGCATCCGCGCGTCGGTGGTCACCACCAGCGGGTTGATCTCGGCGAGGTCGGCATCGGAGGCGACGAACGCGTCGTACAGGCCACGCAGCACCGCCCGGAAGTCCTTGCGCAGCTCGGCAGGGATGCCCAGGAAGAAGGACGCCCGTCGGACGTTGTGCTCCTGGAGCCCGATAAGGGGATGCAGCGGCAGGCGCAGGATCGCGTCGGGGTTCGTGCGGGCCGTCTCCTCGATCTCGACCCCGCCCTCGGCGCTGGCGATGACCGTGATCGCCTTCGTGGCGCGGTCCAGGATCAGCCCCAGGTAGTACTCCTTGGCGATTTCCGCGGCGGGCGCGACCAGCACGGTTCCGACGGTGATGCCCTTGATCTCCATCCCGAGGATGGCGGCGGCTTTCTCCTGCGCCTCGTCCGGCGTCGCGGCGAGCTTCACGCCGCCCGCCTTGCCGCGCCCTCCGACGAGGACCTGGGCCTTCACCACCACCGGGCCGCCGATCCGCTCCGCGGCTGCCCGGGCCCCCTCCGGCGTGGTCGCCGTCTCGCCGGCGAGCAGCGGCACGCCGTGCCGCGCGAGGATCTCCTTCGACCGATATTCCTGGAGCTTCATGCAATCTCCTGCGCGTCTCATCAGGGCCCGCGGCGCGCGCGCTCAACCGGGGCTGCAGCCGCGGGCGGGAACCCATCGATTGTACCGGGCTTCGGCGCCGGGCTCTCTGCCGAAGCAGCCTGCCCCGCAGGTCTTCAAAAGACTAGAAGAGTTCGTCTGCAGCCGATGTCGGACCACCCCGGATCGTCCTAGACTGCGCCGCGTATGCCGGCGCTTTGACCGGCGACGATGGGAAGGAAGATCAATACCGTGAGCTACGCCGTCACCCTGATCCCCGGCGATGGGATCGGCCCGGAGCTGTCAGATGCGACCCAGGTCGTGCTGGAGGCGACAGGGATCGCATTCGACTGGGACCTCCAGCAGGCCGGCGAGGCCACGATCGCAGCCGAGGGGACCCCGCTGCCCGAGCGAGTGATCGAGAGCATCCGGCGCACCGGTGTGGCCATCAAGGGGCCCATCACGACACCCGTCGGCTCCGGGTTCCGGAGCGTGAACGTGGCCCTTCGCCAGGCACTGGAGCTGTACGCCAACGTCCGGCCCGCGCGGAGCATGAAGGGCGTCCGGACGCGATACGAGAACGTCGACCTGATCATCGTCCGCGAGAACACGGAGGATCTCTACGCCGGGATCGAGCACCGCGTGGGTCCGGATGCCGCCGAGAGCATCAAGATCATCACCCGCGCCGCGAGCCAGCGCATTGCGCGCTACGCGTTCGAGTATGCCGTGCGCAACGGCCGGTCCAAGGTCACCGCGGTGCACAAGGCCAACATCATGAAGCTCTCCGACGGCCTATTCCTGGAGAGCTGCCGGCAGGTGGCGGCCGAGTACGAGGGGCGCATCGCATTCGAGGACCGCATCGTCGACAACATGTGCATGCAGCTGGTCCAGAAGCCAGAGCTGTACGACGTCATGGTCCTCCCCAACCTGTATGGCGACATCGTGAGCGACCTGTGCGCCGGGCTGGTCGGCGGCCTTGGCGTGGCGCCCGGCGCGAACATCGGTGAGAGGGCGGCGGTCTTCGAGCCCGTCCACGGGTCGGCGCCCAAATACGCCGGCCAGAATCGGGCCAACCCGACAGCGTTGATCCTGTCCGCGGGCCTGATGCTCCGCCACCTCGGCGAGATCGGGGCCGCAGACGCGGTCGAGACGGCCGTGCGCGACGTGATCGCCGAGGGGCAGACGGTGACATACGATCTTGGCGGAACGGCAGGCACGCGAGAATTCGGGGAGGCCGTGGCCGCACGGGTTCGGGCGGCCTAGGAGTCGGGCGCCGCGCTAGAATCGGACGGCCGCTACCGTTCCGACGAATCCGCCGATGCAAGGCATCGGCTCGGTGCTGCGATGGAAAGGGGATGATCTGGGCGGGATGTTCCGATACCGCGTTTCGTGGTCACAGCTGGCCTGGTTCGGTCATCGGCTCTCCGGCATCGGAGTGCTCATCTTCCTCTTCCTCCACATCGTGGAGACGGCGACCGTCTCGTTCGGGCCCGACGTCTACAACTGGACCCAGACGCTCTACAACAACCTGCCCATGCGGCTCGTCGAGGTGCTGCTCATGGCGGCCGTCGTCTACCACTCGCTCAACGGCCTGCGGGTGATCGCCATGGACTTCTGGCCGCGCCTCACGATCCACTATCGGGCGCTGACCTACGCGGTCGTCAGCTCGACGGTCGTGGCCATGATCCCCCTGGGCCTGATCATGATCACGCCCTTCATGCCGTGGGGCCGCGCATGAGCCGCGAGCGGACGATCTACCTGTCGGGTCCGAACCCGTCGCGCGCCGCGAAGCTGCGCCCGGAGAACCCCGGGTTCGAGCGGTTCATGTGGTACTTCATGCGGATCAGCGGCGTGCTGCTCGTCTTCCTGGCCCTTGGTCACATGATCATCATGCACGTCGTCACCGAGTTCACCGGCCAGGAGGTCAACTTCGCGTTCGTCACCAGCCGCTGGGGAACGCCGTTCTGGCGAATCTACGACCTGCTCCTGCTCCTGCTGGCCCTGGTCCACGGTGTCAACGGCGCCCGAATCGTGATCGGCGATCTCGTCCACCGGGGTGGTTGGCGAAGCTTCCTGATGATCGGTCTTGGCGCCTTCACGCTGGTCTGGCTGCTGCTGGGCATCTTCGTGGTCATCGCCTTCAACCCGGACACGGCACCTCCGGGCCTCAGCCCGCTGAGCCTGCTCTCCGGCATGGGCGGGGGGTTCTAGGCCGATGGCCAACGTCGCGCGGTACGAGCCGCCTGCGGGCCTGAACATCCACGAGCTCGACGCCGTGGTGATCGGCGCTGGCGGCGCAGGGCTGTACGCCGCCCTCGAGCTGAAGCGCGACCTGGGTCCCACGGCGAAGGTCGCCGTGATCAGCAAGCTGTATCCCTCTCGGTCGCACACCGGCGCAGCGCAGGGTGGGGTCTGCGCCGCGCTGGGCAACACCGAGGAGGACCACTGGGAGTGGCACTGGTTCGACACGGTCAAGGGCGGCGACTACCTCGTCGACCAGGACGCGGCCGAGGTCATGTGCCACGACGCGGTCGAGACGATCATCAACCTCGAGCACTTAGGGATGCCGTTCGATCGGACCCCCGAGGGGCTGATCGACCAGCGGCGCTTCGGCGGTCACACCCGCAACTACGGTGAGGCGCCGGTCCGACGCAGCTGCTTCGCGGCCGATCGCACGGGGCACGCCATTCTCTATACGCTCTACCAGCAGTGCATCCATCACGAGATCGCCTTCTTCGACGAGTTCCAGGTCCTCGACCTGCTGATGCCCGCCGGACCGGATGGGCCCGTGGCGGGGGTGGTTGCGCTGGAGCTGTCGACGTCCGAGATCCACATCTTCCGCGCGCGTGCCGTCCTGTTCGCCACCGGGGGATACGGGAAGCTATTCAAGGTCACGACCAACGCGCACACCCTCACCGGGGACGGGATGGCGATCGCCTACCGGCACGGCCTGCCACTCGAGGACCTGGAGTTCTTCCAGTTCCACCCGACCGGCATGTACAAGCTGGGCTTCCTGCTGTCGGAGGCGATGCGCGGCGAGGGGGGCATCCTGCTCAACGACAACGGCGAGCGCTTCATGGAACGCTACGCGCCCACCATGAAGGACCTCGCCAGCCGCGACGTGGTCAGCCGCTCCATCTACCTGGAGATCGCCGAGGGGCGCGGGATCGGCGGCAAGGACTTCGTCCATCTCGACGTCCGGCACCTGGGCGACGAGGTCCTCAACAAGAAGCTCCCCGACATGACCGGGTTCATCAAGACCTACTTCGGCCTCGATCCGCTCCACGACCTGGTGCCCATCCAGCCGACCGCCCACTACGCCATGGGCGGCATCCCCACCGACGTCGACGGGCGCGTGCTCGGAGCGCTCTCCGAGGACGGGAAGCAGGCCGTCGTGCCCGGCTTCTACGCGGCGGGGGAGTGCGCGTGCGTGAGCGTCCACGGGGGCAACCGGCTGGGTACCAACTCGCTCCTCGACCTGCTGGTCTTCGGGCGCCGCGCCGGCATCGCCATGGCGCAGTTCCTGCGAACCGCCCCGACACCTGAGCCGGTACCGGCGGCGGAGACACCGGTCCGCGAGGAGGTCGCCGCGCTCATGGATTCGGTCGACGGGGAGCGCCCGGCGGCCATCCGCGAGGCGCTGCAGGCGGTCATGTTCGACAAGTGCGGCGTCTTCCGCACGGAGGAGTTCCTGACCGATGCGCGGGACGTGGTCGCCGGGCTGCGTGAGCGGGCGAAACACCTGCATGTCGAGGACAAGGGCTGCCGCTACAACACCGATCTCGTCGACGCCCTCGAGCTCGGCTACCTGCTCGACATCGCCGAGGCCACCGTGGCGTCCGCCCTGGCGCGGACGGAGAGCCGAGGCGCGCACGCGCGCGAGGACCACCCCGAGCGCGACGACGTGAACTGGCTGAAGCACTCGCTGGCGTTCCGCGACCGGGACGGCGGCCAGCCCTCGCTCGGCTACAAGCCGGTGACGATCACCAAGTTCCAGCCCAAGCCGCGCGTGTACTGATCGAGCCCATGGACGTCCGGCTGCGGATCCGCCGCTTCAACCCCGAGCTCGACCGGGCTCCCCACTGGGAGGAGTACCGCCTCGAGGCGGATCCCTCCGACCGCGTCCTGGACCTGCTCCAGCAGGTGAAGTGGTACCAGGACGGCACGCTCACCTTCCGGCGCTCGTGCGGTCACGGAGTCTGCGGGTCGGATGCCATGCTCATCAACGGCCGAAACCGGTTGGCCTGCGAGTACCTGGTGAAGGACGCGGGCCGCAAGATCACGGTCGAGGCGCTTCGGGGCCTGCCGGTGGTCAAGGACCTGCTCGTCGACCAGACCGGCTTCTGGGAGAAGTACCGGGCCGCGATCCCGTATCTCGTCAACGACGAGGTCCCGGAGGACGGCAAGGAACGCCGGCAGTCGCAGGCCGATCGGGCGAAATACGAGGACACCTCGCGCTGCATCACCTGCGGTGCCTGCACCACGGGCTGCCCGGTCTTCTGGACCAACAGCGACTACATCGGCCCGGCGGCGATCGTGAACGCCCACCGCTTCATCTTCGACAGCCGTGACCACGCACACGACGAGCGGCTGGAGCTGATGGCCGATGCGGACGGCGTGTGGCGCTGTCGCACGGTCTTCAACTGCGTCGAAGCCTGCCCACGTGGGATCAACGTCACCCGCGCCATCCTCGAGGTGACCCAGGCGATCCAGGGCCGACATGCCTGAGGTCGGCCGCGGCCGACGCCTGCTGATCCATACCGATGGGGCCGCGCGCGGCAATCCCGGGCCGGCCGGGCTGGGCGCGGTCCTCCGCGACGCGGAGACGGGGGAGACCGTGGCCGAGCTGGCGACCTATCTCGGGGTGCGGACCAACAACTACGCGGAGTGGACTGCTGTGGAGGACGCGCTTGCCGAGGCCCTGCGCCTGGGCGCGACCCACGTTGACCTGCGCATGGACTCCGAGCTGGTCGCCCGCCAGATCAGTGGCCGGTACCGCGTGAAGCACGCTGACCTGAAGCCCATCCATGCCCGGGTGATGACCATGCTCGGCAAGCTCGAGGGGTACAGCGTGGGGCATGTTCCGCGGGAGCTGAACAAGGACGCCGACCGCCTCAGCAACGTCGCGATCGACGATCCCCGCGCGGTGCGCTGACCCGATCGGCCGGCCGGTGACCGAACACGCGTTCGGTCGCGTACAATGCGGCTCCCTGGAGGCGGCCGGACGGCTGCGGGCGCGATCGCCGAAAGGCGGCGCTCGAGGAAAGTCCGAGCTCCACAGAGCAGGCTCGCGGGTAACGCCCGTCCGCCGTGAGGCGAGGACTAGCGCCACAGTGACGATGCCCGCGCAAGCGGGAGTGAAACGCGGCAAGCTCGAGCCGGAGCAAGACCGAATAGGAGGGCGAAACCCGGCGTTCGCGCCGGAGCAGGCTGCTCGTCCAGCCCTCGGGTAGGTCGCACAGATGGATGGCCGTCTCCGGCCGATGGCGACATCGGTCCGGGACAGAACTCGGCTTACAGGCCGCGCTCCAGGGACGTTGCTCAGTCCTCGTCTGCCCGCCAGACGGTGGTCGCGGTGCAAGCCTTGCAGATGGCGCGTGCCTCATCCATGGTGCCCAGGGGGAGCGGATGATCGCGCCCGCCGAGGAGGCAGTCGACCTGGACGCGGGCGCCGTCCCGGCGCGGCACGATCGACACGTGCCGCACGCTGCAGCGGCGGATCCGCCCTCCGCGCGGGATCGGCGGTCGTTGCTGTCGTTCAATCGGTTCGAGTGCCACGGGTCATGCTCCCACCGGTCGCGGGGCCGGACGACACCACGCCACCGATAGCCTAGGGACCCGCGGCCGCGAATCTCAATGACGCATTCGTACTCCGTCGGTCACCCCTACAGCGGGCACGCGCACCGGTTCGCTCTGGCGCTAGACTCACATCCGGCCGGCGCCGCTCTTGGTGAACGCGGCTCCGGCAACCGGAAGGAGGGCCCGTGTTCGGTCGCCGCAGGCGCAAGGGGGAGGCGCAGGAGTCTGTCCGCGAGGCCGAGCGCCGCGCGCTGTTCGCCGAGCTGGCCAAGCGCCCGGAGTCCGTCTGCCCGTTCCTTGGGATCGCCGATGCGCGGGCCGCATACCGGCCAGAACCGAATGGCGAGCATCGATGCTACGCATTCGGCGACCCGGCTCCGCTGTCCGATGAACAGCAGCGCCACGTGTGCCTGGAGCGCGGCTATTCGAACTGCCCCCGGTATCTGCGAGGGGTCCTCGTCATCCCCAGCGAAGAGCTCGAGGCACTTCGACATCCCCAGGCCCCCGCGCCGCCCCCGGCCCCGTCGCCGGCACCTGCCGCGCGAGGGGGCGGCCGCCGCGGGCTCGCCCTGGTGGGAATCCTGGTGATTCTCATTGCGGCCGTTGGCGTCGGTGGCTGGTACCTGCTCGGTAACGCGAACGACGGGACGGCCCTGGGGCCGACGGCGACACCCACCGCCAGCCCGTCGCCCACCCCGCTGGTCACTCCTCCGGCTTCCGGGCCGCCGACCGGGACCCCCGCCCCGGCGACGCCCACCCCGGTCCCGACCCCGATCGCCATCCCCTCGAGCGGGATCCTGCCCACACCCGGCCCCTCTGACCAGCCGACCGGCGGATATGCCGTCGTGGTCAAGACCGGCTCATACCGGGTCTTCCGGCTCGACGACACCGGTGCCGTGATCTCGGAGGCAACCGCCGTCTTCGCCCCACAGGGCGTGCCCTACTCCGGGGCGCCCGTCGAGCGGGTCATCGGGCAGGACGGAAGGATCTACTGGCGGACGCTGGTGGGGACGTACACCGGGCTGGCCTACACCAAGGAACTGTCCGGCGACTTCTCGATCTACGACGTCTACGAGACACCCACCGGCGAGGCCCGGTTCCAGAAGTTGCCTCCCGACCAGCTCTAGGCGCCAGACCGACTGATCCCCGCGAAGAGATCGGTCGCCGCTCCGCCCAGTACCAAGGTCCCTGCCCCGATGTGCCGAAATCCCTTGACGGGCAGTCCCTGCCCTGTAGAATGGCGGCCTGTGGGTCCAAATGGGGCCAAATGGGGAAGAGTGGTAGATTCCACGCATGGCGCAGGCATCGTTTCTCACCGGTGAGTTCCGGCACGCGCTCGACGACCGCGGTCGCGTCGCGATCCCGTCGCGTTTTCGTGCCCGCCTTGCCGAGGGAGCGACGCTGGCCCGGTGGCTCGATCGCTGCCTGGTCGTCTTCCCCGCGGAAGAGTGGAACGTTCTCGCCGAGAAGCTTCGGGCCCTGCCCATGACCAACCCCAACGCCCGCGAGTTCGCACGGTTCATGTCCTCGGGGGCGGTGGACGTGGAGCTCGATCGCCAGGGTCGCCTGCTCGTTCCCTCGTACCTGCGCGAATACGCGGCGCTGACCGAGGGCGAGGTCGTCGTGGTGGGTGCGCTGAACCGGCTCGAGATCTGGGCGCCATCGGCCTGGCAGCCGTACCGGACCCGGATCGAGGACGCGCCGGAGGAGCTGGCGGCTCAACTCGCCGAGCTCGGGATCTAGGGCGCGCAACGCCATGACGCACGTTGCGCAGACCTCATTCATGCGTCTCCGGGCCGATCGGCCCGTCATCCGACCTGAGAGGTGCGGTCCATGGGAGAAGGGCACCTGCCGGTCCTCGTCGAGGAGGTTCTCGCCCTGCTCGACGTGCGGACGGGTAGCTCCGTGGCCGACTGCACGGTTGGAGGCGGTGGGCACGCCGAGCGGCTTCTGGAGGCGACGTCACCGGATGGTCGCCTGCTCGGCCTCGATGCCGACCGGGCGGCCATCGCGGAGGCGTCATCCCATCTGGCGCGGTTCGGCGACCGCGTCGAGCTGCGCCAGGCCAACTTCTCGTCCCTCCTCGACGTGGCGACCGCGGCCGGGTTCCTGCCGCTCGACGCGGTCCTCTTCGACCTGGGCCTCTCCAGCTACCAGCTCGCCGATCCGGCGCGTGGCTTCAGCTTCGCATCCGGATCGGCCCCGGACATGAGATTCGATGAAGAGACCGGCCTCTCCGCCCTCGACCTCATCGACGCGACCTCGGAACGAGAGCTCGCCGGAATCATCGCGACGTTTGGTGAGGAACGCCGTGCAGGCCGCATCGCGAAGGCGATCGTGGCGGCGCGTCAGGAAGGTCGGCTTGTGAGCGCCGCCGATCTGGCCGCCGTGGTGGCTGCCGCCGTCGGTCGTCGGGGACCTGCAGACGCGCGTCGCATTCACCCGGCAACTCGTACCTTCCAGGCGCTGCGCATCGCGGTCAACCGCGAGATGGAGGTCCTGGGCGCGGGCCTTGCCGGGGCGCTCGCCGCCCTCCGCCCGGGCGGCCGCCTGGCGGTCATCAGCTACCACTCCGGCGAGGACCGGATCGCGAAGCGCTTCATCGCGCGCGAGAGCCGCGACTGCATCGAGGATCCGCTGCCGCCGGCCTGTACCTGCGGCCACCGGGCGCAGCTGCGCACGATCACCAAGGGCGCCGCGACGCCGACCGAGGCCGAGGTCGGCCGCAACCGCCGAGCCCGCAGTGCACGGCTGCGGGTCGCCGAGAAGCTCGCCCCAGCGGGCGCGTGACAGAGGAGGCACCATGAGCCGAGGGAGACCACGACACCAGACAAGCCGCCGGCGCACGTACAGCGTCCGGCAGCGCGAGCTCCGCGACCGCCGCACCCGTGCCATCACCGACGATCGGCGCTGGCTCGAGGAGAGCGTGGCATTCGAGATCGAGGAGGGGCTCGACTTCGAGTCGCCGACCTCGTGGGGGGTCACGCTGCACGACCGCCCCAGCGCCGCCTGATTCATGGCGGTCATCGGCGCACGTCCTGTCACCGGGCTCGGCGGCATCGGCCGCCGCCCGCGGCCACGGCCGGTCCGTGGCCCGCATCGGCAGCGCGTACGTCACGTGGGCGCCCTGCGTCAGCGGAGGCAGGCCAGCGTCGCCGGGCTGCTGGCCACGATCGTCGCCGCCGCGGGGCTCGCCTTCTTCTACCTCTCGCAATCGAGCCACGTGGCCGCGGTCGGCTACCAGATCGACGGCCTCCAGGCACGGATCGCAGCGCTGCGGGCCGAGGAGCAGCAGCTCGTGCTCCAGATCGGGGCCGCCCGCGCGCCCTCGGAGGTGCTGAACAAGGCGGCCACCGACCTGCAGCTGGTTCCGCTGCCCCAGTCGGCGGTGACCTTCGCCATCCCCAGCAGCGGCGCAGCCAGCGCCAATTCATCGCCAGACACCACCCACTGAGCCGGGCGTCCCGCCGGATGCTCGATGGAGACGCGCATGCTCGCCAGGACCGATAGCCGGGGTCGCGCCCTCTTCCTGCTGGTGGTGATGGCCCTGGTCGCCACGGTGATCGGTGGACGGCTGGCCTGGTGGCACGTGGTCCAGCACGATCGGCTCGCCGCGATGGCGGCGGACCAGCTGGCCCAGCGCGAAGAGATCCCGGCCGAGCGCGGCGAGATCCGGGACTCCCGCGGTGTCCTGCTGGCAACCTCGGTCCAGGTCTTCTCCGTGTACGCCACCCCGCCCCAGGTGACCGACCGGGAGAGCGAGGCCGCGATCCTCGCGAACGTGCTATCGGTACCGGACACCGACCTCCTCGACCTGTTCGCGAGCGGCAAGTCATGGGTCTGGCTGGAGCGCCGCGTGGATCCGAAGATCTCGGACCGGATCAGGGCCCTGGCACTGCCGGGAATCGGGCTCCTCCCGGAGACCCGCCGCGTGTACCCCACCGCCGGGGCGGCCCCCGGCTCGACGCTGGCATCCCAGGTGCTCGGCTACGTCAACGTGGACGGCACCGGCCAGTACGGCGTCGAGGGCGCGGAGAATGCGATCCTGGCCGGCACCCCGGGAACGATCGTCGCCCAGGAGGACGTTGCGGGCCGCCAGATTGCCGACTCCATCACCGCTGCCCAGGCCCCGGTCAACGGTTCCGACCTGACGCTCACCATCGATGCCGGCCTGCAGCACATTCTCGAGCAACGGCTCTACGAGAGCTACGCGAAGAACCTGGCGCACGGGGCGACGGGAATCATCATGGATGTCCACACCGGCGCGATCCTGGCGATGGCCAGCTTCCCGACCTTCGACGCCAACGACTACGGCACCACCGATCCGACCCTGTTCAACAACCCGGCCGTGGCCCATCCCTACGAGCCGGGGTCGGTGATGAAGGCATTCACGGTCGCCGCGGCGCTCGACGCGGGGGCAATCACGACCCAGACCAAGGTCGTCGACGACAACAACCTGCGCATTCGCGGCGTGCGGATCCAGAATGCCGATCGCTACGACTGGCCATACGGGCACGGGAAGATCACGGCCCAGCAGGTGCTCCAGCTCTCGAACAACAACGGCGCGGCACGCATCGGTCTCACGCTCGGCGGGGAGAAGCTCTTCCAGTCGTTCCGGCGCTATGGGTTTGGTCAGCCGACAGGAATCGACATCGCCGGCGAGGTGGGCGGCACGGTCTGGGACCCCGCCAGCCCGAATGCGTCGGGTGACCTGACCACGGCCCAGAACGCCTTCGGGCAGGGCCTGACCGTCACGGCGGTCCAGCTCGTCGCCGGCTACGCGGCGATCGCGAACGGCGGCATCATGGTCACCCCACACGTCATCGCGGGTTGGACCGATTCGAACGGCACCTACCGTCCGACGGTGCTGCCCGAGGGCGAGCGGATCATGAAGCAGCAGACCGCGGCCACCGTGGTCCAGCTCCTGACCGGCGCCATCGACGGTGGGATCGCCAAGGCAGCCTCGGTTCCGGGCTATGGCATCGCCGGGAAGACGGGCACGGCCCAGATCGCGGGGCCGGTCAAGGTGCGCGATGCGACCGGCCAGCTCGTGACGCGCACCGAGTACATCGAGGGCTGGATCGACTCGTCGTTCATCGGCGTCTACCCGGCCAGCGATCCGCAGCTCGTCACGCTCATCCTGCTCCATCGCCCGTCGACCTGGGGCCGGTACCAGATGGTCGAGCGGCCGGAGACGGTCTTCCACGACCTCGCGCCACAGATCCTCGACTACCTGGCCATTCCGCCGGACCGCCCGACGACCCCGGTCGCCGCCCGATGAGCGCCGGCTCGGGACCCGCCGCCGCCGTTCACCTCCGGAATGGGCTGCTAGACTCCGCGGGAATCTCCGCAGGGTGTCGCGTGCCTCCGTCGATCCGCATCGAGGACCTCCTCGCCGTCACCGGCGGCCGCCTCGTCCGTCCGACCCGGGTGGAGACGTTCGCTGGGGCAGGTGTCGACTCGCGGACGGTCGAGCCGGGCTCCCTCTTCGTGGCGCTCGCCGGCGAGCGAGTGGACGGTCACCGGTTCGTCGCGGACGCACTGCAGGCGGGCGCGACCGCCGCACTGGTCTCCTCGCCGATCGAGCTTCCGGCCGAAATCGATGCGGCACTGGTTCGCGTGAGCGACACGCTCGGCGCGCTTCAGGAGCTCGCCGCCTGGTGGCGCTCCCGGTTCGCGGTGCGGGTGGTGGGCGTCACCGGCTCGACCGGCAAGACACTCGCCAAGGAGACCATCGCCGACGTCCTCTCCCGCGGGCACCGCGTTCTTCGCAACGAGGGGAACCTCAACTCGGAGACCGGTCTGCCCATGACGCTTCTGCGGCTGGAGCCGGCCGACGAGCTCGCGGTCCTCGAGATGAGCATGTATACGGTCGGGGAGATCGCGCGCCTGGCCGAGATCGCCCGGCCCGAGGTCGGCGTGGTGCTCGCCGTCCACCCGACCCACCTGGAGCGCGCGGGGAGCATCGAGCGCATCGCCCGGGCCAAGGCCGAGCTGCCGGAAGCCCTGCCCGTGCACGGGCTCGCGGTCCTCAACGCGGACGACCGACGCGTGGCGGCCATGCGGGCCGTGACCGCGGCGCCGGTGCGAACCTTCGGCGTCGAGTCGGACGCGGACGTCCGGGCGACCGACGTCGTCAGTCACGGGGTGCTCGGGACCGAGTTCACGCTCCGTGCACCGTGGGGTGAGCGTCGGGTCCGGAGCGGCACCCCCGGCCGTCACCTGGTACCGCACGCCCTCGCCGCGGCGGCCGTCGCGGAGCACTTCGCACTGCCCCTCGACGAGGTGGCCGCCGCGCTGGCTGCCGGAAGCGGCGCTCCCCACCGTATGGTCGTCACCGAGAGCGCAGGTGGGTCGACCCTGGTCGACGACACGTACAACGCCTCGCCGGTGAGCGTTCGCGCGGCGCTCGCCTTCCTCGCGGAGACGCCCGTCGCGGCCGGGCGCCGTCGCATGGCCGTGCTGGGCGACATGCTGGAGCTCGGTCCCGACGAGGAGCGGCTCCATCGCGAGATCGGAGCGGAAGCGGCGCCGTTCCTCGATGCCCTCGTCGGGGTGGGGCCGCGTGGCCGCTGGATCGCGGCCGCGGCCCGCTCGGCGGGCCTGCGCACGGTCCTGACCGCCGAGGATGCCGACGACGCGACCCGGGTGGTGGAGCGCGACCTCGCTCCCGGGGTCGGCGACCTGCTGCTGATCAAGGGGTCGCGAGGCGTCGAGCTGGACCGCGTTGTCGACGCGCTCGCCGGTCCGCGGAGCCGCCGCTGATGCTGGCCATCGTCGTCGCCCTGCTATTGGCCTTCGGTGGCGTCGTGGCACTCGCGCCGGTGTACATCGGCCTCCTGCAACGGCTGGGATTCGGCAAGCAGATCCGGGTCGAGGGACCGGAGGGTCACTTCGGCAAAGCGGGCACGCCGACCATGGGCGGCATGCTCATGATCGTGGTGGTCATGTTCCTGGCCATGGCCATGCGCATCGAGGACGTGAGCACCCTGACCCCCATGCTGACTCTGGTCGGGGTGGGGATCCTGGGGGCCATCGACGACTACGTCAACGCCCAGACCGGGATCGGCATGCGCGGACGCTACAAGCTCATCTGGCAGACGCTGGTGGCGCTGCTGGCCGCGTGGTACATCCAGCGCCACTTCGAGATCACCGAGATCAACGTCCCGCTGGTCGGCGACGTGGGCATCCTGCCCATCCTCTTCATCCTGTTCGTCGCCTTCGTGATCGTCGCCATGAGCAACGGGGTGAACCTGACCGACGGCCTCGACGGGCTGGCGGGCGGGGTGCTGATCTTCAGCTTCGTCGCCTACCTGCTCATCGCGCTGGTGCTGGCGGTGCCGCAGGCGGACGCCAACTCGACTCCGAACCTCGCGATCTTCTGCGCGCTGATCGTCGGTGCCCTGATGGGGTTCCTGTGGTTCAACGTCCACCCCGCGCAGATCTTCATGGGCGACTCCGGGGCGCTGGGCCTGGGCGCGACCCTCGCGGTCGTCGCCACGATCACCACCCAGCTCCTGCTGCTGGCGGTCATCGGCGTGGTCTTCCTGGCGGTGACGCTCTCCGTCGTGCTCCAGGTCGGCTCGTTCAAGCTGCGGGGTCGGCGGATCTTCCGCATGGCGCCGCTCCAGCACCACTTCGAGCTGATCGGCTGGGCCGAGGAGAAGATCACGGTCCGCTTCTGGATCGTCTCCGCGCTGGCCGGGCTGCTGGGCTTCAGCCTCTTCCTGGCCACGGTCAAGGGCCTCTAGGTGGACCGATGATGACCGCCCGCCGCCCCGTCCGCTCGCGCGCCGATCTCGGCGGCCGCCACGCTCTCGTGCTCGGCCTGGCACGCTCAGGCGTGGCCGCGGCCCGCTACCTGTCCGATGCCGGCGCGGCCGTCACCATCTACGACCGGCGATCGCCGGACGAGCTCGCCGCGGCGGTCGCCTCCCTCGCCGGCCGGCCGATCGACCTCGCTCTCGGCATCGCGCCCAACCAGGCCGCGACGCTGGTCGCGGGTGCCGACCTGCTCGTCACCAGCCCGTCGATCTCGCCTCGCTTCCCGACCACCGACGCGTGGCTCCGCGAGGCGCTTGCCGACGCCGAGTCCTCGGGGATCGAGCTCGTGAGCGAGGTGGAGCTCTTCCTGCGCCTCACCTCGGCCCGGGTCCTGGGCGTGACCGGCACCAAGGGCAAGACCACGACGACCGCGCTGCTGGGCGCCATCCTCGAGGAGGCGGGGATGGCGCACGCCGTGGGCGGCAACATCGGGCTGCCGCTCATCGAGCGCGCGGACGCCCTGGACGCCACGACCTGGGCGGTCCTGGAGCTCTCCGAGCTCCAGCTGCCGACCATCGCACGCGGGGCGGACATCGCGATCTATACGAACATCCTCGCCGATCATCTCGACCGCCACGGAACGGTCGAGGCCTACCGTGCGGTGAAGGCGCGCCTCGCGGAGCTCAGCGTGGCCCGGGGCGGGGCGGTGGTGCTCAACGCGGACGACCCCGGGTGCCGCGACCTCGCCCGGACGCTGGGTGACGGCAACCTCCACTGGTACCTGGGCGGACCGCGCGCACGGCGCGAGGCATGGGAGGGCGGCGGCTGGCTGCACCTCGGTCCGGATCGATTGCTGCCGGTCGCCGATGTGCCGCTCCCCGGCGCCCACATGCGCGCCGATGTCCTGGCCGCGGCGCTCGGCGCCCGCCTCGCCGGCGCCCCGACGGACGCCATCGCCGCGGCGATCCGGGCCTTCCGCGGCGTGCCGCACCGGCTCGAGAGCCTGGGGACCCGCGACGGGGTGCGCTGGGTGAACGACTCACAGGCGACGATCCCGCCGGCCGCCGTGGCGGCCCTGGATGCGTTCGGCGCCGCGCCACTGGTGGTGATCGCCGGCGGCAAGGACAAGGGCCTCGACTACGCCGCCTTCGCGGACCGGATCGCGGCGCGTTGCCGCGCCGCCATCCTGATCGGCGAGACGGCCGGGGAGCTGGCACGGCTGGTTGGCGATCGCGTCCCGGTGCGGCGCGCCGGCTCCATGGACGAGGCGGTGGTCCTCGCCGCGGAGGTCGCGCGTCCGGGCGACGTCGTGGTCCTCTCGCCGGCCGCCGCGAGCTTCGACATGTTCACCGACTATGCCGCCCGAGGCGAGGCCTTCCGTGCGGCGGCCGCTGCGATCGGCGTGGCGCCCGGGCAGCCCGGGGCGCCACGATGACCGCGAGCGCCATGGCCGCCGCCTCCGCTCGCCGTCGCCGGGAGCGCAGCGGGGTGCGGCGCGACCGGCACCAGCCGTCGTATCCGCTGCTGGTGGCAGTCATCGGTCTCGTCGCAACGGGCGTGGTGATGGTCTATTCCGCGTCCTCGGTGCGCGCCTACTTCTCGTCCGACGACCCGTCGATGTACGGGATCCAGCAGCTGATCTGGGCGGGTCTCGGGGTCGGGGCGATGATCCTCGCCAGCCGAATCGACTTCCGCTGGCTGCGCTACATGGCGATCCCGGCCTACGTCCTGACCATGGTCCTGCTGGTTGCCGTCCTGGTCCCAGGCATCGGCACCTCGGTCGCCGGGTCGCGGCGCTGGATCGTCCTGCCCGGCATGGGCGGGTTCCAGCCTGCCGAGCTCGCCAAGCTTGCCATCGTCCTGTACCTGGCCCACTGGCTCGACCGGCGCGGCACCATGGCCGGCAGCTTCTGGAACGGGCTCGTGCCGTTCACGCTGCTCGTCGCCCCGGCCTTCCTGCTCATCGCCCTCGAGCCCGACCTCGGGACGGCGGGGATCTTCGTGGTCGCCGCGCTGTCGGTCTTCTTCATGGCCGGCGCCAACCTCCTGTACCTGGGCGCCATCGGCTCCGCGGTGGTCGCCGCCGCGGCCGTGATGATCACCAGTACCCCGTACCAGCTCCAGCGCGTCGAGAGCTTCCTGGACCCCTTCCGCGACCCGCTGCACACCGGGTACAACGCCGTCCAGGCGCTCATGGCGCTCGCCCTTGGCGGCGTGACCGGGCTGGGCCTGGGGGCCAGCCGCCAGAAGTTCCTGTACCTCCCCGCGCCCTCCACGGACTTCATCTTCGCGATCATCGGCGAGGAGTGGGGACTGGTCGGCACGCTCGTGGTGGTGGCCCTCTTCCTGGTGATCGCCTACCAGGGCTATCGGATCGCGATCCACGCGCCGGACACGTTCTCCGGCCTCCTCGCCTGCGGCCTGACCACCTGGCTCGTGGTCCAGGCCTTCGTCAACATGGCCGTGGTGACCGCGCTGGCGCCGGTCACCGGGATTCCGCTGCCGTTCATCAGCTACGGCGGCTCGGCGCTCACCATCAACCTCGTGGCGGTGGGGATCCTGCTCTCCATCAGCCGCGAGACCACGCAGTCAGGATCCTTGATCGATGCGGTGTTCGGTGTCAGGCGGCGGGACAGGCGGGCACATCTACCCCGCGCTGGCCGTCGCACGGGCTCTGCGCGACGCGCAGCCCGACCTTGAGCTCAGCTACATCGGCGGCGTCCGCGGCCTGGAGCACAGGCTGGTGGGCGAAGCCGGCGTGCTGCCATACCACCAGCTGGTGGTGCGCTCGCTGCGCACCGCGGGCCGCGACGTGCACCTGGTCCTGGATCCGATGCGGGTCGCCGCCAGCGTGCCGCAGGCCTGGCTGCTCCTCGGCCGGCTCCGGCCGGCCGCCATCTTCAGCACCGGCGGCTACCTCGCCATGCCCCTGGTGGTCGCCGCTCGTGCGCGCGGCGTTCCCACCCTGGTCTGGGAGGGCAACGTGATTGCCGGCCGCTCGACGCGCGCGATCGGCAACGTCGCCACCCGCGTCGCGGTCTCCTTCCCCCCGACGCTCGACGCCTTTCCGGGTCGCTCGTTCGTGTCCGGCACCCCGATTCGCTCGTTCGAGGGGATTGATCGCGAGGCCGCGCGCGCCACGCTGGGCGCAGGCGCCGACGATCGGCTGATGCTGGTCTTCGGCGGGTCCCAGGCGGTGGCCACCCTGAATGGCGCCCTTGAAGGCGCCCTGCCCTCGCTCCTCGCCGACTGGCGCATCCTGCACGTCGCCGGTTCCGGCGGGGTCGCAGAGGCGCTGCGAGCCCGCAATGGGCTGGACGTGACGCTCCGTGAGCGTTACAGCGTCGAGGCCTTCATCACCGACGGGATGGCACCCGCCCTCGTCGCCGCGGACCTCGTGGTGGGACGTGCCGGATCGTCCACCTGTGCCGAGGTTGCCGCTGCCGCGACGGCGTCGATCCTGGTGCCGTATCCGCACGCGGGATCGCACCAGGACGCCAACGCGGCCTGGCTCGGCGACCAGGGTGCGGCGGTGGTGATCGCCGACGAGGCCCTGTCCGCCGAGCGGCTGGTGGCGGAGGCGGGCCGGCTGCGCGACGACGCCACGCGCCTGCCGATCGCCGAAGCCGC
Source organism: uncultured Chloroflexia bacterium (assembly GCA_963814105.1). Classification (GTDB taxonomy): domain Bacteria; phylum Chloroflexota; class Limnocylindria; order QHBO01; family QHBO01; genus CAVXEH01. The sequence goes on from CAWFBQ010000002.1 coordinate 611,237, forward strand.
GCGCCGGCTCGGGCGGCCGCATGCGGCACAGGCGCTGGCCGCGGAGCTCCTCGCCATGGCAACCGGCGCGCCCCTGCCCTCCGAGTCGGGGGCCGCCGCATGAGCGGCACGACCGGCATCGACATCGCGGGACTCGATGCGCTCGCCGCAGAGCGGGGGATCGTGCTGGAGCACGATGCGCCCCTGGCACCCTTCACCACGCTGCGGGTGGGGGGTCCGGCGGACCGCCTGCTCGTGGCACGCGATCGGGCGACGCTCCTCGCCGGGCTGCGGCTGGCGCGCGACGCGGGCGTGCCGTGCTTCCTGCTCGGCAACGGCAGCGACCTCGTGGTGGCCGATGCCGGAGTGCGCGGCCTGGTGCTGCGCAACCGGGCCCGGGCCGTGCGGATCGAGGGGACAACCGTCAGCGCGGATGCCGGCGCGGCGATGGCCATGCTCGTCAAGCGCTGTGTGGGTGCCGGCCTGGAGGGGCTCGAGTTCGGGATCAGCATCCCCGGCACGCTCGGCGGCGCGGTCTGGGCCAACGCCGGCGCTCACGGGCGCGAGATGCGCGACGTCGTCGTCAGCGTCGAGTCCTGGAGCCCGGCGGCCGACGAGGCGGTGGTCGTCGCGGCGGATGCCTGCGCCTTCGCCTACCGCGAGTCGCGGTTCAAGCACAGCGGCGATACGATCATCAGCGCGGTGCTGCGCCTCGAGCGCGGCGACCCGGCTGCGATCGCCGCCCGGGTGGCGGAGCACCAGGCCCAGCGCCTGGCGACGCAACCCCTCGCGGACCAGAACGCGGGCAGCGTGTTCCGAAACCCGGAGGGTGACTTCGCCGGGCGGCTGGCCGACGTCGCCGGCCTCAAGGGGTTCCGCATCGGCACCGCCGCCGTGAGCACCAAGCACGCGAACTTCATCGTCAGCGACCGTGACGGCACGGCGGCCGACGTCCGTGCCGTCGGGGAGCACGTGCGCCAGCTGGTCGCGGAACGCTTTGGCGTGGCGCTCCAGTACGAGATCGAGTTCGTTGGCGACTGGCCGGCGTTGGAGGAGCAGCCATGACCGTGCCCGGTTCGCCGCGCCTGCGGGTGGGCATCTTCGCCGGGGGGCGGTCGGCGGAGCACGAGGTCAGCATCAGCTCAGCGGAGGCGGTGCTGCGTGCCATTGATCGATCGCGCTTCGCGCCATACCTGATCTACATCGATCGGGAGGGCCGATGGCACCTCCCCGCGGGTCCGGCGCCCGAGCTGGGGGAGCACTCGCTGGCCGGCCTGCTCGGCGCCGAGACGCCCACCACCCAGGCCGCCCGCCTGCGGGCCGGGGGGGAGCTGGCGGTACCAACCCCCGGCGGCAGCGAGGCGCTCGACTCGCGGCACGCCCTCCGGTCCCTGGCCGATGCGATCGACATCGCGTTCCTCGTCGTGCATGGACCATTCGGCGAGGACGGCACATTGCAGGGGTTCCTGGAACTGGCGGGCATCCCGTACACCGGGGCGGGCGTCCTGGCCAGCGCGGTGGCCATGGACAAGATCGTGTTCAAGGACCTGATGCGCGGCCACGGCCTGCCCGTGGTCGACTACGCCTGGTTCCGCCGCTCGGCCTGGCGGTCCACGCCACAGCGCGTGCTGCGCGATGCGCTGGCCTCGGTGGGGGAGCGATGCGTCGTGAAGCCGGCGCGGCTGGGGAGCAGCGTGGGCATGACCCTCGTTCACGCGGCGGATGGCCTGCCGGAGGCGCTCGACGAGGCGTTCCGCTTCGACGCCAAGGCGATCGTGGAGCGGTACGTGCCGGGGGCTCGGGAGCTGGAGTGCGGGGTGCTCGGCAACGAGGAGCCCATCGTCTTCGAGCCCGGTGAGGTGCGCAGCCACCACGAGTGGTACGACTACGAGTCGAAGTACGTGGAGGGGCTGGCGGACGTTCATGCCCGCGCCGATATCGACGCCGCGCTTGCCGCGCGCCTGAAGGACCTGGCCCTGGCCGCGTACCGTGCCGTCGACTGCGCGGGGCTGGCACGCGTGGACTTCCTGGTCAACCCCGGCGGCACCTACATCAGCGAGATGAACACGCTGCCGGGCTTCACCGCCACGAGCATGTACCCTCGCCAGGCGGAGCTGGCAGGCATCGGGTTCGGGGAGCTGATCGCCCGTCTCATCGACCTGGGGCTCGCGGCGTCGGCCGAGGAGGCCTCGCGCGCCGGTGCGGGCGAGGACCCCGCATGAAGGTCAAGCGCGCCGCGGGGGCACAGCCCCGCTCGGCGCCGGCCAGGTCGCGCACGTCGCCGCGCTCCCGCGATGCCGGGCGTCCGGCGACCCGGCCCGTGGCCCGGCCACGGCGCGGCGCGGCGCATGCCCGGAGGGGCGGGCCTCGCCTGCACCTGCCGCGTCTCTCCCGGGGTCCGATCGGCGGACGGATCCTGGCCGGCCTGCTGGCGCTTGCCTTCGCCGGCGGGCTGCTCTTCTGCGTCAACGGGCCATGGCTTCGCGTCTCCTCGATTGCCTCGGCGGGGACCCGCTACACCTCGGCGGACCGCCTGAGCGCCGTACTCGACCCGGTGCGCGGCGAAAGCCTCCTCAGCGTGGACGCCGGGTCGCTGGCCGGTCGGCTCGCCGCGCTGCCGGCCGTCGCCTCGGCCCGGGTCGAGACGCGGTTCCCGGACGGCGTCTCGGTGCAGCTGGTCGAGAAGACGCCGGCGCTGACGTGGCAGACACCGGCGGTCCGCCTGGTGGTCGCCGCCGACGGGACCGTCTTTGGCGAGGTGGCCCTGACCGCCACCCTGCCCTCCGAGCTGGCGAGCCTGCCGTACGTCACCGATGGCCGCTCCGCCTCGCGCAACATCATCATCGGCGATCGCATCCCGGCTGCCGAGATGGCGACCGCGCTCGAGCTGGATCGGATCGACCCGGCCGCCCTGGGATCGTCGGCGAAGGGGATATCGGTCCAGCTCACCGACACCTGCGGCTACGTCCTCAAGCCACGTCCATCCGGCACCTGGCAGGCGGTTTTCGGCCTCTACGGGCTCGACGTCGGGGATGCCGACGCCGTGAAGGCGCGCATCGCCGAGCAGGTCGCCGCGGTGCGCACCCTGTTCGCGGTGCATCGCGAGAACACGGTGGGCCGGGTGGATGCCCGCAACCCGGGGAAGGTATATTGGCGGGCGAATGGCCCGGGTGGCTCGGACGCATGCTGACGTCGGCCCGCGGTCCCCATCCAGCGACTATCGGTACCGTCCCTGATGTGGCTTCCCCTGATCGGCCTCGCGGTCGGTGTCGCGCTCGGGCTCATCTTCGGCGTCAACGTCAGCGCAGACCTGGCGCGCTACAGCGCGGTCGGGATCCTGGCTGGTCTCGACTCGGTGCTGGGCGCCATTCGCGCCCAGCTCGACGCGCACTACGACAACCGCGTCTTCCTCTCGGGGTTCGTGACGAACGCGCTCGTCGCGGTCCTGCTGACGTTCGTCGGCGATCGGCTGGGGATCGACCTGTACCTGGTCGCCCTGTTCGCCTTCGGGCTGCGCATCTTCCAAAACGTGGCGCTCATTCGGCGCCACTTCCTGTAAGGTCGATTCATCTGAGCGCCCCTCGCCGGGCGCGCGTCAGGAGGTAGCTTGGACAGGGAAACGGTGCTGGTCGGTATCGACGCCGGCACGACCAAGGTGACGACCCTCATCGGCGAGGTCGGTCGGACGGGCGACGTCAACATCATCGGCTACGGCATCGGTCCGTCGGTCGGGATGAAGAAGGGGATGGTCGCCAACATCGACCAGACCGTGAACTCGGTCGCACAGAGCATCGAGAAGGCCGAGCGCCTTTCCGGCTACAAGATCAGCTCGGCGTTCGTCGCGGTCGGCGGCAGCCACATCACCAGCCAGAACAGCCGTGGGGTGGTGGCGGTCTCCGGGCACAAGCGCGAGGTGAGCCGCGAGGATGTCGCGCGCGCGACCGATGCAGCCAAGGCGATCCAGGTCCCGTCGAACCGCGAGCTGCTCCACGTCATCCCGCGCGGCTTCATCGTCGACGGCCAGGACGGCATCAAGGACCCGCTGGGCATGAGCGCCGTCCGGCTGGAGGTCGAGACCCACATCGTTGCCGGCGCCGCGACCTCGGTCCAGAACCTGTCGAAATGCATCACCCAGGCCAACATCCAGATCGACGAGCTGGTGATCAGCTCGCTCGCCGCCGCGGAGGCTGTGCTCACCGACACGGAGAAGGACCTGGGCGTCCTGGTCGCGGACATCGGCGGCGGAACCACCGACATCGCGATCTTTGTCGACGGCGCCGTCTACCACTCGGCGGTCCTGCCCGTGGGCGGCATCAACGTCACGAACGACGTGGCCATCGGCCTGCGCACCAGCCTGAACCTCGCCGAGGAGATCAAGATCAAGCACGGGACGGCGAACCTCGCCGACGTCCAGCCGGAGGAGCTGCTCAACGTGGCGGTGCTTGGCGAGGATGGCGGACAGACGATCCAGCGCCGGCGTCTCTCTGAGGTCATCGAGGCGCGGATGGGCGAGATCTACTCGCTGATCACCGAGGAGGTGAAGCGCTCGGGCCACGCCGGGATGTTGCCCGCGGGCGCCGTGCTGACCGGCGGCGGTGCGCGGCTGGGCGGCGCCGCCGAGCTCGCCCGCGAGGTGCTGAACATGCCGGTCCGTATCGGCGCGCCGCAGGGCGTGGGCGGGTTGATGGACCAGCTGAGCAATCCCGCCTTCTCGACCCCTATCGGCCTGCTGCTGTGGGGAGCCGATCACCTGGGCGAGGAGCCCATCGGCTATGCCACGAGCTCGTCGTTCTCGGGCGGCATGGGCCGCGTCGTCGACTGGCTGCGGGGCCTCTTCCCGGGCTGATCCGCGCTGATCCGGTGCACAGACCTGCGGCCCGTCCACCGCGCGTTGGCGGAGTGTGGATAACTTCGCAGGTGGCTGTGGAAAAATCGCCAGCGGGCACGGCAGCGGCTCGCTATCATCGGACAAACCCGCGCGAGACGGGTCGATACCACCACACCCGCGCAGGAGACCATCGAATGCCGCTCCGTTCGGACGCAGAACACTTCGCATTAATCAAGGTCATCGGCGTCGGCGGCGGTGGCTCCAACGCCGTGAACCGGATGATTCGCGCCGAGATGATGGGCGTGGAGTTCATCGCGGTGAACACCGACGCGCAGGCGCTCCTCCAGAGCGATGCCCCCCACAAGATCCGCATCGGCGACAAGCTGACCCGTGGGCTGGGCGCCGGCGCCGACCCGGGGGTCGGGCAGCGGGCTGCCGAGGAGGACTCCGAGAAGATCTACGAGGCGCTCAAGGACGCCGACATGATCTTCATCACGGCCGGGATGGGCGGCGGCACCGGGTCTGGCGCGGCTCCGGTCATCGCGGAGATCGCCAAGGACCTCGGGGCGCTGACCGTGGGCGTGATCACCAAGCCCTTCTCCTTCGAGGGCGTTCGTCGCAAGCTCGTCGCCGAGCAGTTCTCCGAGGGGCTCAAGGAGAAGGTCGACACGCTGATCACCATCCCCAACGACCGGCTCCGCGAGGTGGTCGACAAGAAGACCTCGATCCTGGACGCCTTCCGGGTGGTGGACGACGTCCTGCGGCAGGGCGTGCAGGGGATCAGCGACCTGATCACCGTGCCCGGCCTTATCAACCTGGACTTCGCCGACGTGAAGACGATCATGCGCGACGCCGGCAGCTCGATGATGGGCATCGGCACCGCGACGGGCGAGAACCGGGCCGTCGAGGCGGCGCGCGCCGCCGTCATGAGCCCCCTGCTCGAGGTGAACATCCAGGGCGCGCGCGGCATCCTGTTCAACGTCACCGGCGGCAGCGACCTGGGCCTCTTCGAGGTGAACGAGGCGGCCGAGGTGATCAAGGAGGCCGCCGATCCGGAGGCCAACATCATCTTCGGCACGGTCATCGACGACCGGATGCGCGACGAGGTCAAGGTGACCGTCATCGCCACCGGCTTCGACGCCGCCAAGAAGGTGCGCCAGCCCGGTCGCCCCGCAGCCGCCGACGCGTCGAGCGGGATCGAGACGTCGCTCGACGAGCGGAGCCGGGAGATCCTCGCCGAGATCGAACGGGAACGCGCCGAGCGGGCGTCGCTCGAGGAGCAGATGGGACAGGAATCGCCGTTCGCGCGCAGCCCGCAGGCCGAGCCGAGGGAGTCGCGCGTGACGGAGCGGCAGCCGCTCCCGGTGCGTCCCGCCCTGGATCGCCCGTCGTACGGCGAGACCGACCTGGACATTCCGAGCTTCCTGCGCCGCAAGGGAGACTAGGCCGCGGGTCTGCCCGGCGGACGACCCATGCTCCCGGCGGACGAGCCGCGCCCGACCGAGGCGCTGGTGCGCGAGCGCCTGGCCGACCTGACGCGACGCCTGCGCGCGGCCGCAGCGGCAGCCGGGCGGGATCCCGACGGGTTCCGGTTCGTGGCCGTCACCAAGGGCTTCGGGGTCGATGTCGTCCACCTCGCCGTCCGGTCCGGGCTGACCCGGCTGGGCGAGAACCGCGTGCAGGAGGCCCTGCCCAAGATCGAATCCGAGCCGACCGTCGAGTGGCACCTCATCGGGCACCTGCAGTCGAACAAGGCACGTCGCGCGCTGGAGGCATTCGGCTGGATCCACTCCGTCCACGAGGCGGCCCTGCTCGACCGCCTCGAGGCGCTGTCGCACGACCTGGACGCTGCGCCGCGCCTGCTCCTCCAGGTGAACCTCAGCGGGGAGGCGACCAAGTCCGGCTGGGACGCCGAGCGCTTCGCCGACGCACTGCGGCCGGGGAGCGACCTGGTCGCCGCGCTGCGGCGCCTGCAGCACGCGCGCGTCGTGGGGCTCATGACGATCGCGCCGTTCGGCGCGGCGGGGGACGAGGCGCGTGTCACGTTCCGCCGCCTGCGTGAGCTTCGTGATCGGCTCGAGCAGGTTGCCGGCATCGGGCTGCCCGAGCTGTCGATGGGCATGTCGGCCGATGCCGAGCCGGCGGTCGCGGAGGGCGCAACCCTGGTTCGCATCGGCACGGCGCTCTTCGGGCCACGGCCGGCGTGAGGTGCGGACGACCTCGCGGCCGAGGCCCGCTGGTATGCTTGCCTGGAGATGAGCCACGTTCTGGCGTCCTTCGTGACGCTGTTGGGCGCCGTCTACTCGATCCTGATCCTGCTCCGGGTGGTGCTGAGCTGGACGAGCCCGATGGGCGGTGGCGCCTTCACCGCGTTCGTGTACCAGGTCACCGAGCCGGTCCTGGCGCCCATCCGGCGGCTGCTTCCACCCATGGGGGGCCTCGACTGGTCGCCCTTCCTCGCGCTGCTGCTGCTCAGCGTGGTGGTGCGCCTCTTCGCCCGCTTCTGATCGGCCGTGCGCACCCCGGAGGCCACCTTCGGCGTGCTGCTGTCGCCGCGGGCCGCGCGCGACGAGGTCGGTCCCATGAGCGATGGCGTGGTGCGGGTGCGGGTCACCCGGCCGCCAGCGGACGGAGAGGCGAACCGGGCCCTGATCCACGCGCTCGCCAGGGCGCTGGACCTGCCGCCATCGGCCATTGCCCTGGTGGCCGGGTCGCGCTCTCGCCACAAGCGGATCCGGGTGGCCGGCCTGGACATCGACGCGGTGGCGGAGCGGCTCTCCCGCCCGAACCGGTGACCCCGGCCTCGATTGCCGGTCCCCGTCCCGCGCGGCTATACTGCGGCTCCCCTCGTGGGCGATTGGCTCAGCTGGTTAGAGCGCACGGTTCACATCCGTGAGGTCACTGGTTCGAATCCAGTATCGCCCACCAGCCACACCCTCCTCGCAGCGAGGCCAGTGATGCCCCCCGCGCGCCCGCGCGGCAACGCGGCGCCCCCGGACGGGATCCGGACCATGTTCGACCGGATCGCGCCCATCTACGACGCCATGAACACGGTGATGACGGCCGGGCTCGACGCCCGCTGGCGGCACGCCGCGGTGGCGGCCGCCCATGTCGGGGTGGGGGACCGGGCGCTGGACGTCGCCTGCGGGACGGGACGCCTCACCGAGGCGCTGGCGCGCGCCACGACGCCCGGCGGCCAGGCAGTCGGCGTCGACGTTTCCCGGGGGATGCTCCGGCGCGCGACAGCACGCGCCGCCGGAGCCGCTCGTCCCGCCGCCCAGCAGGGCGTGCCCGTGTACCTCGAGGCCGACGCGCTGGCCCTCCCCTTCGAGGACGGCAGCTTCGATGCGGCGACCATCGGGTTCGGACTGCGGAACCTTCCCGACTACGCCGCTGGCCTGCGCGAGATGACGCGCGTGGTTCGGCCGGGCGGTCGGGTCGTGGTCCTGGAGATCGCGGTCCCCGAGCAGGGCATCGCGCGCGTCCTGTTCGAGACCTGGTTCCGCAGGATCGTGCCGGTCATCGGCCGGGTGGCCGGCCGATCATCCGCGTACCGCTACCTTCCCGAGAGCCTGCTCGCTTATCCCGCGCCCGGCGCCGTGGCGGCGGTGATGGAGGAGGTGGGGCTGCAGCGGATCCGATGGCGATGGCTCCCGTCGCAGATGGCGACCCTCCACGTCGGCCAGCGGCCACCGGCATGAGCGGCCAGCCATCCCTGACGGTCGCCGTCTTCGGCGAGTCGTACCTCCCGTACCTCTCGGGCGTCACGGTCGCGACGGAGGCCCTCGCGCGCGGCCTCGGGGCGGCCGGCCACCGGGTCGTCCTCGCCGTGCCGCGACCGGCGAGGTCGGCCCTGCCGACCGGTGGCGGTGCCGACGGACCGGATCCCGAGATGGCGTGGCTGCCGTCGTACCAGGGACCGCCACCGGCTCCGCCCGACTACCGGATGCCCTGGCCCGTTCCCTCCGACGCCCTCGCGCGTGTGCGTGCGGCACGTCCAGACATCGTCCACGCGCAATCGCCGTTCGTGTCGGGACTCATGGCGCGGCACCTGGCGCGCGCGGTCGGGGCGCCGCTGGTGTTCACCCACCACACCCGGTTCGGCGACTACGGTCACTACCTCGGTCCGCTCGCCGCCCCGGGAGCAGCCCTGGTCGGCGCCTACCTGGGCGCCTTCTGGGCCGGCTGCGCCGCCGTCGTCGCGCCCGCCGCGGACCTCGCCGTCGAGATCGAGGCGGCCGTCTCGTCGCGCGGCGGGGCGGCACGGCCGGTCGTCCGGGCCATTCCGACCGGCATCGACCTCCCGATCCTGCGAGCGCTCTCGCCGGTCGATCCGCGGCCGCGCGCCGGCTGGCCACCGGACACGATCGTCGCCGTGTCGGTGGGGCGCCTGGCGCGCGAGAAGAGCACGGACCTGCTGCTCGACGCCTTCGGCGACGCGGCGCGGACGGACCCCCGCCTGCGCCTCGCGCTGGTCGGGGACGGCCCTCTGCGGGGTGAGCTGGAGCGCCGGCTGGCGACCGGGGCATTGAGCGACCGCGTGCTGCTCACCGGCCGGCTGCCCCGCCTCGAGGCGCTCGCCATCGCCGCCGGCGCCAACCTGTTCGCCTTCGCGTCGCGCACGGAGACCCAGGGCCTGGTCCTCGCAGAGGCGCTGGCGGTTGGCCTGCCGGTGGTCACCCTCGACGGCCCCGGCGTGCGGAGCTCGGTCCGCGACGGGGTCGACGGCATCGTGGTCGCCAGGAGACCGGGACATTCCGCCACGCTCCTCGCCGAGGGGATGCTCGCTCTCGCCGCCGACCCGGCCCGCCGGGCGGTCATGGCCCGGGCCGCACGCGACGGGGCGGAGCGCTTCGCGGCTTCCGCCCGCATCGAGGAGATGGTCGCGCTGTATCGGTCCGTTGGCCGCGGCAGGCGCTGACGGGGAACGGGTTGCAGGGGGGATGGCGCCGCGTACAATGCTCGCCATGCGAGTGAGTCTGACGGCCCGCCTCGTTTCCCACCCGTCCATCGATTTCGGCGCCGGGCGCCGCAGCCCGCGTCGTGCGCGCCTGGGGCTGCCCATGGGAACCACCCTGTATCACCTGCCGCGCCGTCAGCTCGCAACGGTGACCGCCCTTCGCTCGCAGACCAGCCGCTACAGCTTCCCAGCGGTCGGCCGGGTCGGTCGGGTCGGGTCGCGGCGCCAGGTCCCGCCCCTCGGGCTTCCGCGCGCGCATCGCGGCTGACGCGGGCGTGGCCCCGCTCAGGAACGCGCGCGCCACATCGGCCGGGGGAGTCGTCCACCGGGCCGTCGACAGCCATCGGGAGATCCTGCTCGTGCACCGCCGTGCGCCGCGCCTGTGGGCGCTCCCGAAGGGCACCCCGGACGCCGGCGAGACGATCCTGGAGACGGCCATGCGCGAGGTCCGCGAGGAGACGGGCATCGAGGTGGAGGCGGAGGAGCCCCTGGGAGCGATCACCTACTTCTTCGTCCGTGAGCGGACTCGCTTCCACAAGACCGTCCACTTCTTCCTGATGCGTCCGGTCGGCGGGAGCACCGAGCTGCACGATCACGAGTTCGACGAGGTGCGCTGGTTCCAGCTGGAGGAGGCGCCGCAGATCATGACCCACGCCACGGAACGGGAGGTTGTCGAGCGCGCCGCCCTTCAGCTCGCCGAGCGCGAGCAGGAAGCGGCACGCGCATGAGCTCCACCGTCACCCCGTTGCGCCGGACGCCGTTGTATGACGTGCACCGGGCGCTGGGCGCGCGCATGGTCCCGTTCGCCGGCTGGGAGATGCCGGTGCAGTACCACTCGATTCTCGATGAGCACCGCACCGTCCGGACCGCGGTGGGGCTCTTCGACCTCTCGCACATGGGCGAGCTCCACGTCTCCGGCCCGGAGGGGCTCGACTTCCTGCGCCACGCGGTGATCTCGGACCCCGCCCGCCTGGCACCCGGCCAGGCGCAGTACTCGATGCTGTGCACGGTGGAGGGTGGCATCGTCGACGACCTCATCATCTACCGGGTCGACGATGGCTACCTGGTCGTCTGCAACGCGTCCAACCGGGAGGCCGATGTCGCCCACCTGCGCGACCTGCTGGCGTCGACCGGGATGGAGGCGCTGCTCGATGACCGCAGCGACCGCACCGCCCTCGTCGCGCCACAGGGGCCTCGCGCGGCCGAGCTGCTCACCACCCTCACCGATGCCGACATCGAGGGGCTGGGTTACTACCACTGCGCGCCGGGCATCGTCGCCGGCATCGCCTGCCTCATCGCCCGGACCGGCTACACGGGGGAGGACGGCTTCGAGCTGTTCTGCGACCCGGCCGACGCGGAGCGGCTGTGGAACGCGGTGCACGAGGCCGGGCAGCCGTTCGGCATCAAGCCCTGCGGCCTGGGCAGCCGGGACACGCTTCGCCTCGAGGCCGGCATGCCGCTGTATGGCAATGAGCTGGACCGCGAGACGAACCCGTACGAGGCGAACATGGGTCGCGTGGTGAAGCTGGAGAAGGGCGAGTTCAACGGCAGCGATGCCCTGCGGCGGATCCACGACGCGGGCCCGGAACGGCGGCTGGTGGGCCTGGTGATGCGCGAGAACGCGATCCCGCGCCACGGCTACCCGGTCGTGGTGGACGGGGACGAGGTCGGGATGGTGACCAGCGGCACCGCGTCGGCAACCCTGGGCCAGAAGATCGCCATGGCGTATCTCCCCGCGGAGCGCGCCACCATCGGCGCCGAGGTGGAGGTCGTCGTCCGCGAACGCCCGTACCGGGCGGAGCAGGTAGCGTTACCCTTCTATACGAGGCCGCGCTGAGCGACGTCCTCCCGGCAGCTCGAGCTGCCGGCGACGCCATCGGCCAATCCGCGCGCAGCACACAAGCAGGAGGTCCGGTGAGCTATCCCCCAGGGCTCCGGTACACGAAGGAGCACGAGTGGGTGCGGGTCGACGGGACGAGTGCCACCATCGGCATCACCAGCTTTGCCGCCGATGAGCTCGGCGACATCGTGTTCGTCGAGCTGCCCGAGGTCGGCACCGCGCTGAAGCAGTTCGGCGGCTTTGGCGTGGTGGAGAGCGTGAAGGCCGTGAGCGATCTGTTCGCGCCGGTCTCCGGGACGGTGACGGCCGTCAACGAGCGGCTCGGCGACGAGCCCGAGCTCCTCAACACCGACGCATTCGGCGACGGCTGGATCGCGACGGTGGAGCTGGCGGATCGGGGCGAGCTCGACGCCCTGCTCGATGTCGACGCGTACACCGCGCTGACCAGCTGACGGTCGGGTCGCCATGGCCTACAGCCCGCACACCAGCGCAGACCGCGCGACGATGCTGGCCGCAATCGGCGTCGAGAGCATCGATGCGCTCTTCGCGGACATCCCCGCGGCGGTTGCCCCGCGCTCCTTTGCGATCCCGGCACCCCTCACCGAGCAGCAGGTCCGCGCCGAGCTGACCCGGATCGCCGATCGCAACCGGCTGCCCGACGTGAGCTTCCTGGGCGCCGGGGCCTACCGGCACCTCGTTCCGGCGGTCGTGAACGAGGTGATCGGCCGCAGCGAGTTCGCCACCGCGTACACGCCGTACCAGCCCGAGGTCAGCCAGGGCACCCTGCAGAGCATCTACGAGTTCCAGTCGCTCGTCTGCGAGCTGACCGGCATGGAGGTCGCCACCGCCAGCCACTACGACGGGGCGACGGCCACCGCCGAAGGCGCCCTGATGGCCTGCCGCCTCACCCATCGCGACAAGGTGGCCGTCTCGGCGGCCGTGAACCCGCAGGTGCGCCGGGTCCTGGAGACATACTGCTCCGGGCCGGGCATCGAGGTCATCGAGGTGCCGGCCGACCTGGAGGCGGGTGGCAGCGGCCTGACCCCTGTCGGGGCGGTCGAGCGCCTGGTGGGAGACGAGATCGCCTGCCTGGTGGTGCAGCAGCCGAACTTCTTCGGCGGCATTGAGCCGATGGCGGCGCTCGGCGCAGCGACCCATGCGGCCGGCGCGCAGCTCGTGGCGTTCGTGGAGCCGACATCACTGGCGGTGCTCGCAGCTCCGGGCAGCTACGGGGCCGATATCGTCACGGCTGAGGGACAGCCGCTCGGGATCCCGCTCGCGTTCGGCGGCCCGTACGTGGGCCTCATGGCGGCGCCCATGGCCTCCGTGCGGCAGATGCCCGGCCGCCTGGTGGGCGCGACCCGCGACGGGTCCGGGCGCCTTGGCTATGTCCTCACGCTCCAGGCCCGCGAACAGCACATCCGCCGCGAGAAGGCGGCGAGCAACATCTGCACCAACCAGGCGCTCTGCGCCCTCGCCGCGACCACCTACCTGTCGGCCGTGGGGCCCCAGGGGCTGCGAGAGGTGGCCGAGCTGTCGATGGTCCAGGCCCGCCACCTGGCTGCGTCCCTCGAGGCCGCGAGGCTGGGGGAACGCCGCTTCAGCGCACCGTACGGCGCGGAGGTCGTGATCCGCGTCCCGGAGGCGGCGCGGCGGCACGCAGCCCTGGTCGAGCGCGGGATCCTGGCCGGGCTGCTCCTGGAGCCGCAGTACCCCGAGCTGCGCGACTGCCTGCTGCTGGCGACGACCGAGCTGACGACGGATGACGAGATCGCCGTGCTGGTGCGCGGCCTCGAGGAGACGGCATGAGCGTCACGGAGCGCGCGGCGGCGCCGGCCGGGGCCCCGCAGTCACCCGACGGATCCGGGCGCGGCGCCGCGTTCACCTCGCCGGAGGCGAACGGCCCGCTGACCGTCGTCGAGCCGCTGCTCTTCGATCGCTCGCGACCCGGTCGGCGGGCGGTGCGCTTCCCGGCGCCGTCGGCAGAGGCCGTCCGCGCCGCCGGCGGTCAACCGGCCCTTCCGGCAGAGGCGCGCCGGACGGTCGCCCCGCGCCTGCCGGAGGTCAGCGAGCTGGAGCTGCTCCGCCACTTCAACCGGCTGAGCCACCTGAATCACGCCATCGACCTGGGCTTCTACCCGCTCGGGTCGTGCACCATGAAGTACAACCCCAAGGTGAACGAGTGGGCGGCCGGCCTCCCGGGGCTGGCGGGCTCGCACCCGCTCGATCCGGCCGCCATGAGCCAGGGCAGCCTCGAGCTGCAGTGGCTGCTGGCCGAGCTCCTGCGCGAGGTGAGCGGCATGGCCGCCGTGTCGCTCCAGCCGGCCGCGGGCGCGCACGGCGAGCTGACCGGGATGCTCATGACCCGCGCCTACCATCGTGCCCGTGGCGAGGGCGAGCAGCGGACACGGGTGCTCGTCCCGGACAGCGCGCATGGCACGAACCCGGCCACCGCCTCGATGGTCGGCTACACGACGGTCACCATCCCCTCGAACCCGCGCGGCGGGATCGACCTGCCGGCGCTCCGCGAGGCCCTGGGTCCCGACACGGCGGCGCTGATGATCACCAACCCCTCGACGCTGGGGATCTTCGAGGATCAGATCGACCAGGTCGTGGCCGCGGTCCACGCCGCGGGCGCCATCGCCTATATGGACGGTGCCAACCTGAACGCGATTCTCGGTCGGTTCCGCCCGGGGGATGCGGGCTTCGACGTCATGCACTTCAACCTGCACAAGACCTTCTCGACCCCCCACGGGGGTGGGGGACCGGGTGCCGGCCCGGTCGGGGTCGGCGAGCGGCTTGCACCCTTCCTGCCCGCGCCCATGCCCCTGCTGGTCGCCGGTGACGCCGACGAGGTCCGCCGCAACGCGTGGGCCGGGCGATCGACGCCGGACGCCCGCTTCGCGCTCGAGGCTCCGGACGCGCGACCGAGCGCCATCGGCAAGGTACGGGCCTTCACGGGCAACTTCGGGATGCACGTGCGGGCCTACACCTACATCCGCTCGAACGGGGCGGCCGGGCTGCGCGAGATCAGCGACGATGCGGTGCTCGCCGCGAACTACCTTCGGGTCCGCCTGGCCGATGCCTACGACCTGCCATACGACCGGATCTGCAAGCACGAGGTGGTCTTCTCGGGCCGTCGCCAGAAGCACGAGCACGGCGTGTCGACCCTGGACATCGCCAAGGCGATCCTGGACCACGGGATCCACCCGCCCACGATCTACTTCCCGCTCATCGTCGAGGAGGCGCTCATGATCGAGCCAACCGAGACGGAGAGCCTCGAGACCCTGGACCGCTTCGCGGCCGTCATGCACGAGATCGCCGACACGGCGGCCAGCGATCCGGCGGCGCTCAAGGCCGCGCCGATCACGACGCCGGTCGGCCGGCTGGACGAGGCGGGCGCCGCGCGCCACCCGAATCTGCGGTATCAATTCCCGGCCGTCGCAGGTGGTGGGGATGAACCCGCCTGAAACGCGGGGCGTACTATGGGTACCGATCGGCGCATCTGATCACGGGGTGCCAGTGGGAACGACGCAGCCGGATGGCCTTGTCGAGCGAATCCAGTCCGGGGACCTGGAAGCGTTCGAGGAGTTCTTCAATACCTACAAGCGGCCGGTGTACACCACCGCGCTGGCGATCACCCGTGACCCGTTTCTCGCCGAGGAGATCCTGCAGGATTGCTTCGTCAAGGCTTATCGCGTCCGAGAGCGGCTTCGGACGGACGTCTCGCCCCTTCCCTGGCTCCAGCGCGTGTGCACGAACCTGTGCTATTCGCGCGTCTCGCGCCGCAGGGCCGGCGCGGAGCCACTCACCGCGCTGATCACCAACCTCGTCACCGACCTGACCTCCCGCCCGGAGCAGGTGGTCGAGTCGCGGGAGATCATCGAGGTCCTGCAGCGCGGCATCGACACGCTGCCGCCCAAGCAGCAGACCGCCATCATCCTGTACTACCTGCACGGCTACTCGCTGGCGGAGTCCGCGGAGATCGCCGAGTGCAACGTGGGGACCATGAAGTCCCGGCTGCACTACGCGCTGAAGGCGCTCCGCGCCCAGCTGCCGATCGAGCGCCGCGCATCCGCCCACGCGGACTCGAGGCTGGCCTCCCATGAGCTGCCGTAGGATCAGCCGGGAGCTGATCGAGCGCTTCCGATTCGGCGAGGAGCTCGACTCCCGGTCAGCACCCCACCTGGCCCATCTTGCCGGGTGCTCGGCCTGCCGCGACGAGGTCGGGCTCGATCGCGCGCTGGTCCTGCAGCTGCAGCGCGCGCTGCGCGCACGAATCGCCGACCAGGACCCGTCGCCACGGGCGTTCAATGCGGTGCGCATCCGGGCCCTTGCCGAGGAAGAGCACGTCAGCTGGCGCTCGCGCGTCTTCGGCCTCGCGCGGTTGGTCCCGGCCGGCGCGGCCATGGCCCTCATGCTCACCGCGGTGATCGGCGTGGCCGGCGACCACCAGCCGACCCTGCTCCACGCACGCACCGTCGCCTGGCCTGGTGTCATGGAGCGTGCCGACAACGACCCGCTGACGCCCCATGAGGCCGAGTGGTGGGTGCTGCAACAGCCGCCGCCGCCCATCCCGCTGCCGGCTACTGGCGTGATGCCCTCGGTCGACCCCTCGACCGCGACGTCATCCGCTAACCTGCCGAAGCCCCAGACGGGCCTCACCGAGTGAGCCGAGGCTCCCGGCGGTCGACGCGGACGCCCGTGTTGATCGTCGCTGCCGCAGTGTTGCTGGGAGCGTGCACGGCACCGGGTTCCACCCCGTCGTCTCCGCCGAGCAGCGCAGCCTCCGCCGCGATCTCGCCAAATGCGTCGACGGCGAGCGGAGTGCCGGTCTTCATGCAGTCCGTCGTCCCGCCGGCGCCGGGCCCGGTCAAGCCGTTCCGCGGCGAGATGGACCAGCAGGTCTATATCGTCGACGGCCGGATCAGCATGTTCTTCGAGCTCAAGAACGTCGGCGAGGAGCCGGTCACCTTCCTCAACACGCTCTATGACTACGAGCCCACGCAGCTCTACACCCCCGCTGTTCGGCTCGAATGGAAGGAGGGTGGGAACGCGGTCTACACGCGTGCCGGCCGCTTCTTCCCCAGCCCGGCCATCGTCGCGCCGGGTCAGACCGCCGTGTACATCATGGGTGGCCAGCCGGTGACCGGGGCTGGGACCCCGGCCGACCTGGTGACCCACATCAAGTACTGCCCGACGCGCGGGATGGACGACGTGCCGGGCATCCCGCTGGCGATCACCGACCTGGCCTGGACCTCCGACGGCGCTGACTCGGTCACGGTGAGCGGAACCCTTTCCGAGACGACCGGGACCCAGCGCAACAAGCCACCAACGGTGGGAGTCGCCTTCTTCGACGCCAACGACCATCTCGTTGGCGCGGTGGTCTCGGCTGCCGATGGTGCGCCGGTGCCGGCCGACGGCAGCCGTCCGTTCTCGCTCTCCGGGTCCGGCGTCGACACCGCGGCGATCGCCCGTGCCCAGGCGTACGCCTACATCCCGTGACCGCGGGCCGAGACGCGACGCGGCTGCGGATTGAACCTTTCCGACCGGGCTCGGGTAGCACTTGTGACCCGGCTCAGCGGCTGGAGCGCTGATGCTTTCTTGACGTTGCCTTATGCTCCGGACAATCATTGGCGGGCCCAACGCCCGGCGAGGCGCCTGCTGGCGCCTGCGTTCACGTCTTCGGAGCTGCCTTCGGGGCGGGGCCGGGCGCTATCGGACGGTTGGGCGCTTCGCAGGTAGGAGAGGAGGTCACACCGCGATCATCGCGCTGACGTCATGACGACGGTCGTCCGCGGACGCCCCTGACGGCACGCGTGGCGGATTGAACCGATGCCGTCGCTCCCAGCGGCGGTCCCTTTTACGCCATACCGGCGAAAGGACGAGGTGTATGTGGATTAAGAAGAGCTTTGGAGTCCTGGTGGCGTTGATGATCGTGCTTGCCGCATGCAGCACGAACAACAACACCGGGGGTTCCAGCCAGTCTGCCGGTACTTCGGCAGCCCCGACGACGGCCATGGATCCCAACCAGGTGCTCCATGTTGACATGGGCGGCGAGCCGCCGAGCCAGGACCCGACCCAGGCGACCGACTCGCAGTCGATCACCGTCCTGCGGAACACGACGGCCACGCTTGTCTACTTCGACAAGCAGCTCAACGTCATCCCCTGGCTGGCCAGCAGCTGGGATATCAGCCCTGACGGGCAGACCATCACCTTCCACCTGCGAGACAACATCAAGTACTCCAACGGCGATCCAATCGTCGCTGGCGACTTCGTCTACAGCTGGAAGCGCCTGATCGACCCGCGCAGCGCCGCGGGCTACAGCTACATCATGGCTGACGTCGTCGAGGGCTCTGAGCTCCTTGGCGTGGACGTCAGCAAGACGAGCGACGCCGATATCGACGCCATGCTCGCCAAGTTCGGCGTGGCCGCGCCTGACGACAAGACCTTCGTCGTCACCCTGGCGCATCCCGCCGCGTACTTCGTCTACATCGCGACCCTGTACGGCACCGTGCCGTTGGAGAAGAAGTGGGTCGAGACCAAGGACTTCACCGAGGCCGCCAACTACGTGTCCTCCGGCCCGATGATGATGTCCGAGTGGCAGCACAACTCCAAGATCGTGCTGAAGCCCAATCCGAACTGGAACCCGGAGATCAGCACGGACTTCGGCGGGGCCCCGACGATTCATGAAATCGACTACTCCATGATCACGGATCCGTCGGCCAGCCTGGCCGCCTACGAGGCGGACGAGCTCGACATCGCGGGCGTGCCCTCACAGGAGGTCTCCCGCATCCAGAACGACCCGACGCTGAGCCAGCAGGTGCTCTCAGGGGCGACCCTGTCGATCACCTACTTCGGCTTCGACGTCAAGCAGGCCAAGAGCCCGTTCACCAAGAGCATCAAGCTCCGACAGGCCTTCAACGAGGCGATCGACAAGAAGACCATGATGGCGACCGCGTTCAGCGGCATCGGCGTCGTGGCCGACTCGCTCGTCCCGCCGGGCATGCCGGGCCACCAGGACACGGTCTTCTATCCCTTTGACCTGACCAAGGCCAAGGCCGACTTCGATGCCGGCCTGAAGGAAGCGGGCGTCGCAAGCGCCAGCGACCTCAAGCTGCAGATCGGGTACAACACCGGCGCCAACTGGGAGAACAAGATCGACTTCATGAACGAAGCCTGGCGGACCGCCTTCGGCGTCTCCGTCGAGCCCGTCGGCCTGGAGTGGGGCGCGTACCTCGACCGGCTGTCGAAGGATCCGTTCACGATCTTCCGTCTCGGATGGGGCGCGGACTACCCGCACCCGAACAACTTCCTGACGGACCTGATCAGCTGCACGTCGGCGAACAACAACATGGGCTACTGCAACAAGGACGTCGATGCGCTCCTGGCGCAGGCAGCCACCAAGTCGACGCTCGACGAGCAGGTTCCCCTCTACAACCAGGCGCAGGAGATGGTCATGGCCGATGCCCCGATCATCCCCGTCCGCTTCGGACAGCGCTTCGGTCTGGTCAAGCCCTGGGTCCAGAACCTGACCCCAACGGCCCAGGACTCCCAGATCTCGGGTGAGAACTTCCTATCCTGGGTGAGCATCGCCGCCCACTGAGGAAGGGACTGACCCCCGCGCGGGGTCGAGCAACGAGTCGGGTGGACCGGTCCGCCGGTCCACCCGACGGCCACAGCCGCCGCGAGTGGATTGCGACGTCTGTGGCCGTCGGATACGCGGAACCCCCAGGCATAGGAGAGCAACGTGGTCGGCTACATCATCCGGCGAGTGCTGTGGATCATTCCGGTCCTGTTCGTCGTGTCGGTGATCACCTTCACCCTCATGCACGCGGCACCGGGCGGCCCGTGGGCGCGGGAGAAGAAGCTGCCGCAGGCCACCATCGACCACCTCAACGCGAAGTACGGGCTGGACGACCCGATCCCGGTCCAGTACCTGCGCTGGGTCGGGGGCCTGCTGACGGGCGACCTCGGACCGTCGTACAAGTACCTGGATCGCAGCGTCAACGACATCGTGGCGGACGGAATCGGCACCACCCTGCAGCTCGGTATCCAGGCCTTCCTGCTCTCCGTCATCATCGGGATTCCACTGGGGGTGATCGCGGCGCTGCGCCACAACGGCTGGCCCGACTACCTGGCAACGTTCATCAGCGTGCTGGGGATCTGCACGCCCAGCTTCGTGGGCGCCATCCTCCTGCTCGTGATCTTCAGCGTGACGCTGCGCTGGTTCCCGACCTTTGGCTGGGGTGATCCCTCTCGCTGGGTGCTGCCCACCGTGGCCCTGGCGCTGCTGCCCATCGCCCAGATTGCGCGCTACACGCGCGCCAGCATGCTGGAGGTGACGCGCAAGGACTACGTGCGAACGGCACAGAGCAAGGGGCTCAAGGAGCGCAGCGTGGTCGTCGTGCACATGATCCGCAACGCCCTGATTCCGGTTATCACCATCCTGGGACCCACCCTGGCCTTCCTGATCACCGGGTCGTTCATCATCGAGACCATCTTCTCGATCCCGGGCATTGGCAAGTACTACGTCACGAGCATCGGCCAGCGTGACTACGGGGTCATCATGGCGATGACCATGCTGTACGCTGCGGCCATCGCCGTCATGAACCTGGTCGTGGACGTGCTGTACGCCTACATCGACCCGCGGATCCGGTACAACTAGGAGGCCTCCGGAGCAATGGCAAACCAGACGCAGGCGCTCGAGGCCCCCAGTGCCCTGACCCGCAAGCCCGCGAGCCTGTGGGGCGACGCGTGGGACCGCCTGAAGAAGAACAAGCTCGCCCTCGTCGGCGGCTTCGTCGTGATCTTCCTCCTGTTCGTCGCGGTCTTTGGGCCGTTCCTGGCCCCGTACGACTACCGCGTCCAGGAGCTGCAGTCGATCGTCCAGAACCACGGTTCCCCGCTGCCTCCCCTCACCGGAGGGCACATCCTGGGCACGGACGACCTCGGTCGCGACCTGCTCAGCCGGCTCATGGATGGCGCCCAAATCAGCATGACGGTCGCCGTCGTGGTCCAGATCGTGGTGCTCCTGATCGGCCTGCCCATCGGCGCCGCCGCCGGCTGGTTCGGCGGTCGTGTGGACACCGCCCTGATGCGCTTCACGGACGTCGTGTATGCATTCCCGGACCTGCTCTTCGTCATCCTGCTGTCGGTCAGCTTCCGCGAGACGTTCTTCGGCAAGGCCATGAATGGGCTGCTCCTGGTCTTCGTGGCCATTGGCCTGGTCAGCTGGGTGACCATGGCTCGCCTCGTGCGCGGCCAGCTCCTGTCCCTCAAGGAGCAGGAGTACGTGGAGGCCGCGAGGGCCATTGGCGTGAGCGACTTCAAGATCGTCACCCGCCACCTGCTGCCAAACGCCATCGGCCCGATCATCGTGGCCGTCACCCTGGGCATCCCCGGCGCCATCCTCACCGAGGCGACGCTGTCGTTCATCGGCATCGGCGTCCAGGCCCCCCGCGCGTCGTGGGGCAGCCTCATCAATTTCGGCCAGGCCTACATCCGGTCGCAGCCGCACCTGGTCCTGTTCCCGGCCATCGCCATCGCCCTCGCCCTGGTGAGCTTCACGTTCCTGGGCGACGGCCTGCGTGATGCGCTCGATCCCAAGCTGAAGGGGAAGCAGTAACTTGAGCGTCTCTGACGATCGGGGCCGGGCGGGCAGCCCGGTCCTCACCGAGCTGCCCGAGGACGTCAGCATCGAGACCGAGGAGGGACGTCGCCTGGCAGAGTCCCTCCAGGACAGCCGGCGGCATGCCCGCAAGCTGCTCGAGGTCCGCAACCTGTCGACGCAGTTCTTCACCAGGGACGGCACCGTGCACGCCGTCGACGACGTGAGCTTCGAGCTCGACTACGGCGAGACCCTTGGCATCGTGGGCGAGTCCGGCTGCGGCAAGAGCGTCACGGCGCTGTCACTGACCCGTCTCGTTCCGAACCCGCCCGGCAAGATCGCTGCGGGCGAGATCATCCTGGACGGGATCAACATCCTGAAGCTGTCACGGGAGGAGATGCGCCGCCTGCGGGGCAAGAAGATCGGCTTCATCTTCCAGGACCCCATGACCAGCCTGAACCCGACTCTGACGATCGGCTTCCAGATCGCCGAATCGGCGCGCGTCCACCTGGACCTGTCGAAGAAGGCAGCCGACGATCGTGCGGTGGAGCTGCTCAGCAAGGTCGGCATCCCGCGTGCCCGGGACCGGATGCGCGACTACCCGCACCAGTTCTCGGGCGGGATGCGGCAGCGGGTGATGATCGCCATCGCCCTGGCCTGCGACCCCATGCTCCTCCTCGCCGACGAGCCGACCACCGCGCTGGACGTGACGATCCAGGCCCAGATCCTGGAGCTCATCAAGTCGCTCTCCTCGGAGTTCGGGACCGCGGTGATCCTCATCACCCACGATCTGGGGATCGCCGCCGGCATGTGCAACCGGATCAACGTCATGTACGCCGGGCGCATCGTCGAGACGGGCCGGGTCGATGACATCTTCGAGAAGCCCCGAATGCCGTACGCCTGGGGACTGCTCGAGTCGCTGCCTCGCCTCGACGAGGAGAAGCACGCCCGCCTTCGGACCATCGAGGGACTGCCACCTGATCTCATCAACCCCGGGCCGGAATGCCGCTTCAGCCCGCGCTGCCGCTACGCCCGCGACACGTGCCGCGAGCACGAGCCGGAGCTGTCCGAGCGCGAGGGTGAGGGACACTTCGCCCGGTGCTTCGGCACGGAACCCGGAGGGTGGATCCAGTGACCGGCAGCAGCCCCCACGACCACGAGAACCTGGTCGAGGTCGAGCACCTCAAGGTCCACTTCCCGATCAACGCGGGCATCTTCCAGCGCGAGATCGGGCGGGTTCGGGCGGTGGACGACATCAGCTTCGAGATCCGCAAGGGCGAGACCTTCGGCCTGGTGGGGGAGTCCGGCTGCGGCAAGAGCACCACGGGCCGCGCCGTGATCCGGCTGCGCAACCCCACTGACGGGACCGTCCGCTTCGACGGACGGGACCTCATCGAGCTGAACCGCAACGAGCTGCGCGGCATGCGTCGCCGGATGCAGATCATCTTCCAGGATCCGTACTCGAGCCTGAATCCGCGCATGACGGTCGGCTCGATCATCGCGGAGCCCATCGAGACCCACAATCTCGTGCCGTCGAAGGGCCGGCTCGACCGGGTCAAGGAGCTGCTCGCACTCGTGGGCCTCAACCCCAACTACACCAACCGCTACCCGCACGAGTTCTCCGGGGGCCAGCGGCAGCGCATCGGCGTGGCCCGCGCCCTCGCGGTCGAGCCGGAGTTCATCGTCTGCGACGAGCCGATCTCGGCGCTCGACGTCTCGATCCAGGCGCAGGTGCTCAACCTGCTGATCGAGCTCCGCGAGCAGTTCGGCCTGACCTACCTGTTCATCGCCCATGACCTGTCCGTGGTCCGGCATATCAGCGACCGGGTCGCGGTCATGTACCTGGGCAAGCTGGTCGAGGTGGGGCCGCCCTCCCGCATCTACGAGACGCCGGCACACCCGTACACCCGCGCCCTGCTGTCGGCCGTGCCGATCCCGGACCCCAAGGCCGAGCGGCGGCGCAAGCGCGTCATCCTCACCGGCGACGTCCCGTCGCCGGCCAATCCTCCGAGCGGATGCCGTTTCCATACCCGCTGCTGGCTCTACGAGCGGCTGGGACGCCCCGAGAACTGCCGCGCCGACGATCCGGAGCTCCGGATGGTGGGCGGCGACCACCGGGCCGCGTGCCACTACGCGGAAGAGGCGCTCAAGAGCGACGTGGGCGTCACCCAGGTCGTGGTCGGAGCGGCGGCGCCGGAGCTCAACGCGACCGCTGCGGCGATGGCCGTGCGCGAGGCATCGGATCGAGACGACGCCGGACGGACGAGCGGCGGTGAGGATCTCGCGCGGGACGCCGAACGGGAGCCCACGCCAACGGGAGAGGAGTAGCACGCAGCAGGCGGCACACGTCGGGTGGCGGCGCTGGTAAGGTGGGCCACCCGAGGGAAGTCAGGCGTCGAAGGCGCGGCTCGAACCACGGCCGGCGCGACGAGGAAACAGGGACCGATTAGCGGAGGGTTACCGAATGCGCAAGTGGAGACCGTTCTCCATGGTCATCGCGCTCGGCCTCGTCCTCGCCGCATGCGGCGGGACCGGCCAGAGTGCATCCCCATCGTCACAGGCGAGCCAATCCGGGCCGGCGATGAGCGAGACACCGTTCTCGGCGATGAGCTATCCCGAGACGGCGGTCGACTGCACGGCCAACGGCTACACCGGTGAGTTCAAGCAGATCAAGTCGCTCGACGCGAACACCGTCGAGTTCGACCTGTGCTACCCGGACGGCTCGTTCCTGTCCAAGATCGCGTTCACCGCGTTCCAGATCCAGGATTCGGACTACCTCAACCAGGCCATGGCCAACCACCTGATCCTGGCCAAGCCGGTCGGCACCGGCCCGTACATGCTGGAGAAGTGGGCGCGCGGCGACAGCATCACGCTGGTCGCGAACCCGAACTACACCGGCGACAACCCGCCCAAGGTCAGCACGGTCGTCGTCAAGTGGAGCGACCAGGCCGCCCAGCGGCTCGTCGAGCTCCAGTCGGGGACGGTCGATGGCATCGACAACCCCGGCACGGATGACATCGCCACCATCAAGGCCGACTCGAACCTCGCGCTCTACGCGCGCGCCGGCCTGAACGTCTTCTACCTGGGGATGAACAACAACCCCAAGGTCGACGGCTTCGACAACAGCAAGAACCCGTTCGCCAACGAGAAGGTGCGCCAGGCGCTGGCCATGGGCATCGATCGCCAGCGGATCATCACCAACTTCTACCCCGAGGGGTCGACGGTCGCCGACTACTTCACGCCGTGCGAGATCAAGTACGGCTGCGTTGGTGACAAGTGGTACGACTTCAACGCGGCGCAGGCGAAGCAGATGCTCACCGATGCCGGCTATCCCAACGGCTTCAGCACCACCATCGCCCTGCGCGACGTGGTCCGTGGCTACCTCCCGGATCCGACCTCGGTCGCCCAGGAGATCCAGACCCAGCTGAAGAACAACCTGAACATCACCGCCACGATTGACGTGCAGGAGTCGGGGGCCTTCCTCGACAACGCGAGCGCCGGACTGCTCACCGGCCTGCACATGCTCGGCTGGGGCGCGGACTACCCCGACCAGACCGACTTCGTGGACTACCACTTCGGGCAGGGCGCATCGGATCAGTTCGGCGACAAGTTCCCCGACCTGGTCGACGCCATCAAGAAGGGCGCCCAGTCGTCCGATGACGCGACCCGGCAGGCTGCCTACGTCGAGGTCAACAACCTGATCAAGCAGCACGTTCCGATGATCCCGATCGCGCACGGTGCCTCCGCGACGGCCTTCCAGGCCGACGTCGAGGGTGCCTACGCGGCACCGCTCACCGACGAGCGCTTCTATGTCATGAAGCCGGGTGACCGGGACCAGCTGGTGTGGATGCAGAATGCCGAGCCGATCAGCCTCTACTGTGGAGACGAGACCGACGGCGAGACCTTCCGCCTCTGCGAGCAGGTCAGCCAGGGCCTGTACACGTACAAGATCGGCGGGACCGACCCGATCCCCGAGCTTGCCACGGAGTGCACGGCGAGCACGGACAACCTGACCTGGACCTGCAAGCTCAAGGAGGGCGTCAAGTTCTCGAATGGCGCCACGTTCGACGCGAACGACGTCGTGAACTCGTACGCCCTGCAGTGGGATATCAAGAACCCGCTGCATATCGGACGGACTGCGGCCTTCGACTACTGGAGCGCCCTGTGGGGCGGCTTCCTGAACGCGGAGCCCGCCTCCTGAGGGGCTGCCCGAGTAGTACCCTCTAGGCACCTGCTCGGAGGGGCGTCGTCCCAACGGACGACGCCCCTCCGCTTCTCAACCCAGCTGACGACGGACGATGCTGCGTTTCATCCTTCGACGCCTGCTCCTCGCGATTCCCGTGCTGTTCGGGGTGATCTTCGTTGTCTTCGCCCTGTCCAGGCTGATCCCGGGCGACCCGTGCCGGGCGCAGCTGGGCGAGAAGGCGACCCCGGCGGTCTGCGAGGCGTTCATCCACCGCTATGGCTTCGACCAGCCGATCCCGGTGCAGTTCGGCGTTTACCTGGGCAACCTGGCGCAGGGTGACTTCGGGACCTCGATCAAGTACGGACGACCGGTGACGACCGTCCTGTGGGAGCGGTTGCCGGTCACCGTCGAGCTGACGATCATGGCGCTTCTCTTCGCCACCATCGTGGGGATCCTGCTGGGTGTCCTCTCCGCGTCCAGACGGAACTCGATCTACGACGTGATCACGATGCTGTTCGCCAACATCGGCATCTCGATCCCGGTCTTCGTGCTGGGTCTCGTGCTGGCCTGGCTCTTCGGCGTCGTGCTCCGCGACTCGCCGATCTCGCTGCCGCCATCGGGCCGATTCACGGCCGGGATCGTCCCCGTGCCGATGACGCAGGCCTGGGGTTTGACCGGCCTGCAGGGTCCGTTGCGAGCCATCGCGGACTTCGTGTCGAACACGGCGATCCTCAACGCGCTGCTCACCGCGCAGTGGAAGGTCCTGGGCGATGCGGTGCGCCACATGATCCTGCCCGCATTGGCGCTGGGCACCATCCCACTGGCGATCATCGCACGCATGACGCGCTCGTCGCTCCTGGACGTCCTGGGGCTCGACTACATCCGCACCGCGCGCGCCAAGGGGCTCTCCGAGCGCCTCGTGATCCTCCGTCACGGGCTGCGCAACGCGCTGCTGCCGGTGGTCACCGTCATCGGGCTCTCGCTGGGCGGGCTCCTGTCGGGTGCCGTGCTGACGGAGACGATCTTCAACCTTGCCGGGGTCGGGCGCACCCTGGTGGACGCCATCACCGGGCGTGACTACCCGGTCATCCAGGGCATGACCCTGGTGACCGCGGTCATGTACCTGGTCATCAACCTCGTGGTGGACGTGAGCTACGCCTACCTCGATCCACGCATCAGGCTGAGCTAGGCCATGGCCAGCAGCACCCCCACCGTCGAGCAGGCCGAGGAGCTGCTGAGCGCGCGCCCGGCGAGCCTGTGGCGGGACACCGTTCGCAACATCGTCTCGCAGCGCTCCGCACAGGTCGGCCTGGTGCTGCTGGGAATCGTGGTGGCCATGGCGCTCTTCGCGCCGCTGATCGCGCCGTACGACCCCATCAAGAGCGTCCTGGACCTCGGCGAGACGCGGGCGACGGGCGCCATCCGCAACGCGCCGCCCTGCATCCACCTGCTCGGATGCTCCGCGGACAAGGCGGAGCACATCCTGGGCCTGGACTCCAACCTGCGCGACGAGTTCAGCCGCGTCATCTTTGGGTCGCAGATCAGCCTGCGGGTCGGCTTCCTGACCGTTGGGCTGGCGATCATCGTGGGCACCATCCTGGGCGCCATTGCCGGCTTCGCGGGTGGCTGGACGGACAACGTCATCATGCGGCTGATGGACGTCCTCCTCGCGTTCCCGGCGCTGGTCCTGGCCATCGCGATCGTCGTGGTCCTTGGCCCGGGGCTGATCAACGCCCAGTACGCCATCGCCATCGTCGCCATCCCGGTGTACGCCCGCGTCATGCGCGCATCGGTCCTGTCCATCAAGGAGCGCGACTTCGTGACGGCGTCGCGCGCGCTCGGTGAGTCGTCCATCGGGATCCTGTGGCGGCGGATCCTGCCGAACGCCCTGACACCGCTCATCGTGCAGGGGACCCTGGGCATCGCCGGCGCCATCCTCGACGTGGCGGCGCTCTCCTTCATCGGCCTCGGCGCGCAGTATCCGCAGGCCGAGTGGGGCTCCATGATCGGCTCCGCGCGGAACGTGGTCTTCGTCGCGCCGTGGCTGGTGATAGGCCCGGGCGCCATGATCGCCGTCACCGTGCTGGGCTTCAACCTGCTCGGCGACGGCCTGCGTGACGCGCTCGATCCGAGGTTGAACCGATGACCATCACCGAGCTCCAGCAGCCGACAGGGCGGGTCGGGACGCCCGGGGAGCGGCTGCTCGAGGTCCGGGGCCTCAAGACCAGCTTCGCGACGCGTGACGGCGTGGTGCGGGCCGTCACGGGGATCGACTTCCACGTCGACCGCGGCGAGATCCTGGGCCTGGTGGGCGAGTCCGGCTGCGGGAAGAGCGTCACCAGCCTTTCCCTCCTGCGCCTGATCGCGCCGCCGGGGCGCATCGAGGCGGGCGAGGTCGTCTTCGACGGGCAGGACCTCATGACCTTGAAGGCCAAGGAGATGCGCGCGCTGCGCGGCGATCGAATCAGCATGATCTTCCAGCAGCCGACGAGCAGCCTGAATCCGGTCTTCAACGTGGGCATGCAGCTCAGCGAGGTGCTGGAGCTGCACCGCAACCTGAAGCGCAAGGCGGCCCTGGATCGCGCGGCCGAGCTCCTCCGCATGGTCGGGATCCCGGATCCGATGCGACGCCTGTCAGCGTTCCCGCACTCGCTGTCGGGCGGCATGGCGCAGCGGGTGATGATCGCCATGGCCCTCGCCTGCGAGCCCGAGCTGCTCATCGCCGATGAGCCGACCACCGCGTTGGACGTCACGATCCAGGCCCAGATCCTGGACCTGATGCGGGCCCTGCAGCACGAGACGGGGACGGCCATCATCCTCATCACCCACGACCTGGGCGTGGTCGCCGAGATGGCCGACCGGGTGGCGGTCATGTACGCCGGCGAGATCGTCGAGCAGGCGGATGTCAACTCCCTCTTCGCCCACCCCCAGCACCCGTACACCCAGGGGCTCATCGGCTCGGTCCCGACGCTCGGCGTCCAGAAGGAGGAGCTGACGACCATCCCCGGGTCCGTGCCGAACCTCATCAACCTCCCGGAGGCATGCCGCTTCGCGCCCCGCTGCGTCGCTCGCGTGGAGCGCAACGTTCCCCACTGCGAAGAGATCCATCCAGAGCTGCGTGAGGCACGGGGCGGGCACGAGGTGCGCTGCTGGATGTACCACGAGCCGGACGGGACGACGCGATGAGGGCCACCGAGCGCGACGATGGGCCGCTGGTCCAGGTCGAGCACCTGACCGAGTACTTCCCGATCACCGGCGGAATCCTCCAGCGCCGGCGCGGCGACGTGAAGGCGGTCGACGACGTGAGCTTCACGATTCGGCGCGGCGAGACGCTGGGCCTCGTCGGCGAGTCGGGCTGCGGCAAGACGACGATCGGCAGGCTCCTGCTGCGCCTCCTCGATCCCACCAGCGGGTCGATCACCTTCGATGGCCAGGAGATCAGCTCGCTGCGGGGATCGGCGCTCAAGCCGTTCCGGCGCCGGATGCAGATCATCTTCCAGGATCCATTCGCCTCGCTCGATCCGCGCGCGCCCATCGGGTCGTCCATCGGGGAGGGGCTTCGGATCCACGGCATCGGGACGGTGGCGGAGCGACGAGAGCGCGTGGCGCGGATGATGGAGCTGGTCGGCCTGCAGGACTACCACGCGCGGCGCTACCCGCACGAGTTCTCCGGCGGGCAGCGCCAGCGCATCGGGATCGCGCGGGCCCTGGTGCTCGAGCCGGACCTGCTCGTCTGCGACGAGCCGGTGAGCGCGCTGGACGTGTCGATCCAGGCCCAGGTCCTCAACCTCCTGAAGCAGCTGCAGCGCGACCTTGGCCTGACGTACCTGTTCGTGGCCCACAACATGGGCGTGGTGGAGCACATCAGCGATCGCGTCGCCGTGATGTACCTGGGGACGCTCGCGGAGGTCGCGCCTCGCGACCTGATCTACGCGCAGCCACAGCATCCGTACACCATCGCCCTGCTCTCCGCGGTCCCGGTGGCCGATCCGTCGGCCCGATCGCGCCGGCGGCGGATCATCCTTCTCGGCGATGTGCCGTCCCCGGTCAACCCGCCGTCGGGCTGTCGTTTCCACACCCGCTGCTGGCTGCGTCAGCAGCTCGGCAACCCGGAGCGCTGCGTCACCGAGCGGCCACAGATTCGGGAGCTGCACCCCGAGCAGGGGGTGGCGTGTCACTTCGCCGAGGAGCTCGCGGAGCCAACCCGGAGGGAGCAGCTGATCAGCGCGGCGGCGTCGGTCAGCTCCGCTCGAGCGGTCGGCAACGAGGAGTCGGTCGCTCCGCCGCCCACGCCACCCGCGCAACGGCCGGGCGAGTTCCCGACGATGGACGACGCCTCGGACGAGGAGGCGGCCGCTCGGCTAGGCTGACGGCGTGCAGTATCGCGTCGCCCTCGCCCAGATCGCACCACGCCTCGGGGACCTCGAGGGAAACCTCGACCTCGTCGCGCAGCGGGCTGCAGATGCGGCCGCGCAGCGCGCCGACCTGGTGGTCTTCCCGGAGCTGGCGCTCACCGGCTACCTGCTGCAGGACCTCGTGCCGGAGGTCGCCATGCGCGCCGACGACCCGCGCCTGCTGGCCCTGGGCGCGGACCTGCCCGGCACGCTGGTGGCGGTCGGCTTCGTGGAGGAGACGCGGGCGCATCGGTACTGCAACGCCGTGGCCCTGCTGCGCGACGGCGAGCTCATCGGCCTGCACCGCAAGGTCTACCTGCCGACCTATGGCCTCTTCGACGAGGGCCGCTTCACCCGCCCGGGCCACCAGATCCGGACCGCGGACGTGGGCGATCCCCTGCGACGCATCGGCCTCAGCGTCTGCGAGGACTTCTGGCACCCCTTCGTCCCCATGCTCCAGGCGCAGGACGGCGCGCTCCTCCTGGTGAACGTGGCCGCCGGTCCGGCCCGGGCCCCGGGGAGCGCCGCAGGGCTGGCGGCCATCGCGAGCTGGCACCGCATGCAGGAGACGTACGCGCTGCTGGGGACCGTGGCGGTGGCGTTCTGCAACCGCGTCGGCAACGAGGAGGGGCTGACCTTCTGGGGCGGCTCGCGCCTCCTGGGGCCCGATGGCGCGGTGATCGTGGAGGCGCCGCTCTACGAGGAGGCCCTGGTGGTCGGAGTCCTCGAGACCGAGGACCTGCGCATGCAGCGTTACTCGCTCCCGATCATGGCCGACGAGCGCCTGGAGCTCGTGCGGCGCGAGATCGACCGGATCATCGCCGAGCGGGCGGAGATGCCGCCACCGCCCGAGGAGCCCGATCCGGACGACAGGCCCGCGGCGGAGCAACCGTGAGCGACGCGGCCGACGGCGCGCCGCTGCCGCTGATCGACCCCGCGATCACCGCGGACCTGATCGTGGCCTTCATCCGCTCCCAGCTGGAGCAGACCGGCTTCGAGCGGATCGTGGTGGGCCTCTCCGGCGGGGTCGACTCGGCCACCGTCGCCCACCTGGCCGCTCGCGCGGTGGGGGCGGGCAACCTCCTCGCCGTGCGGATGCCGTACCGGATGAGCTCGCCGGAGTCCGAGACCGATGCCCTGCGGGTCGTGGAGGCGCTCGGCTGCGGGACCGAGCAGGTCGACATCAGCCCCATGGTCGAGCCGATGCTGGCGCGCATCCCCGGAGACGACACGCCGGCCCTCCGGGTGCGGCGCGGGAACGTGATGGCCCGCCAGCGGATGATCGTGCTCTACGACCGATCCGCCGCGTTCGACGCCCTCGTGGCCGGCACGTCGAACAAGACAGAGGCGCTCCTGGGCTACGGCACCCTGTACGGGGACATGGCGTGCGCCGTCGCGCCCATCGGCGACCTGTACAAGACCCAGCTGCGCGCGGTGGCCGA
This sequence comes from uncultured Chloroflexia bacterium, assembly GCA_963814105.1. GTDB lineage: Bacteria > Chloroflexota > Limnocylindria > QHBO01 > QHBO01 > CAVXEH01. The sequence continues at coordinate 642,476 of CAWFBQ010000002.1, forward strand.
GCATCTCGGGGTGCCGCCGTCGATCGTGGCCAAGCCGCCATCGGCCGACCTGTGGCCAGGGCAGACCGACGAGGGGGAGCTGGGACGCTCCTACGCGGACCTGGACCGGGCCCTCTTCGCGCTCGTCGACCGGCGCTGGAGCGTCGAGCGCTGCGTGGCTGCCGGCCTGGACCGCGATCTGGTCGAGTGGGTCGCGGCGCGCGTCGCTCGCATGGAGTACAAGCGCCAGACGCCGCCGGTCGCCAAGATCAGCCTCCGCACGCCCGGCATCGACCACCTGTACCCCCGCCGCCGGCCGGGCTCTCGCCGGTAAGCCTCCGCACAGCGCGCGATAAGCGCTGATCCGTAGCCTCCTCGCTGAGCGACCGCCTCGCCCGGTGCGCTCACAGCCCGGGATGCGGGCAGGAGGTTCATTCCATGAACAAGGTGCTGCTGGTCGGCCGGCTCACGAGGGATCCGGAGCTGCGGTCGCTGCCGAGCGGGAAGCCGCTTGCGACCTTCGTGGTGGCCACGAACGAGTTCCGCGGCGGCGGTGGCGAGCGAACCGAATACCACAACGTCGTCGCCTGGGACCGCCTGGCGGAGATCTGCGGCCAGTTCCTCTCGAAGGGTCAGATGGTGGACATCGAGGGCCGGCTCCAGACGCGGCAGTGGGACGACGATGCGGGAATCCGACACTGGAAGACCGAGGTGGTGGCCGCCTCGCTGGAGATGCTCTCCGGTCGCGGCAAGAAGGACTACGCCCGCGAGGTCCAGGCCGCCGCGGGGGCCGATGGTGAGGCCGATGCCACGGCTTCCGGGGAAGACGGCCAGGGCGGCTCCGGAGAGGAGGAGCTCGCCATCGCCATGTGAAGAGCGAGTGGGCGTGACGGGCCGCCGTCGGTGGCCCCGTCACGCCCAACAGCAACGCAGTCTTCGACTCTGCGGCGCGCCGGGGACCGGACGCGTTCGTCGAGACAGGATGGCCGGATCCTGCTGGCGTTCCCGAATCGCCGTCCGAACGGACAGGAGGATCACGCATGCGACATCGTTCCAGGCCCGCGAGCCTGGTTGCCGGCCTCGTGCTCGCCATCTCGCTGGCAGGCCCCACGCTCGCGAGTAATCCCGCGAAGGGCGCCCCGCGACCATCGGATCCGACGGGTTCGATTCACCAGGTCATGACCCGACCCATCGTCCTCGACGATGCGGAATGCACAGCGCTGGCTCCGAAGACCGGTGCCAGCGGGCGCACGCGGCCCTCGACCGCCACCTGTGCGGCGAGCATCACCCTCGAGGTGTCGGCCACCCGGCTGGCACCCATCGCAGACGGCGCGCTCGTCATGCAGGGCGCCACGACGTGCAGGACGACCTGGGTGATCACCAGTGAGCGGGCAACCGTCCAGAGCATCCTCGGCGGGTTCTTCTGGTCGGCGAGTGCCAATGCGACCGGGTACGGCGACAGCTGTGGCCGCGTCATGTGGACCTCGGTCACCTGCGACCAGCACGGCATCGGCTACGCCGTGCACGTCGACTGGTGTGGCGCGTATCCCAAGCGCTGGGCGTGGTACGGCTACACGTCGACCAACTTCGGGTTGAACATCACCGTTTCCGCGGTCGCCAACGGGACGCCCATCGCCTGGACGCACGGGGCACGGAACGGGTTCAACCCGTACACGGGAAGCCAGTACGGCTTCTTCTACTGGTGATGCGATGACGAGGCTTCAGGTCATCCTCGCCATCGTCGCGCTTGTCGTGCTCCTGCTTGCAGTCGGCGCGCTCGTGACGACCGGCGGGTCATCCCTCTCGACGGAGGCAACCACGAGCCCAGGCCTCTACCTGCGCGGTGAGCGCTGAGGGTCCTCTGGTCCGGTCAGGCGGTGGCGGCGGCGCTCCGATGGCGCGGCTCCACCGCCGGCTTCTCTTCCGGCGGATAGGTGCCGTTCAGGTATGCGTCGATCGCCCCCGCAGCGCGCTTCCCGTCACCCATGGCCAGGATCACGGTCGCCGCACCGCGCACGATGTCGCCGCCGGCGAAGACGCCCGGCATGGAGGTCATGCCATGCGCGTCAGTCTGCAGATAGCCACGCTCGTTGACCACCAGGTCCGGCGCACTGGCCGTAAGCAGCGGGTTGGCTCGGGTGCCGATGGCGACGACCACCATGTCGCATGGCAACTCGAACTCCGAGCCCGGGATTGGCTCCGGGCGACGGCGGCCGGAGGCGTCCGGCTCGCCGAGCGACATCTCGATGCAGCGCAGGCCGGTGACCCAGCCCTGCTCGTCGCCGATCACCTCGACCGGAGCGACCTGGAACTTGAACTCGATGCCCTCCGCCTCCGCGTGGTGGACCTCCTCGATCCGGGCGGGAAGCTCCTCGCGTCCGCGTCGGTACACGATCGTCGACTCGCTGGCGCCCAGGCGTCGCGCGGTGCGCACGGAGTCCATGGCCACGTTTCCGCCGCCCACGACGGCGACGCGGCGTCCATGCAGGATCGGCGTGTCCGACTCCTCGTTCCAGGCGCCCATCAGGTTGACCCGGGTGAGGTACTCGTTCGCGGAGTAGACGCCCTTGAGGTTCTCCCCGGGGACGTTCATGAAGACCGGCAGGCCCGCGCCCACCGCCACGAAGATGGCGTCGAACCGCTCACGCAGCTCCGGCAGGGTGAAGGTCTTGCCGATGATGGCGTTTGGCTCGATCTTGACGCCGGCCTCCTTGAGGCGGTCGACCTCGGCCTGGACGATGTCCTTCGGCAGCCGGAACTCCGGGATGCCGTAGATCAGGACGCCGCCAGCGGCATGGAAGGCCTCGAAGATCGTCACGTCGTGGCCGCGGTGGACCAGTTCGCCGGCCGCGGTGAGCCCGGCCGGACCCGAGCCGATCACACCCACGGACTTCCGGGTGCGAGTCGCGGTGGCGTGCTCGAGCTCGTCGGCGTGCGCCTGGGCCCAGTCCGCCACGTAACGCTCCAGGTAGCCGATGGCGACCGGCTCCCCGGTCTTGCCCCGCAGGCACACGAGCTCGCACTGGGTCTCCTGCGGGCAGACCCGCCCGGTGACGCAGGGCAGCGCGTTGTCGGCCAGCAGGGAGTTGGCCGCGGCGGCGACGTCTCCGTCGCGCAGGAAGCGAATGAAGCGCGGGATGTTGACCGATACCGGGCAGCCCGCGATGCAGTACTCCTTGGGGCACTCCAGGCAGCGCTGGGCCTCCAGGAGGGCGAGCTGATAGGTCAGGCCCTGGTTCACCTCACGGAAGTTGATCGCGCGCAGCTCGGGGTCCTGCTCCGGCATGACGACCCGGTCGATCGCCATTCGCTCCTTCTTGGTGAGCGGTGGTCGCTCCTCGTTCATGAGCGCACCTCCGCGGCTATCGGCGTCGTTTCGCCGGATTCGGCTCGGCACGCCTCGCGCTTGGCCAGGGCCTCCTGCTCGAAGACCCGGTAAGTGCTCAGGCGGTCGGCAAGCGCACGGAAGTCCACCTGGTGGCCGTCGAATTCCGGTCCATCCACGCAGGCGTAGCGCGTCTCACCGCCGACGGTGACGCGGCAGCCGCCGCACATCCCGGTCCCGTCGAGCATGATCGCGTTGAGGGAGACCGTGGTGGGCACGCCGTACGGCCGCGTGAGCTCTGAGACGGCGCGCATCATGGGCACCGGGCCAACCGCGTACACCGCGTCGACCCCGCCGGCCTCGATGGCGTCCTTGAGCGCCTCGGTCACGAAGCCGGGCCGTCCATAGCTGCCGTCGTCCGTGCAGGGGAGTACCTCACCGGCGCGACCAAGCTCCTCCTCCATGATCACCCACTCGCGGGAGCGGCCACCGACGATCGAAGTGACCCGAACGCCGCGGCGGCTCAGCTCCTGGGCGATGGGCAGGATGACGGCGGTGCCCACGCCGCCGCCAACGCACACCGCGTGGCCCGCTTCGAGGAGCTCCGTGGGGCTGCCCAGGGGCCCGGCGATGTCGCTGATCGCCTGGCCGGGCTCGAGTTCGACGAGGTCATAGGTGCTCTTGCCGACGGACTGGATGACGAGGCTGATGGTGCCCGCCTCGGGATCCGCGTCCGCGATGGTCAGGGGAATTCGTTCGGCACCGGCACCCAGCCGGACGATGACGAACTGGCCGGGGCGCCGAATCTCCGCGATCCGGGGCGCATCCACGACCAGGCGCCACACGTTCGGTGAGAGGTGCTGCTTCGCTCGGATAGTGTGCATACGGGCTCCATGCATCGCGGTTCGACCCACGACTATGGTGCGCCTCGACATATTCGCACTCATGCACCAGAGCGCACGTGTTTGCCGTGCCGAAGGTCACAGCCCAAGGGGCCAGGCCGACCGCCCGAACCGGGCTGCGAGCGCGGGAGCGAACCTACGCGCTGACCTCGCCGGCGGCGACCACGGTCTTGCCCTTGGGCCAGTAGAGCTCCTTCTTGACGTGGAATTCGGGGAATCCGAACTCCAGGAGGATGCGCTCCACGTTGAGGATCATCTCCGGGTTTCCGCAGATGTAGACCACCGTGCGCTCCGGGCTGAGCTCCATCTCGCGACACACAGCCTCGACGACGGTTTCCACCCGCCCGGTCCTGCCTCTCCATGCGGCGTTGCGCGGGTCGTCAGGCCGCGAGACGGTGGGTACGTATCGGACGGGGTAGGTGCCGTCCGCCTCCCAGGTTCGGAGGAGCTCCGCATAGCCGAGCTCATCGGCGTACGAGCAGCCGTGCAGGAGCACGGTCCGCCGCGGCGCGCCGGCCGCCAGGGCCTCGCGCATCATGGCCAGGAATGGCGCGATACCGGTGCCGGTGGAGACGAACAGGTGGGTGCGGTCGTCGTCCGGCTCGAGCATGAACTTGCCCTTGGGCCCGATCATCCGCATCCGGTGCCCGATCGGCAGCCGCCAGAGCAGCGTCGTGAAGCGCTGGACGGGGACCAGCTTGACGTAGAACTCGTAGCCCTCGGTGCCCGCGTCGCGAGGCGCCGAGGCGACCGAGTACGGCCGCTGCACGATCTTTCCGTCCGCATACACGCCGATGGTCATGTACTGGCCGGGCTCGAACGGCGTCGGCTCGTCGTCGAAGCGTACCCAGAAGTAGCCGAGGTCGTCGGTCTCGTCGATGCGACGGATGAGGGTCGCGTTGTAGGTGGGGTGATCGGCCTCGATGACCCGAGGATCTGTTTGGTGCTGGTCCATCTGGAATCCAAGTGTAGCGGCGGTCCGGGTAGAATCGGCGCCCGACCATGCGAGACGCAGACCGCTTCTACCTGACCACGGCCATCTTCTATCCGAGCCCCCGGCCGCCGCTCCATTCGCTCTTCGAGGTGATCGGCGCGGACGTCCTGGCCCGGTATCACCGCATGCTCGGCGACGAGACGCGCTTCCTGACCGGGATGGACGAGCACTCCGCCCAGGTCGAACCGCTGGCCCGCCAGCACGGCACCGATCCCCGCTCGCTGGTCGACGCCTGGGCTCCCGCCTGGCGCGAGAGCTTCGACCGCTTCGCCATCAGCTACGACCGATTCATCCGCACCACCGATCCCGACCACGTGCGCGCCTCGACCGAGATGGTGCGCCGGGCGCGGGCCAACGGGGACATCTACAAGGGTGTCTACTCCGGCTGGTACTGCCCCGGCGACAACGAGTTCAAGACCGATTCGCAGCTCGTCGAGGGCCACTGCCCGGATCACCCGACCCTCGAGCTGGAATGGCTCGAGGAGGAGAACTACTTCTTCCGTCTCTCCGCCTACCAGGAGCGCCTCGAGACCCTCTACCGCGAGAACCCGTCGTTCTGTGAGCCGGAGCACTTCCGCAACGAGGTGCTCGCCTGGCTCCGCGAAGGGCTGCGCGACTTCAGCATCAGCCGGGCCGGGGGAAATTGGGGGATTCCCTTCCCGGACGATCCCGAGCACCGGATCTACGTCTGGTTCGACGCGCTGACCAACTACGTGACCGGCGCCGGCTTCCCGGACGACGCAGAGATGTTCGCCCGCTGGTGGCCGGCCGACGTGCACGTCATCGGCAAGAACATCACGCGCTTCCACTGCCTCTACTGGCCGGCAATGCTGATGAGCGCCGGCCTGCCGCTTCCCCGCGCGGTCTTCGCGCACGGCTTCATGCTGCTGCGCGGCGAGAAGATGTCCAAGACGCGCGGCAACGTCCTTGACCCGGACGAGGCCGTGGACCTCTTTGGGGTGGACGGCACGCGCTACCTCGTGCTGCGCGAGATCCCGTTCGACCGGGACGGGGACATCACCGTCGAAGGGCTTGTTCGCCGCTACAACGCGGACCTCGCCAACGACCTGGGCAACCTGGTGAACCGGACGGTGAGCATGAGCGCCCGCTACGCCGATGGTGCCCTGCCCGCGGTTGGCACCGCGACCCGGCCGGCCGATCTCGAGCTCCGGGCCACGGCCGAGCGCGTGGTCGCCGGCTACCACGCGGCAATGACCAAGCTGCACTTCGACGAGGCCCTGGCGGCGATGATGGAGCTGACCCGCGCAGGCAACGGCTACGCGGAGTCACAGGCTCCCTGGAGCCTCAACCGGGCGGGGGAGCAGGATCGTGTTCGGGAGGTGCTCTCCGCGATGGCGGAGACCTGCCGGATCCTGGGTCATCTCGTGGCGCCCTTCACCCCGGCCGCTGCGTCGCGGCTCGCCGCCCAGCTGGGTGCTCCGCAACCGTACGACCAGCGCGGTGCCGGTGGCCCTGGCCTCGATGCGCTCCTGGCGTGGGGCGGGGGACCGGATGGGTGGCAGACCGGCAGCGCCGAGCCGCTCTTCCCCCGGACGGAGCTGCCGGCGGCGGAGGAGGACGCGCCCTGAGCCGGCGCCGCGGTCCGCAGAGCCTGCCGGGGATCGTCGACTCCCACTGCCACCTGCAGCACCCCGCCTTCGACGATGACCGCGCGGCGGTCCTCGAGCGTGCGCGTGGGGCGGGATTCACGCGCATCGTGATCCCCGGCTGGGACCGAGCCTCGTCCGAGGCGGCGGTTGCGCTCGCCGCGCGCCATCCCGACCTGCTGGTGCCGGCGGTGGGCATCCACCCGCACCACGCGCAGGAAGCCACCGAGGCTGACTGGGCTGCCATCGAGACCCTCGCCGGGGAAGGGAGCGTGCGGGCGATCGGGGAGATCGGGCTGGACTTCTACCGGCTGCTGGCGCCGGCCGAGGCTCAACGGGAGGCACTGGCACGCCAGCTCGACCTCGCCACGCGGGTCGGCAAGCCGGTGCTGGTGCACGATCGCGATGCGCACGACGACATCGAACGGGCACTGACCGACTGGGGAGGTCCACCCGGCCGTCCCCTGCGCGGCGTGCTCCATTGCTTCTCCGGGGATGGAGCGATGGCCGAGCGCCTGGCCGCGGCGGGATACCTGATCTCCTTCGCGCTGCCGCTGACATTCCGGTCCGCCACCGGGCCGCGCGAGGCGGCTGCAGCATTGCCGCTCGCGGCGATCCTGGTGGAGACGGACGCGCCATGGTTGGGGCCGGGTCCGGACCGGCGCAACGAGCCGACCACGGCGCTGCGCGTGGCAGCCGAGGTGGCACGGCTGCAGGGGATCGGTCCGGAGACCGTGGCCCTTGCGGCCGCCTCGGCGCTCGACCGGCTCCTGCTCGCCGGGGCGGCCTGACGCCGGCACGCCACGTGGATGGCGTCTGCGAAACGCGGACGGGGCAGTCATGATCATCCAACGCACACTGCCAGGGAGGACCGTCAAACCATGAGCGAGCCGAACGCCAATGCCCCTGGAGGCGACCCGGAACCGGTCGACACCGGCTCGAGCGACCCGGAACCGGTCGGGACCGGCTCCGGGTACGGCTTCATCCTGGGCGTCGTCTTCGCCCTCGTGGTCATCGCCCTCCTGGCGTACTTCCTGCTGCTCAGCCCGGGCAGCACCGTCGACACCCCGAACGCCAGCGGAGCGGGAAGCTCGGGGGCCGACGCGACCATGACCCTGGGACCCAGCGCCTGGCACCTGCTGGTGCGGGGCTGAGAACGGTCTCCGAGCCTGCCCTCGACGGGCCTCCCTCGGCCCGAAACGGGTCTCGCCAACTCCCTGCGGGATCCTGCGCGCCACCCGGTTGACAAGGGTCCGCGGCAGCCGTTACTCTCATTGGCACTCTCCGTGGTAGAGTGCCAGCACGGTCGCATGGGCCGACGGCCTCCCGCGTGAGAATCGGCACAGACGATCGGCATAGCGCACCTGCGACATGATTTGAGGAGGCACCACGCACAGATGGCCAAAAAGGTAGCCGGAGCGACGAAGCTCAAGCCCCTGGGCGATCGGCTCGTCATCAAGCCCACGCCGCGCGAAGAGACGACGAAGAGCGGCATCGTGCTGCCGGACACCGCGAAGGAGCGCCCGCAGGAGGGCACCGTCCTGGCGGCCGGACCGGGTCGCATCCTGGACGACGGGTCCCGCGAGGCGATGGACGTCTCCGTGGGCCAGAAGATCCTGTTCCAGAAGTACGCCGGCACGGAATTCAAGCTGGACGAAGAGGAGCTCCTGATCCTCTCCCAGAAAGACGTCCTGGCCGTCATCGAGTAGTCGTCCCGGGTCGCCTGAGGCGAGTTCCGCGGATTGCTAAGGAGGAAACACACACCCGTGGCGAAGCAGCTGCTATTTGATGAGGAGGCGCGTCGAGCGCTCAAGCGCGGCGTGGACAAGATGGCCGAGGCCGTCAAGGTCACGCTTGGCCCCCGCGGCCGGTACGCGATCCTGGACAAGAAGTTCGGTGCCCCGACGATGACGAACGACGGCGTCACGATCGCGCGCGACATCGAGCTCGAAGATCCCTACGAGAACATGGGGGCCCAGCTTCTCGAGGAGGTCGCCGCCAAGACGAACGACGTCGCGGGCGACGGCACCACGACGAGCATCGTGCTGGCCCAGGCGATCATCACCGAAGGGCTCAAGAACGTCACCGCCGGCGCCAACCCGATGGGGCTGAAGCGCGGGATCGAGCGCGGCGTGGCTGCGGTGGTCGAGGAGATCAAGACCCTCACCAAGCCGGTCGACAGCCGGGACGACATCGCCCACATCGCCTCCATCAGCGCGCGCGACACCGATATCGGCAACACCATCGCCGAGGTGATGGAGAAGGTCGGCAAGGACGGCGTGGTCACCGTCGAGGAAGGGCAGGGCCTGAAGCTCGAGATCGAGTACGTCGAGGGAATGCAGCTCGACCGCGGCTACGTCAGCGCCTACATGGTCACGTCGAACGACGGTGGTCGCATGGAGGCCACCCTCGACAACACGTACCTGCTCGTCACCGACAAGAAGATCAGCGCCGTGGCCGACATCCTGCCGGCTCTCGAGAAGGTCGTTTCGCAGGGGCGTCCGCTCCTGATCGTCGCCGAGGACGTGGACGGTGAGGCGCTTGCCACCCTCGTGGTCAACAAGCTGAAGGGCACGCTGAACGTCCTCGCCGTGAAGGCGCCGGGCTTCGGCGATCGCCGCAAGGCGATGCTCGAGGATATCGCGATCCTGACCGGGGCCCGCGTGATCAGCGAGGAGGTCGGGCGCAAGCTCGACAGCGTGCAGCTCGAGGATCTTGGGCAGGCGCGTCGCGTGACCGCCACCAAGGACACCACCACCATCATCGATGGGAAGGGTGCCGAGGATGCGATCAAGGCCCGCATCGGCCAGATCAAGCTCCAGATCGAGGACACCACCAGTGACTTCGATCGCGAGAAGCTCCAGGAGCGCCTGGCGAAGCTCTCGGGCGGCGTTGCCGTCCTGAAGGTTGGCGCCGCGACCGAGGTCGAGCTCAAGGAGAAGAAGCACCGCATCGAGGATGCCCTCTCCGCGGCCCGCGCCGGGATCGAGGAGGGGATGGTCGCCGGTGGCGGCTCGGTCCTCGTCCACGCCGTCCCTGCGCTCGACAAGGTCGAGGCGCTGGGCGACGAGGCGGTCGGCGTGAACATCCTGCGCCGTGCGCTCGAGGAGCCGCTCCGCCAGATCGCGGCCAACGCCGGCCAGGAGGGCTCGGTGGTGGTCGACGCGGTGCGCAAGATGGAGGCCGGACACGGGTACGATGCCCAGAAGGGCGAGTACACCGACATGTTCGCGGCCGGCATCATCGACCCGGCCAAGGTGACCCGCTCCGCGCTGGAGAACGCCGCCTCGGTCGCGGCGCTGCTGCTGACGACGGAGACGATCATCACCGACCTCCCGGAGAAGGACAAGGCCCAGATGCCGGGCATGCCGCCCGGCGGCATGGACTACTAGTCCTCACACCCAGGCCGATAGGCCCCGGCGGGCGACGCCCGCCGGGGCCTTCTGCTGCCCGCAACCGCCGCAGATTCACCCAGATCCGTCCCGCGGATGCGATGATCTGACGTGTCGGATCGGGTGAGCGCGCAAACCAATCGCGAGGCACACGCTCTCGCGAATCTCGTGGCCCTCTCCGTGGTCGCCTGGCTTACCTACGTTGGCGTGCTCATGCTGCTGCGCGGGGGAACGGTGACGCCGGACCTGCTGCTCGTGGTCGCGGCGCTCGTCGCCGTCGCGGTCCTCGCCGACCGTCCCGTCCTGCGCGAGCTTTGGCCCTTCCCGCTCATGGTGCTCACCTGGGAGGCGATGCGGGGCCTCTCCGCGGATCTCGTGACGCGGGCTCACGCCTCGGACATCGTGGGGCTGGAGCGCGCTGTGTTCGGCGGGCTCAGCGGTGGCCGAACGCCGAGCGAAGCCCTCCAGTCCGCATTCCACGTCGCGGGCACCATCAATCCCCTCGACGTCGTTGCGACGATCGTCTACCTGGGGCACTTCGTGGCACCGGTGGTCATCGGCTTCGTGATCTGGCGCCTAAATCGGGCGGTCTACTACCGATACGCGATCGCCATGGTGCTGGTCGCGTTGGCCGGCTACGCGACGCAGCTCATCTTCCCGGTGGCCCCGCCGCGGCTCGCCTTCGAGTTCGGCTCCCCGCTCGCCGTGCACGACATCGTCGCGCAGGTCCTGGATGCCTTCCGCTTCGTGCCGTTCGCCGCCTGGGGCTACGGCAACCTGCCGGGGAATGAGCTGGCGGCGTTCCCGTCGCTGCACGCCGCGTTCCCCCTGGTCGGTGCGTTCTTCCTCGCGCGCGTGAGCCGTCGCGCGGCTTGGCTCACCGTCGCGTGGTCTGCGCTCGTCTGGTTCGCGATCGTCTACCTTGGCCAGCACTACCTGGTCGATGCCGTCGCCGGCCTGGGCTACGCGGCCGTCGTGTGTGCGATCACCGGCCATGCATCGTTTGATGCCGTGACCCGGCAGCTGGCGGCCATCAGGCTCGGCGCGCCGATCCGACTCGCCGAGTGAGCGGCGCAGCCACCCGGTTCGTCGAACCGTGGGTCTGGCGGGCGTCGTATGGTGTGGACGGTGCGCACGATGCGCCAGCCAACGGAGGTCTTGCCGATGCGCTACGTGATGTTCACCTACCCCGACCCGGACCGTGCTGCCAGCTGATGTGGCGACTCGCATCGCCCTCGATTGGCCGTCCCTCGCCGACGTCGGCGCGAAGGTCGAGCTGTGGCCGGTCGCCGAACGCGGTTCCGCGGAGGGCTGATCCGGCCCCCTCGTCCGACGACTCAGGCCACCAGGTGGGTTCCCGCCCCGCCCGCCAGGGCCCGCTCCAGGTTCTCCGGGCTGGTGATGATCGCCTCCCGGACGATGAGGCCAGCTCCGACAGCCGGTCTGCGTTGCGGCCGAAGGCCCCGAGATCGGGTCCAACGGCGCGCCGGTCTCGCGCTCGAGGGCGCGACCGGCACCCGCTGCCGGCCCTGCGTCAGCCGCTGGCGCCTGGATGCACTCCACCGGCCGGCCTGACGGCCCGGAGGTGGAGGAACATGGGCAGCCGCTGCCAACGATCCCCAGGTGGTGCGCTCGAATCGGCGACCTCGACCAGCCGCTCGATGGCGAAGCCCGCGGCGGCCAGGCCATCCGCGTAGACCTGCAGGGGCCGATGTTCTGATGTGAACGTCATCCGCAGTCCATCCCGCTCGAACGTGTCCCGGGTCCGACGACGCTCGAAGTAGCTCTCGCGGATCACGAACGGCGCATCGGGCGTGTGCTCGATGAAGGTCCCGGCGGAGTTCATCGGATGGACGATCGCCATGCAGAGGTGCCCGCCGGGGGCCAGGACCCTGGCCGCCTCGCTCAGCGCCCCATCGAGGTCATCGACGTCCTGGAAGGACATGAACGCAACCACCAGGGCGGCGGCCTCGTCCGGGACGGGAAGCCGGGCGGCGTCGGCCTCGACGTACCTGCCGTCGGGGTCGGCGTCCCGAGCGGCCGCCAGCAGGGTCGGCGAGGCGTCGATGCCGGTGACGTCGTAGCCGCGATCGCGCAGGTCGCGGGTGAGTCGACCCTCGCCGCAGCCGACGTCGAGGGCCGGGCCTGCCGGTGCCGGCAGCAGCGGCAGGAACCGGTCCCGGTGGAAGCGCCAGTAGCTGTCGTGCCGGGGCGCCCGCGCCCAGGCGATCCAGTTGCGGGCCTCCGACTCCCACGCTTCGCGGAGGCTCACGTCCGCCGAGCGCCCCAGCGCTCGTAGTGGACCGTCTCGCTGATGGGGCGGCGCGCGGTGCCGGGCCTGGCCTTCCGCTTCCGACCGGCGGCGTCGGGGGTGCCGATGGCGATCGCCGTGCGGACCTTGTGCTCGGATGGGACACGGAGCAGCTCCTTGACGGTCGCCTCGCCGGCGACCAACCAGGCCATGCCGCACCCCAGGCCGTGGGCGGTGGCGGCAAGCATGATCCGCTCCGCGATGCGGCCCTCGTCGAAGGCGTCGGTGATGCGCCGCTGGCCGGGCATCACGATCACGATCGCCAGCGGGGCCTGCGCGAGATGGCCCGCGCTGGGGCTCGCCTCGCTCAGCTGGCGGAGCGTCTCCGGGTCGGTCACCACGATGAGCTGCCACTCCTGCTGGTTCTGCGAGCTGCCCGTCCAGCGTGCCACGTCCAGGATCTCGTCCAGGATCTCGGGCGCCAGCGGGGCGGCTTCGAATGAGCGCACCTGCCGGAGGTGCTTCAGGAATCGCGTTCGATCGGTCGCAGCGGTATCGGTCATCCTCCGATCGTAGTCCTCGGGGTCCGTCTTGCGTCGCGATTCAGTCCGGTTGGCACTGTCGTGGGGCAGGAGCGGGCCCATGCTGGGGCTCCGGAGCCGCAAGAGAACACCGCCATGACCATCACCGCGCCACCCGAGATGGAGTTCGAGCATCCGCAGCAGTGGGAGGATCTCCACGCCGCCTCGGCGGATCACGCCCGCTTCGTTTACGTGCCCTATCGTCGCTACCTCACCATCGAGGGGGATGCGCGACCGGGCTCCGAGGAGTTCCAGGCCGCAATCGGGACCCTCTACGCCGTCGGCTACACGCTGCACTTCGCGCTGAAGTCCCGTGGCGTCAATGCGCCGGTCGGCATGCTCGAGGGCGTCTACTGGGTCGATCAGCCGGGACCGATTCCGCTCGAGGGCTTCTCGGGGACCGAGGGCACGCCGATGCGCTGGAAGCTCCTGCTGGCGACGCCCGAGGAGGCGACCGACGAGGAGATCGAGGCAGCGGTGGCCGAAACCGCTCGCAGAGAAACGGCACCCGGCGAGCTGCTGGCACAGCTGCGCTGCAAGGGCTGGCTGGAGGGCGAATCCGCCCAGATCCTGCACGTCGGGCCGTACGACGCCGAATATCCCACCGAGGCGCGTCTGCACGCGGCGATGGCCGGTGCCGGTCTCCGGCCGCGGGGCTGCCATCACGAGATCTACCTCAGCTCACCCTCCGCGCCGCCGGAGCGCACCCGGACGATCCTCAGGCAGCCGGTCGAGGAGATTGCCTGGTAACGCCCCGGGCACCTGGCGCGATCATGACGGGGATTGACAGGTTCGACCCGTACGCTGTCGGCATAGCCGACAGAGCGAGGATGAGTCGAACCAATGTTCTCAAGCGATCTGTTCCACCTGATGGCCGACGAGCGCGAGCGCGAGGTCCGTCACCTGCTGAAGGTGCGGGCCCTGCTCGCTGGCCGCCGCCGCGATCGCTCTGTCGTCGCGGCCGCGCCCCGGGAACACAGGGCGCGCGGCCGATGAGCGGTCGCACCCACCGCTAGGCCGGAGCGCCATGACGAGCCAGCGAGCCGCGGGCCAGGTCCAGGACCTGGGTTCGCAGCTCCGCTGGCTCGACCACCTCCACCGCGCCGCCCATCCCCACCAGCCGCGCTGCGGCATCACGTGGCCAGTCGACGGCGAGCCGGAGGTGCAGCCAACCGTCCGGATCGGCGTCGTTCGGTAGGCGCTGGGCCTCGTCGACAGCGCCACCGCCGACCAGCATGGCCAGCAGCCCGAGCTGCTCCGGATCCACGCGCACGGTGACGTCGATGCGCGGGAGATCACGCTCATAGGCTGCCGTCGAGGCAGCCCAGTATCCGGCGAGGTCAAAGCCGGGTGGTCGCTCGAACCGCTCGTCGAGTGCCTCGGCGGACTCGATGCGTGACACGCGATAGGTGCGCGGCGCCCCGTCCCGCAGCGCCACGAGGTACCACATCCCGCTCTTGAGCACGACGCCAAGCGGGTCCAGGATGCGATCCGGCTCGCTCGTGGGCTTGAGATACCGCACGCGCAGACGGCGCTGGTGCCAGACCGCCTGCGCCACGGTGGCCAGCTGTGGCGTCTGATCGGCGCTGCGGAACCAGCCAGGCGCGTCGAGGTGGAAGCGCTCTCGGATCCGCCCGGCACGGGACCGAAGCTCGGTGGGCAGCGCCGCGAGGAGCTTGAGCTGGGCGGTGGCGAGCACGGTGCCGAGCCCCAGGTCGGCTGCCGGGCCGGGCATCCCGGCCAGGAAGACGGCGCCCGCCTCGTCCATGGTGAGCCCGGTCAGCCGCGTTCGGTAGCCGTCGATCAGCTGGTAGCCGCCGGCCGGCCCGCGGTCGCCGTACAGCGGGACGCCCGCCTCTGAGAGCGAATCCACGTCCCGGTAGATGGTCCGGATCGAGACCTCGAGCTCGGTCGCCAGCTCCCGGGCGGTCATGCGGCCGCGGGTCTGCAGGAGGAGCAGGATGGAGAGCAGTCGGCTCGATCGCACGGCGCAATGGTACCCATCATTGCTGTCAGCCTGTGGCAGGATCCCGCGCTCCCGCGGACGTCACCAACAGGTGGGTTGCGGCGCTCACGGATGACGAGGACGAGGCCGAGGTCGGGGCTGGCGTGGATTCGATCAGGGGGAGCTGACCGTGCGGCGCGGGCAGGAGGTGACGGGCCGCTAGAATCGGTGGGCCGATGCCCTCCAAGCGCCGTTCCACCCCGCCCGGCCCGCCCATTCCGGACGCCCCGCCGTCTGCCGTCTCCGAGCGCGCGCGCCAGATCCTCGCCCGTCTGAACGAACCGCAGCGCGAGGCGGTCGCGCACGCCCGGGGCCCGCTCCTCATCCTGGCCGGAGCGGGAAGCGGCAAGACCCGGGTCCTGGCACACCGTGTCGCGTACCTGGTGGCGACCGGAACGAAGGCCTGGCAGATCCTCGCGGTCACCTTCACCAACAAGGCCGCCAACGAGATGCGCGAGCGGATCGCCGGCCTCATCGGCGAGGAGACGGCGCGCGAGGCAACCATCGGCACGTTCCATGCGGTCTGCGCTCGCATCCTGCGACGCGACGGCACCGCCATCGGCCTGACCCGCAGCTTCACGATCTACGACCGTTCCGACCAGGTGGCCCTGGTCAAGCAGGTCCTGCGCGGCCTCGATCTCGACGAGAAGCGCTTCTCCCCGGCCGGGATGCTCGCCTGGATCGGCCAGCGCAAGGACGAGCTGGCCGATGTCGCCACGGCCCGCACGCAGGCGGCGAACTTCTACGAGGAGACCGCCGCCCGGGTCTACGACGCCTACCAGGGTCAGCTCGCGGAGGACGACGCGGTCGACTTCGATGACCTGCTCATGCGGGTGGTCCTCCTATTCGAGCAGCACCCCGACGTGCTGGCCAGGTACCAGAACCGCTGGCAGCAGGTCCTCGTCGACGAGTACCAGGACACGAACCGGGCGCAGTACCTCATCTGCCGCCACCTGGCCGCGAAGCACCACAACCTGGCCGTGGTGGGCGACGACGACCAGAGCATCTACTCGTGGCGCGGCGCCGACCTGCGCAACATCCTCGACTTTGAGGCCGATTACCCCGACGCCCACGTTGTGAAGCTGGAGCAGAACTACCGCTCCACCCAGACGATCCTGGATGCCGCGCACGCCGTCGTCAGCCGCAACGAGGGACGCAAGGAGAAGAAGCTGTGGACCGATCGAGGGTCGGGGACCAGCATCACCGTCTTCGACGCCTACAACGAGTACGAGGAGGCCGAGTTCGTCGCGCGCCAGGTCGAGCGCCTGACCGGGGGAGCCGCGAGCGGCTCCATGACTCGGCTGCTGACCAGTCGCGCGGACGATGACGACGGGGCGCTGCGCTACGGCGAGATCGCGGTGACCTATCGCATCAACGCGCAGAGCCGGGTCCTCGAGGAGTCGTTCATGCGCTTCGGGATCCCGTACCAGCTCGTGGGCGGGACTCGCTTCTACGAGCGGCGCGAAGTGAAGGACGCGCTGGGCTACGTCCGCCTGGCGCGCAATCCCGCCGATCGGGTGGCGCTCGAGCGGGTGGTCAACGTCCCGGCGCGCGGGGTCGGAGAGAAGACGGTCGCGGAGCTGCGCGCCTGGGCGGAGTCTCACGAGGTCACGCTGTGGGCCGCGGTGGAGGCGGCGGGAGAGAACCCGAACCTGGCCGCGCGGGCCCGGGCCTCGCTGGCGTCCTTCGTCGGCATCATGCGGCCGCTCATGGAGCTGGCGGCGACCGAGCCCCCGTCGGCGGTCTTCGACGCGGCGCTGGAGCGCTCCGGGCTGCGCGATGCGGTCAACGACGGGACCGATGAGGGCGCCGATCGCTGGGCCAACGTCATGGAGCTGCGAAATCACGCCGCCGAGTTCGACGAGATCGCGCCGCCCGAGGGGCTCGCGCGCTTCCTGGAGGAGGTCGCGCTGGTGAGCGACCAGGACACCCTGGAGGATCGGCCGGACCGGGTCACGCTGATCACCCTGCATGCGGCGAAGGGGCTCGAGTTCCCGGTGGTCTTCATCGTGGGGCTCGAGGAGGGTCTCCTTCCGCACCGCCGTGCCCTCGAGGACGAGCGGGAGCTGGAGGAGGAGCGACGCCTGGCCTACGTGGGCATGACCAGGGCCAAGGATCGGCTCTACCTCATCCACGCCCACCATCGCTCCACCTGGGGCGTGGGGGCCATGAGCGAGCCATCCCGGTTCCTGGCCGAGTTGCCGGAGGAGCTCCTCTCCGCGGAGCGCGCCGCCGCGCCCTTCCGGCGCGGATGGGGGGAGCGCCGCGGCGTCGACGACGACGGGGGCTGGCTGCCCGGCGGCTACCGGGCGCCGCGACGATCTCCGCGCAACGAACCGCTCCGCCCGGTCAACCTGCCGGACCTCTCCGCCCCGCCCGTCAGCCGCGCGGGGCGAGCGCTGGACGCCGCGCGGGACCGTGTCGCGGGCGCCGGCTACACCGCGTCGGAGGTCGACCTGGGCCAGGGTACCTTCGGAGCGACCACGCCGGCTTCCGATGCCGAAGGCCCGGCCCAGGTGAGCTGGCGGGCCGGCGACCGGGTGCGCCATCGGCGGTTCGGGGAGGGAATCGTCGTCTCGTCGCGGATCGTGAAGGGCGACGAAGAGGTGACCGTGGCCTTCGTTGGCCAGGGCGTGAAGCGGCTGATCGCCACGTACGCGGGATTGGAGCGGGAGTAGGCTCAGGGTCGACATCGGCATGTGGCCACGGAGGTGAGGATGGCGGAGACCCAGGCGACCCCGGACGAGCTGGCGCAGGAGTTGGTGGCGGCGCGCGATGCGTTCCGTGCCGTGCTCGCCACACTCGACGTCCCGCAGCTCAACGCGCAGACCCTGGTCGGCGACTGGGGAATCCGCGAGATCGTCGCGCACCTGGGCTACTGGGCCGGCCACGCCGCCGAGGCGCTCCATCACGCCGAGCAACGACGGACCGACGAGTTCGGCGACGCCGAGCTGGATGTCGAGGAGCGCAACGCGCTCGTGGCCCGTGTGGCCCGGGAGAGCGACCTGGCCACGGCCAGTGCACGGGAAGAGGCCGCGTACCAGGCGCTCCTCGACCGCGTGCGCCGCATGGACCCGGCCTGGTTCGACGAGCAGGTCGGCTATGGCGACAGCATCCTGCAGGTGATCCGCGACGACGGGGCCGACCACTATCGTGGCCACGCCCAGGAGGTCCTCGAGGTGCTGCCTCGTCGCGGCGTCTCCCACGCCTGACGATGGACGCGCATCGCCGGGGAGCCCTGCTGGCTGATCTCGACCGTGCCCGGGCGGCATTTCGGGCGGCGGTTGACGACGTGGATGCCGACCTGGCCACGACGCCGGGCATCGTGGGGGCGTGGAGCGCACGCGACCTCGTGGTGCACGTGGCCTTCTGGGCCGAGCACGGGTTCTCCGCCCTGGCGCTGGCGACCTCCGGCCGTGGTGCCGAGTTCGACTACGACACGGCTCGCACCGATGCCATGAACGCCGAAGTCTTCTCCGATGCGTCTCGCTTTACGCCGATGACGGCAGCCGAGCGCGAGGAGACGGCCTTCACCGCGTTCCGCGCCGCGCTCGCCGGCCTGGATCCGGAGATCCTGGACCTGGTACTCGGCAACGGTGACACCGTCGAGCAGGTGGTCCGCTACGACGGGCCGGATCACTACGCGGAGCACTCCGCGCACCTCCGCGCCTGGTTCACCGGGGATCCCGAACCCGACGACGAGTAGCCCGCGGGCGCTGCCCCTAGAATCGACCGCGCATGGCTGAGCAGACCGCCGATCCCGCGACCCGCGCAGCGGAGCTCCGCGCGACGCTCGAGCAGGCGAACTACGACTACTACGTCCTCGATGCCCCGACCATGGAGGATCGGGAGTGGGACCGCCTGCTCCGTGAGCTCAGCGAGCTGGAGGCTGCGCACCCCGAGCTCGTCACCCCCGACTCGCCCACCCAGCGGGTGGGCATTGCCCCGCAGGCCGGGTTCGCGGAGGTGCGGCACCGCTTCCCGATGCTCTCCCTCGGTAACGCCTTCGGCCTCGACGAGCTGCGGGACTTCGACGCTCGCGTCCGCCGCGGCCTGGGCCTTGCGGACTCGGATTCGCCGGTGCGCTATGTCTGCGAGCTGAAGATCGACGGACTGGCGATCTCGCTGCGGTACGAGGGCCGTGCCTTCGTCCTGGGCGCGACCCGGGGCGACGGGACGAGTGGCGAGGACGTGACCGCCAACCTGCGCACGGTGCGCGCCATCCCGCTGCGCCTCCGCGAGGAGCCCCCCGGGGACACCCTCGAGGTCCGGGGCGAGGTCTACATGCCGCGCGGTGCCTTCGCGGAGCTCAACGAGCAGCTCGAGCAGGCGGGAAAGCCGCTCTACGCCAACGCGCGGAACACGGCCGCGGGGACATTGCGACAGAAGGACCCGGGGGTCACGGCCGGCCGGAGGCTATCGGTCTGGTGCTACCAGCTGGTGGGCGCGCAGGGGCTCGCCTCGCACTGGGAGTCGCTGGAGCTCGTGAAGCGCCTCGGCTTCCCGGTGAACCCCAACATCCGGCGGGTCGAGGGGCTCGACGACGTGATCGCCTACGTGGAGGAGTGGGGCGAGGCGCGCCACAACCTCGACTACGAGACGGACGGCATCGTCATCAAGGTCGACTCGCTCGCGGAGCAGGAACGCCTGGGCTTCCTGTCCCGTTCGCCGCGCTGGGCGACCGCCTACAAGTTCCCGGCGCAGCAGGTCACGACGAAGCTCGAGGCGATCGATGTCTACGTGGGGCGGACCGGGGCACTGACCCCGGTGGCGCACGTCACGCCGGTCTTCGTAGGCGGGACCACGGTGCGCAACGCCACGCTCCACAATATCGACGAGATCCGGCGCAAGGACCTGCGCGTCGGCGACACCGTGGTCCTGCAACGCGCCGGCGACGTCATCCCCGAGGTCGTGGGGCCGGTGGTCGAGGCCCGTGACGGCTCGGAGTGGGAGTGGCAGATGCCGGGGCGCTGCCCGGTCTGCGACACGCCGGCCGAGCGCGAGGAGGGCGGCGTGGTCTGGCGCTGCCCGAACCCGTGGTGCCCGGCGCAACGGGTCGGCGGCCTGCTGCACTTCACGGGCCGCGGCGGGATGGACATCGAGGGCGCCGGGTACGCGGTCGTGATCCAGCTCGTCGACCGCCAGCTCGTCCGTGAGCCCGCCGATTTCTTCCACCTCTCCGTCGAGACCCTGGAGGGCCTGGACCGATTCGCCCGCAAGAGCGCGGAGAACCTGTTCGCCGCGATCCAGGCCGCCAGGCAACGCCCGCTGGCCCGGATCATCAACGGGCTCGGCATCCGCCACGTCGGCGAGCAGACGGCCATCGACCTCGCCGCCTGGATCGCGAGCGAGACCCTGCGCGAGGACGACGAGCCGGAGGCCGCCTGGACCGGTCGCGCCGTGGCGCGCCTGGAGGGTGCCACGGCCGACGAGCTCACCGCCGTTCCTGGGATCGGCGCTGTCGTGGGCGAGGCGATCGCCGGCTACTTCGCACACGAGCACACCCGGGACACGCTGCGCAACCTGGTGGAGGCCGGGGTCGTGGCCGAGGCGCCGGCACCGGGTGCCGCCGCGGAGCGGGCGGACGCCATCGGTCCGTTGAGCGGGAAGACCCTGGTCGTGACCGGCACCCTCGCCGGCTACAGCCGTTCCGCGGCCGAGGAGGCGATCCGCGCCGCCGGGGGTCACGCGGCCGGATCCATCAGCGCGAAAACCGACTACCTGGTGGCCGGCGAAAAGGCGGGCAGCAAGCTGACCAAGGCCGAGAAGCTCGGTGTCGCGGTCCTCGACGAGGAAGGATTCCGGCGGCTGCTGGCAGGAAAGCAGAGGGAGCTGTAGGTCAGGCTCCGATCTCGACGCTCACCGCAGTCGGCACCGCGCGGCGCACCGCGTCGGTGACCGGGCAATGGGCGACGGCCCACACCGCGAGCTCACCGAGGACGTCGGCGCCGACCCCGTCCGCGTGGACCCGGATCGACGTCGTCAGCGGCCCCGCCGGAACGCCGTCTTCGACGTCCAGGATCCCCCGGTCATCCGATTCGCTGTCCACGGTGACCGTCAGGTTCGAAAGCGTCTGGCCTGTCCACGCAGCGCGCATCGTCAGCAGGGTGGCGACACAGCTCGCCTGGGCGGCTCGCAGGAACCATCCGGGACTGGGAGCGCCGCCGCCTCCCCCGACAGATGTCGGCATGTCTGTCGCCAATGTGGCTCCATCTGGGCCACTCACCGAGCAGTGCAGCCCGACGTCGATGGCGGCCACGGCGGGCGAGTCCGTGTAGCGAGCCTGGTCGGGATGGACCGCGAGCCACTCGCGAGCCGCGCCGATCGCCTCCGCAATCCCGGCACCGGTATCCGTCATGTCATGCCTCCTTGTTCGCCGCTACCGATGGCCGCCGGCCATGCGCTCCGCCTCCGGGAGGCGGCGGAGTCGCCACATCGCGAGGATGCCTATCGCGGGGCCGATGGCGAGGATCGCGAATGCCAGACGCCACCCGTTCTCGTCGGTCGGACTGAGCAGCCCCACCGCGACAATCGTGACAGATGTGAGCAGGAATCCCGACGCCGTCTGCAGCGTAAGGGCCGAGCCGGCTGTCCCGGGCGGGGCGAGCTCGCTCACCGCGGTTGAGAACTGCGCGGAGTCGGCCACGACGGTAATCCCCCAGGCGAAGCTTGACGCGAGAATGAGCCAGGCTGGCGCGCCGAAGAGGAGTCCGGTGACAATGGCAAAGGATCCCGACAACCCCATGGCGGTCATGGTCGTCGCCGTGCGGCCGAGGCGGTCGGCAAGCGCGCCGGCTACGACGCAGCCGATCCCTCCCGACCCGATGACCGCGAACGCCCCGAGGCTCGCGAGGCCCGGGCTCGTCACGCCGGTGGCGGCGAGTGCCGCGACGAGGTACGTGGGGATCCAGCTCCACATGGCGAACAGCTCCCACATGTGGCCGAGGTAGCCGACGTTCGCCAGCAGAACCGATCGCTCGCGGAGGGCCGCGGCGGCGACCTGCGGGCTGAACCGCGCGGCGGGCACGTTGCCGGGACCCTCACGGGCCCCGATCGCCGCGGCCAGCGCCCCGAGCAGCGATATGGCCGCGGAGGCAAGGATCACGCTCCGCCAGTCCAGGGCCACGAGGGTCCCGGCCGCGCGCAGCAGATGGGGCAGCGCGGAGCCGACGGTGATGGCCCCGATCAGCGTGCCAACGGCCAGACCCCGGTCTCGGCGAAACCAGCCCGCGAGGACCTTCATGCCGACCGGGTAGACCGCGGCTGCTCCCATCCCGGTCAGAACCCGCCACGGGATGGCTGCGAGCGGGCCATCGGCGAAGAGGGCGAACCCCGCTGTGGAGAGGCCCGCGGTCAGGGCGCCGATGGCCATGAGTGTTCGCGCCGACAGGACGTCGGGTGCGCCCAGCACGGCGAGCAGGACAGCGCCGGCGGCGAAGCCGAGCTGCACCGCGATCGTGAGGCTGGCAATCGCAAGGCCGGACACCTTCCACTCTGCCGAGAGCACCGGCGCAACGGCGGCGGCGCTGAACCACGTCCCGAGGGCGCAGAGCACGACGAACGAGAGGATGGCCAGCTGCGCCCAGCGCCCAGCGGCCTCCTGACGCTCGGCGGCGCTCGCCGTCATCGGCCGATGGTCATCGTCGCGGTCAACCTTCCCGGACCGTGGCGTCGTCGCCCTCCGCGAGGAACGCCTCGACGAGCGCGTCGTAGCCGGCGAAGGAGGTGCGCACCGTGTGACCGGACTCCGGGTCGAGCACGAACCTGGCCCCGGGGATCGCGTCGGAAACCTGTCGAGACCGATCAGCAGGCACGACCTGGTCGCGCCCGCCGGCAACCACAAGGGTCGGCACCCCAATCTCGTCCAGCCGGTGGGTGACGAATGACGAGGGGTCCAGCGTTGCTCGCAGCTCAGCGATGAAGCGCTCCGGCGTCGAGGGACGCGGCTGCAGCCGGGCCGCCGCGGTGAACGAGTCGGAACGCTCGCCGCTCGCGGCGGGGCGCATCTGGAGCGCGAACCCGGAGAACAGGCGCCCCCAGTCATGGGCTTCAGCGAGGACGACCCACCGACCCAGGCGTTCCGCCATCGGGGAGCGGGCCGGGGTCTCCGAGGCCGCCGACACCAGCACGAGCCGAGCGACGAGCTCGGGATGGTCCACCGTCAGCCACAGGGCGATGCGTCCACCCCCGGACTCCGCCTCAACGGCGACAGGGTGGCGCAGCGTTTCGAGGGCGTGGGCCACCGCGTCGGCGATGACCCGCGGATGCAACAGCAGGGGAGCCTCGCGCGGATCATCCGGCATCGGGCGGCCCATCACCGTCACCCCGCGACGACGTGCTCGGTGCTCCCAGCGTCGCAGCAGGACGTGCTCGGTGCGCTCCAGCGGGCGCAGCCCCATCTCGACGCCGCCCAGGACGAGGAGCGGCAACCCCGCGCCGCCGGGCAGCTCGAGCAGCTCGAGTCGGCCGCCTTCAACGGGGACGGATCGGACCTGGGGTGTCGCGCGTTGCTCGGACATCGGCCGCTGAATCGTAGCCTGCTAGCATCGCGGCATGATCACGCGAGCCGACGTCGAGCACGTGGCGATCCTCGCGCGCCTTGGTTTGACCGATACCGAGGTCGAGCGCATGGTGACCCAGCTCAACTCGATCCTCGAGGCGGTCGGCGTGCTGGCCGAGGTGGACACCTCGATGGTCGGACCCACGGCACAGGTGATCCCGCTCGAGAACGTCATGCGCGACGACGTGGCTCGGCCCGGGCTGGCCCGGGACGCGGCGCTCGCCAACGCGCCCCTGCGAGACGGAGACCATGTGCGCGTGCCGGTCGTCCTCGAGGAGGGGCGCTGAAGCATGGTCGGCACCGACACGGCATCCCTGCCGCTCGCGGACCGCACCATCGGCGAAGTGGCGGGGCTTCTCGAGCGCCGGGAGGTGAGCTCGGTGGACCTCACCCGCGCCTGCCTGGATCGAGTCGCCCGGGATGCGGAGCGGCTCAACACGTTCCTCGCGGTGCGCGAGGAGGGAGCCTTGGCGGACGCGGCGGCGGCCGACCGGGCACGCGCCGACGGGGATCCGCGCCCCCTGCTCGGCGTGCCGTACGCGCTCAAGGACATCTTCGTCACCCGGGCGCTGGACGACGACGGGACGCCCATTCCAGGCGGCCTGCCCACCACGGCCGGATCGCGGATCCTGGAGGGCTATCGCTCGCCGTATGCCTCCTCGGTCGACGACCGGCTGAGCGCCGCCGGGGCGGTGCTCCTGGGCAAGACCAACTGCGATGAGTTCGCCATGGGCTCGTCGAACGAGAACTCGGCCTACGGACCGGTGCGCAACCCGTGGGACGAGACGACCGTTCCGGGCGGTTCGTCCGGGGGTTCGTCCGCCGCGGTTGCCGGAGGCCAGGCGTGCTTCGCGCTCGGGACGGACACCGGCGGGAGTATCCGTCAGCCAGCGTCGCTGAGCGGCATCGTGGGCATGAAGCCGACGTACGGGCGGGTGAGCCGCTACGGGATGGTCGCTTTCGCCAGCAGCCTGGACCAGTGCGGCCCGCTCGTTCGCTCCGTCCGGGACTGCGCCATGGTGCTCGGCGCCGTGGCCGGCCACGATCCGCGT
This sequence comes from uncultured Chloroflexia bacterium, assembly GCA_963814105.1. Classification (GTDB taxonomy): domain Bacteria; phylum Chloroflexota; class Limnocylindria; order QHBO01; family QHBO01; genus CAVXEH01. Next base: position 667,124 of record CAWFBQ010000002.1, read on the forward strand.
GACTCGACGAGCGTGGACGTGCCGGTCCCGGACTACGTGGCCGCCCTGGACGGGGAGATCCGCGGCCTGCGCCTGGGTGTGCCCCGGGAGTACTTCGTGGCCGGCATGGAGCCCGGTGTCGAGCGGGCGGTGCGGGTTGCGATCGACGTCCTGGCGGGTCTGGGCGCCGAGATCGTGGAGGTGTCGCTGCCGTCCACCGACAAGGGCCTGGCGACGTACTACATCATCGCCCCGGCCGAGGCGAGCGCCAACCTGGCCCGCTATGACGGGGTGAAGTACGGCCTGAATGCCGGCGAGGACGACCTCCTGGAGAACTACCTGCAGACCCGCGGTGCCGGGTTCGGTCCCGAGGTGAAGCGCAGGGTCATGCTCGGCACGTACGCCCTCTCCGCGGGCTACTACGACGCGTACTACGTCAAGGCCCAGCAGGTCCGCACCCTGATCAAGGCGGAGTTCGACCGCGTCCTGGCCGACGTGGATGCCCTCCTGGCGCCCACCTCACCCAGCGTGGCATTCAAGATCGGGGCCAAGATCGACGACCCGCTGCTCATGTACCTCAACGACGCCTGCACGCTGCCCGTCAACATCGCCGGCCTGCCCGGGATCAGCGTGCCGTGCGGCCTCTCCGATGGCCTCCCCGTCGGGCTCCAGGTCATCGGCCGCGCCTTCGACGAACCGATGGTCCTCCGCGTCGCGGCCGCCTACGAGGCGGCCGCCGGGTTCGACCACCTCCGCCCGCCCACCGCGCGTGGCTGAGAGCTGCATCTTCTGCGCCATCGCCGCCGGCGAGGCCCCGGCGGAGGTCGTCTACGAGGACCCGCTGACGATGGCCTTCCTCGACATCGCGCCGCTGGCTCGCGGCCACGTCCTCGTCATCCCGCGCCGGCACGTGACCGACCTGTGGGATCTCCCGTCCGATCTGGCCGGGCCGCTCATGGAAACGACGGTGCACATGGCCGATGCCGTCAACACCGCGTTCCGTCCCGGGGGCATCAACCTGTTCCACAGCACCGGGGCGGTGGCGGGCCAGTCCGTCTTCCACGTCCACCTGCACGTGGTGCCCCGCTGGCCGCGAGATCGGTTCCGTCCGCCCATCGTCCCGGACCGATCGCCGGACCCGGAGCTGGCCGCCACGGCGGCGCGGATCCGCGCCGTGCTCGACGCGGATCGCTAGCGAGGCGGCCGGAGCCGCCTCAGTCGATGCGCAGGATGGCGCCGACGATGGCAGCCGCCAGGGCTGCGGTCCCGGCGATGAGCACCAACCGGATTCCATCGCGGACACGCGAGCGGCCGGTCACCGACGCGGTCCAGGTCCCGAGGCCGAACAGCGCGACGATCGAGATCCCGATGCAGACCGCCATGGCCGGCACGAGCGGCAGAACGATGAACGGCACGAGCGGGACGAGCCCCGCGACCATGCCGGCCGCGAAGGTGACAGCCCCGGCCTTGAACGGCGTCAGCCGCGGCCGCGCCGTCGCGTCGGGCGTGGCCACCGTCGCCGACTCGCGGGCCGCCTGGGCATCCAGATCGCGGTCGGCCTGGGTCCCGGTGTAGAGGACGCCGCCCATCGAGATCGCCTCGGCAATGCCCGCTGCGAGCCCGGCGAGGGCCACGATATCGGCGCGTCCGGCTCCGACCGCCACACCGAGCACCACCGCCAGCACGTTGGTGAGGTTGTCCTGTGCGCCCATCAGCACCTCGCGGAGCAGGGCGCGCTCGACGCTCCGCCTGGTCGTCGCGCCCGCGGCAGTCCCGGGGGAGACGGATGGCGGCGTCGCGGTATCGGTGAGGACGTCCATGATCCTTGGTGTACGTCCGCGCGGCGGGTGGCTGGGAGGGCCGGATGGACCCTGATCGCGGGGCGAAGAGGCCCGGGATCCGTGACCGGACGAGACCGGTTCCGCAGGCCGGCTGAACCCGTTTCGGTGCGGTGATGACTCAGAGTGAGCAGGAATCCCGCACACGAGGAGCTCACGTGGCCTACGTCATTGCGGCACCCTGCGTCGACCAGAATGACCAGTCCTGCGTCGCCGTCTGCCCGGTCGACTGCATCACCGCGGAACCCGGGCTGGACCGCAAGTTCTACATCGATCCGGAGGTGTGCATCGACTGCGGTGCGTGCGCCAGCGCGTGCCCGAACGAGGCCATCCTCCGGAATGACCAGCTGCCCGGCGCGTGGTCGGACTTCGCGTGGGTGGACGCGGCGTGGTATCGCGACCCGGGCGCGGCGCGGTCGGTCGTCGATCGCCTCGTGCCGAGCGTCTGACGGCGATGGTGCTCGCGCCGCAGCGCGGCCTGCCGCCGCTGCCGGCTCGGGCCGTCCCATCCGGACCGGCACCCAATGCGACCCTCACGGCCACCGTCGACCTGACCGAAGCCGTGCGCCGTCTCCGTGTGCGACCCGATGACGGCCTGCCGGCGTTCGAAGCCGGTCAGTACTTCGCCATCGGCGTCCACTGCGGAGGGCGCCTGGTGCAGCGACCCTACTCTGCGGCCTCAGCGGCGGGGGAGGGCACCGAGATCGAGTTTCTCGTGCGCCGCGTACCGGCCGGCGCGCTCACGCCGCACCTGTGGCGGCTGCGCCCCGGAGCCCGACTGCGCATCGGCCGGCCCAAGGGCCTCTTCACCCTGCTTCCCCATGATGCGCGGACGCATCTCTTCATCGCCACGGGAACGGGAATCGCGCCATTCATGTCGATGATCGCGTCCCTGCGCGCCGCGCGCCGGCCCCCGCGCATCGTCGTGGTGCAGGGCGCCTCCAGGCCTGACGAGATCGCCTACCACGATCGGCTCGCACAGCTCGGTGCGGGGGTCACCTACCTCCCTGCGGTGTCACGGCCCGATGCTGCCGAACGCGTCGGCTGGACCGGCGCCGTTGGCCGCCTGGGAGCGGTGCTGGCCGGCAGGTGGGCCGATCTCGACGTGGATCCGACGAACAGCGTGGCCTATCTGTGCGGCAACCCGGGCATGATCAGCGGGACCCGGAGCCTGCTGCTGGAGATGGGCCTGCCGCCGGAAGCGATCCGGGCCGAGGAGTTCTGGGCCGGCCCGGAGCCGGGCGCCGCACGGTCCTGAGTCCTATCGCCCATTGGTACCGTTGGCTGTCGTCCCCCGACCTGACAGACTTCGGGTCGCGGACAGGGTCGGGGATGCCGGCCCGATGCGCGCAGGCCATTGACCTCGGGGGTGCCCCAGTGACAACGCTCGCGTGGCGACGACACACTGACGTCGACGAGAAGCCGGAGCCTCCGGCCGGCGAGACGCCGGTCTGGCCCGCGCTGGCCGAGCTCGAGATCATCACCGCGGATCACAGGGTCCGCGGCTGGATCGCTCCCGAGGGCGAGCGGACCAGCGACTGGATGAACCGGGGTGCGGAGATCGAGCTCATCGGTCCCGTCCAGGTCGCGCTCTCCGAGCCACAGGCCGCACTCCCCGAGCCGGATGCCGGATCGGGTCGCGCGCGCTACTCAGTGGACGACATCCTCTTCGCGGTCCCGCCGGCGCTGCCCGTCGGTCGGCACCTGCGCCTGCATCGACGAGTGCATGGCATCCACTTCGAGTTCGGCCCGTACGAGGTTCACGGCCGAATCCACGTGCGGCCCGGCGCGCAGGTGGGCGACTACCTCCTCCGCTCGAGCCGTGTCTTCGTTCCCATCACCGAGGTCGACCTGGCTCGTCGTGACGAGCCGACCTTCCACAGCCGGCTCCCGGTCCTCATCGTCAATGCCCGGCACGTTACCCGCCTCTACTCCGGGGAGACGCACGATGCGGTTTCGGCCGCTGTCGGGGGGGTGCTGCCATCGCAGGAGACCGCCCCCATGCCGGCTCCTCCCGCAACGAAACCGGCTGAGGCCACCGTCGATCTGGACAATGACCCGGAGCCGTTGCGCGGCACCATCCACCGGGCACTTGCCGAGCTGGCGGCCCTCCGCGAGGACAAGCTGATCACGGTACGCGAGTACCGGGCGAAGCGGTCGGAGATCATTTCCAGGCTCTGAGGCGCGTCAGGTCGGCAATGGCCGCCACTGTGACGATCGTCGCGGCGCAGTCGGACTATCCTGTCCGGGACCGATGTCCGAGATCAGCCACGTCCGCCTGGCCGTTCCCGAGCAGGGGGTCCTGAACAGGATCCTCCGCGAGGGCGGCGCGCAGCTCTTCCCGCAATGGCTCTACGCCGAGCCGGGCGCGGAGTCGCGCATCCTGTGGTGGGGCCTGCGCGGCGCACCGCTCTTCCCGGAGATCCCGGACGGCGCGCCGGCAGGGCTCTTTCCGCGGCCGGTGGACGACTGGACGGAGGCCCCGCGCGGACTGGTGGTCGCCACCCTGGACGCGGACCGCGCCGTGTCCGATCTCGCTCCCGTCGTCGGCGACGCGTGGCGCGACGTCGGTGCGGACGAGGTGCTCGGCGCCCAATGCCGCCGGATCGAGCTCGAGCGGAGCATGCTGGTGCTCGCCCAGCCGACCACCGAGGGGTATGCCGCCGCGTGCCTGGCGCGGTTCGGCGAGGGGCCCGTGGCCGTCGCGCTGGACGGCAGCCCGGAGGCTGGCCGCAGCGTGCCGCGCAACCCGGTGAACGACGGGCCGGCGACGTACGTTCGTCTTGGGCCGGGGACGGCGCCCACGCTCATCTTCCTGCCCCCGCAGACGGGCCGATGATGGACGCCGACGAGGTCGCGGCACACGCCGCGCGGATCGAGACCATGCGCGAACGCCGGGAAGCCGGCCTGCGCGACCCGGAGGGCTGGCTCAGCCTCGTCGGCCTGCACTGGCTGGACGCGGGCCGCACGACCTTCGGGTCGGATGCGGCCAACGGGATCGTGCTGCGATCCGATGCCGACGCCCTCCCGCCGCGGGCGGGAACGCTCACGGTCGACGACGGCGTGGTGCACCTCCACCCGGAGCCGGGTGCCGGCCTGAGCGTGGAGGGTGCGACTGCGGCCGACGGGCTGGAGCTGCTCGACGACACGGCCGACGATGGCCCGACCGTGGTCGCCCTCGGATCCCTGCGACTGCACGTCATCCGCCGTGGCGAGGGACGCCTCGGGGTGCGGGTCAAGGACGTTGCGGCCCCTGCTCTGCGCGGGTTCTCGGGCATCGACTGCTTCCCCGTCGATCCGGCATGGCGCGTGGTCGGGCGCCTCGACCCGGCCGAGCCCGGGTCCACCATTGTCGTGCCGGACGTCGTGGGTGACCTGGTCCCGGAGCCCACCCCCGGCGACGTGGAGCTCGAGATCGCCGGCCAGCGCCATCGGCTCCATGCCCTCGAGTCGATGCCGGGGCACCTCTGGCTGATCTTCGCCGACCGGACGAACGGCGAGGAGACCTACGGCGGCGGCCGGTTCCTGGTGACGGGGCAGGTGCAGACCGACCGGAGCGTCGAGGTCGACTTCAACCTCGCATACAACCCACCGTGCGTCTTCTCGCCGTACGCAACCTGCCCGCTCCCGCCGACGGGTAACCGGCTGGCGGTGCGAGTCGAGGCCGGGGAGCGGCTCCCCCACGGCGGTACACTCCATCCGTGAGCATCACCCGCCGCCCCACCGAGGCATTCCTGGCCGAGCGCGTTCGCACGCTCGCCCCGTCCGGCATCCGGCGCTTCTTCGACATGCTTGCCGAGATGCGCGACGTGATCAGCCTGACCATCGGCGAGCCGGACTTCACGACGCCGGAGCCCATCACCCGCGCCGCCATCGAGAGCCTCGAGCGCGGCGAGACGCATTACACGGCCAACGGCGGCATGATCGAGCTGCGTGAGCTGATCAGCGAGCACCTGCAGACCCGCTACGGCGTCGACTACGACCCACGGGCGGAGCTGATCATCACCGTCGGTGCGTCCGAGGCGGTCGACGCCTCCCTGCGGGCCATCCTCGATCCCGGTGACGAGGTGATCTACCACGAGCCGAGCTTCGTGGCCTACGCGCCCTGCATCCAGCTCGCCGGCGGGGTGCCGGTGCGCATCGGCACCTCGGATGCCGACAGCTTCGAGGTCAGTGCGGAGCGGATCGAGGCGGCCATCACCCCGCGGACCAAGGCCATCTTCCTCGGGTACCCGAACAACCCGACCGGCGCGGTGCTGTCGCGCGAGCAGCTGGCAGCCATCGCGGAGGTGGCGGAGCGTCACGACCTGCTGGTCGTCTCCGACGAGATCTACGATCGGCTCGTCTACGGCGACCACGTGCACGCTGCCTTCAGCAGCCTGCCCGGGATGCGTGAGCGCACGATCCTCATCGGCGGCTTCTCCAAGGCGTACGCGATGACCGGCTGGCGCATCGGCTACGTCGCTGCTCCGGCGGGGCTGATGACCGGGATCGCCAAGGTGCACCAGTACGGAATCATGTGCGCCCCGACATCGGCCCAGTTCGCCGCCGTGGAGGCTCTGCGGATCGGCGAGCCGTTCGTGGTGGCCATGCACGACGAATACGACCGCCGTCGTCGTCTGATGACGGATCGCCTGAACCGGATGGGCCTGCTCTGCTTCGAGCCCAAGGGCGCCTTCTACTGCTTCCCGAACGTGACCGATGCGACGGGCCTCGACGAGGAGACGTTCGCGCAGCGGCTGCTCGCCGAGGAACGCGTGGCCGTGGTGCCGGGAACGGCGTTCGGCCCATCCGGCGCCGGCCATGTCCGGGCCTGCTACGCGACGGCCTACGAGGAGATCGTCGAGGCCATGGACCGCATGCAGGGGTTCGTGGCGCGCTGCCGGACCGAGGCCGCTGGGCAGGGCTAGCTCGCAGGCGCCTCAGTCCGGGACTCTGACGGGAGGGCATCGGCCAGGAAGTCGAGCACGAGCCGGGTGAACCGCTCGGGCTGCTCCAGGTTGACCATGTGCGCCGCCCCCTCGAACAGCGCGAGCCGGGCGTTCGGAATGTCGCGCGCCAGGCGGCGGCACGACTCGACGGTGGCCTGCTCGTCGAGGTCGCCGACCATGACCAGGGTGGGAACCGCGATCTCGCCGAGTCGATGGACGGCGGGCGGCTGCAGCCGATCCGGCACAGGATCCTCCGAGCCGTGGTCGCGGTAGCTCTCCGCGATCCACCCATGGACCAGGTCGCGAATGGTGGGGCTCACGCGATCCGATGGCTGCCGTGGGCCGTCCACCCAGAAGGCGGTCTCCGTGTCCACGATCCAGTCCCAGTCCTTCGCGTCGTATCGGCGGTCGTACTCGTCCCACAGGGCCTGCTCATCGGCCGGCGGCTCGACCTCGAACCCGCCCAGGCCCGACGCCACGGCGATGAGGGCGCTCACCCGATCCGGGTGATCGAGGGTGAAGTCCACGGCGATGGATCCGCCGCGGGACGTGCCAAGGACCGCGGTCCGCTCGATCCCGAGGTGATCGAGCAGGGCAGCGAGGTCGCCCCGATTCGAGAACGGCACATCCCCGGTGGTCGTCCGTCCGAAGCCTCGCGTGTCGTAGCGGATGACCCGATACCGTTCGGCGAAGTGGGGCGCCTGCTCATCCCACTGCCGGAGGTTCGCCACGCCGGCATGGATCAGGGTGAGCGGTGGCCCGTCGCCGTCGACCTCGTAGTAGAGGCCGCCACCGTTGTAGTCGAACGATCCGCTGTCGTGCATGGGCCGATCCTACGCCGCCATTCCTGCCAGCCGGCGACAGGAAGGATCAGCTTGCGCGTTCGACGCAGGCCCGCGCGAAGGCCAGGAGTGCGGGCAGTGACCGGTCCGTGGGATCGGGCGCCTCGCTCGTCGCCGACAGCTCGATCTTGGGGTCCTCGGCCACGAGCCGCCAGATGGACTGCATCTTCTCGTAGACCGGGTCGAACTGGGCATCGGTCTGCAGGCGGAGGCCCTTGACGCTCGTCCAGCGGGTCAGGCCGCCGCGCAGGAACCAGACCGCGTCAGGGTCCGTGTTGTTCGGACCCCAGCTGAAGTCGAGGAGGCCGATGTCGGTCGCGACCAGGATCCGCTGCCGCCCGTTGTCGTGGACGGTGACGTGCGCCGCGAGCTCGTGGGCGTCGAGCTCACCGAGCTGGTGGGCGATGAGCGCCCGCGCCCGGCCGATGCCGTCCCATTCACCGATCTTCATGCCGCGCAGGATAGCGGGTCTCCGTCTCGTCCGGCGGCGCCGGTACAATCGGGCCCATGGCCGTGAGCACCCGCTACGAGACGATCATCGGGATCGAGGTCCATGCGCAGCTGCGGACCGAGTCGAAGATGTTCTGCTCGTGCCGGACGTCGCCGCCCGACGGGGAGCCGGACGAGCCCAACACCCGGGTCTGCCCCGTGTGCCTGGCCCTGCCCGGTACGCTCCCGGTGATCAACCGTCGGGCCGTCGAGCTCGTGATCCTGACCGGGCTCGCCCTTGACTGCCACATCGAGACCGACGCGGTGCGCTTCGAGCGCAAGAACTACTTCTACCCCGACCTCCCCAAGGGTTACCAGATCAGCCAGTACGCCCTGCCGCTGAGCAGCAACGGGCGGCTGGCGGTGCCGGTCGCGTCCGAGGACGTGGAGGTCATGGTGGGCATCACCCGCGCCCACCTCGAGGAGGACACCGCCCGCCTGCTGCACGGCGGCCGCGGATTCACGCTCGTCGACTTCAACCGCGCCGGGATCCCGCTCATGGAGATCGTCACCGAGCCGGACATCCGGTCGCCGGCCCAGGCCCGTGCCTACGGAGAGACCCTGCGCGACATCCTGCGCTATGTCGGCGCTTCGAATGCCGACATGGAGGCGGGAAGCATGCGCATCGAGGGGAACGTCTCGATCAGGCCGGCGGGATCCGACACGCTGGGGACCAAGGTCGAGGTCAAGAACCTCAACTCGTTCCGATCCCTGGAGCGCGCCATGGAGTTCGAGGTCGCGCGCCACACGGAGGCGCTCGGCCGCGGAGAGCGGCTGTTCCAGGAGACCCGCGGCTGGGACGAGACGAACGGGCACACCATCCCGCAGCGCTCGAAGGAGGAGGCGAACGACTACCGCTACTTCCCGGAGCCGGATCTGCCGCCACTGCGGCCGTCGCAGGCCTGGGTCGACGAGATCCGCACCCGCCTCCCGGAGCTGCCCGCTGCCCGTCGCGAACGGTATGAACGCGACCTGGGCCTTTCGTCATACGACGCGGGCGTTCTCACCGCCGATGTCGCCCTGGCGGACTACTTCGAGCACGCGGTTGCCGCCGGGGCGAGCGCCGCGGGCACGGCAAACTGGGTCACCGGCGAGTTCTCGCGTCTCCTCAACCAGCATGCGGCGGACGGGCTCCGTGCCTCAGGTGTGGCTCTTCCACCGGCCCGCTTCGCGGAACTGGTCGAGGATGTCGAGGCGGGCAGGGTCTCCGGCACGAACGCCAAGGCTGTCCTGGCCCGTGTCTTCGAGTCGGGCGAGTCACCCCGGGCCCTCATCGAGGCCGAGGGCCTCGGGCAGGTGAGCGACGCGGGCTACATCGCCGAAGCGGTCGCCACCGTCGTCCGCGAGCACCCCTCGCAGGTCGCGGAGTTCCGCGCCGGCAAGCAGCAGATCTACGGATTCCTGGTGGGACAGGTGATGAAGCAGACTGCCGGCCGCGCGGATGCGCGCCTCGTCAACGAGGAGTTGCGCCGACAGCTGGGAGAGAGGTGACGATGTGACGCCGCAGCCACGAGAGCGAACGCGCGACGAGATCCGTCGCTGGTGGGACGAGGATGCCCACGTCTACGACGAGGTCCCGAACCACGCCATGACCGATCCGGTGGAGGCGGCCGCCTGGCGCTCCGCCCTCCTGAGGTTGCTCCCGCCCCCCGGGGCCCGCGTGCTCGACGCCGGCGCCGGCACCGGGGCGATCTCGCTGCTCCTGGCAGAGCTCGGGTATCGGGTCACGGCCCTTGACCTCTCGGAGCAGATGCTGGCCCGGGCGCGCACAAAGGCCGAGGAGCGCGGCCTGGACCTCGAGTTCGTGGTCGGCCCTGCCGAGGAGCCGCCGCCCGGTCCCTTCGACGCGGTGGTGGAGCGACACGTCCTGTGGACCATGCCGGAACCTGATGCCGCGCTCGCCGCCTGGCGCGCCGTGGCACCGGGAGGTCGGCTCCTGCTGCTCGAAGGCCTGTGGGGTGCCGATACGGTCGTCGACCGCGCCCGAACCATGCTCGCCGAGCGCGTTCGCGCCGCGCGTGGTCAGCACCACGCCGGACATCACGGAGAGTACGACCCCGATCTCCTGGAGCGGCTTCCCCTCGCGCGCCAGCGCTCGGTCCGTCCGGTCCTGCGCTTCGTCGCTGACGCCGGCTGGGACGCGATCCGCATCGAGCGGCTGCGCGACGTGGAATGGGCCCACCGGTTGGCGGCGGGGCAGGTCCTCGGGACGCTCCAGCAATCGACGCAGTTCGCGGTTATTGCAGACGATCGTCCGCGCGGCTCCTGAGCCGGCCCGTTACCCCGAGGGAAGACCCAGGTCGGCGGCCACCGCGTCGCGGAGCACGGCAAGCGGGAGCGCGCCGTGCCCCAGGAGCGCGTCGTGGAAGGCGCGCACGTCGAAGCGGGGGCCCAGCGCAGCCTCGGCATCGGCGCGCAGGCGGCGCAGCTCGAGCTGGCCGATCTTGTAGGCCAGGGCCTGGCCGGGCCAGCCCAGGTATCGGTCCACCTCGTTGGTGATGTTGTTCAGCGCAAGGGCGGAGTGCTCGGTCATGAATCCGATGGCTGCCTGGCGCGACCAGCCGAGCGCATGCATCCCGGTGTCCACCACCAGGCGGCAGGCGCGCCAGGCGTCGAAGCTGAGCATCCCGATGCGGTCCAGGTCCGAGGTGTACAGGCCCATCTCGTCGGCGAGACGCTCCGAGTAGAGGCCCCACCCCTCGATGAAGGCCGTCACCTCCGCGTGGCGGCGGAAGGTCGGCAGGTCCTGCAGCTCCTGGCCAATGGCGATCTGCAGGTGATGCCCCGGCACCGATTCGTGGAAGGCGAGCGCCTCCGCCTCGTAGCGGGGCCGCGTCTCCGGGGCGAAGGTGTTGACGTAGTAACGGCCCGGGCGCCCACCATCCGCCGCCGGCTCGCGGTAGTAGGCGATCGTGGAGTGCTGCTCCTCGTGGGTTGGCATGGCGATGACTTCGCACGGGGTGCGCGGCACGCGGCCGAAGCAGGTGGGGACCGCGGCCTCCGCGGCGCGCAGCGAGCGCTCCGCGACGGCCATGATCTCGGCCCCGCTCGCGAAGGTGAGGGTCGGGTCTGCGCGCAGCACCGCGAGCGTGTCGGCCAGGCCGGCGGTGTGCAGCACACGCCCGCCCAGCTCGGCGATCTCGGCGTCGATGCGCTCGATCTCCGCCAGGCCGATGCCGTGGATCTGCCCGGGGGTCAGGTCGGTGGTGGTGTGGATCTGCGCCATGACCGCGTATTGCTCGACGCCGCCGGGGAGGTTCCCGAGCCCGGCGTGCGCCTCATCGCGCGCCTTCGTCAGCGCTTCATCGGCGAGGAACGCCCGGTAGCGGGAGAAGGCGGGCCGGATCTCGTGGCTCACCACCCCGAGCACCTCGTCGGCGAAGTGGCGGAACGCGGCATCAGGCCAGGACTCGTGGTGCGCGTGCGCCGGCTCGCTGAGCGGCCAGTCGGGGATCGGCCGATCGAGCGTCTCGTCGAGCTGGGCGATGACGCGCCTCACCGATACCGCGATGGGGGAGAGACCATCCTGCAGGCCCGCCCGCAGTCGCGCGATGGACTCGTCGAGCCAGGGAGCCATGGCGCGCCAGCGGACCAGGAGGGCGGCGCCATCGGCCTCGTCGCGCAGCGGCTGGAGCGACGCGATATTCAGGAAGCTGACCTGGGGACCGCTCATGGCGTCGACCGTGTAGGTGTGCGGGTCCGCATCCAGGAGCGCGAGGTCGGATGCGATGGCGTGGCGCAGCGACGAGCGGGTCAGCGCCTCTTCACTACTCAGGCCGTTGGATTCGACGGAGTCGAGACGCGCCGCGAGGGCCGCCAGGCGTGCGCGAAGCGCGGCCCGCTCGTGCGGTGCGATGGGCCCGAGGCGGTCGCCGTAGCGATGGTCGCCGAGCGCGGTGCCCTGGACCGGGTTCACGGCGAGGAACGTATCCCAGTAGTCGTCGGCAAGGTCGGCGAGGGTGCGGTTCGGCATCCCGCCATGCTACTCATCGTGCGACGATGCGGGGGTGCCCGACAGCCCGGCCGATCTGCTCGCCTTCGCGCACGGCCTTGCCGATGCGGCCGACCCCGTCGCGCTGGGATATTTCCACGGCGAGCTGATCATCAGCGCCAAGCACGATCACACCCTCGTGACCCAGGCCGACACGGGCATCGAGGCGCTGCTGCGCGATCGGATCGCGGCCGCGTTCCCGACGCACGGCGTGCTGGGTGAGGAGCTTGGCGTCGAGGCGGGCGACGGTGAGACCCGCTGGATCATCGATCCCATCGACGGGACGCACAACTTCGTGCGCGGGATCCCCATCTGGGCGACGCTGATCGCGGTCGAGCGCGCCGGTGCGCTCGTGGCCGCCGTGGTCTCGGCGCCGGCGCTGGGCCAGCGCTGGTATGCGAGCCTCGGCGCCGGCGCGGCGACCCGCGTCGCGGGCGAGGAGCGGAGCATCCGTGTGTCAGCCGTTGCCGGTCTCGGAGAAGCGCAGGTCGTGTTCTCCACCCTGCGGTCGATCGAGGTGGCCGACCGCGGCGCCGGCCTGCGCCGCCTCGTGGCAGCAGCCTGGCGCGACCGGGGATTCGGCGACTTCTGGGGCTACATGCTCGTCGCGCAGGGATCGGCAGAGGTCATGGTCGAGGTCGGCCCCACGGTGTGGGACCTGGCGGCACCGGCGCTCGTCGTTCGCGAGGCAGGGGGACGCATGACGGACTTCGCCGGCGACCCCTCCCATGCCGGACCCGAGGCGCTGGCCAGCAACGGTCTGCTGCATGACCAGGTCCTGCGCCTGCTGGGCTGAACCGGGCGCGCCGCGGCTGCCTGTCGTGCTCGGACTGGCGCTGATCCCGCGCCGCCGTGATCCGGCGCCGTGGGCGAATCAGGATCGGAAGCCCTTGTAGCGCAACCACGCGTCGGTGCTCGGTGCGCGGCCCACGAAGTCTTCGAACATCTCGTCACCGCTGCGCGACCCGTTGGGCTCGAGGATCGCCCGCCGGTATGCCGCCCCAACCGCCGGCGAGAGGATTCCGTCGCGTTCGAACCGCGCCCACATGTCGTCGCCGAGCGCCTCGGCCCACAGGTAGCCGTAGTACCCGGCGTCGTAGCCTCCCATCAGGTGACCGAAGCTTGCCAGCATGAAGGTCCCCTCGGGGTAGTCAAGCCGGGTGACCTCGTATGCGGCGCGCATGATCTCGTCGAGGTTCGGCTCCGCTTCCCCGGCGTGGATGGCAAGGTCCATGCTGCCGTAGAAAACCTGGATTGCCGCGCGCAGACCAGCGTTCAGGTTCCGCGCCGCGGTCATCGACGTCACGAGCGCGTCGGGCATCGGGTCACCGGTCAGGTAGTGCCGCGCGAAGCGGCCGAGGACTGCGGGCTCCCATGTCCAGTGCTCCATGATCTGCGAGGGGGCCTCCACGAAGTCCCATTCCGTCTCGGCCCCCGAGAAGCGGGCGGACTCGGCGCGGGTCAGCGACATGTGGAGGATGTGCCCGAACTCGTGGAAGAGGGTCTCGACCTCCTCGTGTCGGAGAAGCGAGGGGCGCCCACCGCCGGGCGGCGTCAGGTTGGCGACGATGGCGCTCACCGGGCGTTGGTAGCCACCATCGGCACGGCGGTGACCCACCACCAGGGGAAAGGCGGCCGCATGGCTGTACTTGTCCGCGCGCGGGAACAGGTCGGTGTAGAAGTGCGCCAGCAGCTCGCCGCTGGCCGCGTCGAGGATCTCGTAGAGCTCGACCGTCGGATGCCAGGCCGCTGCTCCCTCGACGCGTCGGTAGCGCAGACCGAACACCTCGGCCGTGATCGAGAAGAGGCCGTCGATCACCCGGTCGAGCGGCAGATGCTCGCTGACGAGAACCGCGTCCACACCGTGCTCGTCCCGGCGCTGGCGAAAGTCGTACAAGCGCCAGTCCCACGCGCCCACCCGGCCGCTCCCGCCGTCGCGCTCGAGGAGCGTCTGCATCGCCGCCGCGTCCCGCCCGGCGGCGCTCGACACGGCCGGCAGGATCTCCCCGTAGAAGGCGCGGACCCGTTCGGGGTGAGCCGCCATCTTGACCTCCAGGGCATGGTGCGCCCAGGAGGGCACCCCGTGGAGCTCGGCCATGCGATTGCGGATGCGCACCGCCTCCTGCAGGAGCGGCCGATTCAGCGCGACTGCACGGCTCCAGAAGCGCACGTAGAGGTCCTGGCGCGCGTCCCGATCCGGCGACTGCTCCAGGAACGGGACGAGATCGGGGGAATCCAGGCTCACGCGCCACGTCCCTTCGCGGGAGCCCGGCGAGAGGCGTTCGACGTAGCTCTTCTGCATCCCGTCCAGCTGCTCCGGGCCCACCTCGATCCCGTCGTTCCACTCGTTGACGTTGCGTCCGAAGGCGACCTCCAGCTCCACGAGCCGCTCGCGGAGCCCGGAGAGCTCGTTGCGAACCTCCGGCGCAAGCGACTGGCCCGCCCGACGGAAGTCCCGCAGCCAGAAGTCGAGCAGGCGCCGCCGTTCGCCGGTGAGGTTCTGGGCCTCCGGCGTCGACGCGAAGGCCGCGACCGCCTCGTAGAGATCCCTCCGGAAGGCCAGTGCGACGCGCCATTTCGTCAGGCGCTCGTCGGCCGCATGGGCTGCCGATCGGGTATCGGCGTCGGTGCTCACCTGGCCCAGGAAGGCGCCCCGGCCGTAGGCTTCCGCGGCGCGCGCCCAGGCGAGGTCGATGGGTCGCAGGGTTGCGTCGAACGATGGGGCGCCGGCCGAGCCGATCGCGGCATCGATCAGCGCGTCGGCGTCGCGGATCGCGGCCCCCGTCTCCTCTTCGACGCTGGAAGCCGAGGCACCCCGGTAGTCATGGAGCATGGCGCGCATCGTACGCGACGCGAGCGGCGGGGTGGCGACAGGCTGGGACTGCCGGGGCGGCCGCCCGATCAGCCGGTCGGCTCGAGGACTGCTGAATCGGCCACCACGGCGGCCGTGACCACCGCCAGCGGTGCCCGATCCGACACGAGGGCCGTTGCCCGGATCGCGTTCATCGGACGGGCGAAGAGGAATCCCTGCCCTGACTGGCAACCCAGCTCCCGCACGCGATCCAGTTGTTCGGGCCGCTCGATCCCTTCAGCGACGGTGCACAGCTTCATGGCAGCCGCGAGCTGGATCACCGAGCGGACCAGCGCGGTGTCCTCGCCATCGGTCCCGAGCTCTGCGATGAACGAGCGGTCGATCTTCAGGATGTCGATGGGGAAGCGGGCGAGGTAGCTCAGCGAGCTGTACCCGGTGCCGAAGTCGTCGATCGCCAGCCGCACGCCCAGCTCGCTCAGTCGCCGAAGCAGGCCGTGGTCGTCCTGGAGCATGGCGGACTCGGTCAGCTCCAGCACCAGGTTCTCCGCCGGCAGCCCCGTCCCGGAGAGTGCCTCGGCGACCCGGTCGACGACGTTCGCCTCCGTCAGCTGCCGCGCGGACAGGTTGACGCTCACGGCGATGTCAGGGTGGCCCGAATCGCGCCATGCCTGCGCCTGCCGGCAGGCCTGCTCCAGCACCCATCGGCCAATCGGGACGATCAGGCCGGTCTCCTCGGCGATGGGGATGAAATCGTCGGGTGGGATCTCGCCGCGCTCGGGATGCCGCCAGCGGAGCAGCGCCTCGAAGGACTCCAGCGCCCCGCTGGCGAGGTCATACACGGGCTGGTAGCGCAGCCTGAGCTGACCCCGCTCCAGTGCGTGCTCCAGGTCCCCACGAAGCTCGAGGCGCAGGACGACCGCGGCGTGCATGGAGGCCTCGAAGAGCGCGATGCCGCCCTTGCCCCCGCCCTTGGCCGTGTACATCGCCACGTCCGCATTGCGGAGCAGGTCATCAGCGTCGCCCTCCGGGGTGGCGAACGCGACGCCGACGCTGGCGCTCAGCCTCACCTGCTTGCCGGCCACCTCGAACGGGTCCTCGAGCGACCGCAGGACGCGGCCGGCGACCGTCTGTGCATCGATGGGAGCCGCGTCCTCGACGAGCACCGCGAATTCGTCGCCGCCCAGGCGCGCGACCGTGTCACCGTCGCGAAGGCACCCGACCAGGCGCTCGGCGACTGCCCGCAGCACCAGGTCCCCGGGACCGTGGCCCAGGCTGTCGTTGACCGTCTTGAAGTCGTCGAGATCCAGGAAGAGGACCGCGACGCGTTGCTCGGCGCTTCGCCGACGGATGGCATGGTCGACGCGATCGCTGAACAGCGCCCGGTTCGCGAGGCCGGTGAGCGGGTCATGAAAGGCCTGATGCGTCAGCTGCTCCTCGAGTCGCTTGCGCTCGGTCACGTCGCGGTAGTTGACGATGATGCCCTTCACCGACGGGTCGTCCAGCTTGTTGCGGCCCGTTGCCTCCACGGTGCGCCACGAACCGTCCGCGTGCCGGGTTCGGAGCTCGATGGTGCTCTGGGCTCCCGGGCGGTTGAGGAGGTCGCCGATGGTCGCCTGCACAAAGCCGATGTCGTCCGGGTGGGTCACCTCGAAGATCTGGCGTCCGAGCCGGTCGTCAGCCCTGTAGCCCAGCACGCGCTCGACGGCCGGGCTCTGGTACGAGATCGTCCCGTCCGGGCCGACGATCAGGAAGACGTCCGACGAGTTGGTGACAAGCGACCGGAAGCGCTGCTCGGACTCGCGAAGATCACCCATCAGCGAGCTCTCGCGGTCCGCCGCGGCGCGTGCATCGGCGGCCTGGTGGTCACGGTCCCGCAGGAGCATGGTCTGGCGGATGACGCAGAGCATCAGCACCAGGGCCAGCATGGCGTCCGCCGCGAGACCGCCAAGTTGATCGCCCCGGTCGGAGAGGATCAGCTCGTTGGTGACGACCAGCACCGGGGCAAACCCAACGGCGGCCACGGGCAGCCAGCTCCGGATCCGGTTGGCGAACACGCGGAACCGCTGTGATGGGTCCGGCTTCGATGACCAGGTCGCGGCGCCGTACGCGCAGAGCAGCGCCCCGGCGCTCTCCATCACCGCATACGGTTCCAGCCCGTGTCCCGCGGCTTGGAGCTCCCACGCGGACCCGATCACGAGCGGGAAGATGCCCGCCACGATGGCGAGCCAGCCACCGGCAAAGCGCCGCGGGGTGATCGCCAGGTTCAGGATCACCGTGGCGCCCAGTGCGGCGGCGAACACGACCGTGTACGAGAGCGCGGCTGCGCCGCGGGCGTCGGACACCTGGTTCCCCAGGACGACGAGGCTGGCGGCACCGACCGTGCAGAAGACCACGGCCGAGTCAAGGACCACCGCGATCTGCTCGGTGCGGCTGAAGCGCCCGCGAAGGACGAGGTACCAGCAGACCGCGACCGTGAGCAGGAGCCCGCCGATCGGAACAGCCTCGAAGAGGATCGGGGGTTCGAATTCGCCAATCGCGGCAGCCAGGTGGATGAGCTGGGCGACGGTGTAGAAGACGGCCGTGGCGCCGAGCATGCCCCGGACGCGGCGGTCTAACGGGTCCTCGGCGGTCCAGGCGCCTCGCAGGATGGCTGCAACCGCGGCCAGCCCGGCAACCAGGCCGAGGGACTGGGTCCAGCCCGTCCCTGGCACGGCGAGCTCGGCCCGACCGGCCGTGGCCAGGATGAGCACCAGCGCGGCACCCGCGAGGATGGGCGCCACGACGATGCGGGGTGCGCGCCACGTGCCGGCGAACGGCGCGGTGAGGCGCGCGGCAACGCCAGATGAATGGAGCAGGGATTCGGTCGAGGCCTCCATCGGATCGACCCTAGGGGAGGCGTCTGCACCGGGCCATGGCCCGATAGAGCCATCCGGTCCTAGGGCCGGCCGCGGGATCGCCTCAGGTGGGCTCCTCGGCCATGAGCCGCCCCATGGCCTGCTCCGCGGCAATGGCCATGGCATCGAGCGCGGCGAGCACCTCGTCGGGCGGTACGGCCAGCTCGTCATAGATGGTCCGCACGGCCTGGGTGAAAACGGGCATCACCCGTCGCACGGTCTCGTCTCCGGCGGGGGAGAGGCTGAGCAGCATGCTCCGCCCGTCCGAGGGGTTCGGCTGCCGCACGAGATGGCCGCGCTCGACCATGGTCCGGACGTAGTCCGCGACGGTCGTGAGCGGCATGCCGGTCGAATGTGCAAGCTGGGTCAGGGTCAGGCTGCCGGCCGCGAACACCGCGCTGTACACGCCGTACTCGTCGGATCGGAGCGGTGCGTCGCGCATGGCCAGCGCCAGCAGGCCGCGGATGCGCTGGTTCAGGACGAACAGGGCATACACCGGGTTGCGCGGGGTCCGGACGGTCGCCTCCGGACCAGAGACCGAGTCGATACTGTCGCGGCGTTCCTGCACGGCCCCATTGTGGCGCCTGGCGTCACCCCGGGGAGTCGTCGCGTGAGGGCAAGAGTTCCGCCAGCCATGCGAGGGCCGCGCCCGCGTGGGCCAGGAGCGTCGGAACGCGGATCTCAGCGCGCCAGTCGCCGTGTCATGACTCCGCTCGTCTGCTCCGCTTCGCGATCCCGCCGATAATCGATGCCAGCTCGGTGGGACGGGACCACATCGGCCAGTGGCTGGTGGGCAGATCGACGTATGTGAGCTGCTGGAGATCGGCGAGCCCCGCGAGAAACCCGTAGCCCGCCCTCACCGCCTCCCGGTACTCGTCAGACGTGTAGCCGGTTGCGATGACGGTGGACGGGATCCCGAGTCGTGCGTCGTTGGTGAGCTCGATCGCCTCGCGGAGCACCCCACCTGGCTCCGGCACGGCCCGCTCGCGGAACGCCGCCAGCTGCGCCTCGCTCAGGCCGGTCAGGTTCTCGTTGTTCGCAAGTTCGTCGGGGGCGGGCAGCGGATGCTCGTCGCCAGAGAACTCCGCGTCCATCGCCCCGGTGCCCGCACCGGTGTCGACGTAGACCATGGCCGCGATCCGCTCGGGCACCCGATCGCTCGCCGCGTACCCGGTGTAGCCGGCGCCGCTGTGCACCGCCAGGACCACGGGAGCGTCCTTCGAGCGGATGGCGTCGCAGACGGCCGCGACGTGGTCGGACTGCATGATCGCAGTGCGGTCGCTGTCCCGCGACTCGAGGCCGGGGAGGGTCAGCGCGGTGACATCGAGACCCTCACCGCGCAGGATCCCGGCGACCTCGTCCCATGCCCAGGCACCGAGCCAGAATCCGGGTACCAGGATGATTGGTGACGGCACCGTCGCTTGCTTCTCGCTCATGTCACTCCCAGCTGCAATCGTGGCCCCTCCGCATGGCCTGCACGATGATGGCCAATGATGCAATGCCGATACTGACGAGGCATGGCAGCATGAAGCCCCTATCGTGAGACCGGGCCGGGCAGGTGCGCGGCGAGGTGAGGGAATGCGAGGAGCCTCATGACCGACACGACGGACCCGATCACCGCGGACGAGTTCAGTGAAGCGGAAGGCACCGCGGACTGGCGGGTAGTGTCCGAGGGCGCCTGCGCCTTCTTTGCCACCCCGTCCTTCGCCGCCAGCGCCGCCCTCGTGCAGGCGATCGCCGAGGGCATCGACGACGCCGGCCACCCTCCGGAAGTCGACATCCGGTCCGGCGGCGTGACCATGCGTCTCCTCACGGTCGCTCAGGCTCACTACGGGCTGAGCCGGCGCGATCTGGACCTGGCGCTTGCCATCTCGAGGGTGGCACGCGATCGGGGACTCGTCGCGGACCCCGCCGCGATCCAGAGCCTGCTGGTCATCCCCGGCGCCGCGGTTGTCGCCGAGGTGTTGCCGTTCTGGCGGGCGGTCCTCGGCTACGAGCCGCGCCCCGACAGCCCGGACGAGGATCTCGTGGATCCCCACGATCGCGGGCCGGCATTCTGGTTCGAGGAGATGGAGAGCCCCCGGCCGGACGGCGGAGGGGCGATCCATGTTGCGATCTGGGTCCCGTACGAGGAGGCCGAGGCCCGGGTCCGCGCGGCGCTCGCCGCGGGCGGCCGCCTCGTCCGCGATGACTTCGCACCCGCCTGGTGGACGCTCGCGGATCCCGCCGGAAACGAGGCCGACGTGGCGACCACCCGGGGTCGGGAATGACGACACTCCTCACGGTCGACGAGACCCTGGAGATCCTGCGCACCACGGTGGCACGGCTCGAGGCGATGACCGACGGCGTCCCTGCCGAGCACCTCGCGACGGTCACCGACTACGGCTGGTCGGCGGGCCACCAGCTCGCCCACCTGCGCTCCTGCCACGACATCCTCGGCGGGAACATGCTCCGGATCCTGGGCGAGGACCATCCAGCGTGGAAGGGCAGGTCGCCGCGCAGCAACCAGGACGCCTACATGGACATGCCATTCGGCGTCACGTTCGAGGTCTTCCGGGGCCAGCGCGCGGAGCTTCTCCGGGTCCTGGAACCGGCGCCGCTCGAGGCGTGGGAGCGCACGGCCACGGTGACCGACATGGTGGGGCGGGTGTTCGAGTACACCACGCTGTACTACGGCGACTGGATGGCCCGCCACGAGCGCGGTCACCTGCGGCACATCGCCAGGATCCTGAAGGAGCTGGCCGGGACGTGAGCAGCGGTACCGCACATTGCGCGCACCGCACGGTAGCCTGAACGGCCATGAACCCACCTCCGATCCGACCGGCGTTTCCCACCTGGCCCGAGCTCAACCGGCGGCTGCGGGAGGCTGTCGCCGCGCTGACTCCAGCGCAGCTCGCGATCGTGCCGGCCGTGGACCGATGGCCGCTGTGGGCCACGATCGGTCATGTCGCCTGCCAGCGCGTGTTCTGGCTCTGCGACTTCGCCGGCGAACCGGGAGCGGAGACGACGCCGTTCCCGAACGCCGCCTGGAACTGCCCCGGCGACGACGACCTCGAGCACGTGCTTGGTCCGGAGGCACTGGCCGCAGCCCTGGATTCGACCTACCGCATCATCGACCGCTGCCTGGACACCTGGACCCTCGAGATGCTCGACGACGTGATCAGCCACCCTGAGTGGGGCGACGGCAGGGTGCATACGCGCGGCTTCGTCATCGAGCGGGTGTTCAGCCACGACGTCTACCACGTGGCCGAGCTGAACGAGGTCTTCTCCCGGAACGGGCTGCCGCTTGTCGACATCTGGGGCTGATCCCGCCGCCCATGCCACCCCTGCCGGGGCGCGCGGCGACGATGCGAACTCAGCCTTCTCCGGCCAGGACCTCGCGCAGGGTCTTCGCGAAGGCATCGGGCTCGCCCATGCCGCCGTACTCGCCGCCCAGGAACCCGTCGTGGCCGCCGGGGAAGGTCACCGCCGGGATCCCCAGTCGCTCAGCCACGGCCAGCCCGCCCCGTCCGGCCAACCCGTCGGCCGAGGTCGTCCCAACGCCGATCACGACCCGGGTCGAAGCTGCGCGCAGCGCATCGAAATCGTGCTCGTACGCGTTGCAGGTCACGATGTTCTGCTGGAGCAGCGGGTCGGTGCGCGTGCCGTCGTCACCGGCGGGGAGGCCGAACATCGCCGGGTCGGGCGCCGGCCGATGGAGGTAATCGGCCGGGAGCGGCCCCTGGGCGCTGACGAGGCCGATGAACTTCGCCATGGCCGGGCCGAAGCCGCCACGATGGTACGTCTCCTGGATGTCGCGGCAGGCTGCGACGGCCATGTCGGCATCGGGCAGGGCGGAGGCTGCGGGCGGCTCATGGGCCACCAGCGTCCGAACGTCCTCCGGGTGCGTGGCCACCAGCGCCAGCGCGTTCACCGCCCCGCCGCTGCTCGCGAAGAGGTCCACCGGACCGGCGCGGAGCGCGCCGATGATGCGATGCAGGTCGTCCGCGTGCTCGTCGGGCGTCGACTCCGCCGTCGGGTCGGCCTTGGTGCTGCGCTCCACCCCGCGCGGGTCGTAGGTGACCACGGTCCGATCGGCGAAGTGGCCGGCGAGCGTCACGAACCCGGCCGCGCCCATCGGGGAACCGATGATGAGCAACGGCGGCAGCGTGCTTTCCTCGTTCCTGCGCAGGTCATAGGTGAGCGTGGCACCCGGCACGTCCAGGGTGTGCGTGGTCAGCACGGTCGCGGTCACGATGCGTCTCCTCGAGATACGGCCTCTGGGCCTGAGAATCAACTGGCTAGGCGTCGTCAGCCAGGATCGCGTCGATCTGGCCAACGGCCTGCTGCAGGCCCTCCTCCATGCCCATGGCCAGGAGTTGTTCCATGGCCTCGACGCTCGGGAAGCGGCTCTCGATCGACATCCGGGTCTTCCCGCCGTCGACCGGCTCGATGGTGACCTGCGCCGAGGTGGTCGGGAACTCGTCGTTCGGGGTGCCGTCCGGGTTCGCAAACCCGTCGCGGAACGAGATGTGGCGTGGTGGATCGACCTCATCGACCTCCCAGTAAGCGTGGGGCTGATCTCCCTCCGGCCCGGTCATGTGGTACTCGACCCGGCCGCCGGGGCGCAGGTCGTGCGAGGTGACGGTGGCAGGGTAGGTGGGCGGCCCCCACCAGCGCTCGAGCTGGCGCGGATCGGCCCACAGCTGCCAGACGCGCTCCGGCGTCGCGGCGAACTCGGCGGTGACGGTCATGGACAGGCCCTTCGGGTCCTTGGTGACGGCGGTGACGGTCATGGCTCGGTCTCCTGAGTGTCGGCGATGAGCGCGGCCATGCGGTCGATCCGCTCGCGCCACAGCTCCTCGTACTGGTCGAGCAGGCGCCTTGCTGTACGGAGCCCCTCGAGATGGGTGCGGACCACCTTGCGGCGGCCGATGCGGTGCTTGGTGATGAGTCCGGCACGTTCCAGGATCGCGACGTGCTTCTGCACCGCCGCGAAGCTCATCGGGTAGTGGCCGGCCAACTCGGCGACGCCCTCCGTCCCGTCGATGGCACGCCGCACGATGTCGCGACGGGTGGCATCGGCAAGTGCTCCGAAGAGGCGGTCATGGTCGAGAGGGATCACCATTAGTACAACTATACGGTTGTATAACGGGCTATGTCAAGCGGTGCGTCTCGACGGGCCCGGCAGCCGCGCAGGAAGCGCCCAAACCCGACCGCTGGACCCGCGTAGCATGGCCGGGTGACCCAGCGTCCCCCGAATCCCGGCAACGACTCATTCGTCCACCTGCACGTCCACTCGGAGTTCAGCCTCCTGGACGGGCTGTCCCGCATCGGGGAGATGACGCGCCACGCTGCCGAGGCCGGGATGCCCGCGCTCGCCCTCACCGACCACGGCGCGATGTACGGCGCCATCCCCTTCTACCAGGCGGCCACCGCCGCCGGGATCAAGCCGATCATCGGCGTCGAGGCCTACGTGGCCCCCCGGCGTCACACGGACAAGGAGCCGCGGATCGACGCCAACCCGTACCACATGGTCCTGCTGGCGAAGGATCTGACCGGCTACCGCAACCTGATGACGCTCATCACCCGCGCCCATCTCGACGGCTACTACTACCGCCCTCGCATCGACAAGGAGCTCCTGGCCGCGCACAGCGAGGGGCTCATCGGACTGTCCGGGTGCCTGTCGGGCGAGCTGCTCCGTCGCCTTGGCGAGGGAGACGAGAAGGCCGCGGAGCGCGCGGCCGACGAGTATCGGTCCATCCTCGGGGAGGGCAACTACTTCGTGGAGGTCCAGGACCACGGTGTCCCGGACCAGGTCCGCCTGCACCCCCAGCTCGTCGAGTTGGCACGGCGCATGAACCTGCCGCTGGTCGCGACCAACGACACCCACTACACCGTCCCGGAGCAGCACGACGCGCATGACCTGCTGCTCTGCATCCAGACCGGCGCGAACCTCGACACCCCGGGCCGGATGCACTTCGACACGAACGAGTTCTACCTCAAGTCCTCGGCCGAGATGCGCAGCCTCTTCAACGGGGAGCTGCCGGAGGCCATGGACAACACGCTGCGCATCTCGGAGATGGTCGACCTGCGCCTGGAGTTCGACCAGCTGCGCCTGCCGCACTTCCCGGTGCCCCAGGGCGAGACGGCGACGACCTGGCTGCGCAAGGAATGCGAACGCGGACTCGCGGCGCGCTACGGCGAGCCGATCCCGGAGGCGGTGCGCCATCGGTTCGAGTACGAGCTGGGGATCATCGACCGGATGGGGTACTCCGCGTACTTCCTGATCGTGGCCGATTTCACCCGCTTCGCTCGCGAGCAGGAGATCATGACCACCTGCCGGGGGAGCGCCCCGGGCAGCATCGTGACGTACTCGCTGGGGATCACCCCGGTCGACCCGCTCGAGTACGGGCTGCCCTTCGAGCGCTTCCTCAACCCCGACCGGGTGACGATGCCGGACATCGACATCGACTTCCAGGACTCGCGCCGTGACGAGGTGATCCGCTACGTCACCGAGAAGTACGGCGACGACCGCGTCGCACAGATCATCACCTTCGGGACCCTGGGCGCCAAGGCCGCCATCCGCGACGTGGGGCGGGCCATGAGCCTGACCTACGCGGAGGCGGACCGGGTCGCCAAGGCGGTCCCCAACGAGCTGAACATCAGCCTGGACCGGGCCATCGAGACGTCGCCGCAGCTGCGCGAGCTGATCGCCGGCGATGACCGGGTGGACAGGCTCATCACCGTCGCCAAGCAGCTGGAGGGGGTGTCGCGTCACGCCTCCACCCACGCGGCCGGCATCGTCATCAGCCGCGAGCCGCTGACCGAGATCATGCCCCTGCAGCGTGCGACCGACGGCCGCACCACCATGACCCAGTTCGAGATGCATGCCTGCGAGGCGCTGGGCCTCCTGAAGTTCGACTTCCTGGGCCTCATCAACCTCACCATCCTGGCCGATGCGGTCGAGCTGATCGCCAGGCACCGGGGGGTGACGATCGACGTCGACAACCTGCCCCTCGACGACACGAGGACCTTCGAGCTCCTCTCGACCGGCGAGACGACCGGCGTCTTCCAGCTCGAGGGCGCAGGGATGCGCCGCTACGTGAAGGAGCTCAAGCCCACCGAGGTCCGCGACCTGGCTGCCATGGTGGCCCTCTTCCGTCCGGGACCGATGGCGAACATCCCCAGCTACATCCGCCGCAAGCACGGCGAGGAGGCGGTGACGTACCTGCACCCGTCGCTGGAGCCGGCCCTGCGCGACACGTACGGGATCTTCGTCTACCAGGAAGACATCATGACCGCCGCCATCGCCATGGCCGACTACACCGGGCCCGAGGCGGACAACCTGTGCTACGCGATCCGCAAGAAGAAGGAGAAGGTCCTCCACGAGCACGAGGCCAAGTTCAAGGCCGGCGCGAAGCGCAAGGGGATCAGCCCCGCTATCGTTGACCAGGTCTTCGCCGCCTTCGAGCCGTTCGCCCGGTACGGCTTCAACAAGGCCCACGCCACCTGCTACGGGCTCATCGCCTACCAGACCGCCTACCTCAAGGCCAACTACCCGATCGAGTTCATGACCGCCGTGCTGAACGGCTTCCGCGGTCGCGCTGAGAAGGTGGCCGGGGTGGTCGCCGAGTGCCACCGGCTGGGGATCGAGGTCCGCGCGCCGGATGTCCAGCACTCGCAGGCCCTCTTCACGGTGGAGACCGACGGCAACGGGGTGCCCGAGGCGATCCGCTTCGGCCTGGTGGCGGTGAAGAACGTGGGTGAGGGCGCCATCGAATCGATCGTCGCCGCCCGCGAGGGGCGCTCGGAGTTCTCCGACGAGACTGGCGAGTTCCTCTCGCTCGACGACCTGGCGCGAAGGGTCGACCTGCGGACGGTGAACAAGCGCGTCCTCGAGTCGCTCATCAAGGCGGGAGCGCTCCGCGCGCTGGGCGGCGCCGGCAGCCTGCTCGGCAGGCTGGACGTCGCCCTCGACACCGCCGCGCGGCACCAGCGCGACGTGGCGGCGGGGCAGGGGACCCTCTTCGACCTCTTTGCCGCACCGGCGGCGGATGGGCCGCCCGCGAGCCTCGTGGACGGGGCGCCATCGGTCCCGGAGGAGGACGAGATCCCGCAGCGGGAGCGGCTGCGCTGGGAGAAGGAGCTGCTGGGGCTGTACCTCACCGAGCACCCCCTCGGCGAGATCACCGAACTGCTCCCCGAGTATGTCACCGCCTACTCCGGCGACCTCTCCGAGGAGGACGACCAGGCTCGCGTGACGCTGGGCGGGATCCTCCAGGGCGTGAGACGGGTGATCACTCGTGCCGGCTCAACGATGCTGGTCGCGAACCTGGAGGACCTGCAGGGCACCGTCGAGGTTGTGGTCTTCCCCAAGGTCTTCGCCGACACGGCCAATGCCTGGGCCGAGGACGCCGTGGTGCTGATCAGCGGGCGCGTCGACCATCGCGATGAGGAGGCGAAGCTCCTGTGCGAGGCGGTCCATGCCTGGGACGACGCGGTGCGCATGGGACCGGTGGCCTTCTCCGCGGAGCGCGACCGGCTGCTTCGTGGCCGCGGTCGTGGCGCCTGGGGTGGCAACCGCCCCGGCCCGAACGGGAACGGCGGTAACGGGAACGGCGGCGGGGGGGCCCAGGGAGCCTGGAACCGCCCCACGACGCCGGTCCCCATGGCGCAGCCATTGACAGGGGCCGTGGCGATCGAAGCCGGCGTTCCCGCCGCCGCCGGAATGGGCCAGGAGGCGAGCGTGGCCGTGGTCAGCCCCATGAAGCCGCGGGTTGCCAGTGCCTCGTCAGGAGCACCGGGCGTCGAGGGGGCCTCGACCGGCGTCGAGCGCGAAGACGATCCGCCCGCCCCGGCTGAGGCGGTCCCGCTCCAGACGGCGCCGAGCGGCGCGGCGACGATCGAGGTTGCCTTCGAGTCGAGCGTGCCCATGGAGCGCCTGCTCCCGGCCATCGAGGCAGTGACCGAGCTGCTGCGGGGGCACCCCGGACCGCTGCCCGTGCTGCTGGAGGTCTCCGTCGCCGGGGCGCGGCGCCAGATCCGCCTGCCGGAGCGCGTGGCCTGGGATGAGCGGCTGGGTGACGACGTGCGCCGCGCGACGGATCTGCCGGTCGCCGTCGCCCTGCGAGCGGTTCCCACCGAGTCCTGATCCGGCTGCTATCCTCGCGTTCGTGACGACCCCCACTCCGCGCTCCCGCAAGCGCACCACACCCGCCGCCAAGGAAGCGCAACGGAACGCGGCACCGCCGAACTCCGAGCCGCCGACCGGGGAGGAGCTCGACGCGGCGATCATCCGCTTCGTGCGTCGCACCCCGAACCGCTTCGTGGATCTCACGCCCCTCGCAGAGGAGCAGGGCGTCGAGCCGTTCACGATGCAGCTCGCGGTCGAGAGGCTCCATCGGCGCAGGCTCGTGAATGCACCCTTCATCGAGCCGGGGACGGCCGGGGGCGCCGAGCTGACGGAGAAGGGCAATCGCTGGCTGATCGAGCGCGAGGGCGGCAAGCCGGCAGATGTGCCCGCGGCGCTGCGGCCCGCGCGCAAGCGTGTCCGCGCCGAGGCCGAGGCCGCCCGGCTGCCGCGCGCCCAGGTCTACGGGGTCAAGCGCTAGCAGCCCGGCAGAGGCTCCCTAGACGGAGTCGTGTTACTGGTCACTGTTCAGGTCGCGGGGTGTGATGTCCACCTGGACAATGTGCTGGGGGGTCTGCGGCATGCGGTTCAAAGCTGTGCGCAAGAAGTCTGGGTAGATCGGCAGCTCTGCCAGGACTTCGATTGGGAACCAGCGCAGGACAAGGTCGTGCCCGCGTTCCACGCCGGCGTGGTCGCGCGTCAGGTCGAAGAACGGGCTGTCTTCCGGTAGCTCTGTGGCGTAGTAGAAGCCGAGTTCGTGGACCGGCCTGCCGCCCATCGGAGAGACATACTCCATCACCCACAGCAGCCGCTGGACCGTCACCTCCTGCCCGATCTCCCAGCGCATCGTGCGAGCCAGCGCATCCGCCGAGGGCTCGAGTGGCAGCAGGCGCCCGCCCGGTAGCACCCAGAAGTCGCCATCAACTGCTCCTTGGAGCAAGACGTGGTCCCGCCAAACACAGACTGCCGCCACCCGCAGCTGGAAGCGCCATTGGCCGGCGTCGATTTCGATGTAGGTCAACGTCCCCGCCTGGCTACCGTCTTGGAGGCGCAGTGAGCATTGTTCCGGTTGCCGCGCCGGTCAAGGTGATTAGGCGCCCCTACTGCGCTCACGTGGATATCCCTTCGCCCGATTCCCATCGGGTGTGCGCAACGGATCGCGAGAGCCGTTTGCTCCTGCCACATTCACGCGGGCCGGCGATTGGGTGGATTCGCCGGTGGCCAACGCGCGCTCCACACGAACCTGGCACGGGGAGGGCGCGGACGCACGCGTGGCGCACGTGGGATGTGAATCTGGCGTCCGTTCCGGCACGCGCCCTGCCAACGGGGCGTCTGGTGTGAATCCGGGGGATGCCGTCGGCTGCGGTCAGAGGATCTTGGACAGGAAGGCCTTGGTCCGGTTGTGCTGCGGCGCGGAGAAGACGGATTCTGGCTCACCCTCCTCGACGATCTGGCCGTCGTCCACGAACACGACCCGGTCCGCCACCTCGCGGGCGAAGCCCATCTCGTGGCTGACGACGATCATGGTCATGCCCTCGCGCGCGAGCTCCTTCATCACCTCGAGCACCTCGCCGATCATCTCGGGGTCCAGCGCGGAGGTGGGCTCGTCGAAGAGCATCAGCGCCGGTTTCATGGCGAGCGCCCGGGCGATCGCCACGCGCTGCTGCTGACCGCCGGAAAGCTGGGCGGGGTAAGAGCCGGACTTCTCGGCGAGGCCCACTCGCTCCAGCAGCGCCTCCGCCGTCTCCCGCGCCTCCTTCTCGTCGATGCCCCGCACCCGCCTTGGCGCCTCCATGATGTTCTGCAGCGCGGTCATGTGTGGAAAGA
Source organism: uncultured Chloroflexia bacterium (assembly GCA_963814105.1). Classification (GTDB taxonomy): domain Bacteria; phylum Chloroflexota; class Limnocylindria; order QHBO01; family QHBO01; genus CAVXEH01. The sequence continues at coordinate 695,839 of CAWFBQ010000002.1, forward strand.
GGTTGAAGCGCTGGAAGACCATCCCGATCTCCTGGCGCTGCTTCGCAATGTTCCGCTCCCGGTCCTCCACCAACTTGCCGGAGCCGCTTTCGCGGTACCCGATCAGGTGGCCGTTCACGAAGATCCGACCACCCTGGATCTTCTCCAGGTGGTTGATGCACCGGATGAACGTGGTCTTGCCCGAGCCGGAGGCGCCGATGACGACCACGACCTCCTGGCGACTGACGCTCATGGAGATGCCCTTGAGGACGTGGAGCCGCCCGAAGTACTTCTGGACGTCTCGCGCGTCCACGACCACGTCGCCGGCCGGCCGCGGAACGCCCCCGATCGCGCTCAGCAGGTCGTGCCCAGGGACGGCCGTCACTCGTTCGGCGGCCATCAGCGCGCGCCACCCTGCCCGTCCCGGCTGCGCGAAAGCCCCAGCATCCGTGCCCGAAGGCCCGGCTGCTCGGCCTGTGCCCCGTACCCCCGGCCGAGCCGCCGCTCGATGAACGACTGGATGATGCTCCAGATCGATGTGATGAGCAGGTACCAGACGGCCGCCGCCAGGAACAGCTCGAATGGCGCGAAAAGGAGCGCGTTCTTGCGACTGAAGGTCACGTACAGCTCGGGGACCGAGATGACCACGAGCAGCGATGTCGTCTTCAGCATGTTGTTGAACTCGTTTCCGAGCGGCGGAACGATGACGCGCGCGGCCTGGGGCAGGATGATGCGGCGCATGGCCAGGCCGTAGGTCATGCCCAGCGAGCGCGCCGCCTCCAGCTGGCCGGCGTCGATGGAGAGAATGCCGGCGCGCACGATCTCCGTCATGTACGCGCCCTCGTTGAGGCCCAGCGCAACGATCCCCGCCACGACTGCGCTGCCGAGTTGGAATCCGAAGACGTCGAAGGCACGCGGCCAGCGGTAGATGCCGCTGACGCTCAATCCGAAGAAGATGAGCGTGATCTGCACCAGGAGCGGCGTCCCGCGGAAGGCCCACACGTAGAAGTTCGCAAGCCAGCGGAATGGCAGGAACCGTGAAAGTCTGCCAACGGCGCCGAAGATTCCCAGGATCACGCCGATGATCTGGCTCACGACCGAGATCGAGAGGGTGAGCCACAGGCCGGAGAGGATGAGGCCGTCCGGCTGGAAGAGGGACTTGAAGAAGAGCTCCCAGTGGTACTGGTAGGAGCTGCTTGCTCCGCTGCATCCGGCGAGGCCAACCGCCAGAACAACGCACCCGGCCAGTGCCAGCGGCACGGGCCGGGTGCGGAACCGACGTCCTGCGGTAGTCATCTCGTCGGTGCGATTGCTCCTCGCTCTCCGTCTACTGCGTGACGATCGTCACGTCACTGGCGGTGACGGCCCCGTCCTGGAGGCCGTACTTGGTCAGGATCTGGGTGTATGTCCCATCGGACATGATCGACAGGAGTGCAGCCTTGACGGCATCCGCGAGCCCGGCCTTGTCCTTCGGCACACTGATCCCCTCGTTGGCGATCTCCAGCGTGACGCCTGACAGCTCGAACTGGTCGGGGTGCTGCACGGTGTAGTAGCCGGCGACCGGGGAATCCGCGAAGTAGGCCGCCACCTGCCCGCTTGAGAGGGCGAGCAGAGCGTCGCTGTCCTTGTCGTACTGCTTCAGGTCGATCGCAGCCTTGCCCGCATCGGTGCACTGCTTGCTGAGGCCGTCCCCGGCGTAATCGCCGGTGCCCTGCACGAAATCAGCCTCCGTCGTGCCGGTCTCCGCTCCGATCGTCTTGCCGCACAGGTCGTCCTGGGTCTTGATGTTCTCCGGGTTCCCCTTGGCTACCACGAACGCCTGGCCAGCCTTGAAGTAGGGGATCATGTTGACCTGCTTGAGCCGGTCAGTCGTCAGGTTCTGGGCGCTGACGATGATGTCGCACTTCCCGCTGGTCACCGCCGCGATGATCGTATCGAAGACACTGTTCACGATCTGTGGCTTGAGGCCCAGCCGCTGCGCAATGGCCTGCGCGATCTCGATGTCAGAGCCAGTCGGCTGGCCGCTCGCGTCGAAGAACTCCTGCGGCGGGTACGGCAGGTCGGAGCAGACCAGCAGCTCTCCGGCGAAGAGCAGCTGGTCGGCCGGGACGGTGGCCACCGCGCTGGGTGCCGCCGACTCCGATGCCATTGCGGACTCCGACGCCATGGCCGATGCCGGCTCCGTGGCCGTCGGGTTCGTGCTGGTGCCGCTGTTGTTTGCTGAACAGGCGGCGAGGATGAGGACGGCGACGATTCCGGCGATCGCCCCCTTCCGCGGCGAGATGAACATTCCGATCCTCCGTGTGGCCTCTGACGCTGGCCGTGTGCGGTGGGCTACGTGTCGTGAAGCACGCAATGTAGCCGTCCGGACAAGGACCTGTCGAGGGAAACGTGGCTTTCGACCGGGGTTGCACGCCGTTCCGGGCGAGCTGGCGGGTCGGTACACTCGCCGCGATGAGTACCTCCCTGAGGCCTCCGACACCGCTCGCCCGCGCCTCGACGATCCCCGCCCGGTATTACCTCGACCCCGAGATCCACGGGCGCGAAGTGGAGCGCGTGTTCGGACGGACCTGGCAGCTCGTCGCCCGCGCCGACGAGCTCGCACGCCCCGGCGACTTCGTCCCGGTGACCGTCATCGACGAGCCGATCGTGATCACCCATGGCACCGACGGCCGGCTGCGCGCCTTCTACAACGTGTGCCGCCATCGGGCCGGACAGGTCGCGCTCACGCGGGGCAACCGCAAGAGCCTCCAATGCGGCTACCACGGCTGGACGTACGGCCTGGACGGCACGCTGCGCGCCTGCCCGGAGATGGATGCGACGGAGGACTTCCGCAAGGAGGACTTCGGCCTGCTGCCGGTCCGGGTGGACCGATGGGGCCCGTTCGTGTTCGTCTGCCTCGACCCGGCGGCGCCGAGCCTGGGCGAGATGATGGGCGCCATCGGCGCGGAGGTTGCCGATGCCGGCTACGACGTCGATGCGATGCGCCTGGTTGAACGGCGCGAGTACGTCATCGAGTGCAACTGGAAGGTCTACGTCGACAACTACCTCGAGGGGTACCACCTGCCGATCGCGCACCCCCAGCTGTACCGTGAGCTCGACTATGACGCCTACCGCGTCGAGGAGTTCCGCTACTACTCCAAGCAGCACGCACCGATCCGTGAGCTCAAGCCCGGGGAGGAGCTGGGACGCGACCGCCGCTACCTGCGGCAGCCGGGGCAGGAAGAGCGCGCCCTCTACTACTGGCTCTTCCCGAACACGATGTTCAACATCTACCAGGACAACATGAGTTCCAATGTGATCCTGCCGCTGGGCGTGGACCGCACCCTGACGATCTTCGAGTGGTTCTTCGCCGAACCGGGTACCGGTCCGGGCTGGGAGTCCATGCAGCAGACGATCGCGTTCTCCGACGAGATCCAGCAGGAAGACATCGTCATCTGCGAGCAGGTCCAGCGTGGACTCCGCTCGCGCTCGTACGACACTGGCCGCTTCTCCGCCACCCGCGAGAACGGCGTCCACCACTTCCAGAACCTCGTGCGCGAGTTCCTGGGCGATTAACCTGCGCATCGCCAGTCAGCGTTCGCTCCGCCGCCTACCCCTGCCCCGCCGCCTTGCCCTGGCCTGCCCCGCCGCCTTGCCCTGGCCTGCCCCGCCGCCGCGGCCAGATTCACGCGACCCAACCGTTGCGTTCGCCTTGCCCGGCCGCCGCTGCCAGATTCACGCGACCTGTGCGCTACGACTATCGACCGGCCGATAGCTCACGGGGCACGTGAATGTGGCGCGACTGAGGTGCGCCGGCGACGCACGCGCCGCCGAACGGTCGTGCGGTGTGAAGCTGGCACGGATTCGAAGAGCAGGACACCACGCACGGGGTCCGCGGTTGGCCGTGCGAGCCATCGGCGGGCGGCAGCACCTCGGAGGTCGAACGTGGCGAACAGGTCTGGATGGCTCGCGACAACGCGGCGCGCGGTCCGCCCGTCGGCAATCACAAGGCACGGGATCACGCGTGCGGGAGTCGGCCACCCGAGCCGGTGTGCGATCTGCGGTCCCAGGCGGACCTTCGTGTCGAGGCTGCCCAGCATTGCCTGCAGGTCGCCCAGCCGGGTCTTGACCTCGACGATCATCAGCGTTCCGGTCGGCTCGTGGAAGGCGACCGCATCGCAGCGACCCCGATCACCGTAGACGTTGAAACTCACCTCGACCTCCACGCGAATGCCAGCGGAACGCAACGCGCCCGCGATCGCCTGTTCGAGAGCGGCATGGGCGGCATCCACGAGCTGGTCAAGCCGCTCGCCCTGCCAGACGAGCTCCACCCGCACCGTCGCCCCCAGGCCTGCGGCGATCCGCTCGACTGCCCCGATCGTGAGTCCCGTGATCCCGCCACGCTCCAGTCGTGACACGGTCTCCCGCGACACCCCGGCGCGCCGGCCGAGATCGCCCTGTCGCAATCCGGCGCGGAAGCGGAGGAAGCGCACGGACCGGCTCACGTTCTGCCGCAGCACGGATCCATGATGTTCGGGGCGGCTTATCGCCCGCGTATCGTCGGCTTGGCGGACTGTCCGCGGGAGACAGGCGGTACAGTGGCGCGCCATGACCGAGCCATTCCCCGTCCGCCGCGACGGCAAGCTGACCGTGGCCCTCGTCTCCGAGGTCTTCTGGGAGCCCGATGGGGCCGGCCGCCTCGAGGATCGGCTGGCCCGGGCGTCGCGGCGCGGTGCCGACCTGGCCGTCCTGCCCGAGATGGCCCTCAACCCCTGGCGCCCGGCGACGCGCGAGGTGGTCGACGACGACGCCGAGACCGAGGGCGGGCCTCGGACACAGACCATGGCCGCGGCGGCGAACCGCGCAGGCATCGGGCTCGTGGGCGGAATCATTCACCGCGACCCGCAGACCGGCCGCCGAACGAGCCGCGTCCTCGTCTTCTCGCCGGCCGGTGACATCGTCGCCCGGTACGAGAAGCTGCATATCCCCGAGGAGCCCGGCTTCTGGGAAACGAGCCACTACGAGCCGGGAGACGAGCCGCCGCACCGCATCGACGAGTACGGCCTGCCCTTCGGCGTCCAGGTCTGCTCCGACACGAACCGGCCAGAGGGGACCCACCTGCTCGGCGCCGGGGGCGCCATGGCCGTCCTCATCCCCCGGGCGTCGGAGGAGCGGACCTACCAGCGCTGGAAGACGGTCTTCCGCGCGAACGCCGTGACGAGCTGCCTCTATGTCCTCTCCGTCAGCCGGCCGTTCCCGGAGAACGGGGTCGCCATCGGCGGACCGTCTATCGCGGTCGACCCCACGGGCGATGTGCTGCTTGAGACGACGGAGACGATCGGCCTGGTCACGCTCGACAGCGCGGTCGTGCGCCGCGCGCGGGCCGACTACCCCGGCCACCTGCCGGTGCGGGCGCGTCTGTACGCCGATGCGTGGGCGGAGATCGCGGAGCGCGGCGGGTAGCCCGAGACCGCCGCTAGCTGGCGCTGAGCGAGAACTGCCCCTGGGCGATGAGCGTTTGGTCCTTGTAGATCCGCATCACGAAGGTTCCGCCGGCGCCCCAGTCGCGCAGCAGGCTGTTCGTGCTCACCACGAAGCCGAACGTCTTGGCGGTGGCGCTCACGTTGACCGGGTAGCGGGTCTGCACGGCTGTTTCCGTCCCGTCCTCGGCGACGCGCACCACCGTCTCGAACAGCTTGGAGACGCCGAAGGCCTCCGTGGCCGTGACGGAGTGCGCGAAGTAGGTGTTGGGACCGAAGGTGTCCGTCTTGCCGGTCACCTGCTTGGAGGAGTTCAGCCCGGTCCCGAAGCTGATGGTTGCCGGGAGCGCGGGGGTCGGCGAGGCGCTCCCCTCGGCCGAGCCGGACGGCGAGAACACGGGCACCGGTGAAGGCGTGACGGTCGGAATCGGCGACGGCGTCGGGGAGCTGGAGACGCCGACCGTGGGCTTCGTGGGGTTCATGGCCGAGAACAGCAGGCCCAGGACGATGGCCAGCACGATGGAGCCGACCGCCGCGCCGATGGACAGCAGCGACGCCTGGTCGGTGGGGAAGGGCCGATCCGGCGTGCCCACCGACCGCGTCGCCCCACGGCGCAGGGAGAAGCCGCAGTTCCGGCAGACCTGGGCCCAGCCGGGGTTGGGACGCCCGCAGTTCGGACAGTCGATCGTCTCGCCGAGGTCGTCGAGCATCGGGCCGGGTCATCCTCCACAGGAGTCGCCACGACGGCGAGGTCGCCACGACGGGTGGTCAGCGCGCGTCAGCCTAGCATGCAGTGGGCCGCCGACGGTGAGAACGCCGACGGCCCGGTGGCCGTCCGCGCAACCGGTCGGCCGCGTGCATGGTAAACGCGGCGCCGGATTCACGTAGTGGCCGCTGAACTGCCACGGGCGCGGGGTCCGGCCAATCAGGGTGGGCCGCCCAGTACGATACGTTCATGCCGGCCACCCAAAGCAAGGGCCTCCCTGGCGCGTGGCGGCTCTTTGCCCTCCTGGGGGTTGGGCCCGGCACCTGAGGCGCCGAACCGAATCCCAACCCGTCCTCCCGCGCCGGGGCGAATGTGCGATGTGATGATATGCCCCGTGCGCCCGGAGTGGCCTGCACCCCGCAATCCTGCCCAATCCGCGGCGTCGGCAGTGACCGGCTTCGCGGCTGCAGAGAGGGTCACCAATGCAGAATCGATATCGGCATGAGGAGGAGGTGCTCTCGTTCCTGCAACGTTGGCTTCCCGGCCGTCGCTGGGGCCTTGTGCCGCCTCGTTGGGGCCGCGGGCGCGAGACCTACGTTGCGACTGGTGGCGGCGAGTCCTACTTCGTCAAGCTGGGCGTTCGCCTCGAGCCCTACCTGGCCATGAGCGCGGCCGACCTGACACCGCCGGTCCTCCGCTCGGAGAGCCTGACCGATGGCACGACCATCCTGATCCAGCCATACCTCTCCGCCAGGACCCCATCATGGGGGGACTTCGCGTTCCTGCTCGACGACTTCGCCGCCGTGGTGCGGCAGATGCAGCACGACCCGCAGGTGCAAGACGCTATCGCCCACGCAACCTCCCCCAACTACAGGGACATGGCCGTGGCGGCATACGACCGGCTCACCGCACGCTGGCTGTCGAACCGAGACCGGCTCCCGCGAAATGCCACCGAGCGGGTTGACAACGCCCTGGCTGGGCTCTGGGAGCAGGTCCAGGAGATTTCGGGCAGTGGCGTGGTCGCCGCGCACAACGACATCTGCAACGCCAACTGGCTCATCACGGCGGCGGGGAAGATCTACCTGGTCGACCTGGATGAGATGGCAATGGACGACCCGGCCCAGGATCTTGGAGCACTCCTGTGGTGGTACTACCCGCCCGAGTTGCGCGCCAGCTTCCTGAAGGCCACAGGCTGGCGTGCCGATGAGCGGCTCGCGGGGCGCATGCGCGTCAGGATGGCGATGCACTGCCTCAGCATCCTGTTACCCCGTGAGCACAGCTTCGACGAGCTTGACCCTGCAGCCTTCCCACACCGCCTGGTGGATCTTGAGGCAGTCCTGGCCGGCGTTGAGAATCCACGGGGGTACGGCGATTGAGGCGCTGCCCCGCTGCTCGGGGTCCAATCTCGCCGAGGGCAACCGCACACTCACGAAGTAGGGGCCGGGTCGCCTGACCTGCTCGCCATCTCAGGGATGGCCTCCTGCGCAACGGAGCCCGGCCTGCGTCGCAGGCTACGCGGCTCCGCCCGTTGCTGCCACGTTGCTGCCAATGTTGGTGCCGGAGGTGAGACTTGAACTCACACGAGGTTGCCCTCATCGGTGTTTGAGACCGACGCGTCTGCCGATTCCGCCACTCCGGCAGCGGGGATGTGATTATAGGAAGCCGATGGCGGAGCCTGAACGCGCCTTCACGGCGTCCCGTGCGCAGCCGCTCGACGACGAGGCTGCCGTGGTCGCGCGAGCGGCTGCCGGTGACCGGACCGCCTTCGCCCGCCTTGCGGAGCACTACCAGTCCGCCTGCTACGGGCTCGCGCTGCGCCTGATCGGCGATCCCGACTCCGCGTTCGACGCCACCCAGGACGCCCTCATCCACGCGTACGACGGGATCGCGCGCTACCGGGGCGGCATCTTCCGATCATGGCTGCTGCGGATCACCGCCAACGCGAGCTACGACATCCTGCGGCGCTCCCAGCGTCGCCCGACCACCACTCTGCCCAGCGTTGAGGCGGGAGAGCCGGAGCTTGCCGACGCGGATGCCCCGAACCCATATGAATCGGCGCTCCGCAGCGAGCTCTACCGCCACCTGGAGGTCGCCCTGCACGACCTTCCCGACGACCAGCGGGTGGCGGTGGTCCTGTGCGACGTGTACGGGATGGACTACGGGGAGGTGGCGACCATGACCAGCGCACCCGTCGGGACGGTGAAGTCTCGGATCCACCGAGGGCGCCTCCGGTTGCGTGACCTCCTAGGCCCGCACCGGGAACTCTTCGAGCGCTGAGGGCGTCTGAGCCGATGACCATGCATCACGAGAAGCACCCCGACGACGAGCGGCTTGCCGCGTTTGCCGATACTGCCGACGCCGCTGGCGCCGATCCCGCGATCGCCGCGCACGTCGCCGCCTGCGCCGCCTGCCGCGCGACGGTCGACGACCTGCGCTCGCTGCGGACCGCGCTCGCCGATCTGCCAGACGTCGCCCCACCTCGGGCGCTTCGGCTCGTCCCCCCGGTGGTCGAGCCGGCTGCCCGAACGGGCTGGGCCTCGCTTCTCCGCCGGCTGACGGCACCGGCCATGGCGGTTGCGGTGATCCTGATCGTGGTGGGGGCGGTGGGCAGCGCGGTCCCGTTCGGGGCGACGGCGACCAGCGGTGGCGCGCCTGACGAGATGATGGGTGGCGCGGAGCAGCAGCCCGCCGCAGCCGCGTCCGCGGCTTCGTCCGCGAGGGATGCGTACGGGCCGCAGCTGTCAAGCGCGGCAGCGACGGCCGTGCCGCAGCCGGTGAGCGGTGGGGACACCGGGAAGAACCTCAGCCAGGAGCAGGGTGGCGGCGGGCAGCGATCCGGCGTGCCGTACGGCTGGTTCCTGGGTACGGGCGTCGTCCTGCTGGCCGGGGCGTTCGTGGTCCGCGGTGCGACCGCGCCGCGCTCCCGGGACCCGGCAGCCTAGGCGATCCGGCCGGCCACCACCGCGGCAAGGAGCAGGAGCAGGATCAGGGCGGCCACCAGGATCGCGGCCAGCCCCGTGTCCCGGAAGGTGTGCTCGGCCGGCTCCATGCGTGGAGGGCGTCGGGTCGGCGGGACGGGGATCTCGCCCGGCGCTCGGCGCGTGAGCGGGGCGGCGCGCGTCTCGTCCGCGGTGGCCCGCCAGGATGCCCAGGTGCGGGTCGTGGTTGGTTGCTCGGCGGGCGCCGGCCGCGGCGGGACATTCCAGTGTCCCAGGTATCCGCCACGTCCCACCGGGTGGTCCAGGTCGTACGCGGCGCGCTGGGCGGGGTTCGAGAGGAGGTGCCACGCCTCGTTGATGGCTCGCATGCGGTCCGTCATGTCCTCGCCGGAATGAAGGTCCGGGTGGTAGCGCTTCGCGAGACGCCGATGCGCGCGGGCCACCTGGAGCGACGTGGCCTCGCGCGGAACGCCGAGCACGGCGTAGGGATCGTGTCGCGGACGCTCTGCCATGTGCCCGGATTCTACGGCGCAGCGCGCTGGCCGATGCTCGTCGCCGCCGGCCCCGGGGCGTGCCGGAGGCCGCCATCGGGCTAGACTCCTCTGCGTCATGCAGGAGCGCCGCCGACCCATCCTGATGCTGATCGACGGGCCCAGCCTCGTCTATCGCGGCTACTTCGCCCTGCCGCCGCTCACGACCTCCGACGGGACCCTGGTGAACGCCGCGTTCGGCTTCCTCCAGATCGTGCTGCGCGGCATGGCGGACCTGAAGCCCGACTTCGCGATCGTCACCTTCGACCTGGGCAAGCCGCAGTTCCGGTTCAACGCGTATCCGGAGTACAAGGCCGGCCGACCGTCCATGCCCGATGACCTGCGGGCCCAGTTCCCGATCGTGCGCGAGCTCTGCGAGCGGATGGGCATGCCCATCCGTGAGCTGTCCGGCTACGAGGCGGACGACGTGATCGGCGCGTTGGCGCAGCGCGCGACCGCTGCGGATGTCGACACCATGATCGTCTCCGGCGACCTCGACGGCCTGCAGCTGGTGGATGACCACGTCCGCCTGCTGACGACCCGGATGGGGGTTGCCTCCACCGTCATCTACGACATCGGCAAGGTCAACGAGCGCTACGGGCTCCGCCCTGACCAGATGCTCGACTACAAGGCGCTCAAGGGCGACAGCTCGGACAACATCCCCGGCGTCCCGGGCGTGGGGGAGAAGACGGCCATCTCGCTCCTGCAGCAGTTCGGGTCGCTCGACGCGATCTACGAGCATCTCGACGAGGTGAAGGGGAAGCTCCGGGATCGCCTCGCCGAGCATCGCGAGTCCGCCTTCCTGTCGCGGCAGATCGGCCGCATCGTCACCGATCTTCCCGTCGAGCTGGACCTGGAGTCGGCCCGGACCGGACGGTACGACCGGCGCGCGGTGGCGCAGCGCTTCCGCGAGCTGGAGTTTCGCTCGCTCATCGACCGGCTCCCTCCGTCGAGCATCGCGCCGAGCGGGCCGGAGGCGGCGGATCGCGAGACCGGGAGCGGTCTCCAGCTCTCCCTGGACCTCCTGGGCGGTGCGACGGCGTCTGCGGGTGCGCCCGCGCCGGCCGACGGCGAGTCGCCTCCGCAGGCCCCCGATCCGCTCGTGGATCCGGGCGGTGCCATCGAGCACGTGGATCCGCGCATCGTCCGCTCGGACGCCGATCTCGGGGAGCTGGACCACTGGCTTGCGGCCCACGCTGAGGCCGTGGGACTCGGCTGGGCGACGGGATCGGGCCGACCCCTGGAGCGCCGCCTGCTGGGCATCGCCATGGCCGGCGCCGACGGCGCGGCATGGTACCTGCCCTGGGACGACGACGCCGGGGCGGGCGGCTCGCTTCCGGCCTGGTTCAGGCGTGATGATCGGCCGCTGGTCGGCCAGGACCTGAAGCAGCTCGTCGTCGCGCTCGGCTGCCGTGCGGTGACCCTCGCCGGCCCGACGTTCGACACGCTGGTGGCCGGCTACATGCTCAACCCCTCGCTTCGCTCGCAGACGATCGACGACGTCGCGGCCACCCGGTTCGCCGCCGAGCTGCCGCCGCGACCCACCGTGGCCGAGACGGGGGCCGAGGAGCGGGCGGTCGCGCGGCGAGCCGCGGCCGAGGCGCTCACGGCCCTGCTGGCCCGCCCGGCGCTCGAGTCCGAGCTTGCCGATGCGGGGCTCGCGAACCTCTTCCGCGAGGTGGAGATGCCCCTGCTCCCGGTCCTGGCCCGGATGGAGCTGGCGGGTGTCGCCATCGACCGCGCGGCGCTCGACGCCATGGCCGTGGAGTTCGGGGAGCAGCTCGCGGACCTGGAGGACCGGATCTACACCGCGGTCGGGCACACGTTCAACATCGGCTCGCCCAAGCAGCTCGAGCAGATCCTCTTCCACGAGCTGGCGCTGCCGGCCACCAAGCGGACGCGCACCGGGTACTCGACCGACGCATCGGTCCTGGAGGACCTCAGGGAGCAGCACGAGGTGGTCGGGCTGATCCTGGAGCACCGCCAGATCGCGAAGCTCAAGTCGACCTACGTCGACGCGCTGCCGCTGCTCGTCGGCGGCGATGGACGGCTGCACACGACCTACCAGCAGGCGGTGGCCGCAACGGGGCGCCTGTCGAGCATCGATCCGAACCTTCAGAACATCCCGGTCCGGACCCCGCTCGGACGTCGCATCCGGCGCGCCTTCGTGGCGCCGCCGGAGAAGCTGCTCCTCGCCGGGGACTACTCGCAGCAGGAGCTCCGCATCCTCGCCCACGTCTCCGGCGATGCCGGTCTCAAGGCGGACTTCGCCTCGCACGCCGACATCCACCTCGCCGCCGCGGCGCGCGTCCTGGGCCTGGCCCCCGACCAGGTAGGCCCCAAGGAGCGCAGCGTGGCCAAGATGATCAACTACGGGATCGCCTACGGCCTCTCGGATTTCGGCCTCGCCGACCGCCTGAAGATCCCGCGCGAAGAGGCACAGAAGTTCATCGCCGATTACTTCGAGGCCTACCCGGGAATCCGTCGCTACACCGTCGAGATCCGGATGCTGGCCCGCGACCAGGGCTTCGTGACCACGCTCCTCGGGCGTCGTCGGTACCTGCCGGAGCTGACCGCGCGCAACGCCGCCCTCCGTTCGGCGGGCGAGCGGATGGCCATCAACATGCCGATCCAGGGCACCGCCGCCGACGGCATGAAGATCGCCATGATCCGGCTCGACGAGGCCCTCCGCGCCCAGGGCCTGCGCTCCCGGATGCTGCTGCAGGTCCATGACGAGCTCGTCTTCGAGACCGATGAGGAGGAGCTGCCCCGCCTCGCGTCGCTGGCGCGGGAGATCATGGAGACCGCACTTCCGCTCGACGTCCCGCTCGAGGTCGACCTGAAGGTGGGCACCAACTGGGAGCAGACGGACCGCCTCGAGCAGGCCGATGGCGGCTGGCGGCGGGTCGGGCACGCGTCCGAGCCCGAGCCCGATGGGGACGAGGCCGCCATCGCCGAGCTCGGCGCCTGATCCGCGATCGCCGATGCCCGAGCTCCCGGAGGTCGAGACCGTTGCGCGCGATCTGCAGCGATGGGTCGCGGGCGCCGAGATCGCCGACGTCGAGGTCCGCTGGGAACGGACCGTCGCGCACCCGCAGCCCGCGGCCCGCTTCGCAGCGGAGCTGCGCGGGGCCCGGATCGGCCGGGTGGGACGCCGGGCCAAGAGCGTCCTGCTGCACCTGGAGGACGGGCGGGTGATGACCGTGGCCCTGCGCATGACCGGCGCCCTCATCGTGGCGGCTCCGAGGACGCCAGACGACCCGTTTGCACGGGTCGTCTTCCACCTCGCCGACGGCCGCGAGCTTCGCTATCGCGACGTGCGCAAGTTCGGGCGGATCGGGCTCTTCGCCGGCGGGGGCCTTCGCTCGCGCGCCGGACGCCGGTCGCGGCGCGTCCGGGAGGATGGTGCGGCCTATCGCGTCGGCGACGTGTTCGCACGCCACGGGCCCGAGCCGCTGACCCGGTCGTTCACCACCGCCCGGTTCGCCCAGCGCCTCGCCGGGCGGTCGGCGCGGCTGAAGTCCCTGCTCCTTGACCAGTCGTTCATCGCCGGAGTCGGGAACATCTACGCGGACGAGGCGCTGTGGCTGGCCCGCCTCCACCCGCTGCGGGCCGCGGACACGCTGACGACGGACGAGGTCCGGCGCCTGCATCGGGCCGTCCGACGCGTCCTCCGCGCGGGGATCGTGAACCGTGGAGCGAGCTTCAGCGACTACGTCGGCGCCGATGGCGAGCCGGGTGACAACGCGGAGCGACTGGCCGTGTACCAGCGCACCGGTGCCCCGTGCCTGCGCTGTGGCCGGCCCATCCGGCGGATCGTGGTCGGACAGCGCAGCACCCACTATTGCCCGCGCTGTCAGCCGGCGCCCACGTTGGCGGCTGCGCCATCATGAAGGTGATCGGCCTGACCGGGAACATCGGGTGCGGCAAGAGCACCGTGGCAGGCATGCTGCGAGACCTGGGCGCAGCCCACATCGACGCGGATGCCATTGCCCGCGAGCTTCGGCAGAACGACGGCGAGGCACGGGCGGCCATCGAGCGGCGGTTCGGAACGCTGGACCCGCGCGAGCTCGGTCGGGTCGTCTTCAGCGACGCCGAGGCGCTGCAAGCCCTCGAAGCGATCCTCCACCCGCCGGTGCGCGACACGGTGCGCAGCCGACTCGCCGAGCTCGAGGCCGCGGGGGCGCCGGCCGTCGTCGTCGAGGTGATCAAGCTGCTCGAATCGCCGCTGCACGATGCCTGCGACGAGACCTGGGTGGTGCGCTGTGACGAGGCCGATGCGATCGCCCGCCTGGCGACAAGCCGCCATCTCAGCGAGGCGGAGGCCCGGGCACGGATGGCGAACCAGTCGCCGCAGTCGGTGAAGATCGCCGCGGCGGACGTGGTGATCGACGGATCGGCATCGCTCGACGAGACGCGGCGGCAGGTCCGCGCGGCGTACGAGGCGCTGCTGGCTGGCTAGGAAACGACCGCGCCGGCCTCTGGGGCCGGCGCGGTCTCGCGTCGTGGTTGAACGCGATGGGTCAGGGCGCTGACTGGTTGGTCCCCACCGTGGGCGCCTCTGGATACGGGAAGCGGAACTCGTTGATGAGGCTGTCGATCGTGGAGCCGCTCGTCTTCGCAACCCGGTCGTCCTGGTCCGCGCGGAGGGCCATCGTGAACTGGCCGCCCGCGGCCTGGAGCTCGGCGATCTGCTCAGCCGTCGCCAGGTCGGCTCGGACGATGTAGATCGATCCGTTCCGGGCCAGGATCACCATGCTCTGCAGCGTCACCTTGGTCGAAGGACCAGGCACGAACTTCGCCTGCGTCTGCGCGGCCTGCCCGGCGGGCTGGCCCAGCTCAGGGTTCAACGCCATGGTCACGATGAGGTCCACCCGCTGGCCGGCCTGCAGCGTCCCGGCCACGGCACGGTCATCCGGCACCGTGACCGACACGGCGCGGAGATCCGGTCCCGCCGGGTCGTACTCCTGGCCGGGGTCGAGGATCGAGAACGGCTGTCCGGAGGTGCTCGAGGCCAGGAGGTTGCGGGTGAGCAGCTGGCCGCTCGTGATCGTGACGCCGCTGATGCGGCCCAGGACATCGTCGATGCGGGTGAAGGCCTGCTCGTTGGTGGGGTCGGCCGGCACGGTCCGCATTACCACGTCACCGTCCTCGATCGGCTTGCGGCTGGCGATGTCCCGGGCAGCGACGACGACACTGCGCATCTCGACCTGCCCCGTGTCGTTCACGCTGGAGAAGCGGAGTGCGACGAACACGACGCCGCCCACGATGAGCGCGATGATCACGCCGACCACGATATAGAGCTTCGAGCGTTTTCTGTTCTTGTCGGAGTATTCGAGTTCCACGACGCGAGGTCTCCTTAGGGTTGGCGAATCACCAGGGGATGAGGCGCGCTTCCTGCGCGCGCCGGAGGGTCTGGTCGGCGGGGTCGGCCGCGACGGCGGAGACCGCGCGGCCGCTGATCGAGTTGGCGCCCACGTCGGTCACCTCGAAGACCTCGAAGCCGATGATGTCGACGTACGATCCGCTGCTCGCGCTGGTCGCCACGGTGAAGGTCACCGGCATCACGTGGACGACCGGCTGGCCCGCGCTGTTGGTGCCGAAGGCGCGGACGTTGAACCGATAGCAGCCCGCCGCCAGTCCACCGGTATTGATGGACAGGGTGGAGAGTGCGCCGTCGCCACTCGAGCTTGGGACCACGGACGCGTTGCTGAGCGTGATCTGCCCGGTGCCGATGCTCGCCGGATTGAGGCTGCAGTCCGTGAATGAGTCGGTGTCATAGCTCAGGGCTACCGGGTTGGTGGTGCCCCACTTGGTGCCGTTCGCGGTCGTCGTCGACACGTACAGATCCATGGAGACGGTGCCACCCATGGAGGCGGTGCTGCCCGTCACCGTCGAGTTGGCGAGGCTGAAGTCGTGGGTGGCGCCGCCCACCAGGACCGGCACCGGGTAGCGGCGTGACTGGTAGTACGGGTTGCCGGAGTGCCCCTCGATCCAAACCGTGTAGATCCCGTCCGAGACGACGTTGGTCGACAGGTTGCTCATGGTGACCCGCGTCCCCTTCTTGTCGGGGATGAACACGTCCGTGGACCAGGCCGGCATGTTCATCTGGCCGGCCCCGGGCGGATCGTTGGTCGCCGGACTTGTCTGGATCAGGTTCCACTCGCTGTGGCCAATCGTCGTCGCACCGTCATCGCCATGGAGGTGGAGCGTCACCGTGGAGGTGAAGGCGTCGTTGCGGCTCACCGTGAACGTGAACGCCGGCCCAGGGATGGTCTCCGTGCTGCCGATGGTGATGGCGCTCGGCGGGGAGATCGCGAAGTCCGGGATCTGCATGACGGTGCCGTTGTAGAGGGCGAGCAGGATCCGGTCGCCGACCGCGTAGCGTTGCGAGAAGTTGCCCACCACCATGGAGGTGTCGTTCCCGTTCAGGGTCGCGACCTGGTCGTTCGGGTCGGCGGGCGTCGTCACCGATGGGAAGCTGGGACCGTCGTAGCCGTTGACGATGTACGCGCCCTCCTTGTTCTTGAGCGTGTTCACCGATGCGCCCGGGGTGGCGCCGTTGTAGTAGAGGCGCGAGACGGTCGATTGGAAGTTGCGGACGTCGAGGGCCACGAACCCGCGGAACGAGCTGTCGTTCGACGCCTTGGCCTGCGGGCCGTACAGGTCGAAGACAGGGCCCGGATCGGCCTCCGAGGCGGGCGTTCTGACGTCGTAGCCCGTCGGGCTTGTCGCGTCCACCTCCCCGTTGCCGGCGGTCTCGCTGGTCGCGGCGGTGTCGACGAACCCGTTGCCCGGGCCGGGCGCACCGATGTAGCGACGCGCCACGATCGGGAGCGCTGGACCACCCTGGAGAGCGCATCGAGCGTGGGCGTTGGTGGCCATCGACTGCACACCGACCACTTTCCCGAGCGTCGTTCCCAGCGTCGAGCTGATCGCGACGCGCACGCTGGTCCCGCTGATGAGGACGCCGCTGGCCAGGTAGCTCGGGTCACCGGCGTGGCCGTCGTCGTAGACGAGCCCATCGGAGATCGTGGCGGTGGCGCCTGCCGGTGAGTGCTCGAGGTTGACGCGCGCGGTCTGTCGCGCGTCCGCCGCCGCGGCGTTGTCCGATGCCCCGTCGATGAGCGCCCGGCAGGCGGCCAGGGCGGCCGCGTCGGCCGCGGTCTGGATATGCCGATGCTCCGCCGACTGGCGACCGACGTCGATCGCGAGGCCGGCGAAGGCGAGCAGAACCACGAGCACGATCGCGACCATCACGAGGACCTGGCCCCGCGCGTCGCGCGGCGTCCCGACCGGCGCTCGCATCAGTTCACCACCATCGTGGCGCTCACGCGCTGGACGAACCGCCCGTTCGAGTCGTGCGTGAGGATGTCGCCCAGGAACGGGACGATGATGTCGGACCGGTATGTGAAGGTGACCTGCATCAGGCAGCCCTCACGGGTGTCGGGGACGCAGGTCGTGCTCGTGTCGGCGGAGTTCGGGCAGGGGCTGGAGGAGTCGGCGACGCTCGCGCAGTAGGAGATGGTGAGGTCGCCGTTCACCTGCGTGTCGCCGCTCGTCGAGGTGCACGACCCGCCGCTGGTGGTGGCGCTGAAGTGGGGCGCTGAAGCGCTGAGGAGGCCGAAGGCATCGGTCGCCGCGGACACCACCTCGGCGCACCGGTGGCCGTCGTTCCAGGCCTTGTCATGGGTGCGGTCGTAGAGGTAGATCGTGCCGGCGCGGGCACCCTCGCGGGTGGCGTTGGTGAGAGTCACGTTGCCCGCGAAGAGCAATCCGAACTGGATGATTCCGACCACGAGGAGCAGCAAGGGGAGGAGCACGGCCACGAACTCCACGAGCGCCTGGCCCCGCCGGGCCGAACCGTGCATGGCAGCGCGCAGCCGGCCCCGCAAGCCGCCGCTCGCCGGGCCCGGCCGCCGGTTGGAGCGCTCGGGCACATTCATCGGTCGATCCCATCTTGGGTGCGGCCATTCCTGACCGATATAGGCCGTTAAGGCACCCGAGAATGGGTACCGATGGCGTCCGCTAGAATCCATGGGCCCCGCAGTGCGCCCGCCGAGGTCCGTTTCGCATGCCCGATTTCAAGGTCAACGCCCCGTACGAGCCGACCGGCGATCAGCCGGCCGCGATCTCCGGGTTGGCCGCCGGGATCGGGGACGGACTCCGCCACCAGGTGCTCCTGGGGGCGACCGGCACGGGCAAGACCTACACGGCGGCCAAGCTGATCGAGTCCGTGCAGAAGCCGACCCTGGTCATGGCCCACAACAAGACGCTCGCGGCGCAGCTCTACCAGGAGTTCAAGGAGTTCTTCCCGGACAACGCCGTCGAGTACTTCGTCAGCTACTACGACTACTTCCAGCCCGAGGCGTACCTGCCGCGCAGCGACACGTACATCGAGAAGGATTCCTCGAGGAACGAGGAGATCGACAAGCTGCGGCACAACGCCACGCGTGCCCTCTTCGAGCGCCGGGACGTGATCATCGTCGCCTCGGTGAGCTGCATCTACGGCATCGGCGCACCGGTCGACTACGGCTCCACCGTGTTGAACCTCAAGGTGGGAGGCCGATACCGCCGCGACGGCGTCCTCCGCCACCTCGTGGACCTCCAGTACCAGCGCAACGACATGCAGCTGGCCCGGTCGCGATTCCGCGTGCGGGGTGATGTCCTGGAGTTCTCCCCGGTCTCCGGCGACTACATCGTGCGGATCGACTTCTTCGGCGACGAGATGGAGCGCATCGTGGAGGTCGACGATCTCACCGGCGAGGTGCTCGCCGAGCGTCGCGAGGTGACCGTCTACCCGGCATCCCACTACGTGACCCCGCGGGACAAGCTCCTGGTGGCCATCACCGACATCGAGGTCGAGATGGAGGAGCGCACGCGGCAGCTGGCCAACGAGGGGCGTGAGCTCGAGGCAGCCCGGCTGCGCCAGCGGACGATGTTCGACCTCGAGATGATGCGCGAGGTCGGGTACTGCTCCGGGATCGAGAATTACTCGCGGCACCTCGCACGGCGCGAGGCGGGCTCCCGGCCATGGACCCTCATCGACTACTTCCCGACGGACTTCCTGCTCGTGGTGGACGAGAGCCACATCACGATCCCGCAGGTCCACGGGATGTACAAGAACGACCGGACCCGCAAGGAGATCCTGGTGGACTTCGGGTTCCGGTTGCCGTCCGCGCTCGACAACCGGCCGCTCACCTTCGAGGAGTTCGAGGACCACATGAACCAGGTGGTCTACATGAGCGCCACGCCCGGTCCCTACGAGACGCAGCGCGCGCAGCGGGTGGTTGAGCAGCTCATCCGGCCCACGGGTGTGGTGGATCCGATGATCACGGTTCGCCCGACGGCGGGCCAGATCGACGACCTGATCGCCGAGATCCGCGACACGATCGCGCGAGGAGAGCGAGTCCTGGTCACCACGCTCACCAAGAAGATGGCGGAGGACCTGGCCGACTACCTCGCCGAGCTGGGGATCAAGGTCCAGTGGCTCCACTCGGAGGTCGACACCCTGGAGCGGGTCGAGATCCTGCGTGACCTGCGCCTGGGCGTGTACGACGTCCTGGTCGGGATCAACCTGCTGCGCGAAGGGCTGGACCTGCCGGAGGTGACCCTGGTCGCGATCCTCGATGCCGACAAGGAGGGGTTCCTGCGCTCCGGTGGCTCCCTGATCCAGGTGATCGGCCGGGCGGCCCGCAACGTCGGTGGACGGGTCCTCATGTACGCGGATCGGATCACCGACTCCATGCGGGCCGCGATGGACGAAACCGAGCGTCGGCGCGCGAAGCAGGTCACCTACAACACCGAGCACGGCATTGTCCCGGAGACGATCACCAAGGCAATCCGCGACATCAACGACGGGCTGCGCCGGGTGGCGGAGGAGCGCGCGACCCTGACGGTGGAGAGCACCGAGCCGGAGGAGCTGGCGGCCATGACGGGCCGGCTCGAGGCACAGATGAAGGAGGCCGCTCGCAACCTGGAGTTCGAGCGCGCCGCTGCCCTGCGCGACGAGATCCTCCAGCTGCGCCGGTTGCGGGCCGAGCTGGCGGCGGCGCCGGGCACCATTCCGGCGGATGTCTACGCGGAGATCTCCGAGGCCGAGCCGGCCGGCCCAGGCAGGGGTGGGGGAGCGCGCCCGCGACGGGAGGTCTTCACGGTCTCCGCGCGGCCGAACGTCATCGCCGCCGGTAGCCGTCGCCGGCCGCCGCGACGACGACGGCCATGAGCACGGAGCGACGGGGAGGGACGAGCTGATGGCGGGGACCATGCCCCATGCCATCTTCATCGAGACCGGGCTCGATGGTGGGGTGACCGTTGCGGCGTACGCCGCGGAGCTTCCCGGGTGCGCGACGTTTGCTCCGGACGCCGACGCGGCAGCCGCGAGCATGCCCCGCCGCGTCCTCCGATTCACGGAGTGGCTCCGCGAGCAGGGCGAGGAATCGCCGACCTTCGTCGGGGACAACTGGTACGAGGTCGAGCGGGGGACCGCCGGCCCGGGGGTCGGGGAGCGGGCCGGGTTCAGCCTCGACGAGCTGCCACCCTCCGACGAGGAGTGGAGCCGCTGGCTGCGCTGGATGGAGCTCGCCCGCGAGGACCTGGCATCGGCGCTCGACACGGCGCCCGCGGAGGCAGCGGCGTCGGTTGCGGCCGCGATCGCGGCCCAGGACGAGGCCTTCGTTGCGGCCATCGGCGACAACCACGCGACGAGCGCCGCCGCGGATCCGGTTGACCGATGCTACGCCGCCCGGGATACGCTCACCGGGGCGCTCGAGCAGGTCGGTCCGGGGAGGGACGGCGTCCGCCGCGTCCTGCGCCTGGCCATCGCCGACGACCTGCGCGCGGTGAGCCGGCTGCGGGGAGGCGGGGACTGACCGGGACCGGGGCCACCGCTGCGCCGTTCGACGTGGGTCGGATCGGGAGCGCCGCGCCGAAGCGCCTGCGACACGCCGGTCCATGGCCGCTCGGGGCGCCGAGGCGAGCACGTCCGGGAACGGCGCTGCGCGAGCTGCAGGATCGGATGCCCGGCTGCGACGATGGGGCGCGGCCCGTCCTGTCGGGCGACGGCACCGAGCGCGCCATGCTGATCGGCCAGGCGCCCGGGTGGCGGGAGATCGCGACCGGCCTGCCGTTCGCCCATGACGCGGGGCGCCGGCTCGTCGGCTGGCTCGAGATGGCGGGAATCACCGTCGACGACTTCCGGGAACGCTGGTACGTCACCTCGGTGGGGAAGTGCTATCCGGGGAGGCGTCCGGGTGCATCGGTCGATTCGCCGCCTTCGCGGAGCGAGATACAACGCTGGTCGCCGGTGCTGCGCGACGAGGTCCGCCTCGTGGACCCACGGCTGCTCGTGCTGGTCGGCGGGCTCGCGCACCGGTTCGCGTTCGGGGAGGCGGTGCGCCTCGACGATCTCGTGGGGCGTCGCCTGAGCTGGGCTCACAGCCCGGACGCGGCGGTGATCTGCCTCCCGCACCCGTCCGGGGCTTCGACCTGGTTGAACGACCCACGGCGCACCGAGCTGTGGCGCCGGGGCATGACGCTGCTGGCCGCGAGCTGGGCCGAGCTCGCCGGCGGTGCCCGATGAGCGGTGGCGCCCGCACGCCGGGTTCCACGCCGACGCCTGAAGCCGACCAGCCGGACGGGGGCATCGGGCCGCTCCCCGACGGCGGCTACCCGGTACCGGAACAGCCCACGGATCCGGGGTCCACGCGCGAGCGCTGGATCTGGACGGCGATCGTGGTCGGCACGGGCCTGCTCATCTTCGGCCTCATGATCTTCGGAGGCTTCGGGGGCGTCCGGCCGGACCTCCAGCAGGTCTCCGTGGAGGATGTCCTCACTTCGACCCAACTGCCTGCCGAGCGGTTCGGCTCGACCGAGATTCGCATCGCGGGGTGGTTCGCCCAGATCACCGCCGGTTGCAGCGGTGACACCGGGGGTGCGGACACGGCGGCGTCCTGGCTGCAGGCGAGCTGCCCGGTACGTGTCCTGCTTCCGACGCGGCCCGCCGATGCGATCAGCCAGGCCGGCCTGCTTCGCGACGGCCTGCGAATCGCGGCTCCCGACGGCAAGCCATTCCCGCCGCAGGCGCCCGCGGGATCGGGGACCGCCGGTCTCGAGCAGCTCGTCTTCGTCGGGCATTTCGACGATCCGGCCGCGGCGTCGTGCGTCCCGGCCCGCCTCGTCCAATGCCGCAACACGTTCGTGGTCACCGAGTACACGGGGCAGATCCGATGACCGGTGGAATCGAACAGGCGTTCACATCGGTCTGCTAGGATAGCGCGCGATGCCCTCGGACAAGATCGTCGTGCGCGGCGCGCGCGAGCACAACCTCAAGAACATCGACGTGGAGATGCCGCGCGACCGGCTGATCGTGATCACCGGCCTCTCCGGGTCGGGCAAGTCGAGCCTCGCCTTCGACACGATCTACGCCGAGGGGCAGCGCCGCTACGTCGAGTCGCTCTCCGCCTACGCGCGCCAGTTCCTGGGCCAGATGGAGAAGCCCGACGTCGACCAGATCGACGGGCTCTCGCCCGCGATCAGCATCGACCAGAAGGGCGCCTCGCGGAACCCGCGGTCGACGGTGGGCACCGTCACCGAGATCTACGACCACCTGCGCCTCCTGTTCGCCCGCATCGGCCGCATGCATTGCCCCATCTGCGGCCGGGAGATCACGCGCCAGACGGTCGAGCAGATGGTCGATCAGCTCTACGACCTGCCCGAGGGGACGCGCCTGATGGTGATGGCGCCGCTCGTCCGCGACCGCAAGGGCGAGCACGAGAAGATCCTCGCCGGGGCCAGGCAGGCCGGCTTCGTTCGTGTCCGCGTCGACGGCGAGCTGCGCGATCTCGACGAGGAGATCAGCCTCGACAAGAAGTACAAGCACAGCATCGACGTGGTGGTCGACCGGCTGGCGATCCGTCGCGGCGCCGCGGGCGATCCCGACGGTGAGCGTCCGGACGCCTCCCGGATGGCGGACTCCATCGAGACCGCCCTGCGCCTGGCAGACGGGACCCTGCTGATCAACCTCCCGGACGAGGGGCCCGACGGGACGGACCGGCTCTTCAGCGAGCGGTATGCCTGCCCGGAGCACGGCGGGAGCTTCGAGGAGCCGGCCCCGCGCAACTTCAGCTTCAACTCCCCGCACGGCGCGTGCGCGGACTGCACCGGGCTCGGCAGCCGTCTCGAGATCGACCCTGACCTGGTGCTCCCAAACAAGGACCTCTCGATCCGCGAGGGAGCCGTCCTTCCCTGGCGGCGGATGGCCATCACCGATTCATGGTTCGCCAAGATCATCGAATCGGTGGCCACCCACTACGGCTTCCGGACCGATGTCCCGGTCCGCGATCTGCCCGAGTTCGCGCGCGAGATCCTCCTTCGCGGCAACAAGGGCGAGCGCGTCAGCGTGCTGTACACGACCCGGCAGGGAGCCCAGCACACCTTCACCACGACCTTCGAGGGCGTGGTCCCGAATCTCGAGCGGCGCTACCGCGAGACCGGCTCGGAGATGATCAAGACCGAGATCGAGCGGTACATGACCACCCGGCCGTGCCCGACCTGCGGCGGCATGCGGCTCAAGCCGGAGGTGCTGGCGATCACCGTCGGCGGGAGGAACGTGATCGAGACGACGCAGCTGTCGGTGACCGATGCGCTGCGCTGGTACGAGCGTCTCCCGAATCGGCTGACGGACCGCGAGAACCAGATCGCGCGGCAGGTCCTCAAGGAGATCCGCTCGCGGCTGGGGTTCCTCGTCGACGTCGGCCTCGACTACCTGACCCTCGACCGCGCCAGCGGCACGCTCTCGGGCGGCGAGGCGCAGCGGATCCGCCTGGCGACCCAGATCGGGTCGTCGCTGATGGGGGTTCTGTACATCCTTGACGAGCCGTCCATCGGCCTGCACCAGCGCGACAACGACCGCCTGATCGGCACGCTGGTGCGGCTCCGGGACCTCGGGAACACCCTGATCGTCGTGGAGCACGACGAGGACACCATACGGGCCGCGGACTGGGTCATCGACATCGGTCCGCGCGCCGGCGAGCACGGTGGCGAGCTGATCCACTCCGGGCCGCTGGATGGGCTTCTCGCCAATCCACGGTCGATCACCGGGGCGTACCTGCGCGGGGAGCGCTCGATTCCCGTCCCACCGCGCCGCCGCGAGGGGAACGGTGACTGGCTCACCGTCCGCGGGGCGCGCGAGAACAACCTGCAGGGGATCGACGTCGGCTTCCCGCTCGGACGGTTCGTGGCGGTCACCGGCGTGAGCGGATCGGGGAAGTCGAGCCTCGTGGCCCAGATCCTGTACCCGGCCCTGGCCCAGGTGATCTGGGGTTCGCGAACGCCGGCGGGCAAGCACGACGGGATCGACGGCATCGGTGCCATCGACAAGGTCATCGAAATTGACCAGAGTCCCATCGGTCGCACGCCGCGGTCCAACCCGGCCACGTATACCGGGCTGTGGACCCCCATGCGGGAGCTCCTTGCCGCGGTGCCTGAGTCGCGCCTGCGCGGCTACAAGCCGGGACGCTTCAGCTTCAACGTCAAGGGCGGTCGCTGCGAGGCGTGCCAGGGCGACGGGATCGTCCAGATCGAGATGCACTTCCTGCCCGACGTGTACGTGGCCTGCGAGGTCTGCAAGGGCAAGCGTTACAACCGGGAGACGCTCGAGATCCACTACAAGGGGAAGAACGTTGCCGAGATCCTGGAGATGACGGTGGACGAGGCGCTTGGCTTCTTCGAGGCGGTGCCGGTCATCCGCAACAAGCTCCAGACCCTCCACGACGTGGGGATGGGGTACATCCACCTCGGACAGGCGGCCACGACCCTCTCCGGCGGCGAGGCGCAGCGCGTGAAGCTGGCGACGGAGCTGTCGAAGCGCGCGACCGGCAAGACCTTCTACATCCTCGACGAGCCCACCACGGGTCTCCATTTCGACGACGTGTCGCGGCTCCTGAGCGTGCTGGGGCGCCTGGCCGATGCCGGCAACACCGTGGTCGTCATCGAGCACAACCTCGACGTCATCAAGTCCGCGGACTGGGTCGTCGATCTCGGGCCGGAGGGCGGCAACGGCGGAGGCCGGGTGGTGGCGACCGGGACCCCCGAGGACGTCGCGGGCAATCCGGGTTCGTACACGGGCCGCTACCTGCGCGCCGTCCTTCCCGAGGTGACCGCACGCGGCACCCGTCGGCGCACTCGCAGGCGCGAGGCGGTACCCGCATAGCGACCGCCGGCCCCATCGTAGAATCGCAGCGCTGCCAGGCGGGGGATCTCGCTCGGATCCGGAGGGTGGACCGATGCCGGTCGCCGCACTCGTGCTCGTGGGCCTGCTGCTCATCGTGCTGGGGATCTTCGCCGCGGGCTCCCTGCCCCTCATCGCGCTGGGGGTGATCTCGCTTATCGCGGCGGGCGTGCTGGACGCGATGGCCCGACGACGGAGGTGATCGGTTGACCGAACCGGGGCGCGCGCAGGCGCTCGCACTTCTGTACGAATGGAACGAGAGCCTGAGCCTGCGCAAGCACGGCGTCCTCGTCGAGGCCGGCGTTCGTGGCTACGCCGCCGACGATGGTCTCGACGCGACGACCGTCGAACGATGGGGCATCGCGGGCCTCCTGCACGACCTGGACTACGAACGCTTCCCGGACGCAGCGACGCACGGCGCCATCGCCGCCGAGGAGCTGAGCCGCCGCGGCTACCCGACGGAGGTGGTGGAGGCCGTTCGACGCCACAACGACGCGCTCGGCTCGCCGCGACTGTCCCGCCTCGACCATCTCGTCTATGCCTGTGACGAGCTCGCGGGCTTTCTGGTGAGCGGTGGCGCTCATGCGGCCGACACGCCGGCTGGCGGACGTCGAGCCGGCTCACGTCCGAAAGAAGATGAAGGACAAGGGCTTCGCACGGGCCGTGCCGCGCGAGATGCTGCTCGCCGGCGCGGCGGAGATCGGCCTGCCCTTCGACGAGCACGTCGCACGCATGGTCCGCTATCTCACCGTCGTCGCGACGGAGGTTGGTCTCTAGCCGCTCCGTCCAGGCCCATCTCCCCGAGGAACCGGGACGGTCGCGCGGGGTCGAAGGCGAGTACGAGACGGCGGGTCGCGCGGGTCAGGGCGACGTAGGCGAGACGGCGCTCCTCCTCCACGGCCCGCACCGGATCGGCGGCGCCGAGCAGGGCGCGGCGATTCGGGAACCGCTCCTCCTCGAACCCGACCACGACGACCGTGGGCCACTCGCGGCCCTTCGCTCCGTGAACCGTGACGAGCTCGACGAGGGCGTCCGGCACGCGGAGCCGGCTCAGCTGCTCCTGGACCCGTGCTGCCGCGGCCAGGAAGCGATCCAGCGAGCGGAAGCCCACGGCCCAACCGGCGAACGCGTCGAGCGCGAGGTGGTCGTCCTCCCCGAGATCGTCGGCCTGATCGACGCGGCGCCATCCGAGGGATGCGCGCACCGCCTGGATCGCGGCGAACGGCGGACGATCGGCGGGGAGCGGCCGCAGCGCGTCGAGGATCCGGGTCACGCCGGGCGAGTCGAACGGGCCGCTGACCGTGGTGGCATGCGGCACACCCCGGCGGACGAGGGCCAGGATGATGGGTGCCAGCTCCGCTCGAGTGCGTGCCAGGAAGCAGGTGCGCGCCCCGTCGGCGGTGGTCGCCACCGCGAGCTCGACGAGGCGCTCAGGCCAGTCCGGGGTATCGGTGGCCAATGCGACGAGGCCAGCTCCTCGCCGGCCGGGGACGGTCGGATGTCCGGGACCGGCCTCGATGCGTTTCGCGAACCGCTCTGCGTTCACCCCGATGAGCCGTGCGGACCGCTCGACGACCACCGGGGACAGCGGTAGTTCGTCGCCAGCTGGACGCGACGCGCCTCCGGGTAGTGGCGCCCGAAATCGAGAATCCGACGCACATCGGCCAGGCGCCACGCGTAGATCGTCTGGTCGTCGTCGCCGACCACGAAGAGGTTGCGCTCCGGCTCCGCGAGGAGGCGGACCAGCCGGAGCTGCGCAGCGTCGACGTCCTGAAACTCATCGACGCACACGTGGGTGAAGCGCGACTGCCAGCGGCGCCGGATGACCGGGTCGCGCTCGAGTGATGCGGCGGCCTCGACGACGAGGTCATCGAAGTCGCGGGCTCCCCGGGTGGCAAGCAGGCGGGCGTAGTACTGGAGGACCGGCACCGCGACGTCGGGCGGCGGCGTGCCCTCGATCTTGGCAGCCGACAGCCAGGCATCGAGGGCCGCAACGCCCGGCAGGACCGGAGCGTCCGGGGAGCGTCCCGCAAGGCAGCGACGCCGCGCGGCGCGCAGCAGCGGAAGCCGGTCGGGCACCACGTCCAGGCGTGGCTGACGTTCGAGCAGGATCTGGCGAGCCAGGGCGTGGAGGGTTCGCACTTCCATCGCCTCTGCGCCCGGAAGACTCGGGGCCAGCCGCTGCGCGATCCGGGCACGGAGCTCCAGCGCCGCCTCGCGATTGAACGTGACGACACAGATCCCCTCGGCTGCGGTCCCGGTGGCGATGAGGTAGCCGAGCCGGGCCACCAGCGTCGTGGTCTTGCCGCTGCCCGCCGGCGCGATGATCTGTGCCGGGCCGTCCGGAAGCGTGGCGGCCGCCCGCTGCTCCGGGTCGAGGCGCTGCAGCATGTCCATGAGCGACGCAGGGAACGGCGCAACGAGGGCACCCGCGACGGGGTCACTCCGGTTGTGCGTGGTCGTCATCCGCAAAGGGTGGCGGCCGCCCGTTACCGCTCGATTCGAACGCGCTTACGGCGGCGATGCGCGTCAGGGCCGCCGCGGCGACGATCGGGCCGAGTCGCTATCCTGACGACCGACCGCGGTGCCGGCGAGCACCGAGCGGGCTCGAAGACTGGAACGCGCACGAGGACCGATGGGCCTGATGACGCCCCGATGATGCGACGCGACCGCCGCAGGAACCACGCGGTGCCGACGGCGCGTGCAAAGCGCATCCGATCGGACGCCGAGCGCGATGCGGGGACGCGCGCAGCCGGCGGGCCTGGCCCGTCACCATGGGACGCCTCCCGCGATCGGCCCACGGAGACGGATACGCCCCCTGTCCCGGCCCGATCCCAGCCGCGTGGCCGCAGGCGGACGAGCCTCAAGCGGATCGTGCTCACCGGCGGCGCGCTGCTGCTCGCGATCGCCGTCATCGGCTCCGTCCTCCTCTGGCAGCGGGTCAGCGCCTTCAACGCCGCGACCTCCAGCCGTGGGACGCTTTCCAGCGCGCTCTTCGGTCCGCTGGGCGGCAAGGAGCGGGTCAACGTCCTGATGATCGGGTACAGCGGTGATCCGAAGCACGGTGGCACCTACCTGGCGGACTCGCTGAATATTCTCTCCGTGGATCCGCAGACGAACACGACCACCCTGATCCCCATTCCGCGCGACCTGTGGATCCAGGGGCTGCCGGAGATGCCGCACAACGGGAAGGTCAATGAGGCGTTTGCCGATGGCTGGGATGCCGGCGGATGGGAGAACGCGGGTGCGGTCCAGGCCTCGGTCATCTCCCAGGTGACCGGCCTCAAGATCGACCACTTCCTGTCGATCGATTTCGCCGGGTTCGCCGCCGCAGTTGACGCCGTTGGCGGGGTGACGATCTACAACCCGACCGCCTTCCAGTACACGTGGTCGGAGGGGAACTACCTCAACCAGCACTGGACGGGGGTTCCTTCGGGAAGGGCACGATCCACCTCGATGGCGCGAAGGCCCTCGACTACGCCCGAAATCGGTACACCAGCGTGCCCAAGGAGTCCAGCGATTTCGCTCGATCCGTTCGCCAGCAACGAGTCCTGACCGCGCTCCGGGACAACCTCGGTTCCGGCCTGGGCTCACTGGGTCCCGGGCTTGCGCTCATGGATGCCCTGAACGGGCACCTTCATACCGATCTGTCCGCGATCGATCTCTTCCTCCTGTCCGGCCACCTGCATATCGACCGGCGGGTCGAGCTCACGGAGGACGTGGCCGTCAAGGCCGGACGCAACGACGCCGGCTCCTACATCCTCTTCCCTGTCGGGGCGGACACCCTGGGGGACTACGCGCCGCTGCATGCCTACATCGCCACCGAGCTCGCCAAGCCGATCCCCTCGCCCAGCCCGACGGCGAGCGCCGCGCCGGCGAGCTGACCCTCGCCGTGGTCACGGCGCCATCGGCCTAGAATCGAACCGTGCCTGCCGCTCCCGACCGCGATCGCGAGGCGCACCTGCGCGCCATCCTCCGCCAGCTTCCCACGGCTCCCGGCGTCTACCTCATGAAGGGGGCCGATGGCCGCGTGCTCTACGTCGGCAAGGCCGACGTGCTCCGCAACCGGGTGCGGTCCTACTTCGGCTCCAAGACCGCGCTCGACGCGCGCATCGTGCGGATGGTGAGCGAGGTCGCGGACATCGAGTACATCGTCACCGACACGGTGTCCGAGGCGTTCCTGCTCGAGGGCAACCTGATCAAGGAGCACCGGCCGCGGTTCAACATCCGGCTGCGCGACGACAAGAGCTACCCGTTCGTCAAGATCACCCTGGGCGAGGACTTTCCACGGATCGTGCGGACCAGGAAGCTGGCACGCGACGGAAGCCGCTACTTCGGACCGTACGCTTCGGCCTCCAGCGTCGACGAGACCCTGAAGCTGCTGCGCAAGATCTTCCCGTTCCGGACCTGCAACCTGGAGATTCCCGAGGGGAAGCGCGTGCTCGAGCGTCCCTGCCTCCTCTACTACATCAACCGCTGCCAGGGACCGTGCATCGAGGCGATTGGGAAGCCGGAGTACCGCGAGGCGATCGACCGGGTCGTGGATTTCCTGGATGGGAAGCAGGAGGGGATCGCGCGCGAGCTCGAGCGCGAGATGGGCGAGCACGCGGAGGCGCTGCGCTACGAGGCGGCAGCCGTGGCCCGCGACAAGCTGCGGGCCGTGGAGCGGACCATCGAGCAGCAGAAGATGGCGGCCTACGCGACGACCGAGGAGGACGTGGTAGGGATGGCCCGCGAGGAGGGGGAGGCGTGCCTGCAGCTCTTCGTCATCCGCAACGGCAAGATGATCGGCCGCGAGCACTTCATCCTCGAGAATGCCGCCGAGGCGAGCGACGGGGAGGTGCTGGGCTCGTTCCTCCAGCAGTACTACGCGGCGGTCGAGCGCCCGCCGCGGACCGTGGAGCTGCCGTCGGCGCCGATCGATGCCGACGACCTCGCGGCCTTCCTCGCCGATCGCCGCGGATCCCGGGTTGCGCTCCATGTCCCCGAGCGGGGCGAGAAGCGTCGCCTGGTGGCCCTCGCGACCCAGAATGCGGTCGAGGCACTCGCCAAGGATCGTGCCGAGTGGCTGGCCGACGAGGGAAAGCGCGACGAGGCGTTGACCCAGCTCGCGGCGGCGCTGCACCTGGACCGACCGCCCGAGCGCATCGAGTGCTACGACATGAGCAACATCTCCGGCACCAGCGCGGTGGGCAGCATGGTCGTCTTCGTCAACGGCCGGCCTGAGCCGCGCGAGTACCGGCGCTTCCGGATCCGCTCCGGCGAGACGCCCGACGACTTCCGGATGATGGCCGAGGTGCTCCGTCGCCGCTTCAGCAGGGCGGCGCGCCTGCGGGCCGAGACCGGGGCGCTGTCCCTGGCCGCGGTGGGCGCCGACGAGGCGCCCGAGGGAGAGGAGGACGAATCGGAGGCCGATGGCGGGGCGACTGCGGCCGGCGGCGACAGCGGCTGGGCGCTGCCCGACCTGGTGATCGTGGACGGCGGCAAGGGCCAGCTCTCGGCGGCGGTGGGGGTGATGGACGAGCTCCGGCTGACCGACGTGCCGCTCAGCGGCCTCGCCAAGCGGTTCGAGGAGCTCTACATCCCGGGCCAGCCCGACCCGATCATCCTGCCACGCCGCAGCCAGGGCCTCTACCTGGTCCAGCGCATCCGCGACGAGGCGCATCGGTTCGCGATCACGTACCACCGCCAGGTGCGCGGCAAGCGGGCGCTGCGATCCGAGCTCGACGACGTGCCCGGCATCGGATCCGGCCGCAAGAAGGCGCTCCTCAAGCGATTCGGGAGCGTGCGACGCATCCGCGAGGCGAGCGTGGGTGAGGTCGCCGAGACGCCGGGGATCAGCCGCGAGATTGCGGAGCGGGTGAAGAGCCACCTCGCCCGCGAAGGGATGCTCGCCTGACCGCGTTGCGGGTCGCGACCGGTCGCCCCTATAATCGCGCGGCCCGCCGCGAGGAGCGGCGTGTTCTGTGTCTGCGCCATCGCGTTCGCGAGTGGCCGCCCGATTCCGAGCGAAAGGACCAGCTGGCCGAAGCATGACCTGGCGCCGCATCGCCCCGTGGCTGATCATCGTGATCGCCGTCCTGGCCATCTACTACGACGCGCCCCGCAAGACCCTGGGGCTGTACAACGCTGCCACGAATTCGAGCACGCTCCCGGCGCCGGGCCTCGGCGGTGAGGCCCACACGGTCCTCGGCCTCGACCTCCAGGGCGGGATCCGGGTCACGCTCAAGGTGAACCCTCAGCCGGGGCAGGTCGTGAGCGACGACGACGTGAGCGTCGCGCGCAACATCATCGAGCAGCGCGTCGGCGGGCTGGGCGTAAGCGAGCCGCAGGTCCGCACCGAGACGAACGGCTCCGGCGATCGGCTCATCGTGGTCGAAGTTCCGGGCGTCTCGAACGTCGAAGAGGTCCGCAAGCTCGTCGGGTCGACGGGACAACTCCAGTTCATCGATCCAATGCAGGAGACGCTGAGCACCGGGCAGGACATCACCGGCCTCCTCGCCGATGGCAAGGTCGGCGTCATCTTTGACGGCGGGTCGATCAACGCCGGCAGCGTGGCCCCCGATTCGAACAACGGTGCACTCGGCGTGAGCTTCAGCCTGAAGGACCAGGCGAGCAAGGACTGGTGCACGTACACGACCAACCACGTCAACCAGCCCGGCCCGGTGGCCCTCGACGGCAAGATCATCACCACGCCGAACATCCAGAGCGCGATCTGCCAGGGCACCACGATCATCACCGTGGGCACCGGGACCAGCGCAGAGGCGGAGCGGACGACGCTCTACAACCAGCTGCGCTACGGCGCCCTGCCGGTAGGGCTCCAGGAGATCGGGTTCGACAACGTGGCCCCGACCCTGGGCCGCGGGTTCCTGACCCAGGCCCTGTTCGCGGGTGGCGTGGGCCTGCTGCTCGTCCTGCTGTTCATGATCGGCAGCTACCGCCTGCCCGGGGTGCTCGCATCGCTGGCCCTCATCTTCTACACGCTGGTGAACTACGCGATCTTCCGCATCATCCCGGTGACCCTGACCCTCGCCGGCGTCGCGGCCTTCATCCTGTCCATCGGCATGGCGGTCGACGCCAACATCCTGATCTTCGAACGGATGAAGGAGGAGATCCGCGCCGGCAAGACGCTCGGGCCGGCCATCGAGGCGGGGTTCAACCGCGCCTGGTCCAGCATCCTCGACTCGAACGTCAGCTCGCTCCTCGTGGCGAGCTGGCTGTACTGGCAGGGGACCACGGTCGTCCGGGGCTTTGCACTGGTCCTGATCATCGGTGTCCTGATCAGCATGTTCAGTGCCATCACCGTGACCCGGACCATGCTGCGCTGGGTCGTCCGCCGCGAGTGGGGACGGCGCATCGAGCTGTACCACGTGGAGCGCTGACCCATGTATGACATCGTCGGCAAGCGCCGCTGGTACTTCCTGTTCAGCGCCCTGATCACGATCCCGGGGCTCGTCTTCATCGTCCTGGGCGGCCTCAAGCCCACCGTCGACTTCACCGGTGGCACGGTCTGGCAGGTTCGCTTCGCGGATCGGCCCGCGCCGGCAGCGGTGGAGGCCGCGCTCGTGCAGCTCGACCATCCGGAGGCCACCGTCACGGCCCTGGCCGACGGCTACCTGCAGATCCGCACCAACCCGATCGACCTGCTGCCACAGTCGACCCCGGCCCCGGTCCCGTCGGTCGTGCCCAGCGCATCCGAGAGCGCAACCGCGAGCGGCTCAGTGGGCGCGTCCGCGGGCGCATCCGCGACGTCCACGGCGACCGCCTCGGCGACGCCAACGGCGAGCCTCTCACCCACGCCCGTGCCGAGTCCTGCGGCAAGCGCGTCACCGGTCCCCATCCCGGCGGGCACGCCCTTCGACACGCTGCGCACGGCGCTCGTGGCACGCTTCGGAGCGGCCGAGACCGCCAGCGCCACGACGGTCGGCCCGCTCATCGGCGCGGACCTGATCCGCAGCTCGGCCATCCTCATCATCGTCGGCGAGCTCTTCATCCTCGCCTACCTGTGGTTCCGGTTCGGATTCCGATTCGGCACGGCCGCCATCGTGGCGCTCCTCCACGACGTCATCGTGGTGGTGGGCACCTTCGCGATGCTCGGCTACTTCTTCGGCCTCGAGTTCGACGCCCTGTTCGTGACGGCCCTGCTCACGATCATCGGCTTCAGCGTCCACGACACGATCGTGGTATTCGACCGCATCCGGGAGAACCGCATCCGCCACGCCGGTGAGCCGTTCGGGGCCATCGTGAACCACTCGATCCTGCAGACCCTGGGCCGCTCGATCAGCACCAGCCTGACGGTTATCGTGACGCTCACCGCGCTGCTGCTGCTCGGCCCCATCACCATCCGGACCTTCACGCTCGCGCTCCTCATCGGTGTCGTCTCGGGGACCTACTCGTCGATCTTCAACGCCAGCCAGATCCTGGTGGCCTGGTACGAGTGGGACGCGCGCCGCCGGGCACGCCCGGGCACCGGCCGCCAGGTCCGCCCGCTGGGCCGATAACGGGAACCGGCAGCCGGCGGTAAGTCCGCGCGGCTACCATGGCCCGCGTGATCCCGCCGCGACTGGAATGGCTCCTCCCGGAGCCGATCGCCGTCCCGCCGGAGCTGCCCGGCTTCGGCGCGCCGGTCGCGACGCTGCTCGCGCGCCGGGGCGTCACCAGCCCGACGGGCCCTCGAGCGATTTCTCTCGACGAGCGAGACCACGCTGCATCCGATCGAGCTGATGGCCGATGCGGAGCGAGCCATGGACCGGATCGAGCACGCTGTCGCGGCGGGGGAGCGGATCGCGATCTGGGGTGACTACGATGCCGACGGCATGAGCGCGGTGGCCGTCTGGGTCCTCGCCCTGCGGGCACTGGGAGCGGACCCGATCCGATACGTTCCGTCGCGCTGGTCGGAGGGCTACGGCCTCTCGGCATCGGGCCTCGCGGCGCTGGCCGACCGCGGCGTGGGCCTCGTCATCACCTGCGACTGCGGCGTGACGAACGTCGCCGAGGTGGAGGCCGCGCGAAGCCTGGGACTCGCCGTCGTCATCACGGATCACCACCTCCCCGGTCCGACGCTCCCGGCCGCGGCGGCCGTCGTCGACCCGCACCGGGCAGACTGCCGCTATCCCGACGAGGACCTGACCGGAGCCGGCCTCTCGTTCCGCCTGGCCACGGCGCTGCTTGCGCGTCGCGGGCTGGTGGCCGAGGACCTGGCCGCCCTGGCGGCCATCGGCACCATTGCCGATCTCGCACCCATGACCGGCGAGTCCCGCACGATCGTGGCGGTTGGCGTGCGGCAGCTGGCGGCGACCCGCCGGGCCGGGCTTCGGGCGCTCCTGGCGCGTTCGGTCGCCAATCCGGAGAAACCCACCGCGCGTGACCTCGCGTACGCCATCGCTCCACGGATCAACGCGGCGGGACGCATCGCCGACGCCGAGCTGGCGATGGGCCTCCTCGTCTCGGACGACCCGGTCGAGGCGCAGCGCCTTGCGGACGAGCTCGAGACCGTCCATCGACGCCGACGGGAGCTCACCGTCGCCGCCCTTGACGAGGCCCGACGAGCGGTGGCGGACGGTGTGGGTGCGGCGGACGGACGTGGCCCGCTCGTGGTGCGCAACGACGCCTGGGAGCCCGGACTGATCGGGCTGCTGGCGGGACGCCTCGCAGACGAGCTGAGCCGGCCCGTGGCGGTGGTGAGCGCCGTGGAAGACGAGCTGCGAGGCTCGGTGCGGGCGCCAACCGACTTCCACGTGGCGGCCGCCCTCGAGGCCTGCGCGCCATACCTCACGAAGCGTGGCGGCCACGCCGCCGCCGGCGGTTTCAGCCTGGTGACGGATGCCTGGGATGGGTTCGAGCAGGCGTTCCAGGCTTTGCCGCGTCCGTTCCCCGTTGGGGCGGTGCCGGACGGCGAACGACCGGCCACGCTGGCGGTCGACCTGGTGCTGCCTGCGGCGCGCGTGGGGTGGCCGCTCGCCGAGGAGCTGGCACGGCTGGAGCCCTATGGCCCGGGCAACGCCGAGCCGGTCCTGGCGGTCACCGGGTTCATGGTCGGCGACGCGCGCCGGGTCGGCGCCACGGAGGCGCACATCGCCTTCCGCATGCGGCGCGGGCTGGAGACCGTCGACGCCGTCTGCTTCGGCGCACCTGCGGATCGGCCGCTCCCCGCAACGGGAAACGCAGTCGACCTGGTCGGTACGCTCGAACGCGACCGGTACCAGGGGGTGGATCGCCTGCGTCTGCGCGTCCTCGACTACGCCGACGCCGCGGTGAGCCCGCTGATGGCCCGCCGGCGGACGCATGCCCACGACGCCGTCCTGGCGGCGACCGGGTGAGCGGCTGATGGGCGATCCGGCAGGCACGCCGCTCGACCGGCTCCGGGCTCGCGTCCGCGCACTCGGAGCCCCGCTCTGCCTGGGCATCGATCCGCATCCCGACCGGTTGCCCGAGGAGCTGCCGCGCAGCGTCGCGGGCGTGGAGCGCTTCGCGCGGGGCCTCATCGAGGCGGCCTCGCAGCACGCGGCGGCGATCAAGATCAACGTCGCCTTCTTCGAGGCGTTCGGCTCCGCCGGCCTCGCCGCCCTGGAGCGGGTGCGCGCAGACGTGGCGCCCGATCATTTCCTGATCCTCGACGCCAAACGGGGGGACATCGGCACCACGGCCGAGCGACAGGCGGAGGCCCTCCTGGGACAGCTCAACGCCGACGCGGTGACCGTGTCTCCGTACCTGGGCGCCGATGCGATCGATCCGTTTCTCGCCTGGCCGGACCGGGTCGTCTACATCCTGGCCCTGACGAGCAATCCCAGCGCTGGCGACCTGCAGGACCGGACGGCGGACGGCCTGCCGCTCTACCGCCGCGTGGCGCAATGGGTCGTCGAACGCTGGCCGGAGGAACGGGTGGGGCTGGTGGCTGGGGCGACGGCGCCCGAACAGCTGCGCGCCCTGCGAGCTGACGTCCCGGACCCCGCGTTCCTGGTTCCCGGCGTGGGCGCCCAGGGCGGCGACATGGCCGCGGCGGTGGCCGCCTGCCACGGGCGTCGAGCGCCGGGGGTCGTGGCACTCTCCCGAGCGATCAGCGGAGCGAGCCGCGGGTCCGACTGGCAGCAGGCGGCGGCATCTGCCGCCCTGCATCTGCAACGCGAGATGCAGCGGCTCGGTGCTACACTCGGCCGATAGTCCCGTCCCGCCGTGCCGGGCGGGCGGATCGGATGTACGCGAGGTGCCAACGCAGGCTCATGCCCTTCAACATCGGCCCGGGAGAGCTGGTTCTCGTCCTGGTCATCGTTCTGATCATCTTCGGCCCCGGCAAGCTCCCCGACATCGGGAGCGCGATCGGCAAGGGAGTGCGCGAGTTCCGCAAGGCATCGACCGACCTCGAGGATTCGATTCGCGGCGAGCCGGCAGCGACACCGCCGGCAGCGACCCCGCCCGCAGCGACCCCGCCCGCAGCGACACCGCCGCCAGTAACCGCTCCCGCGGAGGACAAGGCGAGCACCGCGTCATCCAGCAGCAACGCGTCGAGTGCCGCGCCGTCCGAACCGAAGTAACCATCCCGGCGCGGCGTCCGACGCGTGCGCGGGGCGGTTCGCAGCTCCGAGCCTGAGGCGCCGATGACCACCGACGAGGGAGCGATGTCCCTGCTCGAGCATCTCGAGGAGCTGCGTCGTCGCCTCATCATCATCATCATCGCCATCGTCCTGGCGGCGATCGTCGGCTACGTCGTCTCTGGCCCGGTCATCGCCTTCCTGCGAGCACCGCTGCCGAAGGACTACGAGACGATCTACTTCACGCATCTGGGCGGTGCGTTCTCGGCCAAGGTCAAGGTCGCGGTTTTCGTCGGCATCGCGCTCGCCATGCCGGTGATCCTCTTCCAGGTCTGGCGATTCGTGACCCCCGGTCTCACCCGACACGAGCGCCGTCTCGTGTGGCCGCTGCTCCTCGCGGCGCTCGCCCTCTTCGCGATCGGATTGGCCGTCGGCTACTTCATCCTGCCGTTCGCGGTCAGCTTCCTCCTCTCCTTTGCCGATACGGGCCTCCAACCGCTACTGACGATCAACGAGTACCTCGGCTTTGTGACGACCCTGATGCTGGCCTTCGGACTGGTGATGGAGTTCCCGATCCTGCTGATCGCCCTGGCCCGGGTCGGGATCCTGTCCCACCGGCGTGTTGCGGCCCAGCGCCGCTTCGTGATCCTGGGCATCGTCATCTTCGCGGTGGTCGTCACGCCCGGCGGCGATCCGTTCTCGCCGTCGGTGCTCGCCGCCGTCATGTACGTCCTCTTCGAGGCCTCGCTGTTCGTGATGCGCTTCGTGCGCCGATGAGCGGGTCGCCGCGCGTCCTGCTGCTCGCGGACGCGGCGATGGAGCAGCACGCGGCCCCGGGGCATCCCGAGCGGCCCGAGCGCCTCGCGGCCGTGGTCGAGGGCGTCCGCAGCGGCTGCGCGCGCGTCGGCGCAACGCTCGATGAACGCACGCCGTCCCCGGCGGACGACGTCGCCATCCGTGCCGTCCACGACCCGCAATACGTCGCCGCCCTCGACGCCTTCGAGGGTGTCGGCGGGGGTTGGGTGGACCCCGACACCTACGTCTCGACGGGGACGATGACGGCCGCGCGATTGGCCGCCGGAGCTGCCATCGAAGCCGCCGTGGCCGTGAGCCGTGGCGAGGTCGAGGTGGCGTTCGCGGTGGTGCGCCCACCGGGCCATCACGCCGCGACACGGCGTGCCGGAGGATTCTGCCTGCTCAACAACGTGGCCATCGCGGCCCAGGCGCTGCTCCACACCGCCGCGGCGCGGCGGGTGGCGATCCTGGACTGGGACGTTCACCACGGTGACGGAACCCAGGAGATCTTCGACCATCACCCGGAGGTCCTCTATGCGTCGACGCACCAGCGCCCCTTGTACCCGGGGACCGGTGCACCTGGGGAACGAGGGCAGGGAGAAGCGCATGGAACGATGCACAACGTCACGCTGCTCCCCGGTGCGGACGACGCCGCGTTCGTGGATGCCTGGCGCGGACGGCTCCTGCCCGAGGTGCATGCCTTCGATCCGGATGCAATCCTGATCTCGGCCGGGTATGACGGGCATCGGGAGGACCCCCTCGCCCACCTGTCGCTCACCGCGAACGGCTATGGGCGGGTGGCCCGCGCCATCGGCGTCCTGGCGCATGGTCATGCCCTGTCGGGGGTCGCCGTCGTGCTCGAAGGGGGCTACGACCTGGCAGCGCTGCGGGACTCGGCGGCGGCCACGGTCGAAGGCCTGTTGGCGGGTCTGGGCGATGCCGGCGACGACGGGTCGTCCGGCGAGCCCTGATCGCCGCGCACCGGGGCTATACTCGATGACCACCGCCAACCCAGGGGAGATGCGCGTGCCACGGAGCGCGGGAAGCACTGCAACGGGGCGGGCACGCTCCGGCGCGCCTTCGGCACCCCGGACCCGAGCCCGACGCAAGACCGCCGGGACGGAACCCTCGCCGAACTCCGAGGGTCAGGGCCAGGTCGTCATCCTGAGCGGACTCTCGGGCGCGGGCAAGAGCCAGGCGTCGAAGCTGTTCGAGGACCTCGGCTTCGCGTGTATCGACAACCTGCCCACCGATCTGCTGGACGGGTTCATCACGCTGCGCTCCGCGGACCCGGGCCGATTCCGGGACGTTGCGCTCGTCCTCGACATTCGCGGCGGCGATCCCGCACCGGCCATCGCGCGGGCCCGCTCCGCGCTGTCGGTGCGCGGTGGCGAGCCGATCGTGATCTACCTCGAGGCCAGTGACGCGGTCATCGTGAGCCGGTTCGCCGAGACGCGCCATCGCCATCCACTGCCGTCTCGTGCCGGCGTCCAGGCATCGATCGCGGACGAGCGAGAGCGTCTGCGCGCGACCCGCGACCTCGCCGATCATGTCCTCGACACGAGTGGCCTGTCGATCGGCCAGCTCAAGGAGCGCCTCCTGGGCCTGGTGCCGATGCCCTCCGCGGACACGGCCCTGCAGATCGAGATCGTCACCTTCGGCTTCAAGTTCGGTGTTCCCCTCGAAGCCGATCTCGTCTTCGACGTGCGCTTCCTGAACAATCCGTACTGGATTCCGGACCTCAAGCCGCTCTCCGGCCTCCACGCATCGGTGCGCGACTTCGTCCTCGGCCAACCGCGAGCTCTCCGCTTCCTCGAGCTGGTCCAGGAGCTCCTCGAGCTCACCGTCCCGGCCTTCCGGGCCGAGGGCAAGAGCCGGCTCATCGTCGCCCTGGGGTGCACCGGCGGGTACCATCGGTCCATCGCGCTCGCCGAGGAGCTCGCCGAGCGTCTCAAGGGGCGAGACGAGACCACCGTGAGCATCTTCCACCGGGAGCTGGAGCGATGAAGCGCAGGCGCCTGCCGCGCTGGATGTACCCGGGGATGCACCTCAAGCGCTGGCTGCTGCTCGCGTTCCTTGGCATCACGATCCTCGGCCTGGGAGCGGCGATCTTCCTCGTCGACCTGTACCGCCGCTACGGCCTGGACAACGTGAGCGTCGTCTTCTGGCTGACCGGCGCGGGCCTCGAGCGCCCCATCCGGGCCGCGGTGATCTTCGCCGCGGGGCTGACGATCACCGGCCTCGGCGTATGGGGGCTCATGCGCAGCATCGTCTCGCCGTTCGTGGCGCGCGGTGACAGCGTGCTCGAGGTGCTCTATACCAAGCGCTACCTGGCGCGCGGTCCACGCATCGTGGCGATCGGCGGCGGCACCGGTCTCTCGACGCTGCTTCGCGGCCTCAAGGGCTACAGCGCCAACATCACGGCCGTGGTGGCGGTCGCCGACGACGGGGGATCATCAGGCCGCCTGAGACAGCAGCTCGGCATCGTGCCGCCCGGCGACATCCGTAACTGCATCGCCGCCCTGGCCGATGCGGAGCCGCTGATGACGCAGCTCATGCAGTACCGCTTCCCGCCGGGCTCCGGGCTGGACGACCACGCCTTCGGAAACCTGTTCATCGCGGCCATGACGGCCGTGACGGGCGACTTCGAGGAGGCCGTGCGCGAGTCGAACCGAGTCCTCGCCGTTCGTGGCCAGGTGCTTCCGGCGACGAGCGTGCCGCTGAACCTCTCGGCGCGCCTCGCGTCCGGGCGCCGGATCGACGGGCAGGTGGGCGTGGGCACGGCCGAGGAACCCATCGAGCGGGTCTTCATCGAGCCGGCCGACGTGCGGGCCAACCCGGAGGCGCTCGAGCGGATTCTCGAGGCGGACATGATCGTGCTGGGACCGGGGAGCCTCTTCTCGAGCGTGCTCCCCAACCTGCTGATCAGCGACATTCGCGACGCCCTGGCCGCGGCGTCGGGCCTGCGCATCTACGTCTGCAACGTTGCGACCCAGCCCGGGGAGACGGCGGCCTTCTCGGCGGCCGAGCACCTCGAGGCGCTGTTCGCCCACATCGGCGAGGGGCTCATCGATTACGTGCTCATCAACCACAACCAGGACGCGCGCCGCCCGGAGGGCTGGCAGGGTCAGCCGGTGGCGATCGACGCCCGCAGGCTGGAGCAGCTGCCGGTGGTGGTCGTGGAGGAGGATCTCATCGACGTGACGAACGCTCATCGGCACGACCCGGCCAAGCTCGCGGCAGCCCTGATGCGCCTGCAGCAGGAAGACCGCGTGGAGCGCCCCCGGCAGCGCCGGATCACCCGGCCGGACGCCAGGGCCAGCTGATCGCCTGTCGATGCTCGTCGCCAGCGAGGTGAAGGGCGAGCTCGCCCGGATCGTGCCGGCGCGAGCCTGCTGCCGGCGCGCCGAGCTGGCCGGGCTCCTGTGGGCGGACCGCACGGTGGGCGGCGTCAGCACGTTCGACCACGCCACGGCGCGCATCGCCGTCCAGCTCGCGACCCTGCTCGGCGTCGAGGTCTCTGGACCGCATCCCGCCACCCGCGGCACCCGCCCGGCGCGGACCGCGCACGGGCGCAGCCGCCACCACCTGGTCGTCGGCCTCGACGAGTCGTCCATCGGGCCGTGGTCCTGGCGAACGGCGCCCGCCTGTGACCGACGCGCCTTCCTGCGGGGCGTGCTGCTCGGCGGCGGCTCCGTTTCCCTGGCGGCGCACGGACCGCACGTCGAGTTCGTGTTCCGCGACAGGGCGCGGGCCGACGAGCTCCTCGCCCGCCTGGCTGCGAACGACGTGCACGGCGGGCTGCTCGAACGGCGCGGACGCTGGGTCGCGTACCTCAAGGGCCGCGAGGAGATCGCGACCCTGCTGCAGCTGACCGGCGCGAACCGTGGCCTGCTCGACTTCGAGACCAGCCGGGTCGGACGCGACGTGCAGAACCGGCTCAACCGCCTCCTCAACGCGGAGGAGGCGAACCTGGGCAGGACCGTCCGGGCGGCGGACCGCCAGCTGCAGGCCATCGCCGCCCTCGACCGATCGGGCCGGCTGGCGACGCTCTCGGAGGGTCTCCGGGCTGCCGCCGCCGAGCGGCGCCTGCAGCCGGAGGCAGACCTTGACACACTGTCCGGTGCGCTGGGCGTGAGCCGCTCGGCGACGAACTACCGCCTGCGCAGGCTCGTCGAGCTGGCCGAGGGCGACGACCACGATCCAGCCGCGACGCGAGAACGAACACGGAGGGTGGCATCGTGAACCCGGAACGCACGCCGGTCATCGCCGGCAACTGGAAGATGAACCCGACGACGCGTGCCGAGGCAGTGGCGCTCGCCGGCGCAGTCGCGGACCGCATGGCCGCGCTCGACGCGGTCACCGTTGTCTGCCCGCCAACGATCTGGCTCGAAGCGGTCGCGGCCGCGGTCGCCGGCCGGATCGACGTGGGCGCCCAGACCATGGCCTCCCAGGAGAAGGGGGCCTTCACCGGCGAGACCTCCCCGCTGATGCTGGCCGATGTCGCGGCCTGGGCGATCCTCGGGCACTCGGAGCGCCGCCAGTACGACGGCGAGACCGACGAGCGCGTTGGCGCCAAGGTCGCGAGCGCGGTGGCCCACGGGTTGCGGCCAATCGCAGCGATCGGGGAGCGGCTCGAGCAGCGCGAGGCGGGGGAGACCGCGGCGGTCATCGACCGGCAGCTCCGCGCCGCGCTGGCGCCGCTGTCGTCGATAGCGGGCAGCGGCCTCGCCATCGCCTACGAGCCGGTGTGGGCCATCGGAACCGGGAACGCCGCCTCGGGCGAGGACGCGCAGGCCGTCGCGGCGCAGATCCGCGCCATCCTGGCCGAGGTGGGTGGTGCGGAGGCCGCGGCCGAAGTGCCCATCCTGTACGGCGGCAGCGTGACCGCCGCCAACGCGACGGAGTTCTTCTCGCAGCCCGACGTGGACGGCGCGCTGGTGGGCGGCGCCTCCCTCGACCCCGACGGGTTCGCCGCGATCGGCGCGGCGGCCGTGGCCCTGCGTCGATGAGCGACGTGGCGAGCGAGCATCGCGTGCCCCGGCCCGTCGTCCTGTGCATCCTCGACGGGTTCGGGATCAACGAGGATCCGAAGCGGAACGCGCTGCTGGCGGCGCGGATGCCGACCTGGGACGCGATCCGCGAGCGCTGGCCGGTCAGCCAGCTGGAGGCGGCGGGGACCGCGGTGGGCCTGCCGCC
Source organism: uncultured Chloroflexia bacterium (assembly GCA_963814105.1). Classification (GTDB taxonomy): domain Bacteria; phylum Chloroflexota; class Limnocylindria; order QHBO01; family QHBO01; genus CAVXEH01. Next base: position 738,206 of record CAWFBQ010000002.1, read on the forward strand.
GGGCCAGATGGGGAACTCGGAGGTCGGCCATCTCAACCTGGGCGCCGGGTTCCGCGTGCTCCAGGACCTTCCCCGGATCACTGAGGCGATCGAGACCGGCGCCTTCTTCGACAACCCGGTGCTCACCGCCGCGGCCGGGCACGCCATCCGCAACGGAACGCGACTCCACCTCCTGGGCCTCGTCGGTCCCGGCGGGATCCACGCTGTCGACGGGCACCTCGAGGCGATGGTCGAGCTGGCTCATCGCGCCGGCCTGCCCGCTGAGCGGGTCGTGCTCCATGCCTTCACCGACGGTCGCGACACGCCGCCTCGATCGGCCATCGAGTTCGTTCCCTCCCTGGAGCACCGGATCGGCGGGAAGGCCACCATCGGCTCCGTCTCCGGCCGCTACTACGCCATGGACCGCGACAAGCGCTGGGAGAGAACGAAGCAGGCGTGGGATGCGCTGGTCCACGGGGACGGGCTCCAGGCCGCGACCGCGACCGAGGCAGTGCAGGCGGCCTATGGGCGCGACGAGAGCGACGAGTTCATTCAGCCCACGCTGGTGGCAGGGGCGCCGTGGATCGGTGACGGCGATGCGGTGGTCCACATGAACTTCCGCGCGGACCGCGCCCGGCAGATGACGCAGGCGCTGGTCCTCGACGACTTCACGAACTTCGACCGCGGGCGACGACCCACGGACCTGCTGGTCAGCACGCTGACCGAGTACCAGTCGCAGGCCGAGCTTCCGGTTCCGGTCGCGTTCCCCCCGCTGGAGATCGACTCGCTGGGCGCCTACCTGTCCCGGCTCGGCAAGCGCCAGCTCCACCTGGCCGAGACGGAGAAGTACGCCCACGTGACGTACTTCTTCAACGGCGGCGAGGAGGCGCAGCTTCCCGGCGAGGAGCGGATCCTGGTTCCGTCGCGGCGCGACGTGCCGACCTACGACCACGCCCCGGAGATGTCCGCCGGACCAATCACCGACGAGCTCGTCGCCGGCATCGGCTCAGGCAGCTTCGACTTCATCGTCGTGAACTACGCGAACCCCGACATGGTGGGCCACACCGGGGTGTGGGATGCCACGGTGCGGGCGCTCGAGGTGGTCGACGGGTGTCTCGCGCGCGTGCTGGAGTCGGTGACGGCGGCCGGCGGCGTCCTGCTCGTGACCGGCGACCACGGGAACATCGAGGAGATGCGCGACGAGCAGGGGCAGCCGCAGACCAAGCACACGACCAACCCGGTACCGCTCGCGCTCGTGGGCCCGGGGTTCGAGGGGGCGCGCCTCGCGGACGGGATCCTGGCCGACGTGGCGCCCACCATCTGCGACCTGCTCAGCATTCCGCCGGGGTCGTCGATGACCGGCCACAGCCTGCTGACCCGCGGGTGAGGGACGTGTCCGCTATACTGCGCCGGCCATGAACCCACTCGTCATCGCCCAGATGATCCTGGCCGTCGCGCTGATCGCCGCCGTCCTGCTCCAGCAGCGGGGCACCGGGCTCGGCGGCGCGTTCGGTGGCGAGGTGACCGCGTACCGCAGCCGGCGCGGAATCGAGCGCACGCTCTTCCGCCTGACCGTGGTGCTGGGCATTCTCTTCGTCGTCTTCAGCCTCCTCAACCTGCTGCCCCAGACATCGGTCTGACGGCCCGGCGCCGGTCGCCGTGGGCGCCGGAGCGCTGTGCTATGATCGGCCGCGCTTTGCCGGTGGCGACACCGGCCGGGTATCGTGCCGAGGTGGCGGAATAGGCAGACGCGCTAGGTTCAGGACCTAGTGACCATTACGGTCGTGTGGGTTCAAGTCCCTCCCTCGGTACCACCCTCTGGCCCAGGTGGCGGAATTGGTATACGCGTACGTTTGAGGGGCGTATGGGGAAACCCATCCGGGTTCAAGTCCCGGCCTGGGCACCACACTTCGCTGACGACAGACCGATGACGCCGCTCCCCACCGGAGCGGCGTTGCCGTA
>CAWFBQ010000003.1:0-855515 GCA_963814105.1 uncultured Chloroflexia bacterium
TGGAAGGAAGCCTGGCCCTCGTGACACGTCGCCGGGCCGACTAGACTCTGCTCCGATGCAGAAGTTCATCGTGACCGGCGGACGGCCGCTGTACGGCGACGTCTCCATCGCCGGGGCCAAGAACGCGGTCCTCAAGCTGATGGCGGCGGCCGCGCTCACCGACGAGCCGTGCGTCCTGCACAACGTGCCCCAGATCAGCGACGTGGCGATCCTGCGCGACACCATGCGCGACATCGGCTTCGAGGTCCGCCGCTCGGAGGGAGACACGCTCGAGATCCGCGCCGGGCAGGGGCAGTGGCTCTTCATCCCGCTCGAGGCGGCCATGAAGATGCGCGCCAGCTTCATCCTGCTCGGCCCGCTCCTGACCCGATTCGGGCGGGTGATCATCTCGAACCCCGGTGGCGACCGGATCGGGCGCCGCCCGGTGGACCTCCACGTGGAGGCCATGACGGCCATGGGTGCCGAGATCGAGTACAAGAACGGCTACTACCTCGCCAGCGCCCCCCGAGGGCGGCTCCACGGCGCGCACATCGAGTTCCCGTACGTGACGGTCATGGGCACCGAGAACGCGCTCCTGGCGGCGGTGCTCGCGGAGGGGACCACGGTCATCGAGAACGCGGCGCGGGAGCCGGAGACGGACGACCTGGTGGAGATGCTGTGCTCCATGGGGGCCCGCATCGAGCGGACCGCGCCGCATCGGCTCCAGATCGAGGGCGTCGATCGCCTGGGCGGCACGGAGCACCGGGTGATCGGGGACCGGCTGGAGGCGGGCACCTTCGCCATCGCGGCGGCGGTGACCGGCGGCGACGTGACGCTGCGGGGCATCGTGCCGGAGCACCTGGGCGCCTTCCTGGGGGTGCTCGACCGGATGGGCGTTCCGTACGAGGCGTCGCAGGCCGATGGCGCCACGTCCGCCGCGCCTGGCTCGCTCCGCGTCCGCTCCGCGTCCGACTACCGGGCGGTGGACGTCGAGACGCAGCCCTATCCCGGCTTCCCGACCGACCTGCAGGCGCCGCTCGCGGTGCTGATGACCCAGGCCGATGGCATCTCCACGATCCACGAGACGATCTACGAGGATCGCCTCGAGTACGTCACGGAGCTCAACAAGATGGGCGCGGTGATCGAGGTCACCGACGACCGGCACGCGCGGATCGCCGGACCCACGCCGCTCCACGGGCGCGAGGTCGAGATCTCGGACCTGCGCGCCGGCGCGACCATGGTCCTCGCCGCGCTGGCGGCGGAGGCGACGAGCGTCATCTCCGGCGTGGAGCACGTCGACCGCGGGTACGAGCAGATCGAGTCCAAGCTCGTGACCCTGGGCGCCCAGATCAGCCGCATCGACGCCTGACCCCACGCCCACACCCCGTCGCTCGGGCCTTCCGTGGCGCCGCCATCGGCTCCTCCACTTGTCATGTGCGCACGTGGTGCGCGTTATCCGCCGCTCGGCCGACCCTTCCCGTCAGGCGCGCATGTCCGTAGCGTTAGGCGAGTCAGGACCCCTCGGACGCCCGGCGCGCCACCGATTCCACGCTCACGCCCGGCCCACCAGGACGGACCCGCGTGCGGCCGACCCGCCTAACGCTGCTGTGATCCGCAGATGACAAGTCGGAGACCAGCAGCAGCCCGCCGGGATGAGGGTTGGCGGATGGACGACGAAGCCACGAGACGGCGGCCCGTCCCCGCAGATCGAGGCCGCCGGCCAGGGCTGCCCAGGCGTTCCAGCCGTCGCCGGTTCGTGGCCGACTCACGCAGCACGAGCACGGGAACCACGACCCGGGCGCCCGGCCAGCCCCGCTCACGGGCGACGAAGGGCGTCACCCGCACCTTGACGTCCAGGCTTCCGAGCAGGTCCTGCGCATCCACCACCAGCGTCTTGATCTCCACGACCAGGACGATCCGTTCGAGCGGATGCCACGCCAGCAGGTCCACGCGCCCGCGGTCTCCGTATCGGTTGAAGCTGACCTCCGGCAGGACCACCCAGCCCCATCGTTCGAGGCGCACCTTCCAGGCTGCCTGGAGCCGCTGATGGTCCTCGTCAAGCAGCCGATCCAGATCCGCCCCGCGCCAGCGCGGCACGAGATCGAGGGCAACCTCCAGGGCGGCGAGACTCCGACGCAGGACGGTCAGCGAGACGGAGTCCAGCAGGCCGCGCTCGATCAGCGACACCGTCGAGCGATGCACACCCGCCCGTTCTGCAACGTCCGCCTGGCGCCAGCCCCGCCGCCGGCGCAGCGCCCGCACCACGCGTCCGAGCTGAACATCGTGCACGGACCGATGGTGGCGCTACCCGGTTACCCCACGATTACTGTGCCCTTTGGCACTGGCCCGTCCAGCCACGGGGGGGAATCTGGGACGCACGGTAACGGAGGAGCAATGCGCAGCGTCGGGGTTCTCATCGTCTGCCTGGCCCTGGTCGCCTGCTCGGCACCGGCCGTGACCGATACGCCCCACCCGACGGCATCGCCGGCGCCAACGCCGACGCCCGCACCCACCGGACGCGATCCGTTCCTGTGGAGCGCCAGCGTTCCCGCCGTCCCGGCTGATTCGCCGTTCAACGACCTGGCGAACGCGCGCGATCTTCTGGCGGGCGCGCTCACGGATCTGGGGATGCCGGCTCTCGTGCCCCAGGAAGGGTTCGAGTCGAGCGAGGCGCCCAGCGGCGACCGCCTGTATCTCTTCGGGTGCCAATCGGGCACCGGCGTCTCGCGGGTCCTGGTCCTGGATCCCAGCGCGGTCGACGAGCTGCCCAGGAACCAGCCCCACCCCTGGCTCGCGCTGCCGACCGCGCTCTTCACGGGCAGCGCGCGCACGCAGGTCGCCGACTTCCTCACCAGCCAGATGCGGATTGCCGCCGCCACCGACGCGCCGGCGGACGCCTCGGCCGTCATCGACGGGCTGCTGGTCGAGATCACCGTGACGACCGGCTCCGGTGCCCGCGAGACCGACGTGCAGATTGGCGTTCCGCACATCCCCGGATCAGTCCCGGCTGCCTGCACCGAATAGGGCATCGGTCGCTCGGGGCGAGACAGTGTCAGGCCCAGGGTTGGCAGGACGGGCACCAGTAGGTGTGCCGCGCCATCGGTCCCTGGCGGGCGAAGCGGATGGGCGTGCCGCACCGGCGGCAGGGACGGCCCGGACGCCGATACACCCACAGCCCCGCTCCCGGGCGACGGTCGCCGGTCGTCACCCGACGCCCACCACCCACGTTGGAGGCCAGGATGCGCCGGGCGCGAGCGACGACCCGCTCCAGGGCGGCGTCGTCGAGGACGCTGACCGGCGCGAACGGTGAGACGCGCTCCATGAACAGCGCCTCGTTGCGCACGACGTTGCCAATCCCGGCAACGGCAGACTGGTCGAGCAACGCCTCGCCGATGGCGGCCTCCGCTTGGGCCCGCAGGTTCACCACGGCCCCGGCCAGGTCCGGCGAGGGCGCCAGGAGGTCCGGGCCCAGGCGCCCCAGCGCCGGAGAGCGTGCCAGGCCGGCAGCGGTCAGCAGCTCCACCGTGGGGCACGCGAAGCACACGGCCACCGCCGCAGCCGTCCGGAGCACCACCGTCGCCCGCGACTCCGGCTGGCGCCACCGCTCTCCGGGCCGATACCAGTGCCACGACCCTGTCATCCGCAGATGGGTGCGCAGGATGCGCCGATGGCGCCCTTCCCCCACGGTGATCAGCAGGTGCTTGCCTCGGGCCTTCACCTCGAGAACCGCCAGCCCCGCCAGACCGGACAGGTCCGGCACGCGAGCCACCAGCGGCCCCGGGTGCGCGACGGCCGACGTGATGACGTGGCCCAGCAGGACGCGGCGCAGGACGGTGGCGGTACGGAAGAGCGTGTCGCCCTCAGGCATGGGAGCCGATGGTACCCGTGCCCTCGCCCCGGTGATCCGCCGTCCGCCGCCACAGCGCCCCGGCCAACACCGCCGCCCCCCAGGCCGCCCTCGCCGCCGCGGCCCTCGGGCCCCTCCCGACTGATCAGGCGCGGATGTTGCGCGCGTTATCCCGCCAACCCTTGCACCGCCTGCTCATACGCTGATGTCATCAGCGTTAGGCGAGTCCAGCGACGGAGGGAGCCCTGCCGCGCGCCTGCCTCGTGCTCAGGGCGGCGGCTCCCCGGGGTGCGCGGTCTGTCCCGACTCGCCTAACGCTACGGTGATCCGCAGATGACGAGTCGGGGCAGGAAGGGAGGGCAACGGGACGCGGGCGGCGGCGCGCCGGGGAGCAGGCGAGGCGGCGGGCAAGGGACGAGCGGCGGCGGGCCGGTATACTGCGGACGCCCTCGCGACCGCGCCCGCAGCGGGCGACGCTGCGCACAGCGCAGTGGCATTCCAACCACGAAGCACAGGCACGCGCAGCCCACCATGAAGATCGGAATCGACCTCGGAACCGCCAACATCCTCGTCTACATCAAGGGACGGGGCGTGGTCCTCAACGAGCCATCCGTGGTGGCCATCAGCGAGGACGACAACCGCCTGGTCGCCGTGGGCGAGGAGGCGCGTGAGATGATCGGCCGCACGCCGGGCAACGTACGGGCCATCCGCCCCATGCGCGACGGCGTCATCGCCGATTACCTGATCACCGAGGCCATGCTGCGCTACGTCCTCAACAAGGTGGCGCGGGTCCGCATCTTCAAGCCCGACGTGATGATCAGCGTGCCGTCCGGCGTGACCAGCGTCGAGAAGCGCGCCGTGCGCGACGCGGCCCTCAAGGCCGGCGCGCGGGAGGCGTTCCTGATCGAGGAACCGCTGGCGGCCGCCATCGGCTCGAACGTGCCTATCGCGGGACCAAGCGGCAACATGATCATCGACATCGGCGGCGGCACCACGGAGATCGCGGTCATCGCCCTGGGCGGGATCGTGGTGAGCGACTCCGTGCGGGTGGCCGGGAACCGCTTCGACGAGGCGATCGCCAACTACATCCGCCGCAAGTACAACCTCATGATCGGCGACCGGACGGCGGAGGAGGTCAAGATCGCGATCGGCTCTGCACTCGCGCTCGAGGAGCCGCTGTCGATGGAGGTCAAGGGCCGCGACCTGATCGCCGGCCTGCCCCGCACCATCCCCATCACCTCCGGGGAGGTGACCGAGGCCATCGAGCAGCCGCTGCAGCAGATCGTGACCGCGGTGCGCAACGTCCTGGAGCAGACGCCGCCCGAGCTGTCGAGCGACATCATCGACAAGGGGATGGTCATGTCCGGCGGTGGCTCGCTGCTGCGCAACCTGGACACGCTCCTGACCCAGGTGACCGGGATCCCCTGCCACGTGGCGGAGAACGCCCTGAACTCGGTGGCGGTGGGGACCGGCATGGCGCTCGAGCACTACGGCAGCTATCGCAAGAGCCTGGTGAGCAGCTCATGACGGACGTGGGCCGCGCATGATCACCGGGGATCGCTCGTGAGCCTGGCGGCGTCCGCCGTCACCGCGCGACCCGAGCTCCGCGAGAAGACGGGTGGGGACGAGCAACCGGCGCGGGTCTTTGCCGATTTCCACGCCCACATGCGCTTCAGCCGCGATTCGGTCCTCACCGAGGAGCGGCTCATTCGCGCCGCCATGGAGCGCGGCCTGACCCACATCGCGGTCACGAACCACAACAACGTGGAGGGCGCCATCGCCGTGCGCGACACGGCGCGCGAGATGGGCGTGGACGACCGCCTGACCGTGATCCTGGGCGAGGAGGTCACCACCGCGGACGGAGAGATCGTGGGTCTCTTCCTGCAGCGCACCATCCCGCGCGGACTGTCGGCCGACGAGACCGCGGACGAGATCCACGCCCAGGGCGGGCTGGTCAGCATTCCCCATCCGTTCGATCCGTTTCGCTCCTCGCATATCCGGGAAGTACCACTGACACGGCTCGCCGAGGCGGGCAAGATCGACGCCGTGGAAGTCTTCAACAGTCGCGTCACCTTCCAGCGCCACAACCTGCGGGCGGCCGAGTTCGCGGCGCGCTACAAGCTGCCCGGGATCGCCTGCAGCGACTCGCACGCGGCGTTCGAGGTGGCCATGAGCTTCAATGCGCTGCCACCATTCGCCGATGCCGCCCAGCTCAAGGCCGTGCTCCCCGAGGGGGAGTGGCACGGGAGTCGCTCCTCCATGCTGGTGCACCTGACGACGCGCTACGCGGTATGGAGCAACATCGCGCGGCGCTGGCTGGGCCGGGAGGTGGCTTCGGCCCCGGCGATCCCGCCGGCCCCGGCGATCCCGCCGGACGCGCACGATGCCGACGAACAGGGTGCAACGAACCACCATGCCTGAGCCCGTCGCCCCGCGCGGCGAAGACCCCGGGGAGCGGCACCACCCGATCTACGAGGCCGAGGAGTACCTCGACGCGCCCGAGACGGAGGAGATCCCGGAGCAGGAGGTCAGCCTCTCGCGCCGGTTCCTCAACATCCGGACCATTGGCTCTATCGTCTTCGGCCTGGCGCTCCTCGCCTTCCTCTTCATCTTCGTCCTGAAGCTGGACTGGGGCACCCTCTGGAGCCAGATCGTGGGCGCCAACGTCTGGTTCCTGCTCGCCGCGCTGGCCGCCTACTACCTGACCTTCCCCATCCGCGGCGCACGCTGGCGCTTCATCCTGCAGCGCGCGGGGACCTCCATCGGACTCCTTCCCGCGACGGAGATCCTCTTCCTCTCCTGGTTCGTGAACTGCCTGGTGCCGGCCAAGCTCGGCGACCTGTATCGGGCCTGGCTGCTGAAGGGCAACTTCGGCGGGTCGGCGTCGCGGACGGTGGGCACCGTCTTCATCGAGCGCATCGCCGACATCATCGTCATCTTCGCCCTGGCCCTGGCGGCCGGCTTCTGGAGCTTCCGCGGCAGGAACCGCCCCGAGATCGACACGCTCTTCCTTGCCGGGTTCGTGGTGGCCTTCGCCCTCGTGCTGTTCGTGGTGGCGCTGCGCTTCTACGGCAGCCGGCTCAAGCGATTCCTGCCGGAGCGCGCCCAGGACCTGTATCAGCGCTTCCACGAGGGGAGCACCGGGGCGCTGACCGTCCGCGCCATCCCGGTGATCCTGGTCATGACCGGGACGATCTGGCTCCTCGAGGGCGCGCGCGTCTACTTCGTGATCCGTGCCCTGAACCTGCCGGACGCCCACCTTGGGATCAGCGCCTCGGTCTTCGTGGCCCTGGCAGCGGCCCTGCTGACCGCCATCCCGCTCACGCCGGCCGGCGTGGGGTTCGTGGAGGCGGGGATCATCGGCGCGTTGATCATCTACGGGGTGCCCCACGATGCAGCCACCGCCGTTGCGCTCGTGGACCGCGCCATCTCCATCGTGACCGTGATCGTCCTGGGTGGCATCGCGTATGCGACCAGCGGGATGGTGCGGCGCGCCCATGGAGGTGGCGCGCGGCCGTCGGTGCATCGGGCCGCCACGGATCCACCTGCAGAAGCAGGTACCGCGACGCGTGCCTGAGGGCCGTTTGGCCCTCGGACCGTCGCGGGTGGCTCGGTACCTTCCTCCTATTGAGGGCTCCCTGCACCGGCGCCATGCTCCGGGTGCATGCACGCACCACCCATGCGCCCAGCAGGATGGCGTGCCCCGAACCGAACGAAGTGGCATGACGTTTCAATCGCCCCGCTCCTTCAACACCTGGCTTCGCAGCCAGCTGAAGGAAAAGAAGATGAGCCAGCGTCAGCTTGCCCTCCAGTCGGGGGTCGATCACTCGACCATCTCCCGTCTCATCAAGGGCGATCGCATGCCGTCGCTTGGCACCGCGACCAAGCTCGCGCGCGGACTCCGCGAGATCCGTGACGAGGCGGAGGGCCCCGCGTACTTCGCCAGCGTCTCGTCCCGCCAGCTCCTGCCCACCACGCGCGTCGAGTACGCACTGCGCGGGGACGAGCTGCTCGACGAGAACGATGTCCGCGAGCTGATGCAGGCCTACATCACCCTGCGCACGCGCCGCATCCGCAGCAGCGGGTCGAACCGCGCGAACGGCCTTCCCCGCGGCGCCTGACTTCCCGTCCGGGGAGCTGCAGCCAACGGAGTCAGTCGTCCGAGACCTGGCGTGACGCGCGCCGGTTGACCCGATAGGCGCGTGGGGGGAGCACCGGCAGGGTGTCCGCGCCGCCGTAGAGCCGCCAGGCACGCCGCAGGTTCACCGCGTCGAACCCCTCGTCGGTCCCCGGCGTCTCCAGGATGAACGTGGTGCCCGCGGCCAGCCGCGGATCGCGCAGCAGGGCGCCCAGGCCAGCATGGCCGATCTCCCCGCCGCCGACGTGCTCGTGGCGGTCGTTCCGTGAGCCCAGCGGCGACTTCGAGTCGTTGAGGTGGACGAGCGCGAGCCGATCGATCCCCACGAGCTCCGCGAAGCGGTCGATCACCGCGCCCGCTCCCGCGGGTGTCGAGATGTCGTAGCCGGCACCCCACAGGTGCGCGGTGTCCAGGCAGAAGGCCAGCGCTCCGACCTGGTCGCCGTGCAGGGCCGCCACGCGCTCCAGGATGTCGGCCAGCTCCTCCACGCGGGAGCCGAGGTTGTCGCCGCCGCCCGCGCTGTTCTCGAGCACCACCCGAACGCCGGCGGGGGTCTCCGACAGGACGGCGGCCACGTTCTCCACGATGCGGCGCAGGCCCTCGCCGTGGCCGGTGCCACGGTGCGACCCGATGTGCGTGTTGACCAGCCGCGCCCCGTACTGCGGCGCGCGCTGGACCTCGACGATCAGCCCGTCACGCGACTGCGTGGCATACGGCTCGGTGCTGCCGGCCAGGTTGATCAGGTAGCTGGCGTGGATCACCACCGGGTCGATCCCCTCGCGCGCCGTGTAGGCCACGAACGCCGGAGCGGCCGCGGGCGGCTCCGGACGCCGTCGCCAGGCGGTGGGGTTGTCGCTGAAGATCTGGAGCGCGGTCGCGCCGATCTGGCGCGCCCGCCGGGCCGTCTTGAGCAGCCCGGTGGCGACACCAAGGTGGATCCCCACCCGGGGGGCGCCATCGGGCCAGGTCAGGCGTCGGCGTGGCTGCCGGTCTGCTACGGTGCGGGCCATGGCGCCACCGGAAGAGCCCCAGCCGGGTCACGACCTGCTGAGCTTTGCGCTGTTCCTGTTCTTCGTGTCCCTGATCGTGATCGTCGCCGCGATGCTCGTGCTGCCGCCGCTGCTGCGCTGAGCCCGGAGGCCCGGCGCCGCACCGGGCCGGGCCCGAGGTGCACCGCTCAGCGCTTTCTGCGACTGGGCCCCAGCATGGGCTCGATGAGCCCGTAGGTCCCGTTCGTGCGCCGATACACCAGGCAGAGCTGCTCGCTCTCCGCGTTGAGGAAGATGAAGAACGCGTGGCCCAGCTCTTCCATGCGGGTGATGGCGTCCTCCTCGAACATGGGGATCATGTCGAAGCGCTTCACCCGCGTCACGCGCGTCGAGCCGTTCGTGCGAGCCGGGAGCGGCTCCAGCGTCCCGATCGCCTCGCGGGCCAGCACTTCCGTCGCCTCGTCGGCCACCCGCTCGCGAACGCGGCGGGGCCGGGTCTTGGCCCGGACCACCTGTCGCTCGAGCTTGTCGAGGACGAGGTCCAGGGCGGCGATCGGTGTCGCCCCGGCGGAAACGGAGCGGACCACGTCCGATCCGGTCACCAGGGTCACCTCTGCGACGTTCCGGGAATTCGCGGCATGCGAGGCGTTGGCGATCAGCTCCACCGTCGCCTCTGCGTCCGGGTGTGAGATCCGGTCGAGCCGTTGCAGCTTGCGCTCGATGGTGGCCCGCAGCCGGTCGGTGAGCTCGAGATTTCGCGCCTTGACGCTGGTCTTCATCTCCGAGTGCCTCCCGAAGAATCGTGGAACTCTACGGTAGCACCAGCCGGGGCCGATGGCGCCCGTGACCATCGGCCGCTCGAGCCGTTCGGATGGGCCCGGGCTCCGACGCCTAGTTGATGAGCTTCAGCACCCAGGAACCGAAATACTGCGGGCAGTTCTGGTCGAACGTGCAGTCGCCCACGGTGAGTTGAAGGTTGACGAAGGAGCTGACGAAGTAGCCGGTGACATGCTTGGAGCTCCCACCGGACGCCGAGACCACGTGGAACGTGGCCCAGCCCAGGAAGTTGCCGTTGTTGTCCACGATGGGGACCGGGATGTCCGAGCCGCTCAGGTACTGGTCGACGTCGCTGTACAGGGCGGTGTGGTTGCCCTGGTTGTGCTGGCCGATGTACTCCCCCCAGTCGAGCGTCTTGTTGATGACCAGGCTGCCGTTGATGATGTTCCGCACATCGCTGGTGTTGACGTTCCCGGTGCCGTAGTTGGTCCAGGCCAGGTCACCGGGGCTGATCGGCACGTCGCCGTTGCCCTCGCCGAAGTCGTACGGGTGGTCCGGGTCGGAGTACTGCGCCAGGGGCTCGCCGCCTGTGCCAAAGGCCGCCTCGCTGAAGATCATGGGCCCCGCGCCCTGCGCGGTGGTTGGGAAGCCGGTCTGCGCCGTGGCAGTGGTGCCCACTGGCCAGGTCTTCATGCCGAACAGGCCGGCGAAGCTGTTCTCGTGCGGAGCGTCGATGTCCACCGTCACGGTGGCGCCGTTGTCCGTCCCGATCGTCACCGTCACGACGGTGCCGTTGGCCCCGTCCGTGTAGCCGTTCTCGCTGGTGACGGCCAGCGCCGCGCTTGTGGCGGCGGTGTCGTCATGGGTCAGGAGGTACATGTTGGCGCCGGCCAGCGCCGCGAGGTCGGAGGCGTTCTGCTCGCTGCGACGCTGGGCGAACGAGCCGCCCCCGTCCAGCACCAGGCCGACCATGCCCATCAGGACGACGAGGAGAAGGGCGAACAGCACGATCATCTGGCCGCGTCTGGACCGCCGCCCCCCGTGTTGAAGAAACCTGATCATCGGATGAGTCCTCGGGATGAGATGGGCTATGGGATTTCGACGCTGCTGCTGGATGAAAGCTGGAGGTGGCCGATGAAGAAAAGCAGCGGCGGCGTTGCAGGAACGAAGGATCCGCTGACGGCGACCCGCACGTAGTCGCCCGACCGGCAGGTGCCGGGGACGATGGCGCCGGTGATGTCGACACAGGTGAAGGTCGGATCCGAGATGTCGAAGAAGAGGGCCTTCTGGTTGTCGACCACCTGCTGGGTCTCGATGCTGTCGCCGAGCGTGGCGCCGGGATGGACGCTCGTGACGCGGGCGATCTCCCGTGCGGCTTCGGACACGCCGTTCCACATGAAGATGCCGCGGCCGAAGTCCAGGACGCCCATCACCAGCAGGATGAAGAGAAGAAAGGTGAGGGCGAACTCGACCAGGGCCTGGCCCTTGTGCGAGCGCCGGCAGAACGGCCTGCCGAGCACCCTGCGGCTACGGCGTGACATTGATCGTTGTGGTCCATGTGTCCTGCCCGGAGCTGTTCGAGACGACCAGCGTGACGGTGTAGGTCCCATGGCTGTTGTAGGTGTGGGTGGGGCTCACCTCCGACGAGGCGCCGGATCCGTCACCGAAGTTCCACGACCAGACAGGGCTGCAGCCGGCGATCATGTTCGTGGAGTCATCAGTGAAGGTGAAGAGCTGCTTCTTCTGCTTCCCGGAGGTGGGCGTCGCCGCCGCGTTCGCCACCGGATTCAGGCACGCGACCGGCGTTGGCGTAGGCGAGGCGGTCGGCGTTGGCCCGGAGGGCGTCGCAGTGGGCGTGGCCGATGGCGTCGCGCTCGGGGTCGCGGACGGGCTCGCGGATGGGCTTGCGACCAGGTTGGACGGCGTCATGGCAATCGTGGCGGATGCGCTGGAGGAAAGCGTCAGGTGCTGGCCCAGGATCCACGAGAGGATGGGCGTCACCAGCGTGAAGTGGCCCTTGACGGTGACGGTCGCCGTGCTGGGGCTGTCCGCGGTTCCGGCCGCGCACCCCGGATCGCAGGTCATGGTCACGTCGGATACTGCGACCGTCACGAACGAGTTCTTCGATTCGTTCAGGGTCCTGCACATCACCCGGTTCGTGCTTGCGTCGCACGGCTGGCCGGACGCAAAGGAGGTCGGCGCGACGGCTGCCTCGAGGGCACCCTCGCGCGCGGCGTTGGTGATGGTGATCTGGGAGTAGAAGACGCGACCGAGGTCGATTGCTCCGGCCACGAGCAGGAGCAGTATCGGGAGCAGCAGCGCGAATTCGATGAGCGACTGCGCGCGGCTGGTCCGTCGGTAACGTCGGCGAAGGGGCAGCTTCATCGCGATATCCGAAGGCGGGTATGGATTTATGGATGATGTCGCTCCGCAGGCCCCCTAACGAAATGACGAGTCCTGCGTTGCAGCGCGAACCTTAACCTCTTTCGATGACCCATGGAAGTACCTCCAGCCAGTACTTTCGGGTCAGGTGGTGTGGTGGCGCACCGTCACACCTCCCGGCCGATGGCGAAGCCGTACACGACATGGGTGCCAGCTTCCAGGAGCACGCATGCGCACGCCTCCAGCGTCGCTGCGGTGGTCAGGATGTCGTCGGCCACAATGGCCACGGGCGGTGGCCGGGCGCCGCGACGCAGGTCGAACGCGTGACGCAGGTTGCGGAGCCGGCCCGCTCGATCCAGCCCGTGCATGCGGACCGTGGCCCGCGGACGCGCCAGGCAGTCGGCGACGGGCAGCCGGGCGCCGCGTGCGAGGCCGGCCGCGAGGAGCGCCGCCTGGTTGTAGCCCCGACGGCGCAGGCGGTCGACGTGGACGGGCACCGGCACGAGCGCGGCCGGACCGCTGACCGCCAGCAGTCCCTCGAAGGCCGGCAGCGCCGCACGGGCCAGGGGATCGGCGATGGAGGCCGCCCCGCCGTATTTCAGCCGCGCGAGCGCCCGGCGCACGGCTCCCTCGTATCGAAAGGCCGCCACCGCGAGCGTCAGTGACTCTCCGACCACCACCGAGGGATCCGCCTGGACGAAGGCAACGCCGGCCGGGCTGGCCGGCCGGAACGATCCCAGGCACGCCTCGCACAGGAGGGAGCCGTAGCGACCGCAGCCGGCGCAGGACGGAGGGAGCAGCACGTCGAGCAGCGACATGCGGGCATGCTCGCGATCCCGGGTTACGCCGCCGTTAGCTCGAGCGTATCGGCGTGATCAATCAGCGCAAGCTGGTCCCCGGGCTCCGTCGCGGAGGCACAGGGCCGCGCCCGCGGGCAGTTCGAGACAGTCCGATCCGCCGCCGCCGGAGAGGACCATCCGCCAGGGTTGCATGGCATGGACGACGCGAGTCACGCGCGCGGATCTGTCGAGGAACACGAGATCGATGGGATATCGCATGAAGGTGGTGTCGATGGTGGTGGCCCCGGGCAGCATCAGGCCCTCGCCTTCGCGGAGCTCGGGCAAGAGGTGGAGGCCAAAGATTCGTTCGCGGAGGGAGCCAGCCACCCGGCAGAAGCCGGCCACGCTGGTTCCGCGCGTCGTGTTCTGGACGCTGATGAGGCGATACATGGCGCCGAAGATCGTACCTGCAGAGCGAATGGGGGCGTCAACGAGCAATGCGAAGGCGGGTCCTGGGCCAAAAGTCCCAGTGGTGGAGGCCGATGCAAGGTGCAGTGCAAGGAGGCTCTTCTATCCTGCGGTTGAGATTCACAGAGGACCCGAACGTTCATGGCGATTCTGCATCCCCTTCAGCGTCTTGCGCGTCGATGGTCGCGCCCCGACCATCGGGGGCAGAGCCTTGTCGAGTTCGCGATCACGCTGCCCCTGCTCCTCCTCATTGTGCTGGGCACCGTCGACCTCGGCCGCGCCTACTTCCGGGTGGAGAACCTGACGAACGCGGTCAAGGAGGGGGCGTTGTTCGGAGCCCGCAGTCCCACCTGCGACACGAACCTGAATCCGAGCTGCCCCGACCCCCGCAATGTCCAGTATCGCGTCTCCCAGGAGCTAAGCGGGCTCGCCTTCTCCAGCTTCGTCGCCAAGTGCTTCGACCCAGGCACCAGCGACTTCTCCACGGCCGGCAAGGCCCTGGCCGACTGCCAGGACGGCGATCTGTACTACGTGCAGGCCAGGGTGCCATTTGACGTCATCACTCCACTGATCTCCAACCTCGTCGGGACCAGCCTCACGCTGAACTCATCCGCCACCGCCGTCGTCCTCACCGATTTCGACATCTCCGGTGACGTCACCGTGGGCGGGAGCAATACACCGGCCCCCACGCCAACGCTGGCACCGGGCATGTGCACGGTTCCCGACTTCACCAACGGGACGAAGATCAACCAGGCGCAGAATGTCTGGACCACTGCTGGCGGCTTCACGACCACGGTGACCACCATCGGGCCGGCCGGCCAGGCGATCACCTGGCAGAGCCTGACGCCCGGATACGTCGGCTCGTGCAGCTCGACCACCATCACGGTCAGCGACACGGCGCAGGCAACGCCTACCCCCTCGGCCACGCCATCGGCCACGCCAAGCCCGTCCGCGACCGCATCGTCGAGCGCCAGCGGAACGCCCGCGGCCACGCCCCAAACGGACTGCACGGTGCCGCAGGTGAAGAACCCGAAGATCACGATCACCCAGGCACAAGCGGTGTGGGTGGCCGCCGGTTTCCGCGCGGCGAACTTCTCAGCCGCGCGACCACCGAACAATGACTACGACGTGTCGTCCCAGACCATCTGGCCGGAGAGGTGCATCCCTGTCTGACCACCACGATCGAGGTGGACAAGTGATGCGCCGCCTCACTGCCGGGATTCGTCACCGGGAACGTGGACAGACGCTGGTCGAGTTCGCCCTCGTCCTGCCGATCCTGCTCCTGCCTCATCTTTGGCCTGGTCGATCTCGGCCGAGTCGTCTACACCCAGAACGCCCTCTCGGAAGCAGCCAGAGAGGGAACCCGGTGGGGATCCGTGCAGGCGCGTGCCGGGACGGACATCCCTGGAATCGAGGCCCACACCCTGGGGCGCCTGGACTCGGTGCCGGATGCCTCCTCGACCGCGACCTGTATCACGTCCAGCGTCCTCGGCTGCTCGCCCAACGACGTCCTTCGAGTCACCGCGCAGGCGGACGTGGAGATGATCACCCCGGTGATTGCCCAGCTCATGGGTGCCATAGGCCTGAATCCCATTCATCTGAGCTCGACATCTGAAGTGCTCGTGAACAACTGATGAGCACTCATCGCTACTTCCATCAACCCAAGGAGGCTTCACAGGTGCGTAACATTTTCCGCCATAGCCCACGGCGGAACGAGCGGGGTCAAGTGCTCCTGATCGTGGCCGGTGGGTTGGTGGCGTTTCTCCTGATCGCCGGCCTGGTGATCGACGGCGGCGTTGGCTTCCGTGAGCGGCGCCTATCGCAGAACATCTCTGACCTGGCCGCCATGGCCGGCACCCGTGTCATCGCGGAGTCGTACCTCGATCCCTCCACGCCCGTGGACGGAAGCGACGTCTTCGCCGCGATCGATGAGAGCACCAGGGACAACGACTGCACCAGTCCATGCAGCTGGACCGCGGAGTACGTCACGCCGGCGGGCAGCGGTGTGACGACCGATCTCGGCCCGGTGGTGGATGGCGGGACGGTTCCGACCGGGGCCCAGGGCGTGCGGGTCTCGTCAGACCGGCACCCAGGCACGTTCTTCATGCGCGTCATCGGAATCAGCCAATTGAACGTGGGGGCAGATGCCACCGCTCTGACCTCGCAGCTCGAGCCGCCGCCGTCCGGCATCCTCCTGCCGATTGGCGTCTTCGACGCGGATTACCAGGTGGGCGTGAACTACACGCTGACCGAGGGCTCCCATGGACCGGGGAACTTCGGCTGGATGAGCTGGTTCGGTTCGCCAAGCAACCCGACCCTGGTCGCCAGCCTGTGCTTGCCGGACAACCCGGCGTTCACCTTCCCGACCTGGTTCGACGGAGCCACCGGAGTCATGAACTCCAGTGGGGCGCGTGCCCTGCCTGGACCAGTACATCGCGGACCAGACGGTCGTCTACGTGCCCATCTGGCGGCAGACCAACAACGCTGGAGGCAGCAACCTGCAGTACGAGGTCACGGGCGTCGCCGCCTTCGTGCTGACCGGGTATGACCGGCACGCCGTGACGGTCAGCGGGAACTTCGTCGAGTTCTACTCGTACCCAAGCGTTCCGGCCGGCTACGGGGCCCCGCCCTGCACCACGACCACCGACCCGGAGTGCAACCAGCGCACGAACTTCATCGGCCTGGTGAACTGACCCCAGGCCGCCTCATTCGCGTCCCGAATCCGGGGCCGGCTCATCGCCGGCCCCGGATTCTGTCCCTTCTGCGGGAAGCGTGATCACCACGCTGGTTCCGGCGCCCAGGCGTGACTGGATGTTGAGCCGACCCCCCATCAGCTCCACCAGGCCGCGCGCCGCATAGAGGCCCACCCCGCTGCCGTCGGGCACCAGCCGGCGGGCCGAGTCCGCCCGGTAGAATTGCTCGAAGGCCCGCGCCTGGGTTGCCGCGTCCATGCCGATCCCCTCGTCGGAGATCGCGAGCGTCGCAACGAGCTCCGATGCGGGGGCGTCCTCCCGTAGCTCGGGCTCGTCCGTTGCGCGGGCCCGGCTCTCGTACGTGACGTGGACCGATCCTTCGCTCGCGCTGTACTTCAGCGCATTGTCCAGCAGTGCCCACAGCACCTGCTCGACCCGATCGGGGTCGGCGATGGCGAGTGCATTGGTGCGGACGTCGATCTCCAGCCGTTCCTCGGGGGCCCGCAGCGCCTTCCAGACGAGCCGCACCAGGTCCACAGGCCGGACGATCTCCTGGCGTGCGGTGACGGCGCCCGCCTCCAGCCGCGAGACCACCAGGAGCTGGCCCACCATCCGCCTGAGGCGATCGGCCTGGTCCGGATGGCCTCCAGATCCACTGCAGACTGCTCGGCGATCAGCGGGTCGGCCCGAACCTCGGCGGCCAGGGCGCCGATGCTCGTCAGCGGGGTCTGCAGGTCGTGGCTCACGCTGCGCAGGAAATCCCGCTGCACCGCGTGCATGCGGTTGAGCTCATCGGCCTGGGCGCGGAGCTGGGCATAGAGCAGGGAGTGGCCGATGGCCGCCGACACGTGCTGGCCAACGAGCCGGAGCAGCTCCAGCTCGGATTGGGACGGTGGTTTGCGTCCCTCCCAGGGGGCCATCAGCACGGCGCTGTACTGGCCGCCGGTTGGGACACGGAAGAGCACGAACGCGCCCCACGGCCCCACTTCGTGGTGCGCCAGGAGCCCGGCCTCGTCGTTGGACAGCCCCACCGTCATTGCCCACTGGTGCAGCTCAGTCACCGGTCCTGCCGGCGAATCGCCTTCGGGTCCGTAGGCGCCAGGGGGAGGAGAGCGACAGAGGACGAATGGGTGACGGCGAGGAGCCATGTCGGATCCTGCGTGATCTCCCGCGCTGCTGCGACACCCAGGGACGCCACCCGGCCCGCCGGATCGCTCACCCGGACGTTCCCGCTCCACGCCGCCAGCTCCGCGATCTGGCGGTTGCGTTCGTCGAGGGCGATTGCAAGACGGCGCTGCGCACTGGTCTGCGCCTCGTCGCCTTCGACATCGCGGGCGGTCACGCTCCCTCGCTCGGCGATCTCCGCCAGGAGCGCGCCTCCTGCCCAATGACCGGCCCGGCCAGCACGGTGACGATGATGGCCCACAGTCCCACCAGCACGACCGCGATGGCGAGGGCGGTGCCTCGGCCGAGGCCGCCGCTGGACGCGGACGGAGCCAGCGAACGACGAGCAGGTGGTAGACGAACACGGGAGGCAGCATGACAAGGAGCAGCGGCGACCGGAGCCGAACGATAGGCGGCCGCCCTCCTCCGAGGTCAGCCGGCGCCGGCGTCGACGAGAGGCGGTAGCCGACGCCACGCTCGGTGAGGAGGTAATCGCGGGTTATCCGGGTCCCGCTCGATCTTCCGGCGCAGGCGTCGAACGGTCACCCAAACGTACGAGGGATCTGCGCCCTCGGACTCCGCCCAGACCCGTCGAGGAGGGTGTCGGTGGGACGATGCGGTCGACGGCGGCCACAGGACATGCAGGAGGCGACTTTCAGTCCGCGTGAGGATGGGTGCTCGCCCTCGGGCGTCCGGAGGCGGCGCTGGACAAGGTCGATCTCCAGCTCGCCGCCGCTCAGCCGAAGGTTGGGCGCCCTGGCCCGTGGGCATCCGGCGGAGGACACGCTGGACGCGGGCCACCAGCTCATCGGGATCGAAGGGCTTGGTGATGTAGTCCTCCGCGTACTCCTCGAGTGCGAAGACCTTGGACTCGCTGGAGTCGAGCGCGGAGAGCACGATGATGGGCAGGTCGGCAATCCGCTTGATTCGGCGGCAGAGCTCAAAGCCATCCATGCGCGGCATCATGAGGTCCACGATGATCGATGGCGGGCCAGTCCGACTCCAGCTCGGCCAGCGCCTTTGGCTCCGGACCCGGCGCCGTCCGCACCCGGAAGCCTTCGCGGAGCAGGCGGCGCGCGACGACGGAGATCAGCGACTCGTCGTCGTCGACCAGCAGGACCGCCGGCCGCAGCGCCGGCAGCATGTCAGACGCCGACGCCGCGGATCACGGTGATGATTGCCGGGCCCAGGATGACGATGAAGATGGTGGGAAAGATGCAGCCCACCATGGGGAACAGCATCTTGACCGGGGCCTTGGCGGCAGCCTCCTCAGCCCGCTGGCGGCGCTCGATGCGCAGCTGCTGGGACTGGATCTGGAGGACCTTGGCGATGGGGACGCCAAGCTGCTCCGCCTGGACGATGGCGCCAATGAAGTTGTTGATGGGCTGGGCGTCCGCCCGCTTGGCCACGTCGCGCAGCGCCTCGCGGCGGGTGCGGCCCATGCGGATCTCCGCGAGGGCCTGGCGGAACTCCATGACGAGGGGCCCCTCCATCTTCTCGACCACCTTGGCCAGCGCGGCGTCGAAGCCCAGGCCGGCCTCCACGGAGATCGTCAGCAGGTCCAGCGCGTCCGGCAGCTGGAGCACCATGGCAAACGAGCGCGCGGTGACCCGCCGTCCCAGCCAGAATTCGGGCCCGATGTACCCAACGCCCACCCCCAGGATGCCGAACAGGACTGCAACGGGGAATTGCTGGGTGAGGACCAGCATGATGACGAAGAGCCCGATGGCACCGACGATGGCGCCCAGCAGCTTCACGCCAATCCAGTCGGCACCGCGCAGCCCGCCGGGATAGCCGGCCCTTTCGAGCTTGGCATCGGTGCGGGCAACCATGCCGCCCTCGTCGGCGCTGCGGCGGCCCATGCGTGCCAGGCGCTTGATCATGGGCTGCAGCACGCGCTCATAGAACGGCTGCTGCAGCTCGAACTCCTCGAGCGTCTTGGGCTGCACCACGAGCTGCTCGAGCCGGGTCTGGACCGCGTCCTTGCCCGGGCGTGCCGCGACGCCCACGGTGATGAGGAGGACGGCGGCGGCGGCGAGCGCCGCGATCATGATCTCAGGAGTCATCTGGCTACACCTTGATGTCGACGATGCGACGGATCAGCACGTAGCCGAGACCCATGCTCAGCAGGCCGATCCCAAAGAAGACGAAGCCCAGGGGGATGCCAAACGCCTCCGGCGGCCGCTGGAGCATTGGCGTGATGTAGGTGGGGCTGACGAGGAACAGGATGCCGCCCAGGCCCACCGGGAGGAGGGTGATCACGTACCCGGAGTAGCGCTGCATGGCGGTGAGGGTCTGGATCTCGCCCTGGATGCGCACGCGCTCGCGGATGGTGTAGGCGATGGCATCCAGGACGGTGGCGAGGTTGCCGCCCACCTGGCTCTGGATGTTGATGGCGGTGACCATCAGCTCCAGGTCCTCGCTGGCGACCCGGCGCGACAGGTTGTTGAGCGCCGGCTGCAGCGACACGCCCAGGGCCATCTCGCGGACAACGCGCTCGAACTCCTCGGAGATGGGCGGACGGGCCTCACGAGTGACCAGCTCGATGCCCTGCAGGAAGGACGAGCCTGCCCGCAGCGAGTTGGCGAGCAGGGTGATGGTGTCCGGCAGCTGCGCGCTGAAGGCCTTGAGCCGCTGCGCCTGGCGGCGCCTGAGGTAGAAGCGCGGGAAGTAGGCGCCAATCGCGAACATCGCGATGAGGGCGATGGGATTCTTGAAGCCGCCGATGACCTGGCCCAGGAGGAACGCGACCGCGGTGAACACGAATGGCGAGGCCACCCACAGGGCGACGAACTCCGACGCGCGCATCTTCAGGTCGGCGCGGGCGAGCTCCGTGCTGAGCCGGGCCGCCATGTCCTGGCGTTCGATGGCGCGCGACAGGCCGGCCATGAGGGCCGACTCGCGATCGCCGTCAGACGCCGTCGTGGTCTTCGACTCTCCGCGCGCGGACGCGTATCGCTCCAGGCGCGAGGCAACGCCACCCGAGCTGCCGCTCATCGCGATCCCGACCGCGATGAGCAGCACGGCGCCGGCCGCGAGCCCTGCGATGGCGAAGGGGAGCATGTCCATCCGCGTGCTTCCTCTCTAGAACGGTGAGCCGAAGACGTTCGGCGGCAGGTGGATCCCCGACGCCTCGAACTTCTCGACGAACTTGGGTCGGATCCCGGTCGGCCGCAGCTTGCCCTGGATCTTGCCCTCCACCACGGCGGTCTGCTCGAACACGAAGATGTCCTGCATGACGATGACGTCGCCTTCCATGCCCTGGACCTCGGTGATGTTCACGATCTTGCGCGAGCCATCCTTGAGGCGGTTCTGGTGGACGATCAGGTCGACGGCTGACGCGATCTGCTCGCGGATGGCCCGCAGCGGCAGGTCCATGCCGGCCATGAGGACCATGGTCTCCAGGCGGGAGAGCATGTCGCGCGGCGAGTTGGCGTGGCCGGTGGACATGGAGCCGTCGTGGCCGGTGTTCATGGCCTGCAGCATGTCCAGCGCCTCCGCGCCTCGGCACTCTCCAACGATGATCCGGTCTGGCCGCATGCGGAGGGCGTTCCGCACCAGCTCACGGATGGGGATGGCGCCCTTGCCCTCGATGTTGGCCGGGCGCGACTCCAGGGTGATGACGTGCTCCTGCCGCAGCTGGAGCTCCGCCGCATCCTCGATGGTCACGATCCGCTCGTCGTCGGGGATGAAGGACGACAGGATGTTCAGCTCGGTCGTCTTGCCGGAGCCGGTGCCGCCGGAGACGAAGATGTTGAGGCGGGCCTTCACGCAGGCCTCCAGGAACTCGAACATCTCCGTGGTGGCGGTGCCGAAGCGGATCAGGTCCTCGACCGTGTACGGCGTCGCGGCGAACTTCCGGATGGTGATCACCGGGCCCACCAGGGAGAGAGGCGGGATCACGGCGTTCACGCGGGAGCCATCCGCCAGGCGGGCGTCCACCATGGGGCTCGACTCGTCGATGCGCCGGCCAATGGGGGCGATGATGCGCTGGATGATCTTCATCACGTGCTCGTCGTTCTGGAACGTCACGTTGGTGAGCTCCAGGCGACCTTCACGCTCGATATAGACCTGCTGCGGCCCGTTGACCATCACTTCTGTGATCGTCTCGTCGCGAAGCAGCGGCTCCAGGGGGCCCAGCCCCAGGATCTCGTCGGTGATCTGCTCGAGCATGCGCACCCGCTCGGCGCGGGTAAGGGCCAGGCCCTCCTCGTCGGCGATCTTGCCGAAGAGCTCCTCGATCTGGCGCCGGACCTCGACCTGGTTGGTCAGATCCAGCTTCGGATCGAGCTCGTTGATCAGGCGGTTCTGAACGCGGTACTTCGCCTCGCGGAAGGACTCGCGGGCCGGCAGCGCGCCCAGGAACGGCCGTCCGGCGGCCGTGGTCTGGCCGGCCTGGATGGGCGGCGTGACCTGCCCGTGCCCGGACGGCGCCGGCGTCTGCGCCGGCGGCTGGGTCGTGGTTGCCGGAACCTGCGGATCTCCCTCGGCGGCGGGCCGCGCCCGCTCGATCCTCTTCAGCAGAGACATGTTCTAGTCCTTCCCGTCAGTGGCGTGCGAAGAGTCCTCGCTTGATTGGCTTGTCGGTGGCAGCGCCCGATTCGCCCGCAAGCGTCCGAGCGAGCTTGAAGATGTCGCGTGAGAGCGCCGTCTCCGGATGGGATACGACGAACGGGACCCCGCGATTCACCGCGAGGACCGCGAGACGCCCGTCCGAGACGATGGAGCCGTCGATGGGCCGGCGGATGGATGCCTCCACGTCGGCGATGCGGATGCCCTGCGCCGAGTCGGCGCGGTTGATGACCAGCCGGATCTTGCCGCGGTCGTACTCGAGCTGGTCCGCAACCTCCAGGAAGAGTCGCACGTTCTTGATGGTCGTGATCTCGAGCGCGGAGAGCACGACGATGGTGTCGGCCGCGTCCATCACGGCCAGGGAGTGGTCGTTCAGGGCGGCTGGCAGGTCCACGACCACGTAGTCGTGGCTGATCCGCAGGTGGTCCACGATCTTGCGCAGGTACGCGGGGGTCACGAGGTCCGCGCCCTCCGGCGAAGGGGGCGCCAGGAGCACGCGGATGCCCGTGGAGTGGTCGACGATGACCGAGTCGATGATGTCGCCATCGGGCTCGCCGCCTTCCACCGCGTCCAGCACGGATCGGTTCTTGGGGTTCAGGTTGAGCAGGACTCCCACGTCGCCGAACTGCAGGTTGGCGTCAACCAGGCAGACCCGGGTCTGCGTCTCCTGGTGCAGTGCCAGCGCCAGGTTCGTGGCGATGGTCGTGCGGCCCGCTCCACCCTTGGGCGAGAAGATCGCGATGACCTGGTGATCCTCGATGTCGGTGGCCGATGCGTCGGCTGCCGCAGGCTGCGCCGGGAGGGCCGCCGCCATCTGGACGCTGCGCGCGAGCTCGCGCTCGTACACGGCCTTGATGCTCTGGGCGAACTCGTCACCGGAGAACGGCTTGACCAGGAACTCCCGAGCGCCGGCCAGCATGGCCCGGCGCAGGCTCTCCGCCTCGCCGTGGACGCTCATCATGATGATGGGCGTGGTGGGCAGCCGCTGGGAGATGATCTCCGACGCGGCCACCCCGTCCATGCCCGGCATGTTGATGTCCATGACGATGACGTCCGGACGGAGGTCCATGGCCATCTGGATCGCCTCTTCGCCGGAGCCGGCGGTCCCGGCCACGTCGACCTCCTGCTCGAAGCCCAGGAGCTTCGTCAGGTGGTCGCGCGTCTCCGGGATGTCGTCGACGATGAGGACCTTGATCACGGCATTGCTTCCTGTGTGACGGCTGGACTGCGGCCTGCCACTACCGGGACGGGCTCGGCGTGGCCACGTTGACGATTTGTGGCACCAGCAGGCCGTACTGCTTGATCAGCTCGTCGATGGTGATGCCCGTGGTCGTCGCCACGTCCGTGTCATCCGTGTTCCGGATGGTGAGCGCGACGACCGCTGAGGTCCCCGTCCCCTGGAACTCGGTCTCGTCGCGAGCGGCATACCGCAGGACTTCCGCGTCCTGCGCGGTTCCGGCAACGATGACCACCGCGGAGCTGGGGTTGGCGGGCACCGGGGTCGCGGCTCCGCGCGGACTCGCGCCCGGGACGGGCGTGACCGCCGGCAGGGTCGCAGCGTTACGGTCGCTGATGTAGAGAACCCGCTTGTCCTGCAGGACAACCTTCACCGAGCGCAGGCTGTCACCCTGCGGATTCATGCGCCGCGGGAAGCTGGACCGCAACAAGAACATCCACGTGGTCGCCGGGTTGGACCAGGAAGTCGACGCCGGTAACCTTGTCGACCTGGATGG
This sequence comes from uncultured Chloroflexia bacterium, assembly GCA_963814105.1. Lineage (GTDB taxonomy): Bacteria > Chloroflexota > Limnocylindria > QHBO01 > QHBO01 > CAVXEH01. Next base: position 23,522 of record CAWFBQ010000003.1, read on the forward strand.
GAATGGCGATCTCCCCGGTCTGCAGCATGCAGCTGATGCACACGTTGCCCACGCCGCCGAAGGTCTGCTGGTTCACCTGGGACCCGGCCGGGACTGCCACCAGGGCCGGACGTCCGCCGACCTGCGAGGGATCAGCGAAGCGCGTGCCCGCGACAGCGGCAGGATCGACCTGCTTCACCTCCACGAGGTCCGGGGTCACCGCGTCGCCAATGGCGATGTCCTGCTTCGCGACGAGCACAGCGACCGTCGCCGGCTTTGGCGACGCTCCATTGCTGCCTGTGGGCCCCGACGTGGAGTTGTTGAGGACGATGACGATGCCCACGAACGCCAGGATGGCGAGGAGCACGCCAACGAAGATGACCAGGCGGTTCGATCGCTTCACGAACGTATTCCCCTTGCAGCTCGGAGGATGAAAATGACTTCTGGGAGTCGCGTTGAATTGCAGCCTATTGTGCCTGCGGTCAACAGTCTAGGGGCTGGCGTCACTTCGGTTCGACTGGACTTGTGGGCTACTCGGCACCGGTACTCAGCATAGGACCGATCCTTGCCGCAATCTGAGTGCCCCGAGGAAGAGAAGAGCCCCCGGCAGACGCCGGGGGCTCCGAGTGTCGTTTCGAACGCGAGGGCTTAGCTGCCCTGCAGGTTCTCGGCGACGTTGCTGAAGATCTGGCTCACGATCGGGCCCAGGAACAGCAGGGCGACGATCACGATGATGGCGATGAGGGCGAGAAGCAGACCGTACTCGACGAGAGTCTGGCCTTCCTCATCCTTGCGCCGAAGCTGCATGAGAAGAGTGCTGATGATCTGAAGCATATTGACGGGGACCTCCTTTCCATAAGGATTCGGTGCCAGCAGCGTAGAGGCTCGGGCCAAGAGAATGAATGGCCCAATGGTCCCAAGCGGCCGACACCCGTGCCGTACCTTCTACCACGCCGGCGCACGGTGTCAAGAGGATCGTTAGGGGTGCGGTGCCAGCAGGCGTTCGGGATCCAGACATGAAGAAGGGGGGCCGAGCCTGCTGCTGCTCGACCCCCCGCACCGGAGGAGGAGACCCGGCGATCCAGCGTTCTGGACCGCCGCCGGATGAACATCTCCCGGGGATACCCGCCGGTCGACGTGCAAGCAGCGTAGGCAGGGTCCGCGCGGCGCTCCATGGAACATCCGTACTGCCGCCGAGGGGACTTGCGGCGGCGCTAGGGCTGGTCGTCCGCAGTGAGGTCCCGGAACCGTTCCGCGCGCTCGAGGTTGACGATGACGACGTCGACCCGCCGATCCCCCGGGGCGCCCAGGGCGCTGCGCACCGTGACATTGGTCAATGGCACGAACCGGGGGCTGGTGCGGAGGAGGAAGCCCGTGGGCTGCGCACCGGGCGGCACGTGCGCGTCGCCGGTCACCTCGTAGGGGCCGATCCGGACGCGCACCGGGCGGCCCGGTCGGTGCAGGCGCCGCGCGCGGTCTCCCTCCTGCGGCGGAGGAACCAGGAGCAGGAGATCCTCGAGCACCGGTGGCTCGACGCCATCGGTTCGTTCCAGGCGAACGTCGGTCTCCTGGTTGAGGATGTCGCTGAGGCGGCCGGCCGGGCCGTGGAGGCGAAGCTGCACGACGCCGGTCTCCAGGAAGGCCTCGATGGTCACGCCGGCGGGGTCTCCCGGGAAGGCAGGGTCCGGCTCCGCGTCGTCCGCATCGCCGGACTGGCGCGGGCGTCGAAAGAGCGAGAAGAGTGACCGTGGTTCGGACATCGGTCCGGATGCTCCCGACTGCGGTTGGCCTGTGGCGAACGTTCGGGGCGAACTCTACCGCGTTGGTCGCGCTGTCGGTGGTGGGGGAATGTCGTACGCAGCAGCCCCGCGGGCGCGAGCGATGGCGCCGGAGGCTGCTGCGACAACGAGCATCGTGGTTGCCGGTGGTTGCGGCCGGAGGATCAGTCCTCCGGGATCTTGATCCAGCCCTGGCGCATGGCGTAGACCACGGCCTGGGTGCGGTCGTTGACGCTCAGCTTGCGCAGGATGGACGACATGTGGTTCTTCACCGTCTGCTCGCTGATGGTCAGCGCGTAGGCGACCTGCTTGTTGGTCATGCCCTGGGCGATGTTGTCCAGGATCTCCACCTCGCGCGGCGAGAGGGGCGCGAAGATCGGCTGGGCGTCGTTGCCGTAGACGGCCAGCTCGCGGAACTCCTTGAGCACCCGGGTGGCAACCGATGGCTTGGCGAAGACCTTGTCGTTGATGAGGTACTCGCCGGAGCGGACACGCCGGATGATGGCGATCAGGTCGGTGGGGTCGATGTCCTTGAGGACATACGCCGCGGCGCCGGCCTTGATGGCCTCGAAGAGCTGGTCCTCGTCGTCGTTCGAGGCGAGGACGATGATGCCGGTGTGCGGCAGCTCGCGCTTGATGCGCTGCGTCGTCTCGATCCCGTTGGGCGCGGGCAGACCAGCGTCCATGAGGACCACGTCCGGCGTGAGCTCCTCGACCAGGGCGATCGCCTCGCGGCCGTTTCCGGCCTCGCCCACGACCTCCATGTCACCCTCGAGCTCGAGGATGTTGCGGACACCCCGCCGAAAGAGCGTGTGCCCGTCCACGATGACGATCCGGCTCTGCACCCCTTCGTTGCGGCGGTCTCCGCCGCGTCGTCGCTCCTGCTTCTGTTCAACCACGGTGTTCTCCTCTAGCAGAAAGGTCGATGTCGTCGCGTCAGCGGGTCGCATCCGGGAGGCGGAGCAGAATCCGCGTCCCCTCGCCCTGCCGCGACTCGATCTGCAGCGTTGCGCCCATCAGCTCGGCCCGCTCGCGCATGAACTGCAGGCCGAAGTTCCGGCTCGCCCCCGCGAGCCGCATGACGTCGAATCCGCGTCCGTTGTCGGTGATGGCCAGGCGGTCGCCCTCCAGGGTGATGCTCACCTCGGTCGCAGCGGAGTGCTTGCGTACGTTCTGGAGCGCCTCCTGTGTGATGCGCAGGACGGACGCCTTGGCGTCCGGTGTCAGGAGCGCATCGATGTCGTTGACACCCACCGTGATGGCGATCCCGTGCCGCCCGCCGAACTCTTCGGCGCGGTCGCTGAGCGCCTGCGCCAGGCCCATGTCGACGGCCGGTGGACGGAGCTCAGTGATGAAGTTCCGAACCTCGTCGAGCCCGTCGCGCAACATGGTGCGCAGGAAGGCCAGCTCTGCGTGTGCGGACCGCGGAGCGGCCTCGAGGACCCGGTCGAGGTACTCGACCTGGAAGATGGCGTTGGTCAGGACCTGGGCCGGTCCGTCGTGGACCTCCCCCGCCAGGCGCTGCCGCTCGCCCTCCTGGGCCTCGATGACGCGCAGGCGCAGGCTCGCGGGCAACTTCTCCGTCTCGACCAGGGACGGCTCGTCGGCCTGGGGAGCGGTGCTGGCGAGGTAGGTGTTGAGCAGGTCCAGATGATGGGCGGCAGCCTGGATCCGCTTGAGCTGTTCCTGCTGGACGGCGAGCTCGCGGCCCAGGACCTCGTGCTCGTTGCGCATGGTCTCGATGGCCGGGCTGCGGCGGTGTTCGTTGGCCCGGCCGCCCGGACCGGGACGAACGGCGCCCCGGTTCTCGAGGCGGCTGCGGAGGGCGACCCAGGACTCCAGCCGGCGGCGGTACTGCTCACGGTACCGATCCGCGATGGTGTGGGTGGCGCGAGCCTGGCGGCGGAGCTGGTCCGTCGCCTGGCCGTAGAGCCGTTCGAGGCTCGAACGAGGTGTCTTGGCTGCCGTTGCTGATCTCGCCACTGGTGCCCTTCGGTCTCCATGGGTCCGCGGGGTACTGGTCCCGGACTGGTACCCGGGCCGGTCGCCATCCTCGGCGGGCAAGGTGCGCGTGGTCAACAGTACTTCGGGCGCCGGAAGTACTACCGGGCGCTCGCTCGTGCTAGGCCGGCGGCGGCGGGATGACCCGGTAGATACGCACGCCGGGCGCCTCGAATGCGGGTGCGGCAGGCAGGAACGTGGCGTGGTTGCCGTCCGCATCCACCGCGGCCGCGCCGTTCCAGAATCCCAGCGGATCCCGCGTCGCGCCGGTGGGTAGCTGGACGTAGATCCAGTGCACGTCGTAGGCGCGGAGGATCTGCTCGATCACCGGGTACGGGTCGAACGAGGGCGCCACGCCTGGATTCCCGCTGAAGTAGGAGAGCGAGGCCGGGTCGCTGCTCATGACGACATCGGTCGTGTGGCCGTTGTCGATGAAGAAGGAGGCAGCCGCGACGTCCTGGGCCCGGGACTCGTCCCATTGCCGGTACAGGGCGGCGGACCCCACCACGGAGAGGACCAGGGCGCCAGCCAGGCCGGCCGCGGCAAGGAAGCGGTGCGTGCGGGGTCTGCCCAGGAAAGGCCACCAGCGCGCCGCCCATCTCCCCGCGCCGGGGATGGCGGCGGCCGACATGGGAAGGGCGAACGGCAGCCACGCCGTCGACGAGTGGTAGAAGGCTCCCTTGGGCGCATGGAACGTGAACACCAGCGCCATGACCGCGAACATGCCCCAGAAGTAGACCAGGAACGGCCGCAGCTCCGGGCGCCGCCATCCCGACCAGGAGCCCGCGACGAAGAAGACGATGAAGACGCCGCCCATGAGCACCGCGAGTCGGGCGACCAGCTCCAGGAACGAGAAGGCCTTGGAGCCGATGATGCTGCCCAGCCCGGATGCCAGGTAGGTCGAGACATTCACCGGATGGCCAATGGAGAACTGCTCGTTGTAGCTGGAGATCCACAGCGTGTGGCCGCCGGTGGACGGCAGCAGCGAGCCGAAGACGGACAGGTCGCGCAGCAGCCAGGGCGCCATCACCGCGAAGAAGGCGAGGGCGCTGGCGGCTCCCCAGGCCAGCCGCCGCGGCCCGAAGAAGCGCGCCTCGTCCGCGGTGAGGGCCCACGCGGTCGCGGGCGCCAGGACCAGCAGGACGCCATCGATGCGCGCCAGGGTTGCCAGCCCGGCCAGCGCGCCGGCCAGCACGATCCACGGACCGGGCCGCGGCGAGCGCACCGCGTGCACCGCCGAGTACAGGGCCAGCGCGCCGCAGGTGCCGAACACCGCGAAGTTGTCGATGGTGGGGTACATGATCAGGAGCGGCCCGGGAACGATGGCCAGCAACGCTCCCACCAGCGCGACCGTCCGCGATCGCCACAGCTGCCAGCCGATGAGGTAGGTGAGCGGCACCAGGAGGGTGGAGAGGATGACCATGGGAACCTGGCCGGCGTGCCAGGTGGCTCCGAAGAGCACCATGCCGCCGCCGGCCACCAGTGACGTGAGCGGCATCCAGTGGCCGTTGCTCGCCACGGGGAGAACGGCGGGATCCGGGATCCGGCTCCCCACTTCCAGGAAGCTCCACAGGACCGGAACCGTGAGTCCGTGTCCGTTGGCCAGCTGCTGGGCCACGAGCCAGTAGTAGGCCGGGTCCGTGTACGGCGGCCAGTCCACGACCAGTGCCGCAATGACGCGTGCCACCAGGGCCAGGATCGTGACGACCAGCAGGTCCCGGGTAACGGTGTTGCGCTGCTGAAGGTCCGACATCGGGCCGGAGTCTACTCGGCGGCCCCGTTGCGCATGACCGACCGAAGGTACTTCGGATCGCGTACCGTGCCCGGGTGAGGCGATTCGACCGGCGATCGAGCGTCGCGGAGCGCTGGCTGCGCCGTCTGCCCGGGCCGCTCGCCATCATGCTCGTCACCGGGACCGCGGTGGTGTGCATCGTGGCCGTGGTCCACGGCCTGTCGGACCCTGACTACTACTGGCACCTGACCGTGGGCCGCCTGATCGCGCAGAGCGGCCACGTGCCCACCACGGATCCGTTCTCGTTCACCTACGACGGCCAGCCCTGGACAGCCCACGAGTGGCTGGGCGAGCTGCTGATCTACCGGCTCGTCACGGCAATCGGGCCGGCTCTAACCATGGTGCTCTTCGGCATCGCGGCCATGGCCGGCCCGGCGGCGGTGGCCGTCGTCGCCCGGCGACGCGAGGTCGGCCTGCCGGCCCTGGGCGTGGTCATCGTCCTGGCCACGTGGATCATGCTCGGCTACGCCACGATCCGTACGCAGATCGGCGGGACTGGGCGCGCTGGGGTGGTTCGTCGGTTCGTGCGCCGTCCTCCTGGCGGTCCAGCTGCCGTGGCTGGGCGATTTTGTGCGCTTCTACCTCCACGATGCCGCCGCGGTGGACACCATCCCGGGCATGTCGCTGCGCGCCCTGGGCCCGTTGGTCTGGGCCGCGGGCGTGGTCATCGTGGGCATCGCGGCGGTGCTCGCAGCACGTGGTCGCTGGGGGTGGCTGCTGGCGACCCTGCTCCAGCTGGTCGCCCTGCCGCGCGTGCTGCTCGTGAACCTGGCCCTGCTCCTCGCCGCTCCGCTGCCATCCCGCCGCGCGACAACCCGCTCCGATGAGGCCGCCTGAGTGCCGCTCACCCTCGCGGAGCGCTGGCTGCGCCGTCTGCCCGGGCCGCTCGCCATCATGCTCGTCACGGGCACCGCGGTGGTGTGCATCGTGGCCGTGGTCCATGGGCTGTCGGACCCCGACTACTACTGGCACCTGACCGTGGGCCGCCTGATCGCGCAGAGCGGTCACGTGCCCACCACGGATCCGTTCTCGTTCACCTACGACGGCCAGCCCTGGACGGCCCACGAGTGGCTGGGCGAGCTGCTGATCTACCGGCTCGTCACGGCAATCGGGCCGGCTCTAACCATGGTGCTCTTCGGCATCGCGGCCATGGCCGGCCCGGCGGCGGTGGCCGTCGTCGCCCGGCGACGCGAGGTCGGCCTGCCGGCCCTGGGCGTGGTCATCGTCCTGGCCACGTGGATCATGCTCGGCTACGCCACGATCCGTCCGCAGATCCTCAGCTGGGCGCTGCTCGGTGGGTTGGTCGCGCTGCTGTGGAGCGCCGACCCGGGCACGAACCCGCCGCGGATGCCGCGCCGCCTCCTGTTCCTGCCCGTCGTGTTCGCGCTATGGGCCAACCTCCACGGGCTGTGGGTCGCCGGCCTGGGAACGCTGGGCGTGTACGCCCTGTTCACGGTGACGGGCCGCACCCCGCTGTCGCCGGCCCGCCTTCGCGTGGCGGCCATCACCGTGGCGAGCGCTCTGGCCTGCGCGCTGACCCCCGCGGGTCTCGGCACGTTGACCTATCCGCTGCGCTACATCGACCCGGGGGACTGGGGCCTCGACCACATCTCCGAATGGCAGTCGCCGAACTTCCACGACCCCACCTACTGGTCCATCCTGCTCCTCGTGCTCCTGGTCGCGGCGGCCAGCACGTCTCGCTCACCGGGGTGGCAGCGGGTCATCGCGGTCCTGGGCGTAGCCGGATCGCTGCTCGCCGTGCGGAACGGGCCGGTGGGCCTGGTGGCCGCCTTCGGGGTGGTGGCCGCGGGTCTGGATGGCATGCAGTCGTTCCCCCCGCGCCTGCGCGCGCGCCCAGCGGCGAAGGCCGCTGGGGCAGCGCTGGGCCGGCGGCTCGTCATGCTGGAGGTGGCCGTTGGCCTGGTGGCCATCGTGGCCCTCGTCACGCCCATGCTTCCCGCTGCGCGTGCCACGTTTCCGTCCACCTACCCGGTCGCCGGCGTGGATCGCCTGCTGGCCGACCAGCCGCAGGCCCAGGTGCTTGCGGAGTACGGCTGGGGCGGCTACGTCCTCTCGCGCGTCTACGACGTCGGCGGCCGCGTCTTCGTGGACGGCCGCAACGACATGTACCCGCAGCAGATCCTGGACGACTATTCCGCGATCCGGGATGCCGCGTCCGTGTGGCCGGACCTGGTCCGCCACTACGGGGTGAACGCGGTCCTGCTGCCCCCCGGCGCCGCCATCGTTCGCGGACCGCTGGCCGCGGCGGGCTGGTGCACGGCCTACCGCGACGCCGTGCAGGTCCTCATGCTCCGGGCATGTCCGTGACCGGCGGACCGTCCGTGGAGAGCTGAACGCCTGCGAAAAGCAGCAGCCAGGCCGGCATCAGGGGGAAGACCAGGAGCAGCCAGGGGAAGATCGCCAGGCGGACGGGCCGCGCACGGAGGACGGGCTCTGCGGCCACCAGCAGCCCCGAGAGATAGTGGACGAACGTGTAGGGGCCCAGCACGATTCCGGCGGTGACGGACAGCCCCAGGCCCACGGCGCCCCGGCGGCCGAGCGCCAGCAGGAAGAGGAACGCGGCGAAGACCGCGCCGATGACCACGCCCGCGGGGCCTAGCAGTCCCGAGAAGCCGATGTTCGCCGTGAAGGTCCGCGACAGCGGCTCGGCGAAGGTGCGCAGGTAGGCGATCCAGGTGTCCGTGCCGAAGGCGAGCATGCCCGCGCCGAAGCCCGCTGCCAGCACGGCCAGGGCGGCGGCGGCGTCCCGGGGGCGGCGGACGGCCAGCCAGATCGCCACCGGGACGAGGTGGGGCTTGGGAGCGAGCAGTAGGAGCAGGCCAAAGAGGGCGCCGGACCGCGACGCCGGGACGGCGCAGGAGCGCCAGGAGCACCACTACGGTGAAGACGCTCACATTGCCCAGCACTAGGTCGTGCCAGAGCGGCGGGAAGAGGAGGACCATGCCGGCCACCAAGCAGCCGCTGCGTGCCGCGCCAGGGTGCGGAGAACCAGGCGGCCAACCCCACCATCACGGCGCACTTCAGCGCGAACCAGGCCCAGACCGCCTCGCCGCCGGTCAGCGGCGCCAGGGGCGTGAAGGCCAGGGCCGCCCACGGCGAGTAGCGGAAGGTGTAGGTATCGGTCCAGGTGTAGAGCGTCGTGCGGTCATCCAGGAGGTGCTGGCCGGCCTGCTGGTAGCAGCAGGTGAAGTCGAACCCGAAATCGCCGTGGACGGCGATGACCACCATCGCGGCGTCGGCCAGGAGGAAAGCAACGGTGGCCAGGATGACCAGGTTGCGCGGGCGGAGCAGCACGGATGGCATGATGCACCACGCTCAGCGCCGACGTCCTCCATCTCCGCCGACGGCGCCCATCGGTACCTTCGTCTGGTGTCGGTGCGCGGGCGCACCGACTAGACTGCCGACCCGATGGCCGTCGAGACAGCGGATCGGTTGGTGACGACCGACAGCCGCGCTGCCCAGATCCTCCGGCGCATGCCCAGCCCTGCGCTGCTCTTCGCCGTGGCCATTGGTGGCGTGATGGCCGCCATCAACGTCGCCAAGGGCTTCCAGGACCCGGACTACTTCTGGCATGTCACCACCGGGCGCCTGATCGTCACCACCGGGCAGATCCCCTCCACGGACCCGTACAGCTTCACCTGGGCGGGGCAGCCGTGGACGCTCCACGAGTGGCTCAGCGAGGTGCTCATCTACCTGCTGGTCAACGCCTTCGGCCAGCTGGGAGCGCTCATCGTCTTCGGTATCCTGCCGGCCCTCATCTTTGGCGTCCTGGTCCACGCCCTGCGGCGTAACCGGGTGGGGCTGATGGGCATTGGGCTGGCGGTGGGCCTGGCGGCGTGGTCGCTGGTCCCGTACGTCACCCTCCGTCCGCAGGTCGTCAGCTGGTTCCTGCTGGCGGTCCTGCTCAGCCTGCTGTGGTGGCTCGACGCCGCGCATCCGCGCCGATCCCTGTGGCTGATCCCGCTCTTCGTGGCCTGGGCCAACCTCCACGGTCTGTACGTGGTGGGCCTGGGCGTGGTGGCCGTCTACACCCTCTTCAGCCTGGGGCGCGCAACGCCCATGGCCCCCGCCTGGCGATGGATGCTGGTGGCCGCGGTGGGTGCGTTCCTCGCCTCCGCGGTGACTCCCGCCGGCCCGGCCGGCCTTCTCTACCCGCTGCGCTACCTGGGCATCGGCGGCGGAGCGGGCGCCTGGGGGCTCCGCAACATCGCGGAGTGGCAGTCGCCCAACTTCCACGATCCGGCGAACCTGGGGTTGCTGGCCCTGATCGTGGCGGTGGCGCTCAACAACCGGCGCGCTACGCCAGGCTGGCTGGCGGTGCTGCCGTACGTGGGGATCGCCATGGCCCTCGTCGCGCTGCGTAACACGCCGGTGGCGGCGGTATTCGCGGTCCCCACCCTGGCGTTGGGCATCGATGCGCGCCTCGCGGATCGCCGCGCCGGACGCAGGCCCACGGTCTACGCTGCGCCGCTGGCGCTGGCTCGCCGCGGCATGGAGGTACTCTTGGCCGTGGTGGTGGTCGTGGCCGCGGTCTTCATCGCGGTGCCGCACTCGCCCGGTGCCCAGATCGCGGCCAACATCGCGAAGCGCTTCCCGGTGGCCGCGGTGGATCAGCTGCAGGCGCAGGATCCGGCAGTCAACGTCCTGGCCGAGTACGGCTGGGGCGGGTACGTGATCTATCGGCTCCACGATGCGGGCGGACGGGTCTTCGTGGACGGCCGCAACGACATGTACTCGGAGCAGATCCTGGACGACTACTCTGCCATCCGCGCGGCGGATCCGGACTGGCAGCGGCTGGTCGCCAGCTACGGGGTCCAGGCGATTCTCTTCCCGCCCAGCGTGCCGCTGGTGCGCGGCCCGGCGGAGGCCGCAGGGTGGTGCGTCGCCTATCGCGACGACACGCAGGTTCTCCTCCTGCGATCGTGCTCGGACGGACCGTGAGCGGCCGCCTCGCTGGCCTGCGGTGGAGGCCGCCGGCAGTACGCGGCGAGCCCATGAGCTGGCGGGAGCGGGCCGGGTTCCTGCTCCTGGGTACCGTGGTCCTCGCGTTGGTGATCCTGGACGTCTGGGGTCTGGCCACGACCCTGCCGGCCCTCGCGAACGCGGGCTCGGTGGGTGACTGGATCCGGCTGGCCCACGTGGATCCCGCCGCGCCCTACGCGAACGACTTCTACCGATGGGCACCCCCGGCCATCTGGATCTGGCGCACGGTCATTGAGCCCGTTGGCTTCTGGCCCATCTTCGCGCTGCACTTCGTGGCCATCGCCCTTCTCCGACCACGGGTTGCGATCCTGGTGGCGCTCGTGAGCTGGCCGTTCTGGTCGGATGCCGTCAACGGCAGCACCCTGACCTTCGTGATGGTTTCCGCGTCGCTGGCCCTGGCAGGAAGCCGCGGGGCGACCGTGGTCTACCTGGTCTTCTGCGCGTTGATGCCCCGGCCGCTCATGTTGCCGGTGCTGGCCTGGCTTCTCTGGCAGCGTCCGGAGAGTCGGGCGTGGTTCGTCGCGATCGGCGCCGTCGTCCTGCTCTGGTCGGGTCTGACCGGTCACCTCGTCGAATGGATCAACCGGCTCTTGTCCACCGCCGGCTCGGAGGTGAGTATCGTCTACAACTTCGGCCCGTCGGCGTGGATTGGCATTTGGTGGGTGCCCATTGGCCTCGCACTCGCCGCTTGGCTCACCTGGCGCGGCCGCCTCGGCTTCGCGAGCGTCGCCGCCTCTCCCTACTGGTTCGGCTACTACCTGCTGATGCTGATGCTGGAGATCGCTCCGGGTGGACGGGTTCGCCGCCCCGAGCGAACGTCGGCGTGAGCCGCCGCTACGCGGTCCTGGGCGGCGGCGCACTCGGGCTCACCGCGGCATTCAGGCTCGCCCAGCGCGGCCACAGCGTGGTCGTGTATGAGCGTGAGGCGCTCCCCGGGGGGCTGGCCGCAGGATTCCGGGTGGGTGACGCTCCGGCGGCGCCCTGGCTCGAGAAGTTCTATCACCACCTCTTCGAGAGCGATCGGCGCGCTGTGGCCCTCATCGAGGAGCTGGGGCTGGCGTCCCGTCTCGAATGGCACCGCGCCGCGAACGGTGACCCTGGTCGACGGTGTGCTGCGCCAGCTGGACTCGCCATCGTCGCTCCTCCGCTTCAGCCCGCTACCGCTCGCCAGCCGGATCCGCATGGGCGCGGCACTCGGCTACCTGCGCACCATCCGCTCGCCGGACAGCCTGGAGGGCAGGACGGCAGCCGCCTGGATCCGCCGCTGGATGGGGGAGGATGCCTACCGTGTGGTGTGGGGGCCGCTGCTGGAGGGGAAGTTCGGCGCCGCCGCGGACACCATCGCCATGCCCTGGTTCTGGGCGCGCGTCCACGACCGGACCGCCAGGCTGGGGTACCTCCGCGGGGGCTTTCAGCAGCTGTACGACCGCCTGGCAGATCGCATCCGCGAGCATGGAGGCGCGGTGCTGCTGGCCACGACGGTGGCCGCAGTCACCGGCTCCCGCGGACAGTTCACGGTGCGCACGAAGGGGCCAGTGAACGGGTCGGACCAGGAGTTCGACGAGGTGATCTCGACGCTGCCGACGCGCCTGACGGCCCGCCTGGCCGACGGAATCGGCGACGACTATCTGGCCCGCCACGACCCTGGTCCGGCGTACGGCGCACACTGCCTGATCCTGGCGCTGGACCGTCCCCTGACCAACGCCTACTGGATCAACGTCAACGACCCGGGCTTCCCGTTCATGGCAGCGGTGGAGCACACGAACATGCTGCCCGCGGCGGAATACGGCGGCCGGCACCTGGTCTATCTCGGCAACTACCGGCCCATGGACGATCCGCTGCTGCGCATGGGGCAGGCCGATGTGGTGAACGACTTTGCGCCGCACCTTGCGCGACTGAACCCGGCCTTCCGCTCGGAGTGGATCACCGGCAGCTGGATGTTCACCGCGCCCTTCGCGCAGCCTGTCGTGACCACGGCGTATCGGTCGCACATCCCGCCGTTCACGGACGCCGGTCCCCGGGCTGTGGAGCGCGAACATGTTCCAGGTCTACCCGCACGATCGCGGGCAGAACTACTCGATCGATCTGGCGGAGCGGCTGGTCTCGATGCTCGACACCTGAGCGTCCGCGGCAGCGACTGGGTTCACCTGGTAGATGCTGGCTCCGGGACCGTCATAGGCAAGGCGGACGGCGGGGGAGGCATCCAGTGTCTGCCGCAGTGCGATGCAGCAGTCGGTGGGCGACAGGGGCCCCCGCAGGCGACCCTTCGGAACCAGGATCCAGGTGGGCTGAGCCGTGCTGGATCGGATCCAGGCCATGACGCACGCGTCCGTCTCCCTCGCGCAGGCCTGGAGCGCGCCGTAGCTGGCCTTCGCGTCGCTGAACGTTCCGCTGCCGAGCCACTCGGTGCCCTGGACGGTCGCGGCGCTTCGTCTGCGCGTCAGCGCCGGCAGCCATTCGGAGGTCGAGTCCTCCCACCAATGCAGCCCCGTGACGACCGCGAGCGTCCCGTTGGCGGGGATCTCGTCGCGGACCCACGCAAGCGCCGACCGCTGCGGGTCATCGAGCGCATGGAGCTTGGAGCTGGGGTCGAGCGGCGCGGCAGCGGCGGCCACCAGGCCCACGAGCAGGATCACGCCCAGCGACAGAGCGGTTCGCCTGCGACTCGAGAGAAGGTCTCGGAGGGTGGCGCTGCTGAGCTCGAGGATGGCGGGCATGAGCCGCAGGAGGGCCAGGGCGGCCGCCAGGGCCAGCGGCAGCATCGCGTACTGCCAGCCAACCCGCAGGAGGAGCGAGGAGCCAGACGACCAGCTGCCATCGGCCCGCCATCGCCTCCAGCAGCAACCCGGCGAGGCCAAGCGTGCCCAGCAGGTCGAGTAGCGGGTTTCCGGTGAAGGAGGGTGAGCCCAGGGACAGGATGCCCGCGAGCCAGTCGGGACCGGCCTGGGCGGCTCCAAGAAGCGGCCCCAGGCCAACATGGGAGGCGACGTACGTCAGCCATGCGAGCGGGAGCACCAGTCCCAGCCCCAGCGCGGCTGCGGCCGGCCAGTGCTCTGGTGCGCCGATGGCCATGCCACAGCCATAGCACCAGGCCGGAAACCACGGCCATGGCGAACGCCTGCGGGTGCGTCAGTCCGGTGAGGCCCAGTAGCAGCCCCGTGAGGGCGACATCGGTTCTTGCCCCTGTTCGCAGCAGGATCAGCAGGCGGTGGAGGGCGAGGAGGGCCAGGACATACGCCGGGGCACGGAGGACGCCGCCACCGGCGATCTGGGTGCTGAAGGCGGAGGGCAGCAGGCCGAACACGGTGGCGGCCAGGCCGGCGACCAGGGGCGACTCCGTCAGCTCTCGGGCCACGAGGTACGCGGCCGGGATGGTCAGGCAGCTCGCGACCAGGGGAATGACCCGGAACAGGGTCAGCAGGTCAACGCCGGAGATGACCTGCGTCGCACCGGCGAGGTACAGCCCCAGTGGCGGATAGGCGAACGGGATGGCGCCTCCGTTGTAGGTGGTATAGGCCGGGGGCGCGAACCCGTTGTGAATGAGGTCCTGTGTGAGGGAGTAGAACAACCCCCCATCGTTGACCGGGAAGCTGCCGCTGCCCATGTCGACCGCGCGCGCCACGAATCCCAGCGCGGTGGCAACCAGGACGATCAGGACGGTGGCGCGGCGCGAGATCATCCGAGCCGCTCCAGGATGGAGGCTCCCGGACCGTCATAGACGAGCCGATACCGGGGCGAGGCGACCAGCGTCGCCCGCAGCCCCGGGCAGCAGTCGGCCGGCGACAGCGGTCCATCCAGGCGGCCCTTGGGGACGAACACGTAGTCAAAGGAAGGGCTGGTCGCAATAGCGTCCACGCAGCGGTCCGATTCCCGTGCGCAGTCCTGGACCGCGAAGCTCGTTTCTGGTCCGGTCCGTAAACGTGCTGCCCGAACCATTCGTATCCCTGTACCGTCGCCACGCTGACCCGGTCCGTGAGGCTAGGGAACCATTCCGCCGTGGCGTCCACGCTCCAGTCCGAGCCGGTGATCACCAGGAAGCGGGCTGAGCCCGGCGTGTTCTCCGTAGTCCAGCGCATCGCGGCCAGCTCGTCCTCGGTCACAGCGTGCGCTGGCGAAGCGGGCTGGAGAAGGGAAACATAGGTGCCCATGGCGCCCAGCACCAGCAGGACTCCAAGAATGGCGGCGGCCCGGCGGGGCGGTGCGGTCGCGAGGTGCAACGTCGTGAGCCGAGCTGATCCCGATACAAGGACGACGGTCCCGTAGGCCGCAAGGATCGCAAGCCCGGGCATGGCGAAGCTCGTGGCGGAGCGCGACCCCAGCGCAAACATGACCGCGAACCAGACCACGGGCAGCCAATCCCGGTCGACGATGCAGCGCACAACGCCAAGTACGCCCAGGACGAGCACGACATCCAGCGTCTCTGCGCCAGTGAAATGCAGGGAGAGCAGTTGAAGAATCCCGAGCTGTGGATTGGTCGCCGAGGATCCACCACCGAGCAGGACGCCCAGGCCGTGGTAGCCGGCGACGGTGGCAACCCATGGGGTGATGACGGCCAGCGCGATGACCGCCAGCGATGGCGAGCCATGGCAACAGGCGCATGCGGCCGGGCGCGAAGAGCCAGAAGAGGCCAACGGTGACCGCCGCAAATGCCGCGGACTCCGGATGGAAGAGCGCCGTCAACCCGCCCAGCACGCCCAGCACTGCCGCGTTGGCAGGCGACGCTCGCCGCAGCAACCGGAGTCCCGCGTACGCCGCCAGCAGCGCAAGTAGGTTGCCCGGCGCCCTGGTCAGCCCACCGCCCGTGGTGAGCCACTCGAACGATCGCGGAGCGACGGCATAGGCGAACGCCGCGCCCAGCGCGAGCATCCCGCTTCCCATGACCTCCCGTGCCACCAGCCACAGGGCCGGAATGGTCAGGGTACTGGCGATCAGCGGGATGAAGCGCATGAGGTCCAAGAGACCGAATGGGAAGACGGTGTGCAGCGCCGCGGCCAGGTAGAAGGCGCCGGGAGGGTATGCGAATGGAATGCCCGCGTGGTTGTAGCTGGTGACGGCTGGCAGGGCAAAGCCGTTGGCCATGAGGTCCTTCGTCATGGTGAAGAAGAGGCCGCCGTCGTTGAGCGGGAAGCCGCTGCCCAAGACCGGCTGGGCCCGCAGGACGGCCCCTACTGCGGTCGGCAGCAGGACCAGTCCCAGCCAGGTTGACCATCCTGGCCTGCCGCTGCGCGGATTGGGAAGAGCTGCGGCCATCACGGAGAAGGGCTTACCGGGCCATCGCTCGGAAGCGCCCGTGGGCGGGCCTCAATGCAGCGGGATCTGGATCGGACGACCGTTCCCGCCCAGGCTCCCGGGAACCAGCTCCACCTGCGGATGGAAGATCGGACCGGACATGGGTCCAACTGGGTAGTCGAGCACTGGAAGCTGCATGCCCGCCACCTTCATCCCTCCGCCTATCAGGAGGAGCACCAGCAGGAAGAGGAGAAGCGCTTTCATCAGCCGTGATCGTAGGTGCCCAGTGCAAGCATCCGATAGCGTTCAGGTCGCTGCGCCGCGGCGAACGGTCCTTGCCAACCCGCTGAGGGCGTGTCGCAACGAATCCGCGAGACCTGATGCGAGGCGCGCAGCGCGCGTGCTGCGCACCAACCGGTAGCCGACGACTGCGTACACGATTCCGCCAACGACATCGATCACGTAGTGGTGACCCAGGTACACCACCGCGAACCAGATCGTCACCATGAAGGGCACCCACAGCCATGCCCTTCGGGGCCATCGCTCACGGAGGAACAGGAACACGAGGGTTGGGTAGGCTGCATGCATGGACGGGAAAGCAGCGACTGGGTTCCCCACGAGGTGTCGGTATGCCCAGTCGAATCCGAATCCCAGCTGCCCGGCCACCTGCGACGTGATGTCTTCGACGTGCAGGTCTGCCCCGAACAGATCAGCGAACCTCGGTGGCGCGACCGGAAGGAGAAGGAACGTGGTGAACGCCGCGAAACTCACCACGAGGAGCGTGATGACGAACCGGTAGTACCGCCTGCGGTACCGCAGCCAGAAGAAGAACGCCAGTGCGATGGGGAAGAAGAAGTGCGAGATGTAGACGAGCGACATGGCGACGTCAAGCGGACCTGTCTGGCCCGGAACATGTAGCCACCCCTGAAGATCGGCAGATGGTACGTGCCCGAAGAACAGGAACCGGGTCACCTGGACGATGCTCTCGGACTGGACAGCCTGACCAAACTGGTTGGCAACGCCGCGCATTGCCTCCCACCCGAGGAAGATGACGACGAAGGGCCCCCAGTCGCGGACGAATGCCTTACCCCGCCCCACAAGCACGGCCGCCAGCGCCAGCAGCACCGCCATGACATCGATCGAAGGCCAGACGTGCAGGATCAGCATCAGCGCCAGGACCGCCACCAGATAGATCGCCAAGATCCAGTTGGTCAGCTGGCCAAGCGCGCGAGCGCCATCTGACGTTGATCCGTGCTCATCCGCACGTCGCTCGGCCCACGCCTCGGCGCCGATTTCGGTCGCTGCATTCAGGTGGTCACTCATGGGTCGCGGTCCTCATCGTCAGCAACCGGGTTGGCGCTGCCGGCACGTCCAACCGCGGCCCGATCTCGATTCGAAGCAGTCTAGCTGTGGCGCGCGGTCGCAACAGGACCCCGAAGTACTAGTGCGGAGCGCCCGCCGGTCATCAAGACTGTCGCGCAGGTCCATCGGGAAGACGGACCGGACATCCTCGGGGACATCGTGACAGTGCAGTCGCTCGCACTGGTTGACTTCAGGTCACATCGTCCACAAGGTACACGCACTTACCGCACTGGAGGATCTTCCGCGAGATGGCGATCACACGGCCGAGACTCGCAATCGTGGTCCTGGCGGCATTCGCGGCGGGCATGCTAGCCATTGCCGCGATATTCCAGGCGGGCGGGATCCTTGCCATCTGGAACGGTCAGCGCACGGGCGTCTTCCTCCTGGACGCGGCAGCCGCCGATCCAGGCTACGTCCTGATCGCCCCGCTCCACACAACCGAGCCGAGGCTCATCGCACACGATGGGCGTGTCGTGCACGCGTGGCACCTGACGCACCCTGTTTCCACCATGGCGCAGATGCTGCCGGACGGCAGCCTCGTCTACATTGCCGATGCGCCAACCGGCGGAGGTGGCAAAGGGCCGCCTGGGGTTGACGGCAATCTCGGCGTCGTCAAAGTGTCCTGGGACAGCAAGCAGACCTGGGAATATGACGACCCTGATGTCCATCATGACTTCACGGTGCTGCCAGACGGGACCGTTGCCACCCTGCGCACGCATCCGCTCAGCGATGCGCTGTCAGCGTCCATCGTCGGCGGCGCCCCCGGCTCCGAGTTCAACGGCCACATGTGGGGGGATCAAATCATCGAAGCCAGCCCGGAGACCAGCGGAGCCCGCGTGGTGTTCGACGACGAGACGGATCTGGAACTCAGCTCGCACCCGCTGCCCGCCTTCCTGAATCGGTCCGAATGGACTCATGCGAACAGCATTGAGTACACACCGAGCGATCCGATCACCGGCCAAAAAGCATACCTGGTGAATTCTCGCTCGCTGAGCACGATATTCCTCATTTCGAGAGCAACCGGTGACGTCATCTGGGAATACGGCGGGCTGTGGGTGATGAACCAGGAGCATGATGCATCGCTGCTTGCCAACGGCCATGTGCTGGTGTTCGACAACGGCCAGTACGTGCGCGGCTTCCCGTCGAGTTCCATGGTCCTGGAGATCGACCCCAAGACCGGGTCGATCGTGTGGTCGTTCCCTGAGCGACGGGATGCATTCTCCCGACTCTACTCATCGATCATGGGCGGTGCGCAACGTCTGCCGAACGGCGACACCCTGATCACCTATGCGGTCCCGGGGAGAGTGCTCGAGGTGACGCCGGACGGCAACATCGTCTGGGACTTCCGTCTGTCGTCCGGGTCGATCTTCAAGGCTCGGAGCTACTCCGCTGCAGAAGTCGAAAGCCTCCTGTAGGACATTGAACGTTTGCCGGCTGGCAGCACTGTCCGCCCCGGAGAGCGTCCATCGTCCAGCTTCGTGCTGCATGGGCGGCTCTCCGAGACGAAGGACAACGAAGAGGGGCGGGTTTGCATGAAGTGCGTGCAGTTGCCTGCACTGCGCCTGACCGGTTGGCGCCGAACCGCAGCCTGGGGTTTCCTCGCCGCCGGCAGCCTGGCCGTCTCCCTGCCGATTGCACTCGCCTTTTCACATTGGCGCCTGCAGGACTGGGACCTGATGACGGCGGCGGGCCAACGCGTCGTGCTTGGACTCAGCCCGTTTGACCCTACACCAGGGCCTGGTGGCGGCACATGGCGATACTCACCGCTGCTCGCTTACGGATTCGCGTTCGCCGCACCGATCGGCCGAGTGGGCTGGGCGCTCGCACCGTTTGCGTTGCTGCTCCTGCTCCGGGATTGGCGGCTGATCGCAATCTTCCTGATGGCTGTCCCATTTTGGCGTGACGTGGAGAATGGCCTGTCGTTCATCGAGATCCCACTGGTCGCGCTCATTGCCCTGCGCGGTTCGTATCTGGGCGGACTGGCCCTGGTCGCCCTCGCCGTGCTCATGCCTCGTCCGATGATGATTCCTCTCGTTGGCTGGCAACTATGGAAGGACCGGAGGCTGAGGCTACCCAGCCTCGTGGTAACCGTGGTGCTCACCGCTGGCGCCGTCCTGACTGGGTGGGGCACCGAATGGATTCGCGAACTCCTGCGGGTCACGGTGTCGGCACAAGCAGGCCAATTCAGCATCATCGGCTTGATCGGCCCGCTTTGGGCTACGATGCCAGTCGTTGCTATCTGGTTGACATGGCGTGGACATCTTGGATTCGCCGCACTTGCGATCTCGCCCTATTGGACCCCCGCCTACCCACTGGTGCTGATCCTCGAGATCCCTGGCCTGTGGCCCAAGCCGGCTGGCCGGACTGATCGCGACCGGCATCCTTCCGACGACATCGGTCCGCGATCGGAAGATGCCGCACATCAAGGCGCGTAGGCGCTCAACCTTCGTCGCTTTGGAGGGGTCCGGAAGAGTAACGGCCGGTTCTGTGCTGGACCGGAGGTATGCAGGTCCGTCTCATGCTCTTCCTTCTGATGCTCGTCCAGCTCCTGGACGCGGCCACCTTCGCGCTTGGCGTTGATCTACACGGTATCCGCCTGGAGAGCAACGGCTTTGCTGTCCTCGCCTACCGCTGGGGCGGCCTCGACGGCGCCCTCCTCCTCAAGCTGGTGGTGATCCTGGCCGTGCTGGCCGTGCTGGCCGTCCTGGTGCTGACCGCGCGCCGATATCCGCGGCTCCTGGTGTGGGGCGCCGCCGCGGCCACCGCCGTCGGCCCGCTGGGCACGCTGACTAACATGGCTCGCTGCTCGTTCTGCATTCCTCGCCTCCTGTGGAAACGAACCGAGAGCTGCCTGGACGCCTGGCACTATCTAGGGAGAGCAGCGCGTCTGCAGCTCTCCAGGATGGTCGTGTACTGGGTAGCGGGAATCTCGAAGGTCCGCGCCACTGCCGCCTGGCAGGTCTGGATCTGGGGTGGCACCCGAGCCACATGGGCTGGTGCCTGCCGTCCGGGTCAGGCGTGCTGTTGCGGACCTCGACCACGACGACTGGCTGGTCGTTTCGGCACGTCCGGTGGCGAATGCAACCACCCGCAGGGTGAGCATAATGGCCGCGACGGTGAGTGCAGCGCCATTACCATCATCATCAGGCGACTGCGCCACGTCCACGACGCCAAGTCGGATCCGCGCGAGATCACTTCCGCATCTAGTGGGGCTCCCCAACATGCGGGCAAGTGTGAGCCGGGTCACATGACCCGTCGCCATTCTTGCCGATGCGCCGCTGGGGGTAACGGAGCCCCGCCGTATTGCAGTTCGGTGGGGCTTGACGTCAGGATTCGCCGTCCCTCGTTTCCATCACCGGCTGAGACTCGGACGGCGATGGTGAGACGGGCGGGGCGGGCTCCGCAGCGGGCGGCTCCATGACCGGCGGCACATCGGCCTTTGCAGCGGGTGTCGCGGGCGGCGCTGTCGCAGGCGGGGGTGTTGCGGCCACGGACGCGTCCACGTTGGAGGAATTGGGGCGGCCCTGCGCGCGCTTCATGTAGAAGTAACCGAACACCACGGCGACGACCAGCAGAAGGATGACGTAGAAGAACTCGACCGGCATTGTTCACCTCGATGGCTGGTCACCCGGCGGGCGACCGGAGGCGCAATGATCGGGGGTGTGGCTCCCTGGCACCATGGCCCAAATGGCCCAGGGTGCGGTCTTGGTTGGTTTTGTGCTGTACTTACCGGTATGCAGGTCCGCCTGATGCTCCTCTTCCTCGTGGTTGTCCAGCTTCTGGACGCGGCCACCTTCGCCCTGGGCGTTGACCTGCATGGGATTCGTCTGGAGAGCAACGGCTTCGCAGTCCTGGCCTACCGCTGGGGCGGCATCGACGGGGTCCTGCTGCTCAAGCTGGGCGTGATCCTGACTGTGCTGGGCATCCTGGTGCTGACCGCACGCCGATTCCCACGCCTCCTGGTCTGGGGCGCTGCCGCAGCCACCGCCGTGGGACTGCTGGGGGTGCTGACCAATATCGGCTCGCTGATGGTGATCGCCTCCCGGTCCTAGGGAAGACCGCCTTCGACGCGGAGCCCTCGACCAATGGCGTCGACCTGATCATCAACCTCGGATCGCCACGGGCGGGACCTTTGGGGGGTTGGGCCCGGGCTACTCGGGCGCAATAGTCTGGCCGACCGGCGTTCAACTCAGAAGACAGGGAGGGACGAGCCCGTGGCCATTCAGGGCGGATGGGTATGCCGCGCCTGCTGGAAGGCGAACGGCCCGAACGACGATCGGTGCTACCGCTGCCATACCTCGCGATACGCGGATGAGGAGACCGTCGCCGCTCGCCGGGGCATGGACAAGGCTCCCGTCGCCGGCAACGACATGCGTGACGGCCTGGAGCTCCTCGTCTCCCTGCCCGCGGTCGTCCTGTCGTGGTACCGGTGGATGCTGCTCCCGTCTGGGGTCCTCTTCGCGGGCCTGACGGTCCTGGTGGTCATCGATCCATCCGCCCCGTCCAACGCCTGGCTCATCATGCTGGCGTTCGCCGCTGTGCTCCTGGGGCTGTTCTTCGTCATGGGCTGGGCCGTGCGGGGGATGCGACGGCGCGAGGCGCTTCCCTTCGGCTTCAGCGTGCTGCAGTCCATAGGCCTCGCGGCACTCAGCCTCTATGCGCTCGCGACGCTCCCCGCAAACGTGGGCAATCCCACCTGGGAGAACTGGGTGGACGTGGGCATCTTCGCCACCGCCGGTTTGCTTTCCGCCATGGGACTGGGCTATTGCCTGCTGCGACCCCGCGCTCGCCGGCCCGATCTGGGCTGAGGGACGAGCAAGCGCTGGGGCTTGACGGCGCCGCCATGGTCCTATCGTCCGTTTGACTCTGGCTGGCCATCTGTCACACCATGCGCTGCCGCATCTGCGGCGCTTCACATCACAAGGGGTCCCGCCCGGACATGCGCAAGGTCTTCGCGCTGGTGGCTGCGGCCGCCATTGGTCTCCTGGCTGCCTGCTCCAGCCAACCGACATCCACCGACCCGTACCAGGTGGTCGACCAGGCCACCCACGCCACGTACGGGGATCTTGTGCAGGCCAACCTGGGTCTCGACGTTGCCGGCAGCCAGCCGGTTCACGTCGATCCATCCGCCATCCAGCTCGTCGTGGACACGAAGGCCGGCAAGGCCGATGTCGCGGTATCCGTGCCTATGGACGCCCTCCAGATCGACGCGGCCACCCGCTCCCAGCTGGGCCTGACCGGCGACTCCCTGGATCTCGACATTCGCTATGACGGCACGGCGCTCTATACCAAGAGCCCGCTCCTTGCGCCCATGCTCACTGCCCTGGTGGCGGGGTCCGGCAGCACGCCCGGGGACTACTCGGGATGGGTCCGGCTGGGCACGACCGCGGAGCTGGCCGCCCTGGTCGGGGGCCTGGTTCCCCAGGTCAGCATTCCCCCGCTGGCATCCGCCGGCGCGCAGGCGAGCCACGACGCCGCCAGCCTGAAGCAGGACCTGGAGACCGCCGGTATCACCCTGACCTTCGTGGGACGCGAGCAGCGCGCGGGCCAGGACGTGGACCACCTGTCCGCGAGCCTCGACGTGTCGAAGCTGGAGAGCAGCCCCATGGCCTCGGAGCTGCCTGCCAGCCAGCTCACGCAGGTGGAGGACGCCCTGGGCCAGGCGGACCTGGCGGCCGACCTGTGGTTCGCCGCGGACTCCCATCGGCTGACGGAGGTGGATCTCACCGCCACTCCCAAGGCCACGACAAATGCGTCTCCGGCATCCAGCGCCGCGGACAAGCTCTCGTTCGGTCCTGCTGATCAGCACGCCAAAGGATGCCAGCGCCCTCCAGGCGCCGACAAACTACACCGACCTGCCGCTGGCACCCATCGTCCAGTCCCTCCTCCAGTCCTTCGGCCAGGGCCTGTTCACCACGCCCTGACCCCGCCACCGCGACGGCCCGTCACCAGACGACCGTGACGCCGCCATGCTCCCGGGCGAAGGCTCGAATCCGCTCGTCCTTGCTCACCAGCGGCACCCGCAGGTCGCGCGCGGTGGCGTAGATGAGCCGATCCGCCGGGTCGCCGTGGAACCCCTCCGCCGGCCAGGTACCGGCGTCGGCCGCGGCCTCCGCGGACAGCGGCGCCAGCCGCACATCCTCCGCGAGGAGATCGCTCATCCAGGCGTACAGGTCGCGGTCGAGTTCGATGCGGCCCAGCCGCAGGAGCGTCGCCACTTCCCAGAACGAGATGGGGCTGACCAGGACCGGCAGCTCCCGGGCAATGGCGCGCCGGGCGTTGCGCGACAGCCGAGCGGACTCGCCCTTCCACCAGAGCAGGACGTGCGTGTCCAGCAGGACGCTCATCCCTCAGCGGACCAGGACTCATCCGTGCCGAAGTAGGCGGCATCCTCCGCCACCTTCAGCGTGACCGATGACTCGGTATCGCGAGGTGCCTCCGGCTGGTCCATGGGCACCACGCGGGCGATGGGCCGCCCATGCTTGGTCACGACCAGCGGTACCTTCGTGCGCTCGACGCGGTCCAGGAGCGCAAGGCACTCCGCCTTGAAGCGGCTGGCCATGATGGTTGTCTCTTCCATAATGACCACTGACTATAGTCATAAGTCAGCCAATCGACAACCGGCCCAGGCTTGACGACCCCATGATGGTTCCTCATCATGGCTGACTATCATGGATAGGCAGACGGTGACCGCCGGCGCGCTGCGGGCCAGGCTGGGGGAGATCCTGGACCGGGCATCGGCGGGTGAGCGGATCCTGATCGAGCGCGACCACAGGCCCATTGCCGTGCTGATCTCGCCGGAGGACGCTGCCCGGCTCGAGCCCGACGAGCAGGAGCGGATCGCCCGCAGCCTCGCCGCGCTGGACAGGCTGGACGCCCTACGGGAACGCCTGAAGCGCGATCATCCGTGGCCGGCCGATGCCCCTGACGCGGTCACTGCCATTCGTGAGGACCGCGCGCGGGACGACGTGCCGTGAGCGACTCGTCGGCCAAACCCCTGGTGATGGACGCGTCGGTTGGCGTCCGGTTCGTGCACGACGAGCCGGCCTCCATGGAGGTGTCCCGGCTTGTCCACGCGTCGCGACGAGCCGGCCGGCGGCTGATCGTGCCCCCGCTCTTCTGGCTGGAGGTGCTCAATGTCCTCGGCCGCCGCTACCGGCTGCCCCCGGCCGTGCTGCTCGAGGCGCTTGCCGAGCTCGACGCCGCAGGCATCGAAACGGTGGATCTCGACCGGCCGATGCTCCTGCTGGCCCTGGATGCGGTCGCCCGGCACGGGCTGAGCGCGTACGACGCCGCCTATCTCGCCCTCGCCGAAGCTGCCGACGCCGAGCTCCTCACCGCCGACGCCGCCCTTGCCGCGGCCGCCGGGTCGCGGGCGCACCTGGTGGGTCCGGGCCGCATCGGCGAGTCGGGGGCTTCCTACGGCGTCACCTCCTGGGCGGACTGGCCCGGCGCCGCCGACTACCTCGCCGATCTGCGCGCTCGTCTGACCGCACCTGCCTGATCTCGGCTGGCTGAAGCGGATCATGCCGGGACGAGACCGGCCGTGTTACAGCGGCTGGAACTCCGGGGTCGCTGACAGCTGCTGCCGGGAGCCAGCCGCCGTGTCGACATCGTTCGTGCAGTCGTGCAGTCGTGCAGTCGTGCAGTCGTGCAGCACGAAATGTGCTGACAACGCCGCGGCACCCGCAGGTCCCGGGCGGTGGCGTAGGGTGTCGAGCAGGACGCCCATGCGTCCGCCGTCCAGGCCTCATCGGTCCCGTAGTAGGCGGCGTCCTCGGCCACCGTCAGTCGCTGGTGTTACAGGGGCTGGAACGTAACGTCGCCGCCGCGCCTCCTGGCGCCCCTCCGGCGACGGGGTGTCATGCCGGCCCGAACCCAGCGTCGGGGAGGGGCTGTTCCCCGACGTTAGGTTACGGCGGCTCGAACATTGGCCGGGAGAGGGGCGCCGTATCCCGACGGCCGGCACGTGGCGCGGCCCCACCCTCCGGCGCCTCCCAGGGGCCCCGCTTTGACGGCCGCCCCGCCCCGGCGTACGCTCCGATACGTGACGCTGCAACTATCTCCCTGGCCCGGCTCCGGCGCATGACCCTGTCTCGCAGGCAGCGCCTCGGCACGGAGGTCGGCCGGCTCGGCCGGCTCGGCCGGCTCGGCCAGCGCGACCGGCTCGGCCGGCCCTGCCGCCAATCCCGACCACGAGGGCGCCATTGCCGGGGCGGAGTATCGGCGCCATCGGCGCACCCACCGTACCCGCGGGCACATGCGGCCGCGCATCCTGCAGCTGCTGGCCACCGGGGGGAACGGGGGAGCGCAGGAGAGCTACACCGGCCTCCTCCTCCGCCTGGACCGTGCCCGATACGACGTTCGTGCCCTCAGCCTCAGCCGCGGGTCGGCCGTGCAGCGCCTGCACAAGCTTGGCCTGGAGGTCGACGTGATCGACGAGGCCGATGACGAGGCCGCCGTCCGCGAGCTGGCCGCCTACCTGCGCCGCAACGAGATCGACCTGGTCCACGCCCACATGTACCGCGCCGAGGTGATCGGCACCCGCGCCGCCGTGGCGGCCGGCACCCCGGTGGTGATGGCCACCGTCCATTCCTCGCGCGTCCGGTCCGCGGAGGACGTGGAGACCCTGGCGCAGCTGACGCGGTCCATGGACCACCTGCTGATCCCCTCGGACGCCATCGCGGAGAAGGTCCGCGGTGAGGGCCGGGTGGCGCCGTTCACCATCGTGCCCAACGGCGTGGACCTGGACCGATTCGCGCTTCCGGCGCCGCCCTGCGGCTTGCGCGACGAGTACGGCATTCCCTGCACCGACGTCCTGCTGGGCGTGGTGGCCCGCCTGGAGGCGGAGAAGGGGCACGAGCATTTGGTGGCGGCCATGCCGGCCATCGTCGAGCGCGCGCCGCGCACCTGGCTGGCGATCGTGGGGGAGGGGTCGCTCTGTGCTTCGCTGAAGGCCCAGGTCTCCGCGCTGCCGGCACCGGCCCGGGACCGGATCATCTTCACCGGTCGCCGCGACGACATCAGCGCCATCACCGCGGACCTGGATATCGCGGTCCTGCCCTCCCTGCGCGAGGCGCAGGGGATCTCCATCGTGGAGGCCATGGCCCGCCGCAAGCCCGTGGTCGCCTCCGCTGTCGGCGGCATCCCCGAAGTCGTGACCGATGGCGTCTCCGGCATCCTGGTCCCGCCGGCAACCCCCGCCGCCCTGGCCGATGCCGTGGTCCGCCTGGCCCGATCGCCGCGCCTGCGCCGCGAGATGGGCGAGGCCGGGTATGCCACCGTCGAGGCTCGGTTCAGCATCGATGCCATGGTCCGGCGCATCGAGGCCATCTACGCCGAGGAGCTGGAGCGCTCGGGCGTCGAGGCGTCCCTGTCGTTGGCCCGTGGCCGTGACGGCGCCACGTCCGGCGGCACCCGCCGCCCATCGGGCCGGGCCACCCTGGAGGTCCCGCCCCTCTAGCCCCCCTCGGCCCCGCGTCCCTGCGCGGGTTCCTCCCCGGCCGCCGCTCCTCCCCGGCCGCCGCTCCTCCCGGGCCGATGTTCGGGCCACCGTAACGTAACGTCGCCGAGCAGCCCTTCACCGACGCTGTGTTCGAGCAGGTGTGACCAGGCGTCGCCGGAGAGGCTCCATCTGGCCCCCGGGCGACGTTGTGTTATGGCTACTCGACCATCCGTCGAGCCCCGTGCTCCCACCGTCGAGCCCCGCCCTCGCGCCGCCCGCCGGGCGCGCGTGCGCGCTACGAGCGGAAACCGTGCTCGCCGACCAGCGGGACGAAGACGACCGGCTCCAGCGCCCGGCGGTCGAACGCGGTGCCGTGGCGCTCGACCAGGGTCAGCCACTGCTGGCCGCGGGTCCCCACCGGGATCACCAGCCGACCGCCGTCCGCGGCCAGCTGGTCCAGCAGCGGCTGCGGAATCTCCGGTCCGGCGGCGGTCACCAGGATGGCGTCGTACGGTGCGGCATCCGGGTAGCCTGCGGTCCCGTCACCCACGATCACCCGTACGTCGGGGTAGCCCGCGATCCGAAGCTGCTCAGCGGCCTCCGCGGCCAGCGACGCGTGCCGCTCCATGGTCACCACCAGCGCCCCCAGCTCGGCCAGGATGGCGGCCCCGTAACCGCTCCCGGTGCCGATCTCCAGGGCGCGCGCCCCGCGCCACCCGTCGCGCGGCCGCCCGTGCGCGGTCATGGTTGCCACGACGTACGGCTGGGAGATGGTCTGCCCGGATCCGATCCCCAGCGCCCGGTCCCCATACGGGTCGTCCGATTCCACGAAGGCGTGCCGCGGCACGCTGCGGAAAACTCGGAGGAGCTCCGGATCGGTGAGGCCGCGCGCCTCGATCTGCCGGCGGACCATGCGATCGCGCGCGGCCGCCCAGGGGTCGGCGGCGGTCGCGTCGGCGGGATCAGGGGTGGGCGATTGGGCGGGCGGTCGTCCGGCCGGCAGCCATCGGCGCCAGCTCATCAGCTCCGGTCAGTCGCCGGCCGATCCGCCGGCTGCTGCCTCCGCGGTGGCGCGCCCGAACTCCGCGCCTGCGCCGTCGCCATCGGTCCTGGGTGAGCGGTCGTAGGCGCCCAGGGTGGCGGCGTCGAGCAGGTCGTTCAGGAGGCGGTCCGCGCGCTGGCGAAGCAGGTGCCGGGTCTGGATGCCGCTGCGCGGTGCCAGCAGCACGCCCACCGCGAGGCCAAGGAAGAAGAAGCGGATCGCGACGCGAACGCGGCTGAACATGAGCGCGTGCTCCTCGTTGTCGTTGGGGGACTGGAGCTCAGGATACCACCGGCTCCTCCGGCCCCCGGCTACCTGCCCAGAGGCCGTGCTCGCGCGGCCGCCGCGGGCTGCTACGGAGACGACGACGGGACGAGCGAGGGACCCGCCGACCCCGATGCCGCCGCCGATGCCGAAGCGGACGGGATCACGGTGGGCTCGCTGGTCGGGGTCGAGGTGAACAGGCTCGAGGGCAGGCTCAGCGCCGAGAGGACCAGCACCAGCACGAAGACCACGATGACCAGGATGACCCACGGTGCGGCGAGCCGGTCGACCTTTGGGGGCAGGCTGCCGCGGTAGCCCTCGCCGCGGAGGCCGGTGGCTACCTGCGGGCCGCCTCGGCGTCGGCGGCCGCGCTCCTCGCGAGATTCGTCCTCGTCTTCGTCGTGGTCCTCATCCGCATTCTCGTCCTCCGGCTCCTCCTCCTCGGCGTCAGCGTCGGACTCGGATTCGGGCGCGGGAAAGGGCTCGGATGGGGTGGTGTCGGCCTCGGGCGCGACGGCATCGGCGTCCGATGCGGGCTCCGCGAGCTCCTCGGGATCCGCGAGCTCCGCGGGCTCCTCGGGATCGGCTTCGGGGTGCTGCGGCCCCTTCGGGTTCTCAGTGGTCATTCGGCCGCGAAGGGTAGCACGCGACCGGCGTTCGCGAGGGCTCGCGCGCTCACCCGGATGCTCAGCGCGCGTTGCGCATGGCGGGCACGAAGGCCGCCGCCAGGGCCGCGACCGAGCAGACGGCGCCGCCGATCCCCAGCACGATGGCCGGCCCGTTGGCCGGACCCAGGATGTCGGCCAGCAGGCCGGACCCTGCCATGGAGGCCGCCATCACCCCGTAGACCAGCGCCTGCCGCGTGGAGACCACGCGGCCCATGAGCCGCTGCGGGGTGCGCTGCTGGAAGAGGGTGATGTTCGGGATCAGGAAGACCATGTTGGCCGCCCCCACCCCGAAGAAGAGCACGATGGCCAGGACCGGGTCGCGGACGAAGGCGGTGGCGATGAAGAGCAGGCCGAAGGTGAAGAAGCCGACGATCGACATCGGTCCCTTGGGGAAGCGCTCGGCGATGGCCCCGATCAGCACCCCGCCCACGATGCTGCCCAGGCCGATGGCGGCCATCAGCAGCGAGTAGTTGAACGGGAAGTCGATCCGCGAGCGGTCCAGGACGGTCTGCGCGTAGAGCAGCGAGCAGGCCACCTCCGCGCCGACCGCGATCTGGGAGAAGGCGCTGACCACGGTGTTGCTGAACAGCTCGGCCTGGCGGCGCAGGAAGTGCCAGCCATCGACCATCTCCGCCCAGATGGCGCGGATGCTGAACTTGTCCGCGACGTGGTCGGAGGGCCCCATGGCCATGCTCCACAGCAGGAGCGCCGAGATGACGTAGCTGGCGCTGTCGATGACGAACGCGGCGCCGATGAGCGAGGCCAGGGCCGCCACCAGCAGCCCGGCGGCGGGATAGCCCAGCAGGTCGGCCATGGTCTCGGTGACGGTGACCGCGGAGTTCGCCGCCACCAGGTCACGGTCGGCGGTGATGAGCGGGATGACGGCCACCTTGGCGGGGCGGAAGACCAGGCTGACGGTGGCCACCGCGAAGGCGACCGCGTAGACGTAGCCGATGTTGATGTCGATGACGATGGGCACCAGGAGCACCAGGCCGGCGCGCAGGACGTCGCAGATGATCATGGTCACCCGCCGATCCCATCGGTCGGCGAGGGCGCCGGCCAGCGGACCCAGGATGACGTTGGGGGCCGCGGTCATGGCGAAGGTGATGCCCACCTCCAGTGCGTCCCCGCGGGTGGCCACCAGGAAGCCCAGCGCGACCTGGTGCAGCCGATCCCCGAAGGCGCTGATCAGCTGGCCCACCCAGAGCAGCGAGAAGTTCGCGTTCCGCGCCAGGCGCAGGTAGGCAGACTGGGCACGGGCGCCCGGGAGCGCCGCCTCTCCGGGGGCCGGCAGGGCGGGGGAGGGAACCGACACCATCGGCCCGGCCGAAGCAGCCTGGGGAGTTGCGAAGGCCCCGGCGTAGGCGACGCCGGCCTGGAACTCACCGCCGGTGGTGGGACGCAGGGGGCTGCTGGGCAGGGCCATGCCCGCGCGGACCGGGGCGTTGGGCCGGGTCATGGACGAGACGATGGCCCAGAAGATCCCCAGCGCCAGCAGGATGTCGCCGATGCTGACGACGTCGCGGATGATGGGCACCGGGAAGGGCACCACGTCGCCGAAGATGCCGCCGCGCTGGACGAGGTCCGCCACGGAGGTCGCGCTCATCAGGAAGTGGAACGGGTCCGTCCCCATGTCCGCCGGCGTGAGACCGGACGCGGTGAGCGCCCCGATCCAGACCGGCATCTGGCCGGAGTTGAGGAGGACCGCGATGGTGTTCAGGCCGATGCCCACCGCCGCCACCTGCAGCCCGGGGACCCGCCAGTTCCCCCAGAGCCAGGCGAAGATCAGGAAGTAGGCGGCAATGAACGCACCGCCCAGCGGCACGGACTCGTCGATGCCCCAGTTGCGGGCCACGTAGGCGAACAGGCGGAGGCCCAGGGCCAGGCCAAGCAGCCACAGCCAGCGCAGCCGAAGCTCGGCGAGGCGCGGCAGCCCTCCCCCTGCCAGCGCTCCAACCACGAGCGCCAGCGCAATGGCGCTAAGGAACATCGTCCGAGGCCAGTGCCTGCCTCGGTGCGCTTCCCTCTTGGGTGGACGGTCGCGTGCTCGTCCGCCCCTCGTCGGGCTGGCTCTCGGTTACCTGGGGGTCGCTCGCGGCGGCTGCGGCGATCCGGGGCGGAGCGTTCCCGGTGTCCTGCGGCGTGGCGTCGTCGCCCGTGTCGCGAGGATCGTCGGCGTGGAGCATGGTGGGCAGCTCGTCCGGGCTGTCGGGCGGGCGATCCAGGGTCTCGCGGTCCAGGTTGACGAGGATGGGCACGATCTCCGCGTCGAACTGGATGCCGGAGAACTTCTCCAGCTCCGCCACGGCCGCCTCGTGGGTGAACGGCGTGAGCCGATACGGGCGCGAGGAGGTCATGGCCTCGTAGGCATCGGCGATGGTCAGGATGCGGGCGCCCAGCGGGATGTCCAGCGCCTCCGTGCCGTCCGGGTAGCCGGAGCCGTTGACCCACTCGTGGTGGCTGCGGATGAGCGGCGCCTCCGGCTTGAGCTGATGCGCCGGCGCCACGATCTCCGCGCCAATGGTGGGGTGCTGGTTCATGAGGTAGCGCTCGTGCTTATCGAGCGGTCCGGGCTTGAGGAGCACGTTGTCGCGGATGCCGATCTTGCCCACGTCGTGGAGCAGGCCGGCCCACTTGACCTTCTCGATCTCCGACTCGGGGAGCTTCATCACCCGGCACATGGCCTCCGCGATGTGGCTCACCCGCTGGGAGTGGCCGCGGGTGTACTTGTCCCGCGCGTCGACCGCGTTGGCCAGCGCCCCGATGGTCTGCTCGAAGAGCTCCCTGGTCTCGACATACCGGCTATATGCCAATCGAGTGGTTAGCAAAGGAAGGATGAAAAGCGGGGTGGCCCACCAGCCGACACCAGCGGGCTGGTCGAAGATGACAGCCATGAGCCAGGCCAATGGCACCAGCGCAACCAGATTTGTGCCGACGATACGAAGATCCTGACTCCAAATCGTCCCCAGGCTCTGGCCGCTGCGTGCCCGGACCACAAGAGCCGCCAGCAGGTTATTGATCAGTTGTAGATCAAGCCAACGGCGACGATCAGCAGGAAGCCGACAGTCCGGCATCCCCCCCTGACCTACCAGCAAGACGCAGGGAAGCATCGTACAGAACACCCTGCCGACGACCGCAGGGACGGCGATCTGAGCATGATTGCTGACAGTGCCGTACCAGGGGATCTCGCCGGCGAAGTTCCCGTCCGTCGAAGGTCCCGAAAACGGCCACCAGACCGCGGCGGCAGGCCCCCCCACGATGATGGTCGCGATCACGGGAGCAAATCCCACCGAAACCGGGATGCCGGCAGGAAGCTGATCGGCAGGGCGCTAGCGACGAGTGTCAGGCCAATCCAGAAGGCGAGACCAAACCAGCCCGCCGAATGCGTGGGCGTATGAGCTGGTAAGAAGCGATAGCCGCCGCCAGCAAAATCCCGGCAGCGGCTAACTCGCATACGATTAGAAGACGAAGGTAACTACGTCACCCGGCAGCTCCGCGATGTCGCAGTCTGCGGGAGTCTACCACCGCCCTCTACCAGAGTCTGAGACTAGCTCCCCCAGCCAACGCCAAGGTCACGAGACCCAGGAGAGTGGCAATAAGGGGTGGAAGGCGTCTTACGAAGCCATCACACCGCTCCCGGTTACCAGCCCTTGACGTTCTCTCGTGCCATCAGAAGGTGCCCTCTTCTTCAGCTAAGTGCACAACAACCGACTATCCATATGTCGGACGGTCGGTTGCACTACACGCTCCCCGATGACCTAAGTGCCCACATTCAACGGCCGGATCTCCGACATCCAATGCGTAGGCCATAAGTACTACGCAACACCCGTACCATAGATGCCCGCGGTCAAGAGGTCAATAGTGATTCCCCGAATTGGTCCGAAAAGTCAATACCTACTGCACTCCACCTTGACCTAGCTCGTCCATCACGGCGACCACCAGCTCGGAAGGCCCGACAGATTCGTCGTGTAAGCGGGAAAGTTCAGCTCGCGAATGATCCTCAATCCCGCGACACGCCTCCCGCTGAGGGCGAGCGCCCGTGCGAGGGACACGTGGGCAAGTTCGTCGTATTCGTCGAGGACCACGAGCGACTCGGCGATGCGAACCCGGATGTCGGGCGGGATCTGCTCGCTAGTGCTCACCGGTAGCAGCGCACTCCGGATAGTGTGGTGTATCCGCTGACGCGGTCCGGACGCCGAGTCGTCGTACACACTCTCAAAGAGGAACTGCCCTCGCAGTACCCGCAATGCGAATCTGAGTCTTCTCGTCGTTCGCTCTCGGAGTGAAGGGCGCTGAGTCTGCGGGAGAGCTCACTCCAGTCCACGCCCACGAGGTCCGGGTTCAACTCGATGGATTCATTCGTAGAGCAGGAGATACGGTGGGCTTACTCCATCGCGATACTCGGGATCGATTGTCGCCGCAACTGAAAGATGGTCTGGTTGAGGCTGTTGACGCCCGCGGTAAGGAGCGTTTCCGGCCACAGCGCCCGTCCAGGATCGCGTCGCAACTGATTGACTCGCCGAAGTGCGCGAGACCAGGTAACTCAAGAGTGCTCGCTCGCGGCGCTTGGAAACTCCGATCGACGGCCCCTCCCAGCCACCGCGTCGAGCGCTCAGCTTGCCAAACGAGCGGACGAAGAGTCGGCCGGCGTGCTTGATGGTGAGGCGATACCGCACCGCGGCGATGTCAGGGGCGGTGGCCGCGGAGAGAAGACCTAGTTCGGCCGACCCCGCTCGGCACTCGAGGGCAGCGACTGCGGCCACCGCGACTCCGGGTGCGTGATGCGTTCAAGACCCCCAGCGAGAAGTTGCCGGGACCACGTGTGGACATCCAGATACCAAGGAGCTCGGGCCACAATTCGTCATCGATCAGGCGATACAGAGGTGGAGTTGGCTTCTGCCAGCCGCCGGATCCAGGTGACGTTCGGGCGAGGAGTCCCTAGCCGCACCATGTCGGTGATAGCTCGTCCCACCGCTGGCCCGGCACCAGGTAGTCGGTGGCTCATTGCTACGTGCCCGCCAACGAGCAGCGCTCTGGATGCCATCAGGGTCGCGCCTCGGTCGCGCCAATCGAGAGCGACGGCCAGTGCATCTCGCCCACAGTCGTCTCCGCAGGCGCCTTGCTCATGTGATACCGCCGCGAGGATGGCCTGGGTATCGGGAGCTTGGCGTGGGTCAAGATTGCGCTCTCCCAGTCGTGACGCGATCTCCGCCGCGTCGGCGTCGAGATCCCCGTCCAAGAGTTTCGCCTGCAAGTAGTGGCACAGCACCATCTCTGTCGAAGCACCGAGATCTGGGCGACCAGAAAACGTGACCCTCAAGGGCGCGAACTGCTTGCGCGAACTCACCCGCAGCCATATACACGCGTGCCGACGCACAACTTGCCTCGGCATGAACCCTTGGCCATGCGCGAGTTGCAGCGAGGCCCTTGACTGCGAACTCCTTCGCTCGTCCGAAATCACCGAGAGCGAGCAAACAGCACACGAGGTTGTAGTTGTCCGCGAACGGCCCGCTAGCGGGTTGATTCCAGAACTCTGCAGCCCGCTCTAGCGACTTCCGTGCATGTGCCAACTCGCCCATTTCGAGTTGGAGCTGACCCAGATTGTGGAAACCGATCGCTGCGTAGTGGTCGAGGCCCATCTGCATCGCCTCTGCAATCACTCGCATGAGCTCTCGCTGAGTCTGCGCAAGCGGAAGTTGGAGCCATGACTGATTGATCGTGGGGATTCCCTCGAATTCGAATACGTAGGTCTCGCGCGTCTCGAGGTACTACGGCCAATGCCTGGCGTGCTGCCTCGGCTCCCACGTCGGGTCGACCCCAGTGGCTATAGAGGGAGCTTTCCTTGACGAGGGCCAGCGCCTGCATCCGGCGATCGCCCTTGCGCTTGAAGAAGGTGCGCGCGCGCTCCAGCGCGGCCAGCGCTGATTCGAACTCTCCCCGGATCCCGAGCGCCTCGCCGTGGAGCAGGCTCAGCCGCGCGTTGTCGTGGATGGCCTTCTCCGGAAGCTGCTGGAGCCATTCGTCCACCATCCCCAGACGCCCCTCTGCCACGACGTCCTCGCCGTAGCGGGCGATGAGCCGCGCGGCCTGTCGCTGCAGCCCGGCCCGCAGGTAGTGGTAGATGGCCTCCGGCCATTCCGTCGATGTCTCGAAGTACGAGGCTGCGTGGATGTGGAGCCCTGTGACCTCGGCATCGGTGCGTTCCTCGCTGAGCCGGCGTTCCAGGAAGTCCCGGAAGAGCCCGTGATACCGATAGCGCGCCTCGTCGAGCCGATAGGTGAAGAGCCCGGCGTGCTCGAGCTGCAGGAGGCGGCGCATGCCGTCGTGGGCCCCGGCCAGGCGCTCCGCGAGGTCTGGCGTGATCTGCTGGAGGATGGAGGTCGACAGCAGGAAGTTGCGCGTCTCCTCCGTCTGCTGCTCGAGGACCTCCTCGGCGAGGAACGAGAAGAGGTCGGAGTCCGATCTGGCGGTGATGGATTCGATGAGCGCACGTCGCTTTTCCGGGGTCTTCCGCTCACGGAGCGAGACCTCCACGAGCTGGAGGCTCGCGGCCCAGCCCTCCGTCCGCCGCTCCAGCTCCGCGGCCTCGTCCGCCGTGAGCGGATCCTGGTAGACGTCGCGAAACAGCTCCGTGATCTCCGGCTCCGTCATCCGCAGCTCGTTCGTCCGCAGCTCGCCATAGCCGCCGTGGGTCTTGAACCGGGCGAACTGCAGACGTGGCTTGCCCCGCGACGCGAAGACGAAGCGGCAGGTGGGAGGCGCGTCCCGCAGGATCTGGTTCCACAGCCCGCGCACCTCGGTCACCGATGCGATGTACTGCCAGTCGTCGATGATGAAGGTGCACGGTTCCTTGAGCCGATCGTGCATCTCGGCGAGGAGGAACGCGGTGACTCCCGGGCGCGAGGAGCCCGGCCCGCCCATCTGGCGCAGGATCGAGTGCGCTTTGCGGCCGAACCCCGGGTAGTGCTGGCTCACCGCCTCGACGAGGTAGCTGATGTGCAGCGTCCAGTCCCGGTCGTTGCGATCGAGCTTGTACCAGTAGCACGGGAAATCAACCGTCTGCTCCCACTGCCAGAGCAGCGTGGTCTTTCCGTAGCCGGCACCGGCGGCGATCACCATGGCGCGGCATTCGCTGTGCTCGTCCAGCCAGTTCAGCAGCCGGGGTCGGCGCAGGGTGGGCGTGACGAAGCGCGGCGAGATGACCTTGTTGTGGATGAGCGGGTAGGCGCTCTTGACGTCCTCCATCGGCGATTCCCCGGGCGGGTAGGGTCGCTGAGGGGGTCACCCTCCCCCGGTGATCTCTCGGCGCGCAAACGCTAGCCGAACAGCAATTATCGGCGGCTTACCGGCCGGTTGTACACCTGCAGGCTGCCGCGCCCGCCGCCAACGGGCGCGGTTGGCGTTGCCCGGCCCGGTAGCGCGCGGCGCCTACGACGTAACTGACGGGTCCAGCACGCGGCCCAGGAAGAGCACCGTTCCTGTCGGGATGTCCCGCAACATGAAGATGAACGGGTGGTCGATGTTGACGACAACGGGTGGGGGTGGTGTGGGACCCTCGCCGGCGGCCCCCATCCCGCCCACCTCCGTGGCTGCGGCGGCCTCGGTGCCCTTCTCGTCGACGTCGATGTTCGCCTGGTGGATGACGTCGGAGATGAACAGCGGCGTGGGGGAGATCCCCGTGAAGTCCGCCGTGCTCGAGTCGAAGGCAGCGGGCATCCCCATGGCAGAGAGCACCTGGGCCAGGTCCACTTTCGTATCGACCGCGAACTTCGGCATGGTGAGGATGACCGGTCGCCGATCGAGGCTTGCGACGATCTGGGCCAGCCGGGCGCCATCCAGGGAGGCTTCGAAGGACGCGAGGTCATTCGGCAGGATGATGGTCATCGCCAGCTGCGACCCGGTGTACGGCAGCTCGACGGCCTGCCACCCGCTGCCGGCCGCATAGCGAAGTCCCAGGGGACCGCCGGTCGCCATCATCGGCACATCGACCCGGGAGCTGTCCGGGAGGGTGAAGGGACCAGGCTTGGTCAACCCGACGGTGAAGGGATACGTCCAGCCGGCCTTGAGGTAGATGGCATTCACGAGCGCCAGCAGGGTCTGGGAGGTCAGGACGCCCTTGCCGAGGAGCTCAGGGATGCGATGCTGCGTCTGGTCGTCGACCCAGCCGTTGATGAGCTGCCGGGCCTCCTCCGTGTGACCGAAGAAGTCCACCAGGCGCACCCCGCTGCCAAAGCGGCTGGCCAGCGCGTCCAGGTACGCCTGCTCCAGGGTCATGCCCTGCTGCGCGAACGATGTGTTGGCGATCCGCAGGGTCAGCGGGACCTGCCCGCCGCTGGCATCGTTGAAGGTCCCATTCCTGCCGGCCAGCGCCTGGTCGAGGGCGTTGAGCCACGCGGCGTGGTCGTCACTCGCCACGCCGTGCAGGACGGTGTCCATCTCCGCGGCGGTCGTGCCGCGGGCGCCGGCGCGGGCCATCCCCAGCGCCAGCGCGATGCTCGCCGGCGAGAAGACCAGGTTGTCGTTGTCGGCGGTCATCGCGCGGTAGAGCTCGAGGCCGAAGGCGTTGATGCTGGCTGCCGCTGCCGCGGCGTCGTCGGGCGAGACCTTCGCGCGGGCGACGTCCGACGACGCCAGCGACATTCCCCCGGCGAACGAGGGCACCGGCGTGGGCGTCCCCGGCGGGGGAGACGCCGCCTCGAGCGTTGGCGTCGGTGTGACCGATGCGGAAGGTTGGCCCGCGCTCCCGCAGGCGGTGCTGACCAGGAGAAGGCAGGTGAGGGCGGGCGCGACCGATCGCTTCATGACCAATCTGACGGCGAAAGGGGGCGGATGGTTCAATCTGGCGCGGCGCGGGCGCGCGATGCAGCGGCCGCATCGGCACAATCCCGCTCCATCGGCTAGAGTCCGGCCGACGATGCGAGCCTTCATCGGTCTGGGTGGGAACCTTCCGGAGTCCCGCGACGCGCTCGGTCGGGCGGTCGCGGAGCTGAACGGCATCGGCTCGGTGGTACGGGCCTCGTCGCTGTACGCATCGGCTCCCCGTGACCTGGTCGACCAGCCGGAGTTCACGAACGCGGCCGTGGAGCTCCACACGGACCTGGAGCCGGAGGCCCTGCTCGTGGCCCTCAAGCGGATCGAGCTCTCTCTTGGCCGGGACCCGCAGGGGATCCGCTACGGCCCGCGGGTGGTGGACCTTGACATCCTGGCCTTCGACGGCAAATGCGTGACCGATACCCGCCTGGACCTGATCGTGCCCCACCCAAGGCTGCACGAACGGCGGTTCGCCCTGGAGCCGATGGCCGAGCTGCAGCCCGATCTTCGCCCGTGGCGTGGCTGCGACGACGTCCGGCGCGACGTCACCGTCGCGGACCTGCTGCCGCACGTCGCGGACCAGGATGTGCGGCGCGTGGCAGGGCCCGAGTGGGCGGACCGATAGCCCGCGCCGTTCGCCGATTTCCGTCGAGGGCTTGACTCTCGACCAACCCAAGGGTTCATGCTCCGCGCGTGGACGAGCTCCTGACCATTGGTCGCTTCGCGCGGCTCAGCGGCCTTTCGATTGGCGCGCTGCGGCACTACGACGAGCTGGACCTCCTGCGTCCGGCCCGCGTGGACGATGCGACCGGCTACCGGTCGTACCGTCGCGATCAGCTGGAGCGCGCCCGCAGCATCCGCCGCCTGCGTGACCTGGAGCTGTCCATCGACGAGATCCGCGAGCTCCTGGCCACGGACGATCCCGAGCGCCAGCGCGCGATGCTCACGGTGCACCGCGACCGGGTCCAGGCGCGCACCTGGCGCCTGCAGCGGGTCCTGCATGTCCTCTTCCAGATGACCCGGGATCCCCAGGCCGAGACCTCCCAGGAGAACGAACCGATGACCGTCCAACCACCGATTCCGAGCGAGATCGACCCCGCCAGCCGCCGACGCCTGGCCGCGGACCTGTTCAACCACACCTGGGAGCTGCTCGAGCTCCCGGAGCGCACGACGCTGCAGGACGACGAGATGATCCATGCTGCGCACGCGTCCCGCTACCACTGGGGCGAGGTGGGGGAGCCGGCCAACCTCGCACGCGGTGAATGGCAGTGCTCCCGGGTCTACGCCACCCTTCGCCGGCCCGAGCCGGCCCTGTGGCACGCTCGCCGCTGCCTGGCGATCTGCGAGGAGCACGGGATCGGCGACTGGGACGTGGCCGCCGCGCAGGAGGCCATGGCGCGGGCGTCGCTGGTCGCCGGCGACGAAGCGGCCGCGCGCGAATGGCTGGCGCGGGCGCGGACCTCCTGCGCGGCAATCGCGGACGAGGAGGACCGGCGGATCATCACCTCCGACCTGGACACGCTGGGGCTCGCCTGAGGGCCGAGGGCCGGCGCGACCTGCCACGGCCCCCGGCCGCCACCGTGGGCAGGACGCGGCGGTCGCGCCGACTCGTCAGGCGCTGGCCACCGTAGCGCCGGGCGCCTCAACCAGCGCGTGGCCGACGAGGCCCGGCCGAATTCACGCTCAAAGAGCCGTCTCCGGGGAGGCGACGGTGTCCCGTGAGCCGCCCCACGCTTCTGTCATCAGCAGGTGACGAGTCGAGGCTCTCGGCCGGGCGGGCCGGTCGTGGTCGGGGACGGGCTAGAGGCGGACCTTGGGCGGCGTGTGCTCCTCGAAGGTGTGGACCGTGTCGATGAATCGCACGAGCCCGCGCTGCGCGGCCATGAGCAGCGAGTGGGTCCGCGCGCCGCCGCCGAAGAAGCGAACGCCGCGGAGGAGCTCGCCATCGGTCACGCCGGTCGCGCAGAAGACCACGTTCTCACCCGGGGCCAGGTCATTGGTGAAGTAGACGCGGTCGGTGTCGTCGACGTCGACCCCCATCCCGCGCGCCCGCTCCTTCTCCTCGTGGGAGCGCCAGGCGAACTTGGCCTGGATCTCGCCGCCCAGGCACTTGAGCGCGGCCGCGGTGAGCACGCCCTCGGGTGCGCCGCCGGTGCCCATCACGGCGTGGACGCCCGTGCCGGAGACGGCCACGCTGATCCCCGCGGTCAGGTCGCCATCGGAGATCAGCTTGATACGGGCTCCGGTGGCCCGCACCTGGGCGATCAGCTCGTCGTGCCGCGGCCGCTCCAGGATCACGACCGTGATGTCGTCGATGTGGCGGCCCAGGCGCTCGGCGATGATGCCCAGGGTGGTCTCCACCGGGTCCTCGAGGCGGACGTGCCCGGCAACCTGCGGCCCCACGATGAGCTTGCGCAGGTACGTGTCCGGTGCGTGCATCAGTCCACCGGGCTCCGCGGCTGCAAGCACGGCCGTGGCGTTCGGCGAGCCGGTGGCCACCAGGTTGGTGCCCTCCAGCGGGTCGACCGCGATGTCCACGTGGGTCGCGGCCTCGGGGTTGCCCACCTTCTCCCCGATGTAGAGCATGGGGGCCTCGTCGCGCTCCCCCTCCCCGATGACGATGGTGCCGCTGACGTCGGACTCCTCCATCGCCCGGCGCATGGCCTCGACGGCGGCGTGGTCCGCCCCGTCGCGATCGCCACGCCCCATGAGGCGGGCGGCGGCGATGGCCCCGGCCTCGGTGGCCGCTACCGCTTCGACGCTGATCAGCTTGTCCACGGTCGTTCCTTCCGTCTGGGTGCCATCGGTCTCGGTTCGGATGTCAGTGCCGGAAGTGGCGTCGCCCCGTGAAGACCATGGCCATGTGATGGCGATCCGCCACCTCGATGGCCATCTCGTCGCGGATGCTGCCGCCGGGTTGGATGATGGCGGTCACCCCGGCCTGTGCAGCGATCTGGATGCCATCCGGGAAGGGGAAGTAGGCGTCGGAGGCCATCACCGACAGCGGCGCGCGCTCGCCGGCCTTGCGCAGGGCGACCTCCACGCTGACGACCCGTGACGGCTGGCCGGCCCCCATGCCGATCATGGAGTGCTTCTTGGCGAGGACGATGGCGTTGGAGCGCACGTGCCGCACCGCGCGCCAGGCGAAGAGCAGGTCCGTCAGCTCCTCCAGCGTCGGCCGGCGCTGGGTGACGACCTGCAGCTTGTTGCGGTCCTCCTCGAGGTTGTCGAAGGTCTGGACCAGGATCCCGCCGCCGATCCGCTTGAAGTCGAAGTTGCCGATCCCCAGCTCCGGTCCGTCCGAGTCCGATGGCGGCACCTCGATGATCTCGAAGCCCTTCTTGGTGCGCAGCATCTCCAGCGCCTCGGGCGTGTAGCCGGGGGCCACGATGGCCTCGAAGAAGCCGGGCCGGATGGCGCGGGCAGTGGCCTCGTCGATGGGCCGGTTGGCGCCGATGATCCCGCCGTAGGCGGAAACCGAGTCGCCCTCCAGTGCGGCCCGGAACGCATCGGCCAGGTCCACCACGCTGG
The DNA here is from genome assembly GCA_963814105.1 of uncultured Chloroflexia bacterium. GTDB lineage: Bacteria > Chloroflexota > Limnocylindria > QHBO01 > QHBO01 > CAVXEH01. Next base: position 64,428 of record CAWFBQ010000003.1, read on the forward strand.
CCAGCCCGCACGGGTTGCCGTGCTTGACGATGCAGACGGTGGGGGTCTTGAAGTCGCTGGCGATCTGCCAGGCGGCGTCGAGGTCGAGCAGGTTGTTGAAGCTCAGGTCCTTGCCGGCGATCTGGCGCGCGGTGGAGATGGAGCTGCCGCGCTGCGCCGGATCCGAGTAGAACGCGCCAAGCTGATGCGGGTTCTCGCCGTAGCGCAGGTCCGCGCGCTTCTCGACGACCAGGGTGAGCCGGCTCGGGAAGAGCGTCCCCGCCTGCACGTTCAGGTAGCTGGCGATGTGCGCGTCGTAGGCGGCGGTCAGGGCGAACGCCTCGGCCGCGAGCTTCTGGCGGGTCTCCGGGCTTACCCCGCCGATGGTCTTCAGGTCGCGAAGGACCGATGCGTACTGGGTCGGGTCACTGACCGCGGCGACGCCGGGGAAGTTCTTGGCGGCCGCGCGCAGGAGCGCCACGCCGCCGATGTCGATCTGCTCCAGCGCCTGGTCCAGGGTCGTCCCGACCTCGCGCGCCGTGCGCGCAAAGGGATACAGGTTCACGACCACGATGTCGATCTGGCCGATGCCGTGCTCCGCCAGCTGGGCCAGGTGGTCCGGCTGGTCCCTGCGGGCGAGGAGTCCGGCGAAGATCGCGGGGTGAAGGGTCTTGACCCGGCCGCCCAGGATCTCCTGGGTATCGGTCAGGTCCGACACCGCGCTGACCTCGAGGCCGTTCTCCTGCAGGTAGGTGCGGGTCCCGTCGGTGGCAAAGCATTCAACGCCCGCGTCCATCAGGCCGCGTGCCAGCTCAACAATGCCTTCGCGGTCGGAGACGGAAAGGAGTGCGCGCAACGACGGCCCTCGTTCTGCGGGGGGCTGGATGCGAGGCGCGAGCTGGTCCCGCCTCGGGGCATCGATTATAGCCGCGTGGATCGTTGGCACCGCCTGCGGTTCCGGCCTCGTTGCTCGCGACCTCGCTCGGCAGGTCGCCGCCGGCCAGCGGACGCGCGCGAAGTCTTCAAGTCTTTAAAAGAGTTGGCGGGTGGGAGGGCCTGGGGGATGGACCGGGGTGCCGACGGGGGCGCCTTGGGTATACTCCGCGCGCCATGGCGTTTCTCTTTGATCCCCTCACGCCCATCACCTACCCGGACCTGTTCACCCTGATGTGGATGGCCGGCCTCCTGCTCCTCGTCGGGTCGGTGGTCGTCTACAACATCGCGCAGGCGCGCTACCGGCGCTACCCGGCGATCCTGGCGCTGCACGAGTGGATCTTCTGGCCGATCGCCATCGGCTGGGGTATCACGCCGCTCCTGGTCGTGATCCACGTCCCGCTGCTGCTGCTCCTGCTGATCCTGATTCCGGCCATGGGCGTCGCCGCCTACGCGACGTTCGTCCGCTTCCCGCCCATCATCGCCACCGCGAACGACGAGATCCGCCGTCGCCGATACGTGCCACCCCCGCGCCGAGCGGCCCGGGTTCGTCCGCGTCCCACGCCCGCGGGGCGCCGTCGCCGGCACCGGTAGGCGCCCCTCCGACTCGCGCTGTGAGCGCACACCCCCCAGTGGCAGATGGAAGGGTGCCTGCGTGCTCAGCTACGTCCTCAGCCAGCCGTACCAGCCAGCGACCCGGGTCGCTCAGCCGGCCAATGCGGCATCGATGGCGGCCTGAACCGTCCCCCAGTCGCTGCCGTCCAGCGGCGAGCCGTCGACCACCACGGTGGGGGTCGCGTGGATGCCGAGCGGGGTCGCGTCGGCCTCGGACTCCGCCTGGATCTGCGCGAAGAGGTCGCGCGCCGAGGCAAGTTCCAGGCCCGCGTCGAAGGCGGCGCGGTCCAGCCCGACGCGGCCGGCTATCTCCTGCAGCCGCTCCACGCCGAAGCTGCCCACGTTCTCGCCGAGCTGGTTGGCGAACAGGTAGTCGTGGTACGGCCAGAACATGCCCTGCTGCTCGGCCAAACGGGCCGCAACGGCCGCCCAGCCTGACTCGTCGCCCAGGAAGGCGAGGTCGCGGAAGACGAGCCGGACCTTGCCGGCCGTCACGTAGGTCGAGATGATCTGCGGCTCGACCTGCGTGGAGAAGCGTGCGCAGTACGGGCACTGGTAGTCCGCCCAGACCTCCACCGTCACCCGCGCGTCGGCGCTGCCCAGCGCATACCCATTCGCGAGCCCGGTGGGCGTGAAGGCGGCCGGCGCAACGATGGGCGGTGGCGTGACCAGCGGGGCCGTGGTCGCCGGCGACGGGCTCTGGCTGGTGGCGGTTGCCGCTTCCTGCGAGCCGGCCGGACCGATGACCCCGGCCAGGGCCAGGGCGAGCACCATTGCCACAGCCCCCGTCAGCGCCCCGGCGGCGAAGAGGATGGCCGCGCGACCCCGCCCGGGACGTGGCAACGGCTGCTCCGGTGCGAGTGGCTGCGGTTCGAGTGGCTCCGGTTCGAGTGGCTGTGGCTCGAGTGCCTGGGACTGCTGCTGGTCTGGGTCCATCGGGGTAACGCTATCCCGCACGCCGACCGCATCCCAAGGGCCGATCGGCCTGCCGGGGAGCCGCCCATGTCACCGCTGTGCCATTCGGCACTGGTGCGGTGCGGTGCGGAGTGCAACAGTCATGTGCGACCCGGAGAGGTCGAACGTCGAGTGACCGTGAGCGGAACGGTCCGCGAGGATCGAACCGCGGAGGCTTCGACGCCCGGTTTCTTCGGGTCGCCGGCAGACCGAGCAGGGGGCGAGATGGTGATTGGATCGGCACCGAGGCACCTCGTCGTGCGCGTGGGGCTGGTGGCTTGTCCTCGTTCGGGCGAGCAGCCATTTGGGGTGTGCTACGCATGCCCGGCGCTGCAGGGAACCCTCGAAGGCGCCGACCTGGTGATGCTGTGCGGCGACGGCGTGGATCGCCCGCCGTTCAGGTTCCCGATCGGTGGGGCGCTGGGTCCGGTCCTGGCGCGGGACGCTCACCCGTCGCTTGACGATCCGGCTGCCGACTCCTCGGTGGTGGCCACGGCGACCTTCTCGAATGCGATCTCGCCGTCCTTCGCATCGATCCGGATCGTGTCTCCGCCGCGGAACTCCCCGCCCAGGATGCGCCGGGCCAGCGGATTCTCGATCTCGCGCTGGATCGCGCGGCGCAGCGGCCGCGCACCAAAGGCGGGGTCGTAGCCCTCCTTCGCGACCAGGAGCCGCGCCGCATCGGTCACCTCCAGGCTGATCTGGGCCTCCGCCAGGCGTCGCTCGACGCCGGCGATCAGCAGCCCCACGATGTGCGCCAGCTGCTCGTCGTTCAACGGCCGGAAGACGATGATCTCGTCGACCCGGTTGAGGAACTCCGGCCGGAAATGCTCGCGCAGCTGGAGCCGGACCGAGTCGGCCGCCGCGTCGAAGGCATCCGGACCGCGCTCCGCGGCCTCCAGCAGCGTCACCGATCCGACGTTGCTGGTCATGATCACCACGGTGTTCTTGAAGTCCACCGTGCGGCCCTGGGAATCGGTCAGGCGCCCGTCGTCGAGGAGCTGCAGGAGCACGTTGAAGACGTCGGGGTGCGCCTTCTCGATCTCGTCGAAGAGGACCACCTGGTACGGCCGTCGCCGCACCGCCTCGGTGAGCTGCCCGCCCTCCTCGTAGCCGACGTAGCCCGGAGGTGCGCCCACCAGGCGCGAGGTGGAGAACTTCTCCATGTACTCGCTCATGTCGATGCGGAGCAGGGCGTTCTCGTCGTCGAAGAGGAACTCCGCGAGGGTCCGCGCCAGCTCCGTCTTCCCCACGCCGGTGGGGCCCAGGAAGATGAAGGAGCCGATGGGGCGCTTGGGGTCCTTGAGCCCCGCGCGCGCCCGGCGAATGGCATCCGAGACCGCCTCGACGGCGATGTCCTGCCCGATGAGCCGCTCGTGGAGCCGGTCCTCCATCTTCAGCAGCTTCTCTGTCTCGCCCTCCATCAGCCGTGAGACGGGGATCCCGGTCCAGCGGCTGACGACCTCGGCGATGTCGTCCGCGTCGACTTCCTCCTTCACCAGGAGCGAGCCGGAGGCCTTCAGCTCGCGGAACCGCTGCTCGTGCTCGGCGAGCTGCTGCTGCAGCTCGTTGGCCCGACCGTAGCGCAGCTCGGCGGCCTTCGCGTAGTCGGCAGCGCGCTCCGCCGCCTCGATCTCCGGGCTCAGCTTCTCGATCGCCTCGCGGGTCTCGCGAATGGTGGCCAGGACCGCCTTCTCGCGCTCCCACTGCGCCTTCATCGCGGTGGAGCGCTCGCGCAGGTCGGCAAGCTCCGACTCGAGCGTCGCCAGGCGCGTCTTCGACGCGTCGTCCTTCTCCTTGCGCAGCGCCTCGCGCTCGATCTCAAGCTGCATCCGGCGCCGCTCCAGCTCGTCGAGCTCCGCGGGCATGGAGTCCATCTCCACGCGGAGCCGGCTGGCGGACTCGTCCACGAGGTCGATGGCCTTGTCCGGCAGGAAGCGCCCGCTGATGTAGCGGTTGGAGAGGACCGCGGCGGCCACCAGGGCGGAGTCGGTGATGCGCACCCCATGGTGGACCTCGTACCGCTCGCGCAGGCCGCGCAGGATGGAGATGGTGTCCTCCACGCCGGGCTGGTCCACGATGATCGGCTGGAAGCGCCGCTCCAGGGCCGCGTCCTTCTCGATGTTCTTGCGGTACTCGTCCAGCGTGGTGGCACCGATGGCGTGCAGCTCACCGCGGGCGAGCATGGGCTTGAGCAGGTTGGCCGCGTCCATGGCCCCCTCGGCGGCGCCGGCCCCCACCACGGTGTGCAGCTCGTCGATGAAGAGCACGATCTGGCCCGATGCCGCGGTGATCTCCTTGAGGACCGCCTTGAGCCGCTCCTCGAACTCCCCGCGGTACTTGGCCCCGGCCACCAGGGCGCCCATGTCCAGGGCCACGACCTTCTTGTCGCGCAGCCCCTCGGGGACGTCGCCGCGCACGATGCGCTGGGCGAGCCCTTCCACGATGGCGGTCTTGCCCACGCCCGGCTCGCCGATGAGGACCGGGTTGTTCTTCGTGCGGCGGGAGAGCACCTGGATGACGCGCCGGATCTCCTCGTCGCGGCCGATCACCGGGTCCAGCAGCCCGCGGCGGGCGGCATCGGTCAGGTCGCGGCCGTACTTCTCGAGCGCCTCGTAGGTCGCCTCCGGGTTGGGGCTGGTCACGCGCTGGGAACCTCGAATCTGGGTGAGTGCGTTGAGCACCGCGTCCGCGTTGACGCCCTGCCCCTCGAGGACCCGCTTCGCGCTGCTGCCCGCGCGGTCCTCCAGCATGGCAAGGAGCAGGTGCTCGGTGGAGACGTAGTCGTCGTGCATCCGCTCGGCGATGGGATGGGCGTCGGAGAGGACGCGGCGCGCCTCGTCCGACAGGGTCAGCTGCGCCGATCCCCCGTGCACGGTGGGGAGCTTCGACAGCTCGGCACGCAGCGCCTCGGCGATCTGGCGCGTATCGGCGCCGACCCGCTCCAGGACCGCAGGTACCACGCCGTCGGGCTGGTCGACGAGGACCAGCAGGAGATGCGCGACCTCCAGCTGGGGATTGCCGCTCTCCTCGGCGCGCTGCTGCGCCTCGACGATGGCCTCCTGCGCGCGCTGGGTGAACCGGTCGGTGCGCATGGTCAGTGCGTCCGCTCGCGCTTGCGGGGATCTGCCTGCGGGTGCCGCGCCAGGAGGGTTGCCAGCTCCCCGCGGGTGTCCTCGTCGAGGTGGGGCAGGACCACGCGGGTGCGCACGATCAGGTCGCCGCGGCCGGCGTCCTTCCCCGGGCGCGGGAGGCCCTTGCCTCCGAGGTGGATCTCCTGGCCGTTCCGGGTGTTGGGGCGAATCCGCAGCTTCACCGATCCGGTGGGGGTGGGAACCGGCACCTCGGCGCCCAGCATCGCTTCGGCCAGGGTCAGCGGCAGCTCCGTGACGAGGTCCGCGCCGCGGCGCTCGAAGCGCTCGTCTGCCTTCACGTGGACGGTGACGTACAGGTCGCCGGCCGTGGAGTCGCCGCCGCCGCGCGCGCCGGCGCCGCGGAGCTTGATGCGCGCGCCATCGGCCACGCCCCGGGGAATGGTGACCTCGATGCGGCGCCCGTCGATGCTCACCATCCGCTTCGTCCCGCGCGCGACCTCGGCCAGGGAGACGTCGGTCTCGGCGTGGGCGTCCGCCATGCGCGGCGCCGCCGTCCGCGTCGCGTTGCCGCGACCACCGCGCCCGGCTCCGAGGTTGCCGAACTCGAAGAGGCGCTCGAACCCGCCCGCGTCGCTGTGGGTGGCGCCCCCGGATCCCGCGCCGGCGTCGAAGGAGCCCCCGCCGCCCCCGCCGAAGAAGGCACGGAAGAAGTCGGAGAAGCCGCTCATCTCCTCCGGGGAGACGCGACGGTACGTGAAGCCGCCGCCGGGACCGGCCTGCTGACCCGCGAACGGGCCACCGCCGAAGCCACCGTCGAAGCCGCCGGCGCCGGATTGGTCGTAGGCCTGCCAATTCGCGCCCAGCTCGTCATACCGCTTGCGCTTCTCCGCATCGGAGAGGACGGCATGGGCCTCGTTGGCGTCCTTGAAGCGCTGCTCGGCGGTCTTGTCGTCGGGGTTCTTGTCGGGATGGAGCTGGCGTGCCAGACGGCGGTAGGCCTTCTTGATCTCGGCCTGTGTCGCCGTCTTGGGCACGCCCAGAACCTGGTAGTAGTCCTTGTACTCCATCGGGCCGTCCGATCGAGCGCTCTCAGGCGTTGGTGGCCGGAGGCTGGTCGACGGGGTGGGGCGGGGAGACGGGCACGCCCTTCTCCGCCGCGACCCGCCGGCGGGACGGCCGGCGAACGGCCGCCTTCTGGCGAGCAGCCCGCTCGGACTTGATCCGTGACGCCGGCCGCGCGTGGTCGATCAGCGCCTCCGCCAGGACCTCATCCATGGACTCCACGGGAATGATCCGCAGCTGGCTCAGGACCTCCTCCGGGACGTCCACCAGGTCCTTCTCGTTCCGCAGCGGGATGAGCACCGTCTTCACGCCGGCGAGGTGCGCGGCGAGGAGCTTGCTCTTGAGCCCGCCAATGGGCAGGACCCGTCCGCGGAGGGTGATCTCCCCGGTCATGGCCAGGTCACGCCGCACCGGCTTGCCGGTGAGCAGGCTGGCGACGGCGGTGGCCATGGTGACCCCCGCCGAGGGCCCGTCCTTGGGGGTCGCCCCGGCAGGGACGTGGATGTGGATCGTCTCCGTGCCGAAGGAGGCGGGGTCGATCCCCAGCTCCTTGGCCCGGGCCCGGACGTAGCTCAGGCTCGCGCGAGCCGACTCCTGCATCACGCTGCCGAGCTGGCCGGTGAGAATGATCTCGTCCTTGCCCTGCATCCGGGTCGATTCGATCTGGACGATGTCGCCGCCCGCATCGGAGACGACCAGGCCGGTCGCCATGCCCACCTGGTCCTCGCTGTCGAGCTCCCCGTACTCGAAGCGAGCCGGGCCCAGGTAGTCCTCCAGCTCGGCCGGCTTGACGGTGACCGAGACCGTCCGGTCGTCGGCGACCCGCCGAGCGACCTTGCGCGCGACGTTGGCGATCTCGCGCTCCAGGTTCCGGACGCCGGCCTCCTTGGTGAAGGCCTGGATCAGCCGGACCAGGGTGGCCTCTTCGAGGGTCAGCTGCTCGGTGGTCAGGCCGTGGGCCTCGAGCTGCTTGGGCACCAGGAAGCGCTGGGCGATCCGCAGCTTCTCGAGCTGCGTGTAGCCGGGCAGCTGGATCACCTCCATCCGGTCACGCAGGGCCGGCGGGATGGTGTCGAGCATGTTGGCGGTGGCGATGAAGAGGACCTTGGACAGGTCGAACGGCACCTCCAGGTAGTTGTCCTGGAAGCTGAAGTTCTGCTCCGGGTCGAGCACCTCCAGCAGCGCCGATGACGGGTCGCCGCGGAAGTCCATGCCGACCTTGTCAATCTCGTCGAGCATGAAGACCGGGTTCGCGGACCCCGCGGTCTTGATGCTCTGGATGACACGGCCGGGAAGCGCGCCGATGTAGGTGCGCCGATGGCCGCGAATCTCCGCCTCGTCGTGGATGCCGCCCAGGCTCATGCGGACGAACTTGCGTCCCATGGCGCGGGCGATGCTGCGGCCCAGCGAGGTCTTGCCCACGCCGGGAGGTCCCACGAAGAGCAGGATGGGGCTGCGGATCTTCTCGGCGAGCTTGCGCACCGCCATGTACTCCACGATCCGCTCCTTGGGCTTCTCGAGGCCGTAGTGGTCCTCGTTGAGGACCTTCTCCGCATCGGCCAGGTCGAGGTTGTCGTCGGAGTAGGTGCCCCACGGCAGGCTGACCAGCCAGTCGACGTAGGTGCGGATGACGCCCTGCTCGGGCGAGGCGGAGGGGATCCGGCTGAGCCGATCGACCTCCTTGATCGCCTTCTCCTTGACCTCGTCGGGCATGGCGGACTGCTCCACCCGCTCACGGAGCTCGTTGGCCTCCGCGACCGAGGGGTCGTCCTCGCCAAGCTCCTTCTGGATGGCCTTGAGCTGCTCGCGGAGGATGTACTCGCGCTGGGTCTTGTCCATCTCGGACTTGACCTCGCTCTGGATCCGGCCCTTGAGCTCCAGCACCTCGATCTGCTTGGCGAGGAACTGGCTCACCATCCGAAGCCGATCCGGGACGTCAACCGTCTCGAGGAGCTGCTGGCGCTGCTCGGTGCTCATCTCGGGGCTGTAGGCGACCATGTCGGCCAGCAGCCCACCGTCGCTGATGTTGCGGGCAGCGACGGCGACCTCCGGGGGAACCGATGCCCCCGAGGTCACGTACTGCTCGATCTGCCCCTGGACCGAGGCCATGAGGGCCTCGACCTCGAGGGTCTTGGCGTGGACGTCGTCGATCGTCTCGACGCGCGCTTCGAGGTGCGGGTCGACCTGGACCAGGTCGAGCAGCCGGATGCGCTTCTGCCCCTGGACGATGGCCCGGATGGTCCCGTCCTGGAGGCGGATCACCTGGGCGATCTTGGCCAGGGTGCCGATGGCGTGGAGCTCCTCCACGCTGTCGACCTCCTCCGTCTCTGAGCTTCGCTGGGTGACGAGCGCGATGGGCGTGCTGGCCCGCACGGCCTGGTCGAGCGCCTTCACGCTGCGCTCGCGGCCGACCTGCAGCGGCACGATCATCTCCGGGAAGATGACCGTGTCCCGCAGCGCCACCAGGGGCAGCACCTGGATCTGATCGACGGTGCGCTCGACCTCGGTCTCGCGGTTCTCGGATTCCATGAATTACAAGTCCCTTCGCTCGAGGTCGTCCTGCTCCTGCAGCTCGCCCTCGACATATCGCTCGACATCAGCCTCACCGAACAGGTCGTAGACGCGGATCTTGCCGAGCGCCTCGAGCTGCAGGATGACCTTGACGCCCGCCAGGTTCACCCCCTGGCGTTGGGTCAGGAAACGGATGATACGCACCCGTCGGATATCGGCCTCCGAATAGAGGCGGAGATTGTTGCGCCGATGCGGGCAGAGGAGGCCCTCCTCCTCGTAGATCCGCAGGGTGCGCGGGTGCACGCTCGCCAGCTCGGCGGCGATGCTGATGAAGTACCGCGGCCGCTGCGGGTCGCGCCAGGTGCTCACCCGACGCGTCCCGGGATCAGCAGGCCGCAGGCCGGCCCGGGCCCCGGGCTCGGACCGGCTCCCCGGTTGCGTGGTGCGCCGCGGAGCGCTGAGCTCACGCGGTCTCCGAACCATTGCCGGCGACCGGGGTGACCTTCACGGGCTCCCCCTCACCGGCCTTGATCTGGATCTGACGGGGCTTGACCTCATCCGCCTTGGGGATGCGCAGGGTCAGCAGACCGTGCTCGAAGGTGGCCTCCGTCTTGTCCCCCTCGACCCGGACCGGCAGCTGGAGCTGGCGGTTGAACGAGCCGAAGCGGCGCTCGCGGTACAGGTACTGGTCGCGCGTGATCTTCTCGTCGGCCTTGAACTCGCCGCGGATCACGAGGGTCTGCCCCGTCAGGGTGATCTCCACGTCCTCGGGCTTGATGCCGGGGAGCGCGGCGGTCACCACGATCTCGTCGGCATCCTGGTGAACGTCCAGGGCCGGGGTAACCGTCTGACCCTCGAGGGTGCGCCAGGTGACCGGCGATACGAAGGAGTCCTCGAACAGGCGGTCCATTGCCTGCCGCAGGGTGATCATGTCGCCAAACGAATCGAATCTCGTCAGGTTTGCCATTGTGCTGTTCTTCCTCGAACCTTCTGCACGTGGAACACTCGTCTCGCACTGCATGTGACTGGTGCGCTGGAGTACCCTAAACTCTGACAATAACGTTGTCAAGGGTTCTACCGATTTGACTTCAGCAAGCCCGATGGCGCCCGCTAGCGGCCGAGCCGGCGCCTGAAGCCCTCGAGCCGTCCCCGGGTGCGGCGCAGCTCCCGGGACGGCAGGCTCCGGCCCCCGTATCGAACCAGCTGGTAGGCGATCGCCAGGCGGTGGAACGCACGGTCGGTCAGGCCCTCGCCGCCGACTCTGCGGGCGTGCGCGGCCGGTGACTCGCTGGCTCGCCGGGGCCAGCGCCCGTCACGCTGCAGCGCCTCGAGCGCGGCGAGGTACGCGTCCGCGGGATCGGAGAGGTTGCGTCGCCGACGCGCTGCTGCCGGCAGCGCCCTGGGCGCAGGCGGCTCCTCCGGCGGGATCACGATGCTGCGCTCCTCGAAGTCGCCTGCCGCGACCATGGCCATCCTGCGTCCCTCCTGCCAGCGCAGGTAGATGATCATGCCCAGGACGCCGAGCTCGAGGAGGGCGAGGACCGCGACCACCGCGATGACCACGATGGTCGGGATTGGGGTGCTGGCCGGCAGCGGATCTCCGGCGAAGTTCGGAAACGTGATGGCTGGCAGGGAGAGCTGCTGGGGCAGGAACGGCCGCAGCAGCTCGGTGGCGGCCGCGATCAGCACGATGAGCGGCGTGGTGAGGAGGATGGCGAGGAGAAAGAGGAGGCGGATGGGCCCGAAGATGGCCGCCGCGAGGGCGGCCAGGGGCACGCCCAGCAGGGCGGCCGCCGGGATCCCGATCGCCAGCGAGGCCACGCTGATCCCGGCCACGAGCGCCAACCAGGCCCGGCTCTGCCGCCAGTCGCTCCCGGTCGTGGCCCGCACCTCCTCCAGGCGCGCCAGTCCCAGCGCGGCGAAGGCGCCCGCCGCGAAGACCATGGTGCTGACGAAGGCCGACGCGGTGAAGGCGTCCCGCAGCGCCCCGTGGCTTGACAGCGACCCCAGGAGCCACGGCGCCGCCAGCCCCGGGACCGCGAAGCGCAGGAGCCGGTCCTGCACCTCCTCGTCGTTGTCGGCCGACCCGTGGAGCCCGCCGCGCACGACGGCGATCCCGGCCAGCCAGCCCGGCACGTGGAGCCCCGCGGCCAGCGGCACGTGGCCGCCCACGAGGGCGACCCGCACCGCGGGGTCCAGGAACCAGCCGGCGGCCCCGCCGGCGAGGGCGAGCAGCGGGAGTCCGGCGGCCTCCACCACGGGGGAGCGCCACCGGTGCCGGCGCGCCCAGGCCATGCCGGCGCCGGCCAGCAGGGCAAGCTCCAGCACGCCGACCCGCGGCTCGTCCCCGGTGGCCACCTGGATCGCGGCGTAGACGACCGCCAGCCATCCTCCCTCCGCGAGGGCCTGGAAGACGGGCAGGAGCCTAGCCGGCCAGGACGAGCGCATCGGCGGTCCTCCAGTCGGGGGCAAGGGTTCCGACCCGTACGCGCAGGCCAGCGTGGCGGGCCGCGGTGGCGTGGAGGGTGGCCTCCGGGCCCATGCACACGATCTCGACGCCGTACCCGCTGCGTGCCAGGCGGCGCACGGCCGGCAGCCAGGCGCGCGGGTCGCGGGCGGTGAGGGCCAGGACGGTCGTTCCGGGCGGGACGCGACGCGTGATCCAGGTCAGCAGGCGCTCGTACGGGCCGGAGCTGACCGGGCCGATGCGGGCCAGCAGCGCGCCCACCCGGATGGTCTGGCCGGCCGATGCGTCGGGAGCGAGGTACGCGGTCTGCTGGACGGTGCCGGTGAAGGAGGCGGCGGCGAGGCCGCAGGCGGCGCCATCGGCGAGGAGGCGGCGAGCGAGCGATCCGGCAGCCACGCACAGCGACTCGAACGCATCGTCGTCGTAGGTCATCTGCCAGTGGGGCCCGTCGATGGTCTGGACGTCGAGGGCGATGAGCACCTCGCGGCCGCGCGCCGGCTCGAAGCGCCGGCTCACCGCCTCGCCGAGCCGCGCCGTGGCGCGCCAGTGGATGCGGCGCAGCGAGTCACCGGGCTCGAAGGGCCGCACGCCGCCGAACAGGGCCGGGTCGTGGATCAGGCCCTGGCGGGCCCGCCGGTCGCCGATCGGCGCCAGGTCGTGCCCGGTGCTGCGCACCGGTGCCGTGCGCGGCGAGATGACCAGCGAGGTCACCGCGTCGACCTCCGTCTCTGCGGCGTCGCGGCCCAGGATGTCGCGGATCCGCAGCCGGAACGGCCCGAGCTCATAGCTGCCACGGCGCTCGGCATCCACGTGGAAGTGGCGGACGACCCGCTCGTACCAGGTCAGCGACCACGCGTTGAACAGGATGCGCCGTCCATGGCGCTCGGAGTCGCGGTCGAGATTCGGCTGCTCGCGGATGGTGATGCCGTCGGTGACCAGGTCGTCGACCGCGACCCACGGCAGCGGCAACGGCTTGCGGTTCCAGATGGTGACGTCCAGCGGAACCACGTCGCCCACCACGGCGCGGGCTGCCCCCAGGCTCCGCCCGTACTCGACCCCCTGGACGCCGTAGCGGGTCCAGAGGCGGGTCAGGGTCCCGTACACGAGTGTGATCGCGGCGACGAGCATCAGGCCGGGCACCCCGGTCACCGCGCCGAGAACGGCGAAGGTTGCCGAGAGCGCAATCCAGGTGCTCACGTGCGTCAGGCGCCCGTCGAGGCCTCCTCCGCAAGCGGGACCGGGACCGTGGCCAGGACCTCCTCCACGACCGCCGGGACGGTCGCCCCGCGCAGCTCGCGATCGATGTCCAGGAGGACGCGGTGGTCGAGCACGGCGTGCGCCACGGCCCGCACGTCATCGGGCAGGGTGAAGTCGCGTCCGGCGAGCAGCGCCCACCCCTGGGAGGCGCGATACAGCGCCACGGACGACCGCGGGCTGGCCCCCATCCGGAGGTCGGGATGCTCGCGCGTGCCACGCACCAGGGCCACGAGATACTGCTCCACCTCCTCGGACACGCGGATCGTCCGCGCGGCCGCGCGCAGCGTGCCCAGCTCCGCGGCGCCGGCGACCGAGCCGACCGCGTCCAGCGGCTCCAACGCGTCGCGGTAGCGCCGCGCGATGCGGCGCTCGTCATCGGCGTCCGGGTAGCCAAGGTGGATGCGGACCAGGAAGCGATCCAGCTGCGCCTCCGGCAGGGAGAAGGTGCCCTCCAGCTCGATGGGGTTCTGGGTGGCGAGGACCAGGAACGGGTCGGGCAGGGCGCGCGTCTCGCCCTCCGCGGAGACCTGGCGTTCCTGCATGGCCTCCAGCAGCGACGACTGGGTGCGCGGGGTGGCCCGGTTGATCTCGTCCACCAGCAGGATGTTGGTGAAGACCGGGCCAGGGACGAAGCGGAAGGTGCCGCCCTCGAGGATGGAGCTGCCGGTCACGTCGGTGGGGAGCAGGTCCGGTGTGCCCTGGACCCGCGCGAAGTCCAGGGAGAGGGCGCGCGCGAAGGCACGCGCCAGGAGCGTCTTCCCGACGCCGGGGACGTCCTCCAGCAGGGCATGACCGTCCGACAGGAGGGCGATGGCCATGAGGCGCAGCGGCTCCGTCGCCCCCACCACGGCGGTGGCGACCGCCTCATCGAGGGCGGCGAAGAAGCGGGCACCGTCGGGGGGACGATCGCTCATGTCACAAGGTACTCAGCCGGCGGGGCTGGCGTTCACGATCTGCCAGCGACGGGCGCCGATGTCGATTCCACCCGGGAGCGGCGCGGCGGCGGTCCGCAGCTCCAGGGTCAGCACCGTCTGCTGCGGAACGGGGACCAGCTCCGTGCCCGCAATGAGCCCCAGCCACGTTGACGGCCGGCGCTCGAACGAGACGATCTGGGCCACAGCCGTCGCGCTCTCGCCGTCCTGGTCGGTGAGGGTGATTCGCAGGTTGCGCAGCAGAGTGGCAGGGTTGTCGCAGCCGCGCGCCGCCCCGTTCGCGCAGTCCGTCTCGAGCGTGGTGAGGGCCTCGAGCGCGGCGCTCGTTACCGCCAGCCGGTTCGTCGTGAGCCCGGCGGGCAGGCTGGCCGCGGCAGGGAGATCGGGCCAGGTCGTCTCGAAGCGGTCGAGCACTGCCGCGGGCGTGGCGGCCTGGGCGCCGACCAGCCAGAACGCGGTGCCCCACACCAGGAGGGGCAGGCTGAGCCAGACCATGGCGGCCGCCGGCGAACCGACGGGGGTGGGCCCGCTGGCGCCCTGGGCCGACCTGGCTCGGTGGTAGGCGAGCGCCGCCTGAGCGGCCCAGGCGACGAGGAAGGCGCAGCCGGCAAGGAATGGAACCAGGTAGGCGGTCGTCTCGGTCAGCCCCACGACCAGCCAGGCGACGACGAGCGCGGCGAGCACCTCCGCCACGAACCAGGCAACCGCCGCGCGGCGCCGTCCGAGGGCCAGGTCGCCGAGGCCCCAGGCGATCAGCGACCGGCGCAGGACCTGGCCGGGGGGCGCGGCGCCGGGGCGCGGCGCTGCGGTCACTCGCCGATGAGCAGCGCGCGGAGATCCGACTCGCGCTGGGAGGAGGTGACGGCCAGGACCCGGTCGCCGCTCAGGAGGCGGGTTTCGGGGCGGGTGGGGATCGCCCGGTCCTCGCGCAGCAGGACCGCGATGGCGCTGCCCTCCGGCAGCGGCACGTCGCGCAGCTCGCGGCCGACAACCGGCGAGTCCGCGTCCAGCGTGGCCTCGACGATCTGCAGCTCGCCACCGCCCAGCTCGGCGAGGTGCAGAAGGTCGTGCACCGGGATCTCGTGCTCGATGACGCCCAGGATGATGCGGATGGGGCTCACCGTCTCGTCGATGGCGAGCTGGCGGAAGAGCTTCTCGTGCTCCGGGTTGTTGACCCGGGCGATGGACCGCGGGACGTTGAAGCGCATCTTCGCGATCTGGCAGGCCGCGAGGTTCACGCCGTCGTCACCGGTCACGGCGGCGATGACGTCCGCCCGTGCCATGCCGGCCTCCGCCTGGTAGCGACCCTCGCAGCCATCGTTGGCGACCACGATGCTGCCCAGCTCGTCGGCGATCTGTCGCGCGCGGGCAGGGTCCTTCTCGATCACCACCACCTCGTGCCCGGCGGTCAGCAGCTCGCGGGTCAGGTAGTAGCCGACGTTGCCTCCGCCGATCACGACCACGTACATGCTCAGCCCTCCTCGCCGTCGCCGGTGGCTGCCGGCTCCAGGTTGTGGAGGGTGCCGTCGTCGCCGATGGCGGCGCGGGCGATGGCCTCGGCGCGCGTCCCGGGCGCCGGAGCACCGCGCAGCGGCTCCGCGGTCGGTGCCGCGACCGCGCCGTCGGTCGATTCGGGGCCGTCGGTCGCGGCGCGAATCAGGGCGTCGGAGAGGAGCACCGTGCGGCAGATGGTCTCGAGCCCCAGCGACCGATAGGCTTCCGCGCGGACCGGGTCGTTCACCTTTGCCAGCGCGCGGGGAACGCCGAAGACGTGCTTCCCGATCTGGGCGGCCAGCGCGTTGCGGTTGTCCCCCTCGGTGAGGGCCATGAACAGGTCCGCGAGCTCGGCGCCGGCCTCGCGGAGGACGTCCTCGTCCGTGCCGCTGCCTCGAACGGTGACCCCCCCGAAGTTCGCGGGAAGGCGCAGGAATGCGCGCTGGTCATCGTCGATGACGGTGACATGCTCGCCGAGCTCGTCGAGCCTGGCGGCGGTCCGCGCCCCCACGCGGCCGCAGCCCACGATCAGAATCTTCATGGCGTTCGCGCCAGGTCCTCCGTCTCCACGCGCAGGCACCAGACCGGTGCCGTCGAGTTCCGCATCACGTAGGGCACCGTGCGGCCGGCATCCCAGGCTCCCCCGAACCGCTTCTTATAGCGTAGACCCATGATGATCAGGTCCGCCGCCCACTCAACGGCCTCGTCGACGATGGCCGCGCCGGCCGCCCGGGCCTGGACCACGCCGGTCCGCGTCTGGACCTCGTGGTTGGTGAGGAACATCTCGGCCCTGCCCAGCACCTCGTCGGCGAAGGCGACCGCCTCGGGGTCCTCGGCGTCGAGCTGGAGGTCGAAGGGCACCTCGATGACGTGCAGGAGCCTGATCTCGCCCGGGGTTCCGGCAAGGAGCATCGTGGCCAGGCGGAGCGCCGATTCATCGGCCTCCGTGCCGGCCATCGGCACCAGGATGCGCTGGAACAGGAGCAGGGGTTGCTGCTTCTCGGGTCTGTGTCGGAAGACCATGGCGAGCGTATCGTAGCGGTCGCCTAGGGGGAGAGCACCCGGATCGCCGCCGTGGTCGCGATTGGGCGGGCGGTCGTCATCGTCCCCAGGTGAGCCGTTCGCTGAGCCTCGACGGCAGACCCAGGTCGCGCATGAGCGCCTGGGTGCGGGCGATGTCGTAGGCGACGCGGTGGAATTCGGCCGTCGCGGCTCGGTCGTCAAGGACCAGGTAGGCGCTGGCGGGGATGCCGTCACGCGGCTGGCCGACGCTGCCCGGGTTCAGGAGCGCCCGGCGGGCATCGAGCCGAATGGGCTCGCCGGGGATCGCCGGGAGCATCTCCACCCGCGTGTCGTCCGCGCGGAAGATGATGGGCAGGTGCGTGTGCCCGAAGGCGCACAGCCAGGTCTCGAAGGAGCCAACGTTGGCCGCCGCAACCGCCGGCGAGGTGATGTACTCCCAGATCGGATCGCGGGGCGAGCCGTGCACGGCGGTCAGGTCGCCGCTGACCCGAGTCTCGGGCAGGGTGGCGAGGTACGTGCGCGCGTTGGCGTCGAGCTGGGTGGCGGTCCACTCGATGGCCGCCCGCGCGTCGGTGTTGAAGTCCTCGGCGGTGATGCTGCCGATGGCCGCGGCGTCGTGGTTCCCGAGCACGGACCTGGCCCCCAGCTCCTGGAGAACACGGATCACCTCGTTCGGCTGCGGGCCGTAGCCCACGATGTCGCCCAGGACCCAGATCTCGTCCACGGGTGGCAGGTCGGCACGCACGGCCTCGAGAGCCGCGAGGTTGGCATGGATGTCCGACAGGACGGCGATGCGCATGGAGCCGGACGAGTATAGCGACGGACTCGTCGGTGCTCAGCCAAGGGGCCGGCGTCCCGGTTCGCCGGGCCGCCGCGGATAGCGGAGCGGCGTTGGCCGCAGCTTCTCGGCTCGCACGAACGTGTGACCGCCCAGCAGGTCCGGGGCGGCCGGCTGGATCGTGATCCGCCCGCCGCCTACCTCGCCCAGGGCTGTCCTGCCGCGCCGGACCTCCTCGTCCTCGACGGTGAGCGGGCCCTTCCAGGCGAGGAGGACGCCGCCGGGTGCCAGGAACGGCATGGCCAGCTCGGCGAGGACCGGGAGGGCGGCGCACGCACGGGCGGTCACCAGCCGAGCGCGCTCACGGTGCCGGGGATCGCGGCCGAGCGTCTCCGCGCGGCCCGCGACGACCTCGACGTTGGCCAGGCCCAGGCCCTCGACCATCTCCCGCAGGATGGCGACCTTCTTGCCGGCCGAGTCGACGAGGAGCCAGTGGGTCCCGCTGCGGGCGATGGCGAGCGGGAGGGCCGGGACCCCACCCCCCGAACCGAGGTCGACCGCATGGCTGGGGGCCACCTCGTCGACGAGCGGCAGGGCCACGAGGGCGTCGAGGAGGTGGAGCCGGGCCACCTTCTCCGGGTCGACGACGCGGGTGAGGTTCACGCGCTGGTTGGCCTCGAGGAGGAGGGCCACGTAGCGCTCCAGGCGATCCAGCGCGCCGCGCGGGAGATCCAGCGCCGTGCCCGGCAGACGCAGGAGGTCCGCTTCCAGCATGGCGCGCGCGCTGCGAGCCACCGCCGTGGGATCTGCTCCGGACATGGAAATGCTCCCGCAGGTGGCGTTTCAGTCTTCCCGGCCGTCGTCGGTGGGTGAGGCCGGCTTTCGCATCGGCTCCGACGACGCCCGGTTACCGTACTCGGCCACCGGTGGAAGCAGGACCGCCATCCTGCTCCGTCATCCGCCCCGGGGACAAGCGGGTTTTCCACAAACGCGGCCGGGGAATCCACGAATGTGGATAACCCTTCGCAGGGTATACTCGCGATCGATGGCGCCGAACGCCCTAGTGGCAGGAACGACCAAGGTCTCGTGGCGGCGACGCTGACCGACGCGACGAAGCCGCGCTTCGCGCACGCCAGCGAGGCTGAGCTGGCCCGGATCCTCGACTTCTACCAGGTCGAATGGCGGTACGAGGCGGACGTCTTCCCCATCACCTGGAACGCCAGTGGCCTCGTCACCGAATCGTTTGCCCCCGACTTCTATCTTCCCCAGATCGACCTCTACGTCGAGCTGACCACGCTGAAGCAGTCGCTGGTCCGCAAGAAGAACCGCAAGCTGCGCTGGATGCGGCTGCTGTACCCGGAGGTGCGGGTCAAGCTCCTGTACGCTCGTGACTTCAAGGCCCTCATGATCAAGTACGGACGGCATGACTTCATGGCCCAGGTCTTCGATGCCAACCTCCACAACAGCCCTGGACCGATGACGCCCGAACCGCGGCCCGCCGCGCGGGTCACGGTGACCGCGGCATGACGATTCACGACGACGTCTCGGAGGTGCTGCTCACCGGGGAGCAGCTGCAGGCCCGGGTCGCCGAGCTCGGTCGCGAGCTGGCAGCCGACTACGCCGATCGTCAGCCGGTGCTGGTGTCCGTGCTCAAGGGCTCCATCGTCTTCCTCGCCGACCTGGTGCGTGCGACGGAGATCCCGCTCTCGGTGGATCTCATGGAGCTGTCCAGCTACGGGTCGAACACGGAGACGAGCGGCCAGGTCCGCATCCTCAAGGACCTGTCCGGCTCCATCAAGGATCGCGACGTCGTCGTGGTCGAGGACATCATCGACACCGGGCTCACCCTGAACTACCTGCTCCGCTACCTCCACGACCGGGGTCCGACGTCGGTCCGCATCTGCTGCCTGCTGGACAAGCCGGCACGTCGCCTGGCGGAGATCGAGATCGACTATCGCGGCTTCACCATCCCGGACCGCTTCGTGGTCGGCTACGGCCTGGACTTCGACGAGCGGTATCGGAACCTGCCGTACATTGGCGTCCTGCGTCCATCGGTCTACGGCGGAGCCGATCCGGAGGCCTAGCCCATGCCCGAGGGGACACGCCGCTTCCGGCTCTTCGTGCTGCTGGGCTGCCTGCTGATGATCGCGTCGGGCTTCCTGCCGTGGTGGCACGCGGGGGGCGACACGGTGAGCGGCGTGCAGCTGCCGGCGGCGACCGGCGTGGGCCTGGAGGGCGTTGGCCTGCTCATCTACGGGGCGGCCATCGGGGCCCTGGTGGTGCTCGACATCGGCTACATGCGCGGTCGCTGGGGCTTCATCCTCGACGCGCCGTTCGTGTACCTGCTTCTGGGGCTGGTGGCCGCCGGCGCACTCCTGTACCAGGGCTGGGAGCTGTGGTCGGTGGGCTACCTGCCGCTGCCGCAGCGGTCGCCGGGGCTGGCCGTGGCCGCGGTGGGGATCGCGACCCTGCTCTACGGGGCAGGGACCGGGTTCGGGACCCGTCGCGCCTGGTAGCGACCGGGGGCCGCGGTCAGCGGGCGGCCGGCAGGACCAGCGGGCTGATGAAGAGCCAGCCCACGATGACGAGCACCAGGATCGCGCCCAGGATGAGCATGGGCCGGACGTCCGGGCGGTAGTCGCGCGGCGGGCGGGGTGGCGGCGCCATGGCCCGGTCGGTCCTCAGATCTCGCCGAGGTAGGCCTGTCGCACCTGCTCGTTGGCGGCCAGGTTCTTCGCGGAGTCGGAGAGGATGATGGCGCCGGTCTGGAGCACGTAGCCGCGATGGGCCACGTTGAGCGCCATGAGGGCGTTCTGCTCCACGAGGAGCACCGTGGTGCCCTGGCCGTTGATGTCGGTGATGATGCGGAAGATCTGCTCGGTGAGGAGCGGCGAGAGTCCCATGGAAGGCTCGTCGAGCAGGAGCACCCGGGGCCGCGCCATGAGCGCGCGACCGATGGCAAGCATCTGCTGCTCGCCGCCGGACATCGTCCCGGCCTTCTGCGTTCGCCGCTCACGGAGGCGCGGGAAGAGGTCGTAGACCCGGGTCACGTCCTCCTCGATCGATGCCCCCCGCCGGCTGAAGGCGCCCATCTGCAGGTTCTCGTACACGCTCATCCGGCTGAAGACCCGGCGCCCCTCCGGCGCGTGGGCCACGCCCAGCTTGACGACCTCGTGGGCCTTGAGCGACTGGATCTCGCGGCCCGCCAGCTTCACGGTGCCGATGCGCGGCTTGTGCGTGCCGCTGATGGCGCGCAGGGTGGTGCTCTTGCCGGCCCCGTTGGAGCCGATGAGCGTGACGATCTCGTCGTTGTTGACATGCAGGGTCACGCCCCTGAGCGCCTCGATGTTGCCGTAGAACACGTGGAGGTCGTGCAGCTCGAGGAGCGGCTGCGGGTCGTCGGTTGCCTCGGCCGGGGACGTGGCCGGGGCCGTCATCGGCTCGGTCATGACGCGGTCGCCTGCTTGCCCAGGTAGGCCTCGATGACCCGCGGATTGGTGCGGATCTCCTCCGGGTTGCCCTCGGCGATCTTCTCGCCGTAGTCGAGAACCGTGATTCGCTCGCTGACGCCCATCACCACCTTCATGTCGTGCTCGATGAGCAGGATCGACAGGCCCAGCTGCTCGCGGAGGTCAGAGATGAGGGTCGTCGTCCTGTTGGTTTCGGCCGGGTTCATGCCCGCGGTCGGCTCGTCGAGGAGCAGCAGCTTGGGGTCGCTGGCCAGCGCCCGCGCGATCTCCAGCCGCCGCTGGTCACCGTACGGCAGGTTGCGCGCCCACTCCTCCTCGTAGTGCCGTGGCAGGCCCACGATGTCGAGGAGCTCACGCGAGCGTGCCGCGGTGGCCGCTTCCTCGGCACGGGTGGCGGGGGTGCGCACCACGGAGTCCCACCAGTGCGCCTTCATCCGCACGTGGCGTCCGACCATGATGTTCTCCAGGGTCGTCATGTCGCCGAAGAGACGGATGTTCTGGAAGGTGCGGGCCACGCCCAGCTCCACGATCTCGTGCGGCGTAAGCCCCACCGTGCTCGTCCCGTCGAAGACGATGTCGCCCATGGTCGGCTCCAGCATCCCGGTCAGCTGGTTGAAGAAGGTCGTCTTCCCCGCGCCGTTGGGCCCGATCAGCGACACGATGCCCCGGCGGGGAATGGCGAAGTCCACGTCCTTGTTCGCCACCAGGCCGCCGAAGCGCATGGTCACCTTGGAGGCGACCAGGATGTTGTCGTCGGCCGGCATCGCCGTGGTCATGACCTGTCTCCGAGCTGGGTCGACGCCGTGCCGGTCTCCAGGACGAGGCCGGATCGGGTCCGTTCCGTCGACGGGGGTCCCGCCCCGGGGCCGCCGCCGCCATCGGTCCCGTCCAGCTCGACGTCGGCCTCCTCCTCGTGAAGCTCGGCCCTCCGGGCTCGGTTCGGGACGAGGCCCTCCGGGCGGAAGAGCATCATGGCCACCAGCACCGCCCCGAAGATGAGCAGCTGGTACTCCGCGAACTCACGCAGCAGGCCCGGCAGGCCGACCAGCATGAAGGCGCCCACGATGACGCCGGTGATGCTTCCCATGCCGCCGAGGATGATGAGCGCCAGAGCGTTGATGCTGATCTGGATGTCGAGGTTCTGCGGGAAGACCACGCCGATCTTCGCCGCATAGAAGGCACCGGCCACGCTGCCGAAGACCGCGCCCATGGAGAACGCCATGAGCTTGTAGACGGTGGTGTTGACGCCGGTCGCCTCCGCGACCGTCTCGTCCTCGCGCATCGCCGTCCACGCGCGGCCCACCCGTGAATGCTGGAAGCTCCAGGCCACGAGGGCGGCCAGGATGCAGGCGGCCAGGATCGGGTAGTAGACCGACGTCGGGTCGCGGAACTTGATCCCGAAGAGCGCGGGCGCCGGGATCTGCTGGATCCCCTGGGCCCCGCCGACATAGGGGGTCATCCAGTCCGACAGGAAGATGATGCGGGCGATCTCCCCGAAGCCCAGGGTCACGATGGCCAGGTAGTCACCGCGCAGCCGGAGCACCGGGGCGCCGATGATGATGCCTGTCAGGCCGCCGATCACCATCACGATGGGCACCGCGAGCCAGAAGTTGAGCTCCGGGTGGAACGCGGGCGACGCGGGCGAGGTGAGCACCGCGATGGAGTAGATGCCCAGCGCGTAGAACGCCACGTAGCCCAGGTCCAGCAGACCTGCGAACCCGACCACGATGTTGAGGCCCAGTCCCAGCAGGACGAAGAGACCGACGTTGGTGATGACGTCCGAGAGGAAGACGCCCAGGATCTGCGGCAGGATCATGACCAGGGCGGCGATGAGCACGAAGGCGATGATCTTGGTGGTCTGCCGCCCGGTGCTCGGCAGCGCCGCGTAGGTGGCGCGCGCCTGCTTCCCGCGCAGCATCCAGCCGGCGACGATGGCCGCGGTGACTGCGAAGAGCAGCACCGCGCCCGGGATGGTCAGGCCGTCGCGCTTGTAGATGAAGGTCGAGAGCCACTGCAGCGGCAGGTTGCGCAGGATCTGGGTCACGAACGAGTTCATGATGCCGAAGAGCAGCACCACCAGGATGCCCCACACCAGCCCTCGCCGCGCGACCCGCTGGGTCAGGTGCAGCGCCGCCGCCGCAGCTCCCAGTGCGAACCCGCCGACGAGCTGGAGGAGCGTGCCCGGGACCGGATCCAGGAAGAAGCGCAGGTCGTTGACGAGCTTGGGCGTGGCATGGATCAGCATCCCGTTCGGCTTGAGGACCAGGATGAGGACGCACAGGACGGCCAGCGTGACGCCGGTCGACATGCCCGCCACCGCGCCCGCGAGGAGCGCCTGGATGGGCGTGGGCCGGCCCAGGCCCCCGGCCTGCAGCGGACGCGCTGCCCAGTACCCGGCGATCACCGCCCCGGCCAGTGGCAGCAGCTCCCCGAGGGAGAGGATGTCGGTGATGATGGGCCGGTTCTGGAAGCTGTCCACGAGGCCCACCAGGGCCATGTGCCAGACCGCGAGCCCCGCCACGATGCCGACGATGATGGCTCTGCGCACGAATCGTCGGGTCATCAGGTGTTCTCCTTTCGACCCAGGATCCCGCTGGGCCGGAAGATCAGGACCAGCACCAGCACCAGGAAGGCGACGACGTCCTTGAGCTGGTTCACCGACGGGATGTTGAACCCGTCAAGCAGGAGGTAGGGGCCAACCGACTCCAGGACGCCCAGCAGCAGTCCGCCGAGCATGGCACCCACGATGTTGCCGATGCCGCCCAGCACGGCCGCGGTGAAGGCCTTGATGCCGGGCACGAAGCCCATGAAGTAGCCGACCTGGTTGAAGATCAGGGTGTAGAGGATGCCGGCGGCGCCGGCCAGCAGGCCGCCGATGGCGAAGGTCGTGAGGATCACGCGATCGACGTCGATGCCCATCATGGCCGCGACGTCCTTGTTGTCGCTGACCGCGCGCATGGCGCGTCCGGTCCGGGTGCGCTCCACGAACCAGTACAGGCCCAGCATCATGGCGATGGCCCCGAACACGACGACGATGCGAGCGTACGTGATCTCGATGCCGAAGAGGATGATGCTGCCCTGGAACATCTGCCAGGTCGGATAGGCCTTCACGCCGGCGCCGTAGAGTCCGCGGAACGTGTTCTCCAGGAAGAGCGAGGCGCCGATGGCGGTGATCAGCGGGACGAGCCGCGGCGCGTTGCGCAGAGGCCGGTAGGCGACCCGCTCCAGGACGACCGCGACGAGCGCGGCCACCCCGCTCGAGATGAGCAGGACGATGATGAAGGCGAGGACCTCGTTCTGGGCCAGGAAGCCCGACTTCGCCATGGCCGCCGCGGCGAAGTAGGCCGTGTAGGCCCCGGTCATGAACACGTCGCCGTGGGCGAAGTTGATCATGAACAGGATTCCGTAGACGAGCGTGTAGCCCAGCGCCAGGAGGGCGTACACGGCGCCGAGGGCCAGCCCGCCGACGGCCAGGCTTCCCCATTCGTCGAGGGTGAACGTGCCCTTGCTGATGGTGGCGTACACGCCGGCGATCACGAACAGGACCACCACCACGCGGAGGATCGCCAGAACGACGTCCACCACGGACAGGTGTTCATGCAGTCCGAGCACCCTTCGCACCGTCGTCATGCGTGCCCTCGCCTACGCATTGCCCCCACCGAGGATGCCGGACGCCCGTTCTCCGGTACGAGATGCGGGTGAGCCGAGAGCCGGCTCACCCGCATCGTCCTATTGCAGGAGCGTCCAGCCCGACCGGATTACGGCCAGATTCGGACGTACGCGCCGTTCTTGACCTGGACGACCGAGATCTTCGGGTCGGCGCAGTCGCCATCCGTGTTGCAGGTCAGGGTTCCGGTGATCCCGGCGTAGCCGCTGGTCGCCAGGAAGGCGTCCTTGAGAGCGGTGCGCGGGATGTACAGGTTCCCGTCTGCGTCCGTGATGGCGACCTTCTCGATCGCGTTGAAGATCATGTTCGCCGCGTCAAAGGCGTGCGCGTGGAACACGGAGATCGGGGCGGACTCGCCGGAGATCTCCTTGTACTTGGGGAGGAAGGTTGACTCGTAGAAGTCACCCGAGAAGTTCAGGTCCGGACCGGACATGTACATCCCTTCGGCCGCCGCGCCGGCCGCCGACAGGAAGTCCGGGGTCTGGATGCCATCGGCACCCGCCAGGATCGTCTTGTCCAGGCCCTGGGTCTGCTTCGCCTGCTGGGTGATCAGGGCACCCTCGGCGACGAAGATCGGGTAGTAGAGCAGCTGCGGGCTTCCGGTACCGATCTTGGTCAGGACCGAGCTGAAGTCGGTCTGGCCGACCGTGATCGCTTCCTGGTCCGTGATGGTGCCGTTGCACTTGGACTTGAAGTTGTCCGCGAAGACCTGCTGCAGCTGCTGTGCGTACGGGCTGCCGTCATGGATGGTGGCGGCCGACGTGACCTTGAGGACATCACACGCGAACTGCGCCATGGCCGCGCCCTGGACCTTGTCGTTGTGCGCGGTGCGCGCGTAGAAGGGCTGGTGGGTCGCCGGATCGGTCAGCGACGGCGCCGTGTTGGACGGCGAGACGAGCAGGATGCCCGACTGGCTGAGGATCTCGGCGGCAGGGACACCGGCGCTCGAGCAGCTCGTGCCCACGACGGCCACGATGCTCGGGTCGGCCTTCAGCTGGTTCGCCGCGGAGGTACCGCCGTCGGCGCTGCAGCCGCCATCCGTGTCGGTCTCCTTGACGTCATGGCCGGCGACCTGGCCACGGAGGGCGACGGCGACCTTGACGCCGTACTGGCTGTCGAGGCCGAGGGACGAGTTGGCGCCGCTGATGACGAGCGCGGTGCCGAGGTTGATGGGATCGCTGGGGCCGTACTTGACGCAGTTGAACGGATCATTGGCACAGACCGCCGTGGGGTCCGCACCCGAAGATGCCGACGCTGCCCCCGAGCTGGTCGCTGCGGTGCTGCCGCCGCCGTTGTTGCTTGAGCAGGCGGCAAGGATGAGCAGCACAACCGCGAGGATGGCGCTCAGCCGAAAGAGTTTGTGCATCCGATCTCCTCCAGGTAGCTCGGGATGGCGCGTGCGCGCGGCCCGGAAAGGTGCCGCGCATGATACTGGCGCCGTGCTCGACTAGGCAAGCAGTTTGCGCCTTTTCATTGATAGCCGGGCGGCAATCTCCGCGTTCATTCCCGTCACCGATCCGTGCTCCGCGGGCTGGAAGGCCCGACGTGGTATCCTCTTACGGGTACGTCATGCAGCCTCTCCGCTGCGTTTCGCTCCCGAGAGGTCCCATGGAGGTATCTGTCCGAACCGCCCGACTGACCGATGTCGATGCAGCCGTGCGCGTGCTCGCGCAGGGCACCGTCGACCGCGCAGCCGGCGGGGATGACGCCGATCGCCTCCGACACCTGCTCTTCGTCCCCGCGGCAACGGTCATTGTTGCGATCGCGGACAGCCGGCTGGTGGGCGTGGGGATTCTCTCGATCCGTCCCTCCGTGCGTTCGGGACCCTTCGTCGGCGTTGTCGACGAGCTGGGCACCGATGACGCCGGGGTCACGGGGAGCGCCGCGGAGGCGCAGGACGCCGCGCTTCGAGGTGAAGCCGCGAGCCGGATGCTCGATCAGCTCATCACCTCGGCGCGCAACAAGGGCTGTTCGCGCGTGGAGATCACCGATCCTCTCGCCTCTTCCGAACCGGCGCTCCTCGAGCAGGCCGGGTTCGAGCGGCGGGGGGCGCTCATGAGCCGCGCCATCGGTCTCATCGGCTGAACCGATCAGCCGGGCCGAACGGCGCGCCGGGCCGGGACTCTGAGCGCCAGCCGCAGACAACTCATCAGGAGAAGCTCAGTTGAGCAAGAACGTGGCGCTCTTCATTGATGTCGCCAACATCTACTATGCCGCCCGCGGCCAGGACGTCGACGTCGACTACATCGCGCTGCTCAAGCACGTGACCAAGGGACGCGACCTGATCCGGGCGTATGCCTACTCCGGGCTGGACCCGGAGAACGAAAACCAGCGCAAGTTCCTCGACTTCCTGTCGAAGAACGACTACAAGGTCGTCCACAAGGACATCCGCAAGTTCGGGGACGGCCGCGTCAAGGCGAACCTGGACATCGAGCTGGTGGTGGACCTCTTCCGCCTCCAGGACCGGATGGACATCGCCGTCATCGTCTCCGGTGACGGGGACTTCGCCTCCGCGATCCGCGCCCTGCAGGACGTGGGCGTCCGCTGCGAGGTGATCAGCTTCCGGCCCAACACCTCGTCCGACCTCATCGCGGTCGCCGACGAGTTCACCGACATCATGAAGATCATCGGCATCGGGCGGGCGAAGACGTCCAAGCACATGGCCATGCCCGAGATGCCGGCCAAGGAGGTCAACCCCGAGTTCGGCTTCCGGGAGGCGTCGCGCGGGGTCGCCGCTGCGGCGCTGGCCGCGCTCCGGGAGGGTGACAAGCCCGCGCGGAGCCCGCGTCGACGGACCTCACGCTCGGCCGCTGAGGCCCGCCCGGACGGCGGTGCCGAGGAGGCAGCGACGGAGACCGCCTCGGAGACGGCCACCGCGGAGCCGGGTCGCGAGCAGGCCGAAGGCGAGGGATCGCGACGGCGCCGCCGCCGCCGTGGAGGACGCGGCCGCGGGCGCAGTCGGCGCGTCGATGAGCCGGCAACCACCACCGCCACCGAGACGGCCGGGACCGAAGAGGTCGGCTGGCACGAGTTCGATGACGTCTCCGAGCTGACGGATCTCGGCGAGCCCGGCGAGGAGCGGACCTACGAGTTCACCGAGGCGGACGCCGAGACGCTCGCAGCCCTGGGCCTGGAGGCCGACGCCGCGGCATCTGCCGCTGCGCCGGACGAGGTACCCGCGGAAACGCCGGCTTCTGCGGACGCGGGCGCTGCCAGCGCCCCGAAGCGCCGCAGCACCCGCGGTGGGCGGGGACGCGGCAAGGCTTCAGCCGGCGAGTCCGAGGCGGCCGGGGACGCGACGTCGGATGCCGGCTCGGCCGGGACCATGGCGAGCGAGCCGGTCGGCGAAACGGCCGAGCCGACGAAGCCGACGCGGCGTGGCGGACGGCGGACGGCGAAGACCGCGGCGGCGAGCGAAGGCGTGGAGCCTGCGGCGGAGGCCGCGGGTGCAGCGCAGCCAGAGGCGCCCAAGACCAGCCGGCGGAGTCGCTCCCGCAAGACCACGGAGGCTGGCTCGACGGAGGCGCCGCCGGCAGAGTCCGGCAGCGCGCGGCCCTCGAAGCCGGCGTCGCGTGCCCGGTCGACCGGCAGCCGCACCCCCAGGGCGTCCCGCAGCACCGCGAAGGCAGACGACGGGTCGGAGGCTGGCACGGCGCCCGACGGGGACGAGGGGATCTGGCAGCGGTTCCGATCAGCGCGGGGAGAGACGCGTCGGCAGAGCTGATCGCCCCGCAGAGCCTTCCGATGGCAAACGACGAAGCCGGCCCGCTGGGCCGGCTTCGTGCATCTGCGCGCTGTTGGGCGCCCTCCGGGCGCTCCCGCCGTCAGCCGGCGCTCGTCTCCTCCTGCCCGGCTGCCTCCGCGACATCCGGCTGGGCCTCGGCGGACTCCGGGCTCAGCCCGTTGCCGCCATCCTCGTCGTGGATCGACGGCTCTGTCGCTGGCCGCTGGAAGAGGGGCGCCCATTCCCCGGCGCCTTCCGCCGCGTCACGCGCGGCGGTCGCCAGGCGGCCCCGCGTCTCGCGGCCCGGCCGTGGTGCCGTCAGGATCGCCACCAGGGCTCCCGCGATGGCGCCCACGATGATCCCCAGGAAGAACGTGCGCCAACGGCGCTCTTCACGGCGCTGGATCCCGAGCCTGATCCGTGCCTGGTCCACGAGCTCCCTGGAGATGGGCAGCGCGCCTCCCGCCGCGCCGAGCGTAGCCGCGCGCCGGCGCCAGGCGTTGCGAAGCGCGGGTCGAAGCTGTGCTCCCCAGGTCTCCTGGCCCCAGTTCAGGGCATCCTTTCCCATGCGCTCTGCCGCCTTGGCGGCCTCTTCGCGCCGTGGGCTGGTCTCCCGCCACGCCTCGCCGGCGGCCTCGGTGGCCCGCTCAGCGACCGTTCCCGCGGAATCCGCGATGGCTGCCGCCATCTCCCGTCCGCGGGTCGCGACCTGCTCGCGCACCTTCGACTCGAGCGCCCGGTCGACCAGGGACTTGATTGCCGTCGTGAGCTCGTCGGCGTTCCGAGTCGACACGCTCGCCATGGGACACCTCCTCGTCTGCGTTGACCCTGTCCCGTAGCGAGGAGTATGCCACCCGGCGGGCAATCCGGCGATGCGCCGCCATGAGCGCGCCCGGCTCGTGGCGCCCCGCCGGGCCGCCGAACGACGGGCGGGCTCGGGTGCCGGCCGGCCGCCAGCGGGCGTACCCGGGCGACCCGACGGAGCACGAGGCGATGAGGATGCGCGTGGGCGCTCATCGCACGGTTACGCGACGCTTACTGGCCGCGCGGTTCAATTCCGCGGTGGTCCGGTACCACGCGGTCAGACGGTGCGCAGCGCCGCAGCGGGCCTCGGCCGTGGTCGAAACCTATACTCGGGGCCATGCTCGCCACGCCCACTACGCCCGGCTTTCAAAGCCTGGGGCAGCAGACCTCGCGCACCATCGCCCTGCGGGCCGCCGCTGGCCACCGGCTCGGGCGGACCTTCCTGGTGCACGGGCCGGCGGGCGCGGGCAAGGGTGTCTTCGTCGATGACCTCCTGGCGCTGCTCTTCTGCGCGGCGCCCCCCGGCACGGAGCGTCCGTGCAACGCCTGCGCCGGCTGCCGTGGCGCCCGGTCGCGAAGCCATCCCGACCTGGTCCTGGGGTCGCCGGAGCGCTGGCGCGAGCTGCGCGGGACCGGCGAGTCCGTGGTCGCCGTGGCCCGGCGCTGGCTCGCCGACGCGGCCGGTGCGCCAATCGCCGGCAGCCGCCGGGTGGTCCTCATCGAGGGGGCGGATCGTGCCGGCGAGCCGATCCAGAACGCCCTGCTCAAGGGCCTGGAGGAACCGGGCGACCGACATGTCTTCGTCCTTGTCGCGGACGAGATGAGCCAGCTCCTGCCCACCATCCGGTCCCGGTGCCAGCTGCTCCGGGTCGGGCCCGTGCCGAGGGCCGAGCTGGTCCGCTGGCTCGTCGAGGAGCATCGCCTGGAGCCGGCCGAGGCGGATGCCCTGGCCCGGATCGCGGGGGGCCTCACCGGTCGCGCCCTGGCCTACGCGGAGGATCGCGCCGCCCGCGACTGGCGCACGAGCACCCAGCACGAGCTCCTCCAGCTCCTCGACGCGGGTCGGGCGAAGCGCCTTGGATCGGCGCGTGACCTGCTGGATGCCGCAACCCGGGGCGTTGGCTCGATGCCGTCCGGCGCCGATCCGCCGCCGGCCGATGGTGACGGGGGCGAGCCGGTGCGGACCCCGACCTCACTCCAGCGCTCCGGCGCCACCGCGCTGGTCGGAATCTGGATCGCCCTCGCGCGCGACCTCCTGGTCGTCGCCGCCGGCCGGCCCGAGGCCGCGGCGGCGCAGGAGCTCCTCCCCGACCTGACCCGGGCTGCCCGGAGCGTCGGCGTCGAGCCCGTCTCCGCGTTCATCGCCCTGCTGGAGCGCATTCACGCGGGGCTCGAGCAGAACGCGTCGCCGCGGCTGGCCCTCGACGTGGCCATGCTCGGCTGGCCGACCGCGGTCCGCGCATGAACGAGCCGGAGCCGGAGCGCCGGCGGATGCGAGCCCGGGTCACCGGCCGCGTGCAGGGTGTGGGCTTCCGCTGGTGGGCGCTGCGCCAGGCAGAGTCGCTGGGCCTGGTCGGCTGGGTGATGAACCACGACGACGAACGGAGCGTGGAGCTGCTCGCGGAGGGGCGTCCGGTGGCCCTGGACGTGCTCGAGAGGCTCCTGCACCAGGGGCCGCCCGGTGCATGGGTGGACCGCGTGGACGCGACGCGTGAGGCGGCCTCGGGGGAGTTCACCCGATTCTCGATCAGTCGATCGTGAGCCACCATTCATGAACCGCCGCGCCATCGGCTGCATCCTGGCCGGGTCGATCGTCTTCGTCCTGATCGGCATCGCCGGCCTGAACCTGGCGAGCAGCCGTGTCGGGTGCCCGTCGCGGATCCAATGGCAGGACCTCGCCTATCGCCCGGAGGGGACTCCGGCGCCGAGCCCGGTGGTGGGAGGGGGTAACCCGGTCAAGCTTGGGAGCAGCTTCATCGGCCTCACCACCCGGGCGGTGTACGGACCCGCCGGTGCGCAGCCTTCCGCTTCGAGCACGGCGCGCCCGGACCTCATCGCCCTCGACTGCGGCGACGGGACGTACCAGACCTATCGCAAGAGCGGGGTGGTGCCCACCCTGTCACCAACGCCGGCGAGCGGCGGCTGACAGGCGGCTGACAAGTGGCTCATCGGGGTCACGGCTCGGAGCGGAAGAGCCGGTCGTGCGTGGCGAGCGCGAAGCGGTCCGTCATCCCGGCCACGTAATCGGTCACCCGCACGATGAGCGGCTCGTCGCCCTCGCGGAAGCCCTCCGGCATCTCGTCGGGGTGCTCCAGGTGATGGTCGACGAGATCGCGGATGACGTGCACGGCGTTCTCCTGCAGCTGCCGCTGGGCGTCGCCAAGGTAGACGCGCGCGAACATGAAGTCCCGCAGGTCGTGCATGACCGCCAGGGTCTCAGGGTCCATCTCGACGCGTCCAACCGCCAGGCTGTGATCGATCACCGCGTCGATCATCTCGCCGATCCAGCCGCTGCCCGGCTCACCGAAGCGTCCCCGCACGGCGCCCGGGAAGTCGCCCGGGTCGAGGACCCCGGCGCGCAGCGCATCGAGCGCGTCGTGTGACAGGTAGGCGATCCGGTCCGCATACCGGACGCAGTACCCCTCCTGGGTCGCGGGCGGCGGATCCACCTTCCAGGAGTGGGCGCGGATTCCGTCGCGGACCTCCCAGCTCAGGTTCAGGTCCTCCAGCGCCTCGAAGACGCGGACGCTCTGCGCGGCATGGTGCCAGCCGTCGGGCGGGAAGTACGGGCTGAGTGCCGCTTCGCCGGTGTGCCCGAACGGCGTGTGCCCCACGTCGTGTCCCATGGCGATCGCCTCGGCCAGGGGCTCGTTCAGGGTCAGCGCGGCGGCCAGCGCGCGCGCGATCTGGGCGACCTGCAGGGTATGGGTCAGGCGGGTGACGTAGTGGTCGCCCTCGGGATGGATGAAGACCTGGGTCTTGTGCTTCAGGCGGCGGAAGGCCTTGGCGTGGATGATCCGGTCGCGGTCCCGCTCGAACGGGGTCCGGAACTCGTCGGACGGCTCGGGGCGGACGCGTCCGCGGCTGGCAGTGGAGCGCATGGCGGCCGGGGCGAGCCGCGCCTCCTCCGCCTCTCGGGCGTGACGGTCGCGACGGATGAGCCCCGGGCGGGGATCGGGCATGCACCGATGATGCCCCAAGCGCCGGTGCTATGCTGGCCCGCTTTGGCGAACCGACCCTCCGCCCGATCGACGTTCGCGGGCCGCGCCCCGGCGCGGCGGCCGCCGCGCCGGCATGCCGTCGCCATCGGCCAGGCGCTGCTCGTCACGTTCCTGTGGTCGACCTCCTGGGTCTTCATCAAGATCGGGCTCACCGACCTGCACCTCGCTCCCATCTCGTTCGCGGGCCTGCGTTATGCCCTGGCTGCGGCCATCCTGCTGCCGTTCGGGATCGCCGCGCTGCGACGGAGCGCCGGAACCGTCGACCGCCGGCTGGCGCTGCGAGTCGCTGCGTACGGCCTGCTCTTCGTGGCCATCACCCAGGGTGCCCAGTTCGCGGCGCTGGCGCTCCTGCCGGCCACCGCGGTGTCGCTCGTCCTGTCGGCCACACCGCTCGGCGTGGCGGCCATTGCCCTGGGGCGGCGCGAGGAGCCCCCCACCAGGCTGCAGCTGCTCGGCGTCGCCCTGCTCGTGGTGGGCGCGGTCTGCTACTTCGGGCTGTTCACCGTCACGACGGACCGCCTGCTCGGGCTGAGCATCGCCCTCATCTGCCTCCTGGGTGCGGCCGTGTCCGCCCACCTGGGCCGGACCCTTGCGCGGGATGCCATCGCCCGGCTGGGCGGGCCGCTGGGGCTGACGGCGATGAGCATGGGCGTCGGCGCCCTTGCCCTGCTGGGAACCGGACTGGTCATCGAGGGCTGGCCGGTGCTCGACCTGCGGGCGTTGGCGATCGTGGCCTGGCTGGCCGCGGTGAACACCGCCTTCGCCTTCACCCTGTGGAATCACACGCTGCGCACGCTGACCGCCGTCGAGTCGAGCGTGGTCAACAACACGATGACCATCCAGATCGCGATCCTGGCCGTCATCTTCCTGGGGGAGCGCCTGGGGACGCTGCAGATCGTCGGCCTGGTCCTGGCGGCGTCCGGTGCGGCCGTGGTCCAGCTGGCGCCGATCCTTGGTCGGGTACGAACCTCCGGGGTGGGTGCGGGCGGGAGCTGAGCCCGGTCTCAGACGGCCTCGACCAGCTCCGGCTGCTCGATGAACTCGCCCTGGACCCTGGCCCCCGAGCCCTGGATGATCCGCCGCCGCAGCCAGCCCGAGACGGTGTCGACCAGGATCGTGATCCCGATGACGACGATGAGCGCCGTGCCCGTCAGCCGGAATCGGTTGAACACGATCGTCTGCTGGACCAGGAAGCCGATGCCGCCGGCCCCCACCACCCCGAGCACCGCGGATGCGCGGATGTTGATCTCGAAGCGGTACAGCCAGAACGCCACGATCTCCGGCATGACCTGGGGCAGCACGCCCCAGCGCTGGACCTGCAGGGCGCGGGCGCCGGTGGCGCGCGCCGCCTCGACCGGCCCGCCATCGATTCCCTCCACCACCTCTGCGGTCAGCTTGCCGAGGGTGCCTACCGAGTGCAGGCCCAGGGCCAGGGCGCCGGCCACCGGCCCCAGCCCGGCGATGGGGATGAAGATGACGACCGCCAGGACCAATTCCGGGAAGGCGCGGATCCCGTTGAGCACCTGGCGCATGGCGTTTGAGACGAGCCCGCTCGAGACGTTCTTGGCGCCGAAGAATCCGAGCGGCAGCGAGATGACGGCGCCGATGACGGTGCCGATCCAGGCCATCTCGAGCGACTCCAGCATGGCCCGCAGCGCATTGGGCAGGTAGCTCCAGTCCGGCCCCGATTGCAGGTACATCAGGTAGAAGACGTGGCCCATGCCGCCGGGGAGCTCGACGATCTTGGCCGGGTCGAACTGGAGGGTGACCAGCGCCCAGACCAGGAGGACGCCCAGGGCCAGGAGCGACGCGTTGCGTTTCGCCCGCGACGGTCGGGTGGGGCGCGCCGTGGCTGCGGCGGCCGTCATACCAGCCTCCGACGCAGGGTGATCGAGATGAGCTCGATGACGAACACGAAGACGAACAGCTCGACGACGATGACCGACACGTTGCTGAAGTTGAAGAACTTGTACTCGCGCAGCAGGATCCGACCGATGCCGCCGGCGCCCACGATGCCCAGCACGGTTGACGCGCGGATGTTCAGCTCGAAGGTGTAGAGCGAGTAGGCAACGTAGTTCGGCAGCACCTGCGGGAGCACCGCCCAGCGCACGGTCTGCAGGCGGTTCCCGCCCGCGGCGCGCGATGCCTCGATGGGCCCGACGTCGATCCCGTCGACCGTCTCCGACTGCAGCTTGGCAACCACGCCGATGTTGAAGAGGATCAGGGCCGCGATCCCGGGCAGCGGTCCGATCCCCACCGCGGAAACGAAGATGAGGGCGTAGAGGAAGTCGGGGATGGCGCGGACGACGCTGAGCACGGAGCGATCGGCGATGTAGGTCAGCAGGTTCGGTGCCGTGACGCGCGACGCCAGGAAGGCGATCGGCAGGGCGACGGAGCAGCCGATGGCTGAGGCCAGCACCGCCATGCGGAACGTCTCCAGCATCGGATCCACCGTCTTCGGCAGAAACGCCCAGTTGGGGCGGAGCAGATCCCCGAGGATTCCGACTCCGTTGGCGATGTCCTCGAGGATCTTGCCGGGATTGAGCCCGATCCCGAACTGCTTGCTGGTGGCGACCCAGGAGATGGCGAGAAAGGCGACGAGGGCAACGGGAATGACGAAGGACGGCCGGGGCTTGGCCGGCCGGACGTTCTCCTGGCCGGCTGTCAGGCTCACAGCGCGACCGCAGCCGGAGCGGTGGCCTCCCCCAGGACGTCATCGGCCGTCAGGGAGCGGCCATAGATGTCGCGGAAGACATCCTCGTTCGCCTCGGCGCCGGTGCCGTCGTAGACCAGCTCCCCGGCGCGCAGGCCAACGATGCGCTCCCCGTAGACCTTGGCCAGGTCCAGGAAGTGCAGGTTCACGACGGTCGTGATCCCCAGCTCGCGGTTGATGCGCTGCAGGTCGCGCATCACGAGATGTCCCGTGGGCGGGTCCAGGCTGGCGACCGGCTCATCGGCGAGGATGATCCCGGGATCCTGGGCAAGCGCCCGCGCAATGCCAACGCGCTGGGCCTGGCCGCCGGAGAGGTTGGAGGCCCGGACGTAGGCCTTCTCCACGATGCCCACCCGCTCCAGCGCGCGCATCGCGATTTCGACGTCCTTCGGCTTGTACCAGCCGACGAGCGAGCGGAAGGTGCCGGTGTTGTGCAGGCGTCCCATGAGGACGTTGTTGAGCACGGTCGTGCGCTTCACGAGGTTGAAAGTCTGGAAGATCATCCCGATCCGCGAGCGCAGCTGGCGCAGCTGCTTGGTGCTCGCCTTCCGGACGCTCACGCCGTCCACGATGACGTCGCCCTGCGTCGGTGGCACCAGCCCATTGATGGCGCGGATCAACGTGGACTTCCCGGCGCCCGAGAGCCCAACGATGATCATCAGCTGGCCATCGGGGATCTCGAGCGTCAGGTTCTTGAGCGCCTGGACGCCCCCCGGATAGGTGATGGACGCGTTCTCGAAGCGGATCATGGTCGCGAAATGGCAAAGGGCGAGCCCCTGGGGGCCCGCCCTTTGTCGACGTCTAGCCGGTGTAACCGAGCTTCTGGACCGCATCCCGGATGAGCTGGAGCCCAGACAGGTCGGGGTCCGAGAAATCGGTGATCTGGTAGATGTTGTTGAGGGTGGTCTTGCCTTCGTCGGTCTTGGCGTAGTCGAGCAGGGCCTGCTTGATGGACGCCTTCAGCGAATCGGGCAGGGTCCCGGCGACGGCGATGCCGTCGTTCGGGATCTCCGGCCCGTAGGCAAACACCACGTCGTTGGTCTTCATGTCGCAGTCGGTGGTCGTGCTGGGGCGTGCGTCGTCGAAGCTGACGCCCACCTCTGCCTGCTTTTCGCAGACGGCGATCACGGACGCGTTATGGCCGCCGGCGAAGAGCGCGGTGATGTCGGTATCGAGGTTGAAGCCGGCGTTGACCAGCTGGGTGGCCGGGAAGATGTATCCCGAGGACGAGGTCTCCTCGACGAAGGAGATGGTCGTTCCCTTGGTGATGTTGGCGAGGGCATCGGCCCCGATCGGCCCCTTGGGCGTGTCGCTGTTCGCCCGGTCGGTGCCGTTGCAGTTGAGGAAGGTGATGTCGTTCTTGTTGGCGTCCTGGCGGGTGTTCTCCACGGGCGCCGAATCGGTGCAGTACTTGTCCGGGTTGTTCGTGAAGAACTGGGTGTGATAGGTGTTGCTGCCGAAGCGCACTGACTGCAGGATCACCTCCGCGCCAGCCTGGTCGATGGCCTGGACCATGCCGTACGGCGGAAGGGCCGCAATCTGGGCCTGTCCGGTCTTCATGGCCGTCACCATGCCCGTGTAGTCGCTCGACACGTAGCCGGTGGTCGGGATGCCGAGCTGCTGGGTGAGGTAGTCAGCGAGTGGCTTGATGGTGTCGACCAGGGCCTGGGCGTCGGTCGAGGGTACGAACCCGATGACCAGGCTGGTGGGCATGGGCACCTCGGTCGGCGAGGCGGCCATGGACTCGGCGCTGGACATCGCGGATGCCGAGGCCGAGGCGCCGGAGTTCGAGCTGCAAGCGCCCAGCACGAGGCCAAGCACCGCGAGCACGGCGAAGGGACGGAAGGGCTTCATGTCCTCCTCCATGTTCCGCGGGCTTCCCCCGCGGGGCTTCTGCTCGACCGGTCCGCAGGGTCGCGGTCCTGATGGGCATAAGGGCGCTGCGCCGAGCGCGGGCATCATAGTCGCCTCTCGGGCTGTCCGGGGAGGTCCATTGCGCCCGTATTGGTGGGGGCCATCCGGCGCATGGAGGGTAACCGGGGCTCGCGGCCGTGGAACCGGAGGGAAACCTGGCGCGCCGGACAGGATTCGAACCTGCGACCTTCGGCTCCGGAGGCCGACGCTCTATCCACTGAGCTACCGGCGCCAGTTCCCGGGTGGGGCGGCCATGGTACCCGACCGACAAGGGCAACGCCCCGGCCGCGTTCGGGCATAAGCGAAGGCCCCTCCGAAGAGGGGCCTTCATTGCTGCCGGATTCGCTAACCGCAAGGGCATCTTTCACGAGCGGTTTCCCGCTCTACCCTTACCCAAACCTACCCATGACCTTGCGACCAGTGGTGAATCGCTGTGCGAACAGCGTTCGCAGGATAGACCGTCTGTTCGCAAAGGGTCAATGGTTTGAGATTAAGAATCCTTTACAACGCAAACAGTTTGGCCGCGCGCGATCAGCTCGCGGTGGGGACGCCGCTGCCGGCCTGGATGGCGATCGAATCGATGATCACCGGGTCGAGCGGGACGGCACGTGCGCCGTTGGTGGGCAGCTGGCCAATGGTGTCGACCACGTCGGTCCCCACGACCACCTTGCCGAAGATTGTGTACGAGCGGGCAAGCTGGCTGTTCAGGTCAGCCAGGTCGATGAAGAACTGGCTCCCGTTCGAGTTCGGCTGCCCGGTGTTGGCCATGGCGACCACGTACTTGTCGTAGGTCAGGTTGTCCGCGGGCGGCTCGATGGCGAAGGCATAGCCGGGCCCGCCGGTGCCCAGCCCGTTGAAGTCGTTGCGGTTCGCCTTCGTCTGCGGGTCGCCGGCCTGGATCACGAAGCCAGCCTCCACGCGGTGGAAGTCGATCCCGGCGTAGAAGCCACAACGCGCGAGCGCGACGAAGTTCGCGGTGGCGATGGGCGCGGCATCGCCGTAGAGGGTGATCGTGAACTCGCCCTTGTTCGTCGTCACCACCGCGCTCCCGGCGTCCGCGAGCATCTGGCTCGCCTGGTCCACCGTCGGCGCGCTCGATGGGCAGCCGCTGGCCGCCGGGGTCGCGCCGCTGCCGAAGACGCAGGCGGAGGCGAGAAATGGGATGGCGAGCAGCCCGGCCAGCGGCGGCACTCGGCGCCGCGCGGTCACGGCTGCAGCCCCGGGAAGTGGCGTCGTGCGTAGCTGACCGGCATGGTCCCTCCGTAGAGCAGCGTGTCATGGAAGCGCTTGAGGTTGAAGTCCGCGCCCTCGGCGCGCTCGACATCGGCCCGCAGGCGGTCGATGAGATGCCTTCCGAACAGGTAGCTGAGCTGGTAGGTGGGGGTCGAGGTGTAGCGCTTCACTTCGGCCAGTGCCGCCGGGCGCTCGAACCCGGTGTTCGCCACCAGCAGGTCCACCGCGTCGTCGAACCCGATCTCGCCGCGGTGGAGCTTGACGTCGAGGATGATGCGCGTCGCTCGCCAGATCGCGTCGGTGTGGACGCTGTAGCGCTGGATGGGTTCGTCTGCGAACCCGGCCTCCTTCATGGTGCGCTCGCAGTAGAAGGCCCAGCCCTCGACGAACTCTGCCGCCGAGTAGTTGGCGAGCCGGACCAGGCTCGGGTTGGTCAGCGCGGCCGAGAGCTGGAGGTGGTGCCCCGGGTACGCCTCGTGCACCGACGTATTGGCGATCGACGAGTAATTGTGCTCGCGCATCATGCCCGGCTCCGAGGGCGGGGTGACGACGTACGTCCCCGTTGCGTCGGGATCAAAGCGCGGCGGGTCGTAGTACGCCGCGAACGGGATGAGGTGGCGCAGATAGGCGGGGGTCTCGATGACCACCAGCCGGTCGTCCGCCGGCAGCGTGGCGAGGTCGTGGTCGATGACGAAGCGGCGCGCCTCTGCCATCGTTCGCCGGTAGGCTTCCAGCGCCTCTGGGAAGGTCAGCGGGTGGTCGTTCTTGACCAGATCCGCGACCTCTTCGGGCGAGATGGTGGGATCGATCTCTGCGCACAGCGCATCGCGCGCGGCGGTCTCGTCCGCAAGGATCTGCTCGCCCACCGACAGGATCTCGTCCCCGTCGGCCATCAGCTCGCGGAGCCGCACGAGCTCCTCGAAGTCCTCCGGACCGGCCTGCCATGCCGCCGTCGCCCGTGGCAGCAGCTCGTTCCGCAGCCAGGCATCGTGAGACTCGAGCGCCGAGCGCGTGTCACCGATGACGCGCTCCAGCCGGTCCACGAGCCCGCGCGGGCATCGCTCCGCCCGCGCCGCGGACAGGATCGTGTCGAGGAAGCCCGGCAACGACGCGCCGCCCTCCAGGTCGATGCGCAGCCACAGCTCCACCGGGTTCGTCACCCGGCTGCGGGTCTCCTCGAGCAGCCGCGGCGCCGCCTCGAGCCGCTCCGCGATCCGTTCGATCCGCTCCGGGAGCGGTGCGAAGTCGCGCGAGAAGAGCGGGAAGAGGGCGTCACCGATCGTCTCGGCCGCGTCCGAGCGCCCGGCCCAGCTGCGTCGAACGGTCAGCTCGTGCAGCTCGAGCCGGCACTCGTGGATGAGCAGGTCCCGGTCGAGCGCGCGCGACGGAGAGAGCTGACCCGGATCGACCCGGTCCATCTCCGCGGCCGTGGCGCGCCAGAAGGCGATTCGTTCCTCGACCGCGTCGCGAGAGGCTCCCGACAGGCGGCCGTCGTGCTCGTGCACGCCCAGGAAGGTTGCCGTCTCGGGATACAGGCGCAGGCGGTCGCGGAACCACCGGTCGACCGCCCGGTCGAAGCGCGCGTCCGCGTCCTGGGTGGGCACAATCATGGGTGGAGAGCCTAGCATCTGCGGCTGCCGATCGCGTGGGCGCCCTCCGGCCGGTGGTGCCACCGGCGGTCGTCCCCTACAATGCGGCGGACCTGCGCCCCGTGCCGGTGGTCCTTCCGGCGTGCGGCGATGTCCCGACAGCGCCCCAGGAGGCTCAACGCGCCCGTGGTCACCAAGAAGGCCGACAAGGTCGCCGCCCACGACGATCGTGCTCGCGACGATCGACGCCGCGGCCGCGCGTCGGCGCTCAACGCGCCGCGCCGCCGGGTGCACGCCCTCGCCCCCGAGCACGTCGGCGAGCTGGGGTCGGTCGCGGCCCTGACCGTCGCCGTGCTGGGCGTCGCGGCCGTGATCGTGGGGCTCTCCGTCATCGTCATGGGCATCACCATCGGCGGCCGCTACGCCACAAGCGGCGACACGCCCCCGAACGTCGATCAGCTCGGGTGGATCCCGCTGTGGGGCGGCGTCGCGATCAGCATCCTCGGCGCGTTCCTGGTCGCCGCACCGGTCGCGCTGCTGGCGGACGTGCGCCGCGCCCGGCTGGTGACCGTCGTCCTCGCGCTGCTGTCGGGCCTCGTCGCCGTCGGCGGCCTGCTCCTGGTCATCTCGCGCACGGGCTCGGACGCCGTCCTCACCGCGGCGCTGGGCGTCGTGGCGCTGCTCTTCGGCGCGTCGGCCTTGATCCTGGCCCGCCCGGGCCGCTGACCGGCGGCCGCGGGGGCCGCACGACCATGGCTCCGGTTCCGCGTCTGACCCGCGTGCTGCTGCTCGTCGGTGGTGGCATCGCTCTCGCGGCAGGCGTCGCCGGGCTGGTTGCCGGCGCCACGGTCCCCGATCGCCTGCTCGCGCTCCTGCCGCCCGTCGCCGTGGATGCGCCCGCCATTGGCGGCGCCACGGTCGCGCTTGGCGCACTGCTCGCCGGTGCCGGGCTGCTGCAGGTGGGGACCGGCCTGCTGCTGGGTCGGGGTGACTGGGCACGCGCCGCCGGGATCGTGATCCTGGGGCTGCTGGCGGCCCTGCTGCTCGCCGTGGGGGTCGCGGTCCTGACCGAGGTGGGGGCCGGCGCTCCGGCCTGGCTCGTGGCTCCGGGACTGGCCCTGGCGGGCGCGGCGGTGGTCTACGGGATTGCCGCCTGGCGGCTCGCCGGTGCGTCCCATCGAGCTCCCGAGGAGCCCCGGGGCCCCGGTTAGAAGGCGGATAACCGGTGTGCTACACTCCCGCGGCTCCGGGGCCCGTGGTGTAGTGGCCAAACATGCCAGCCTGTCACGTTGGAGATCGCCGGTTCGAATCCGGTCGGGCCCGCCAGCTCCTCCCTCGGTCCTCTGGCGCGACGCAACCCGCGTCTATCGCGCGCTGCGCGTGGCCCCCCTTGTGTGCCGCCACCTAGCCGCCGTCCAGGAACTGCCGCACGCTCTCGGAGACCGCCTCGGCGAACCGGAAGAAGTTCGAGAAGCCGCAGATCTGGCAGTCGTCATTCGACCCTGGCGCCGGCGTCGAACCGCAGTTGGTGTCATCGCGGACCTCCGACACGTTCAGCGAGAAGTGTGGCTTGGTCTGCTTGTCCGACCCGGCCGTCGTTACCACCAGCACAGCATCGTCGTGCAGCAGCTCCGGCAGGTCGCTGGACCAACCCGCCCCGGCACCCCCAGGGCCCGCGGTCCCCGGCCGCCACGCCGCGCGCACATCGGTCTGGTCGTAGGTCACGCACGCGTATTTCCCCGGCGTCACGGAGAGCTGGAGCCGGATCGCACCGAACGGCTTCGGGTCCTTCTCCTCGTGCACCAGGGGGCGGGCGATCTGGAGCTCGTCGACCGGTGGATCGTATGGGAGCGATCCGCCGCCGGAGTCCGCGATGTCGGCATCGGTCAGACCCTTGGCGAAGTCCAGGAGCAGGCCGTCCATGCTCCCGTAGGCGCGAAGCGCGGCCGCCTGGCCGGAGGCGTCTGCTCCAGCAGGAAGCGAGTCCACGAGCTTGAAGATCCCTGCGAGGTGCTGGCTCGTGTACAGATGCTGGAAGAACGCCTCGTTCGTCTCGCTGCGCTCCAGCATTGTCGTGGAGAGCTCCTCGTCGTGCAGCGAGTCCGGCACCAGGCGCCATTCGAGGTCGCAGCGGGCGTTGTCGCATGTTGGCGGCGGGCTTGTGTACACCTGGTTGGTGAGGAACAGCGCCAGGGCGCGCGTCCACCACGCCAGGCTGTCGGAGCCCTTGCCGGGCCAGGTGGCGGCAAGCAGACAGTCGGCCAGGTCCCGGGCGACGAACTGCTTGAACAGGAACTCGGAGAGCCCGACCATCCCCTTGCTGAGATCCAGCCCGCAGCCGGCAGGGGAGGCGTACACGACGTCCGCGCCCTTCTTCCCCGTGAGCAGGACGGTGACGTTGGGCATCGTCCCGAACCGCTCGTAGACGGTGGCCGAGTCGAGGAGGGCCTGCGCGACGAAATACTTCTCCAACGAGGTCCAGCCGGCCTTCTCGGCGTCGGAGGCCACGTAGACCTGGTACTTGCCCTTGCCGTACGTCGCATCGAGCATGTCGAGCGGCCGGGTGCGGTACCCGAGGATGCAGCCAGCGTCCAGTCCCAGGTCCTCGCAGGCGAGCCCCGCGCTCCCCGGCTCGTCATGCGGCGGCGGCCGGACGACGCTGGCGAGCCGGACCCCGAGCGGCGCGGCGCCGGCGGCCGCCTCCAGCTCCTCGCGCGTGAAGACGAGGCGATCGACGAGATCGGCGATCTCGGCCTTGGCGGCCTCGTCCGTCCCGTCCTCGAGGTACTGCTGCGCCAGGCTCATGACCCCGGCGCTCGAGGTATCGAGCACGTCGGGGTGGAGCAGGACATCCGTCGCGTCGAGCTCACCCGCGAGCAGCTTCAGGGTCGCCACCAGCCCCTGACCGCGCGTCCAGTCGCCGGCCTCCTCGCGCGCCAGCAGGTTGTCGACGTAGCTGCGGTCGGAGGTGTCCGGCGGTTTGCGGTCGAACGTCACGACGTCGGGGGACGAGCCTGGGGCTGCCATGCCCGGGAAACGCGGAAGGGCGTCGGCGGCGAGCTCTCTGGCGACTGCCAGCCGTGCGGCATCGTCGACGTCTGGGCGCGTCACCCCGACGCGGAGGAACAGGTAGCCGACCTCGGTCAGCTGCCCCACGCTGAGGACGCCCCTGTCGGGCTGCGCGAACCACGCTGCCGCACCACCGACGCCGGATACCGGGGTCCCGGTCGCGCTGTTGAGCACGGTTCCCTCTTCGAGATCAGCCGGTTCGCCCGGGCCAATCCCCAGCGAGCGGCTGTCGGTCGTCGTGTCGCTCACGAACTGCCACACGCAGGATTCGTTGCCACCGTACGTGACCACGGTGCGATCCACGAAGGGCAGGTCCGCGATGCCAAGGCCGTGCTCCACCTCGTCAGTGGTGAGGAGGCTGCACCCGTCGAGCGGGGGCACCGGCGGGCGATCGGTTCTCGAGGACGGAGCGGCGCCGACCGCGGCGGGCACCGAGGCCGAATGGGTCGCCTGCGCCCGGCCCGGCGATCCGCCCTGCACCGCAACGAAGATGACGGCCAGGGCAAGGACGCCGGCCCCGGCCCCGATGACACGTTGTCGCGGTGTGGTCTTCATCTGGTCGGCTACAGCCGGTTGATGGCCGCCGTGCCGAGGGCGATGGCTAGATCGCGCTTGTCTCGGCCACCGTACAAGACCAGGATCTGCACGAGGACCAGCACGGAGCCCTTGTGGAAGTAGCCGCGCTCGATGTCGTCCACCCAGATCGATCCGTCGCCGATGTCCAGCGGCTCGGCGCGGTCAGCGATCTGCTCCACGGCGTCGGCGTAGTCGGTGGCTCCCGTCGTGGGGATCACATTGACCGAAGAGCCCGCCCCAGTCGGAGATGCCCCATTCGCACGAGCTTGCGGCAGGGTCGTCGCCGGGAGCGAGCTTCTTCGGCTTGCCGTCGCCCGCGGTGCCGGCGTCGAGGTCCAGGGCCGCTTCGATATCCGAGCCACGCAGGATCTGGCAGGCGGTCAGGCTGGTGCCGGGCGTCCCCGCGGCCCCGTCGCCCTGGTCTCGGGAGGCGGCGGTGCCCGTGGAGGACGATGCGCTCCCCTGGTCGGCGGTGCTGCAGGCGGCCAGCGCCACGCAGGCCACGAGCAGGGTCGCGAGGAGGCGTCGGGGAAGATTCACGATGGACTCCTTCGGGTGCGGCCGCTCGCCCGGAGCGGCGGTTCGGACGCCACCGGCGAGACGGGCAAGATGGGCGAGACGACGGACTCGTCGGTCGTCTCTCCCCGGACATCGGCGTCGGCGAGCAGCTCGCCGACCGGGATCGGGGCATCGAGGGTAAGACGGGTTCCGGACAGCTCGGCCCAGCGTTCCTTCAGCCACAGGTCGAAGGGATGGACCGATACGGCCAGGCGCCGCAGTGGATCGGCCCCCGTGCCGCCCTCCAGGCCGGCAACCAGCCATTCGCCGTCGTCGGCCGGGACCAGTGACCACCACAGCCGGTCGACGCCCATCCGTGCGCAGCTCCCGCGGAGGTCGCCGGCCGCACGGCGCAGCTCTGCGCCGAAGGCGCGCACAGCGGCTGGATCCGTCGCATCGGTCACGACGAGGAAGCTCCGGGCAACCGACCCAACTCCGAAGGCCACGGGGCCCTGCATGCGCCTCACGACCCCGAGGATCGTCAGGCGGCGCGCCATGCGCATCGGCAGATTCCTTAGCCGGATGCTCGATCGCCTAAGGGGTGCTTGCCCAGAGGGCTACTCGGGTGCCCGGTACCCGAGCTCGAGGGCCCGGACCGCGACCTCGGTCCGCGAGGCCGCCGCGAACTTGCCCTTGATGTTCGAGACATGGACCGATGCGGTCTTCTCGGCGATGAACAGCTGGTCCGCGATCTCGCGGTCCGTCCGGCCCTCGAGCAGAAGGCGGAGCACCTGCTGCTCGCGCGGGGTCAGGCCACGAGGATCGCCCGGCAGCGCCACGCGCTGCGGCGCCGGCGCCTCCGCCGAGGACAGCCCGATGCCGCCGCGCCGCGCGGTCGCCTCGATCTTCCGCGTCGTGGGCCGCGCGCCAAGGGCGGTGGCGATCTCCCACGCCTCGGTGAGCTCGCGGGCGACATCCTTGCGCAGGCCCCGGTGCCCGCTGCGGCGCAGCAATGCCTCTGCCCGCCGGAGCTTTCCATAGCAGGCGTCGAGCGGATGCTGCAGCCTGTTCCAGGCCGCGGCGACGGCCGCCCA
This sequence comes from uncultured Chloroflexia bacterium, assembly GCA_963814105.1. Taxonomy (GTDB): domain Bacteria; phylum Chloroflexota; class Limnocylindria; order QHBO01; family QHBO01; genus CAVXEH01. The sequence continues at coordinate 109,100 of CAWFBQ010000003.1, forward strand.
GCTGTCGGGATCGTCATCGCCCGTGCCGCGCCGGAACTCTGCCTCGGCAAGCGGGAGCTCCGCGCTCAGGTGTGGATCGGCGTCACCGGCGATGGCCCGGGCATGATTGCGGAGGCGGGCAATGAGATCCTCCGCCATTGCGCGAGCCTCGCCGCTCGCAGCGTCGCGCGGAGATCGCGGCTCCTGGGCCAGGTTGGCCGCCGCCCGGAGGCCGAGCGCGACCAGGAAGCGCTGCCTGCTGGTCAGCTCGCCGCCGCTCAGCACCGCGAGGGCCTGGCTGACGAGGCGGAGTGCCGCACCCGGCCGCCCCCGGTGGATCTCGAGAATCGCCAGTTGCTCGTGCGGCCCATCCCATCCGGTCACCCGGTCGCCTGGGCTCAGCGCCGCGGCCGTGGCGATGGACTCGGCCGCCCGCTCGAACTCGCCGCGCTCGGTGAGGACCTCGCCCTGCACGAGGGACAGCCACGCCGCGGCGACGCCCTGCGGCAAGCGTGCCAGCCCGTCTGCGCAGCGGCGGACCGCCTCGTCCCAGTGCCCCGCCACGAAGGTCAGGTACGCGGCCGATGCCGTCATGGTGCCGGCGTAGGTGCGGTCCAGCCCCGCCCGGCGGACGCGGGTGATGCCCTGGTCGAGCAGCTGGATCGCCTCGTCCAGCTGGCCCGTGAAGTGGAGGGCCTCCGCCAGGTTCGAGCGAGCGATGGCCTCGTCCTCGATGGCTCGCTCGTCGATGGCCACCGTGAGCGACCGGCGCAGGTGCTCGACCCCGGCCGCTGCCCGACCCTGCATCGCCAGCGCCGCCCCCAGTGAGCCGCGGGCGAGCCCTTCCTCGGACGTCGCGCCGATGCGCCCGGCGATCTCGATCGCCGCCTGCGCTGATTGCTGTGCATCGGTCAGCTGGCCCAGGATGATCTGGCCGCCGGCCACCTTGGCCATGAGCCGGGCCTGGATCCCGGGCGCGCCCGGCCCGACCGCCTCGAGCGCGTGGCGCCAGCCGTCCATGGCGGCGGGGAGGTTCCCGCCGAGCATCCGGCAGTCGGCCAGGCGGCCGCGGAGCCGGGCCAGGAGCGCCGCGTCGGCCCCGTGCTCCGCCACGCGGATCGCGCGCTCCCAGTACTCTGCCGCCTCGTCGAGCTCGCCGCTGCCCTCTGCGGCGGCCGCGGCCGACCCGAGCAATCGAATCCGGCCGTCGGCCGTGACGCCCGTGGTGTCGTCGGCGGCCGAGCGCTCCAGGGCCCGGCGAAAGTGGGTCAGCGCCTCGGCATGCGCGCCCAGCCGGCTGGCAGCCCGGCCGGCGCGCACCAGCGCCGGCAGCGCACGGGCGGCCTCACCGGCCTTCAGCCAGTGTTCGGCGATCTCGGCCGCCACCCGGGCGGCGTTCGCCGGTTCGGTCGCTCGCGACCGCGCGAGGGACCGAGCCAGGTCCGCGTGCAAGGCGATCTGCTGCCCAGGGATCAGGTGCTCATAGACGGCCTCGGCAAGGAGCGGGTGGCGGAAGGCGTACCGGGCGGTCGTGGGCTCGGCGGCGAGGATGGAACGCTCCATCGCCTCACGGACCGCGTCAAGCAGGGCGGGCTCCGGCATCCCCGCCACGCGGGCGAGGGCCTGGTGGTCGATCCGCTGCGCCGCCGAAACGATCTCGACCACTCGCTGGGCCGGCGGCGAGAGTGACGCGAACTGGCCGAGGAGGACGTCGCGCAGCCGGCGGGGCAGGGCGGTCGAGATGTTGCCGCCGGCCACGAGCTGCTCGGCAAGGAACGGGTTCCCCTGCGAACGCTCGTAGACGCGATCGAGGTGCTGGCGGGCAATGCCTCCCCCGAGGATCGTCCGCAGCAGGGCATCGTGATCGTCGCGGCTCAACGGACCGACCTCGAGTTCGTTCGCCTGGGGAAGACGCACGGCGTTGGCGAGCAACCGCCGCAGCGGCTCCGCGTCCAGCGCACCTTCACGGACGGCAGCCACCAGCAGGATGCGCCGGCTGGGAAGAGCGAGCTGGGTCGGATCGAGCGAGGAGAGCGCCTGCGCGAGATAGCCGAGCAGATCCAGCGTTGACCGGTCCGCCCACTGCAGGTCATCGATGGCGAGCAGCAGGGGCTGCCGTGCCGCGAGGATCTCCAGCAGGTTCAGGAAGCGCTCGAACGCGGCCGCCTGCTCGTGGCCCCTTGGCCGATCTCCTCCGCGCAGTCCGCGGAAGACCTGACGTGCCTGCTTCGAGATCCGCGCGCGCTCGGGCTCGCGCTCCTCGCCGGCGAGCGGCGACGTGATGGGCCGCAGCATCTCGACCAGCGGGCCATACGGGACTCCCGGCCCGACGAGGTCGATGCCGCGCCCCGACAGCCGAAGGAACCCCCGCTCACCGGCCAGCCGCATCGCCTCCCGGACCAGCCGCGTCTTGCCGACGCCGGACTCGCCCCGGATAAGCACAAGCTGGAATGAGCCACGCTCGGCGGCTTGAACGACGGCGGCAAGCTGCCCGAGCTCGGCCGACCGCCCGACGAGCACCGAGCCATGGGCCCGGCTCATCATGCGTTCGATTATGGCCACGGCGTCCAGCGGGCACGCGTCGGCGTCCAGCGGGCACGCGTCGGCGCTCAGTCAGGTCATCCGGCGACGGTTTCGCTCATGACGAATGTCATGCCGCTGCGGCGCCCGGCTCAGGAGTCGCGAATCTCCTCTGCCGCATCGCCGGCCGCCTTGCGTGCGGTCAGCTCGGCCTGATGTGCCCGACGACGGGCCAGGATCGCATCGCAGGCCTCGTCGACGTCGTCGGTGAGGGTGAAGAGCCGCAGATCGTCGACGGTGATCTTCTCCTCCGCCAGAGCCCGCCGCCGCATCCAGCGGAAGAGCCCGCTCCAGTAGGCGCGGTCGAAGAGCACGACCGGGAAATGCTCGATCTTTCCGGTCTGGATGAGGGTCAACGACTCGAAGAGCTCGTCGAGGGTTCCAAAGCCACCCGGGAAGATGCAGAACGCCTCCGCGTACTTCACGAACATGGTCTTGCGCACGAAGAAGTAGCGGAACTGCATCCCGAGATCGACGTACGGGTTCAGGTCCTGCTCGAAGGGCAGCTCGATGTTGCAGCCGATGGAGAGCCCGCCGGCCTCCTGTGCGCCGCGATTGGCTGCCTCCATGATCCCCGGGCCGCCACCGGTGATGATCGCGAAGCCCTCGCCCACCAGCCTGCCGGCAAGCTTGCGTGCCAGCCGGTAGGAGGGGTCACTGCGCCGAACCCGCGCGGAGCCGAAGATGCTGACCGCCGGGCCGATGTTGGCCAGGGCATCGAAGCCCTCGACGAATTCGCCCAGGATGCGCAGCGTGCGCCAGGTGTCGGTGTCCAGGAACGCGGCGGGCTGGGGGCGCTGCAGGAAGCGCTGGTCCTCGGTGGGCCGGCTGGCAGCCCCGCGCCTGGTGATCGCTCCGCTTCGGCGGCCGGATCCGCGTTCTGCCATGGTCTGTGCCTCCTGCGGGTGCCCGCACGTGGCGGACGATGGTCCTGGGTCTGGTGGTTCTCGACAGCCGGGTCGGACTTGCGGTACCTTGGCATGGACGTTTTCGCGCGGTGGCCTCCCCGGCCCGCGGGCGCGCGGGACAGTCGATCGATCCGTATCCAGCGAGGATTCTATTGCCGGACCTCCTGCGGCGCGTCGCCGTGCGGACCGTCGCCTTCGCCATCGCGATGGCCATGATCGTGCCCCTCAGCGCACGGTCAGCCTCGCCCGTGCCGCCGGAGACGCAACGGCTCCTTGACGTCGCCGTGAACGGCCCACTCCCAACCCTGGATCGTGGGCCCGCCGGCCGTGCCGCCTCCGCCGCGCTCAGCCTGCAGGAGGTCTCCGCACCCGTCAGTGTCGAACAGCTCGTGCCGGTCCCCCTCCCGACGCCGGGCACGGCACGGGCCACGGTCACCTACGGCGTGGTGGCTACGCCAAGGCCCGTCGTCCGCGTGGTACCGCCGCCAACCGGCGGCACGACCATCACCGGCAGGGCGACGTGGTACTGCTGCACGGCGGGCTGGCGGGGCGTGGCGGTCGTGGCCCTGCCCGGGGCGCTCGGCGGACACTACGACCCGCCGCCGGCAGGTCGCTTCGTGACGGTCTGCGCGGATCGGTGCGTCCGCCTCCCGGTCGTGGACTACTGCGGCTGCTACTGGGGCACCACGGACCAGCGGGTCGCCGACCTCTCGCCGGAGGCGTGGGCCGCGGTCACCGACAAGAGCTCCTCCGCCGGGATCGTGACCGTCACCATTCACCTGTAGGCGTTCCTCGACCAGCATCCCGGCGACGGAGATGCTCCGGCGCGGCGGCCGCGTGTCGCAGCGAGGGCGGGGTCGGGAGGGGCTGGTAGCATCGGCTCAATGATCCGTCCGCTCCGGGTGGGACATGTCGTCCTCAAGGTGCGCGACCTCGACCGGTCGCTGACCTTCTACCGCGACCTGCTGGGCTTCAGGGTGGCCGGTGAGATGAGCAACGTGATGATCTTCCTCACCGCCACCGGGGAGAACCACCATGACCTGGCGCTGCTGCGGGTCGGCGACCAGGCGCCCTCGGCGCTCCACTCGGCCGTGGGCCTGTACCACGTCGCGATCCAGCTCGCGGGGATGGACGAGCTGCGGGCCGCTCATGGCCTGCTCACCGAGCACGGGCTGCTCCAGGGGGCCGTGGACCACGGCGTGACCCGCTCCATCTACACGGCCGACCCCGATGGGAATGAGATCGAGCTGTACTGCGACGCGCCGCGCGCCGAGTGGGAGGGCCGCGTGGATGAGGTGCTCACCACCCGGCCGCTGCGGTTCGACTGACCGCAGCCCCCACCGGGTTGCTCAGTGGGTGAAGGCGTAGGCCAGCACGGTCACGACCATCGCCACGCCCACGATCACCACCAGGAGTCTCGCGACCCACGGGTTGCTGCGCTCCGGGTAGGGCTGGTACGGGCGGCCACGCTTGCGGCGGGTCACGAGCGCCACTCCCGGCGCAGGAGGAACGGCGTGGTGAGCGCCTCCCGCGTGCTGACCGATCGCAGCTGGTTCCGGACCCGCTTCAACAGGCGTCCGTGGTACGTGCCGTCGCCGTACGGCTCATGGAGCCGGGCGACGTCCCAGTCGTGGGTGCCGCTCACCGCCGACCCGGGCAGGTGCCGGTCGAGGATCGCCTTCGACTCGTCGATGGCCACGAAGCGCCGCGCGCGGCTGCCGTTGTCGAGCACGGCCAGGAGGTCGGTGAAGCTGACGTCGATGTCGGCCACCAGGGTCGAGAGGCGTTCCATGCTGCCGGGCATGCGCTCCGGTTTGAAGAGGCCGGCGAGCAGCACCTTGCGCTCCGCCGTCGGCAGCCCTGCCAGGGCCTCGCGCAGGCTGGGCACGCCGTTCGCGGGATCGGCGGCCGGCACGTCGTAGTCGTAAAGGTGGACCATCATCGCTCGATAAGGGTACCGCCGCGCCCGGTCGCGGGCGTCCGGTACACTCCGCCGCAACGCTCACCGAACCCAACGGAGGTACCGCGGCTGTGCTGCTCGAGGGCAAGCGACTGCTCATCACCGGCGTGCTGACCGACGACAGCATGGCCTTCGCCATCGCGCGGGTGGCACAGGACGCGGGCGCGGAGGTGGTGCTCACCGGCTTCGGGCGCGGCAGGTCCCTGACGGAGCGGGTCGCGCGGCGGCTGCCGACCACGCCGGACGTCCTGGAGCTCGACGTGAACCAGGCCGAGGACATCGAGGCCGTGGGCGCAGAGCTGCTGCGCCGATGGGGGCGCGTCGACGGCGTCGTGCATGCCATCGGCTTCGCGCCGCAGGACGCGCTGGGCGGGAACTTCCTCAACACGCCGTGGGAGAGCGTTGCCACGGCGTTCCAGACCAGCGCCTACTCGCTCAAGGCCCTGGCGGTGGGCCTGCTGGAGCCGCTCAAGGTGGCCGGCGCCGATGGCGGCGCATCGGTGGTCAGCCTCGACTTCGATGGCCGCTTCGCCTGGCCCATCTACGACTGGATGGGGGTCGCCAAGGCGGGGCTCGAGTCGGTGACCCGCTACCTGGCCCGCGACCTTGGCCCGTTCGGGATCCGGGTCAACACCATCTCGGCCGGGCCGGTGCGCACCATGGCCGGCAAGTCGATCCCCGGCTTCGACCAGATCTCGAACACCTGGCTGCGCCGGGCACCACTGGGCTGGGACATGACCGACGCCACCCCGGTGGGCCAGATGGCCGCCTTCCTGCTCTCACCGTGGTCCGCCATGACGACCGGGGAGATGATCCACGTCGACGGCGGCTACCACGCCATGGGGACCGACGTCTTCGTCGATCCCTGACCCGGAGTCAGGCCTGCGCCGGACCCCCCGGCTGGTACATGAGGTTCACGGAGAGCGTCGCGCTGCCCAGCAGCCGATCCCCCTCGCGCAGCTCGACCTCGTGGCGGCCCAGCTCCCGGACCTCGAGGCCGTTGAGGTCGGCCACGATGTTCGCCGTGGTGGTCCCATCCGGGACCTCCATGTGCAGCTGCGGCGGCCGCTCGAGGAGCGGCGCCCCTCGTGGCGAGACGACCTGCAGGGTCAGGTCGTGCGTCCCCGGCTCCGCGTCCAGGACGGCCACGATGAAGAGCCGGGGGTGGACCGCAGGCAGCCGGGCGACGTTGATCTGGCCGAAGATGCCGATGGCGCTGATCTTCCCGTCCTGTCCGGTGAGGGCGTGATCGCAGAGGAGCAGCATTCGCAGGCCGAGGGTTGGCATGTCGACCAGTCTAGCCGTCCACCGCCGATGCGTAGAGGTCCGGATCCAGCAGCCAGGCGATCTCCCCGGTTCCGGGCTCCGGTACACCGGGGAACTCCACGCACGCCAGCGACCCCGGGCGCAGCCTGACCGACGTCGCGCCCGTGAGCAGCTCGACCGCGGACCCGAGGTCCGGCTGGTGCCCCACGAAGAGGACGCGGCGCGCGTCCGGGTGCGCGGCCATGGCCTGGGCGAGGTCGGCCCAGCTGGCCCCGGGCTCCAGCCGAGCATCGGCGACGGGCTCGTGGCGGCTCCCGATCCCCTCGCGGAAGAGCTCCGCGGTCTCGCGCGCCCGGACCAGGGGCGAGGTGAGGATCACCTGCGGCCGGAGGTTGAGACGTCGCCAGAGCACGGCCGCCCGGCGCAGTGCCTCGGCACCCGCGTCGGTGAGGTGGCGCCCGGCATCGTCGCCGTGGTGTGGCTCGGCCTTCCCGTGGCGCAGGAAGTACAGGATCAACCGGCCGCTCCGCCTCGGTCCCCGACATGGCCCACCGCGAGTCCGCGGGCATGGCCGGTCCGATCGATGCGGATCTCCCGCGGAATGGTCGCTCCCGTCTTGGGGAAGGTGATGCTCAGCACGCCGTTGCCGAACGCGACGTTGGCGCGCTCCGCGTCGACGGCTCGCGGCAGCTTGATGGTCCGGGCGTACGGCCCGTAGCTCCACTCGCGTCGCAGGTACTCGATGCGCTCCTGGCCTGGTCCATGCTCACCGGCCCGCACGGTGAGGCGGCCGTCCTCGGTGACCTCGACCGCGATGTCCTCGGGGGCGACGCCGGGCATCGGAGCGGTGATCATCAGCTCCCGGTCGTTCTCGTACAGGTTGATCGGGATGGCGGTGGCATCGGCCATGGCTGACCTCGTCGCTTCGGTTGCCTGTGGGAGACCCGGCTGGAGGGCCGGTGGCTCGTGTTCGGCTCCATGCTCGCGCTCGCGTGGCCCCGCGTCCAGTTGCCACCGGCGCGTTTGGTCAGGACCTTCGGCAGTCACCCCGGCGCGAGGCTGTCGAGGCAGCGCTGCAGACCCGCCAGCGGCCCACCCCTGAATCCGACCCGCATCGCGAGATATGCCATCGGTGCGAGCAGCCACAGCAGCCGAGCCGGGCCGTGGAGGCGGACCTCGGCGTCGTAGCGGATCGTCGTCCCGCCGGATGCGGCCGGCGTGAGTGTCATCTGGTCCCAGCCGTCGAACGTGCGCCCGGCCCGCCCCTCCAGCCGGATCCGGCGCGGCGGGTCGAGCGCCACGGTGCGATAGTCGAGCGCGATCTCGTGACCGACGACCCGGCCGATGATGCGGTAGCCCGACCCGACCCGCGGCTCGCCATCCTCGAGCCTGTCGGCCCGCACGATGAACGGGTCCCACTCGACGATGTGGGCGAAGTCGGCAAGGTACGCGAACGCGGTCGCGGGGTCCGCGCGGGTATCGAACGAGGTCCCGAGCTGCATGGGTGCCGCCTCAGTCGGGGAATGCCTCCGGGCCCCGCTCGGAGAGCTCGCGGGCCGCGGCCTCCGCGTCCTCGGGCGGCAGCCAGCTGTACGGGTAGCGGTCGTCCTCGAGCGCCACCGCCTGACGGGTCAGGTGCAGGGGGTGGAACGTGTCGATCATGACCGCCAGCTCCTCCGTGGCCTCCTTGCCGATGGAGGCTTCGACCGTTCCGGGATGCGGGCCGTGGGGGATGCCGGCGGGGTGGACCGTGAACGAGCTGGTGTCCACGCCGCGGCGGCTCATGAAGTTACCGGCGACGTAGTAAATGACCTCGTCCGAGTTGATGTTGCTGTGGTTGTAGGGGGCCGGGATGGCGAGCGGGTGGTAGTCGAATTTCCGGGGCACGAAGCTGCAGACCACGAAGTTGCGCGGCTGGAAGGTGAGATGGACCGGCGGAGGCTGGTGGACGCGCCCGGTGATCGGCTCGAAGTCGCCGATGTTGAAGGCGAAGGGCCACAGGTGCCCGTCCCAGCCCACGAGGTCGAACGGATGGTGCCGGTAGTGGTACGCGGTCATGCGACCGCGGGTCTTGATCTCGACCACGAAGTCCCCGGTCTCCAGGTTCGGCGCCATCTCGTCCGGGGGCCGAATGTCGCGCTCGCAGTACGGCGAGTGCTCGAGCAGCTGCCCGTAGTCGTTGCGGTAGCGGCGCGGTGGCTCGATCTCCGACGGGCACTCGAGCCAGAGCATGCGCTGCGGCTCCGGGCCCGGCATGAGCCGGTACGTGGTCCCGATGGGAATGACGAGGTAGTCGCCGGGCCCGTACGGGATGGGCCCGAAGACCGTCTCCAGGGTGCCGGCACCCTCGTGGACGAAGAACATCTCGTCCGCCTCGCCGTTGCGGTAGAAGCGCGCCATCGGCTCGGCCGGGCGAACCACCCCGAAGGTCACGTCCGCGTTGGTGAACAGCGGGATGCGCCCGCTGATGGCGGTGCCGCTCGGCTCGACGTCCTTGGTGTTGACCAGGTGGTGCCGATGCGGCCCGGAACGATCCTCCTCCGCCGGCTCGACCGTGACGTCCCCCACCTTCTCGACGTGGTTCGTCTGGGTGGGCGGCGTGTGATGGTAGAGGAGGCTCGCTCGGCCCGCGAACCCCTCGACGCCAAAGAGCTCCTCCGCGTAGAGCGAGCCGTCGGGCTTGCGGAACTGGGTGTGGCGCTTGTGCGGCACCTGGCCGCGCTGGACGTAGAACATCGGGCCCATTCTACCGACGGCCCGGGTGCCGGACCGACGCCAGCCGGACCGATTCAGCCGCCGGCAGCCCGGCGCGCCGCCTCCCGTTCACGCCGATCGACCCAGGCAATGCCGGCGGGAGCGCCCTTGCTGGCGGAGCATGTACGGGCCGCATCGAACATCGCCGTGGCGTCCCGGCGCCCGGCGCGCGCGCGGATCTCTCCGGCGTGGACGAAGAGGTCGGCCGCGTGCGGGTAGAAGTCCGAGCTCCGGGCTGCGCCGAAGGCACCCTCGATAAGCTGGAGCGCAGCGTCGTGGTCACCGCGAAGCGAGGCCACCAGGCCCATCGCTGTTCGCCACAGCAACTGGGTCGCGCTGTCGTCCGGGCTGGCGATCTCCCGCGACCGGGTCGCGGTCCGCTCCGCATCCTCGGCCCGACCGAGGTCGGCGTAGGCGATCGCCAGCTGGCCAAGGGACGTCGAGAGCAGCGATCGTTCGCCGAGCGCGTCGAGCGAGTCGCAGGCCTGCTCGATGTCGGGGACCAGTCGCGCGAGGTCATCCGAGAACTGGGCCAGGACGTAGGTGATCTGACCGCATTGGGCTCCCTCGTAGGGCATCGCCAGCTCATCGAACAGCTGCCTGGACCGTGCGAGCTCTGCCTCCCCCTCTGCGAACCGCCCGAGAAACGCCAGGAGCCCGCCCCGCGATCGCGCGATCGAACCCAGGAGTCGCCGGTCACGGAGCTCAGCCTCCAGGCGGTCGAGCTTGTCGAGACCGTCGCGGGCCGGGATCGGGCCCCACGCGTAGGCAGCTGTCAGCCACATGGCGATGCTCACCTCGTCACTGACCCGGCCCGCCCTGCGGGCGTGAGCAAACGCCTCCTCGAAGGCGTCGGTGCTGGCCTGGCCGAGGAGCTCGTACCAGCGCGTATGGGCAAGGCTCAGCCAGGCGTGGGTCAGACCCGTTTCGTCGTCCGCCGCCGAGAAGGTCGCGAGCGCCCGCTCCATCTCGGCGCGGCCGCGCGCCACGTCGAAGGTTCCCGCGTAGAGGTCCACCCGCAGTCGGCTGACCGCCGCCCAGGCTGTACCCCGCGGATCGTCGCTCGCCGCCGCGGCGCGCGCCACCCCGTCGGCGACCGCGCGAGCCTCGTCGATGCGTCCGAGCTGGACCAGGGCGTCGGACCAGGCGCTGCCCCAGCGCACCTGCCGATGGTCGTCCGGCGGCAAGGCGGCCATCGCCCGTTGGAAGAGGCCGGCTGCCGCGGGAAGATCGCTCCGATCGAACGCGCGGTCGGCCGCGGCAGCGAGGTGGTCCGCAGCACGCCCGGCGAGCTCGGCCAGCGCGACCTCGTCCTCGCCCAGCTCCCGCCTGTACGCGTGGGCCTGCTCGAGGTGATAGCCCACGACTTCCTCATACTCGGGCAGCCGCTCGCCCTTGGTCCGGACCACCCAGTCGGCAAAGCGCGCGTGCAGCGCCGCTCGCTCGCTCTTCGGGAGCCCGTCGTATGCCGCGTCTCGAACGAGGAGATGGCGGAAGCGGAACGCATCGTCGCCGTCAAGGCCGGCCGTGTCGGGACGGATCACCTCGCGACGGACGAGCCCGACCAGCCGAGCTTCGACGGAGTAGCGCTCCGGGTCGGGCGAGAGGTCGATGACGGCGGAGCGCTGGAAGATCCGGCCGACGACGGACGCGCGCTGCGCGACGGAGCGTTCGCTCGGCTCGAGCCGATCGAGACGCGCCGAGATGAGCGCCTGGATGGTGGGCGGCGTTCGGATCTCGGCGTCGCTCGTGGCGAGCACCAGGGTGCCATGGTCGTTGCGCACGACGCCGTCCTCGACGAGGGTCGCGATCAGCTCCTCGAGGAAGAGCGGGTTTCCCTCCGCGACCTGCGCCAGCCGATCCCGGAGCCCCGCCTCCACCCCGTCGCCACTGGTCAGGTTCTCGACGAGCTCGCTGATTGCCGAAGGCGCCAGGGGTTCGAGGCGCAGGACCTGGGAGCCGGTGACGCTCTGCGCCCAGCCGGGCTGGACGTCGAGGAGCTCCGGACGGGCGACACAGAGCACCAGGATCGAGGCGTCGACGGTGAGCATCGCGATCGACTCCAGCAGGTCGACGAGGGTCGGCTCCGCCCACTGGACGTCGTCGATGACCAGCACCAACGGCCTCATGCGGGCCTGGGCGCTGAGCAGACGACGCACCGCCCAGCCGATCTCCTCGCGAGCGACCACCTCGCCCCCGAGCCCGATGGCACCCCCGATTGCCGCCGCGATGCGATCGCCATCGGGTAGCTCCGCCGTCAGCTCGGCGAGGCGCGCCTGCGCAGCGGAGGCATCGTCGGTGTCGCGAACGCCTGCGAGGGTGCGCACGGCCTGCGCGATGGGCCAGTAGGTGATGCCCTCACCGTACGGCAGGCTGCGTCCGCGCAGGACCGATGCCTCGCCGCGAATCCCGGCCACGAACTCGTGCACGAGCCGGCTCTTCCCGATGCCCGCCGCCCCGATGATGGTCACCAGACGGCAGCTGCGCGTTTCCACCGCGGCTGCGAGCAGCGCGCGAAGTTGCTCGAGCTCCGACTCCCGACCCACCATCGGGCCGTCGAGGCGCCGCGCGTGGGACTCCGCGTCCGGACTTGTCGCCTCCAGCCTCCAGGCGGTGATCGGCTCGGACTTGCCCTTCAGCAACAGCGGCGGAGTGGGCTCGGCGCGCACCGCGTCTCGCACGAGGTGTCGGGTGAGCGGCCCGATCAGGATCTCGTCGGGATCGGCCGCCTGCTCCAGGCGCGCGGCGACGTTCACGGCATCGCCTGTCACCAGCTGCTGGCGGACGGTCGCGTCCCCTGCCACCACCTCCCCGGTGTTCACCCCGATCCGGACCTGGACCGGCAGGCCGTGGCGTGCCTCCACCTCGGCGCTGAGGCCGCGCACGGCCTCGCGCACGTCAATGGCGGCGCGGACGGCCCGCAGGGCATCGTCCTCGTGCAGATCCGGGATGCCGAAGACCGCCATCACCGCGTCACCGATGAACTTCTCGACCGTGCCACCATGCCGCTCGATCGCGCGCTGGGCCGCGGCGAAGTAGCGGGACATCACGCCGCGAAGGTACTCGGGGTCGAGGCGTTCGCCGATCGCCGTGGAGCCGGTGACATCGCTGAAGAGCACGGTCACCTGGCGGCGCGACTCCTCACCGGACGATGCACCCAGGGGATGGGCGCAGCTGGGACAGAAGCGTGCTCCTTCAGGGACGAGGGCCCCGCAGTCAGGGCAGCGGCCGCTCACCCTTCCGACGTCCTCCGGCAAACCGTGCCGTGAGCGGACTGCACTCGGGCGGGAATGGATCGCCGTGCGCTGGGTGCCAGGCCCCGCTGCATCAGGCTCGGCATTCTAGGGCAGCGCGTACCACCCGCGGCCGTCCGACCGCCGATCAGCGCGATCCCCGGAGCGATGCCGCATTGTCCGCCGTGCGACGCCGGGCCTGTCCGCTGTGCGCTAGGTGTCGCCGCATGGGCGGGCATAGGATGCATGCCATACGGAACGCAAGGACCCGATTGGGCCCGCACCGCATTGGAGGTACAGCACATGGAACGCGCGGCAGAGGGCCACACCCTGACCATCGGGGAGCAGCGGGTGGCCATGGACATCGCCGATCCGAAGGCGGAGGCGCGTCTGCGCGAGCGGATCGCGCGGCGCAGCGGCGCCATCTCGGTTCGGCTGGCGCCGGCATCGGCATCCGACGTGGAGGGCCACGTCTTCCAGGTCGCTCAGCGTTCGGTCGCCATCAACCTGCAGATGGACGACGATGACGACGTCGAGGGGCACGCCATCAGCCTCCGGTTCCCGAGCCTCGAGGATGCCGAGAAGTTCCGCCGCAACCTGCTGGCGGCGGGCGTCCTGGCCGGAACCCTGGTAGTGGGCTCCGCAGGGGCCATCGCCATCACCAGCCAGCCGGCGACGAGCGACGTGAGCTACCCCGCGCAGGTGCAGGCCTACGAGCGACCGGCAGGGCGCGGCATGCTGCAGGGCGCCGACATCACGGCACCCGATGCGGCGGCACCGGCGCAGGCCTCCACGGTGACCGGCGTCGATCCGGCGACCGGCCAGCCGGCCCGCACCGGGCTGCAGCAGGGCGTCGACCTTGGAACGGCGGCCGCCGCGGGGACGTCGGCGAACACCGCGACGGGGATCGATCCGGCGACTGGCAAGCCCTGGCAGAGCGGGTTCCAGGAGCGCGCGGACAGCGGTACGCCGTCCGGACTCTCCGGCACGCAGTCGGCGGAACGGCCCGCCGGCAGCGGACCACTTGAGGGTGCCGACCGCTAGGCCGACTCCCCCCAATGAACGAATGGCCGGCCCTCGTGGCCGGTCATTCGGTTGCCCGTTCGACGCGCCGTCGTCACGCTGCTCCCGGTTCGGCCGCCCGCTCGTTGTTGGCCACGGCGGCCAGGATCGCCTTGACCTCGAAGGGGGTCAGCCCTCTGTGCTTGGAGAGGATCAGGGCCACGAGCGCGGTGATATGGGGCGCCGCGAACGAGTTGCCGGTGGCCACGGTCTGTCCGCCATCTCGCCAGGCAACCGGGACGTCGACACCCCAGGCTCCGAACTCCACCGGCGGCGCCGGGTTGTAGTAGAAGCGCCATGGGTCCGGCTCCGGGTTGGCGGCGACGCTGATGACCGAGCTGAAGAGCGATGGATAGCTGGGGCCCGCGACGTTGTTCGCGGCGCTGACCAGCACGACGCGGTTGAAGTACGCCTGGTCCGCGAGCTCGTGGAACAGCGGGAAGAGGGTCTCGCTCTTGCTCGACAGGCTGAGGTTGGCAACCTGGACCGGCCGCTGGATCGCCTTCTCCAGGCCCTCCGCGAATGCGGCGCCCTTGCCTTTCAGGTCGGCCCCCAGGACCCGGATCGAGACGATCTCGACCTCCGGCGCCATGCCCACGATGATCCCGGCGCAGGCGGTCCCGTGACCGAAGAGGTCCGCCGCCGATGGGTCCGGCACCGCGCGCGCCTCGCCGTCCTGGAGCTCGACCGCCCAGCTTTCCACGAGCCGGCCCCCGACGGCCGGGTGGGTTCCCTCCACCCCCGAGTCGATGATCGCCACGCTCACCCCAGCCCCCGTGGCGCCGCCCCAGGCCCACTCGCGATTAATGGCGTCCAGGGCCGGCAGCCGCGCGAGCCGGCCGCGGCGTTCCGGGTCGAAGGGTTCGGACCAGGCTGGCAGCTCCTCTGCGGTCGGCATCGGGCTCAGTCCCGGCGGCCGCGCCGGCGGTGCGCTCGATGCTCGGCCACGACCCGCAGGATGTCACCCGCGAGATCGAGCTCCTCCTCGCCCATGTCCCGGAGCCGGCTGACCTCATCCACGAGGGTCCAGAAGGGTGTGCCGGACGCCGAATCCAGGTCGGCCGCCGCGGCGGCCAGGATGGCCTCGACCTGGGCGGGCGTGAGATCCGGCTCGATCTGGCGCAACGAAGCAGCGAGCAGGATCGGCAGATCACGCTGGACGCGCGTCGCCGCGATGGCCGCGCCCGCCTGGTTGGCAAACACGGCCAGGAGTTCCATGTCGCGCATGGTGAAGGTGGGCGCCGAGTGCTTGTCGAGCACCTGCAGGACGCCCACCGACTCGTCGCCGGCGAGCAACGGCACCGCGGCAATGGATCGGGGAACGTAGCCGGTTCGCTCAGCCGCCACCCGATCGAAGCGTGGATCGGCCGCCACGTCGGAAAGGGCAAGTGACTCCCCGGTCGAGAAGACGTAGCCCGCGATGCCCTGGGTCGGAGGCACGGACATCCCGACCGCGCCGGCGCCCCGGGGGCCGGCCGCCACCCGGAACTCCAGGCGCTCCGGGTCGCTCTCGAAGAGCGCGATCGACGCCGCCTCCGCCTCGAAGAGACGGACGGTGGCGTCGACGATGGACTGCAGGAGGCGTTGCTCCGACTCCGGCTCGAAGCGGCCGGCGACAACCCCACGCCGCGCTGCTTCCCGGATGGTCAGCAGCGCGGCGTGGAGGACTGGATCCGTGGAGCCCTGGAGGCGCTCCATCGGTCAGTTCGCGAGCAGGATGCTATCGGTCGCCGTCGTCTTCCTCAGTCGCGCCCGAGGTGTGGACGCCCGAGGTATGCACACCGGAGGTGTGGACGCCCTTGGCGGTCTGCATGTGACCCTGGGTGTCGTCTTCCTCAGTCGCGCCCGAGGTGTGAACGCCCGAGGTGTGAACGCCCGAGGTGTGAACGCCCGAGGTGTGAACGCCGCTGGTGTGGACGCCCTTGGCGGTCTGCATGTGACCCTGGGTGTCGTCTTCCTCAGTCGCGCCCGATGTGTGGACGCCGGAGGTCTGGACGCCGGAGGTGTGTACACCCGAGGTGTGCACACCGCTGGTATGGACGCCCTTGGCGGTCTGCATATGTCCCGCGGTGTCGTCTTCGCTCTGCTGGATGTCGCTCTTCTGGACTTCGCCGCCTGGTCGCTGGTCTGCCATTTGGGGTCGCCTCCTGCTCGGTGCGATTCGTATTCGTCAGATCATGTGAGCTGATCGATGCAGGCAGCGTACCCCGGCGCCGCAAGTGCGCTGCAGCGAGCCCGTGACAGCCGGGTTGTCAATTTGCCGACAGCCGTCAGCGTTCGGCGCGCTCCGCCAGCGCCTCGGGATCCATCACCACCAGCGAGTCGCGTTCGAGGCGCACGAGGCCCTCGGTGATCAGGCTGCCGAGCAGCTTGTTCACGCTCTGCCGGGTCCCGCCGATCATCGCTGCGAGGTCGGACTGGGTGTACGGCCAGTCCAGGGTGACCTGGCCGGTCCCCGAGGGCGCGGTGGCCCGCGCCAGCTCCGCGAGACGCATGGCCAGCCGGCCGGCCAGGTCGAGGAAGTGGAGCTCTTCGACATGCCCCGTCAGGCGTCGCAGCTCCGCCACGAGCGCCGACAGGAGCGCGTCACGCAGCTCGTCGTGCGCGTTGACCAGCTCCAGGAAGACGCCGCGCAAGAGGGTGAGCGTCTCGGTGGGCTCCACCGCGGTGGCGGTCGCCGAACGCGGCTGGTTGTCGAGGAGCGCCAGCTCGCCGAAGAAATCCGGCGGCCGCAACGTGGCGATGATCGCCTCGTCGCCCTCCGCGGAGGGCAGCACGATCTTGACCGATCCCGAAGCGATGATGTGCAGCGTGTCCCCCGCGTCGCCCTGGTGGAAGATCACCTCGTTGCGCCGGAAGCGACGGAGGCGCAGGTGTCCGGCAAGGGTTTGCAGCACGCCAGCATCGCATCCACTGAAGAGCGGACAGCGTCCCAGGCTCTCGACGGCGAAGCGATCATCGGTCATGCGAGCACGAAGCCTCCCTGTACACCGCTCGCGGGTCAGCAGGGCCGTCCGCGCGCGAGGACGTCCCGGCAGTGTAGTGCCGATGGCGCCGGGAGGCGACGTGATCGGTACACTCCGGGCGTGGAGACCCCGCCACAGCCGATCGCGGTCGTAACCTCGGACGCCCACCTGGCCCATGACGGGCTGGTGGAGATCATGGGCGGCCGTCCGGTTCCCTGCTTCGAGCGACCTGAGCGGATCACCGCCATCGAGGTCGCCCTGGCCGGTGCGGACCTCGCCAGGTTCGTGGCGCCGACCGAGCACGGGCCGGCACCCATCACCGCCGTCCACGAGCCCGCGTTGCTCGACCTGCTCGAGCACGTCTGGGCCGATGCCGTGGTCGCCGGCGGCACCGATGGCAGCACCCCGCTGATCCCGGACACCTTCCTGGTCGGCCCGTATGCCGCCGGGGGCTACTCGGGGGCGGGCACGGCGCGCCCGGCCCGGCTGGGTGCCCACTGCCTCGACACCGCGACCCCCATCGTGGCGGGCACCTACGCCGCCGCCCGCGTCGCCGTGGATGTGGCGCTCACCGCCGCGGACCTGGTCATCGACGGCGCGCCCGTGGCGTACGCCCTCTGCCGGCCGCCGGGCCACCACGCGTCACGGGACATGTACGGCGGCTACTGCTTCTTCAACAACGCCGCGATCGTGGCCGATCAGCTCGTCCGCCATGGCGCCGCCCGCGTCGCGATCCTCGACCTCGACTACCACCACGGCAACGGAACCCAGCAGCTGTTCTATGAGCGGAGCGACGTCCTGTACGTCTCCCTCCACGCCGATCCGGCACGCGCATTTCCGTACTTCTCCGGCCACGCCGACGAGACCGGTGCCGCGGCGGGGGTCGGAACGACGCGAAACCTCCCCCTCGCAGCCGGAACCGACGTCGAGGGCTATGCCGCCGCCCTGGCCGATGCCTGCGAGCTGGTCGCCGCTTTCGGGGCCGACGCGCCGCTGGTCGTCTCGCTGGGCTTCGACACCTACCGCGGCGACCCCATCGGCGACCTGGCGATCGACACGCCCGACTATGCGCGGATCGGTGCGATGGTCCGAGCCGTGGGTCGTCGCGCCGTCGTCATCCAGGAGGGCGGGTACGCCCTCGACGCCATCGGCCCGAATGCTGTCGCCTTCCTGCGCGGCCTGACCGTGACCGGCTGAGTCGAGCCTAGCGGGACTGAGCGGCGAGGATCTCGGCGAGCAGCCCCGGATCCACGTTGCCGCCGGAGAGCACGATGACCCGCGCGTCGTCGCCGTCCGGCTGCGGGACCCGACCGGACAGGTGCGCCGCCATGGCCGCCGCGCCGGACGGCTCCACGACGAGACGCGCGCGGGTGGCGAGCAGGCCCATGGCGCTGCGCAGCTCGGCGTCGGAGACGGTGACGATCTCGTCGACGAGGGCGCGAATGTGGGCGAAGGGAAGGGCGCCCAGAGCGGACACGCGCAGCCCGTCGGCGATCGTCCGGCCGGTGCGCTCCGTGGGCCATGAGACGACCTCGCCGCGGGCCAGCGACTCCTGCGCGTCGGCGGCGTCCTCGGGCTCCACCCCGATGATGCGAGCACCGGGAGCCAGCGCGTTGATCGCCGCGGCGATCCCTGCGATCAGCCCCCCGCCGCCGATGGGCACCAGGACGCTCGTCACCTCGGGACGGTCCTCCGCGATCTCGAGCCCGGCGGTTCCCTGGCCGGCGATGATCTCCGCGTCGTCGAAGGGAGGGATGATGGCGTAGCCGTGCTTGGCGGCAAGGTCCTGCGCAATGCGGCGCCGCTCGTCGGATCCGGGGCCGCAGCGCACGATCCGAGCGCCGTCGCGCTCCACGCCGGCCACCTTGACCGCCGGCGCGTTCTCCGGCATGACGATGACGGCCGGGACGCCCAGCAGCCGGGCGGAACGGGCGACCGCCTGCGCGTGGTTGCCCGAGGAGTAGGTCACGACCCCCGCGGCTCGCTCTGCGTCGGTGAGGCTGGTGAGCTTCGCGTGCGCGCCGCGCATCTTGAATGCGCCCACCGGCTGCAGGCTCTCTGGCTTCAGCTCGGTCCGGTCGTCCCAGCGGAGGAGCGGGGTCCGTACTGCGACCCCCGCGATGCGTTCCGCCGCGGCGCGGATGCGCGCCAGGTCGACGAGCTCAGCGGGTCCGGTCATGCGCGCTCGCGGAGCAGGTCGAGCTGGTCGGCATGCTCCTCGAGGTGGCCGACCACGAAGTCCTCGACGATCTGGGGCATGGTCATGGCCCCCAGGGTCGGATGCGCACCGACCGCCTCCCAGTCGGAAGGCGAGAGCCTGTCGAGCTGCTCGGCGACGGCCGCGATCTCGCGGCGGACTCGCTCGAGGAGGGCCGACGGATCGGCATGCCGGTCCCGCTCGATGGCCGCAATGCGGTTCGGATCGGCCTTCGTGCGCCCGAAGCGGACCGGCGCTCGCGCGGCGCCAGGCTCCGGGGTCTGATCCGCCCAGCCATCCACCACGTGCTGGATCTGCGCCCCCCAGTAGGGTGGGAACTCCGCGAGGTGCGCCCAGACCTGGCCCGCCTCCCAGCGCTCGGTTCCACCCGGGTCCGGGTCCGTCAGACCGGAGGGCGGTCCGTCGGCGGCGTGCGCCTCGAGGCGGGCCTGCACGGCTCGCACGCGCCCGCGATAGGTCGCCGGAGCGGCGCTGGCGTCGGAGCTCATGCCGTGCCGTGCCGTTCCGGCCGATCGACCACGGGTGTGGTGAGCGTGCCCAGGCGCTCGATCGCCAGCGTCACCGTGTCGCCCGGCTCGAGGTAGCGCTTGAGCACCTCGTCACGGACCTCCAGCAGGCAGCCGCTCCCCACCGTCCCGGAGCCGAGCAGTTCCCCGGCCCGGATCCGCACGTCGGCGGAGGCGCGGGCAAGCATCTCGCCAAAGCTGAACTGCGCGCTCGACCACGCCCCGTGGCTGATCTCGATCCCGTTGACCAGCGCCTCCATCTGGAGCGCATAGCCTTTGCCGGCGCGGACGTCGTGGAGCTCGTCAGGGGTCACCAGCCAGGGACCGATGGTCGACGCGAAGTCCTTCCCCTTGGCGGGCCCCAGGCGCACCGTGGTCTCCTCGCGCTGCAGGTCGCGCGCGGACCAGTCGTTGAAGATGCAGTAGCCGCCGATGGCCTCCTCAGCCAGGTCCGGCTCCAGGTCGACGACCGGCGTGTCGATCAGGGCGGCGACCTCGAGCTCGTAGTCGAGCTCGGTGCAGCCGCGGGGCGCCCAGACCGGCTCACCCGGTCCGCGGATCTCGCTCGTGTTGCCGAAGTAGAAGATGGGCAGTCGGTACCACGCATCGGGCACGGTGCCGCCGCGTCGCTCCCACATGGTCTTCACGTGGCGCTCGAAGGCGTAGAAGTCGCGGATCGCCGGCGGCCGCAGGATGGGCGGGCCGAAATGCAGGTCACCGGCGGGGAGGATCGCCTCGTCGTCCTCCCTCGCCTCCGCATAGCCTTCCACGATCTCGCTCAGGGTCTCGACCCGCAGGCCGCGCGCCAGGTGGTCGTCCAGGCTCGTGACCGGCTGGCGGAAGAGCAGCGAGTTGTGGGACCGCCGCGGATCATCCACGACCAGTCCCTGGCGCGCCTCCTCGAGGTCGAGCCAGCGGGACGCATCGGGGTCGCGGGCAACCGCCAGCCGCCAGGGCGTGCCGGCCGGCGCGTTGCGCTCGCGAACGTGGGCGATCTTCATGGAGCCCGAGTCTAGCGGCTTCGGACGGATTCGCC
The DNA here is from genome assembly GCA_963814105.1 of uncultured Chloroflexia bacterium. Lineage (GTDB taxonomy): Bacteria > Chloroflexota > Limnocylindria > QHBO01 > QHBO01 > CAVXEH01. The sequence goes on from CAWFBQ010000003.1 coordinate 129,568, forward strand.
CGCCCGCATAGAATCAGCCGTCGTGAAACGGATTGGGTTCCTCTCCTTCGGCCACTGGTCGGCGTCGCCGCACTCCGGGACGCGGTCGGCGTCCGACGCGTTGCTCCAGTCGATCGAGCTGGCCGTGGCAGCCGAGGAACTGGGCGCCGACGGCGCCTACTTCCGGGTCCACCACTTCGCCCAGCAGCTCGCCTCGCCATTCCCGCTGCTCGCCGCCGTCGGCGCACGGACGAGCCGGATCGAGATCGGCACCGCCGTGATCGACATGCGTTACGAGAACCCGCACTACATGGTCGAAGACGCGGGCGCCGCGGACGTCATCGCCGGCGGGCGCCTCCAGCTGGGCATCAGCCGAGGGTCGCCGGAGCAGGTGATCGACGGCTACCGCCATTTCGGGCACGTGCCGCGGGAGGGCGAGGATGACGGCGCGATGGCCCGCCGCACCACGGAGACCTTTCTGCGCCTGCTGTCCGGTGAGGGGTTCGCAGAGCCGAATCCCCGGCCGATGTTCGCGAACCCGCCGGGACTGCTCCGCCTGGAGCCGTTCAGTCCGGGGCTGCGCGGGCGGATCTGGTGGGGCTCCGCCACGAACGCCACCGCGGAGTGGGCGGCGCGGCTGGGCATGAACATGCAGACGTCGACCCTGAAGTTCGACGAGAGCGGCCAGCCGCTCCACGTCCAGCAGGCGGAGCAGATCGAGGCGTTCCGCTCAGCGTGGAAGGCCGCCGGCCATCAACGGGAGCCGCGGACCTCCGTCAGCCGGAGCATCTTCCCGCTCGTCGACGACCGGGACCGCCGCTACTTCGGACGCGGCCATGAGGAGAGCGACCAGATCGGGTACCTCGACGAGACGACCCGCGCCGTCTTCGGACGCACCTACGCGGCGGAGCCGGACCGGCTCGTGGAGCTGCTGCGGCAGGACACGGCCATCGCGGCCGCCGACACGCTGCTCCTCACCGTCCCGAACCAGCTGGGCGTCGACTACAACTCGCATGTCCTCGAGGGCATCCTGCGCTACGTCGCCCCCGAGCTGGGCTGGCGCTGACGATGTCCTCGGCCTCTGTCTGACCGTGTCATGAAATGAGGGCCGGACCTGTGAGCGGGGGTGGCTGGTTCGACGGCTATTCCGGGCAGAGCACCGCGCAGCTGATCGCCCTCGCGGAGACCTACAGGATCGACTCTGTGGTGCTCGCGTTTGAGGACGCCATTCGAATGAAGGCCGGACGCATCGGGGCCGAACAGCTGACCCACGCGGAGCGGGTCGTCCTCGCGGTAGAAGCGCTTGAACGAGAGGTGAACAGCGACGGCTATCTCGGGTTGTTCAGGACGGCTGCCGACTACGTCCCTTTGCTCGAGGCTGCCCTGGAGGCAATCGGCCGCGGAGATGTCGCTGCCTTGACTCGGCGCGCGGTTGCCTCGCTCAGTGTCGACGGACCACTGACGCCGGGGTCCATCCTGGCCGCGATCGACAAGGACGACGATTACCGTGATGGCCGGTTGAGCGCGTGCGACCGGGCCTACTACGACACAGCGGGCGATCTGTCCGAGGCTCTCCTGTCATTCATCCGGGCCAACGCACGAGACATCCAGTTGCCCTGACCCACGAGGCTATCTCGCGCTTCTCCGCTCCAAGCTTCGCGCTCTCCAATCCCGGAGCTCGTCCGCGCTCTAGAGGTTGCCGCGGCGCGCCTGCTCGCGCTCGATCGCCTCGAAGAGAGCCTTGAAGTTGCCCACACCGAAGCCGCGGGAGCCGTGGCGCTCGATGATCTCGAAGAAGAACGTTGGACGGTCCTGGACGGGGCGGGTGAAGATCTGGAGCAGGTAGCCCTCCTCGTCGCGGTCGGCCTCGATGCCCAGCTCCTCGAGCACGTCCATCGGCACGCCCACGTCGCCAACCCGGTCGGGGAGCGCCTCGTAGTAGGCGTGGGGCATGCCCAGGAACTCGACCCCGCGGTCGCGCAACGCGCCGACAGTCCCCACGATGTCGGTGGTGCGCAGCGCGATGTGCTGGGTCCCCTCGTCGAGGTAGTAGTCGAGGAACTCCTGGATCTGGCTCTTCTTCTTGCCGGTTGCCGGTTCGTTGATCGGGAATTTGATCCGCCCGTTCCCGTTCGTCATGACCTTGCTCATCAGCGCCGAGTACTCGGTGTGGATCACCTTGTCGTCGTAGTGGATGAGCTGGCTGAAGCCCAGCACCTCACGGTAGAAGTCCACGAAGCGGTTCATGTCGCCCAGCTCGACATTGCCGACGCAGTGGTCGACCTCGAGGAGCGTCTGCCCGGTGGCCGCGGCCGCCGGACGACGAACCTTGTGGTAGCCCGGGGCGAAGGTGCCGCGGTAGTCGTTGCGGTCGATGAAGCTGTGGATCACCTCGCCGTAGGTGTGGATCGCCGAGCGCCGGATCACCCCCTTCTGCCCCTCGACCTCGGTCGGCTCCTGGGCGGATCGGGCGCCGCGCTTGGTGGTCTCCCCCCAGGCCGATGTCGCGTCGTCCACGGCGAACGCAATGTCGTGAACCCCGTCGCCGTGCGTGCGCACGTGGTCGGCGATCTCCGAGTCAGGGCTGAGGGCACCCGTGAACACGAAGCGGATGTCGTTCTGGACCATCACCCAGCTGGTCCGGTCCCGGACGCCCGTTTCCAGGCCGGCATAGGCCACCGGGGTGAAGCCCCACAGGGCGCGGTAGTAGGCGGCCGCCTGCCTCGCGTTCCCGACCCAGAACTCGACGTGGTCGATCCCCTTGAGGGGGAGGAAGTCCTGCGCCTCGGCGGCGGCGTTGGGGTTGACGTGGGCACCGGCCTGGTTGGCGGCGCCACGAGTGATGATGTCGGTCATGTCGGTCGCGGAGGGCCTCCTGCGCGTGCGTCGGGAGGAGCCGATTGTACCGCCGACCCGGCCGGAGCCCCCTAGCGCGGTCGCCGCTTCAGCCGCTCGACGGTCGGCGCGGCGATCAGCGTCACCTCGATCATCTTGTCGACCGCCGCGTTCAGCTCCTCCGGCGAGAGATAGGTCTCTTCGGAGCTCACCTCCTCGGAGAGGACATCGCTGACGGTGAGCATGCAGGCGGCCTGGATGCCGGCCCGCGCGGCGAGGTAGAAGAGAGCGGCGGCCTCCATCTCGAAGGCGAGCACCCCGCGGTCACGCCACTTGGTCGCGTAGTCCGGATCGGCGTTGTAGAAGACGTCCACCGATGCGACCGGGCCCACCCAGACCGGGATCCCCGCCTCCTGGGCCGCGTGATAGAGCGCATGGGTCAGGCCGAAGTCCGCCGTCGGCGCGTACGGGTCGCCGTGGAGGTACGTGCGGGTGGCGCCATCGACCGGGCAGGCGGAAACGGCGATGACCAGGTCGCCGGTCTGGATCCCGGGGGCTATACCGCCGCAGGTCCCGACCCGGATCAGCTGCTGGGCCCCGAGCCGAAGCAGCTCCTCGGCGACGATCGAGAAAGAGGGCGTTCCCATTCCCGAGGTCTGGACGCTCACCGGGCGACCCCGGTAGGTGCCGGTCCACCCGTGGAGCCCGCGGTTCTCGTTGACCATCCGCGTGTTCTCGATTCCCCCGTCGAACCGTTCGGCGATCCGGCGCGCGCGATTCGGGTCACCGGGGAGCAGGACGAGCGGCGCGTAGTCGCCAGGCTCCGCGTGGAGGTGGATCTGTGGCATGTCGGGAGCATACCGCCGGGAGCAATCGCGACCGGATGCCGGGCTGTCAGACCGACAGATCAGCCTCGGCTGACAACGTGGCCGCGAGACTCGATGCGATCCATGCCGGCCGCCGGCTCTCGAGCGCATCGAGGATCCGGGCATGCTGGTCAAGGATGGGGACATTGCGCCTCAGTCGACCGGCGTGGCCGGCAAGATCGGGGTGCAGTCGCTTGCCGAGCGCACGGTGGACACTGGTCAGGAACGTGTTGTGCGCCGCGCGGACGAGTGCGGCGTGAAGCGCGAAATCCGCGTCGGCGATCCAGGTGGCCTGCTCGCTGCTCAGTGCGATGCGCAGCTCCGACAGCGCTACCCAGAGCCGATGCAGATCTTGCTCGGTACGCTGTCGCGCTGCCCGTGCCCCGGCCGCCAGCTCGAGATCTCGTCGCAGGCCATGCAGCTCGGAGCGGTTTGCGCGCCGAATCGCCAGGGAGAGGTCAGCGTCCCCCTTGCCGTCGCGGACGAAGGTGCCGACACCGTGCTCGGTCCGCAGCAGGCCGGCGAAGGTCAGGGTCATGACCGCTGCGTGCATGGTCGGGAGGCTGACTTCGAACGCCGCCGCCAGGGCTTCGACCGATGGTAGGCGGTCACCTCGTTGCAGAGCGCCCTGCACGATCTCGCGCCGAAGGGCATCAGCGATCTGCAGCCCGCGGGGGAGCCGCTCAACCGGTGCAAAGGGGAGTGCCCGCCGGGGCCACCGCGAAGTCTTCAAGTCTTCTGAAGAGTGACGCGGGGGCCTTATCGAGCGCTGCCTCGGGACTTACCGGGTAGGATGGCTGCCATGGTGCCCGCCACAGCGCCCGGAGCCGTATCGGCATGGGCGGACGAGCTCGCATTCGCGATCGACCTGGCTCAACGTGCCGGCCGCGTGCTGCAGGACGGCTATGAGAACGTGGCAACCGTCGAGTACAAGAGCCGGCGCGACGTCGTCACCGATGTTGACTACCGGTCGGAGGGGCTGGTGATCGACGCTATCCGCGGGCGCTATCCGGGCGATGCGATCCTGGCCGAGGAATCGGGACGGCATGCCGGGCGCGGGATCCAGCGAGGCAAGGACGATGCGGCGCCCGATGTCGAGACGCGGACATGGGTGATCGACCCGCTCGACGGAACGGTGAACTACGCGAACGGGATCCCGTTCTACTGCGTTTCCATCGGGCTTGTCGCCGATGGGCATCCGGCGGTGGGCGTGGTCTTCGACCCGGCGCGCGACGACCTGTACACCGCCGCCCTCGATGGTGCCGCTCATCTCAACGGCGTCCCGGTGCACGCATCCGAGAAGGAGTCGCTGGGTGACTACGTGGTGAGCCTGGCGATCATCGGGCGCGGCGGAATCTGGCGGGAGCGACGGATCGCGAAGCAGATTCGCATCGGGCGACGGATGGGGAGCTCAGCGCTGGGGCTCGCGTACGTGGCGTCGGGGCGCTTCGACGCCATGATCCAGAACGGCGGGCTCTCGCTGTGGGACGTGGCGGCCGCGGGCCTGATCGCCGAGCGAGCGGGCGCCACGGTGACGGACCTCGACGGCGGTCCGTGGTGGGCAATGGAGCGCCGCTCGACGACGGTGAGCGTCATCGCCGCCCCGCAGCCACACCACGGGGAGCTGCTCCGCCTCCTGCACCAGGTCGGCGCCTCGGTCCAGACGAGGCGCCCCTGACCGTCGGCGCCGCCCGCGGTCGCCGCCCCTCTCAGTCCACGATCAGCGCCTCGCGGAGCACCGTGGCGAGCATCGCCAGCGTGCGCGCGGTCGCGCCCCAGATGCGCTGACCGGCGTACCGATAGACCGCGACCTGGAGTGTCCAATCTCGAATGGCGATCTCCTCTTCCGTCACGGCATCGGGCGCCAGCAGGCGTCGCAGGGGCAGCTCGACGATGGCAGCCACCTCACCCGCCTGGGGCAGGAGCCGTGGCCGTTCGGCGAGGGCGCCGACGAACGGTCGGACCTCGAAGTTGCTGACCGGGATCCATACCTCGTCGAGCTGCCCGAGGAGTTGGACCGCCCCGGGCGGGATCCCGACCTCCTCGTTGGCCTCGCGCAGGGCTGCGGCCTCCGGCCCGGCATCGGTGGCGTCCACGGCTCCGCCCGGCAGGGAGACCTCGCCCGCGTGCATACGCATGTCCGGCCGGCGGACCGTGAGCGGTACGGTCAGCTCCCCGCCCTCACCGGGGTAGATGGCGACCAGGGTGGCGGCGGGGCGCGCAGGCGGGAAGGTCGATCGATCGAAGCGGGGCATCCCGCCGCGAACGCCGCTGTCGCGCGGCGCGAAGCGCGGATCGACCGGAATCGGACGCTCCACCCGGCCCAGTGCATCGGCGAGAGCCTCCATCCAGCCGGTTCGACCCCGTAGAATCGGCTCCATGACCTCCTCGACCTCGTCGGATCGTGACGACCGCGTGCGTGCGGCGATCCACCGTACCCAGATCCTGACCAACCGGACGCCGCACTTCACCACGCAGACGCGTCGCGAGGCAAATGCGGCGCTGAGCACGCTCGACCGCCAGCTGGGCCTGAACCAGGTCAACGTCGGGGAGTCTGCTGCGGCGCTGGAGAAGCTCTTCCGCGCCCACGCTTCGCTGATCTTCGGACTGCTGCGGGACGAAGACTTTGCCGAACGCTTCGCCCCCGCGCTGCGCCAGCTGGGCCTGCGCGGGATCACGCAGCGCCTGGACGAGGTGACCCATTCGGTGATGGCCGAGCCGATCTCCGGTCCCACCGGCGGGCGCCGGCATCGCGACGACCTGCCCCCCGAGGAGCGCACCGACGCGGCTGGCAACCCGCTGCCCCCGCCGCCCGGTTACTACTGATCAGCGGCGCTCTGGCGCTCCGGCGCTGCCGCGAGCGCGGCCACCAGCCGCGCGTCGGTGGGCGTCGAGCCCAGGCCGAGCCGCTCCCCGATGACCGCCGCCAGCGGCGGCTCGAGGTAGGTCGAGGCCAGGGCTTCCCAGGCGGGCGCCGCGAACACCTCGGCCGGCGTCCCGTCGAGCACGATCGTTCCGCCGCGCAGGACGACCACCCGGTCGAAGGTCTCTGCCACGAAGCGCATGTCGTGGCTGATGGCGACCACGGTTCGCCCGGCGGCATGGACCCGCGCAATGACGGACCGGACACGGTCCACGCCTGTCTCGTCCTGGCCGGTCGTCGGCTCGTCGAGGACCAGGATCGGCGTGCCCATGGCCAGGATCGAGGCGAAGGCGAGGAGCTTGCGTCGGGACGATCCGAGGTCGTAGGGGTTCGTGCGCGCCGCGGACTCGAGCCCCACCGACGCCAGGGCCTCCTCCACCGCGGCGCGCAGGCCGGTGCCGCGCATGCCCAGGTTGCGCGGGCCGTACTCGACCTCCGCGCGGACCGATCCGGCAAAGATCTGGCGGTCGGGATCCTGGAACACCAGCCCGATGCTCCGCGCGAGGGTCGCGACCGTCAGCGGGGCCACGTCACGCCCGTCGAGCAGGACCCGTCCCTGTGTGGGTCGCAGGAGCCCGTTCCAGTGGCGGACGAGCGTCGACTTGCCGCTTCCGTTCTGCCCTACGATCGCCACCCGCTCGCCGGCACCGATGCGGAGGGTCACGCCGTCGAGGGCGCGGACGCCACTCTCGCGGTAGACGTGGACGACCGCGTCCATCTCGAGCGTCGGCATCAGGCCCGACCCGCTTCGAGCGCGCGCTCGATGATGGGCGCCGCAACACCGGCGCCCTCGGCCAGCCGCCGGATGCGGACCGCGGACGGCGCCGGGATCCCCAGCTCGATGAGGCGCGGGTCGGCGAGCAGCCTGTCGGTGTCGTCCTGCGCTGCGATGCGGCCATCGGCCAGGGCCACGACCCGGTCGCAGACGCTGGCCAGCAGGTCCGTCTTCTGCTCCGCGATGAGGATCGAGGCCCCGCCTTCGGCCAGGCGCCGGACCGCGTCTGAGACGAGGCGGGTCCCGGCGGGATCGAGCTGGGCGGTGGGCTCATCGAGGACCAGGTGGCGCGGTGCCAGGGCCAGCAGCCCGGCCATCGCGACCAGCTGCTGCTGCCCGCCGGAGAGCCGGTCCGGGTTCCGTGCTGCGAGATCGGTGATGGACAGCGCGGCGAGCGCCCCCTCCGTCCGCCGGATCACGTCCGGCAGCGGGATGCCCAGGTTCATCGGTCCGAAGGCGACCTCCTCGTAGACCGTCGTCGCGACGCCGGAGAGCTGGGTGCCCGGGTTCTGGAAGCCGATGGCGACCTCGGTGGCCAGGGCATGCATCGGGCGGCCGGCGGTGTCGGCGCCGTCGAGCAGCAGCCGCCCGGCCAGGGTCCCGCGAATGGTCCGCGGCGCAAGCCCGCTGGCGACCAGGCAGAGCGTGGACTTGCCCGCCTCGCCGGCGCCCACCAGGCCCACGACCTCGCCGTCGCGCAGCTCGAGGCTCACGTCCAGCAGCGAGGGACGCGGGGCGCCGGCGTACCGGTACGAGACGCGGTCGAGGGTCAGCATCGGCTCAGCCGAACCATCCGGCCACCCGACCCGCGACAAGGACGAGGAGGCCCCCCAGCAGCACCCAGCGCAGGACCTGCTCCCACCCTGCATCGGCGGGCGACCAGAGCAGGGTGCGACGGCCGGGACGCGTGAAGCCGCGCGCCTCCAGGGCCATGGTTCGCTCCTCGACCTCGGCGATGGAGCCCAGGATCACCGGCCCGACCAGGGGCAGGATGCCGCGCGCCCGACGCAGGACGGAGCCCTCCGTGTCGAGTCCTCGGGCGCGCTGGGCCGCCGTGATCTGGGCCGCGCGCTCCACCATGGCGGGCACCGTCTGCACCGATGCGCTGGCCACGAAGGCGACCCGCGGCGAGATCCCGCGCCGCTCCAGGTCGACCACCAGGTCCTGGGGGCGGGTCGTGAGGTAGAAGAGGGTGATGGCGCCGGAGATGGCCATGATCCGGATCAGGATCTCGAGGGCGAACCAGAGACCCTCGGCCGTGGCGCTGATCGGGCCCAGCTGCAGCAGCACCTGGCGCCCGCCGGGGTAGAAGAACAGGTTGATGAGCAGCGCGGAGATCGCGATCGGCAGCGAGAGCAGCAGGGAGGTGCGCACGAGCCGGCGCAGCACCCGGGCGGCGGCGGCCGGAGCCAGGATGGCGACGACCCCCAGCGCAAGGGGCCCCCAGATGCCGCCCATCACCACCGCGGCGACGGCCGTGACCGTTGCCAGGGCCGCCTTGGTGAGCGGGTTCAGCCGATGGAACGCGCTGGGTTGCGCGGGGCGCAGGAACGCCGGGACGGCAGCGGCGGCGGCGGGCTCGATCAGCCGATGACCTCCACCTCGTTCGACCCCACCAGCCGCTCACCCTGCGGGAAGCGGGCCTTCGTGCGGCGCGCCATGGCGTTGAGGATCAGGTACACGGTGAAGAAGGTGATGAGCTTGTCGACCGGGTCGGAGAGGAGCCCCTGCTGGAACGTGGCGGCCTGGATGTCGGAGCCCGCCTGGCGGAAGGCGGCCACCAGGAAGTCGGTGCCGGCGCCGGTGACGCCGCTGAACAGGTTGGCTGCGATGGGCGCGCTGATGAGGGCGGCGACCACCCCGGTCAGCACGCCGGCCACCACGACGTAGGCGACCGTGAGGTCGCGCCGCAGGAAGAGCAGGGCCAGGAAGCCGACGATGGCACCAACGAACAGGACGGCCACCAGCCAGCCGAGGATCACGAAGACCGCGTCGATGTTGGACTGGTCTCCGAAGAAGGCGAACCCGGTGGGGTAGAAGCGGGTGTACGCGTAGTAGGCGAGGCCGGCGACGATTGCCAATGCGACGACGGCACCGATCGCCAGCTCGCCGATGGAGCGGTTGGGGCGCGGCCGCATCCAGCCCAGGCGACCGAACAGGCCCGCGAGCAGGCCGATCACCGCCGCCACGATGGCGAAGGCGGCCGAGGCGCTCCCCTGGAACGGGGGCGGCACGACGTACGTCCACAGGATGTTGGCCAGGAAGCCGGTGAGCGCCCCGGGGATCGGTCCGGCGAGCACGCCCACCAGGATGGTGCCGATGGAGTCGAGGTAGACGGGGATCTTCAGGGCCGCCGCCACGGTCTGGCCCAGGATGATGTTGATGGCGATGGCGAGCGGCATGAGCACGATCGTCCGCGTGTCGAACTGGCTCGAGATGGAGTCCAGGCGACCGGTCTGCAGGTACTCGAGGCCGGCGTAGACGACGAACCCGGTGACGAGCGCGATGGCCGTGACGAGTGCCCAGTTGTTGCTGTCGCCGCTGAAGGTCCCGACCAGAAGGATCCCGACGTAGGCGACCACCGCGAACGCGACGATCGCGACCAGGATACGGAGCCAGCGTTGTGACACGGTGCGAACCTCCGTTACGGTCGGTGCGTTAGTCGGCCGGCGCCCCGCACGCCCGCGCCAGGCGCGCCAGCAGCTCGTCCTTCATGCCTTCGGCGTCGATCGCCGTCGCGATGGTAACCGGCGGCCGGTCCATCGCATCGGTTCGGTACAGGGTTCCCGCCACGGCCGGGTCCTCGCTCGTGTCGCACGCCAGCCGCTCGCTGACCGACTCGGTGACCAGGTCCGGGCGCAGCAGCGAGGCGATGAGGGTCACCGGGTCGTGCAGGTAGCAGCCGTCGATCCCGTCGGCCCGCCGGTGGTAGCCGACGTAGAAGCGAATGGCGTCGCGGACGATGCCGGACAGGTGGGTGTCCGGCAGGAAGCGCAGATCGTCCATGGTGAAGATCACGTCCTGCGTCGCATCGAGCGGGAAGATCCGGGTGATCGCCCCGCGCTGGAGGCACAGCTCGGCGGCCTCGGGATCGACACAGGCGTTCCACTCGCCGGTGTCGGTGGTGTTGCCCCGATCCTCCAGCGTGCCGCCCATCCAGATCAGGTCACGCAGGCCGCCGGCCAGGTCGATCTCCTCGCTCACCGCAGCGCCCAGGTTGGTGAGCGGGCCGAGGGCCACGACGGTCATCTCGCCCGGATGGCGATCGACGTGGGCGCCGAGATAGCGCGAGGCGGGGATGGCGGTGTACTCGGTGGTCCCCAGCGCCCGGTCCTCCCCGCGCATCTCGACGTAGCCGGTGCCGGTGGGCCCGTGCGTCTCGTACGCAGTTCGCAGCCGCCGCACGAGGGGCCGCGCTGCGCCGATGCTGACCGGGATGTCGCCCCGCCCGGCCAGTCGCAGCACCTTGCCGGTGTTGCGGGCGACGTGCTGGAGCTCGACGTTGCCGGCCACGCAGGTGGCCCCGCGCAGGTTGAGCTCGGGCGCGGTGGCCGCGATCAACAGCGCCACCATGTCGTCGATGCCCGTGTCGACGTCCAGGATCACCGGGCGGGGCGGTGGGGTGGGCGCAGCGTCTCCCTCGGGCGCAGCCGCCTGCTCGAGACCCTCCATCGGCACCAATCCTACCCAGTCGGCCAACCCCCGGCGCGGCCGACCTTCGAGGAGAGCGGCCGGCCCAGGGGGCCTGCGATGAAGCGCGCCGCGGCGAGCACCCCCTCCAGGTCCACGCCGTGCCGGAGCCCCTCCCGGTCGAGGAGGTAGACGAGGTCCTCCGTCGCGAGGTTGCCGGCGCTCCCCGGGGCGAACGGCGAGCCGCCGGTGCCGCCGGTCGAGGCGTCGAAGGTGCGGAATCCGAGCTCCAGCGCGGTCATCACGTTGGCGAGTGCGGTTCCCCGCGTGTCGTGGAAGTGCAGGCCGATGGCGTCGGCGCCGATCCCGGCGCCGCGGAGCGCCCCCAGCACCCGGCGCACGTCCGACGGGCCGGCGGCGCCCACGGTGTCGCTGATCCCCAGCTCGTCGACGCCCAGGGCCAGGAGGGCGTGGCTCACCTCCACGACCGCTCGCTCCGACACCTCCCCCTCGTAGGGACAGCCGAAGGCGGTGCTCACGTAGGCTCGCACCCACCAGCCGCGCTCGCGGGCGGTGGCCACGACCGGCGCGAAGGCGGCCAGCGACTGCGCGATGCTCATGTTGATGTTGTGCTGCGCGTAGGACTCGGTCGCGGCGGTGAAGACGCAGATGGCATCCATCCCGGCGGTCTCCGCCCGCTCCAGCCCGCGGACGTTCGGAACGAGGGCGGAGTAGCGGACCCCAGGACGTCGGTCCAGGCGTGCCATCAGCTCGTCGGCATCGGCCAGCTGGGGGATTGCCTTCGGGGAGACGAAGCTGGTGGCCTCGATCGCGCGCAGGCCGGCATCGGCCAGGAGATCGCAGAAGCGGAGCTTGTCTCCAAGCGGAACCACGGCCGCCTCCGCCTGGAGGCCGTCGCGGGGTCCCACCTCGTAGATGCGAACCTCCGGCTGGCTCACCGCTCCGTCCTCACCGGCTCATCGTAGGCGGTGATCTCGGCCAGCAGGTCGCCGCGCTGCACCTGGTCTCCCACCGCCACGGCGAGCCGGCTGACGATCCCGGAGAGCGGGGTCGTGACGGCGTGCTCCATCTTCATGGCCTCGATGACCACCACCGGGGCATGCTCGTGGACCGATGTGCCCTCCGCGACACGGACGGCGATGACCCGGCCGGGCATGGGCGCGGTGAGGGCGGCATGGCCCTCGGAGACGGCGGCATGGCGGACCGCCTCCTCGATCGTCGGTGGTGGCGCCAGCCTGAACGCCACGGACTGGCCCTCGACGTCGACGTGGGCAGCACCATCATCGACCCTCACGACCACCGCTTCGGCATCGTCGGGTTCGAGGACGACGCTGCGCTCCGCCTCGCCGGCGACCAGGCGCACCGCGGCGGGTGCATTCGTCCGCCAGCCACCGCCCCAGGGTCCCGTCTGCGGAGCCGCGTCCGCGAGGAGCGCACGGCCCGCGGCACGCCAGTCCGCGTCGGCGGCGACCGGCCGGGCAGGCAGGCTCATGTCGGCAAGCGTATCGGTCCGCATCTCGCCGGCGACCAGGACCGCCTGTGCCGTGAGCCAGCGCAGGAACCGCAGGTTGGTTCGTACGCCCAGGATCCGCGTCGCGTCCAGGGCGGCGTGCAGCCGGTGCAGCGCCTCGGACCGGTCCCGCCCGTGCGCGATGAGCTTGGCGAGCATGGGGTCGAAGCGGTCCGTCACCTGGTCCCCCTGCCGCACCCCCGCGTCGACCCGGAGCCCGTCGCCGGCGGGCCAGGTGATCGTCAGCAGGCGTCCCGTGGCCGGCAGGAACCCCGCTTCGGGGTCCTCGGCGTAGAGGCGGACCTCGATCGCGTGCCCGCTGGGGGTGACGTCGGCCTGCCCGACGGCCAGCGGGCGTCCTTGAGCGATCCGGATCTGGTCCTCCACCAGGTCGCGACCGGTGACCGCTTCGGTGACCGGGTGCTCCACCTGCAGCCGGGTGTTCATCTCCAGGAAGAAGAACTCGCCGCCATCGGCCAGCAGGAACTCGACCGTGCCCGCGCCCACGTAGCCCACGTCGGCGGCCAGCCTCAGGGCCGCAGCGCCCATCCGCTCGCGCAGATCCGGCGTGACCGATGGCGCCGGCGACTCCTCCACGATCTTCTGGTTGCGTCGCTGGGTGCTGCAGTCGCGCTCGCCCAGGTGGATGCCGTGCCCGTGCGCGTCGAAGAGGACCTGGATTTCGACGTGCCGTGGACCGACCAGGTAGCGCTCCAGGATCAGCCGCGGATCGCCGAAGGCGCGGGCGGCTTCGCGGCGGGCGGCAGCCAGGGCCTCGCGCAGGTCATCGGCCCGGCGGACGACCCGCATCCCCTTTCCGCCCCCGCCGGCCGAGGGCTTGACGAGGAGGGGGTAGCCGACGCGGGCCGCCTCGGCGCCCAGGCGGTCGTCGCCCTGGGCTTCGCCGTCGTAGCCGGGAAGGGTGGGAACGCCCAGCCCGGCCGCGCGCCGCCGGGCGGCAGCCTTGTCGCCCATGGCCTTGATGGCCGATGCGGGCGGCCCGATCCAGGTGAGGCCGGCCGCGACGACGGACGCTGCGAAGGCCGCGTTCTCGGAGAGGAAGCCATAGCCCGGGTGGATCGCCGTTGCACCCCCCGCGCGTGCGGCGGCGATGAGTGCGGCTCCGTCGAGGTAGGCCGGGATGGTACGCACCTCGTCCATCCCGTCCGGCGGCCGCTCGTCGGGGAGGTGAACGCCCACGGTCCCGATTCCCAGCCGACGAGCGGTGCGGGCGATTCGCGCCGCGATCTCCCCGCGGTTGGCGACCAGGATGGCGCCGATGATCCCCGGACCGGCGACCGAATCGTCCGCCTCGTCCCGGGTTCGCACCAGGTCGGGCGACGCCACCGAGGCGAGCGACGAGCGCGACACGCGGACCCGGCCGCCAACATGGGTCGCCGGGAGCCTGCCGCTCGCCACCCAGCGCTGGACCGTCCGCGGCGTCACGCCCAGGGCGTCCGCGACCTCGCGCGGGGTGAGCAGCTCATCGGCCATGTCGCGATTGTCGCAGAGGTGGTGATGGACGCAGGGCCAGCGTCAGTCCGTGCGCCAGGCAGCCGGCCGCTTCTCCAGGAAGGCGCTCAGCCCCTCCTGTCCCTCTGGCGAGACGCGCTGGCGGGCGGCGATCCCCAGGACGAGCGATCGGGCGGCGTCGGCATCGAGCCCGCGCAGGCCGCGGATCACCGCCTTCGCCTCGCGCGCCGCAGTGGGCCCTGCCGTCAGCAGCTCCGCGACCACCGCCTCGACCCGGGCATCGAGCGCGGCCTCATCGGCGAGGACCTCGTGAACCAGGCCGATGGCGGCGGCCCGCTGCGCATCGAACCGCTCCCCGGTCGGGAACAGCGCGCGCGCCTGGGACTCGCCGATCTTGGCCACCACGAAGGGGGCGATCACGGCCGGCAGGATGCCGAGCTTCGTCTCGGTGAACCCGAAGCGCGCGTCTGCGGCGGCCAGCACCACGTCCGACACCGCGCAGAGGCCCATCCCGCCGCCCAGCGCGGCCCCGTGGACGCGAGCCACGACCGGGACGGGGCAGCGATCGATGGTCGCCAGCATGTCGTGGAGGCGGCCGGCATCGGCGTGGTTCTCGTCGAGGCTCAGGGCCATGGCGGCCTTCTGCCAGGCGATGTCGGCGCCCGCCGAGAAGGAGCGGCCCTCGCCGGCGAGGACCACCGCCCGGAGGCGGTCGGGTGGCTCGGTCGAGAGCGCCGCGAACGCTGACGCCAGCGACGCGATCAGCTGAGCGTTGAACGCGTTGCGGACCTCTGGTCGCGCCAGCGTGACGCGCGCGACGACGCCGCCTGGTCCGGCGCGCTCGATCCGGAGTCCATCGTGGTCGCTCATCGCGTGCCACGCCGGTAGAAGGGATCCGCGACCCCGCGCACATTGGACAGCAGCGGCTCTTCGAGCCACACGACGTCGGTTCCCTCCGGCACGTCGACGGTGGCCGAGGCTTCCTCGCCGCCGACGAGACCCAGGAGGAGGCGGCGGACGCCATCGGTCTCGGACTCCACCAGGTAGGCCGTCTCCACGCTGGACGCTGCCAGGTCGCGGGCGAGCGCCGACTCCAGGGACAGCGCCTCCGAGCCCGGCAGGCGGAGGGCCAGGGACGAGCGACGGGTCGGCGCGAAGAGCGGCTCGTCTCCACCCGGCAGCCGGCCGGCGGCCAGTGCGGCGACCTCCTCCGCGGTGAACTCGTAGGGAATGGGGCCGGCCGGATCCAGGATCGCCGGCAGCCCGTTCGACGCAAGGTTGGTGAAGGCGATGCGCGCCGGGATGGGCAGGTTCGCGGTCCCCAGCGGTGACCAGGCTGCCAGGGCCGCGATCGATCCGAAGAGCACGTTGACCGGGCTGCCCGCGCCGTCGCGGGCCAGCATCACGCTGATCTCCACCTCCTGGTCGTCGTCCACCGCAGACTCGAGGGCAGCCCGTGCCTCGTCGCCGTGCGTGGGAGGAACGGGAAGCAGCACCGTGCCGCTCATGAGGGTCCGATAGAAGGCCGCCAGCGCGCCGCCGCCATCGTCGGCGTGCTCCTGGGCCTCGCGCGCGGCCTGCATCGCCGCGAAGAGGTTCGCCGAGCTCGTCTCCAGCGTCCCGGTCGGGGTCGACCGGTCATGCGAGCCGGGCTGTGGTCGTTCGACGGACTCGTCGCTCACGGCACGAGCGTACCGGATCAGGACCAGCGTCGGCGGGCGCCGCGGTGCTAGCATCGATCCATGGTCACCGGCATCGACCACCTGGTCATCGCGGTGCCCGACCTGGACGACGCCGCTTCGGCGCTGGAGTCCCGGGTGGGCCTCGCATTCAACGGGGGCGGCCGCCACGAGGGCGCCGGCACGGCAAACCGCATCGCCTTCCTGGCCGATGGCGCCTACCTGGAGCTCATCACCGTCGAGGATCGCGAGGCGGCGTCTGGCTGGCCTGTCGGCCGCGCGACGGTCGAGACCCTCGACGCGCAGGGGTCGGGCCTGGCCACGTACGCCCTCCTGGACGATCGCCTCGAGACAACCGTGCCCGAGCTGCAGGCCAACGGGAGCACGCTGGGTGCGGTCCAGCACGGATCGCGCCGCCGTCCCGACGGGGAGCTCGTGGAGTGGTGGACCGCGGCCCCGGATCGCATTGGCCCAGACGGTGTCCCGTTCCTGATTCATCACGCGTACACGGGCGCGGAATGGGGCCCGGAGGCGATGGCGGCCCGTCGCGCGTTCGACCAGCCCCTCGGCAGTCCGGCCGTCCTATCCCGCCTCGACATCGCCACGCCGGATCCGCCCGCCCTCGCCGCGCGCTACCGGCGCGAGCTCGGGATCGAGTTCTGGGCGGTCGCCGACCTCGCGGTCTGCACGGTCGGCAGGCACACCATCCGGCTCGTCCCGCGCCGGGAGATGGAGGTGCCGGCGGTCGTCGTCGTGGGCGCGGCGGTCGACGCCCCGCGCTCCTCCACGCTCCTGGGGCTGCGGATCGACGTGGAGCCGGCGGAGGTCGCGGCGGTCCTGGCCGGCCACTGATCGCTTGACCCGGCCGCCACAATCGGCCGATGGAGCCCGAGCAGACGGTCGAGCGCCGCATCGTCAGCGTCCTGTTCGGAGACATCGTCGGGTTCACGCCGCTCGGCGAGCGCCTCGACGCCGAGGATGTGGCCACCGTCCAGGACGCCTACTTCGCCGCCGTTCGCGAAATCATCACGCGCTACGGCGGGCGGGTCGAGAAGTTCATCGGTGACGCGGCCATGGCCGTCTTCGGGCTGCCCCGAACGCGGGACGACGACGCGGAGCGCGCCGTGCGGGCCGGGCTGGCCCTTGTGGCCGCGGTCGAGCAGCTCGGTCCCCGGCTCGGACTGGAGGATGCGGCTCTCCAGCTGCGGGTCGGCGTCAACACCGGCGAGGTGGTGGCCGTGATCGGCGGCCCCGAGGAGTGGCGGATCACGGGCGACACGGTGAACACGGCGGCCCGCCTCCAGACGGCCGCCCCGCCCGGCGGCGTGCTCGTGGGCGAGACGACGGCCCTCAGCGTCGCCGACGCCGCCGAGCTCGAGGAGACCGGTCCGCTCACGCTGAAGGGAAAGGCGGAGCCGGTCCGCGGTTGGATCGTCACGGGGATTCTGCCGGCGCGCTCGCGAGAGCACGCCATGGGCCGCCTGTCCGCACCCATGCTCGGCCGTGGCGAGGAGCTCGCCACCCTGGCGCTGGCCATCGCCGAAGCCGGGGGGAAGACGCGTCGCATCCTGGTCGTTGCCCCTCCTGGGGTCGGGAAGAGCCGCCTCCTCGACGAGCTCGCGGCCGATGACCGGCACGGCGCGCTGCTGCTGCGAGCGCAGGTCCGCCACGAGGCAGACGCCCCCTTCGCGTCAATCGGGCGGCTGGCCGCCGAGGCGCTCGCCGCCGCGGGGTGGCGGGGCGACGGCGGCGGGCCGGAGGGCGCGCGGACCCCGGCGGCTGCAGAGGTGGCCACGCTCCTTGGCCGCGCGGGCGTCGCCGCCGGCCGCGCGGAGGTCCTGGCCGCCGAGCTGTCCCGTGTGCTGGACCCTGCCCGGGCACCGGACGCGGCCGAGGCCGCCGATCGCGACCGCCGGTTCGACGCCTGGATCGAGGCCCTCGATCGCCTGGCGGGCGACCGTCCCAGCGCCTGGCTGCTCGAGGACCTGCACTGGGCCGGTCCCGACCTGCTGGTGTTCATGGATCGGGTGCACGCCACCCCCAGCCGTCACGGTCGCGTGGTGATCGGCACCGCCCGGCCCTCACTCCTCGAGCGTGAGCCGGCCTGGTGCGGTCCCCGCGAAGCAGACGGGATCACGCGCATCGACCTCGGGGCACTCGATCCGGGCACCACCGACGAGCTGGTTCGAACGCTGGTGGGCGATGCCCTTCCCGCACCCGTCGTGGCGCGCATCGCCGAGCGATCGGACGGAAACCCGCTCTTCGTCGAGGAGCTGCTGCGTACCTGGATCAGCGTCGGGATCCTGTCTTCCGATGCCGAGGGCGGCTGGCATCTGGACGACGAGACGGCAGCCGGCGTTGAGCTGCCGGCCACGGTCCAGGCGATCTACGCGGCGCAGATCGACGACCTGCCGCCCGGCGCCCGCCGCCTGGCCCGCCATGGCTCGGTCGCCGGGCGGGCCTTCCCCGGCCTCGCGCTCGAGGCGCTGGAGGCCGGAGACCCCGAGGCGGTCGAGCGGCTCCGGGTGCGAGCCCTGATCGAGGGACCGTCGGAGGCCGACCTCGGGCCCAGCTATCGATACCGCCACGTTCTGCTCCGTGACGCCGGGTACGCGACCCTCGCCCGTGCCGAGCGATCGCGGCTCCACGCGCGGCTGGCGGCCTGGATGGAGGGCGCGGCCGGCCCGCGCACCGAGCAGGTGGCCGAGGCGATCGCGCGACAGTACCTCGCGGCGATCCGCGCGCTGCCGACGCTTGCGGCGCCGGGCTCGGTGCCGGATCGCGCCGCCCTGGCCGCCACGACAGCCGTCTGGCTCGAGCGTGCAGCGCTCGTCGCGCTTGCGGAGGGCGCCCCGCGATCGGCCCGCGAGCTCATCGACGAGGCGCTGGCGCTGACCGCTCCCTCAGCGGAGCTGGATCGGGCCCGCCGACGAGCCATCGCCGGCGACGCAACGGCATTCAGCGGCGACATGGACGTGGCCGTCGAGGCCTACCGGGAGGCGGCCGACACCTACGCCGCGCTGGCCAGCTCCGCCCCCGGGCAGCCGGAGCGCGCCATCGCACGCTCCGGGCAGGCGGCGGCCACGCTGGCCCTGGGCACGCTCCTCATCGAGCAGCTGCAGTTCAAGACCGCGGAGGCCCTCGCGGAGCAGACGCTCGCCTCGATGAGCCCCGATGCGGGGCTGGACGCGGCGCGTCTCCGGTACCTCCGCGCCTGGGCGCGGATTGCCTACCGCCCCGGACCGGAGGTGCTGCCCGACCTCGAGGCGGCGATGCGCGGTGCCGAGCGGGGAGGGGATGACCGTCTGCGGCTGGAGACCATGAACCTGCTCCAAACCCTGCGCATGGAGATGGGAGAAGCAAGCCCCGACGAAGCCCTGCACGAGTACGAGGAGATCGCCGGCCTGGCGGAGCGGACCGGCAACCTGCGCCGGGCGATCGGCGCCCTCCGGGCGCGCGGCCTGATGGTGGTCGACACCGATCCCGTGGCCGGGCTGCCGTGGGTCGACCGGGCCGCCGCGCTGGCGAGCGCCCACGCGATGGAAGAGGAGATCGCCTGGTGCCACTATGCGCGGACCGAGCTGGCGTTCGTCCGGGGCGACTGGGACGCAGCCGTCGAGGAGGGGTTGGCGGCGCTCGATATCGCCGAGGCCAACGCATATCACCGGACCGCGGTCCGCACCTGGTTCGCCCTCAGCCCCATCGCCCTGGCACGCGGCCGCCGCGATCTCCTCGAACGGGCCAAGGCCTGGTTCGACCCGCAGCGCGCGACCTTCCCGGACTCGCCCTACGGGCGGTTCATGCACACCGCGGTCGACCTGCGGTTCGCCGCAGCAGGCCTGCTGAAGCCCTTCCTCCCCGACGAGCGACTGCTCGATGCCTGGGAGGAATCGCCCGGGTCGGCGTCGTGGCAGGCCGCGAACGAGACGATCGTGGGCGCGTGGATCCGCGGCGGCCGTCTCGAGCTCGCCGACCGCGCCCTGGCCGCGATGCGCGGTTGGGAGTCCCACCCGTTCACGACGGCACCGACGCGTGGCATTGCCGACGTGCTGGATGGTCGGCTGCACCTTGCCCGAGCCGACGCGGTCGGCGCTCGCGAGCTCGCCGGGCGCGCCCTGGCAGCGTTTGCCGATCCACCCGTGCCGTGGGGCGTCTATCTGGCACACCAGCTCCTGGCGGAGGCGGTCGACGGACCACCGGAGCTCTCGGTGGCGGAGCGAGAGGCGACGGAGGCGAACGCGCGCGCCGCCCGGGCAACGCTGGGAATCCCGCCGCCCGCGAGCTCCTGACCCCGGGCCACGACCCGCGCGGCGGGTCGCCCGCTACATGCGGAAAACGCCGAAACGCGTCTCGCCGATCTCCGCGTTGAGCGCCGCGCTGATCCCCATTGCCAGGACGCGTCGGGTGTCAAGCGGGTCGATCACCCCGTCGTCCCACAGCCGGGCCGTGGAGTAGTAGGGCGAGCCGGCCCGGTCGTACTCGGCGAGGATGGGTGCCTCGAAGGCGTCGCGGTCGGCATCGGTCTTGAACGGACCGCCCACCGTGGAGAGCACGCGGGCCGCCTGCTGGCCGCCCATGACGCTGATCCGTGCATTCGGCCACATCCACAGCTGGCGTGGCGAGTAGGCGCGCCCGGCCATCCCGTAGTTCCCCGCGCCGAAGCTCCCGCCGATGATGACCGTGAACTTGGGCACGGCCGTGGTCGCCACCGCGGTGACCAGCTTCGCGCCGTCCTTGGCGATGCCGCCCGCCTCGTACTCGCGCCCGACCATGAAGCCGGTGATGTTCTGCAGGAAGACGAGCGGAATGCGACGCTGGCTGGCCAGCTCGACGAAATGCGCCCCCTTCAGCGCGGAGCTGGAGAAGAGGATCCCGTTGTTGGCGAGGATCCCGACCGGGTAGCCCTCCAGGCGGGCGAACCCGCAGACCAGGGTCTCGCCGTAGCGGGCCTTGAACTCGTGGAACTCGCTGCGGTCGACGAGCCGGGCGATCACCTCGCGCACGTCGTAGGACTGGCGCGCATCAGCCGGGATCACGCCGTAGAGCTCCCCAGGCGAGACCGATG
The DNA here is from genome assembly GCA_963814105.1 of uncultured Chloroflexia bacterium. Taxonomy (GTDB): domain Bacteria; phylum Chloroflexota; class Limnocylindria; order QHBO01; family QHBO01; genus CAVXEH01. The sequence continues at coordinate 150,324 of CAWFBQ010000003.1, forward strand.
GCGGCGCCGGGTCGCTGCGCTCCCACGGCGGCTCCGGCTTCCGCCAGGCGAGGTTGCGCACGATGGAACGGCCGATGGCCAGGGCATGCTCGTCGTCGAGGGCGTAGTGATCGGCCACGCCGCTGGTCACGGTATGGACCTCCGCGCCGCCGAGCTCCTGCGCGCTCACGATCTCGCCGGTGGCGGCCTGCACCAGCGGCGGGCCGCCCAGGAAGATGGTCCCCGTGCCGCGGACGATCACCGTCTCGTCGCTCATGGCCGGGACGTATGCCCCGCCCGCCGTGCACGAGCCCATGACGAGCGCGATCTGCGGGACCCCCCGGGCAGAGAGCTGTGCCTGGTTGAAGAAGATCCGTCCGAAGTGCTCGCGGTCGGGGAAGACCTCGTCCTGCATCGGCAGGTAGGCGCCTCCCGAGTCGACGAGGTAGAGGCACGGAAGCCGGTTCTCCAGCGCGATCTCCTGGGCTCGCAGATGCTTCTTGACCGTCAGCGGGTAGTAGCTGCCGCCCTTGACCGTGGCGTCGTTGGCGACGATCACGCATTCGATCCCCTCGACCAGCCCGACGCCGGTCACGATGCCCGCCCCGGGCGCCTCGTCGCCATACAGCCCATTGGCCGCCAGCGGGGACAGCTCGAGGAACGCGCTGGCCGGGTCGATGAGCCGGTCGATGCGCTCGCGGACCGGAAGCTTGCCGCGCTCCCGGTGACGGGCGATGCTGCGCTCGTCGCCCCCTGCTCCCCGCCTGCTCACCGCCCACGTCCGTTCCCGGAGCTGCTCGACGAGGGCGCCCATGGCCGCGGCATTCGCCGCGAAGGCCGGCGAGGCGGGGTCCAGGGAGGTCGGAATCTGCGCCATCGGCTGCGATTATCGCCGCCCGGGCGCGCCGAAATCAGGCCAGCGTCACCAGCGGGGTGATCTGGGCGATATGCGCGGTGTTGACGATCATCACGCTCACGACGTGCTCGAAGGGCGGCTCCCCGGTGTGGAGCACGTATGCCTCGGTGAGCGGCAGCCAGCGCTGGCTGCGCAGGAGCAGCTCGGGGCCCACCTCGGCGCCGGCCGGGAGATGCAGGTTGCCGGTGACGTTGAACGGCCCGACGGAGAGGGCCACCCGGCGCAGGCGCCGGTGGAGCCGCAGCTGGCGGCTGGCGCGCCACTCGGGCGGCATGGCCAGCAGGACCCGGTCGGTCGCCAGCGTCTGCCACTCGCCGCTCGCGCCCGCTGGAGCGTCGCGGTCGCTGAGGGCGGCCCGGACGTCAGCGCCGGCGGTGCCGTCGAGCGGACCCGGGCTGGGATGCCACAGGCGCAGCTCATCCTGCTCGTTGAGCAGATCGGTCACGCGGTGACCGCTGGCGGAGATCCAGGCAACGATGCGCGCGTCCGCCGTGTAGAGCTCAATCGGGGCCAGGTCGTTCGCAAGCGCAACGGCCGACGTGCCGGAGGTCGTGGCCGCGCCGGATCCGCGGCGCCAGTTCCAGAAGGTCAAGGGTGCCTCCGTAGCAGACGGACGAACCGCTGGCAGCCGCGGCCCGTGCGCCAACCCTACCCGGCCGCGGGCCAGACCTCCATGCGCCGACAGTACTAGCGGCATGGTCCGGTGCCCTCACGCACCGAAGGACTGGCGCATGGGGATGCGAAGGAGTACAAGGGCTGGTATGAAACAGAGCATTCGCGTGATCGTCGCCGTCCTCGCCCTCGTGCTCCTCGTGGCCGGGACGGCGTTCGCGACGCATTCCCCAGGGAAGGATCATCCTGGTCCGGTCGCCGCGTCCCAGGAGGCGAGCCCGGAGGCGGAGTCAGACGAGCCGTCGCCGGCGACGGCCCCGAAGACCGAGGCGAACGCTGACGAGAGCGACGGCGCGCAGCTGACCGAAGACCGTGCCCAGGCGCTGGTCGACCTCCTGGACGCGCAGCAGATCGTCGCCACCACTGACGAGCTGAAGACCCTCGCCGCGAAGTACGGCGTGGGTGGCGCGATGCGGATGGAGGCATGGGCGGCGGCCACGGGCAAGACGGTGGACGAGCTGGCGTCGCTGTACGATGCCGCCGGCGTCGGCTGGGGCGCCTTCGCGAAGCAGCTCGAGCAGGCGGATAGCTCGCTGAGCCTTTCCCCGGGGATCGGATGGATCATGGGCCATGGCCACGGGCACGCGAACTCGAACGCGAACCACGGCAAGTCCGCGCAGCACACCGGCTCCTGAGCCGACTCCAGGGCGCGCTCGACACCCATCCCGCTCACCTCGGGACCGCCCGCCGACGAACGCCCCGCGGTGGTTCCCCGCAGGGCTCTGCTAGGCTGCGCCGGCCATGATCAGCGTCGATGACTTCGATCGCGTCGAGATGCGCGTGGGGCGCATCGTCGAGGCGCTGCCCTTCCCGGAGGCACGCAAGCCCTCGTACCGGCTGCGGATCGACTTCGGCTCGGAGCATGGGGAGCGCGTCAGCTCGGCTCAGCTGGCGGCCACGTATCCAGATCCGGCGACACTCATCGGACGCCAGGTCGTGGCCGTCGTCAACTTCCCGCCCCGCCGCATCGCCGGATTTGCGAGCGAGGTGCTGGTGCTGGGCGCCATGGGCGAGGGCGACGATGCCGGCGAGGTCTGGCTCCTGGCGCCGGATCCGGAGGCCCCGGAGGGCACCCGCATCGGCTAGACGGTTCGCAGCCGTCTACCATCGGACCCATGAGCACGCCTGGAGGCATGGTCGGAGAGCCGCCCGACGGGATGCCCGACCCGAACCTCGTCCCGCCCCAGATCGCCCGCGCGGGAGACCCCTTCGCTCGCCTGCGGCTGGTCCATTTCCTCTCGCGCCTGCAGCGCAACGCGACCCATCAGCTGCGAGACGTCGTCGCGCTGCTGAACGCGACGTTCCTTGACTGGTCGTTCTCCGAGAAGGTGGTCCTTGCCGAGCTCGTCCAGCTCCAGGCGGACTGGTCGATCAGCTTCCACGGCGACGATCGGATCGTGCTCGACCGCAACGAGCGGGGTCATACCCTCCTGGTCGTCGACTCGACGAGGATGACGCCCTTCCTGGTTGCCCAGGCGCGTCGGGCGGCGCAGGCCTGTGAGGACGAGCTGCGGCGGTTCACGCTGGGCGACGGGGTGACCACCGACAACTGACCGATCAGACCCGGTCGGAACCCCCGGCCTGGCCCAGGGCCGGCTGTGGCTCGGGCGCGGCACGGGCCGGCGCCACGGGCTCCCCGGCCGAGGCCTGCGCATCGGCTGCCACCGGTACCGGCACCCGCCGCTTCCGTGGCCGGAAGGGAGAGGAATCCGGGACCACCGGACCGCTCGTCTCGGCCAGGTCGCCGGATCGATAGGCCTCCCAGACGGCCATCACCGTGTCGCGGTGCGGGCGGATCCGGCAGTGCTCGTCGCGGTTCGCCATCTCGTCGCAGTAGCCGAGTGGCACGCACTTCGGCGCGAGGAAGGAGCCGAAGAACGGAGAGACGCGGAAGATCTCGTGGCGGATCTGCTTGAAGAGCTGGCGAATCTCCCACTGGGCCATGGTGCACAGCCGCAGGCCGGACATGTGAATCAGCTGCCGGAGGTTGACGGTCATGACCAGGTTCGTCTGCATGGCGTTCGGGAAGATGAAGCGCGCGTCCTCCGCGGGCACCTCCGCCTGCAGCAGCTGCCCGTACAGGTCCAGGTTGTCGTCGATCGCCTGCTGGAAGCGACCCGCGAGGTCGTCGGGCAGCTCGCCGCGGGCGATGCTGTCGGGCACGGTGTAGTTGTCGCGCTGCTTGAAGCTCACGTAGCGCTGCGACTGCTGGTCGAAGGCAGTGCCGGCCCGATGGCGCACCAGCTGGTGGGTCAGGGTCCGGGTCACGCCGCTGATGGCGAACGTGAAGTTGACGTGCTCGATGGTCGAGCCGTGCCCCGACTCCATCACCTTGCGCACCAGGTTCTGCTGCTTCTCGTCGGCCACCTGGCGGCTGACGGCCTTGTCCCAGATCCGGTCCGGGAGCTGCTCCGAGTAGCAGGTCCGGCAGGCGGTGTAGATGATCGGGAGGTAGTACTCCTCGACGATCTCGCGGGTGGGAAAGAGCAGCTTCGCGGAGAGCGCGGGAGCGGTCGGCGGCATCGGCGCACGATACCACGGGGTCGCGCGCTTGTTCGTGCCCTTATCCACAACATGTAGTGGTCGACCGCAGTGCGATGTGCACATCTTGTGCATAAGTCGCGGGTATGACCGATCTCGACGGCGTCCTCAGGCGGGTCGGTCCTCGCCCTCTGCGGACCGGGATCCGGCGTGCCGCTCGTCAATACGTGCGAGGCCGTGCTGGCGGTCGAAGGCGATCCGGTTTCCGCCTGCCGCGCGTGCGGACGCCAGCGCCTCCTCGCAGCGACCGAGGAGCTGGTCGTCCCCGGCATCGTCCATTCCGGGGCGGACGATGGCGATGCCGATCGAGACGGACATCGAGATGGGTCCGGCATTGGTCATCACCGGGCGGGCGGTCAGCCGGGTACGGACAGCCTCGGCAAAGACCGTCGCGCCCCGCTCGTCGGTGTGGGGCAGGATGGCGAGGAACGTGTCGCCGGTCAGGCGCCCGACCGCGTCCGCCTCGCGGATGCGGACCCGGAGGCGCAGCGCGAGCTCCGCGAGCACCGCATCCCCGATCTCGATGCCATGGATCCGGTTCAGGTCGGTGAGCCCGTCGAGGTCCACGAGGACGAGGGAGACCGGATGGGCGTAGCGACGTGCCTCCGCCGCCTCGGTGTGGAGGCGTGTCAGGATGGCCCGACGCGACGCGACCCGGGTGGCAGGGTCGACTTCGGCGAGGCGCTCGAGCTCCGTTCGCTGCAGCGCGATGGTCTGGCGCGCAGCCAGCAGCTCTGCGATCGTGGCCCGCAGCTCGCGCGCGAGCCGATCCGCCTCGGCGGACGGATCGTCGGCCTGCTCGGCCGGTGCCGACGTCACCGGCGCGCCGGCGGCCCCCGCGGAGTCGTCGCGGTCGCCGCGCGTCGCGACGACCCACAGGCTGGCGCCGATGAATGCGGCGGCCAGGGTGACGAGCCCGGGGAGCACGTCGGCGGTGCCTGGGCGCGCCGCCGCAAGGGCAGCGCCACCGCTGGCGACGCCGACGACCCAGCCGAGGCGATCGAGGTGGCCCGAGGCCAGTGCGGCGATGGCCGCGACGGCAGCGACGGCAGCTCCCACCGCCAGGAGCGCTGTGACGGCGGAAGCCAGCTCCGACTCCAGGAGCAGGCCGAGGAGCGGAGCGATCTCCACCCAGACGAAGACTCCCACGATGGCCGTCACCCGGGAGCGCTGGCCCCGCAGGGGGAGCGGTCCGATGAGCTCCGCGAACACGAGGGGGATGGCGGATGCGAGGAGACCCACCGCGACGACCACCTGGGGGACGTCGCGCGAGGCAGCCGGGCCCTGGAGCGCCACCATGCCCGCCGCCGCCGCCAGCCCACCAGCCGACGCGGCATCGAAGACGCGGGGCAGCGACCCGGCGCCGCGCAGCGCGGCCGCGATGGCCAGGAGCGCAGCGACGGCGCCGGCAACGGCCACCCCGCCGCCGACGGTGGGTGCCACCCAGCCGGTCGCCAGCGACGGTTCCGTGCCGAGCGGCAACGGGCCGAAGAGGCGCAGCGACAGCAGTGAGAGCGGCGGCAGCGCCAGCCAGGCCACGAGGCGGGCGACGCGTGCCGAGGTCGAGAGCAGGGCGCTGTCGGTCATGGGCATCGATGGTGCGGGGCTGCACCGCGAGTCTGTGGTCCGGTCGTGGCGCACGACAATAGTACGAACGGAGAACCGCGCCCGGGGCAGGCCCAGGAGCGCTGGCTATACTCGCGGCCGTGACTCCCCGCGCCGGCCGCACCCCGCGCGGCGATGCCCTCGCGGGCGTCGCCGTCATGAGCCGCCGCCGGTTCCTCGAGCTCACCGATCGGCTCATTGCCGACGGCGATCGCCTGGTTGCCGACCCACAGTGGAACCTGTTCCGGCTCTGGCTCCTGAACTCGGACGAGCTGCTCGAGCGCGTCTGGGGGCGGATGGACCGCTACCACCTGGCCTGGCTCAACGTCGGGCGCGGCTCCGCACCACCCGGATCGTCGCTCGACGACGATGGGACCCGCCGCTTCGTGGCGGAGGTGGCGAGCGCCAAGCTCGCCGTCCTGCGTACGATGAGGGAGTCCGTGGCGCGCCGGGGCTGGATCCTCCTCGGCGACGACCCCGAGCCAGCCGATGACGTGACCGAGGACAACGAGTGACCGATCGACCCGACGCGCTGACCGGCGGCCTTGCGGCCGTCTTCGCCCACCCCGACGACGAGAGCTTCGGCTGCGCCGGGGCGCTGGCCCTCGCGCACGACGCGGGACGGCCGACCCGCCTGCTGGTCGCCACCCGCGGGGAGGCCGGTACACCCGATGGGACGCAGGGCGACGCGAGCTTCGGCGAGCTGCGCGAGCGGGAGCTGGTCTGCGCCGCGCGCGAGATCGGGCTCGACGAGGTGACCATCCTCGATGGCTACCCCGACGGCGCCGTCGCCGATGCTCCATTCAGCCGCCTCGTGGACGACATCGCGGCCTGGCTCGCGACCCGGCAGCCGGACGCGGTCATCACCTTCGGCAGCCACGGGATCACCGGTCACCCCGACCACATCGTGGTGGGCAGCGCCACCCGCTGGGCGGTGGAGCGCCTGGCCGAAACGGGGGTTGCCCCGCATGCGATCTACGTCGTCTCGCCGGTCTTCGGGCCGGTGCCGAACCGGTTCGACCTGTCTCCCGAGGAGCAGGGCGCCTCGCACCGGGTCGACGTCAGCTCCGTGGCCGAGCGCAAGATCCGGGCGCTCGAGTGCCATGCCTCGCAGGCCGATGTCGCCGAGCAGGTCGCCGCGCTGCGTGCCGCGGTGGAGGCTGGACGGCCCGTGCTCGAGGGATACACGCGGGTCCGACCGGCCGTCCGCGTCCCGCACCCCGTCTTCGACGCACGCCTCTTGTAGCGAGGAGCAGAGACCGGTGGGGGACGAGGCTGCAGGAGCGTTGGTCGGGAGCTCGTGGCCCATCCGCCTGCCGCGCGTCGTCGGTGCGCTCTTCCTCCTGCTCACGGCGATTGCAGTGATCGGGCAGATCGCCCATCTGGTGGATCGCTCCAGTCGCGCGTGGCTCGACAAGCGGTTCGTTCGGCGGGGACGGGGATTGTCGCGGTGAGGCGGGACTCGATCCCGACGTGGTCGAGGCCTGCCCGATCGTGACCTTCCAGCCTGGTCGTTCCGTCGGGCTCCTGTTCACCGTCCGCAACGACGGGCCGATCCCCATGACGGTGGACGACGTCGTCCAGCCCTTCGCGGATGGCACCGTGAGGCTGACGCCAGACACCGGCACCTGCGGGTAGCGCGGCACGATGCGTGTCCGGCGGCGGCCGAGCCCCGCTCCCCGCGCTCGACGCCTGGGGCATGGGTCGGCGCCAGCGGTTGCCGACGGGTGGCCCTCGGTGGCTCCCTCGCGCATCGCTGGTAGACTGCGACCATGTCCATCGACGCTAACCTCGGCAAGGTCGACGAGGTGATGACCGCGCTCTACGAGATCTACGATCCGGAGATCGGGATGAGCATCGTCGACCTCGACCTGATCAAGCACGTGGAGATCGGCTCCGGCGACCAGCCCACCGAGATCAAGATGGTGCTCACCACGCCCTTCTGTCCGTGGGCGGGCGACCTGATCGCCACGGTGAAGCAGCGCGCCGAAGAGGTCGTCGGCCCGCCGGTCAAGGTCACCCTGCTCGCCGACCGCTGGGAGCCGCCGCCAGGCCTCTTCTAGGCGCGCTTCGACGCGGGTCCGCCACGGCGCCGCGGTCCAGGGCCCAGCCCGGCCGAACGGCTAGGATGGACCGATGCGGATCTACACGCGCAAGGGCGACACGGGCACGACCGGCCTGCTGTATGGAGGCGCCCGCGTGTCGAAGGCGGACCCGCGGACGGAGGCCTACGGCACCACCGACGAGGCGGTCTCGACGCTCGGCCTGGCCCGGGCGTCCCTCGGCCCGGGGACGGACGGCGTCTCGGGTGATCTGGGTGAGCTGATCGTCCGCCTGCAGCGGGAGCTCTTCGTGGTCGGCTCCGAGCTGGCCACGCACAACGATCGCCGCAGCCGGCTCGAGGCCGGGCGTACCCGGGTGACCCCGGAGATGGTCAGCGCCCTGGAGTCCACGATCGATGCGCTCGAGGCGCAGTACCCCATGCCGGCCGAGTTCGTGATCCCCGGCGAATCGCCATCCGGCGCCGCGCTCGACGTTGCACGGTCGGTCGTTCGGCGCGCGGAGCGCCGCTGCGTCTCGCTCACCGAGCGTGGCGGTCTGCCGGGCGACTCCAGCGTGGTGCCCTACCTGAACCGGCTCGCCGACCTGCTCTTCGTCATGGCCCGCGCCGCGGACGGTGGCTTCCGGACGGTGCGCACCGACTGAAGGCCTCCTTTCGGGACCGCTTGCCGAATCCGCAGGGCCCGCAGGGCGTTCACACCGTTCCGGTGCGTGCACGAGCCGCGTGTCGCGGAATCCGCGGCAATGCGTGGTTGCCGGCGCGGGTAGAATCGCTCTGAGCCCATCTGCGAGACATGCGCCGCCGTGCGACCTCGCCCGCCGGCCGATCACCCGAGGAGACCCTCATGACTGTCGCGGCGTCACGCTTCCGAATGTTCATCAACGGCGACTGGGCCGATGCAGCCTCCGGCGAGACAACCCCGGTCGTGAACCCGGCCACCGAGGAGGTGATCGCGGAGGTCCCGCGGGGCGACACCGGCGATGTCGACCGTGCCGTGGGCGCGGCCCGCTCCGCGTTCGAGTCCTGGTCGCTCACGACCCCCGCCGAGCGATCGGGGATGCTGCACCGCTTCGCCGATGCCGTCTCGGACCACGCGGCGGAGCTCTCCGCGCTCGAGAGCGCGAACGTCGGCAAGCCCAAGGGAACCGCGGACTTCGACCTCGAGTTCACGATCGACAACCTGCGCTTCTTCGCCGGCGCGGCGCGCGTCGTGGAGGGCAAGGCCGCCGGCGAGTACGTGAGCACCCACACCAGCATGATCCGGCGCGAGCCGGCCGGCGTCGTGGGGCAGGTAGCCCCATGGAACTACCCGGTCATGATGGCGGTCTGGAAGATCGCCCCGGCCCTGGCCGCAGGATGCACCGTTGTCCTGAAGCCGGCGAGCGCCACGCCGCTCACGGCCATCAAGCTGGCCGAGCTCGCCGCCGACATCTTCCCGAAGGGTGTCTTCAACGTGGTGACCGGGCCGGGCGGGGTGGTCGGGCAGCGGCTCGTCACCCACCCGCAGGTCGACATGGTGAGCCTCACCGGCGACACCGCCACCGGGAAGCAGATCGCCGCCGCCGCGGCGGCCAGCGTGAAGCGCCTGCACCTCGAGCTAGGCGGAAAGGCGCCGGTCCTCGTCTTCGACGATGCCGATCTGGACGCCCTGGCCGAGGCGGTCAAGCTGGCCGGCTTCTTCAACTCCGGCCAGGACTGCACTGCCGCAACCCGGGTGATCGCCCGCGACAAGATCTACGACGACGTGATGGCCCACCTGGTGCCGGCGGTGGAGTCGCTCAAGGTCGGGAACCCCGCGGACGACCCGGAGCTCGACATGGGACCCCTCGTCAACCGCGCCCAGCAGGAGCGGGTCGTCGGCTTCGTGGACCGGGCCCGTGGCTACGGCGCCGAGGTGGCCACCGGTGGCGCCACCATCGGCTCGAAGGGATTCTTCTACCAGCCGTCCATCGTGACGAACGTGGCGCAGGACTCGGAGATCATCCAGAACGAGGTCTTCGGGCCGGTCGTCACCGTGCAGCACTTCGCCGACGACGAGGAGGGGATCCGCTGGGCCAACGACGTGAACTACGGCCTCGCCGCCTCGGTCTGGACGCGGGACGTCAAGCGGGCCCTCAATACCGCGCGGCGACTGCGCTACGGGACGGTGTGGGTCAACGACCACCTGACGATCGCCTCGGAGATGCCGCACGGCGGCTTCGGCCAGTCCGGCTACGGCAAGGACATGGGCCTGTACAGCATCGAGGACTACACCATCGTCAAGCACGTGATGGCCAAGATCGTCTGACCGATCCGCGGCCGGTCGGCCCTGCCGGTCAGGGACGAGGAGCCCGCGCCCTCGGAACCTGAACCGGTGCTACGATCGGCGGCGATGACCATGACCACCCCAACCGGCGACCCCCCCGGGCTGCCGCGCGGGCGAACGCCACCCCTCGAGCAGATCGAGGCCGATCAGTATTTCCTGCGCGGCGTGGCACTCTTCAACGGGGCACGCTACTGGCACGCGCACGAGGCCTGGGAGACGCTCTGGCGCGCCGCCGAGGAAGAGGAGCGTGCGTTCTACCAGGGCCTCATCCAGGTGGCCGCCGGCCTGCTGCATCTCCAGCGGCGGAACCTGCGGGGGGCGCGCACCAAGCTGGCCGAGGGTGTCGCCAAGCTGCGCCCGTACCAGCCGGTCCACCACGGCATCTTCGTCAACGAGCTGATCGGTCGAGCGGACCGGGTGCTTGCAGAGCTGAATGCCGGGCGAACGCCCTACCTGATCCCCCCGGTGATCCGCTTCGTGGGTGCCGATCGTCCGGACTGGAGCCGCTGAGCCGATGTCCGAGCAGGCCGGCACGGGCGGTCCGGGGGCGTTCCGCGTGGAGCATGACTCGATGGGTGACGTGCGTGTCCCGGCCACCGCCAAGTGGCGCGCGCAGACCCAGCGCGCGGTCGAGAACTTCCCGATCTCCGGGCAGCGCCTGGAGCACGCGCACATCGCGGCGCTGGCACGCATCAAGGAGGCGGCGGCCCGGGTGAACGCCAGCCTCGGCGTCGTGCCGTCCGAGCTGGCGGAGGCCATCGCCGCTGCCGCCGCCGAGGTCGCCGATGGTCGATGGGACGCGGAGTTCCCCATCGACGTCTTCCAGACCGGGTCCGGCACGAGCTCGAACATGAACATGAACGAGGTGATCGCGACCCTCGCCACGGACCGCCTCGGCTCGCCGGTGCATCCCAACGACCACGTCAATGCCAGCCAGTCGAGCAACGACGTCTTCCCGTCGTCGATGCATATTGCTGCCGCGAGCGCGGTGGTGGGCGAACTGATGCCCGCGCTGGAGCACCTCGCGGAGGCGCTGGAGGGCAAGGCGGACGAGTTCGCGGATGTCGTGAAGTCCGGGCGCACGCACCTCATGGACGCCACGCCGGTGACCCTGGGCCAGGAGTTCGGCGGCTACGCGGCGCAGGTCCGTATGGGCGTCGAGCGGCTCAACGCTTCCCTTCCCAGGGTCGTGGAGCTGCCGCTGGGCGGGACCGCGGTGGGAACCGGCATCAACACCCCGCCCGGGTTCGCGGCGGCGGTGATCACCGAGCTGGGCGAGCTGACCGGCCTCCCTCTGACCGAGGCCAGGAACCACTTCGAGGCGCAGGGCGCGCAGGACGCGCTCGTCGAGCTCTCCGGTCAGCTGCGCACCATCGCCGTTGGCCTCAACAAGATCGCCAACGACATCCGCTGGATGGGCTCCGGACCGCGCGCCGGCCTGGCGGAGATCCATCTCCCCGACCTCCAGCCCGGCTCCTCGATCATGCCGGGCAAGGTGAACCCGGTGCTCGCCGAGGCGGTGACCCAGGTCGTGGCCCAGGTCGTTGGCAACGATGCGGCGATCGCCTGGGGCGGGGCGGCGGGCAACTTCGAGCTCAATGTCTTCCTTCCCCTCATCGCGCGCAACCTGCTGGAGTCGATCCGCCTGCTCGCCAACGTGAGCCGTCTCTTCGCGGACCGGCTCGTGGCAGGCATCACCGCGGACGTGGCCCGGGCCCGCGCCTTCGCCGAGGGCTCGCCGTCCATCGTCACGCCGCTGAACAAGTACATCGGCTACGAGGAGGCGGCCAAGGTCGCCAAGCAGGCGCTCGCGGAGGGGAAGACGATTCGTGCCGTCGTCATCGAGCGTGGGTACGTCCGGGACGGCAAGCTGACAGAGCAGCAGCTCGACGAGGCGCTCGACGTCCTGCGCATGACGCACCCCTAGCAGGACCGCGACATGCAGATGCGCCACGCACCCCGGACGTTCCGCCTCATCCTCGGCGCCGTCGGCCTCTCGCTCCTGGCGGGCGGGATCGCCTACCTGTTCTTCCGCTAGGGAGCGCACCGCCCGAGCGGATACAGAGACGCCGGCTCGCGTCGAGCCGGCGTTCTGCTGATTCACCGCGGCGGGAGTGCCACTACTTCAGCCCCGTAACTACTACGAAACAAGAGAACCCGCCTCGGTGTCTCTTCAGTTGTGGCTGAATCGTGCCGACCCGGCGGGCCGCCCGACAGGGGCGAATGTCCCATCGGCGCAGGGATTCCGCGGCGAGCCGGCCAGGGCACCGGTCTTGGGGGGCGGCAGGCATGGACGGCGATACAATCTGTGGCGCGCCATCGGCGCCTCATCCGCAGCACCAGACCGGCCCGCGCACATGTGCGGTCCGCCGTTGAGCCACCAGGAGGCAGATCGCCGTGTCCAGCACCGCCACGACCACGTACCGCAACCTGATCGGGGGGACGTGGGTCGACGCCCGTTCGGGGGCCACCTTCACCAGCACCAGCCCGGCGAACCACGATGACGAGGTGGGCGTATTCCCGGCATCCGGGCCCGCGGACGTGGACGACGCCGTCGCGGCGGCGAAGCGCGCGTTCCCCGGCTGGAGCCTGATGCCGGCTCCAAAGCGCGGCGAGATCCTCTTCAGGGTCGGTCGGCTGCTCGCCGAGCACAAGGAGGAGCTGGCGCGGCTCATGACACGCGAAATGGGCAAGGTGATCGCCGAGGCGCGTGGTGACGTCCAGGAGGCCATCGACGTCGCGTACTACATGGCCGGCGAGGGGCGACGGATGTTCGGCATGACGGTCCCCTCCGAGATGCCCGACAAGTTCGCCATGGCCATCCGCCGGCCCATCGGCGTCGTGGGCCTCATCACCCCGTGGAACTTCCCGGTCGCGATCCCGGGCTGGAAGCTGTTCCCCGCGCTGATCTGCGGCAACACCGCGGTCATGAAGCCGGCCTCCGACACGCCCGCCTGCCTGGTCCGCTTCGTCGAGCTGTTGATGGAGGGCGGCATCCCCGACGGCGTCGTCAACGTGGTCACCGGCTCGGGAGCCGATGTCGGCCGTGCCCTCGTCGAGCACCCCGACGTGCGGGTCATCTCCTTCACGGGGCACACGGAAACGGGCATCGACATCAGCACCCGCGCGGCGAAGACGCTCAAGCGGGTCTCGCTGGAGCTGGGTGGCAAGAACCCCATCGTGATCTGGGAGGACGCGGACCTGCCCCTGGCCCTCGACAGCGTGGTGTGGAGCTCGTTCGGCACCTCGGGGCAGCGCTGCACCGCGGCCTCGCGCCTTATCGTCCACCGTGCCGTGCACGACGAGTTCGTGGAGATGCTGCGCAAGCGGGTCGCTGCCCTGGTCCTCGGCGATGGCCTCGACCCCAAGACCGATGTCGGCCCGGTCATCAACGACCGCGCGGTCGAGCGCATCGCCGGGTATACGGCGATCGGCCGCGGTGAGGCGGATCTGGTCATCGGCGGCGGTCCCGCCACGGCCGGAGCACTCAGCAAGGGCAGCTTCTTCGAGCCCACGATCTTCACCGAGGTCAAGCCGGACGCGCGCATCGCGCAGGAGGAGATCTTCGGCCCTGTGGCATCGGTCATCCCGGTGCAGACCTGGGAGGAGACCGTGGAGATCGTCAACTCCATCACCTACGGGCTCTCCACCTCGGTCTTCACGCGCGACGTGAACCTTGCGTTCCGAAGCATCCGGGACTTCGACTCCGGTCTGGGGTATGTGAACCACGGCACCATCGGCGCGGAGGCGCACCTGCCGTTCGGCGGTACCAAGGCCACCGGCAACGGGCACCGCGAGGTGGGGCAGGCAGCGCTCGACTTCTTCAGCGAGTGGAAGAGCGTCTATATCGACTACTCGGGCAAGCTGCAGCGCGCCCAGATCGACATGACCTTCGTCGACGAGGGCTGACCTGGGCGACAGGCGACAACCGCATCCGCGGCGCGCCCCTTGACCGGTACGCCCAGAACCGGGCGGTCTCTTCGTGCCCTCGAACTCTTCAAGTCTTCTAAAGAGTTGGTGGGCCGTCGGAGACGGGCCATGCCTGCCCTGCCTTTGACCCCGGATGCAGCGCGTGCCAGCATGGGCCGCGAATGGAACTGCCCTACTTCCCGCTTCATGTCGTGCTCTTCCCGCACCTGCCGCTCCCGCTCCACCTGTTCGAGGAGCGCTACCGGGCCATGGCCCGTGACGTCATGGCGGATGGCTCCCCGTTCGGAGGGCGCTTCGTGGTGTCCATGATCACCGAGGGGCCCGAGGTCGCGGAGGGCAGGCCGCGGGATGCGGCGGCGACGACCAGCACCCGGCCGATCGGCACCATCGCCGAGGTGCGCTCGGCGGACCAGCTGCCCGACGGACGATGGGTCTTTCTGGCGGTGGGCGTCGCCAGGGCGTCGCTGGGACGGGTGCGACGCGATGGGCCGTACGCGCTGGTGGAGGCCGCTCCGCTTCCCGAGGTCGTCGGCGAGGGGGCCGATCACCTCCTGCCGCAGGTCCAGGCGGCCCTCGACAAGTACCTCGCGACGGTGAAACGATTCGTGGTCACGACTGCGTCCAAGCAGGAGACGCACCAGGAGCTGACCGCCGTGGCTGCCTCGCTCGACGCCGTGCTCAAGCCGATCCGGCTCCCCGATGACGCGCTCGCCGCGAGCTACGCGGTGGGCGGCGTGCTCCAGGTGGAGCTGCTCCGCAAACAGCACCTGCTGGAGATGCCCGACGCGGCCAGCCGCCTGCGCGCCGAGCTGGAGCTCCTGCGGAGGGAGTCCCGGCTGCTCGCCGATGGCGCCATGCCGCCCATCGCGCCTGGTGAGCTCCGCTACCACCCGAACTGACGAGACGGACCGTGACTGCCCTGATCCGCCGCCCGGTCGGGTTGGTGCTCGTGCTCGCCCTGCTGCTCGCGGCCTGTGGCGACCCCACGCCGAGCGCTTCTCCGCAGGAGAGCGGCACCCCCGCGGTGGGGACCTCCTCGCCATCCGCCGACGCGACCCCCACGGCAGATCCCACTGGCACGGCCGTCACGACCGATGAGGCCTTCCCTTCGCCGACCGCGACGATCGCCGTGACGCTGTACACGGTCGTGGCCGGCGACACCCTGTACGCCATCGCGCGGCGCTTCACCACCACCGTGGAGCAGCTCCAGGCCTGGAACGCGGAGCGCTATCCCTCCCTCGTCGCCGATCCGGGGACGCTGAACGCCGGGTGGCAGCTCATCGTGGCCGGTGAGCCGGGCGTGACGCCCATCCCCACCCCGACCGTCGCGCCCACCGCCACGCCGGCCAGCACCGGCTGCCACGCCGGCAACCGGGTCGCGGCCAGCCCGGCGGGCGTCTACCAGCGGGTGCCCAACGCGGGGGCGGAGGTCGCGCTCACCTTCGACATGGGCGGCCGGCTCGACCCGGCGCTCGACATCCTGGACTTCCTGATCGCGA
This sequence comes from uncultured Chloroflexia bacterium, assembly GCA_963814105.1. GTDB lineage: Bacteria > Chloroflexota > Limnocylindria > QHBO01 > QHBO01 > CAVXEH01. The sequence goes on from CAWFBQ010000003.1 coordinate 165,833, forward strand.
ACCACGTCTGCGCCACGATCTTCCCGACCGGGGCCATGAGCGACACGGCCACCGGTCAGAAGGTGCTCGCCGTCATCCGCGCCCACCCGGAGCTCTTCGAGGTCGGCAACCACACCATGCACCACTGCGACCTCATCCATGGCGGCCTGGGGTCGCCCACCACGGCGCCCTGCAAGACCGGCGGCCGTCCGACCGCCGACTTCGTGCGCGACGAGCTGACCGACGCTGCTGCGATCCTGGCCGCCGGCACCGGCCAGCAGCCGGTTCCCTACTGGCGACCGCCGTACGGGACGTATGACCAGACCCTGCTGAACGTCGCCGCCGGGGTGGGCTACACGAAGACCATGCTGTGGGACATCGACACCATCGACTGGAAGCCCATCTCCGATGGCGGCCCCACCGCCCAGCAGATCGCCAGCAAGGTCGTCACCAAGGCGGTCAACGGCTCTATCGTCCTGGACCACCTGGGCGGCTACGAAACGCTCAAAGCGCTCCAGATCATGGTGCCGGCGCTCCGGCAGCGCGGGTTCACCCTGACCTCCATCTCCGACCTGTTCGACGGGACCTGAGCGCGCATCGGCGAACCCGTCGCAGCGAACCGGTCGGTGGACTAGGCTGGCAGGAGCCAAACCGCCCAGCGAGGAGATGATCGATGGCCGAAGACCAGGGCACCCGGACTGAGCAGTTCCGGGTCAGCGGCGATGAGCTGCTCGCCAAGGTTCGCGAGCTCGTGCACGAAGGCAACGTGCGGCGGATCATCATCCGCAACGACCAGGGCCACACGCTCGTGGAGCTGCCCCTCACCGTCGGGGTGATCGGCGCCGCATTGCTGCCAGTACTGGCCGCCGTCGGGGCCATCGCGGCGATCGCCACGGACTGCGAGCTCGTGGTGGAGCGTCGGACCGAGACCTAGTCGCGCTCGCCTTGCCCGGCTGGCAAGAGGGCTGACCCGTCGTGTCGCGGCGGGCCCGCTCCATCACCCCGGCTCGTCGTCCGGGAGCGATGGCTCCTGCGGACGCCTTCGGCGTGGCGCCGCGAGCGCCCGGGGGCGGCGCCCCCGGAGAACGGGGATCCCGGCCAGGCTTCGCAGCCGGGCGAGGATCTGGCGCCGGGTCATGGGCGCCGCCGCACTGACCGTCAGCGACCGGTCCCGATGCCGGGCGTCATCGTCCCCGCGCACCAGGGCCGCGAGCCGCTCGTGCACGGTTCCGGGCCCTGTGATGTCGAGCGCGTCGAAGGGGTCCAGCCGATCGGCCACGGTCCGCAGGAAGTGTGCGAGATGTTCAAGGCGTCGGCCCTCGCCATCACCGTGCGGCGCGACCCCGCCGCCGTGCGCGATCGTCGGATTGTGCGTGACGTGACCTGTCGAGCGGCGGTGCACGGGAACGTCGCTGCGGATACGGGTCACGCTCGTGGCCGTCCCGTCCCAACGCGCGAGGATGGCCGCCCGGGAATCGATCCAGATCACGGTCCGAGGTTGCTCAGTCGCGGAGGTCGTCACCACCTGCAGGGTCATGCGACACACCCTCCCAAGGCATGCACCACCCGAGCGCCGTGATCCGGCACGCCGGAGGTGCCTGCACCCAAGAGCCTGGCTGCGGTCCCTGGACCGGGCCAGTGCCCTCAGTCACGTGCCCCGATGCGAAAGGGCCCGTGACCGCCGGGACCGCCGGGACCGGTCGGTCGCCGCGAGTCGGCTCAGCCGGACGGGGTGTCCCACCAGATGGTCGCCACCGTTCGACCACCGAGCGCCGGCCCGCCCGTCAGCTCCCCGGAGGCGACGAGCCGGGTGATGACCTCCGCCACCTCCGCCTCGCGGCTCGGCGGCAGGCACAGGTTGCGACGGGCGCGGGTCGCGGCGGCCTCGACGGAGGCCGGCTCGCTCTCGCGCTCCCAGCGAGTGATCGACGGAGCGATGCCGAGCTCGCGGAGCGCCGCGAGGGCATCGTCCACAGTCGGGCGTTCCGGTCGGACGATGGCGTGGAAGTGGAGCCACAGCGGGTTCGTCCAGGCCAGCGGATGCCGAAGCGAGAGCTCCACGACCACGCGCCGCCGTGCATGTGCCGCCAGCGCCGTCACGAAGGGCGCGAGGTCCGGCACGTCGTAGAGCACGTGGTGGCAGGTGACCACGTCGTGGACCGGGATCGCCTCGGCCACCTCCGGCCAGCGTCCCGGTATCGCCTGCGCCTCGACACCTGCGCCGCGCGCTTCGGCGAGGAGCGCGTCGAGGAGCGGAGCGCTGCGGTCGATGCCCGTGAGCCGCGTCAGCCGCGACGCGAGGGCCAGGCCGGCCGCTCCCGCGCCGGCACCCACGTCGAGCACCGTCCCGCGGCCGCCCGGAAGCGCCGCGAGCGCCTCGAGCGCGACGGCGCGCGATCGGTCGTCAACGGCTTGCGGCTCCCGGGTCGCTGCGGCCGCGGCGTGGGCACGCTCGCGGTACACCGCCCCGCCCACGGCCCATGGATCATCCTGCGCCGTCGCGAGCAGGTCGTCGGGTATCGCCCACTCGCCGAGCGCGACGGACCAGGCGCCAAGCGGGTCGGGACGCGGAGCAGCCGGCGGCAGCGGGCTCATGCCCCCGTCATCCGCTCGGCGCCGTGCATGCTCAGCCGGCGAGGCCGACGTCCAGCGCCGTCTCGAACACCGCGACCGCCGCGTCCACCGCGGCGCCGTCGACGACCAGGGGCGGGCAGAAGCGGAGCGTCGACTCGCCGCACTCGAGGGTCAGCAGCCCTCGCTCGAAGGCGGCGTGCTCGACCGCGGCCGCCTGCTGGTGGGTCCCGAACTCGACCCCGATCATGAGGCCGATGCCGCGGATGTCGCGCACCTGCTCATGTGGCTGGGCGACCCGTCGCAGGCCGGCCATGAGGCGCTCGCCCATCGCCGAGGCATTGGGCAGCAGGCCGTCCTCGAGGAGGTCGAGGGTTGCCATGGCGGCCGCCGCACAGACCGGGTTTCCGGCAAACGTCGAGCCGTGCGCGCCGGGCGGCCAGGTCCACACGGAGTCGCGCGCGATGAACCCGCCGATCGGCATGCCGGAGGCGATGCCCTTGGCGGTGGTGACGATATCGGGCTCCACGCCGGCATGCTCGATGGCCCACCACTTCCCGGTGCGCCCCATCCCGGACTGGATCTCATCGGCCACCAGGAGGATCCCGTGCTCGTCACAGATCTCGCGAAGCCCACGCAGGAACGCCGGCGGCGCCGGGAAGTAGCCGCCCTCGCCCTGGATCGGCTCCACGAAGATGGCCGCCACGTCGGTCGGGGCCAGGAGCCGGCCCAGAATCGAGCGCCGCAGGACCTCGAGCTCGGCGGTCCCATCGCCACCGCTGTGGCCGCGCCAGACGCGGACCCGGGGGAACGGGGCGTGCTCGACCATGGGCAGCAGGGGGCCGAATCCCGCCCGCTGCTTGATCTTGGAGTTCGTCAGCGAGAGGGCACCCATGGTCCGGCCGTGGAAGGCGCCCTCGAAGGCGATGATCCCCGGCCGATGGGTGTGGTAGCGGGCGAGCTTGATGGCACCCTCGACCGCCTCGGTCCCCGAGTTGGTCAGGAAGACGCGCGCTCGCTCCCGAAACGGCGCAATGGCGGCCAGGCGTTCGCTGAGCTCCATGTAGCGGGGCTCGTAGAAGTCCGTGGCGGCGATGTGGATGAGCCGGTCGGCCTGCTCCTTGATAGCGGCGACCACTGCGGGGTGGCCGTGGCCGGTGGATGCCACAGCGATGCCGGCCGCGAAGTCGAGGTAGCGATTCCCGTCGACGTCGGTGATCACGTAGCCGCGCCCGGTATCCGCGACGAGGGGGTAGGCACGGGTCAGCGAAGGGCTCACCACCGCTTCGTCACGCGCGATGGCTGCTCGGGCCCGGGGCCCGGGAATCTCGGTGACGATGTGCGGCGCGGACGGAATTGCGGCAGCAGCGGGCGAGGCGCTGGGTCGGGTGGTCATGGAACGGGACTCCGGGTCGGAGCGGCGCGTCCTGCCCGCGCCCCTGGCTAGCGTCGCTATCGTACCAACGGCGTCGGTCGGCAACCACCCCCTGCAGGCACGATGACGGTGCCCCGGCGCGCCGCGGGAGGACCCTCACGAGGTCGCGCGGATGGCCTCCCCGATGAGCGCCGGGCCACGGTAGACCAGCCCGGTCCAGAGCTGAACGAGGTCCGCTCCTGCCTCCACCGCGGCGGCGGCGTCCCCACCGGAGCCGATACCGCCGGAGGCGACCAGCACGGCGTCGCCGCCCAGCCGCCCGCGCACCGCGTCGATGAGCTCCAGCATGCGGGCCAGGAGCGGTCTCCCCGAAAGCCCGCCCGCCTGCTGGCGCAGCTGCGGGGAGGCCCTCAGGCCACGTCGCGCGGTGCTGGTGTTGCCGAGGATGAGCCCGACAGCGCCGCTCGACATCGCCGCGTCGGCGAGCTCCGCAACCGTCCCGTCGTCCAGGTCGGGGGCGAGCTTGACCAGGATCGGCACCGTCATGCCCATCTCGCCGCGCACGCCGGTGAGCGTGGCAAGCAGCGCCGACAGCGTGGCGACCGACTGCATGGCGCGCAGCCCCGGGGTGTTCGGCGACGAGATGTTGACCGCGACGTAGTCGGCGACCGGAGCGACGGCGCGGAAGGCGGTTGCATAGTCGTCCGACGCGAGCTCTTCCGGCGTTTCCCGCCCACGCCCGATGTTGATCCCCACCACAAAGCCCGCGGGCAGCGCGGGCTCCGCCCGGGCTATACGCTCAGCGAGTCCGTCCGCACCCTCGTTGTTGAACCCCATCCGGTTGATGAGGGCCTCGTCCGTGCTCAGGCGGAAAAGGCGCGGGCGCGCACTGCCCGGCTGCGCGACCGGCGTGACGGTGCCCACCTCGGCGAACCCGAGCCCCAGGGCCGCCCAGCCCGCGAGCGCCACGCCGTCCTTGTCGAACCCGGCGCCGATGCCGACCCGGTTGCGGAAGGTGATACCCGCCACTGTGAGCGTGCCGCGGGCAGCCGGGGCAGCGCCGGCCAGGCGAAGGAGGGCACGTCCGGTTCGCAGGTCGCCGGCGCGGGCCAGGCCGCGCAGGGCCTGGCCGTGGATCCGCTCGGGGTCCACGCGAAAGAGCACGGACCGCGCGACACGGTACGTGGCCCGGCTGACGGCGCTCGCGAGCATGAGTCAGTCCGGCACCGAACAGGCGCGGCTCCGCCTCACGCCGGGGGCGGCTCGCCGATCACCGTCTGGGATTGCTCCCGCATGAACTGCGCGACGTAGTGGGGGCCCAGGCCATTCTTGCCGGAGCTTCCCGACCCCTTCCAGCCGCCGAACGACTGGATTCCCGGCCAGGCACCGGTCGTCGCGCCGGCACGCCGGTTGGCGTACACGACCCCGGCCTGGATGCGGTCGAGGAAGCGGCGCACCTCGGTGTCGTCGGCGCTGAAGATGCCCGCGGTGAGGCCATAGGCGGTGCCGTTCGCCTCATCAATCGCCTCGTCGAGGGAGTCGACCTCGCCCACCACCAGCAGCGGGACGAAGAGTTCCTCGCGGAAGAGGCGGTGGCTCAAGGGCAGACCCGAGACGACGGTCGGGGTCGGGAAGTAGCCGCGGCTCGCGTCGCCGTCACGCAGCACCTCCCCGCCGATCTCCACGGTCCCGCCGTCCCGCCGCGCCTCCTCGACCGCCTCGCTGAACTTGCGCAGGGCGCGCTCGTTGATGACCGGGCCCATCCAGTTCTCGCGACGGGTTGGATCGCCGACGCGGATCGCCTTCGTCTTCTCGACGAGCGCGTCCAGGAAGGGCCGTGCCACCGACCGCTCCACGTAGACCCGGCTGGCGGCGCTGCACTTCTGCCCGTCGTAGCCGAACGCGGACCGCATGCAGCCTTCCGCCGCGATCTCCAGGTCCGCGTTGCGGGTCACGATCGCCGGGTTCTTGCCGCCCATCTCGGTGATGATCGGGCGCGGGTAGTCGCGGGTGAAGCCCTTGTACAGGCGCATCCCCACCTCGTACGAGCCGGTGAAGACCAGCCCGTCGATGTCAGGGTTCTGCTCGAGCTCCGACCCGACCGATTCGCCCGGCCCGGTGACGAGGTTCACGACGCCCGCCGGAACGCCGACCTCGCGCAGGACCTCCACGTACTTGTAGGCGAGCAGCGGCGCATCGGACGACGGCTTCATCACCACCGTGTTGCCAGCGATCAGCGCCCCACCGGCGGGGCCGCCGGAGAGGGCCATGGGGAAGTTGAAGGGGCTGATCACGGCCCACACGCCGTGGGGCTTGAGGATGCTGCGGGTGTGCTCCGCCGGCGAGAGCGAGCCCATGGGCTGGTCGAAACCGCCGTTGCGTTCCATGACGTCGGAGTAGTAGCGCAGCAGGTCGGCGGTCTCCTCGACGTCGCCCAGGGCCTCGAGCCGGTTCTTGCCGACCTCGATGGCCATCAGCGCAGCGAACGTGAACTGCCGCTCGCTGATGACGTCGGCCGCCTTGCGCAGGATGGCGATCCGCCGCTGCCAACCCAGGTCGCGCCAGGCCGGGAAGGCGGCCCGCGCGGCGGCAACCGCATCGCGCACGTCCTGCCGGGTGCCGACGGGGAACCGGCTCACCACCAGCTCGGTGTCGATGGGCGAGCGGTCGTCGAAGGTCTCGGTGCCGGCCCGTCGCTCGTCGCCGATCAGCATCGGGTACCGCTCTCCGAGCTGCGCCCTGGCCGTCTCGACGGCACGGTCGAACGCGGATTGGAGCTCCTCGTTGTCCGCGGAGAGCGTCGCGTAGGTGATCTTCATCCGCGGCGTGCCGGTCGTGGCCATGGTGGGGTGCTGCCTCCTTCGGGTGCGCTCGGCGCCCGCGGCGGCGGGCGCCATCGGTCTCAGGCGGGGGGAGAATCGGTACCGGCATTATCGCACCGGCAGGGCGCCGGGCAGGCCGAGAGCCAGGCTCCGGGGGGAGAAGAGCCTGGCCCTCGACGGCGTCATCGTACATGGGGCGCATGAGGCCTGCAACACTGATTCTGCAAGGGTTTTCGGCGAACCCTGCGGAATCCGGCGTCTCGCGTCGCGTTCGGCTTTGTCCCGGTCAGCGAGCCCGGTGGTAGAGGCCCAGCTTGAGCTCCAGGCTGGTCCGGTGGGGGCCCATCAGGAAGGCGCGTCCTCGGTCTCCGTAGAGGCGCGGGAGCAGTTCGTGCGCGGTGTCCTCGTCTTGCAGATCCAGCTGGGCGTGGACGACCTTGATCTTGAACCCGTTGCGCAGCCACCAGCCGGTGCGGCGCTGCGTCGCCTCGAGCGCGTGGGCCACCACCTCTGGCTCGAGGAGCGCGGCGATGTCGTCGCGCCCGTAATAGCCGATGACGATCAGCCGGCCACCGGGGCGAAGGACCCGCATCGCCTCCGTGATCGCGGGAAGCGACGCGTCGTCCGGCTCGATGGTGCCGGAGAGCACCACGTCCACCGCGCCGTCGCGCAGCGGCAGGGCCGTGGGAGAACCCTCCACGATGCGGATGTTGGGCTGGTGCGCCTCGCCCGCGCGACGACGGGCCTCCTCGAGCAGCTGCGGGTCCGACTCGATCCCGTAGGTCCGCCCGGTCCGGCGCGCCAGGAGCATGGGGTAATGGCCGATCCCGGTGCCCACGTCCGCGATGCGACGCCCGGAGAGGGGCGTGATCCGCTCGAGCGCGTCCAGCACCTTGCGACCGGGGTCGATCACCTCTCCGAGCCGGCGATGCAGCTCCGGGTCGGGTTCGGTCCAGGGCGGCAGGATCGCGAACATGCGCTGATTCTCGGCTATGGGACCGAGACGCGTGTCTCGGCGGGACCGCCCTCGTCGGAGGTGAGCAGCGCCTCGCCGGCGAGGAACTGCAGGTCGAACGCAACAGGCCCGGGGGCCCGCCGGGTGACGACGATGGGAATCGTCAGCGTGGCACCGGGATCCAGCGGCCCCCAGCCCAGCGACGTCGTTCCGGCCGGTTCACCCATCTCGCCAGGGCCGTTGACCCACTTCGTCCAGGGCTGCACGAGGGCATCGGTCAGGCGGCTCGAGGCGGGAGCGAAGGGTGCCAGGAAGAGCGTCTGGTCCAGGGCCGTCGGCCAGCGCAGGACGATCTCCGTCACACGTTCGTCGGTGAGGTTCGTGACCTTCACGGTGATCTTCCCATTGCCGTCCGCGGGGACCGCCGGCGAGATGGTGTAGCTGACCCGGCGCGTGTCGCGGTGCGGTGGCAGGTCCAGCGACAGCGGCGGCTCCGGTGTGGCCGTTGGACTGGGCTCTCCGCTGGGCAGCGATCGCGACGGGGTTGCGCTCGGGCTCGCCGTCGCAGTGGCGGTCGTGCTGGGCGGCGGTGTCGAGCAGGCGACCAGCACCATGGCGACCAGCACCATGGCAACCAGCAGCGTGGCCGGGGCGAGTGGACGGGCGGCTTCCGGGACCCGATGGTCAACCACGGGGTGGCTGCAGTTCCGTGAGCCGGTTGCGGATGGCGAACGCCGCTGCCTGGGCCCGGCTCGCGAGGCCGAGCTTGGCAAGGATGTTCGAGACGTAGTTGCGCACCGTCTTCTCGGCGAGCTCCATCGCGTCGGCGATCTCGCGGTTCGATTCGCCGTCCGCGACGTGGGCGAGCACGCGGCGCTCCTGCTCGGTCAGCTCGCCGAAGGCACCGGATTCCTCCGCGTGGGTGACGAGCCTGACCCGGTCCAGCACGGCAGCGGTGACGGCCGGATCCAGCAGCGATCGCCCGGCGGCCACCGTGCGGATCGCGTCCAGCAGCTCCCCGGAGCCGATGCGCTTGAGGATGTAGCCAGACGCGCCGGCAGCGATCGACTCGAAGACAGCCTCCTCGTCCGCGTACGAGGTGAGCATGATCACCGGCATGCCCGGGAGCTCACCGGTGATGGCCCGGCAGGCATCGGTCCCGCTTCCGTTCGGCATCCGGATGTCCATGACGACGACGTCGGGCCGCAGGATGCGTGCCAGGCGGACCGCCTCATCGCCGGACTCCGCCTCGCCGACGACGTGGAACCCGTCCTGTCGGTCGAGCAGCGCCGCCAGCCCGATGCGGACCACCTCGTGGTCGTCCGCGATCACGATGCGGATCGTCGCTGTGCTGGCCGCGATGGTGGATGGGCTCGTCATGGTCTCGTGCGTACGCCGGGTGCCGGCCGGGCCCGAAGGGAAATCACCGGCCTCGGCGGGCCGCCCCGACGGGCATGGTAAGGGAGACGGCCGCTCCCCGTCCGGGAAGCCCCTCGAGACGGATGGTTGCTCCCATCAGCTCGGCGCGGCGGCGGAGGTTCTCGAGTCCCTGGGTGGTTCCCCGTCGTGCGCGCTGCGAGGCCTGGTCCGGGTCGTACCCCACCCCGTCGTCGCGGATCTGCAGCGCCAGGTGCCCCCCGGAGAACCCGAGATCGACCCAGACGTGTCGCGCGTGGGCGTGCCGCAGCACGTTGCTGAACGCCTCGTGCACGATCTGGCGCAGCTGCTCGGCCTGCTCCGGCGTCAGCACCGGTGGCGGCTCACCGGTCACCGTGAGCTCCACCCTCACCAGCGTGTTCGCGCGCAGCTCGTCGGCAACGCCAGCCACGATCTCCTCCGGATCGTGTGACTCGAGGCTCGCGGATCGGAGGTCGAAGATGTACGCCCGCAGGTCTCCCACGATCCGGTTCAGCTCCCGCATGGCGATGCGAAGCCGCCCTCGGGGGCCCGCCCGGCGCTCCGCCGCGCCAATAGCCGTGTCGCCCGGCCCGGCGTCCGAGGAACCAGGTGATCCGGGAGGCTCGGCGGGCAACGAGGCCTGGACCTCCTCGAGGTGGAGGCCGACCGCATAGATCGACTGGATGATCCCGTCGTGGAGGTCGCGGCCGATACGCTCGCGCTCCCGCAGCAGGAGCTCCCGTTGGCGGGCATCGGCGAGCGCTCGGTCGGTCTCCTGCTCGAACAGCTCGCGAAGGCGAATCACGGCGATGGCGATGGCCAGGCCGGCGAGTGAGCGGAGCACCTCGATCGGCACACCCAGGGTCGCGATCACCGTGCTGGAGTTGACGACGGAGCCCGGCGCGAACGGCACGGGCATCCCGACTGCGCCTCCCAGCACCCCGTAGGCGCCCAGCGCCACCACCGCCAGTCGCAGGGAGGTGCCCACCGGTGGGCGCAACGCGGGTCCCAGGGCCGATGCGTTGCGCGTCAGGCCCAGCATCGCGGCGACCGCGCCGGGAATCGCGAGCATGTAGCGCGCCATGACGTCACCCACGGCCAGGGGTGCACCGACCGCGTCGAGGCTGGCACCGATTCGGCCGGCTTCGAGCCACGGGGCGTGGTCGATGGTGTACGACCCGCCCACGCTCGCCGCGATGGCCACCGTCCCCACCGCCCACAGCCCCAGGGCCAGCGACGGGACCGCCCGCAGCCAGGGCACGCCGCCGGTCGGTTTGTCCTCGCTCGACGGCCCGGGCGCGGCGCCCATGGGCCCCGCGCGCTCGGCAGCCAGGAGGAGCTCCGCACCGAACTGGAGCAGCAGCGCGAAGCTGGCCGCCTTGAGGATGAGCTGGGCGACGAGGAGCGCGTCGATGACGGCGCCCGGGAGGTACCCGCTCTGCAATGGGATGAACAGGTAGCCCCACTCCACGAACCCGTGCACGAAGGCGAAGGCCGCCAGCCAGGGGAGCGGCCCGGCCAAAGCCAGGGACGAGCGTCGGCGGCTCTGGAGGGCGATGGCGAGGCCCATCACGAAGAAGACCTCCCCGTACACCGTCAGGACGATGATGCGGTTGGTCTGGAAGAGGTCCACGAGCCAGTCCACGTACGGCATCTTAGGCGGCGCGGTACCATCCATCGCCGATGGCACCCGACCCCGAGACTCCCGAGCCCTCCGCCGAGCGAACGCCGTTCGGCGTCCTGCTCTGGTTCGTGTGGGCCTTCATCCTCCTGGGCCTGACCGGGATCCTGCTGCCGAAGATCGTCGGCTTCGTCGACTTCAGCGAGAACGCACCGTTCTCACTGCTGGGCATCTTCATGATGGCCGAGATCGCGGTCCTCATCTTCGGGATCACGGTCGCGCTGCAGCGCAAGAAGATCGCCTGGCGCTTCGCCATCGGCATCGCCCTGCTGGCGGTGCCCATCCTGGCCGGTCTCCCTCCCGCGGTGCTCTACTTCGACGCGCGCGCCGCCTCCGGCTGGTACACGCTCTTCGTGCCCGTCGGCCTGGTCATCAGCCTCGTCCTCGTCATCGGGCTCCTGCGCCCTGGCGCGCGCGCCTACTTCGACGAGGACTGAGGTGCCGGCGGGCGATCGGTGGCAGGTCCGGGCTCGACCGTGACGCCGCCTATAATCCGCCCGTGAAGCTGCTCGCCTTCGCGCCTCGCCCGATGCGCGAGGGCATCGCCGGCGGTCCGCCGCGAATCGGCGTCGCCACGCCTGCCGGCATCCACGACCTGGGCCCGTTGGGCGTGACCGACATGGCCTCCCTGGTCGCGACCGGGCCTGCTGCGCTGCGGATGCTTGCCGAACGGGCTGCGACCTCCGGTATCGAGCCCATCGACCCGGCCTCAATCGCGCCGCGTGCCCCGCTCGCTCGCCCGGGAAAGATCGTGTGCATCGGCCTCAACTACCGCGACCATTGCCGGGAGCAGGGGATCGAGCCGCCGGCCTGGCCCCGGCTCTTCGCGAAGTTCACGAACGCCGTCAACCATCCCGGCGCCGCCATCGTGCGACCGATCGCCACGGAGAAGCTCGACCTCGAATGCGAGCTCGGGGTCGTGATCGGGCGGACGGCAACGCACGTCGGCGTCGACGAGGCGCTCGAGGCGGTCTTCGGCTACACCGTCGTCAACGACGTGACCATGCGCGACCTGCAGTCGGAGGACCGCCAGTGGCTCCGCGCCAAGGGGAGCGACGGGTTCGCGCCCATGGGCCCGGTCCTGGTCACCCGCGACGAGATCGCGGATCCGCAGGCGCTCCGTCTGCGATCGTCGGTGAATGGCGAGACGTGGCAGGATTCCTCCACCGCGGAGATGGTCTTCGATGTGCGGACCCTCGTCGCGTTCGTCTCGCGGTTCATCCGCCTCGAGGCCGGCGACGTCATCGCAACCGGCACCCCGGCCGGCGTGGGGCATTTCCAGCATCCACCGCGCTACCTCGTGGGTGGGGATGCGGTCCGCTGCGAGATCGAGGGGATCGGGGCCCTCGACAACACGGTGATCGATGAGACGCCGCGCACCGACGACCACGCCACGGCAGCGGGCGTGGGCTTCGCGGTGGGAGCAGGAGCAAGGTCATGACAGTCACGACGGCGGAGGTCGGCGCGCGCACGATGCGGGCCCTGGCCAAGACACGCCCGGAGCCCGGCGCGGAGCTGATCGAGCGGGCCGTCCCCGCCCCCGGTCCGGGGCAGGTGCTCCTCAAGATGGTCGCCGCGTCGATCTGCGGCACGGACTACCACCTGTATGCCTGGGACCCGTGGGCGCGCGAGATCCTCAAGCCGCCCACGATCCTGGGCCACGAGCTGGCCGGCGTGGTGGCTGCCACCGGCTCCGGTGTGACCCGCGTCAAGGAGGGCGACCTCGTTGGGGTCGAGAGCCACATCGTGTGCTGGGAGTGCGCGCAATGCCGCCGGGGCGAGATGCACCTGTGCCGCGACCTCAAGGTGATCGGCGCCCACGTGGACGGCGGCTTCGCCGAGTACGTCGTGATCCCGCAGGAGAACGCCATCGAGTCGAACGGCCTCGACCCCGCGGTCGTCGCGCTCCAGGAGCCCATGGGGAACGCGGTGCACGCGGCGTTCGTGGAACCCATCGAGGGCAAGAGCGTGGCGGTCACCGGCTGTGGCCCCATCGGCCTCTGCTCGGTGGGGATCGCCAAGGCGGCCGGCGCCTCGCTGGTGGTGGCCACCGACACGGAGCCCTACCGGCTCGAGCTGGCCCGCCGCATGGGCGCGGACCTGGCCCTGGATGCCCGCGACCCGGACACCATCCGTCGCATCCTGGATGCCACCGGCGAGGACGGCGTGGAGGTCGTGCTCGAGATGAGCGGCGCCGCGCCCGCGCTCAACCAGGCGCTCGAGTTCATCACCCGCGGCGGCCGGATCAGCCTGCTCGGCATCTTCGCCACCCCGGTCAACGTGGACCTCTCCGACCTGTTCATCCAGAAGGGCCTGCGCCTGTATGGGATCTACGGCAGGAAGATCTACGACACCTGGGAACGGACCCAGGACCTGCTGCGCTCCGGTCGCTTCGATCCACGCCCCATCCTGACGCACCGCTTCGACCTGGCTGACTGGCAGCAGGCGTTCGACCTCATCGCCTCCCGGCACGCGGGCAAGATCGTCCTCCTGCCCTGATCGGCCCGGGATCCCGGCTCCGGGCCGATAATGGGGTCGGAACGCACGCACCCAACTGGAGAGAAGCACGTGGCCGACACCCCTGCGAGCGCCGTCTCAGCCCGCTCTCGCGATCCGCTCGCCTTCTTGGAGGCCGAGATCGACGACCTGAAGGCAAAGGGAATCTTCCGGCGCCTTCGCGTCGTCCAGAGCGAGCAGCGCAGCCGCTGCATGATCGACGGCCGGGAGGTGATCACCCTCTCGAGCAACAACTACCTGGGCCTCAACACCCACCCGCGCCTGCGCGAGGCGGCGATCCGCGCCGTCGAGCAGTACGGCGCGGGCTCGGGAGCGGTCCGCACCATCGCGGGAACGATGAGCCTCCACGAGGAGCTCGAGGCGCGGCTGGCCACCTTCAAGCACACCGAGGCGGTCCTCACCTTCCAGTCCGGCTTCACGGCCAACACCGGCGTCATCCCGGTGCTGGCCCCCGAGGGCGCGGTGATCGTCTCCGATGCGCTGAACCACGCCAGCATCATCGACGGCATACGGCTGACGAAGGCTGAGCGCAGGATCTTCCCGCACGCGGACATGGACGGCCTGCGGCAGGCACTGCGCGAGGTCCGCGCGGCTCCGGGGAGTGCGGATCGCACGGTGCTGGTCCTGACCGATGGCGTCTTCAGCATGGACGGTGACATCGCGAACCTGCCGGGCATCGTCGCGGCGGCCGAGGAGGCCGGCGCCATCGTCTTCGTCGATGACGCGCACGCATCCGGCGTGCTGGGCAGGAACGGGCGGGGATCGGTCGACCACTTCGACCTCAACGGCCGCGTGCAGGTCCAGGTCGGCACCCTCTCCAAGGCCATCGGGGTCCTGGGTGGCTACGTCGCCGGCTCGGCGAACCTGCGGACCATCCTGGAGCACCGCGCCAGGCCGTTCCTGTTCTCGACGTCCCACCCACCGGCCGTCGCCGCTGCCTGCATCGCGGCCATCGACGTGCTCGAAACGGAGCCGGAGCTGATCGATCGCCTCTGGGAGAACGCCCGCTTCTTCAAGGCCGGGCTCGAGCGGCTGGGCTTCGACACCGGTCACTCGGAGACGCCCATCACGCCGGTCATCGTGGGCAAGGGTGCGCTGGCCATGAAGCTCTCCGACCGACTCTTCGAGGAGGGCGTCTTCGCACAGGGGATCGGCTTCCCCACCGTCCCCGAGGACAAGAGCCGGGTCCGGACCATCGTCACCGCCGAGCACAGCCGCGATGAGCTGCAGACCTGCCTGGACGCGTTCGAGCGTGTGGGCGGCGAGCTGGGGATCATCTAGCCCAAAGGGACTGTTGTCCTCCGGCACCGGTCCCACTGGTCGCGACCCCGCCTGGATGGTACGGTTGCGCCGCGCGTGCGCGACGCTGCCCCGCGTAGCAGAGGTGCCCTGGTCCCGGCTGATGCGAGAGCGACCACTCGACCTGATCCTGACTCGACCCGCGACCCGTGCCGCACCGCGGCGCGCGTCGACGAAGGCTGCCCCCGACGCGAGGCCGGCACGCACTGACGTCGATGCCCTTGCTCGTGCGGCAGCGGCCGGCGACGTGACCGCTGTCGGACTCCTCTACGACGAGCTGGTGGGACCGATCTACCGCTACATCGCCATGCGGGTGCGTCGGCGGGAGGATGCCGAGGACCTGACCCAGGTCGTCTTCGAGCGCATCGTCGGGGGCCTGCCACGCTATCGACAGAACGGGCGCCCCTTCACTGCCTGGGCGTTCCGGATCGCCCGCAACGCGGTGATCGACCACGTTCGGCGCGACCGGCCGACCGAGCCGCTCGGTCCCGATCACGATCACGCCGACGGCCTGGAGGTCGAGGCCCTCAGCCTCAAGGGCGAGCAGATCCGCGAGCTGCGCCAGGCCATCGGGCTGCTCACTCCCGATCAACGCGAGGCCCTCACCCTGCGCTTCGTCGCCGGCCTGTCGGCCGAGGAGGCGGCACACGTCATGGGGCGCCGCGCAGGGACGATCCGGGGGCTGACCTTCCGGGCCATCGGCGCCCTGCGCCGGCTCATGGCGGACGAGCGTGGGTCCGAGGCATGAGCATCCTGGACGCTCCGCTCGCCCTTCTTGACCGCGTCATCGCGCGCCGTTCCCATCCGGCCAGGCCGGACGATCCGGTGGCGCGAATGGTGGCGCGGACGAGCGTTCGGCTGCGGCCGACGCCGGGGTACCGGCGGCGGCTGCGCGGCCACCTGATGAACCAGTACGTCGCCGTTCGCGAGGGCCTGGCCACGCCCGCGCCGCGCCGACCGCAGATGGGCTGGATCGGTCGCTCCGTCCTCTACGCGTCCCTGGGCCTTGCCGTCTCCGTGACCGCGGTGGGCGCAGCCTCGCAGAGCTCGCTGCCCGGTGATGCGCTGTACCCCGTCAAGCGGCAGCTGGAGGAGGTCCGCATGGAGATCGCCCCCAGCTGGGTCCGGCCCACGCTCGTCGCACTGGCGCTGGACGCGCGCCTGTCCGAGGTCGAGGCGCTGGCGAGGGACGGTCGCTGGGACCTGGTGGCCGGTGCCGTGGCCGACGTCGATGCGGCCGAGGCCGCGTTCGCCGCGACTGCCGGATCGGTCCCGCAGGGGCAACCCGATGACCTCGCGCGGCACACACGGGTCCTGACCGCGCTGCTGGCGCGAGCGCCGGACGCCGCGAAGCCGGGGTTGCAGCATGCGCTGCTGGCTTCGAACAAGGCCGCTGCCGCGGCTGCCGCGGCACACGGCAACCCGCAGCCGGGAGCCACCGGCGGGAACGCTGGCACAGCCGGGCAGAACGGCAATGGGAACGCCAATGGCAACGGGAATGCATCGGTCGAGCCTGAGGCCTCGCCCTCGTCGACGGCACCGAGCTCAGATGCCAGGCCGTCGCCATCTCCCCGACCGTCGACCAAGCCAACGCAGCCGCCGCACCCCAGCCACGCTCCTCCCGGGCAGTCCTAGAATCCTGCGGCACCCAGTCCGCCGACGACTGGTCACGCCGGCCCCTCGACTGACGCGACAGCAGCCCACTGATGCCCGGTGATCTCCCCGCGGCAGCCCCGGCCGGGTGGCAGGGCCAGCTCACAGGCCGTGGGGATGTGCCGGCGGCCGGCACAACAGAAGACGGGGTAGAGGCGAACCTCTACCCCGTCCCTGCCAGGGGGGCTGGTGCCATGCCGAGGACCGGTCCGGGGACCGGCCCTCGGAACGAACTGACTACCGTCGGCGGCGCACCGCCCGAACGTTGACCAGTGTCAGGGTACCCAGCGAGCCGAGGAGCACGAGCACCAGCAGCTCGAAGGGGACCTGGATGGGCTCACCGTTCTGGCTCAGGACCAGGGCGGTGTTCGGCACCGATGCGCTGGGCGTCGGCGTCGCCGCCTCGACCTGCCCCGAGGTCACGCGGACCTGGTCGGTGCCCGTGTCCTTCGGCGTCTGATCGGAGACGATGCTCGCCACGTTGACGATCGGTCCCGTCTCAGGCGCGTCGGAGTCCACGGTCGTCACGAACGACACGCTGCCGCTCGCGTCAAGGTTGGCGAACGTCCAGGTGATCGTTCGCGTCCCCGCATCGTACGTTCCGCCGTTGTCGGCGCTGACGAAGGTCAGGAAGTCCGGCAGCGGATCGCTGATCACCGCATTGGTGACCGGCCCGTTGGTGAGCGTGTAGGTCAGCGTCCAGGTGACCTGGGCGCCGTCCGGCGTCACCGACTTGAGCGAGCCGTCCGCGTTGAAGACGAAGTGGACCTCGTCGACGCTCGCGGCCTTGTCGATCACCAGCTTCGGCACGCGGACCGTGACATCCGACACGTCCGTGCACTCGTCGCCGATCGTCTCGGTGTCGGGGCACTGCGTGTTCGGGCTGGTCACCACGACCACGTTCTCGAGAACCTGGCCGTCCGTGTCATCCGCGCTGACCTTGGCCTGGTACGAGAGCACGGTCAGCCCATCGAGGCTGGCGAACTGCCAGGTGATGGTCCGATCGGCACTGCTCCAGGTTCCGCCGTTGCTGATGTTCGTCGGGGCGTCCAGGCCAGCCGGCAGGGTGTCGACGACCTGCGCGTTGAGGGCTGGGCCGTCTTCGACGGTCGCCGTCAGCGTGTAGGTCACCGTCGTGCCGGGCAGCACGGACGAGATCTGGTCGTTGACCTTCTGGATCCGGATGACCGGGCAGATCACGTCGATCGACGCTGATGCCTGGACATCTTCGTTGTTGTCCGCGCTCGCGGTCGCCAGGTTGTCCAGCGAGCCGCAATCCTCGCGGGTCGTCGGCGCGGTGACGGTCACGTGCGCCGACGAGTTGGCCATGGTCGTCACACCGAGGTCACCGAAGTCGCAGTGGAGGGTGCCGCTCGAGATCGAGCAGTCCGCGCTGTCATCGGTCCAGGCCAGCCCGCCCGGAAGCGGGTCGTCCAGGGTGACGTTGATGGCCGTGCCGGGTCCGGTGTTCCAGACCACGATGGTGAAGCTCGCGCTGTCACCGCCGTTGATCGAGCTGTCCGCTGCGGTCTTGGCGATGTTCAGGCCGGGGCACTCGACGGTGACGTCGGCCTGCGGGTTGAGCTCATCGTTGTTGCTGGCCGTGACGCTGGCCACGTTCGGCAGGGTCGAGCAGTCCGCCTTGGCGGTGTCGCTCGTCACGTGCACGCTGACCGAGTCGCCGGGCGCCAGGTCGCCGAAGGAGCACTCCAGCGTCTGGGTTCCGGCTGAGCCGCTGATCGAGCACGGGTTGCCGTCAGGCTGGTCGGCGATCGACCAGTTGAGGTCCGAGCCCGCAGGCAGCGGGTCGTTCAGCGCGACGTCATGGGCCGTTCCGGTGCCCGCGGCGTCGCTGTTGCTGATCGTGATCGTGAAGCCGATCGGGTCACCGGCCGAGACCGGGCTCGCGTCGGCGGTCTTCGTCGCGCTCAGGTCAGGGCATTCCACCGTGATCTGGGCCGAGCTGGTGTTGTTCTCCGTGTCCGCCTCGGCCTCGTTGGTGGCCGCGACGGTCGCGGTGTTGTGCAGGACGCCGCAGTCGGCGGCATCGGTCTCGCCCCAGACATGGACCGTGGCACTGGTGCCGGAGGCCATGTCACCGAAGTCGCAGGAGAGCACGCCGCTCGTGATCGAGCACGAGCCGGAGTCCTCGCTCCAGTCGACGCCGGCCGGGAGCGTGTCGTCCAGGGTGACGTCGGTGGCCGTTCCCTCGCCGTCGTTGCGCACGACGATGGTGAAGGCCGCGGTGTCACCCGCGCTGATGGTTCCGTTGTCGGCGGTCTTGAGGACCGTGACATCGGGGCACAGCACGTCGGTCGAGTCGGAGTCGGTGTTGTTGCCGAGGACTGATGCCGGCTCGTTGCTGCCGCTCACGCTCGCCGTGTTCTCGATCGTCCCGCAGCTCTCACCCGTGGTCGGGCTCGTGATGTGGACGGTCTTGCTGACGTTGTAGGCGAGCGATCCGAAGTCGCAGGAGAGCACGCCCTGGTCGATCGAGCAGGAGGCAGCGCCGGTCCCGCCGTCGATGCTCCAGCTGAGGCCGGAGTCGGAGGGCAGGGTGTCGGTGAGCATCACGTCGGCGGCGGTCCCATGACCGATGTTGCTGACGGTGATGGTAAAGCCGATGTCCTCGCCCGCACTGACCGACGCATCGTCAGCGGTCTTGACCACCTTGAGGTCCGGGCAGATCACCTGCGTCGACGCGTCGTCCGAGTCGGACCCGGCGTTGCTGGTGCCGACCGAGGCGGTGTTGTCGTACGTCGCGCAGCTGGTGCTGCTCGTCGATGCCGTGATGTGCACGGTCAGGCTCGCGCCCGATGCCAGCGTGATGGGCTGGCCCGCCAGGGTCAGCTGCTGGCTGCCGTTCGCTCCCGTGATCGCGAAGCTGGCCGGATCGCCGGTCGAGCCGTCGATCACCCAGTGGACCGGCGTCGACGCGTTGCCGCCCGGCAGGGAGTCGGTCAGGGTCACTCCCTTCGGCGTCGCCCTCTCCGGTGTTGCTGACCGTGACGGTGAAGCCAATGGGGCTTCCGGCGCTCACGGATGCCGCGTCAGCATCCTTGCTCACGTGGATCTGGGGGGACAGGCACTCGATCGTCGCCGAGGCCTGGATCTGATCGTGGTTGTCCGCCTGCGCCTTCGCGGTGTTCGGATAGGTGGCACAGGCCTGGGCCGATGTCGCGGCCGCGATATGAACGCTCGCGGAGGCGCCCTTCACCAGGTCGCCGAACGAGCAGCTCAACGTCTGCGCATCGACTGCACCGGTGATGGAGCAGGTGCCCGGGCCCGCGTAGGCCGGGGAGATGCTCCAGGTGACGCCGCTCGGCAGCGCGTCGGTGAGGGTGGCGTTCTCCGCCGTGCCCGTTCCGGCCGCGTTGCTGTTGCTGACGGTGATGGTGAAGCCGATCGGATCGCCGGCACTTACCGGACTGGCGTCCGCCGTCTTCGTGATCGACAGCGCCGGACACAGCACCGTCTCGGACGCCGATGCGCTATCGGAGCCGTCGTTGGTGGACGTGACCGTTGCCGTGTTGTCGTAGGTGGCGCAGTTGTCCTTGGTGGTCTGCGCGGTGACGTGGACCTTGAGGCTCGCGCCCGCGGCAAGGGTGATGGGCTGGCCGACGAGCGCCAGCTGCTGGCTCCCGTCGTTCCCGCTGATGCCGAAGGACGCGAAGTCGTACTTCGTGCCGTCGATGACCCAGTGGACGTAGTGGCCGGCGTTGCCGCCCGGCAGGGAGTCGTCGAGCGACACGCCCTTGGCCGTGCCGGTGCCGGTGTTGCTCACGGTGACGGTGAACCCGATCGGATCACCGGCCGTCCGCGTGGCCGCGTCGGCGGTCTTGGTGACGTGGACCTCGGCAGGCTTGACCTCGAAGCACTCGGTAGCTCTGGTTGGTGTGTGACGCCGCGAGGTACTTCGAGCCCTGCGCGGGCGTGTAATCCGCCCGGAAGCAGTAGAACCCGGCGGCATCGGCCTCGTAGGAATCCGATGTTGCCTCGCCGTTGCTGATCGTCTTGGTGGCACCCACCTTGGTGCCGCCGGTGCTGCAGTCCGGAGCACTGCTGCTCGGGCCGCAGAGGAAGAAGTCGACAGTGCCTTCCACAGCACCCTTGTCGCCGGACAGGGTGGCGGTGTCGGTGACGCTGTCACCAACGCTCACCGAGGAGTCGGAGACCTGGGTCTGGATGGCTCGGCGGCGCACAGAAGCTGAAGTTGCCGAGCACGAAGTCAGACAGGGTCGAGGTTGTCTCCTGCGAGGAGCGGGTCTCGGCCATGAAGCTCGAGAAGCAGCCGGTGTCGAGGCCAAGGGCCGTCAGGTCGATGCCGCCCTCGTAGAGCGCACCGGCGCCCTGCGGAGCCGTCCTTCTTGCGTCGCGCAGCCGGGAAGATGTCGGCGGTCCCCGACTTCGGCGTGAACGACCACGGCGAGTTCGCCGTCGGACGGTGTTCGTGATGGCGCAGACCGACTGGGCGGAGCCGTCGCACTCGAGGCCCGAACCCTTGAGGGTCAGCGCATTGTTGTGCCAGTAGTAGACCGTGGCGGTTCCCAGCGAGCCGCCGTTCGTGAAGTCGATGACGACCAGGATGTCGCCCTCGGTGTGCACGCCATTGAAGCCGGTCCCTGGCGACGCGCCGTTGCCGGTCTTCGAGACGCTGTCCTTGAAGAACCAGAACCCGGCGGTCGCGTCGCCGTCGATGCTGTACCGGTCGAGGCCGAAGTAGCCGATGGTGTGGCCGTTCGAGGCCGTGTACGCGGCCGCGAAGGCGTTCTCGATGTCGTCCTTGTCCTGGACCGATGTCGAGGCAGCTCTGCTTCCAGAGCCAGCTCGGCAGGTCGTAGATGTCCTTCGTCGAGCCACCGGTGAGGATGTCGTCACCTGCGCCGGTGATGTCGTCGACGAAGACCACGTTGTTCGCCGCGGACGCGGGGAAGGGAGGACCGTTGCGGTCGGCATAGACCTGGTCCCAGTCATGGCCCGTGTCCGCATGGTATGCGTTGCCGTCGAGCTCGAATGTTCCGGACGCGTCGCCGACGTAGGCGAGCGCCGATGTCGGTCCCGTGAGCTGGGACTGGAGGAAGGGCGCCATTGGTCCGAAGACGACGTTGAAGATGAGTGCAAACGCTACGGGGATGGCGCGAAACGGATTGAGCCTCAGCTGCGAGGTAGTCATCTATGAATGCCCCCTTGGCATCTGGGGCCGCTGCCACGGCCCGGCTTGGTTTCTACCGATAGACGGCTCGGTTACCTCTACGCGGGTCCCGATGGTCGGATGGGGGATGCTTCCGACCTGATCGAAGGAGCGACGGTGGGCAGTCCGTCGTCCAATCACCGGACCCGTTCTTCTGTCTCCGGGAGCTCCCCCTCGAGCCGCCCGGTTCACCTCTGGGCCTGCCGCCGCAGCCGATCGCGGATTTCCCTCTTGAGCGGTCCCGCCGGTTGCGGCGGGAGGCGAGTATCCCACGGGTCCCAGTACCTTGGTACCCCCCACGTTCTACGGTGTTCAGGGGTCTGGTGGAGTCCGGTGCGGACGTCGGTTTGAATCCGGTGATCGGAGGCAACACTGGTCCTGGGACGATTGGGTCATCCAACGCAAGACGCCCCCGCATCGGGGTGCACCGAGGCTCTGAAGGGGCGCCCGCTCCCGGCGTGGTTTGCAGCGTGTCCCATGGTCCTCGCACGACGAGGAGGCCGGCCATCGAGACCGGCCCCCTCGCGCCAGGAGAACCTCGGGTTGGGTCCGGCCAGCTGGCCGGGTCCAGGCTACTGCCGGCGCACCGTCCGGACGTTCACGACGGCCAGCGTCGACACGCCCAGCACCAGGATCAGCGAGAAGAGGAGGGTGCCGGTCGGCTGCGACGGATCGCTGCCGAAGGCGGTGTTCGGAGTGCTCGCCTGTGGGCTCCCGGTCGCGGCCTTCACGGAACCCTCAGGGGTCGGCGTCGGCGTCGCGGCCTCACGGAGCCCTCCGGGGTCGGGGTCGGGGTTGCGGCCTCGACGGAGCCTTCCGGGGTCGGGGTCGGGGTTGCGGCCTCGACGGACTCCTCCGGGGTCGGGGTGGCAGGCTCGCTGGGGGTCTCCACCGGCTCGTCCTTGAAGATCACGTCGGAGCTGGTGCAGTCGCCGTCGTTGTCCACCTTGACCAGCTGCGAGGCCGGATCCGGAAGATCAAAGCCGTCCGGTGGGGTGATCTCCGTCACCGTCAGGCTCGTGTTCTGCGGCAGGCCGGTCACACAGGCGCCGCCGTCCGCATCCGTGGTGAAGGTGCCCTCCACGCCCTCGACGGTGAAGACCGCGCCGGCAAGGTGCTGGTAGGGCGACTCGGCGTTCCGCTTGCGGATGAAGATGCTGCCCACGTCGGCCGGCTCAGAGGAGCCGGGCTGGCTCTCGGACGCCTCGCCGAAGCAGATGTAGAGGTGGCTGAGAGCCGCCTGCTGGTCCCCGTTGTTCATCGGCGTCGCCAGGCCGCCGTCGGCGGTCGCCCCGCCGGGCCGGTAGTCGTACTCGTTGTAGCCATCGCCGGCCTTCACGGCGAGCACCAGCACCGGCGGATTCGCGCTGTTGAAGGAGAACTGCATCAGCGTGGAGTTCGCGGTGATGACGATCGAGCCGCCGTTCACGGTGTCGTAGGTCTTCGAGCCGTAGACCACCGCGGACGCGTCGATGGAGATGCCCGGGGTGTTCGCGGGCAGGCCCAGATCCTCGCAGCTGTTGACGTTCCCTTCGTGGTACGTCGGGGTTGTGTTGGCCTGCACCGGGCGGGCCAGGTAGACGAGCGACAGCGCGATCGCCGCCGTGGCCGCAATAGAGAGAGCCACGCGGTTGCTCGAGCGCCGCCGGAGCGCAAGGGCAGATGTGTTCACAGCCGGAAATACCTCTTGGATGAATCCGTCGGCGAATGAGGTCGCCGAACCCCCTGGTTGGAAACCAGCATACCCGGGCGGTACCAGTATTCCTAGTACCCCGGTACTGCCGCGTTGTGGGGATCTGTGAGGTCTGGAGCCCTGCGGTGACCGCTCGGTGGTGCGCTGCGACAACAGGTACCAGATAGAGGGCGTACCGGAGTACCCCGGCGATGGTTCAGCCGATGCCGATCAGCCGGTTCGGCCGCGCGCCTCCAGGACGACGACCTGCGTCTCCGACGGGAGGTTCGAGGGTGTCACCACCGCCTTCGGCTGTCGCGCGGCGTCCGCGGCGCCGATCTCGTGCAGGAAGGTGTCCACGCCCAGCAGGTCAGTGGAGCCGCCATCGACCTGGTAGTGCATGGGGATCACGATTCGCGGGCTCACCTGCGACACGACCTCGGCGGCCTCCGCGGGTGTGATGGTGAACTGGCCGCCGGCGGGCACGAGCAGGACGTCGACCGGACCAAGCTCCGCCAACTGCTCCTCGGTGAGGAGGTGCCCGAGATCACCGAGGTGGCAGACGTGGACGCCGTCGACCTCCGCCACAAAGACGATGTTCTCGCCGCGCTGCGCGCCGCGCTCCCCGTCGTGGAAGGTCCGGACGCCGGTGACCAGCAGATCGTGGAACTCGTACTCGCCGGGGCGGGTCAGCGTCAGCCCGGCGGTGATCGACCGGGTATAGGCGTGGTCCGCGTGGGCGTGCGACATGGTCAGCAGGTCGACGTCGTGCTTGCCGGCGACGAATCCCGTCGACGGGGGGCAGGGGTCGGTGATGACGGTGGCCTCGCGGCCCTTCAGGCGGAAGCAGGCGCGACCGTACCAGGTGATCTCCATCGGTCTGCTGATGGTAGCCGATGGCGGGTCGGCGGGGATCCTCGCGACCGGCGCCCGCGCAATTCGGGAGATAGCACGAGCGCCGGTGCCCGCCCAATGACACCGGCGCTCGAAGGAGGGAGGGTGGAGGTAGAAACCCGTGTGGATCTCCAACTCGCAGGATGAACAGTAGGCACGGCACGTGAATGCCAAACACCCGGCACCATAAAGAAACGTGAATCTTCCGCACCGGCCGCTGCGCGTGGGCGCGGGCGCCCGTCGTGCGACAATGCCGGCCGATGTCTCCGCTCTCGCGTCGCCTCGCCGCCGGCGCCACCATCCTCCTCTCCGTCGCGATCATCGTCGTGCTCGCCCTGCGAGGCATGGGCGTGGAGCTTGCCGTTGGTCCGCTCGCCTCGCCGACGCCGCAGGTCACCGCCTCACCGTCGGCCACCCCCGCTCCCAGCGCCAGCCAGGATGCCGGCGCCGTCTTCGCCGCCATCGAGGAGCAGGTCAGGACGCTGCGTGGTCTCCCGGCCCCCTCCATCGGCCCACCCGACATCATCAGCCGCTCCCAGCTCGAGCAGGAGCTGCGCGACCAGTTCGACCGCGACTACCCGCCGGAGCGCCGTGCCGCCGACAACGTGACGCTGCGGGCCCTGGGCCTGCTCACCGCCGACCAGGACGTGGCCGCCCTGCAGCTGAGGCTGCTCGAGGGCCAGGTCATTGGCTTCTACGACGACCAGCAGAAGCGGATGGTCGTGGTCAGCGACAGCGGCGTTGGGCCGGAGGCGAAGGTCACCTACGCGCACGAGTACACCCACGCCCTGCAGGACGCGGCGTTCGGGCTCAGCTCCCTCCAGATGGATGCAGTCGGACAGGACGACCGCGACCTCGCCAGGCTGTCCCTGGTCGAGGGTGATGCCACGACCACCATGCTCCTGTGGGCGATCGACCACATGACGCCCGAGGAGCTGCTGGGCGTCAGCCAGACCCCGGTTCCGGACATCACCGGCGTCCCCGCCTGGATGGTCCAGCAGCTCGAGCTCCCGTACACCGCGGGGGCGCAGTTCGTGAGTCGGCTGTATGCATCGGGCGGCTGGTCGGCGGTCGACGCGGCGTTCCGCTCGCCGCCGGACTCGACGGAGCAGATCATCGACTACAGCAAGTACGTGAGTGGCGAGAAGCCGGTCGACGTTGCGGCGCCGGCCCTCGGGGCGGCGCTGGGGTCCGGCTGGACCGAGACCCCTCCCGATACCTGGGGCGAAGGCATGACGGCGATCTGGCTGCAGGCCCTCGGCGAGACGGCTGACGACGCGCAGAGCGCTGCCGAGGGCTGGGGCGGCGACCGGCTGGTGGCGGCATCCGGCCCCGACGGCGCCGTGGCGGTCGCGCTGCGGTCCACGTGGGACACGCCGGGCGACGCGCGCCAGTTCGCCAGCTTCTATCGCGACGCCGCGAAGTCGCTGTCGCTGGCCTCGACGATCGTGGCCCTCTCCGATACGGAGACCCTGGTGGTGCAGGGATCGAGCCAGGCGATCGTCGACCGCGCGGTGGCCGGTCTGCGCTGAGGGGCTCCCGCTACATCGACTCGGGCGCGGAGATCCCCATCAGCTGCAGCCCGTTGGCGAGCACCGTGCGCGTCGCGTCGACGAGCGCCAGTCGAGCGGCGGAGACGCCGGCATCGGCGGGGTCCGGGCTCAGGACCCGGCAGTCCCGGTAGAACTGCGAGTAGAGCGCGGCAACCTCGTAGCAGTACTTCGGCAGCTCGTGGGTCTCACGGCGCGCGGCGGCCTCCGCAACGATGTCCGGGAGGCGCAGCAGCTCGCGGATGAGCGCCTGCTCGGCAGGGTGGCGGAGGAGCTCGGCAGCCCGATCGGTGGCCGGTCGCAGGCCATGCTCCGGCGCGTTGCGCAGGATCGAGCTGCAGCGGGCATGGGCGTACTGGACGTAGTAGACGGGGTTCTCGTTGCTCTGCCGCTTGGCCAGCTCGATGTCGAAATCGATGCCGCTGCTCGCGGCTCTCGAGCCGAAGAACCAGCGGGCTGCGTCCGGACCGATCTCGGCCAGCAGCTCGTCGAGAGACACGAACTCGCCTGCGCGCTTGCTCATCGAGGCCTCGACGCCGTCGCGGACGAACCGGACCCAGGCGATGAGGATCACCGCCACCCGCGCCGCGTCGTAGCCCATGGCGTCCGCCGCGTTCTTCAGCCGCGCGACCGTGCCGTGATGATCCGCTCCCCACAGGTAGATCAGCTCATCGAAGCCACGGCTGAACTTCTCCGCCACGTAGCCGATGTCCGAGGCGAAATAGGTCGGCTGCCCGTTGGAGCGGTAGACGACACGGTCCTTGTCGTCGCCGAAGGCGGTGGAGGCGAACCAGGTCGCGCCATCGGCCTCGTAGATCTGGCCGGCGGCCCGCAGCCGCTCGACGCCGCGCTCGACCCAGCCCTCGTCGTGGAGCGAGCCCTCGCCCTTCCAGACGTCGAAATGGACGCCGAGCCGCTCCAGGCTGGCCTCGATCCCGGCGCGAACCTGCTCGGACGCCCAGCGGCCCAGGATCCAGCCCGCATCGGCTCCGTCAGCGGTGGCGTCTGCCCAGGCCTCATCGGGGACAGCGGCCGCGATATCGGACACGTAGCTGCCGTGGTACCCGTCGTCGGGGATAGGCTCGCTTCGCCGAATGGCGAGCACGGAGAGACCCAGGTTGCGGACCTGGCCGCCGAAGTCGTTGAAGTAGTACTCGCGCGTGACGCGGTGACCGGCGCCCTCGAGCACCCGGCACAGGAGGTCTCCCACGAACGCACCCCGCGCATTGCCCACGGTGAGCGGCCCGGTCGGGTTGGCGCTCACGAACTCGACGTTGACGGACATGGGCGTCGCGGTGGTGACGCGGCCGTAGCCGTCGCCGGCCTCCAGGATGGCGGCCACCCGGCCGCCGACCCAGGCAGGATCGAGCCGGATGTTGATGAAGCCCGGCGGCGCCACCTCGGCCTCGCCCATCCCGTCCGGGAGCTCCAGGGCCTCGAGCAACGCCGCGGCGATCTTCATGGGAGCCAGGCGGGCAACCGGCGCGAGCTGCATCGCAGCGTTGGTCGCGTAGTCACCGTGCTCGGGTCGCGCCGGACGCTCGACGCTCAGCGCCGGGAGGTCCGTGTCGGGTGCAACGGTCAGGCTGCCCGCCTCGATCGCGCGCAGCCGGGCGTCGGTGAAGGCGTCGAGCAGGGACTGACGGACGGTGCTCTCGGCTGTGGTCATGGGCGGCGAATGCTAGCCGCCCTATCTGTCGCGTGCCAGCCGAAGCTCCAGCGCCTGCTCGGGAGAGAACTCCCGCAGGCGCAGCGCGTCGCTGGCGACCTCCAGGAGCGCGCCCGTGGGCGCCAGGCCCACGAGCTCGCAGTGGTCGACGTCGGTGCCCGCCTCGAGTGCCAGGCGGCGGACCTCGCGAACCGCGGCCGCGATCCCGGTCCGCTCCCAGTCGACGAGGTTCATGCTCACCTGCGCGAAGCTGCGCTCGCCGGGGTTCTCGAGGAGGAGGCCCATGGCCTGCACGGCCGCCAGACCTCCCGACGACTCGCGGATGGCGTGCGCGATCCGCTTGGCGATGGCGACGTCGTCGGTTGCCAGGTTGACGTTGAAGGCGATCAGCGGCTTGCGGGCACCCACCGCCACGGCCCCGCCCTTGGGGTGCAGCCGTGCGGGACCGTAGTCGGGGTCGCGGTCGGGGTTGACGCCGATCTCCGCCTTGAGGCCCTCGTACTGGCCCCGGCGCACGTCGGCCAGGCGCCGCCGCTCGGGACGGATGGCCGCCTCGCCATACAGGTACACCGGCAGGTCGTAGGTCTTGGCGATCAGCTCGCCGAAGCGGCGAGCCAGGTCGACGCACTCCGAGAGCCGGGTGGTGCCCAGCGGCACGAACGGGATGACGTCCACGGCCCCGATCCGCGGGTGGGCGCCGGTGTGCACGGTCATGTCGATCAGCTCGAGCGCCCGACCCACGGCCGCAGTCGCCGCACGCACCACGGGCTCCGCGTTGCCCGCGAAGGTCACCACGCTGCGGTTGTGCGTCTCGTCACGGGAGAAGTCGAGGAGGGTCACGCCGTCGATCTGGCTGACGGCGCGGGTGATCTCCTCCAGCACGGCCGGGCGCCGGCCCTCGGAGAAGTTCGGGACGCATTCGATCAGGCTGGGCACGCTGCGATAGTACCGCGGGCCGGCCGGGTTCGAGCCGGTGCTACGCTCCCGCGCATGGCCGGCACGCTGCACGTCGTCGCGCTTCCCATCGGCAATCTCGCCGACGTCACGCTGCGCGCGCTCGACGTGCTCCGTGCGGTGGATCTCGTCGCGGCGGAGGACACGCGCCACTTTGCGACCTTCGCCCGTGCGCACGGGATCGCCACCCGGACGGTGTCACTCCACGACCATAACGAGACGCAGCGCATCCCCGACCTCCTCGCCCGCCTGGCCGATGGCGCCTCCATCGCGCTGGTCAGCGATGCCGGCACGCCGCTGGTCTCAGACCCGGGCTACCGCCTGGTACGCGCTGCCATCGACGCGGGGATCGCGGTCACGAGCCTTCCCGGCGCCTCTGCGGTGACGACGGCGCTCGCGGCCGCGGGCCTGCCGCCGCAGCCGTTCCGCTTCTGCGGCTTCCCGCCGCGATCCGGTGGTCCGCGTCGGGCCTTCTGGGAGGCGCTCCGCGACGAGACCGCCACGCTGGTCTGCTTCGAGGCCCCGCACCGCCTCGCCGCCTCGCTGGCCGATGCGCGGGCGGCGCTCGGCGAGCGGGACGCCTGCCTGGCTCGCAACCTGACCAAGCCGCACGAGCGCTACCAGCGCGGGACCCTGGGCGAGCTGGTGGCCGCGCTGGACGCCGAGGGCACCGTCCGCGGTGAGTGCACCATCGTCATCGCCGGAGCGGGCCGGGCGACAACGGGCGGCCACGAGCGCCAGGCTGCCGCCGCCGCGGACCTCCTGCTCGGCGAGGGCGCGCCGCCCCGGGCGGTCGTGGCGCTGCTCACCACGAGCATGGGGCTCACCCGCCGACGCGCCTACGAGCTGGCGCATCGCCGCAGCACCGACGGCGAGCCTCGCCGATGACCGGGGCCGAGCCGGGCCGGGTGACGAACCTGGTGACGGCATCGCGGCGCTACCGCGACCTGGACGCCGCCCTCGTGCGGCGCCTGGCCGAGGAGGAGGTGGGCCGCTCGCGCGGCGAGGCCGACGCGGTCAAGCGCGTCAAGCGCCGCCTGCACCAGGCGGTGACCGCCTACCGGCCGTCGGCTCGCGACGACCGGGATCGCAAGCGGCTGGCCGCAGCCTGGACCGGCGACCTCCTGACGCCCGTCTTCCGCGACGCGTGCACCGCGGTGCTGCGCCGACACGCCTCGACGCGCGAGCGTCTGCCATACCTCGACCGCTTCTTCGCCGGAATCTGGCGGCAAACCGGTGGGGCACCCGGCAGACTCGCCGACCTCGGCTGCGGGCTTGGTCCGCTCGCCCTGCCCTGGATGGGACTCGCCCGCTCCGCTCGGTACCGCGCGGTGGACGTCGACGGCGGGCAGCTGGCGCTCGTCGACAGCTACCTGTCGCTGGTCAGCCAGCCGCACGAGGTCGAGGCGCTCGACCTGGCCGCCGTCGGATGGCGCACCGAGCCGGTGGACGTGGCCCTCCTGCTCAAGCTCGTCCCGCTCCTCGACCGGCGTGGCGCCGATACCGCTTCCGCGCTCCTGGCGGGCCTGGACGCGAGGTACGCCGTCGTGAGCTTCCCGGCGCGCTCGATCGGCGGTCGGGGCAAGGGGATGGAGCGGACCTACCGCGCCCGGCTCGACACCCTGGTCGCTGACCTGGCCGATCGGGTCAGCGGTGTGACGGAGGCATCGGTGCCCAGCGAGCTTGTCTTCGTGCTGGCCCTGGCACCGCTGCAGGTTACCCATGGCTGACCCGCTGCAGACCCGGCGCGGCACCCTCCCGGTTCCCACCTTCCTGCCGGATGCCACCCGCGCGGGGGTGCGCGGGCTGACGAGCGAGGATCTGCGCAGCGTGGGCATCGAGGCGGTGGTCGTCAACGCGTTCCACCTGCTGCGCCGCCCCGGTGCGCGGGTCGTGCAAGGCGGGGGCGGGATCCACCGCTTCATGGACTGGGACGGTCCCGTCCTCAGCGACTCGGGCGGGTTCCAGGTCTGGTCGCTCATCCGCCAGGACCCCGCCCGCGGCGTGATCCGCGACCGGGAGGTGATCTTCCGGGAGCCGGAGACCCGCCAGAAGTGGATCCTCACCCCCGAGCGGGTGATGCAGATCCAGTTCCAGCTCGGTAGCGACATCATGGTCTGCCTGGATGACTGCACCGATGCCGAAGCGCCGCTCGCCGAGCAGGAGCGCAGCGTCGAGCGGACCGTGGCCTGGGCCCGCCGCTCCCGCGAGGCGTTCGATCGCCTGGTCTCCGGTCTCCGCGGCGCCGGCGTCCCACCCCGCCTCTTCGCCGTGGTGCAGGGTGGAGGCGAGGAGAACCTGCGCCGCCAGTGCGCCACGGCCCTGGCCGGGATCGGCTTCGACGGCTACGGCTTCGGTGGCTGGCCGCTGGCTGCAGACGGTGCGCTGCTCGCCGATCCGCTGCGCTGGGTGGCGGAGTCGTTGCCGCCATCGGTCCCCAAGCATGCGCTGGGGATCGGGCGGCCGGATCACCTGGTGCACGCGTTCTCGCTGGGCTATTCCCTCTTCGACTGCGCGCTTCCGACACGGGACGCGCGCCACGGTCGCCTCTACGTGTTCCGGGCCGGCTATCCGGGACGCGGCGTCCGCCCCGGCACGGCCTTCTACCGGGCGGTGCACATCCTCGACGCGCGCTACCGCATCGACCACCGCCCGCTGGAGGATGGCTGCGACTGCGCCACCTGCACGCGCCACAGCCGCGCCTACCTCCACCACCTGTTCAAGGTCGGCGACGCGTCGGCGGAGCGGCTGGCCACGCTCCACAACCTGCGCTTCTACGTGCGCCTCACCGCCGCGCTGCGGGCGCCTGTGCCCGGGGCGTAGGGATCAGGCCTCGCCGGCGGCGGCCTGGCGGGGGTCGTCCCGGCCGATGGGGTCCGGGTTGCGGCGGCGCGCCCGGGCCAGCCGCTCGGCGAGCAGCTGCAGCGGGATGGCCGTCGAGAGGATCGCCTCCACCAGCGGCGGCAGCCGATTCGCCTCCGGGGCGTCGAGGCGACCGGCCGGGGTGAGGTCGCGCGGGATCTCCGTGCCGACCCGCGGCGCCAGGATGGCCGCCGCGGGCATGCCCAGCACGGCGGCCGAGCGCAGGACGGCGCGGGCGCGCTCGCGGACCGGCTCGCCGGCCGGCTCGGCATCGGTGAGCACCACGATCAGACCTGTGCGCTCGTCGCAGGCGGCGAGGTGCCCGTGCCGCAACGTCTCGAGCTGGAGCGCGCGCGCCGGCAGGCCCACCCCCTCCTCGATCTTGAGCGCGAGCTCGCGCGCGGCCGGCTCGTCCCGCCCGGTCCCGACGGTGACGATCCGATCGATGCCGGAGAGGGCGGCAGCGACGGCCTCCGCCCCACCGGCCTGCCCGCTGGCTGCCTGGAGCAGTCCGTTGACGCTCGCCGCGTCGAGGTGCTCATCGCGGAGCCGTTGGGCGATGACGGCCACGGCGACCAGCGGGGAGAGGTAGCCCACGGTGTGGCACCAGCTCTGGTCCTGCTCCCCGGTCTGGATCGCCACGTCGGCCAGCTGCGCACCCGGCGACCGGTCGCTCACCGAGATCAGCGCCCGCGACACGTGCTCCGGCCGGACGGCGCCCAGCGCCTCGTTGGTCGCCCACGTGCCGCCCTCGTGGCTGATCGCGATGAGGGTGCCCTCCGCAACGGGCTGGCGCACCACGTCGAGCGCCTGCCGCGACCGGACAAGCCATTGCTCCCCGGGCTCCAGCGCATCGGCCAGCAGCCAGGCGGCGGCCATGGCGGCGTGCTCGCTGGTCCCGCAACCGGTGGTGACGACAGGCCGCCCGCGGCGGACGGCGTCGTGGAGCATCCCGGCCACTGCGTTGGCCGCCCGCCCCCCGATCCCCGTGGAGAGACGGCGAACGATCCGCTCCGCTATTGCCGGCTCGGCAGCGATCATCTCCGTCATCAGGTAGGGCGGGCCGTCCCGGAGCGCCGGCGTCTGCGAGCCGGTCCACGGCTCGGGCGCGCCGGGGAGCGGCGCCTCGGGGTCGAAGGAGGGCGAGGCGGTCACCCGTCGCGGCTCCTAGTCCTGCTCGAGCATCGGGATCCGGACGCCGCGCTCGCGGGCCACCTCGATCGCCCGCTCGTAGCCCGCGTCGGCGTGGCGCATGACGCCGGTCCCCGGGTCGGCGGTCAGCACCCGCTCCAGCCGCGCGGCGGCCTCGTCGGTGCCATCGGCCACGATGACCATCCCGGCGTGCAGCGAGTAGCCGATGCCGACTCCGCCGCCGTGGTGGACGCTCACCCAGGTCGCACCCGCGGCGGTGTTGAGCAGCGCGTTGAGGATCGGCCAGTCGGCAATGGCGTCTGACCCGTCGCGCATCCCCTCCGTCTCGCGGAACGGGCTGGCGACCGAACCCGCGTCGAGGTGGTCGCGGCCGATGACGATGGGCGCGGCCAGCTCCCCGGAGCGGACCATCTCGTTGATCCGCAGCCCGGCCTTCGCGCGCTCGCCGTAGCCGAGCCAGCAGATGCGGGCCGGCAGGCCCTGGAACGGCACCTTCTCCTCGGCCAGGCGCAGCCATCGGTGCAGGCTGGCGTCGTCGGGGAAGAGCTCCATGAGGGCGGCATCGGTCCTGAGGATGTCGTCCGGCTCGCCGGAGAGCGCGGCCCAGCGGAAGGGACCCTTCCCTTCGCTGAAGAGCGGCCGGATGAAGGCGGGCACGAAGCCGGGGAAGTCGAAGGCGTTCTCCACGCCCGCCTCCTGCGCCTGGGCGCGGATGTTGTTGCCGTAGTCGAAGGTCACCGCGCCTTCGGCCTGGAAGGCGAGCATGGCCCGCACGTGATTCGCGATGGAGGCCATGGACTTGGCGAGGTAGGCGTCGGGGTCCTTCTCCCGCAGCGCGATCGCCTCGTCAAACGGCATGCCGCCGGGCACGTAGCCGTTGAGCGGATCGTGGGCGCTGGTCTGGTCCGTCACGATGTCCGGCTTCCATCCTCGGCGGACGAGCTCGGGCTCGACGTCGGCGGCGTTGGCCACCAGGGCGATCGAGCGCGCCTCGCGCGCGCCGCGCCACGCGTCAACCCTGGCGATCGCCTCGTCGAGATCGGTCGTCACCTCGTCGACGTAGCCGGACGTGT
Organism: uncultured Chloroflexia bacterium; assembly: GCA_963814105.1. Lineage (GTDB taxonomy): Bacteria > Chloroflexota > Limnocylindria > QHBO01 > QHBO01 > CAVXEH01. The sequence goes on from CAWFBQ010000003.1 coordinate 199,100, forward strand.
GGCGGCGCTCTGCCCGGGCCGGGTCGACCTCGATGGCCAGCACGGCCCCCTCGTTCATGGTCACCGCCAGCGGCTGGGCCCCGCCCATCCCGCCCAAACCGGCCGTGAGGGTCGCGGTGCCGGCCAGGGTCCCCCCGAAGTGCTGGCGGGACGCCTCCGCGAAGGTCTCGTAGGTGCCCTGGATGATCCCCTGGGTGGCGATGTAGATCCACGAGCCGGCGGTCATCTGGCCGTACATCGTGAGGCCCGCGCGCTCCAGCGTACGGAACTGCTCCCAGGTCGCCCAATGGGGGACGAGCAGGGCGTTGGCGATGAGGACCCGCGGCGCGTCCGGCGTGGTGCGGAAGACACCGACCGGCTTGCCGGACTGGACCAGGAGCGTTTCGTCGTTCCCCAGGCGGCGCAGCTCGCGGACGATGGCGTCGAACGCCTCCCAGGAGCGTGCGGCGCGGCCGGTGCCGCCGTAGACGATGAGGTGATCGGGGTCCTCCGCCACCTCGGGATCCAGGTTGTTCATGAGCATCCGCAGCGCCGCCTCCTGCTGCCAGCCCTTGCAGGAGAGGGTGGTGCCGCGCGGGGCGTGGACGGTGCGCGGCCCCGAGGCGCGAGCGGTGGTGGTCATACCCCGGATGGTACGCCGCGTGGGTGCCACGTCTCGCTCGCCCGGCTACAACCACGGCTGGTACATCCGCGGCGGACCGCATCGATCGCCATCGCGGCACCATGCCCGGTGGTGGCCTGACGCCGGAACATCACCCCGCGCTCCGATGTACGCGCGGTGATGGTGCGGTCCGCGTCGAGTGTGTCCAAGCAGGCCGTGACCGGTGCGCGATGGGCTGCATGCGCGCCATCCTGAAGACGGGCCGACGCGCTCTCAGTCGTCTCCGAACGGGTTCGGTCGCTTCGGGCGCTCCGGCAGCCGGAAGACCTCATCCTCGGAGCGAGCCTTTGGCATCGGCAGCGGCCAGTCCTCACCCTCGTCGGCGGGTGGGACCTTCTCCAGCAGGTCCCCCCAGGCGACCTCCTCGCCTGACCCGGTGAGCTCGCGGCGCATGACCGGGTAGCGCTCGTCCCCGGCAGCGTGCGTGAACCCATGGTCCAGGTAGACCGATGCCGGTCCCGCCGACGGGAGCCACGCGTCGCCCACGCCCTCCGGGTAGGCCTCGACGGCGGTGATCCCGCGCCGGTCAAGCTCCTCGCAGACCATTTCCAGCAGGCTTCCGGCGGTCGTCTCGCGATCCGGCTCCGAAGCGGGCACCTGGAGGCAGGTGATGACCCAGGGTGCCGGCGAGTCGGGCAGGGCCGGGTAGCGCTCCCGGATCGACTGGGCGCGCGGGTACGCGGAGAGTGGGCCGAACTGCGCCCAGCCGACCGCCGTGCCTCCCGAGTCATCCGGTCGCCAGGCGATCATCCCGTAGGCGCCCGCCAGCTTCTCGCCTGAGAGGAGCCGGTGGCGCTTGAGGCTTCGCCTGCCCTCGACGTCGGTCGCGTCCTGCGCGGGCGCCTCGCGCTTCCCGTCGAGGCGCTCCCAGTAGTCGCAGGTCTGGCAGCGCGCGCCGGGTCGGGCCGGCGCGGGAATCGAGTCGAACGAGACTGCGTCGACCAGGGTGAACTGCAGGGGTTCGGTCGCCATCGGCTCAGCCTCCGGCCGCGGCCGCCAGCAGGCGGCCATCCGCAACCAGGTTCCTGACCGCCTCGATGTCGGGCGCCGGCGATCGATCTTCGGCCAGGTGCTCGGCGACGGTGCGAACGGCAACGTGGGCACCCGCCACGCCGGCACCCGGTCGCAGTGGCGCACGGAAGTCCAGGCCCTGCGCTGCGCACAGCGCCTCGACGGCCAGGACCAGCTGAGCCCGGTCCAGCACGGTGCGCAGGTTGAGCGCGGCGGTGGCGCCCATGCTCACGTGATCCTCCTGGTCGGCCGAGGTCGGAATGGTATCGACCGATGAGGGGTGCGCCAGCGTCTGCAGCTCGTTCACCAGTGCGGCAGCGGTGTACTGGGTGATCATCAGCCCGCTGCCGATCCCGGGCTGCTCGGCAAGGAAGGCGGGCAGGCCCCCGGAATGGCTGGCGTCGACCAGCCTGGCCGTGCGACGCTCCGAGATGGAGGCCAGCTCGATGACTGCCATCTTGGCGTAGTCGAGGGCCAGGGCCAGCGGTTCGCCGTGGAAGTTCCCGCCGGAGATGACGCGGCCCTCCGGCGCATCGGCCGACGGCGGGAAGACGAGCGGGTTGTCGGTCGCGCTGTTGATCTCCACCGCCAGGACCCGTTCGAGCTGGTCGAGCGCGTCACGCACCGCGCCGTGCACCTGGGGCATGCAGCGCAGGCTGTACGCGTCCTGCACTCGGTGCGGCGAGTCGCGGTGCTGCGCACCGATCTCGCTGCCGGCGAGCAGCTCGCGGAGGTGTGTCGCGGCCGCCTGCTGACCGAGGTGCGGCCTGGCGGCGATGAGCGCCTCTGCGAACGCGGCACCGGTGCCCTCCACCGCCTCCAGGCTCATGGCACCGATGACGTCGGCCGTTCCGGTGAGCAGCCGCGCGTCGTGAAGGGCCAGGCAGCCGATGCCGGCCATCAGCTGGGTCCCATTGAGCAGGGCGAGCCCCTCCTTGGCCTCGAGGACCAGCGGCTCGAGACCCGCCGCCGCCAGTGCCTCGTCCCCGCGCATCCGCCGCCCGTCGATCTCCGCGGAGCCCTCGCCGATGAGGGCCAGCGCGAGGTGAGCCAGTGGCGCGAGGTCGCCGGAGGCGCCCACGCTGCCGCGCGACGGGACGACGGGGTGGACGCCAGCGTTGAGCATCTCGCACAGGAGCTCGGCGACTTCGGGGCGCGCACCCGAGAGCCCCACCGCCAGCGTCGCGGCGCGCAGGGCGAGCATCGCCCGCACCACGTCCACCGGCAGCGGCTCGCCCACGCCGGCCGCGTGCGAGCGGACCAGGTTGCGCTGGAGCTGCGCGGTCTGCGCCGGGTCGATCCGAACGTCCGCCAGGTCCCCGAACCCGGTGGTCACCCCGTACACCGTCCGCCCCTCGGCGACCGCCCCCTCGATCACCGCGCGGGAGGCACTCATCCGCTCGCGTGCCGCCGCCGAGAGGGTCACCGGACGCCGATCGCGAGCCACGGCCACGACGTCGGAGACGCGCAGGTCGCGCCCCTCGAGCGCCAGGGGGGACGGTTCGGGATGGTCGGTGGGCGGCATGGCCGCACCTATACTACGCACCGTGCGTCGCCTCCCGGACCCGACTCGTCGCCTGCTCGTCAGCGCGGACGCTCGAGACCGTCTCGGGGGTGCGGTCCCCAGCCCGGCAGCCGCCTTCCTGCTGACCCTGATTGCCCTGCCCAGCCTGTTCTGGCTCATCGCGCTGAAGCGCACGACCGAGTACACCGAGCCCGAGAAGTGGCTGATGACCACCGTCGTGCCCGCGATCCACAGCTGGGTGCAGGCCAACGCCGAGCCCATTGACATCGCGCTGCGCCTGATCAGCGCGCTGGGCTCTGGCTGGTTCGTGGCCCTGGGCTTCGCGCTGGTTGGCCTCCTCGCGCTGGCCATAGGCCGGCGGGACCTGGCCCTGCTCCTGGCCTTCGGGACGCTTGCCTTCCCCATCGAATGGAGCCTGAAGTTCTTCACGGCGATCCCCGAGATCAACGCGACGCAGCTGGTGAACGCCATGTTCAACGTGAACAACATCGGGCTCGACGACATCGCCGACTTCCCGGCCGGTCATGCGCTGCGCGCTGTCGTGTTCTACGGCCTGGTGGCCTTCTGCATCGCGCGGCTCTCGTCCGATCGACGACAGGGGTTCACCGCCTACGTGGTGGCGCTGGGGCTCATCGGCTCCATCAGCGTCATCCGGCTCTACCTGGGGGCGCATTACCCCATGGACCTGCTGGGCGGCTGGATGGCCGGCGCCGCGCTGCTCTCGATCCTCATCAGTGTCCACGTCCTGGGCGTCGACGAGCGGATCCGGCGGGAGGCAGCGGCCGCCGCGAGGGCCGGGGCATCGCCGGACGACGGACGGCACGCGGCCGTCCCCGTGCACCCGCCCGACGCCGACGGGGCCTCCTGAGCCGTGCTGCAGTTCATCGACCAGACCCTGATTCCCTTCTTCCTCTCGCTCTACGACGCGGTGGGCTACGTCGGGGTGGCGGTCGCGATTGGCCTGGAGACGTTCGTGCCCATCATCCCGTCGGAGGTCATCGTGCCCATGGCGGGCTGGAAGGTGAGCCAGTCAGCCGCCGACCCCTCCGTCCTCGAGCCGCTGACCCACGCGCCGTGGAACTGGATCGCCGTGCTCCTCATTGCCACGGCGGGAGCGGTGGCGGGCTCCTTTGCCGGCTACCTGATCGGGCTGTGGGGCGGCAGGCCGCTCCTGGACCGATGGGGTCGCTACGTCCACATCCATGCCGATGACCTCGACCGCGCCGATGCCTGGTTCGCCCGCTATGGCGACTGGGCCGTCTTCTTCGGCCGGCTGGTCCCCCTCGTGCGCGCGCTCATCAACTACCCGGCCGGGATCGCGCGGATGCCCATGGGTCGCTTCCTCATGTTCAGCGCCCTCGGCTCGCTGCCCTGGAACGCAGCGCTCCTGCTGGGCGGCTACCTGCTCGGTGAGAACTACCGGACCCTGTACGACGCGATCCGCCCCTACGAGCTGGTGATCTACGCGCTCGTTGTGGTTGGGATCGCCTGGGTCGTGTGGCGCTGGCTCAGCGGCGGCGCGCGCGGGGAGCCCGGTCCGACCTCGTCCTGAGCGTGGGGGCGGACGGATCGCGCAGAATGCGACGGTGACTGACTCCGAGCCGACCATCCTGGCCATCGACCTCGGCACCAGCGAGACCAAGGTGGGGCTGCTTGCCCACGACGGCCGGCTGCTGGCCGTGGCGCGCGCACCGCATCCGCTCGCCCTCGATGCCGCGAGTGGCTGCGCGGAGCAGGATCCGGAGGACTGGTGGTCGGCACTCCGCGCCGCGATGGCGCGCCTCCGCCCCGTGATCAGCGGTCCGGTCGCTGCGATCTGCTGCGTCGGCCAGGGACCGACCCTGGTGGTGTCCGACGCCACGGGTCGCGCAACGCGGCCGGCGATCACCTGGATGGACCGCAGACCCGCTGACCAGGCCATGGCGCTCGAAGCCGCCACCGGTATGAGCGGCTGGGGGCTGGGGATCCTCCCAGCGGCCCGCTGGGTCGAGGTCAACGATCCGGTTGCGTCCTCGCACGCGCGTTGGTACCTGAACGCCTGGGAGTGGGCCGCGCTGCGGTTGACCGGTCGGGCGGCCACGACGCGAGTACCCGGCCAGCGGCTCCCGGACCCCGAGCGCGCGGCGTCGGCGGGCTTGACGAGCGGCCGCCTCCCCGAGGTAGTGGAAACGGGCACGACGATGGGGGGGCTCACCGCGGCGGTCGCGGCGGAGCTCGCGCTCGACGCCGGCACGCCCGTGATTGCCGGCACCGTCGATTCCTTCGCGAGCTTCCACGGCGCGGGCCTCGTCGATCCCGGCGACGCGGTCGACACCGGCGGCACCTCCGGCGGCCTGGCCGTCTACTGGGACTCCCGGCCCGCCGTCCCGGAGGCCTGGGTCGCCGCCGCGCCGCTCCCCGGCAGATGGCTGGTCGGTGGTGCGATGAGTGCGACCGGCAGGTCGCTCGATTGGCTGGCCGACAACGTGGTTGGCGGACGAGGTGGAGCCGCCGCTCTGGTGCGCGCGGCGGCCCGAGTCCCGCCCGGGGCCCAGGGCCTCGTCTTCCTGCCGTACCTCGCCGGCGAGCGCTCGCCGCTGTGGGATCCGGCGGCGCGTGGCGCGTTCGTCGGTTTGACCCTCTCCCACGACCGGGCGCACCTCGCGCGCGCCGTGCTGGAAGCGGGAGCGCTCGCGCTGCGCCATGTCGCCGCTCCGATCCGTGCCGCCGGAATCCGGATCGACGAGCTGCGGATCACCGGAGGCACGGCGCGGGGCGACACCTGGAACCAGATCAAGGCCGATGTGCTGGGCATTCCAGTGGCGATCCCCGCGGTGCGGGAGACGGCGCTGGCGGGGGCGGCCATCCTGGGCGCCCGCGGCCTGGGCCTGTACGACGGGCTCCGGGAGGCTATCGAGGCGATGGTCCGAATCGACCATCGGCTCCAGCCCGATGATCGACACCGTGCGACCTACGACGCGCTCTTCGACGTGTACGTGGGTCTGTGGCCCGCCATCCGGCCGTACGCGCACCTGCTCGGCGACCTGCCCCCGGCCACCTGATACCGGGCGCGGCTTCTCGAGGGCGGCCCCGGCTGGTGCTAGACTGCGGAGGCTTTCGGGGCAGGGTGTGATTCCCGACCGGTGGTAGGGGTCCTGCGAGGCAGGATCGAGCCCACGAGCGGCTCGGTGCGATGCATCGAGTGTCAGCAGATCCGAAGCGCGGCGGACGGCCGCGCGACCGGAGCCGACGGTACAGTCCGGATGAGAGAGAGCAGTCTCCGCTGCGCCACGCGCGCCGTGGACACCGTGGTCGACGCCCCGAGGCGAACGAAAGGAGCCTCCGGACGGGATCACGCACGCGGGTGGGACAGGCCGACGCGCCGGTCTCGAACACGCCCGCCATTCGCCCCGCACCTCCCGCCGTATCGATGGTGGACGTCACCTGCATCTATCGGCGCGGGACGGCCCAGCGCGCCGCGCTCGCCGGGGTCTCCATGGAGGTGGCGAACGGCGAGTTCGTGGCGATCATCGGCCCCAACGGGACAGGCAAGAGCACCCTCCTGCGGCTCGTCTCCGGCCTGCTGACGCCGGACCAGGGCTCCATCAGTGTTGCGGGCGAGCCGGTCTCCGGCCCCGGGCCGCGGGTGGGCCTCGTCTTCCAGGAGCCTCGCCTGCTGCCGTGGCGGACGACGCTGGACAACGTGGCGTTTCCGCTGGAGCTGGCGGGCTGGACCCGCGAGGCGCGTCGCTCGAGGGCGACGGAGCTGCTCCGCCTGGTCGGCCTGCGCGATGCCGGTCACCTTCGGCCGCACGAGCTTTCGGGCGGGATGCGGCAGCGGGCGTCGATTGCCCGCGCGCTCATCCTGGAGCCGGCGGTGCTGCTCCTCGACGAGCCGTTCAGCGCGCTCGACGCGCTGACCCGTGAGCGCTTCAACCTTCAGCTGCGTGCCCTGTGGCGGAAGACCGGCGCGACGGTGGTGCTGGTCACCCATTCCATCTCGGAGGCCGTCCTGCTCGCCGACCGGGTCGTGGTCCTGACCGGCCACCCGGGGCGGGTCGCGGCCGAGGTGACGGTCGACCGGGCGACGGGATCGGAGATCGCCGGCCCGGTGGCCGGCGGCCCTGGACCCGGCGGCGACGCGGCCGCGATCAGCGCTGTTCGGGCGGCGCTCGGGAGCGACGCTCCCATCCCTGCGACAGGGGAGGACGGCTGGTGAGCGCCCGCCGGCTGCTGCGCGACGTCGCACCGGTGGTCCTGGCGGCTGCGGTCTTCCTCCTCGGGTGGAAGCTCCTCGTGGTGGTTGCCGGGTACCCCGCCTTCGTCCTTCCCGCGCCGGAGGTGGTCGCCAGGCGCCTCGTCGTCGCCTGGACCGACGGGACCATGGAACCGCACGCGGCGGCGACCGCGCTGGAGGTCGCGATCGGGTTCGCGGTCGGATCCAGCCTGGCCCTCGGCGCCGGCTACCTCCTCGCTCGATCCCGCCTGGCCGACCGGCTCCTCTCCCCGTACCTGGTGGCTGCGCAAGCGACCCCGATCCTTGCGCTCGCGCCCCTGATCGCTCTCTGGTTCGGTACCGGGCTCCTCTCGAAGGTCATCATCTGTGCCCTCATCGTGTTCTTCCCGGTCGCGGTCTCCGCCATGGTCGCGGTGCGATCCGTCGACGGGCAGCTGATCGAGATGGCGAGCTCGTTCCGCGCCTCGCGCCGGCAGGTGCTCACCACGGTGGAGATCCCGGGCGCCCTGCCCGTCGTGTTCGGGGGGATCCGCGTGGGAGCCACCCTGGCGGTGGTCGGCGCGATCATCGCCGAGTGGGCCGGCGGCGAGCATGGCCTGGGCGTGCTCATCAACCTTGCGCGGGGCAGCCTCTTCGACACCCCGCTGCTGTTCGCCACCCTGTTCACCATCGCCGGCCTGGGGGTCGGCTTCTACCTGTTGATCGTGCTCGTCGAACGCTGGCTGGTCGGCGTTCGCAGCTGATGGCACCGTCCAGACGTTCGAGGAGGCCGTAGGTGATCGGAGTCGTACCGGCACAGCAAGGGGGTCGGGGGCGCCGTGGGGCGGCGCTCGCGATTGGCGTCATCATGGGGCTGAGCGCGGCCTGCCAGGGTCCGGGAGGCGGATCGCTGAGCACTTCACCATCTGGCTCCGCGTCGGCGGCGCCCACCCCGCTGGTCGTCGGGCTCGGGTACATCCCCAGCGTGCAGTTCGCCCCCTTCTACCTTGCCCAGCAGGCGGGGTACTACCGGGACGCGGGGCTGGCGGTCACCTTCCAGAACAAGATCGATCCGGACCTCATCACCCTGGTCGGACAAGGGGCGGTCGACATCGGCATCGCCGACGGAACGAGCGTGATCCCCGCGGTGAGCCAGGGGATCCCGATCCGCTACGTGACGACCATCTACGCCCAGTTCCCGAACATCGTCTACGCCAAGGCATCGAGTGGCATACGGACCGCCGCCGACCTGCGGGGGAGGACGATCGGCACGCCCGGGAAATACGGAAGCGGCTGGATCATGCTCGAGGCCCTGCTCGCCTCCGCGGGCATGACCCCGTCGGACGTTGACGTCCGCCTGTATCCCGATTTCGGCCAGGGCACCGCGCTGGCGCAGGGAGCCGTGGATGCCGCCACCGGCTTCTCGAACAACGAGCCGGTCGTGCTGCAGCGGTCGGGGACCCCGGTCACCGTCCTCCACGCAGACGCGTCGGTGCCGCTGCCGGGGAACGGGCTGATCGCCTCCACCGGGACCATCGCCGCGAAGCACGCCGCCCTGGCCGCGTTCGTGGCCGCCACGCTCAAGGCGATGGACGCCGTCAGGGCCGATCCGGCGAAGGGCCTGGCCGCCTCGGTGGCACAGGTGCCCGACCTCGGCAAGGACCAGGCCATGCAGCGCGCGATCCTGGACGCGACCATCGCGACCTGGACCAGCGACTACGTCGTCGCTCACGGGTACGGGACCATCGACCGGGCGGCATGGCAGGCCACCGTGTCGTTCATGGCGAAGCTCCCTGACGGCCCGATCTCGGGCACGCCGCCGACGGTCGACCAGCTCGTGGACGAGAGCCTGCTTCCCGGCTGAGCCTACTCGGCGCTGCGCAGTCGCTCCGCGACGTCGAGGGTCTGACGGAGCAGCATCATGGTGGTGATGGGTCCCACTCCGCCCGGGACCGGAGAGACCGCCGCAGCCACCTGCTGCACCTCGAGTGCCACGTCCCCGCAGACGGTTCCGTCCAACGCGTTGATCCCGCAGTCAATGACCACCGACGCCGACGAGACCATCTCGCGGGTGATGAGCGCGGGCGAGCCAGCGGCCACGACCAGGATCTCGGCCTGGCGGGTCAGGATCGCGAGGTCTCGCGTGGCGCGATGGCAGGCGGTGACTGTTGCATCGGCGGCGAGGAGCAGCGCCGCGACGGGCCGGCCGACCACGGGTGAGCGCCCGACCACGACGGCGTGCCGGCCGGCGACTGAGATGCCGAAGGCTCGCAGCAGCTCCATCACCGCGAGCGCGGTCGCCGGTGCCAGGGCCGTCTCGCCACGCGCGAGGCGACCGGCACTCACCGCGGTGGCTCCGTCAACGTCCTTCCCGGGCTCGATCGCGTTGACCAGGGCGGATGCCTCGAAGCGCGCGGGCACCGGTTGCGTGACCAGGATGCCGGCCACCGCCGGGTCAGCGCCCAGTGCGGCGATCCGTCCCGCCAGCGACCGTGTGTCGGAATCCGCGTCCGGCGTGACGATGACGGGCTCGAGGCCGACTCGCGCGGCAGCCCGGGACACGCCGGCGGCGTAGATCGCCGAGGGGCCGGCCGTGTCGAAGCGCACGATCGCGAGCTTCGGGGGACCGCCGCCGCGAGCGAGCAGCGCCGCGACCCGATGGGTGGCACTCGCTCGCAGGGCGGCAGCGACGGGCCGGCCGTCGAGCAGCCGGGCGCTCATGGCCGTGCGAGCCTCACCCGAGGCGGGCCGCGACGCTGGAGAGCGCTCCGGCCTCGACCTCGACAGCGGACGCTTCGAGCCGCGCGAGCTCGGCCGGTGCCTCAGCGCTGATGGATGCTTCGGCGGGCAGATAGGGCAGGTTGATGCGCACGTTGAGGATGGCGCCGCGCACCGCCGCCGAGGCCAGCTGCGCGGCCACGCCTGCGTCGCTCGCCGCGTTCGGATTGCCGACCGGCGCGATCCTGGCAGCGAGCTCCACGACCTGCGCGGCCGTCCGCGCGGTCTCCAGCGGCACCTGCGCCGCCAGCACGAAGGAGTCGGCCATGGCGGCCTTGCGCACGGCACGCTCGTCCTCTGTCTCCTTCGGCAAACGTCGCGCGCGCATGACTGCGTCGTAGGCCTCCGAATCCCGCTCGGCGAGCTCCAGCAGCCGGTCCCGCAGACCGGCGGCCTCCGTTGCGATCGACCGGACCTCGTCGTCCACGGATTCGTATCCGGCGCGGCCCGCGGTCAGCGCAGCAACCATTGCCACCAGCGATGCCCCCAGCGCCCCGGCGACAGCGGCCGCGCTGCCGCCCCCGGGCACCGGTGCCGAGCTCGACAGGGAGGCAGCCAGCTCCCGGATCGACAGCCCAATCAGTCCGGCATCTCGCCTCGCGCCCTCGGAATCGTCCGTCATTCGTATCCTCGCTCCGGTGCACACGGCACGCGCCGAAGCGGATTGTACGTGCGCAGGCTCAGGCGGCAGCTCGCCGTTCGTCGATGGTCTCCAGGAACCAGCGTCGATCGCGGGCGTCCCAGGTCAGGACGGCGCGGCCGCGCGGGGTGTCCAGATCGAGCGTGAGCCGAGGACCGCGCTCGGTGGGATAGGCGTGCCGCTCGTCGCGTACACCACGCAGTCCGGTGACGGCGATCCGGGACGTGCCCCATTCGATGCTGGTGGGCAACTCGCTGTCGCGGTCCCAGCGTACTCGAGCGGGTATCGGTGCAGTGGTCGAAGCCATGGGACGTGCCTCCTGGGCTCGGATTGGCCTGCTCTGGCACTGAACAAGCGTTCGATTCAGACACGGATCATACGAACGGCTGTTCTATTCGTCAAGACCCTCGGCCGGGTCGCGTGGGCGCGCAGATCTTCCGGGCCGCTCGCCGAAGTCGAACCGGCGCACGGGGCGATCGCGCAGCAGCCGGGCTCGCGTGATGGCGCGTTCTCCGAACCGCTCGCGCACCGCGTCAATGGACGCAGCCAGCCGGTCGGCACGCGCCGGATCGTCGAAGAGGGTGAGCTGCTGCGCGGAGGTCAGGCCGATGGCGGTCAGGCCGATGAGGCGCACCCCCCTTCCCGGGGCGAGGGTGCGATCCAGCAGCGCCACGCCGGCCGCGTAGATTGGCTCGCTCTCCCGGACCTGGCGGCCCAGCGGTGCCTGGCGGGTGAGCGTCTCGAAGCCCTCGTAGCGCAGCTTGAGCTGCACGGCGCCCGCCGCGAGGTGGTGGTGGCGGAGGCGGGAGGCGACCGAGTCCGCCAGGTCGAGGAGCGTTGCGTCGAGGCGCCGTCGATCCACGACGTCATGGTCGAAGGTGTGCTCGTGACCCACGCTCTTGGGTGCCTGCACGGGCACCACCGGCGATGGATCGATGCCCCGTGCGCGGGCGGAGAGGTCCGCGCCGTGCTGGCCGAACCGGCGCCGGAGGGTGGCCTCACCGATGGCGGCCAGCTGCCCGATGGTGGTGACCCCGAAGTCGCGCAACGCCTCCTGCGAGCGCGGCCCGACGCCCCACAGCCGGCTCACGGGAAGCGGCGCCAGGAAGACCGCCTCGTCGCCCGGCGGCACGACCACCAGGGCGTCCGGTTTGCGCAGGTCGGAGGCGACCTTGGCGCACAGCTTGTTGGTTGCCACCCCGACGCTGACGACGAGGCCGACCTCGTCGAGCACCCGCTCCTTGAGGCGCCGCGCGATCGTGGCGCCGTCCCCGAACGCGGCCGCGCTGGCGGTGACATCCAGGAAGGCCTCGTCGAGGCTGATCGGTTCCACCAGGGGGGTGTAGGAAGCGAAGATCCCCATCACGCGCTCGCTCAGCTCGCGGTAACGGTCCGGCCGCCCCGGAAGGAAGACGCCGGAGGGGCACATACGGGCGGCGGTGCCCAGCGGCATCGCGGAGTGGACCCCGAACCGACGCGCCTCGTAGGAGGCGGCGCTCACCACGCCTCGGGCTGCCGGATCGCCGCCGACGATGACCGGCTGGCCGCGCAGCGTGGGATCGTCAAGCACCTCGACAGAGGCGTAGAACGCGTCCATGTCGGCGTGGAGGATCGTGCGCACGGGTTCAGTCCGTCCCGGCGTGGCTGACGGGCGTAGCCCGATTGGGCTCCAGGGGCGTCAGGCGGCGCGGCGCCATGGCGCGCCTCGGTCAGCCCAGCTTGCGAATGACGCCCACGACCTTGCCCTGGATCTGGACGTCGGTCGCGTAGATAGGCTCCATCTCGCTGTTCGCGGGCTGGAGCCGGATCCGATCCGCTTCCCGGAAGAAGCGCTTGAGCGTCACGCCGTTGTCCTCCAGGAGGGCGACCACGATGTCGCCGTCGTGCGCGGTGGCCTGCGGCTGGACGATGACGTAGTCGCCGTCGTCGATCAGCGCATCGATCATGGACTTGCCGCGCACCCGGAGCACGTACGAGCCATCGTGAGCCTCGATGGAGCGCGGCACGTCCAAGGACTCCGCCGAATCCGAGTAGGCCTCGATGGGCTGGCCTGCGGCGATCTCGCCGAGGACCGGCAGGCTGACGACGTCATGCTCGACGGGCATCCGGAACGGGGTCACGCGCGGCGCGGGTCGGGTCGACCGCTTCCCCTCGCCGCGATGCGTCACGCGCAGAGCGCGCGAGGTGTGGGTGCCGCGCTCGAGGAGCCCGTCCCGCTCGAGCGCGATGAGGTGGTGGTGGACCGCGGACGTCGACGCCAAGCCCACCGCATCCGCGATCTCCCGGACCGATGGCGGATAGCCGCGCTCGGCGACGGTGCGCGCGATGCACTCGAGGATCTTCTGGCGACGGTCGACATCGTGCCTGGTCACGCCTGGGCGCCCTCCGCGCTCGTGGGATTCCCTGCGACCCTAGCAGAACAGGTGTTCTATCGTCAAGCCGATACCGGCGTGGCCGGGACGCGCGCCGCCTCTGGTAGAATCGGCGCCCCACCGATCACCGGAGGCCCATCCCGTCGTGAACCGTTCCGGCCGCTGGCGCTACCTGCGGCTCGCGCAGCTCGTCTGGAAGCTCCCCACCTACGCGCGCGTGATCTGGGGGATGCTGCGCGACAAGCGCACGCCCGTGTACCTCAAGGTCCTGCTGGCCGCGGCCCTCGCCTACCTGGTGACACCGTTCGACCTGGTCCCCGACGCGCTGCCGCTCATCGGCCAGGCCGACGATCTCACCGTGCTCCTCCTGGTGCTCGACCTGTTCCTGGCCAACGCGCCGCGCGAGGTCCGCGAGGAGCACTGGGAGCGGGCGCGCTCGGGCACCGCGCAGCTGGATCGCGACCTGGCGCAGCTGCGGGGGCTGCTCGGCGATCGGTACGACCACATCCGGGACGCCCTGCCTGAGCTCCTCGAACGCTACGGTGATCTCCGCGAGCCCGCGGCGCTGAAGGACACCCTGGCGCGCTGGCGCGCACAGCGCCTCGCCGAGGAGACCGGCACCGAGTTCGAACCGATCGAGGCAACCGGCGTCCGGGACCCCGCGCTGAACTAGAAGCCACCGCCGCGCGCCCGCCGGGGCGACGCGCACCGAACGAGGTATCGACGACCGTCATGAAGGTGATCCTCAAGCACGACGTGAAGGGCCTTGGTCGCGAGGGCGACGTCAAGGAGGTCAAGGACGGCTACGCCCGCAACTTCCTGATCCCGAACGGGGCGGTCGTCGCCGCCGACACGGGCGCCATGAAGAACTGGGAGCGACACCGGACCGAGCGCGAGGAGCGTGATCGCGCCCTGCGCGCCGAGGCCGAGGCGACCGCCGAGCAGCTGCGCGAGCTGCGGCTCGAGATCGCGGTCAAGGCAGGGGAGAAGAACCGCCTCTTCGGCTCCGTCACGAATCGCGAGATCTCCGACCTCCTGGCCAAGGAGGGGATCGAGGTGGACCGTCACCTGATCGCGCTGCGTGAGCCGATCAAGACCGTCGGCGAGCACCGGGTCACGGTGCACCTCTCGTCCGGCATCGCCCCGCAGGTCGTGGTCGTCGTCACGCCCCAGCACTGATCGAAGGGGCGTGACTCCGGCGGAGGCCGCTGCGCGCCCGTCGTCGGTCTGGAACCGGGCCGAGGGTGGGAAGACCCGGACGCTGCCTGCAGACGGAAGTCGCCTCCGGCGTCCACGTGACAGCCTAGGTGTCACGTCGGCGTGCGTTCCTGTGGGCGGATCGACGCCGTCCGATCGCGAGGTGCTCAGTGTCCACAGGTTGTCCCCAGCGAAGATCGCGGTTGGTGGGTAAGTACGTGCACAACTCCCGCGCCCGGCCTCCGGATGGGGCTACGGTGCCCTGGCCCGCCCAACAGCCCCGTCACCCCAACGAGCAGGTCCCCATGATTCCGCCCACCCACCCAGCCCGCGCATGAGCATCGACAAGCTGGCCCCGCAGGCGGTCGATGCCGAGCAGAGCGTGCTGGGCGCCATCCTGATCGACGCCGACGCGATCCTCAAGGTCGCCGACTTCCTGCACCCGTCGGACTTCTACCGTCAGCAGCACGCGGACATCTACGAGGCGATGCTGGCCCTGCACGGACAGCGCGAGCCGCTGGACCTGGTGACCGTCGGGGACGAGCTGGCGCGTCGCGAGCGCCTGGATGCCATCGGTGGCCCCGCGTACCTGGCGGGCCTCATGAACGGCGTCCCGACCGCCGTCCACGTGGAGCACTACGCCAGGATCGTCGAGCGCAAGTCGGTGCTCCGCAACCTGATCGCCGCGGCAGGCCGGATCGCCGCGGTCGGCTACGAGGAGGCCAACGACACCGCGGTCGCCATTGACCGGGCGGAGTCGATCCTCTTCGAGATCAGCCAGCGCCGGACCCAGGGTGGCTTCGAACCACTCTCCACCCTGCTCGGACAGGCATACGACCGGCTCGAGTACCTCCACGAGCACCGGGGCCAGCTCCTGGGCATCCCATCCGGCCTTTCGCAGCTCGACACGCTCCTCGGCGGGTTCCAGCCGTCCGACCTGATCATCCTTGCAGCACGCCCCAGTGTGGGGAAGACGAGCATGGCCCTCAACATCGCCCAGCATGCCTCCGTGCGCGAGACCAAGAAGGTGGCGGTCTTCAGCCTGGAGATGAGCAAGGAGCAGCTCTCGCTGCGGCTCCTCTCCGCGGAGACCGGGATCAACCCGCGTCCGCTCCAGACCGGGTTCATGGAGGAGACGGACTGGAGCAAGATCGCCACGGTCATGAACGACATGGCCACCGCGCCGATGTGGATCGACGACTCGCCTGCGCTCTCCGTCATGGAGCTGCGGACCAAGGCCCGGCGCCTCGAGGCGGAGCAGCATGGCCTGGACCTGATCATCGTCGACTACCTGCAGCTGATGCAGGCCAGCGTCCAGAGCCGCGAGCCGAACCGGGTCCAGGAGGTGAGCGAGATCAGCCGCGGCCTCAAGCAGCTTGCCCGCGAGCTCAAGGTGCCGGTCATCGCCCTGTCGCAGCTCTCCCGGGGCGTGGAGCAGCGCGGGTCCGCGGAGCCCCGGCTCTCCGACCTGCGGGAGTCGGGCTCCATCGAGCAGGATGCCGACGTGGTGATCTTCCTGTACCGCGACGGCGAGCAGAACGCGGACAGCGAGGTCGAGCTCGTGAAGGCCAAGATCGCCAAGCACCGCAACGGACCCATCGGCGAGGTGCCCCTCCAATTCCGCAAGTCGACGACCCGCTTCTTCACCGTGGTACGCGAGGAATCCGTCGCCCCGTTCGCGTGAGCGCGTCCGGATCTCGTGGTCTTCCACCCGGTTCCGCCACCGATATTGAGCACGCGAGACCCTGTACACACGCTTGAACCCGCGTGTATAGTCGGCGGCTGAACGTCCGGCCCACGCTCACCCCGAGTCGTCCCGATCCGGCAGCACACGGCGCGCACGCGATCAGCACTGGCCCGAGGAAACCGAAGAGACCGTCCGCAGCCGGGGCCGAGGCGCGCGCACAGGAGGCTAGGGAAAGGGTGTACGCCGACAAGACCATCCGCTGCCGAGACTGCGGGATGGACTTCGTCTTCAGCGCCGGCGAGCAGAAGTTCTACGCCGAGAAGGGGCTGGTCAACGAGCCCCAGCGCTGTCAGAGCTGCCGCGCGGTGGCCAAGCAGAACCGTGCGCTGGGGATCAGCGGCGGAGGCGGAGGCGGAGGCCAGCGCGAGATGCACGCCGCCGTCTGCGCGGAGTGTGGGGGCCAGGCGCTGGTGCCGTTCCTGCCGCGGAACGATCGCCCGGTCTACTGCAGCAGCTGCTTCGACAAGGTGCGCGCCCGGGCCTGAGCGAGCACGGACCGGCAGGGCCGGTCGCAGCGACACATGCGAACGCCGTTCCTGTCCAGAGGGCGGCGTTCCGTTGTTGTCCGGCACGGTCATGACGGCGCGACCGGTCGCGGCGCGGTCGTCCCAGTACCATACGGGCGGCGTCCCCGCCCCGTTCCGAAAAAGCCGGAGGTTCGCGCCCACCGCATGTCCGTCACCGCCGTCGTGGGCGCCCAGTGGGGCGACGAGGGGAAGGGCAGAGTCGTCGACTATCTCGCGGCGGACGCGCAGCTCGTCGTCCGCTATGGCGGCGGCAACAACGCGGGCCACACCGTGGTCAACCCGCACG
Organism: uncultured Chloroflexia bacterium; assembly: GCA_963814105.1. Lineage (GTDB taxonomy): Bacteria > Chloroflexota > Limnocylindria > QHBO01 > QHBO01 > CAVXEH01. The sequence continues at coordinate 216,039 of CAWFBQ010000003.1, forward strand.
GCCATTTCAAGCTGCACCTGGTCCCATCCGGGATCTTCTACCCCGGGACGCGAAACCTGCTGGGGAACGGGGTGGTGATCAACCCGCCGGCACTGCTGGGCGAGCTGGACGGTCTGGCCGCCGCCGGGTTCGACTGCGAGAACCTGTTCATTGCCGACCGCGCGCACCTGGTCATGCCCTGGCACGTCCTGCTCGACCAGCTGGAGGAGCGGGAGCGCGGCGCGGCGCGCCTGGGGACGACGTCGCGGGGCATCGGTCCCGCCTATGTCGACAAGGTCGCGCGTCGGGGGATCCGGATGGTGGATCTTGGCGACCCCGATGGCTTCCGCCTCGCGGTCGGCTCGGCGCTCGATCGCGTGCGCCGCATGGTCCACGACTACTACCGCGCGGGCGGAGCCGACGATGAGCTGGCCGATCTCGTGGCCGAAGCGACCGACGAGCGGGCGATCGCCGAGCGTTACCTCGCGGCCGGGGAGCGCCTCGCCGGCCACGTGGTGGACGGGCAGGCGATGGTCGACGGCGCCCTCGAGGCGGGCGAGCGCATCCTCCTGGAAGGGCAGCTGGGCACCATGCGCGACCTGGACTGGGGCGTGTATCCGTACGTCACCAGCTCGTCGCCGATCCCGGGCGGGGCCAGCCTGGGCGCCGGCCTGCCGGCAGTGCGCATCGACCGGGTCCTTGGCGTGGCGAAGGCCTATACCACGGCGGTGGGCGCCGGTCCGCTACCGACCGAGCTCCACGACGCGAACGGCACCGAGCTCCGCGAACGGGGCGTCGAGTACGGGACCTCTACCGGCCGCCCCCGGCGCTGTGGGTGGTATGACGCCGTCGCGGTCCGCTTCTCGGCCCGGCTGGCCGGGTATTCGAGCATCGCCCTCACCAAGCTGGACGTCCTCGACGGCTTCGATCGGATCCGCATCTGCACCGCCTATCGCGACCCGACCAGCGGCGAACGCTGGGAGACGGTGCCGGCGTCGGCATCGGTCTACGCGAAGCTCGAGCCGGTCTACGAGGATCTGCCGGGGTGGCAGGCCGATTGCACCGCCGCGCGAACCTGGGCCGACCTCCCGGAGGCGGCCCGGGTCTACGTTGAACGACTCGAGGCGCTGGCCGGGGTGCCGGTGAGCCACGTCTCGGTGGGCGCCGAGCGGGAGCAGATGATCGTCCGCGGATGACGAATCCGCGAGGGAACCTCGCATGGCGGACATGATCCGAACCAATGCGCTCACCAAGCGGTATGGCCGCCGACGTGGCCTCGCCGGCCTCGACCTGGAGGTGCGGCCCGGCGAGGTGTACGGCTTCCTGGGACCCAACGGTGCCGGGAAGACGACCACGATCCGCATCCTGCTGGATCTCATCCGGCCGACGAGCGGCGAGGTTGTGGTGCTGGGCGAGACGCCTCGGCTGGGAGGCCCGGCCCTGCGGCGGCGGATCGGGTACCTGCCCGGCGACTTCGTGGTGGGCGGCGCCCAGAGTGCACGCCAGCTGCTGACCCATCTCGGCCATCTCCGCGGCGGGGTCGCTGCCGCGCGCATCGAGGCGCTGGCGGAGCGCCTCGACCTGGACCTGGATTCGCGGATCGGGAGCCTCTCGAAGGGGAACCGACAGAAGATCGGCGTCGTGCAGGCCTTCATGCACACCCCCGAGCTCCTCGTGATGGATGAGCCGACGGCCGGGCTGGATCCGCTCGTCCAGCAGACATTCCTGGAGCTCGTCGCCGAGGCCCGGACCGCGGGCCAGACCGTGTTCATGTCGTCACATGTCCTCGGTGAGGTCCAGCGCAGCGCCGACCGGGTGGGAATCGTCCGGGAGGGACGCATGGTCGCGGTCGAAGCCGTCGACACCCTCCGCAGCCGGGCGGTTCGTCGCGTGGAGGTCACCTTCGACGCGCCGGTCCCGGTCGACGCCTTTGCCGGGTTGCCCGATCTGCTGGACGTGGAGGTCGAGGGCACCATGCTGCGTGCCCGCCTCGCCGGACGGGCCGACCCCCTGGTCAAGGCGTTGGCGCGCTTCGGTGTCGAAAGCATCAGCATCGAGGAGCCCGATCTCGAGGAGCTCTTCTATGTCTACTACGCCGGATCGGAGGCCGGATCGGAGGCCACCGATGCTGCGTAGCGTCTTCACCAAGACGGTCTGGGACCAGCGCCGTGGCCTGCTCGCCTGGGTGGTCGGCATCACGGGGGTCGGCGTGCTCTACGCGGCCTTCTACCCCTCCATCAACTCGCCGCAGATGCAGCAGGCGCTCGAGGCCTACCCGAAGGGCCTGCTGGAGGCGATCGGCATGACCGACGTCGGGACCGCGGCCGGTTACCTCGGCTCCACCACGTTTGGCCTCCTGGGCCCGGCCCTGATCATCGTCATGGCCGCCGCCCTGGGCAGCTCGGCCATCGCCGGTGACGAGGAGAGCGGCCGCCTGGACCTCACGCTGGCGCACCCGGTCTCGCGATGGAGCCTGGCACTGCAGCGGTTCTGTGCCCTGCTGGTACCCATGGTCCTGTCGTCGCTTGCGCTGTGGCTGGCCCTGCTCGCCATCTCCGGGCCGGCGCAGATCGGCTCGATAGGACCGGCCAACATGCTGGCCGGCTCCCTGCACCTGGCGATGCTGGGGATCGTGTTCGGCGCGCTGGCGCTGGCGGTCGGCGCCGCCACCGGCAGCCGGGGCATGGCCTACGGTGCGGTCGCGATCGTGGCGGTGGTCGGGTACTTCGGGAACAACCTGGGGCCGACCATCTCCGGGCTGGGCTGGCTCCACGACGTCTCGCCGTTCCGCTTCTACGCGGCCGGCCAGCCCCTGCAACATGGGCTGCAGCCGGGCGACCTGCTGGTCCTCGCCGTGATCAGCGGGGTCCTCGTGCTGGCGGGCACCTACCGGTTCGATCGTCGCGACCTCGCCGTCTGACGGACGCGGGGCGCCCGTTTCAGCGCGCGACGAGCGATCGCGCCACACTGGGCGCGGCGGATCCGAACGGGCAGCAGGGGAGTGGAGGCAAACGTTGAAGGTCGGGATCATCGTCCCGCAGGGATGGACGGGGGAGTATGACGGCTGGGACCCGCATCGCGCCTGGTCCCGCACCGTGGCTGTAGCGCAGCAGGCAGAGGCACTGGGCTTCGAGTCGGCCTGGCTCTTCGACCACTTCCACACCGTCCCGAAACCGACCGACGAGCTGACCTTCGAGGCCTTCACCTCGCTCTCCGCGCTGGCAGCTCTCACCTCGCGAATCAGGCTCGGTCACATCGTGATCTGCAACGGCTACCGCAACCCGGCGCTGGTGGCCAAGATGATCGCGACCATGGACGTCATCTCCGGGGGTCGGATGGAGCTCGGGATCGGCGCCGGCTGGAAGCGCGACGAGTGGCTCGCGTACGGCTACGGCTTTCCGGAGACGCGCGAGCGGCTGGCCATGCTCCACGACGGCCTGGAGGTGATCCACGCCATGCTGGCGCCGGGCCGGACGCAGCACGCTACCTACGCCGGGAAGCACGCGTCGGTGGCGAACGCCATCAACCTCCCCAAGAGCCTGCAGGAACCGCGGGTTCCGATCATGGTCGGCGGCAACGGACCGAACGTGACCTGGCGCCTGGCGGCCCGCCACGCCGAAGAGCTGAACGTCGACGGCCTCTCGCCGGAGGAGCTGCGCGACGCGCTCCCCACTATCCGGGCCCGCTGCGACGAGATCGGCCGCGACCCGGCTTCGCTTCGGGTGAGCGTTCACATCTGGTGGGAGACCGATGCCTGGCGCGAAGGCGGCTCGCAGCGCCAGGACCTGTTGCGCGCGTATGCCGATCTCGGCGTGACCAGGGTGATGGGGCTGCTGCAGGCGTCCGCCGACACCGACGACGCGCTGGCCACCCTGGCGGAGGACGTCGCCGCGGCCGGCATGACCCTCGACGCCTGAGGGCAAGGACACCGCACGCGCGGTGGTGCGGGCCGCAACCTGAGACCGCGCCGGTTACGCCGCCGGACCCGCGGACCGCTGCCGTATACTGCCGAAAAGGCGCACACGGACAGGTTCGTGCACCCGATTCGAGCAGTTCCGATTCCCCGCGACGACCCGAAGCCCGCGCGGCTGAAGCCGACCGCGGGCGTTTTCGTACCTCGCGGGGGGCGCGGTGACGATGGCGACGCAAGGAGGCCCGATTGATCGAGCAACGCGGTGTGGCGCGGGGCGCCGTCGAGACGCGCCTGCGGCGGGCGTATGGTTTCGAGGAGGTCGCGCTGGTGCCCGGCGCCGTCACGGTCGACCCGGCCGAGGTCGACCTGGCGGTCGAGATCGCGGGGCGGCGCCTGGAGGTCCCGTTCATCGCCGCCGCCATGGACGCGGTCTCGGATGCCGATTTCTCGGTGCGCATGACGGTCGCCGGGGGCGTGGCGTTCATCAACCTCGAGGGGCTCTACACCCGCTACGAGGATGCCGGACCGATCATCGAGCGCGTGGTCGCCGCGGAGTCTGGCCGGCAGGCCGCGCAGATCCTGGCCGATGCCTACGCGGCCCCGGTCCGCGACGAGCTGATCGTGGCGGTGATCGCCCGCGTCAAGGCCCAGGGCGGCGTCGCGGCGGTGGCCACCACCCCGGCTTCTGCCTGGCACCATGCCGAGCTCGCCGCCGACGCCGGCGCAGACCTCTTCCTCGTTCAGTCACAGGTCTCGAGCGCGCGACACATCTCCACCTCGGGACGGGTCCTCTCCCTCGCCGACCTGACCGGCGGCTTGCCGATGCCGGTCCTGGTGGGCAACACGGTGAGCGGCGACGCCGCGTACCAGCTCATGCACCAGGGCGCCGCCGCGATCCTGGTCGGGGTCGGCCCGGGGGCCGCCTGCACCACGCGCGAGGTGCTGGGGATCGGGGTGCCGCAGGTCAGCGCCACGCTGGAGGTGGCCGCGGCGCGAGACCGCTACGCGGAGGAGACGGGCCGCTACGTCCCGGTCGTCACCGATGGCGGCATGAAGACAGGTGGGGACGTCGCCAAGGCAATCGCCTCCGGTGCCGATGCGGTCATGCTCGGATCGCCCTTCGCCGGTGCGCTCGAGGCACCGGGCCGCGGGTTCAACTGGGGGATGGCCGCCCCGTCGCCCACCCTGCCGCGCGGGACCCGGATCCGGATCGGGGAGCGGCTGCCGCTCGACCAGATCCTGTTCGGACCGTCGACGACGACCCACGGGACCCAGAACCTGGTCGGAGCCCTGCGACAGTCGATGGCATCACTGGGGGCCAGGACCATTCGCGAGATGCACGAGGTGGAGATGATCGTGGCTCCGGCCATCGCCACCGAGGGCAAGTCCTGGCAGCTCGCCGGCCGCGAGTAGGCGAACCGATGGCGGCCGCACCCTGGACCGAGGTCGGCGACCGGGTCTTCGTCCGCCGCTATCGCACCTGGAACGGTGAGCCCTTCGACCAGAACGTCGGTGCCGTCCTGGCTTCCGATGGCCTCGCCGTGGTCGACACCCGCGCCTCCCACCGCCTGGCCGACGAGCTGCTCGCCGATCTCCGCGCGCTGTCCCGGCAGCCGGTGGTCGCGGTCGTCAACACCCACCACCACTGGGACCACACCTGGGGAAACGCCCGGTTCGCGGAGGTGGCGACCTGGGGCCACGAACGCTGCGCCGCACGCGTCGCGTCCGACTCCCCGGGGGTGCGCCGGCGGATCAGCGCCGATGAGCCGGCGCTCGCCGAGGAGCTTGCGGAGGTCACGTTCACGCCGCCCACCCGGACCTTCACCGACGCCGCGGTCGTCGACCTCGGGAGACCGGCAGCTGGCGCTGCGGTTCCTTGGCCGTGGCCACACCGACAACGATGTCGTCCTCGCCGTGCCGGACGCCGGAGTGCTGTTCGCCGGTGACCTGCTGGAGAACGACGCGCCGCCGTCGTTTGGCGACGCCTTCCCGGTCGCCTGGGCGGCTACCGCGCTGCGCCTCTCGACGCTGGTGACCGGACCCGTGGTGCCCGGCCACGGCTCGGTGGGTGACCGCGGGTTCGCCGACCGGCAGGCGACCGACCTCGCCGCGCTGGCCGGCCTGGGACGCTCCGTGGTGGAAGGTCGGCTGGACGAGGCCGAGGCCCTCCGCCGCTCGCCCTTCCCCGCGGCGCCCAGCACCACCGCGCTGGCCCGGATCCGTGTCGAGCTCGACGGCGGTGCGTCGTGAACCGCGACGACCTGCAGACCTGGCTGGACCGCTACGTGCAGGCCTGGCGCACGTACGACCGGGCGGGGATCGAGGCGCTCTTCACCCCGGATGCTGTGTACCGATGGCGCCCGTACGGCGCCCATCGCATCCTGCGTGGGCGCGACGCCATCCTCGCCTGGTGGCTGGAGGAGCCGGACGCTCCCGGGACCTGGGAGGCGAGCTACGAGGCCTGGGCCGTCGACGGGGACCGGGGGGTGGCCGTGGGGACGAGCCGCTACCTCCACGGGAGCGCGCAGCCGGACGAGGTCTACCACAACGTCTTTCGCATGGAGTTCGCCCCGGACGGCCGCTGCCGCTCCTTCGTCGAGCTGTTCATGCTCGAGGAGCCGGACGAGCCTCCGGGCGGCGGGCAGGGGTAGCCGTCCTCGCCGGAACGCTCGTGGCGCCCGCCCGTCAGGCGAGGGGCCGGGCCCGCGTGCCGGGCGCCAGATCCGGACGGACCGATCCCCGGGCCGATAGACTGCACGCCGTGACGGAGGACGCGGACCGCGCCGAGCCAAGCCGCCGCGATCGCGGTCGGACGGTCCACGGTGAGCCCGCCAATGCCGGGCACCGCGTCCTGGCCCCCGACGACGCCGAAGTCGAAGCCTACCTCGAGACCGCGCTCAACGCCCCGCCACCCAGCAGGCCGGAGGCTGTGCCGCCCGAGCCGGACACGGTCGTCGTGCTCGACTTCGGCTCGCAGTACGCGCAGCTGATCGCACGGCGCGTGCGCGAGCTGCACGTCTACTCCGAGCTCCTGCCGCACGACACGCCGTGGGCGGAGATCGAGCGCCGGAAGCCGAAGGCGATCATCCTGTCGGGCGGGCCGGCATCGGTCTATGACGAAGGCGCTCCGCAGGCGGATCCCGCCCTGTGGGCCGGGCGGATCCCGGTCCTGGGGATCTGCTATGGGCTGCAGCTGATGGCGCTCCACCTGGGGGGCGAGGTCGCCCCCGCTACCCGCCGGGAGTACGGACCGGCGTCGGTGACCATCACCGCTGACGGCGGCCTGTTCGAGGGGATCGGGCGCGAGCAGCCGGTCTGGATGAGCCACGGCGACTCGATCCTCCGACCACCCGAAGGCTTCCACGCCACTGCCCAGACCGATTCCACGCCGTACGCGGGCCTCGCCGATCCGGCCCGCAACCTGTACGGCATCCAGTTCCATCCCGAGGTGGTCCACACCCCGAGCGGGCGCGAGATCCTGCGCAACTTCATCGTGGACATCGCCGGCGCCCGACCGACCTGGACTTCTGCCGGGTTCATCGAGCAGACGGTGGCCGAGGTGCGCGGGAGGGTCGGCGAGGGGAAGGTGATCTGCGCGCTCTCGGGGGGCGTCGACTCCGCGGTGGCCGCCACGCTCGTGCACCGCGCCATCGGCGAGCAGCTGACCTGCATCTACGTCGACCACGGGCTCATGCGCAAGCGCGAGTCGGAGCTGCTGCGCCATACCTTCGAGCAGAACCTGGGGATGCGCCTGGTGATGGTCGACGCCCGCGAGCGCTTCCTGCGGCGCCTCGCCGGGGTGGCCGATCCGGAGGAGAAGCGGCGGATCATCGGCGACGAGTTCATCCGCGTCTTCGAGGAGGAGGCCGCGCGCCTGGGGCAGATCGACTTCCTGGTCCAGGGGACGCTGTACCCCGACGTCATCGAGTCCAAGACCGCCGAGACCAAGGCCGCGGTGAAGATCAAGACCCACCACAACGTTGGCGGCCTCCCGGCCGACCTGCGCTTCAGCCTCATCGAGCCGCTGCGCTACCTGTTCAAGGACGAGGTGCGCCAGGTGGGGAACGAGCTGGGGCTCCCGGAGGCCATGGTCCAGCGGCAGCCGTTCCCCGGCCCGGGGCTGGCGATCCGGATCATCGGCGAGGTGACCGCCGAGCGGCTCGAGACGCTGCGCGAGGCCGACTGGATCGTGATCGACGAGATCAAGGCGGCCGGTCTGTATCGGTCCCTGTGGCAGTCGTTCGCCATCCTGACCCCGGTCCAGACCGTGGGCGTCATGGGCGACGGCCGCACGTATGCGAACGTGGTCGCCATCCGCGCCGTCACCAGCGACGACGGGATGACCGCGGACTGGGCGCGCCTGCCGTACGAGGTGCTGGGTCGCATCAGCTCGCGGATCGTCAACGAGGTCCCGGGCGTCAACCGCGTCGTCTACGACATCAGCTCCAAGCCGCCTGCCACCATCGAGTGGGAGTAGGCGCCGCGCGTCCGGCGATGCGCGGGCAGCGGCGGGACGATGACCGGACGGCAATGGCAGGGGCGGATGAGCGAGGTGGCAGACCGTGCCTGACCCCCTCATCCGGGCGCGACGCGGCCGCCGCCGCCTGGCCGCAGCCGGCTGGATCCTGGTGGTCGCCGGCCCACTCGTCGCGCTGACCGGGTTGGTGGTGCTGCCCTTCGCCTTCCCGTTCGCGCTGGCCGCCGGCGGCCTCACCCTCCTCGCCGGTCGCCAGCTTGTCGCGCTGCGCGGGCCCGTCTCCGCGCTCGTCGCCGCGGCAATCACCCTCCTGGCCGGTGTCGCCACCCTGCTGGGCGCGACCATGGGCGGGACGTCAGCGCCCCCGCTCGGCGTCATCCTCGGCGCCCTGCTCGTGCTCCTCTCCACGACCTGCCTGGCGATCGTGTTTACGGACGCGGCCTACCTGCCCACCGGCCCGGGGGAGCGGGCCGACGAGTAGCGGGCCAGCCCCGGGACCCCGATTCCGCGCCGACCGGGCCCGGAGCGACTAGCATTCTCAACTGATGTCCAGCTGGTTCGACAAGCTTCTCCAGGATCTGCAACGCCGTCAGCAGGAGCAGGACGCCCGTCGGGAGGGTCGTCCGTTGCCGCCCCGCACGAACGGCGGACCGACGCCCGGCACGGGTGACGACGGCCCAGATCCCGACGACCCCACCCCGATCCGCGGCCGCGGCGGGCGAGCGGGAGGCTCGCGACCGGGAGGCTCGCGTCCGGGCGGCTCGCGACCGGGAGGCTCGCGTCCGGGCGGCGCTCGCCGGCCCGGCGGCGCGGGCTCCGGCGGATCGTTCGGAGGTCCCTGGGCTGGCGCGGACTGGAGCGAGTGGGGTGACTGGAGCCGCTATCGGCGCTGGATCCTCATCGGCCTGGGCGTCGTGGCGATCGTCGTCCTGCTGGCGCTGGCGGGCGGTGCGGTCGACATCCTCACCGACCTGCAGTGGTTCAACGCCCTTGGCCTCGGCGGCGTGTTCAGCACACGGCTGGTGGCGCAGGTGGCCTTCTTCGTCCTCGGGTACCTGTTCTTCGCCCTTCCGGCCATCATCTCCATCCTGGTCGCGCGCCGCATCGCGCCGCGCGTGCCGGTACATCGAATTGGGACCATGGAGATCCCGGACATGTCGCGGGCCATCACCGTCGGCCTCGTCGCCGTGGCATTGCTCATGGCCCTGGTCAGCGCGGCCGCCTGGAGCGGCGAGTGGCAGCAGATCCTCCTCTTCCTCAACGGCGGCAGCTTCGGGACGACGGACGCGCATTTCGGCCACGACATCGGCTTCTACGTCTTTGGCCTGCCGTTCTGGCGCTTCCTGCAGGCATGGGGGATCGCATCCCTGATCGCCATCCTCCTGCTCAGCGCCGGGACCTACGCCGGCGGGGCGCTGCACTGGCAGTTCCGCCTCACGCGTCCGGTGCGGGCCCACCTCGCGATCCTGGGTGCCCTGCTGCTGCTGGTCACCGCGGCGGGTTACCAGCTGGACATCGCCGAGCTGAGCTATTCGACGCGCGGCATGGGCGCCGGCCTGGTGGGGCCGAGCTACACCGACCTCCACGCACAGCAGCCCGCCTACGTGATCCTCACCGTCGTGGCCGTGCTGGCCGCGGTGCTGGTGCTGGCCAACACCTGGTTCCGCACGCTCTGGCTGCTGGGCATTGCCGCGGCCGGCTGGGTCGTCCTCTCCCTCGCCGTGGGCGGGATCTATCCCGCCTTCGTGCAGAACATCCAGGTGACTCCCAACGAGCTGTCCCTGGAGCGGCCCCAGATCGCCGTCAACATCGGATCCACCCAGAAGGCCTTCGCGCTGGACACCATCGCCCAGAAGACGTTCACCGGGTCGCAGACGCCGACCCGGGCGCTCTTCACCGACAACACCAAGACGCTCCAGAACGTCCGGCTCTGGGACTACCGACCGCTGCTCGACACCATCAGCCAGACCCAGAACCTGCGCAGCTACTACCAGTTCCAGGACGTCGACATCGATCGCTACCAGATCAATGACACGGAGCGCCAGGTGATGCTATCCGGGCGCGAGCTGTCCCTGTCCGCGGGGCAGACCTGGACGAACGAGCACCTCTTCTACACCCACGGCTACGGGATCGTGGCCGTCCCGGTCAACGCGGTGACCCCCGAGGGGCAGCCGGACTACCTGGTGAGCGGCATCAACCAGAAGGGCCAGCTGCCCGTGGGCGAGCCGCGCATCTACTTCGGCACCGCGGAGAGCAGCTACGTCCTGACCGGCACCCAGACCGCGGAGTTCGACTACCCCGTCGGCGAGAACGAGAACGCGACCACCACCTGGAAGGGCACCACCGGGGTGGGCGTGGGTGGCTTCTTCAACCGGCTCCTCTACGCCCTGAAGTTCGGCGATTTCAACCTGCTGATCAGCAACCAGCTGACCGATGCCTCGCAGATCCTCTACCGGCGCACGCTCCAGGAGCGGGTCCAGGCCATTGCCCCATTCCTGAGCTACGACCGTGACCCGTACCTCGTCAGCGCCGAGGGGAAGCTGCTCTGGATCTGGGACGCCTACACCACCTCGAACCGCTACCCGGACGCGCAGCCGCTGGAGGGCGGCCTGTTCAACGGCATGAACTACGTGCGCAACAGCGTCAAGGTGGTCATCGACGCCTATGACGGGTCGATCCGCTTCTACATCGCCGATCCGAGCGATCCCATCGTCAATGCCTGGGCGAAGATCTTCCCGGGCCTCTTCAAGCCGCTCGACTCGATGAGCGCCGATCTCCAGGCGCACCTTCGCTACCCCGAGGACCTGTTCACGGCGCAGAACGAGCAGTACCAGCTCTACCACGTCAGCGCCAACGACTCCGGTGCGGAGACGCTCTACTCCAAGCAGGATCGCTGGGCGCTCGCCACCCAGGGGAACGACGTCTCCGGGCAGTCGCAGGTCGTGGAGCCCTATTACGTGATCATGAAGCTCCCCGGCGAGACCGACGCGGAGTTCGTCCTGATCCAGCCCATGGTCACCCAGGGCCGCAACAACATGATCGCCTGGGTCGCGGCCCGCATGGATCCGGGGGTCTACGGCGAACGGATCGCGTACCGGTTCCCGCCCGACACGAGCACGTTCGGTCCCGCCCAGATCCAGTCGCGGATCAACCAGGACAGCACGGTATCGGCCCAGTTCACGCTCTGGTCCCAGGCCGGATCGAGCGTGGTGCGGGGCAACCTGCTGGTCCTGCCCATGGGTGACTCGATCATCTACGTCGAGCCCATCTTCCTGAAGTCCACGTCGACCGCCCAGCCGGAGTTCAAGCGGGTGATCCTCGCGACCCAGAGCAAGGTCGCCTTCGCCGATACGCTCGACCAGGCGCTGTCGCAAATCCTGGGCGAGTCCAGCGTGCCGCCGCCGGAGGGTGGCGGGGGCACCGGTGGTGGGACACTCCCGACGGACGCGCCCGGCCTGGTGGCCCAGGCGAGGCAGCTCTACGCGGATGCCCAGACGGCGCTCAGGGCCGGGGAGCTTGGCACCTACCAGGCCAAGATCGACCAGATGAACCAGGTCCTGCAGGCGCTGGCCCAGCTTGTCGGCACGCCGGCCCCGTCACCCAGCGCGTCGCCCGGAGCCTCGGTCGCGCCGTCGGCGTCCCCGTAGCCGCAATGCGCGGCCTGCAGATCCTGGTCCTCGGGGGCGGCGGCCGGGAGCACGCCCTCGCCTGGCGGCTCGCTCGCGACCCCGACGTGGGGCGCGTCCGGATCGCGCCGGGAAACGGTGGCACGCCCGCGGCTGCGGAGACGGTTGGGGACCTCGATCCGTCCGATCCCGTCGCCGTGGCCCGCCATGCGTCGCGCGAGCGGTATGACCTGGTCGTGGTCGGCCCGGAGGCGCCCCTGGCGGCCGGCGTGGGTGATGCCCTGGAGCGAGCCGCCATCCCGGTCTTCGGCCCGACTCGCGGCGCCGCGCGCCTGGAGTCGTCCAAGGCCTATGCCAAGCAGCAGATGGGCCGCGCCGGTGTAGCCACCGCGGCATGGCGCACCTGCACCACGGTGGACGAGGCACTGGAGCATGCCCGCGCGCTCGACGCGCAGGGACGTCGCCTGGTGGTGAAGGCCGATTGGCTCGCGGCAGGCAAGGGCGTGGTGGTGCCCGACGACCTCGCCGCGACCGAGACGGCGATCCAGGCCCTGCTGGGTGACGCGCAACCGGGTGCACAGCTCGTCCTGGAGGAGCGGCTGACGGGGCGAGAGGTTTCCGTCTTCGCCCTGGTGAGCGGCACGGACGTGGCGCCCATCGGTGCGGCCTGCGACTACAAGCGGCTGGGCGACGGCGATGCCGGACCGAATACGGGGGGCATGGGTGCCTACGGACCCGTTCCGTGGTTCGGTGCCGCAGCGATCGACCAGGTCGTCGCCAGCGTCTTCGAGCCGATCGCCTGGCTCCAGGCCCGAGACGGCCACCCCTATCGAGGCGTCCTGTACGCCGGGCTGATGCTCACCGAGTCCGGCCCCATGGTGCTGGAGTTCAACGCCCGCTTCGGTGACCCGGAGGCGCAGGTCCTGCTGCCCTTGCTGGACGGCGACCTGGCCGCGGCGTTGCTGGGTGCCGCTCGCGGGGACCGGTCCGCGATGGAGCGCTCGATCGGACCGCGATCCGGCGCCGCCGTGGGGGTGATCGTTGCCTCCGAAGGCTATCCGGACCACCCGTTGACCGGCCGCGTGCTGGGCGGGGCGGACCCGTCCTCGGCCGCGGACGACGGGGAGCTGCTCTGCTTCCACGCTGCGACGGAGCGCGACGGCGCCGGGTTCGTGTCGACCGGCGGAAGAGTGGTCACCTTCGTCGGGCGGGGACCCGACCTTGCCGCGGCGCGGGCGGCCGCCTACCGCGGGGTCGCGGGCTGCACGCTCGACGGGAGCCGGAACCGATCGGACATCGCCCTCCGCGAGCTGGCGGCGCCATCGGCCTAGGGGCTCCCGCCGGAGCTAGCCCCCTGCGTTGTGGTCGGGTTGGTCGCCTGAGGGCCCGTTGGCGAGCATGGCCACGATCCGCTGCTCCAGGCCCAGGATCCGCTCCTCGAGGGCGGCGATATGCTGGAGAATCTCGCGGTTCCCCTTGAGCAGGTCCTCGTTCTGCTGCTCCTCCACGTCCGCCTCGGCCGCCGCATGCTCGAGCGTCAGCCGATCCCGCTGCGCCGAGCGGTTGCCGGCCAGCAGGATGAGCGGTGCCGCATAGGCGGCCTGGGTCGAGAAGGCCAGGTTGAGGAGGATGAACGGGTACGGGTCGAAGTGGAACAGCAGGTAGACGTTGCCGCTGATCCAGGCCAGCACGATGACGGTCTGGAGGATGATGAACCGCCAGCTCCCCATGAAGCTGGTCACCGCATCGGCGATCCTGGCCCCGGTGGGCGCATTGTCGATCATGGCCTGGTTCACCGGATGCCGGTGGCGATGCGACCGGCCGCTGGAATGGCTCACGGCGCGAAACCTCGTGTGCTCCTGTCGAGCTCAGGCTGCCCGGGTGGGACGAGCCGATACCCGCGCCATCGTAGTGGCTATCCTTAGCGCCGATGGCCCCCGCTCCCCCCGTCGCGGTGATCTGCGGCTCACGCTCCGACCTCCCGACCCTGCGCGGCTGCTTCGACGTGCTCGACGAGTACGGGATCGGATGGGAGGCCAGCGTCATCAGCGCCCACCGACAGCCGGAGTCCCTGGCCGGGTACGTGCGCGAGGCCGAGGCGAGCGGGGTCCGGGTCTTCATTGCGGCGGCCGGGCTGGCCGCGCACCTGCCGGGGGTCCTGGCCTCGATGACCGCGCGGCCCGTGATCGGCGTGCCGCTCGACGGTGGCGCCCTGGGCGGGGCCGACGCCCTGTACGCCGTGGTCCAGATGCCGCCGGGAGTCCCGGTGGCGACGGTCGCCCTCGGCTCGGCCGGCGCGAAGAACGCCGGCCACCTCGCAGCCCGCATCCTGGCCCTCGCGGACCCGGCCGTCGCGACGCGCGTGGCGTCGTTCCGCGACGAGCAGGCCGGCAGGGCGGAGCTGCGGATCGATCCGCGGGCCGGGTCAGCAGGGACCGGGTGAGCAGGCAGCCGGTGGGCCGCGAGAGGATGCGTCGCGCGTGATCGACCGTTACGCGCTTCCCGAGCTGCGCGCCGCCTTCGGCGAGCAACGCAAGCTGGAGCTCTGGCTGCGCATCGAGCTGCTCGTGGTCGAGGCGCTGCACGACGCCGGCATCGTGCCCGCCGACGACTGGGAGCGGATCCGCGCCGCCACGGCCGACGGGGCGGTGGATCCCGGGCGGGCGCACGAGATCGAGCGCGAGAGCCAGCATGACGTCATCGCCTTCCTGCGCTCCGTCACGGAGCGGCTCGGCCCCGAGGGGCGCTGGTTGCACTTCGGCCTCACCAGCTCCGACCTCCTGGACACCGCCACCGCGGTCCAGCTGCGCGACGCGGCGGCCGTGGTCGAGACGGAGCTGGCGCGGCTCATCGAGGTGGTGCACCGCATGGCGCTCCAGTACCGCACCACGCCCATGGTCGGCCGCTCGCACGGGATTCACGCCGAGCCGATCACCTTCGGGTTCAAGGTCGCGGGCTGGTACGCGGAGCTGCTGCGGGACGCCGAGCGTCTCGCCCGGGCGCGGGAGGGGATCGCGGTCGGCAAGATCTCCGGCGCGGTGGGAACCCACGCCAACGTGAGCGGCGAGGTCGAGGCTTTCGTGCTCTCCGAGCTTGGACTGCGGCCGGACCCGGCGGCGACCCAGGTCGTCAGCCGCGACCGGCACGCGGAGCTGCTGGCAACCCTGGCGATCCTGGGCGGCACCCTCGAGCGCATCGCAATCGAGATCCGGCACCTGCAGCGCACCGAGGTCGGCGAGGCGTTCGAGCCGTTCGGGGCCGGCCAGCAGGGCTCATCGGCCATGCCGCACAAGCGCAACCCGGTGCTCGCCGAGCGGGTGACGGGCCTGGCCCGCCTGCTGCGCGCCGATGCCCTCGTCGGGTTCGAGAACATGGCGCTGTGGCACGAGCGCGACATCAGCCACAGCTCGACGGAGCGGTTCGTGTTCGAGCGCGCCCTCGGGGTTGCGGCCTACGCCACCCGGACGACGGCCGACATCCTGGACGGGCTCGAGGTGGATGCCGACCGGATGCTCGCCAACCTGCGGCTCCTCGATGGCATGGTCTACTCCGAGGCGCTCCTGCTGCGCATGGTCGCCAAGGGCGCCGACCGCCAGGCGGCCTACCGCCTGGTCCAGGGCGCAGCAAAGCAGGCGTGGGCCGGGAACCGCTCGTTCCGCGACGCCCTGATGGCCGATGCCGGCGTCGCCGAGTGGCTGACCGCCGAGGAGATCGCGGAGGCGATGGATCTCGACCATCATCTGGCCGGAATCGCCACCACCTACCGCGCCCTGGGCCTGGAGGAGACCGACGGCTAGGACCGCGCTCGACGATCGCCGCCCCGGGGTCCGGCTGCGGGGGCCGAGCGGCAGCTGGGCGCGAAACGCGATGACGGCGGCTGCCCTGGCCGCCGACCACGCCGAGCTCTGGGTGTCGGGCGGGCTGGCCTCCGTGGCATTCCTGGGCTGGCTTCCGTTCCTGCTGGCCGTGGTGCCCATCCCGAACCCCGGTGACCTGGCCTTCTTCGGGGCGGGCCTCGCCACCTCGGCCAGCTATCCGCTCAACATCGTGCTGCTTGTCGGATCCGCGGGTCTGGTCCTGGTGACCGCCTCGATCCTCGTCGCGAGCGGAGAGGCGGCGCTGCTGCGCAGCATCGATCGGCTGCTGGGACGGGATCTGCCCGCACGGTCCCTCGACGACGCCGCGGCGCGCCTATGGATCGTCCAGCTTGTCGCGGCGCTGCCGGCCCTGGTTGCGCTGGGCGCGACGGCCCTGGGAATCGTGGCCGTGGCCCCGGGCGAGTACCAGTCGCCGGACATCGGGGGGCCGCTGCTGGTGCGCATCGTCCGTGACGTCTGGCCACAGCTCGCGGTCGCCGTGGTCGCCGCGGTCGCCGGCGTCGCCTTCGGGGCGGCCGCGCAACGAGCGGCGGCCGGCGCGCCGCGCCGATCGCTTGCGGTCGCCATCGCGGTGGGGGCCCGCGCCGTCGTCCGACATCCATTGCGTCGCCTGGCCCTGGCGATCAGCACACTGGCCGTTTTTGCCGGCTGGCTGGCAGCGACCTGGCTTCTCCTTGCGCTGCTGTGGCAGCCGATTGGACGGGCCATGGCCGGTGGGCACCTCGGCGAGGCCGCAATGCCGTTGCTGCTGGTAGGCTTCGTGGCGATCTGGCTGTGCCTGGTCGCGGCCGGCGGCGCCGTCCACGGGTGGGCATCGGCCTGGTGGTCGCTCGAGCTCTCGGACCTCGACCCGCGTCCAGCGGGGACGCCGGACGAGCCATCGGAGGAGGCGGATCATCGGTGGACCTGATCTTCAACCCCTCGCTCTCGGCGGCTGCGCAGGTCGAGCTCGCCCTGCGCCTCACCGTGGGGCTCGCCCTGGGCGCGATCATCGGCTTCGAGCGGGAGCTCCACCGGCAGCCCGCCGGGTTCCGAACCCACAGCCTGGTGGCCCTGGGCGCCGCGCTCTTCACCATCATCTCGGCCTACGGCTTCGCTGGCGGCGCGACCGACCCGGGACGGATCGCGGCCCAGATCGTGTCCGGCATCGGCTTCATCGGCGCCGGCACCGTCCTCCAGTACCGTGGGCACATCCGCGGTCTCACCACCGCGGCCTCCCTCTGGGCGGTCGCCGCGGTGGGGATGGCGACCGGGGCCGGCCTCTACGTGCTGGCCGTGGTCGGGACGCTGCTCATTCTCGTCGTTCTTGCCCTCCTTGATCGTGTGGAGGCGCTGGCCCGCCGACGCCTGGCCATCGGACCCGACCGGAATGACCTCGCCGAGGAGAGACGGCAGCAGCGGGGGGCTCCACCCGATTCAGAAGGTGAAACGGAGGACATGCCGTGACCATGCTCCGCTCCGCAGTGGATGGCCTGGAGCGCATCCACTCGGGCAAGGTGCGCGAGACGTACCGCGTCGACGACGAGCGCCTGCTGCTGGTCGCCACGGACCGGCTCTCCGCGTTCGACGTCGTCTTCCACCAGCCCATCCCGGACAAGGGCCGCGTGCTGACCATGCTCAGCGCCTACTGGTTCGGGCTGCTGGCGCCGCTGGGCCGCACCCACTTCCTCTCCGCCGATCCGGCCGACATGCCGCCCGGGGCGCGCGCGCCGCAGCTGGAGGGACGGACCATGCTCGTCCGTCGCGCTGAGCGGATCGACGCCGAGTGCGTGGTGCGCGGGTACCTGGCGGGCTCGGGCTGGGCCGAATACCAGCGCACCGGTTCAGTCGCCGGTCACCGGTTGCCGCCCGGTCTGCGGGAGGCGGACCGCCTGCCGGAGCCGATCTTCACGCCCTCGACGAAGGCGGAGGTGGGGCACGACGAGACGATCACCCGCGACCAGCTCGCCGATATGGTCGGCGCGGAGCTGGCACGCGAGCTCGAGGAGCGGACCCTGGCGACCTATCGCGCCGGGGCCGAGCGCGCAGAGGCGGTGGGCCTCATCCTGGCCGACACCAAGTTCGAGTTCGGGTGGATCGACTCGGAGCTGGCTCTCATCGACGAGGTCCTCACGCCGGATTCGAGCCGGTTCTGGGACGTCGACCAGTACCGACCCGGCGCGAGCCCTCCGTCATTCGACAAGCAGTTCGTGCGCGACTTCGTGGCCGCGTCGGGGTGGAACAAGGAGCCGCCCGCACCGATGCTTCCGGATGAGGTGATCCGCGGCACGCGCGATCGCTACGTGACCGCCTACGAGCGGATCACCGGCCGGGCGTGGGGCGGCGGCGGAGCGACCGACTAGTGCAGTGGCTCGCCGAGGTCCACGTCCAGCTGCGGCCGGGGATCGCCGACCCGGAGGGCCTCACCATCGCCGGCGGCCTGCACGCGCTCGGCTTCGAGGGTGTCCAGGGCGTTCGGCACGGCAAGCTGCTCCAGGTCACCTTCGAGGCGGCCGATGTCGACGCGGCGCGGAGCGCGGTGGGGGCCATGTGTCGCCGGCTGCTGGCGAACCCGGTCATGGAGATCGCGACCTTCGAGCTGCGCGCCATCGGCGAACCGGTGGATGAGTCGCGCCTGGCATGAGCGGTCCACGCATCGCCGTCGTCGTCTTTCCCGGCACGTGGTCGGAACGCGACTTCGTCGACGTCGCGGGGCTCCTCGGGTGGCAGGCGCGGCTGGTGTGGCACACGGAGACCTCGCTGGGCGAGGCCGACGCGGTGGTGCTGCCCGGCGGCTTCGCCCACGGCGACTACCTGCGCACCGGCGCCATTGCCCGGTTCAGCCCGGTGATGGCCGCGGTGGAGGCCTTCGCCACGCGCGGCGGTCCGGTCCTGGGGTCGTGCAACGGCTTCCAGATCCTGTGCGAGGCGGGCCTGCTCCCCGGTGTGCTGCTGCGGAACGACCACCTGCAGTTCCGCTGCGACTGGCAATGGCTGCGGGTCGAAGCGCCCGCGGACTGCCCTGCCTGGCTCGGTACGCTTGGTGCCGGCGACCTGATCCGCCTGCCAATCTCCCACGGCGAGGGTCGCTACTTCGCCGACGAGGCCACCCTCGATGAGCTCGAGGCATCAGGCCGCGTCGCGCTGCGATACACCGACTCGGCCGGCCGTGCCGCTGCAGACGCGAACCCGAATGGCTCCGCGCGCGCCATCGCCGGGATCACCAGCCCTCGCGGCAACGTGCTGGGCTTGATGCCGCATCCGGAGCGGGCGGCCGAGCCCGAGCTGGGCGGCACCGACGGGCTCGCGTTCTTCCGCTCGCTGGCGGCATGGCTCGTCGCGCAGCCGGCGGTCGCGGAGCGTCGGCTATGATCGACCCGTCCCCGAGCGCTCGGAGCAGAGGCTAGCCAGATGGAGAACGACGAGCGGGAACGCGAGCCCGGCATCCCGCGGCCGGAGTCCGGCGACGCTGCCGACGACCAGCGGTCAGCCGAGGAGTTCGAGACGGCCCCACCCGGTGCCGTGAACCCGGAGGTCGCCTCCCCGACCACGGACTGGCCCGCGGCGGAGCCGATCCCGGCCAGCGCGGACGTTGCACCATCGACGCCCGCAGAGCCCGATGACGCCGCACCCCCCGGGCGACCGCCAAGCGAGGCGGAGGCCTACGCAGCGCCTCCGATATCCGAGCCGACGGAGTTGTCCGCGACGGCCGCGCACTCCGTCCCGGCAACGCCACCGATCGGCGAAAGCACCCAGTGTCCTCGATGCGGCACGGAGAACCGCCCGGGCGTCGCGTTCTGCCGCAACTGCGGGCAACGGCTGGTGGCAGCCGGCGTGGCGACAACCGTGCAGCGTCCCGGGGCTCCCGAGGGAACCCAGCAGTGTCCGCGCTGCGGGACGCACAACCGCGCGGGGGTTGCCTTCTGCCAGAACTGCGGGGCCAACCTGCGCGTCGCGCCGGCGCCGGCGCCCGGCCATGTTCCGCCGCCGGCGGCCGCACCGGCCGACGGCGCAGCCTCGGACGTGCGTGACGCCCCGCGCGGCGGCGCCATGCTGGGCCCCATCGTTCTCATCGTGGCCGGCGTGGGGTTGGCCACCGCGTGGCTCCTTCCGTTCGCGTATGGCGGCGGCTCCCTCTGGGATCGCAGCTTCGGAGCTCCTGGAGGCTACGGCATCGCATTCTGGAGCGGGTACGGGAGCGTCGGCGGGGGGCTCGCCGACCAGGCGTACTTCGGCTTCGCGGCAGCCGCGCCCATCCTCGTCGCGGTGCTCGTGGTCCTTGCGGTCGCCGGCTTCCTGCGCGCGGCTCCGGGCCAGCTGCAGCGCGCCGGCCTGGCGGTCGCGATCATCTGGGCCATCGGCCTTGCGGCCCTCTTCGTGGTCGTCGAGGTGGCCGGCGGCTGGAACGGCGATCTCGTGGCGGTGCTTCGCACCATGAGCCCGGGCGGGATCATCTTCCTGCTTGCCTCCCTCATCGTGCTCATCGGCAGCCTCACGCGGCTGGCAAGGAGCTGACGCCATGACACGCATCTGCGCGCACTGCGGCACCGAGGTGGACGGCGACGCCCTCTTCTGCCCAACCTGCGGACAGCCGTTCGAGGCCGGGGTCCGGCCGGAGCTGCCGCCCGCGCCCGACTGGCCCGAGCTGCCACCGCGCCCCCCTCCCGACGCAGAGCCGGCGGCTCCAGCCGCCCCAGACGCTGACGTCGCATCGAGCGCCGGGGCCGAGCCCGGCGAAGGATCCGATGCCGATGCCGATGCCGATGCCGATACCGACGGCCGGGCCGAGCCCGCGCCGCGTTCGGTCGTCGCGCCGGGCGCGCAGGCCGCACCGCCTCCCGTCGCATCGACCACGCACGCCTGGGAGCAGCCAGTGAGCGAGCAACCCGTACCGCCATGGCGTCGGGGTGCCGCCTACCGTGCCGTCGAGACGGACCCGGACGAGGACGCGTCTGCGCCCGCGGCTCGGCCGCCGCTGGATCCGCCGCCCGGCGCCCCGCCACCGTCGCAGCCGGCGGCAGGTCGGCAGCCGGCTGCAATCTTCTCCGTTCCGGTCCTGCTCTCGGACTGGCTGGTCGGGATCGGCGCCATGACCGCCGCGGTGGCGATGTTCCTCCCGTGGGTGGTGGGCGGCCGCTACACCAGCGGATGGGGCCTGGCCAGCGGCATGAACATGCTCTTCACCATCGTGCTGCTCGCGGTGCTGGTCGTCGTCTTCACGCCCGAGCTCCTGCCGCGCATCCCGCAGCGGAGCCTGCTCCTCCTGTCCGTTGGGCTGGTCGGCACGGGAATCGGGCTCGATCGCCTGGGTCTGCCGGTGACTGGAGTGGGCGGGATCGTGTTCCTCATCGCCTCGCTGGTCATCGCGACCGGCGGCGCGCTGGCGCAACTCGGCCAGGACCGGGCCGTCGGGGGGCCGCAGGCCTGACGACGACGTCGGACACGGCGCCCGGCACGCCTCCGCCTTCGATCCCGGACGATCGGCACGGCCTGACCGCGGACGAGTATCGCTCCGTCGTGCGGCTCATCGGCCGGGAGCCCAACGTCGTGGAGCTCGGCATGTTCGGCGCGATGTGGAGCGAGCACTGCGCCTACAAGCACTCACGTGCCCTGCTCGCGTCCCTCCCCACCACCGGCGAGCGAGTCCTGGTGGGCCCCGGCGAGAACGCCGGGGCGATCGACATCGGGGACGGGATGGCCGTGGTCTTCAAGGTCGAGTCGCACAATCATCCGAGCGCGGTCGAGCCCTACCAGGGCGCGGCGACCGGGGTCGGCGGGATCATTCGCGACATCTTCACGATGGGCGCACGCCCCGTGGCGCTGCTCAACGGCCTTCGGTTCGGACCCCTCGACCCCGCGGAGGACGCCTCCGGTCGAACCGACCTCGCGGCCGCTACCCGCAACCGGTACCTGCTCGGCGGGGTGGTGGGCGGGATCGCCGGCTACGGCAACTGCATCGGGATCCCCGACGTGGGCGGCGAGCTCTTCTTCGACGCCAGCTACAGCGGCAACCCGTTGGTGAACGCGCTGTGCCTCGGCATCGCGCGGCACGATGAGATCACCCTGGCGCGCGCGGGCGGACCGGGGAACGCCCTGCTCCTGGTCGGGTCGGACACCGGCCGCGACGGGATCGCGGGCGCCAGCTTCGCGAGCGCCACCCTGGGCGCGGACCGCGAGGAGCGCCGCCCCGCCGTCCAGGTGGGTAATCCGTTCCTGGAGAAGCTCCTCATGGAGGCCTGCCTCGAGCTGTCTCGCTCCGACGCGGTGGTGGCCATGCAGGACCTCGGGGCCGCCGGCCTGACCTGTGCGCTGGCCGAGGTCAGCGCACGCGGCAAATGCGGCGCGGATGTCGACCTCGACCTCGTGCCGCGGCGCGAGGAGGGCATGAGCCCCTACGAGGTCCTTCTCTCCGAGTCGCAGGAGCGGATGCTCATCGTGGTTCGGGCCGGGCGCGAGGCCGAGGTGCAGGCCGTCTTCGCGAGATATGACCTGCACGCGGTCACGATCGGGCGCGTCATCGCGGACCCGGTGGTGCGGGCACGTGCCGGTGGCGAGGTCGTGTGCGCCGTCTCGGGAGCGGCGCTCGCCGACGAGGCCCCGCGCTACGTTCTTCCCGCGGCGCCACCGGCGGGGCTCGAGGAACGGAGGGCCCAGGACCTGGCCCCGCTGGCTGCCGCGCCAGCGGATCCGGCAACCCTCCTGGAGCTGCTGGGCAGCCTGAACGCGCGCAGCCGGAAGCCGATCTGGCGCCGCTACGACCACATGAACGGCACGAACACGCTGGTCGGGCCGGGCGCCGGTGACGCAGCGCTGCTGCGGGTCAAGGGGACGGCGCGCGCGATCGCCGTCTCCCTCGACGGGCCCGGTCGCATCGGTGCGCTCGACCCACGGCTTGCCGCCATCTCGGCCGTGCTCGAGGGCGCCGCCAACGTCGCCTGCTCGGGCGCGGTCCCGGTTGGCGTCACGAACTGCCTGAACCTCGGCTCACCCGAGCCACCGGAGGGCTACTGGACGCTGTCGGAGACGGTGGCCGGACTCGGCGACGCGTGTCGTGCCCTGGACCTGCCCATCGTCTCGGGCAACGTGTCGCTGTACAACGAGACGCCCGACGGACCAATCGTCCCCGCTCCCGTGGTGGGAATGGTGGGCCTCCTGGACGACCGGTCGCGCGCGGTCCCCATGCGCTGGACCGATGGCGACGAGATCTGGCTCATCGGCTCCCCCGGCTGGGAGCCGGCCGCGCTCGCCGCGTCGGAGCTCGCGTGGCGACGGGGCCTGTTCGGTGGCCGACCGGCGCTCGACCTGGCTGCCGCGGCGCGCGCCATCCGGCTCCTCGAGCGGCTGACGGGCACGGGCCTGCTCACCGGTGCGCACGACCTGGCGACCGGCGGGTTGGCGGTTGCCCTGGCCCGCCTCGCGATTGCATCGGCGACGGGCGCCGAGATCAGGCTGCCGGACGCGGCCGGGACCTGGCCGCAGGCAGCGCTCCACGGGGAGCGCGCCGGGCGGATCCTGGTCGCCACCCGCTCCGGAGAGGCGGTCGAAGGCGCGGCGCGCGACGCGGACGTCCCGGCCGTGCGCCTGGGCCAGGCCACCGGATCAATGCTGGTCGTCGGCGTGGGCGGGACCTCGCTGCGCTGGTCCATTGCGCAGCTGACGGAGGCCTGGCAGCAGGACTTCTGACTCGCGTCCTCAGGCTGCCTGCAGGGTCACGCCCGCGGTCGCGACCGAGCGACGCGTCATCCGGCAGCCTCGTGAACCTTCGGCCTCCGACGGCTCCGCGTTCGCGCCCGTCTGAGCGGCCGCACGGCCGGCGCAGTCTCGGGGTCCTCTTCAGGTGCGTCGTCGCCGTCGTGCTCGTGGTCGTGACCAACGCCGTCGATCCCGAGCAGCCGTGCGGCGGCGTGCGGATCGAGCCGCTCGAGCCCGCCCCATGCCCGCTCGTGGAGCCGGTACACCTCGTCGAGGCCGTCGGGCGGGACGCCCTGCGCGAAGAGGCCGCAGAAGGTGTCGACCACCTCGGGATCGAACTGGGTGCCGGCGTTCCGGCGCAGCTCGTCGATCGCCTCCTCGTGGGTCAGCGCCACCTTGTACGGGCGCTTGTGGACCATGGCGTGGTAGGCGTCTGCGACGGCCACGATCCTCGCGCCGAGCGGGATCTCCTGGCCGCGCAGGCCGTGCGGATAGCCCGTTCCGTTGAACCGCTCGTGGTGATGAAGGACCACCGGGATCGCCTCGCGCAAGCCGGTGGCCTGCTCGAGGATCACCTGGCCGATGCGCGGGTGCTCGCCGACGGCCCGCCACTCGCCCTCCGACAGGGTGGATGGCTTGTCCAGGATCTCGGGTGGGACCGCCAGCTTGCCAAGGTCATGGAGCAGGGCGGCGATGCGGACCCGCTCGATCTCCTCGCGGGGCAGGCCCAGCTCCAGGGCCATCCCGGTCGCCAACGAGGCGATCATGTCGGACGGGCGCCCGCGGTGGTGCGGCTGTGGAGCGAGCACCGAGGCGAGCGCCTCCGTGGCCGTGTCGTTCGCCCACTGGCCGATGGCGGCGGCAGCGGTTCGCCGATCCGCCGAGATCGGTGCACGGCGGACGGGCGCGTTCTCGTCGAGCTCGCGGTAGCGGTAGGTGCGGTTGCGGCCCAGCGACTTCGCGGCATACATGGCGGCATCGGCCTGGTCCACCAGCGCATCGACCTGCAGGATGCTGCCCCGGCCCCCCGCGACGCCGATGCTGATGGTGACCCCGATTCGCTGCTGGTGAGCGATGACCAGGGGTGCCTGCGCGACGAGGTTGCGAACCCGCTCGGCCATCTCCACCGCCTCGTCGGGCATCGTCTCCGGCAGGATCAGCATGAACTCCTCGCCTCCATAGCGGCCGAAGAGGTCGGAGGGACGGACGGTGTCGGCGATGATGGCGGCCACCTGGCGGAGAACCGCGTCGCCGCTGTTGTGGCCGTAGCTGTCGTTGATCGGCTTGAACCGGTCGAGGTCGATGAAGGCCAGCGAGAGCGGCTTGTAGTGGCGCACCGCGCGCTCGACCTCGGCGGCGAGGGTGGTGAGCAGGGTCTCGCGGTTGGCGACACCGGTGAGCCGATCGTGGGTGGCGCGCGCCTCGACCTGCAGGAAGGCGCCCGCGGCGGCATTGAATGCTCGCGCCAGGCGGCGCTCCGCGGGAATCCCTCGCTCGTGCAGCCTCACCGGGGTGTCGTCGGCGAGGGTCGCCTCGAGGGCGCGGGCGATCCGGTTCAGGCGCCAGCCCATGTAGCTCCAGGCGGCGAGGGCCATGGACGTCATCCCCGCGACGGCGGCAATGGCGACGAGGAGGTAGATGAACGTCCGCGAGGCGCCAGCCGAGCCGCCACCGGTCGTGGTGGTGGCCAGCACGACAGTCGCGCAAACCGCGATTGCCAGCGGAGCGAGAAAGCCGAGCGCTCGAACCAGTCGCAGCATTGGTCCCTCGTTTGGACGGATGCTTTCGGGGCAGTTTCTTCTTGGTGCAGCATGCCCGCCGGGTACCGCCGCCGCCATGGGCCGATGGTCCGGAGTTGCCACGCAGCACCGAGCCGGATCTGCCGAATTCGATGGCAGGGCAGTTGGATGCAGTACTCGAGCGGTACTCCGGGCGCGACGTTGCCGCACGTCCGGCGGAGGTGCTGCTGCCGTAACGGCGAGGGGTCGGGTCCGGGTATCATGCCAAGCGTGCCCCGACGCTTGAGCGGACAGTGACCGTCGTGCGACGGAGTGGTCCGCCCGTCGTACCCACCGAGGCCGGCGCGCACCCCGCCGCGGCGACGCCCCGCGGCGAGCTCCCGATCCTGGATGACGCCTACCAGCCGCATGGGCCGCGCGAAGAGTGCGGCGTCATCGGCATCTGGGCCCCTGGCCAGCCGGTGGCCCGTCTCACCTACCTGGGCCTCCATGCGCTGCAGCACCGGGGCCAGGAGTCGGCAGGGATCGCCACCACCGATGGGTCCGGCCTGCACCTGCACAAGCGCCTGGGGCTGGTCAGCCAGGTCTTCGACCGCGAGACGATCGAGGCGCTCGAGCAGGGCCGCGATCGCGGCGGCGAGCCGGTCGCGATGGCTTCCATCGGCCACACCCGGTACTCGACCACCGGGTCGAACACGCTGCCCAACGTCCAGCCGGTGCATGCCCACGGCGACCTGGGCGAGCTGATGCTGGGCCACAACGGAAACCTCACCAACGCGACCTGGCTCCGGGACGAGCTCTCCGAGCAGGGGGTCGACTTCGTCACCGCGTCCGACACGGAGGTGCTGGCGCGCTTCATCGCCCACGCCCCGGGCCGCACCTGGGCCCAACGGGTCGCCCGCGTCTTCCATCGGGCGACCGGCGCCTTCACCTTCACGATGCTCACCGAGTCGGCGCTCGTCGCCGCCCGCGACCCGGTGGGGTTCCGGCCGCTGGCCCTGGGCCGGCTGCTTGCCGCCGATGGCGGCCCGGTCGGCTGGGCGGTCGCCTCGGAGAGCGCGGCGCTGGACGCGATGGGCGCCCAGTTCGTGCGCGACGTCGAGGCCGGCGAGATCCTGACCATCGACGCGGACGGGGTGCGATCCGACCGCCCGGTGGTGCACGGCGCCGGAGAGCACCTGTGCGTCTTCGAGTTCGTTTACCTGGCCCGGCCGGACAGCGTCATCGGGGGGCGTCTGCTCTACGAGGCGCGGATGCGGATGGGTCGCGAGCTGGCGCGCGAGCGGCCGGCGGACGCGGACCTGGTGATCGCCGTGCCGGACTCCGCGATCCCGGCGGCCATCGGCTATGCGGAGGAGGCGGGCCTTCCGTACCGCGAAGGGCTCATCAAGAACCGGTACGTGGGTCGCACGTTCATCCAGCCCGCACAGCAGTCGCGCGACGAGGCGGTTCGGATGAAGTACAACCCGCTGCCCGAGGTGGTTCGCGACAAGCGGGTGGTGATGGTCGACGACTCGATCGTGCGGGGCACCACGACCGGCCCAACGGTCGCAATGCTGCGGCGCGCGGGCGCGCGCGAGGTCCACGTCCGGATCCACTCTCCCCAGATGGCCTATTCGTGCTACATGGGCGTCGATACCGGACGTCGGTCCGACCTCATCGCGGCCACGCATGACGTCGACGGGATCCGGCGCGCGATCGGCGCCGACTCGCTCGGGTACCTCTCCCGGGACGGGCTGCTGGCCGCGGTCGGCGGAGCCACGACACAGTTCTGCACGGCCTGCTTCGACGGGCGCTACCCGACCGACGTCCCCATGGAGCTCGACAAGTTCGCCCTGGAGCGGGGCTAGGCAAGCAGAGAGCGGAGGGCCGATGGCGCGCACGTACCGGGAGGCTGGGGTCGACATCGACGAGGGTCGCCGCGCCGTCGAGCTGATCGGTCGGGCCGTGGCCTCGACGATGACCCCGGGCGTCCTGGCCGGCATCGGAGGCTTCGGCTCGCTCTTCCGCCTGGACCTTGGCCGCTGGCAGGACCCGATCCTGGTCGCGTCCACCGACGGGGTGGGCACCAAGCTGAAGGTTGCCATCGCACTCGACCGCCATGGCACGGTGGGTGAGGACCTCGTCAACCACTGCGTGAACGATGTGGCCGTCCAGGGTGCCGATCCGCTCTTCTTCCTGGATTACCTCGGTGTGGGGCGGCTCAGCGCCGACCAGGCCGCGACCCTGGTGGAGGGCATGGCGCGCGCCTGTCGCGCGAACGGGGTGGCGCTCGTGGGTGGCGAGACGGCAGAGCTGCCCGACCTGTATCGCGAGGGCGATTACGACCTCGCCGGCTTCGTGGTCGGGGTGGTGGGTGCGGCGGACCTGATCGACGGCTCCGGGGTCCAGGCCGGCGACGCGCTGCTCGGCCTGCCGTCCAGCGGCCTGCACACCAACGGGTACACGCTGGCCCGGCGCATCTTCAGCGAGGACGACTGGCGGCGGTCGGCGCCGGGCCTGGAGGGAACCATCGGCGACGCGCTCCTGGCGACCCATCGCTCGTACCTCGCGGCGCTGCGCACGTTGCGCGGCGCGCTGCGGGCGGCCGGCTCGGACCTCCTCGCCTGTGCCCACCTGACCGGTGGGGGCTGGGTCGAGAACATCCCCCGCACCCTGCCCGACGGGCTCGGGGTCGAGGTCGAGACCGGCAGCTGGCCGGTGCCGAGGATCTTCAGCCTCATCCAGCAGCGCGGGGACGTGCCGGACGAGGAGATGGTCCGCATCTTCAACCTGGGGATCGGGATGACGGTCGTCGTGCGCGAGGCGCAGGTCGAGACTGCCATGGCGGCGTTGCCGGAGGCCCGCCGCGTGGGACGAGTGGTGGCGGTCGAGCCCGGTACCTCGCGCGTCGCCTTCGTCTGACGAGGATCGGATGCGGCTCGCTGTCCTGGTTTCCGGGCGCGGCTCGAATCTCGAAGCCGTCCTGGATGCCGTCGCGGCCGGCCGCCTGCCCGGCGTGGAACCGGTGATCGTCATCGCCAACCGCCCCCGCGTGCGGGCGCTCGACGTGGCATCCCGCCACGGCGTGCCGTCCCGGGTCCTGGCCCGGCGCGCCTTTCCCGACCCGGCAGGTCGTGATCGCGCCATCGGCGAAGCGGTCTCGGCGGCGGGGTGCGACCTGGTGCTGCTGGCCGGCTACGACCAGCTGCTGCGCGCCGACTACTTCGCCGCCTACCCAGGCGCGACGATCAACATCCACCCCAGCCTGCTGCCGCGCCACGGTGGCCGGGGCATGCTGGGAATGGCAGTCCATCGTGCGGTCCTGGCGGCCGCGGACCCCGAGACGGGTGTGACGATCCACGCGGTCACGCCCGACCTGGACGGCGGGCCGATCCTCGCCCAGGAGGCGGTTCCGGTGCATCCAGGCGATGACGCCGAGGCGCTGGCGCACAGGGTGCTGGGGGTGGAGCATCGGCTCCTGGTGGCAACCCTGCGGCGCCTTGCCGCGGAAGGGTCCCCGGGAGGAGCATCTGCTAGGATGACCGCCGTGCCGCACGACCGACGCGCGGAAAGACGCACCTGAAAGGGCCACAGCCCCATGCCGCAAGGCCTTCCGGATCCCGGAAAACTCTGGAACGACTTCATCACCAACCCGCTGGTCCAGCTCGCCGGACAGCTGATCGTCATCTACGTCGTTCTGCTGTGGCTGGGAACCGCGTACTGGGCCTTCCGCGACATGCAGGCGCGGACGGAGAACCCGATCCTGCCGTACTTCGCGGCAGCCCTGATCATCTTCTTCACCCCGCTGCTCTTCCTGTTCGCAGTGGTCCTGTACCTGATCGTGCGACCGCGGGAGACGCTGGCCGAGGTCTACGAGCGCTCCCTCGCGGAGGAGACGCTCCTGGCCGAGGTCGAGAAGAACCGGCTCTGCCCGACCTGCCACCAGCGGGTCGACGCGGACTGGCTCGTGTGCCCGAACTGCCGAACCCGACTGCACCGGGTCTGTCCCGCCTGCTCGCGGCTGGCGGAGCCGGACTGGTCGCTGTGCGCGTACTGCGGCAAGGCGCTGGACCGGACCGAGCGGCCGATCGTGCGTCCGGCGGCGCAGGTCAGCCCCGCTGATCGCCCGACCTCCCCGGAGGTCGCGCCGGAGACCGGCGCCCTGGGCCGCGCTACGAACAGCTGACCCCTGCGGTGACCGACGCGGGCCCACCCGACGATCGGGAGCCGGGTCGCGCCGCGCTCGACATCGAGCCCGTGCCAGAGCCCGCGCCCGCGCCCGAGCCCGCCGCTGGTGACGCCGCCAGCAGCGGCATCCCCGGACGCACCCGGCCCCGGTTCGAGGAGCTGCCACCCGGCCCGCGCACGTGGCCAGGGTGGGTGGCCATCGCCCTGGGAATCGGGGCCCTGCTGCCGGCGCTGGTCAGCGCATCGGCCTACCTCGCCGACCAGGGGGCCGGGTCGTTCGACGCCGCGGCGGCCGGCATCGCTGCGCTCGTCGGCCTGGTGCTGGTCGTGGGCGGGCTCGTCTGGCTGGCCGTGGCGGGCATCCTCCGCAGACGGGTCCTGGGACCGGACCGATACCGGGGTCCGTCGGTGGTGGGGCTGCTGTCGATCGTCGTCATCGGCGGAAATCTCGCAGCCCTCCCGATCCTCCTGCTCCTGCTCGGTGGTGACCCGAACCGCCTGGATGACCCCTTCGTGGTCACCGTGGAGCTGCTCCTCACGCCCGTCAGCTTCCTGGTGGTCTACGCCCTCTTCATCGCGCTGCCGCGTGCGCTGCCCGGCGTGCGCATCTGGGCCGGCATGCAGAGCGTCAGGCGCCTCCTGCTGGGCATCGGGCTCGGCATCGGGGTGTGGTTTGGGCTCGCGCTGCTCAGCGCGCTCGTCAACCTGGTCGTCAGCCAGATCACCGGTGAGCCGCTCGGCGGCGAGCAGGCGGTGGCCGGCCTGGCGCAGCAGATCCCGTTCGTCTCGGCCGTGCTGACCGTCGCGATCCTGGCGCCGGTGGCCGAGGAGCTCTTCTTCCGCGGCGCCGTCCTCAACGCCTGGGAGCGCGAGTACGGCACGAACCGGGCGGTGATCGGCTCGGCGATGCTCTTCGCCCTGGTCCACATCGTGGGCGGCACGCCGCTCGCGGTGGCGCAGGTCTTCCTGCTGGGCCTGGTCCTCGCATCCGTCTACGTTCGGACCCGCAGCCTGGCAACCACGATCGGCCTCCACGGCGCCTTCAACCTCGCCTCGGTGCTGGCGCTCTTCCTGGCGAAGTGACGCCCCGGCGTCGAATCCCCGCGGGACGCTAAGCGTCCGATAAGCCGCCGATAGTGCGCTGTCTCGAGACTGCGGGCCATGACGCTTCCCGCATCGGACCGGTTGCCGGGAACGCCGGCGATGGGGATCACCCCGCTGGCGGCGCTGGGCGACGCGGAGCTCCTGTCGGTCGCGGTCTGGCGACCGCTCTCCGTGGCCGCCGGCCTGCTGGAACGCCTGGAGGGCGCCGCCGGGGTGGTGGTGGCAAGCCCGGTGGAGCTGGTCGCCGCCGGGCTGCCGGCGCGACGTGCCTCGGCTCTCGCTGGCGCATGTGAGCTGACACGACGCGCCCTGTCCGCTCCTCCCGCGGATCGCTGGGTCATCCGCCGGCCGGCGGACCTGGCTGAACGGCTGGTCCCCGGCATGGGGCTGCTCGAACGCGAGGAGCTGCGAGTCGCGATCCTCAACACGAAGAACGCGGTCACCGCCCTGCTCACCGTCTACATCGGCAGCCTGGCGGGCTCCTCGGTCCGAGTCGGCGAGGTGTTCCGCGAGGCGGTTCGCCGCAACGGTGCCGCGGTGGTCGTCGCGCACAATCATCCGAGCGGAGACCCCACGCCGTCGAGTGAGGACCTCCGGATCACCGAGGAGCTCGCGTCGGCCGGCCGGCTCCTGGACATCGCCCTGCTCGACCACCTCGTCATCGCCCGCGACCGCTGGGTGAGCCTGCGATCGCTCGGCGTTCTGTAGCCGACTACCCGAAATCGGCGCTGTCGCGCATGATGAAGGGACGCGATCGGATCGGCTGGGCACGACGCTGCCCCGTGGCAGGCTCGGTCGGTCGCCAGGAGGGGTCGTCATGGTCAAGGGTGACGGGCAGGGTTCCCGGCTCCGGTCGAGCTTCTGGAGCGAGCAGCTTCCGCTGGTCCTCGGCGGCCTGCTGGTCGTCGCCGGTGTCGTGCTGGTCACGGCTGTCATCCTCGGACGCCCGCCCGGCGGGACCGGTCTGACCGCCTCGGCGACCCCGTCGGCTCCGGGATCGGGCCAGGCGATCACCCCGCAGCCGTCGGCCAGCGGGGTCAGCCCCACGCCCTCTCCGACGGAGCCTGGTGCGACACCGGTGCCCACGCCACGCATCGTGGCCGAGACCGCGCTGGACCTGACCTGGCGCTCGGTCGACGGCCTCCCTGGCACCGCGGCCGACCCCGCGACGCAGACGGTGGCGGTCTCCGGCCTCGCTCATGGACCGGGCGGCTACGTCGCCGTTGGCGAGATCGTGGACGGGTTCCTGACCGAGACGGGAGCGACCGGCCCGATCCGTCCGGCAATCTGGACGTCGGCCGACGGCACTGCATGGAAGCTCGCCGATTCGACGGCCCTGGGAGACGTGGTACCGGTGGGGGTGGCCGCCACAGGTGACGAGGTCATCGTGCTGGCCTCGTCATCGCAGGCACCCGTTCTTCTGCGTAGCACCGGCGACGGCGCCTGGTCGTCGGTCACCCCGCCGGACGCCGTGATCCAGCGCATCGCCGCGGCCGGCCCGGGGTTCGTGGCAATTGGCCTTCGCACCTCGACCAACCGCCAGGCGATCTGGAGCTCGGTCGACGGTGTGCGCTGGGACCGCACCTGGGACTCCGATGTCGGGGTGGGGGAGTCCCTCACCAGCATTGGCGCGCGGGCGGACGGATCGGTGGTCGTGGGCGGGACGCAGCTGGGCCTCACCGGCGGCGCCCACGCGGCGGCCCTGGTCTCGCCCGACGGCCTGGCGTGGACGCGCGTCGACCCGGCGACGCTGCCCGGGGCCATGGGCTTCGACGCCATCGGCATTGGCGCCGACGGCGCGTGGTACGGGGCAGGCTTCGACGGTGCGCGGGGTGGGATCGGCGTGTGGCGCTCCGCGGACGGGATCACCTGGCGCCAGACCAGCTTCGGGCCTGCGCAGGCCACCGAGCAGCCCGGCGACACCGGCAGCGCCACGGCGGTCTTCGCCTTCGACGGCCGGACCTTCGTGCTCGCCTACACCTCGTGCTGCGGGGATCCGCCGCAGCGTGCCCTCGTCACGGTGGACGGCAGGACCTGGGCCCGCGCCGACCGCTCCTCGGCCGTTCGTTCCGTGCAGCTCACCGCGGTTCTCGTCGAGCCCGATCGGTTGCTGGCGGTGGGTGGCCTGAACCGCGCCGCCGGCGTGTGGTTGGCGACGGGCGCGCCGGTCGGCGGCGTCGAGTTCGTCACTGAGCTGGCGGCGCCGTCGGAGTCCGACGTATGCGGCGGGGGTCCCGAGCTGCAGCTGATGGTGACGGTCGACCGCAAGGGTGTCGTGGCGCGCATCCGCCTCGTGCGTTCCGACGGGTCCGGAGCGGAGCTGCGCGGCGTGATCTGGCCGTACGGCTGGCACGCCTCCCCGGGTCCCCCGTTGACCATCCGCGATGCGTCGAACGCCGTCGTCCTGCGGGAGGGTGATCAGCTGACGCTGGCCAATGGGCTGACGACCGGCGGCTCCTACCACGTCTGCACACTGAACGGCAAGGCGGTCTGGGGCCCGTAGGGGGGACGCCCGCCGTCAGGAGCCCACGATCACGTGGTAGATCCTCCCGCCGCCCAGGTCGGCGAGGAAGATCTCGCCGTCCTCACCCACGCCGAGGGCGCTGATCTGCTTGCCGGATGAGAGCACCGGTTTGGGCGTGATCGTTCCCTCGTCCACCTGCAGGGTGAAGATGGTTCCCGAGCAGTAATCGCCGAAGACGTAGACCCCGTCCAGCGCGGGCTGGGCCGCGCCGCGGTATACGTATCCGCCGGTGATGGCGCAACCGGCGTCGTGACCGTACTCCGCAACCGGCTTGACATACGGGCGCTGGTCGCAGGAGCCGTCATAGCAGTGGCGCCCCTCCATCACGTTCCAGCCGTAGTTCTCGCCGCCGGACGAATCGCCCGGCTGGCGATCGACCTCCTCCCAGGTGCCCTGGCCCACGTCGCCGATGTACAGGTCGCCGTTCGCAGGGTCGAAGCTGAAGCGCCACGGATTGCGCAGCCCGTAGGCCCAGATCTCCGGGGCGCCGCCGCCGGGATCTGATCCCTCCGCGGCGAAGGGGTTGGTGGACGGGATGGCGTACGGCCTCGAGCCCGACGGTGTCCCGTCGACATCGATGCGCAGGATCTTGCCGAGCAGCACGCTGGTGTTCTGCGCGTTGTCGAACGGGTCGCCGCCGGAGCCACCGTCGCCCACGCCGATGTACAGATCGCCGTCCGGACCGAAGGCCAGCTGCCCGCCGTTGTGGTTGGCGAAGGGCTGGGGGATGACGAGCAGGGTCCGCTCGCTCGCCGGGTCCGCGTGGCCCGCCGTCGCCGTGAGCTGGCTGATGACGGTGGCGCCATCCGGCCGCCGCGTGTAGTCGACGAAGACCCGACCGTCTCCCGGGAAGCCGGGATGGAAGGCCAGGCCGAGGAGCCCGCGCTCGCCGCCGGAGAGCACCCGGTCCCGCAGGTCCACGAAGGGCTGGGCGACCAGGGTGCCGTCCGGGTTGACGATGCGCACGGTGCCGGCCTGCTCGGTGACAAAGAGCCGTCCGCTGCCGTCGCCGGCGTTCACGATCCCGATGGGGTGGTCCAGGCCGTCCGCCACGACCTCGAGGGCCAGGTGATCCGGACCGGAAGGCAGGGGAGGGTTCGTGGATCCGCCGGTGGTGGCCGTCTGTCCCGGGGATCCTCCGTCCGCCCGCGGGCTGGCGGTGGGCGTGGTGGCCCCGCAGGCCGCCAGCGCCAACGCCAGGGCAGCGAGGAGGAGGCGTCCGAGCCGTCCGTGCGTCCCCATCGTGCCGGGAAGCCTACCGCTCACGTTCCGGCGGTGCACCGGCGGCACCTGACCACGAGCGCCCCGATGGGGTAGGGTTGAAACGAAACCATGACGACCACGCGAACAAGCCTGCGGCGTGTCGCCGCGCAGGCGCGCCAGATCGAGGGTGCGGCAGCGGGCCGGCCCGAGGCGCCGGCCGGCGCGGTCGGCACCCGCCGCACCATCATCATCGAACGCGTTGTCCCCGAGCTCGACGGCGGACGGCATCCGGTCAAGCGGGTTCTCGGTGATCGGCTGCTGGTGACCGCCGACATCTTCGCGGACGGCCATGACATGCTCGATGCCGCCGTCCTGCTGCGCCGCGAATCGGGCGAGGGTTTCATTGAAGTGCCGATGCGGCTCGTGGAGAACGACCGCTGGTCGGGCAGCCTGCCGCTGCAGGCCATCGGACGTCACCGCTACACGGTGGAGGCCTGGCGCGACGCCTGGGGCTCCCTGCGCGACGCCGTCACCAAGAAGATCGACGGCGGCGTCGGGGTGGCGACCGAGCTGGCCGAGGCCCGGCCCTTGCTGGAGGACGCTCGGGATCGGGCGCAGTTGGCCGGGGCCGATGCCGACGCCGCCGAGATTCGGGGTGCGCTCGATCGCGTGCGCCGCTCCCGAAGCGAGCGGACCGGGGCCGCGGCGCTGATCGGCGAGGACCTGCTGGCGGCCATGCGCCGCCACCCGGACCGCTCGTGGGCGACGCGCTACGAGCGGGAGCTGCCGCTGATGGTGGACCGCGAGCGCGCGCGGACCGGGGCCTGGTACGAGCTCTTCCCGCGCTCGCAGAGCAGGCGTGCCAGGAAGGCGACGACCCTGCGCAGCGCCGAGTGGCGCCTGCCCGACATCGCGGCCATGGGCTTCGACGTCGTCTATCTGCCCCCCATCCATCCCATCGGTCGCATCAACCGCAAGGGACGCAACAACAGCCTGGAGGCGGGACCCGCCGACCCGGGCTCCCCGTGGGCCATCGGCTCCTCGGACGGCGGGCACACCGAGGTCGCGCCCGAGCTGGGCGGGCTCGCCGGCTTCGAGCACTTCCGCCGGGCAGTGGAGGAGCAGGGCATGGAGCTGGCCCTGGACATCGCCCTGCAGGCCGCGCCAGACCATCCCTACGTGACCTCGCATCCCGAATGGTTCCGGCACGCGCCGGACGGGACCATCAAGTACGCGGAGAACCCGCCCAAGAAGTATCAGGACATCTACCCGATCGACTTCTACGGTCCGGATGGCACCGCGCGGGAGGCCCTGTGGCGGGAATGGCTGCGGGTCATCGAGACCTGGATCGAGCGCGGAGTGCGCATCTTCCGCATCGACAACCCGCACACCAAGCCGGTCCCCTTCTGGGGCTGGCTCATAGGCGAGGTGCAACGCGCCCACCCCGAGGTGCTCTTCCTCGCGGAGGCCTTCACACGGCCGGCGATGATGCGGTCCCTCGCCAAGGTCGGGTTCAGCCAGTCATACACCTACTTCACCTGGCGGGAGACGGCGTGGGAGCTTCGCGAATACCTCACCGAGCTGACCCAGTCGGAGATGCGGGAGTACTTCCGCGGCAACCTGTTCACGAACACGCCGGACATCAATCCTCACCACCTCGACGGCGGGCGGCCGGTCTTCGAAGCTCGCGCCGTCCTGGCCGCGACCCTGTCGAGCAACTGGGGAATCTACTCCGGCTTCGAGCTGTGCGAGGCGAAGCGTTTCGGGGACCGCGAGGAGTACGCCGACAGCGAGAAGTACGAGATCCGCGTCCGCGACTGGGACGCCCCGGGAACCATCAAGGCGCTGATCACGACCCTCAACCGGCTGCGACGCGTGCACCCGGCGCTGCGCACCTACGAGCACCTGCGCTTCGAAGCGGTCAGCGGTGAGCGGGTCCTCTTCTACCGCAAGGCCCTGCCCGACGGCGAGACGGATCCCCTCACCGGCTACCCGTATCGCTGGCGGGACGCGGTCCATGTCGCCGTGAGCGTCGACCCGCGCGCCACCACGAGCGCGCTCCTGCACCCCGACCTGCCGGCGATCGGCATTGGCTGGGATGATCCGTACCTTGTCACCGACCTGGTCACCGGCGCATCCCGCGTCGAGCGAGGCGCGGACCTTCCCATCGAGCTGACCCCGGAGCGACCCTTCCGCATCATGACCATCTCCCCCCGTTGAGGAGGCCGAGCGACCGATGAGCACCACCGCGCCCCGCCGCTCTTCCGCGCCCCCGCCACAGCCCGAGGACCCCGACTGGTACAAGGACGCGATCATCTACGAGATGCACGTCAAGGCCTTCTCCGACTCCAACGGAGATGGCAACGGCGACTTCGCCGGGCTGGTCGAGAAGCTCGACTACATCGCGGACCTGGGCGTGACCGCCATCTGGCTCCTCCCCTTCTACCCGTCACCGCTGCGGGACGACGGGTACGACATCAGCGACTACATGGGCGTCCATGCCGACTACGGAACGCTGCGCCAGTTCCGAACCTTCGTCCGGGAGGCGCACCGGCGTGGGCTGCGGGTGATCACCGAGCTGGTGGTGAACCACACCAGCGACCAGCACCCGTGGTTCACCGAGTCGCGTGCCAGCGCCACCGGACCCAAGCGCGACTGGTACGTCTGGTCCGACACCGACGAGCGCTACGTGGACGCCCGGATCATCTTCACCGATTCGGAGACCTCGAACTGGGCCTGGGACAACGAACGGCGGGCCTACTACTGGCATCGCTTCTTCAGCCACCAGCCGGACCTCAACTTCGACAATCAGCAGGTCTTTCGGGCGGTGCTGCGGGTGATGCGGTTCTGGCTGGACCTGGGAGTGGACGGGCTGCGGCTCGACGCGGTCCCGTACCTGATCGAGCGCGACGGGACCAGCTGCGAGAACCTGCCGGAGACCCACGACATCCTGCGCCGCCTCCGCCTGGCCATGGACGAGCGCCATCCGGGGCGGATGCTGCTGGCGGAGGCGAACCAGTGGCCGCCCGACGTGCGCCCCTACTTCGGGGCCGGGGACGAGTGCCACATGGCGTTCCATTTCCCGCTGATGCCCCGCATCTGGATTGCGCTGCGCAAGGAGGACTCGTGGCCGATCATCGACATCATGGAGCAGACCCCGGCCATCCCGGAGAGCTGCCAGTGGGCGCTCTTCCTGCGCAACCACGATGAGCTGACGCTCGAGATGGTGACCGACGACGAGCGCGACTTCATGTGGAGCGAGTACGCCATCGATCCGCGGATGCGCCTCAACCTGGGGATCCGGCGCCGGCTGGCGCCGCTCGTCGACAACTCGCGGCGGCGAATCGAGCTCCTCACCTCGCTGCTGCTCAGCCTGCGCGGCACGCCGGTCATCTACTACGGCGACGAGATCGGGATGGGCGACAACGTCCACCTGGGCGACCGCAACGGGGTCAGGACCCCCATGCAGTGGAGCGGCGACCGCAACGCGGGCTTCTCGCGCGCCGACGTCCACGCGCTCTATGCGCCGCTGGTCGCGGACCCGGTGTACGGCTACCAGGCGGTGAACGTCGAGGCCCAGCAACGGGTCCCCGGATCGCTCCTCAACTGGATGAAGCGGATCATTCGCGTCCGCAAGGCGTATCCCGTCTTCGGGCGCGGGACCCAGACCTTCCTCCGCCCGGATAATCATCGCGTCCTCGCCTACCTGCGAGAGCACGAGGGGGTCACGCTGCTGTGCGTGGCCAACCTGTCGCGCTTTGCGCAGTACGTGGAGCTGGACCTGCGCCAGTTCAACGACCGCACGCCGGTCGAGCTGATCGGCCGGGTCCACTTCCCGAAGATCGGCGAGCTGCCCTATCTCCTCACCCTCGGCCCCCACGACTTCCTGTGGTTCGAGCTGACCTCCTGACCGATGCCGCCGCGCTGCTGCGGCCCGACTGGCTGGCCGCCCAGCGCTGGTTCGGTGCGCGCGATCGTGCGATCAGGAACGTTTCGCTGGCCGATGCCGCGGCGCTGCCGCTCGAGGCGGCGACACCGCTTCGCGCCTGGCTCCTGGTCGTGGCGGCGACGCTCAGCGACGGTAGCGAGCGCTCCTACCTGGTTCCCGCCGTTGGTGCTGCCGGCGAGCCGTTCCGCGAGCCGGCCGATGGCGACGGCGCCTGGCGCGCCATCGCCCGCGCGGTGAGCACCGGGGCCACGCTGACCGGCGAAGCGGGGACCTTCCGCTGCGAGCCGCTCCCCGCGCTCGAGCTGCTCGCCCCGGGCGGCCCGGAAGCCCTGGCGGGGCTCCCGGAGCGGCGGCTGGGCGTCGAGCAGTCCAACACCTCGGCGACCATCGGCGAGCGCTTGATCCTCAAGGTCTACCGCCGGCTCGATGCCGGCGAGAACCCCGAGATCGAGGTGGGGACGTTTCTGGAGTCGGTCGGCTGCCCGGTCGCACCGCGCATGGCCGGTTCGGTCCGCTACGTCTCAGGTGCCGGGAGGACCGCGGCGGCGGCGATGCTCCAGGAGCGTGTCGCGGCCGACGGCGATGGATGGACCCGCCTGCTTGCTCAGCTGGGCGGTGCCGCCGGTGGCCCGGAGGCGGCGGTCCGGTCCGCGTCGGCGATCGGCCGGGTCACCGCGCAGCTGCACGCCTCGCTCGCCGCGCGACCGCTCGACCCCGCCTTCCCGGTGCGTCCCGCCACGATCACCGAGACGCAGCGGCTGCTGTCCGGGGCGCTGGGTCAGCTCGACGCGGCGATCGCGGCGACGGCAGGTGCGGATCGCGCGCGGCTCGATGCCCTGGCCCCCCGCGTCAGGGGTCAGCTCGAGGCAACCTTCGGTGCGGCACGCGTCGGCAATGTGATGCGCATCCACGGCGACTATCACCTCGGCCAGCTGCTGCGCACGGCCAACGGATTCGTGGTCATCGACTTCGAGGGCGAGCCGGCCCGTTCGCTCGACGAGCGCCGGATGCCGCAGCCGCCCGAGCGCGACGTGGCCGGCCTGTTGCGCTCGTTCGACTACGCCGTTCGCAGCGTGGCTCGCGGCGGATCGGCCGGCCGGCTGGAACCCGAGCCATGGCTGGCTGGCGCGCGTGCCGCCTTCCTGGCCGCGTACGCGGAAGACGCGCCATCGGTCCCGGATCCATCGCTGCTGCGCGCCTTCGAGCTCGAGAAGGCCTGCTACGAGGTGCGCTACGAAGCCGCCAACCGGCCGGAGTGGACATGGCTTCCGCTCGACGCGCTCGAACGGCTCGCATGATCGCCCGTATCCTGTATCGCGAATGAGCCCTTCTTCGACATCCCCCGGGCCGGGTACGCCCCGGGACAGCCCGGCCGTCCCCGCCACCTGGCGCGGCTCGCCCCACCCCCTGGGCGTCACCTGGGACGGCTCCGGCGTCAACGTCGCGATCTTCAGCGAGCACGCCACCCGCGTGGAGCTCTGCCTCTTCGACGAGGCCGGGCACGAGGAACGGATCCGGCTCCGGGAGCGGACCGATCTTGTCTGGCACGGCTACCTGCCGGGGATCGGGCCCGGACAGCGCTACGGGATCCGGGTGCACGGGCCCTACAAGCCGCAGGAAGGGCACCGCTTCAACCCGCACAAGCTGCTCCTCGATCCGTACGCGCGCTGGATCGACGGCACCATCCACGTCACGGATCGGCTCTTCGGCTACGCGATCGGAGATCCGGCCATGGACCTGACCATGGACGAGCGCGACTCCGCCGACGACATGCCGCGCGGCGTGGTGGTGGATCCGCGCTTCGACTGGGCCGGCGACCGGCCGCCCGACATTCCCTGGGAGCGGACCCTTATCTACGAGACCCACGTCAAGGGGTTCACGGCGCAGCATCCGGAGATCGCGCCCGAGCTGCGTGGCACGTACGCGGGCCTTGCCTCGCCGCCGGCGCTCCAGCATCTCTCGCGTCTGGGCGTGACGGGTGTAGAGCTCCTGCCCGTCCACCACCACGTCACGAACCGCTTCCTCGCCGATCGGGGGCTGGTGAACTACTGGGGTTACAACACCATCGGCTTCTTCGCGCCGGACACCCGCTACGCGGCGACCGGCGACCCGGTCCACGAGTTCCGGCTCATGGTCCGGGCGCTGCACGACGCGGGGATGGAGGTGATCCTCGACGTCGTCTACAACCACACCGGCGAAGGGAACCGGCTGGGACCCACGCTGAGCTTCCGCGGGATCGACAACGCGGCCTACTACCGCCTGATTGCCGGCGACCTGCGCCACTACCTGGACTACACCGGCACCGGCAACACCCTGGACGCGACCCATCCGCGGGTGCTCCAGCTGATCATGGACAGCCTGCGCTACTGGATCACGGAGATGCACGTCGACGGGTTCCGCTTCGACCTCGCGTCCACTCTCGCCCGGGAGCTGCACGACGTCGACCGGCTCGGGAGCTTCTTCGACATCATCGGCCAGGACCCGGTCATCAGCCGCGTCAAGCTCATCGCCGAGCCGTGGGATCTCGGCGAGGGCGGCTACCAGGTCGGCAACTTCCCGGCCGGCTGGAGCGAGTGGAACGGGCGCTACCGTGACACGGTCCGGCGCTTCTGGCGCGGCGTGGGAGGCCAGACCGCCGAGCTCGCCTTCCGCCTCTCGGGCTCGTCGGACCTCTACGCCGATGACGGTCGCCTGCCGCACGCCAGCATCAACTTCATCACCGCCCATGACGGGTTCACCCTCCGGGACCTGGTCAGCTACGAGCACAAGCACAACGAGGCGAACGGCGAGCAGAACCGTGACGGCACCGACGACAACGTCAGCGAGAACTTTGGGGTCGAGGGAGAGACGGACGACCCGGCCGTCCTGGCGGCCCGCCTGCGGCAGATCCGCAACTTCCTCGTCACCCTGCTTCTCAGCGAGGGGGTGCCCATGCTCCTTGGTGGCGACGAGATGGGCCGCACCCAGGCCGGCAACAACAATGCGTACGGCCAGGACAACCCGATCAGCTGGGTCGACTGGTCGCTCGACGAGACGCAGCGCGAGCTGGCGAGCTTCACGGCTTCGGTCGTTCACTTCTTCAAGTCGCATCCGGTGCTGCGCCGCCGCCGCTTCTTCCAGGGCCGCCGGATCCGCGGCTCCAGCGTGAAGGACCTGACCTGGTACGGCCCGGACGGCCGGGAGATGAGCGACGAGGAGTGGGGCGCCTCCGGCCTCCACACCATCGGCGTGCGCCTGGCCGGGGACGCCATCGACGAGCTGGATGACCGCGGTCGGCCGATCCTGGACGACACGATCCTCGTCATCCTCAACGCCGACGAGCGCGAGGCACGGTTCCGCCTCCCGAACCATGCGGGGCGGCCGTGGCACCTGGTCGTGGACACCGTCTCCGGCAGCGTCCCGCCGGAGGAATCCCCCGCGACCCACGAGGGCGGCACCATCTTCGAGGTGAGCGGCCGGTCCGCGGTGGTGCTCCTCCAGCCGCGGGTGTAGTGACATGGTCCCCACCGCGACGAAGGCGCCGCCGGCGGCGGACCCGCGTGCCACGTACCGGCTCCAGCTCCACGCGGGCTTCGACTTCGACGCCGCCGCCGCCCTCGTCGACTACCTTGACGCCCTGGGCGTGAGCCACGTCTACTGCTCGCCGATCCTCCAGGCGGCGCCGGGCAGCAGCCACGGCTACGACGTCGTGGACCACACCACGATCAGCGCCGAGCTGGGCGGCGCCGAGGGGCTCGAACGCCTCGTCACCGCGCTCCGCAAGCGGGGGATGGGCCTGGTGGTCGACGTCGTCCCCAACCACATGGCGATATCCGTGGAGCGCAACGCATGGTGGTGGGACGTGCTCGAGCACGGGCACGCCAGCCGGTACGCGGCGTACTTCGACGTCGACTGGGACCCGCCGGAGAGCCGCCTGCGCAACGTGATCCTGCTGCCGGTCCTGCCTGATCACTACGGGCGGGTGCTCGATGCAGGCGGCATCCGCGTCGTCCGCGACGAGACGCGGCTCAGTGTCGCCGTGGGCGATGGGCGCTTTCCGCTCGACCCGCGCTCGCTCGGCCCGTTGCTCGTCGAGGCTGCCACGCTCGGCGGTTCCGACGAGCTGGCCTTCATCGGCCGAGCCCTGAGCGAACTGCCCGAGTCAACCGCGGCCGACCCCGCCGACGTCGCACGCCGCCAGGCCGATGCCGCGGTCCTCGGCTCGCGGCTGGCCGTGGTCGCCGACCGCCCCCAGGTCACGGCCGCGCTCGATCGGCTGCTCAGCCGACTCAACGGCGACCCCGACAGCCTGGATCACCTTCTCGACGACCAGAACTACCGCCTCGCCTCCTGGCGCGCTGCGTCCCGCGACCTCGGGTACCGGCGCTTCTTCGACATCGACTCGCTGATCGGGCTGCGCGTCGAGCGCGCCGAGGTCTTCGAGGCGAGCCATGCCCTGGTCTGCTCGCTCGTGGCGAACCGCAGCATCGACGGGCTGCGGGTGGACCACCCCGACGGCCTTCGGGATCCGGCGGGCTACTTCGAGCGGCTGCGTGCCCGCGCACCCGAGGCGTGGATCGTGGCGGAGAAGATCCTCGCGGGCGATGAGCCGCTGCGCGAGGACTGGCCCATCGATGGCGCAACGGGGTACCGATTCGCCGACCTCGCCACCGGCCTGCTGGTGGATCCGGCCGGGGAGGAGCCGCTCACCCGGTCCTACCACCGCTTCGTCCGTGACCGCCGGGCGTGGTCCGAGGTGGCGGAGGGGGCCCGCCGCGAGGTGCTTTCCGACGCGCTCGGCAGCGACCTGAACCGGCTGACGCACCTGTTCCTCGAGGTGTGCGAAGCGAATCGGCGGTACCGCGACTTCACGCGGCACGATCTCCATACCGCGCTCAGGGAGGTGGCCGTTCACCTCGCGGTGTACCGGACCTACGTCAGGGTCGACCCCGGGGCCGGTGGCGTCGGCGCGAGCCCGGTCGCATCGGCGCTGGACCAGGCGGCAATCGACGCGGCCGTGGCCGGGGCCGGCACGACTCGACCGGACCTGGACCCCGACCTCTTCGCATTCCTGCGCGCCACCCTCCTGCTCGAGGTCCCCGGCGAGCGGGCGGCGGAGCTCGCGATGCGCTTTCAGCAGCTCACGCCGGCTGCCATGGCCAAGGGCCTGGAGGACACGGCGTACTACCGCTACGTTCGCTTCGTGGCCCGCAACGAGGTCGGGTCGGACCCGGACCGCCTCGCCACCGAGCCCGGGGCGGTGCACGCTGCCTTTGCGCTGGCCGCGGATCGCTGGCCGCGCGGCATGCTTTCCACGTCGACGCACGACACGAAGCGCAGCGGCGACGTCCGGGCGCGGCTCGCGCTGCTGTCGGAGGTCCCTTCCGCCTGGGGGCGCGCGGTGAGCCGGCTTGCGGCGGCGGCCAGCGGGTATCGGACTCGCCCGGACCTCCCGGACCGGCGCGACGCGTACCTGCTGTACCAGACGCTGGTGGGCGCCTGGCCCATCGATGCCGAACGCGCATCAGCCTACGCGCGCAAGGCCGCCCGCGAGGCGAAGCTGCGGACCTCGTGGACCGCTCCGGACGCGGACTACGAGGCCGCGCTGGATCGGTTCGTGACCGGATGCCTGGCGGACCCCGCGTTCGTCGCCGAGCTGGAGGGCTTCGTGGCGACGCTCATCGAGCCGGGCAGGGTCAATGCCCTGTCGCAGACCCTCCTCAAGCTCGCGGCACCGGGTGTCCCCGACCTCTACCAGGGCACCGAGCTGTGGAACCTCTCGCTCGTCGACCCGGACAACCGGCGCCCGGTCGACTACGCCCGGAGACGGGATGCCCTGCGGTGGCTCGACGACGCATCCCCGGAGTCGATCATGGCCCGGGCCGATGACGGCCTTCCGAAGCTCTGGCTGATACGCCGGGCCCTGGAGCTCCGCCGTCGCCGCCCCGCCGGGCTGGGCGCCGGCGCCTCCTACCGGCCCCTCGAGGCGGTGGGTCCGCGGGCCGCACACGTGTTCGCCTTCGCGCGGGCCGATGCCGTCGTCGCCGTGGCCCCTCGCCTCGTGCTTCGGCTGGCTCGCACCGGCGGATGGTCGAGCACGAGTTTCCCGCTCCCGCCGGGCACCTGGCACAACGTCCTCGACGACGAGCGATACGACGGCGAGGCGGCAGTCAAGCTGGCCACCCTGCTGCACCGCTTCCCGGTCGCCCTGCTGGAGCGGACGGCGTGAGCGAGATCGCCGTCTGGGCGCCGCGAGCCGGGCGCGTCGAGCTGGCGGTGGCCGCCGGCCGCGAGCCGATGGTCCCGGAGGCCGGTGGCTGGTGGCGCGGCAGGCAGGCCCTTCCGCCCGGCACCGACTACGCGTTCGCGCTGGACGGCGGCGAGGCGCTGCCCGATCCGCGATCAGCGTGGCAGCCGGCCGGGGTTCACGGCCCGTCACGAACGGTCGATCACGCCGCCTTCGGCTGGACCGATGCCGGCT
This sequence comes from uncultured Chloroflexia bacterium, assembly GCA_963814105.1. GTDB lineage: Bacteria > Chloroflexota > Limnocylindria > QHBO01 > QHBO01 > CAVXEH01. The sequence goes on from CAWFBQ010000003.1 coordinate 260,732, forward strand.
GGCGGCCGCCGGAGCTCGAGACCGGCGTGGTCTACGAGCTCCACGTGGGGACCTTCACGGAATCCGGAACGTTTGACGGAGCGATCGCCCGGCTCGGCGACCTCGTCGAGCTGGGTGTGACGCACCTGGAGCTCATGCCGATCGCCGAGTTCAGCGGCGAGCGCGGCTGGGGCTATGACGGCGTCGACCTCTTCGCGCCGCACCACGCCTACGGCGGCCCCGCCGGGCTGAAACGGCTGGTCGACGCGGCGCATCGCCGTGGCCTGGCGGTCCTGCTCGACGTGGTCTACAACCATCTCGGCCCCGAGGGAAACGTGCTGGACCGCTACGGCCCGTACTTCACGGACCGATACCGGACTCCGTGGGGCTCGGCGATCAACTTCGACGACCGCGGCTCGCCCGAGGTCCGGCGATTCCTGGTCGACAACGCCCTCATGTGGCTGCGCGACTACCACCTCGACGGGCTCCGTCTCGATGCCACGCATGCGATCTTCGATCGGTCCGCGATCCACATCCTGGAGCAGCTGCGAGCGGCCGTCGCCCGACTTGAGCGCCAACTGGGCCACCGCCTGGTGCTGGTCGCCGAGAGTGACCTGGACGACCCGCGGCTGGTGCGGGCTCCCGCGCAGGGAGGCTACGGTCTCGACGCCGCCTGGGCGGACGACGTCCACCACGCCTTGCACGTGAGCCTGACCGGCGAGCGATCCGGGTACTACGCGGACTTCGAGCCGATGCGTTCGCTCGCCGCGGTCCTGCGCTCGCCGCACCTGTTTACTGGAGGCCTATCCGTCCATCGCGACCGGCTCCAGGGTCGCTCGCCTGGACGGCTCCCCGGTGGGCGCTTCGTCGCCGCCCTCCAGAACCACGACCAGGTCGGCAATCGCGCGCGCGGTGAGCGACTCTCCGCCCTGGTCGGGGTGGACCGTCTGATGGTCGGCGCTGCGCTGCTCGTGGCGGCCCCCTACGTCCCGCTCATCTTCGCGGGGGAGGAGTGGGCCGCCGGCACTCCGTTCCTCTACTTCACCGACCACGCCGATCCGGCCCTGGCGGACGCCGTGCGTCGCGGCCGCCGCGCGGAGTTCGCCGCGTTCGGCCGGGCTCCCGAGGAGGTCCCCGATCCCCAGGACGAGGCAACCTTCCTCGCCAGCCGGTTGCGCTGGGACGAGCGGGCCGCAGGCGACCATGCGCGGGTCCTGGGTTGGTGGCGCGACCTGCTGGCGCTTCGCCGGTCACGCGAGGCGCTGCACGACGGGCGCCGTGACCGTGTCCAGGTCGTTGCCGACGCCGCCGGGACCATCGTCCTGCGGCGTCAGGAGGTGACCGTCGCGGCGAACCTCGGTGCGGCCGCGATTCGCCTTCCGGAGCCGGGAAGGATCCTGCTCGCGTCAGCGGCGTCGGTGGGGCGACGCGGCGCCAGCGTCGTCCTGCCTCCGGACACGGTCGCGATCCTGGCGGTCGATCGATGACCGATCCGCGAACGGTCGTGCTGGACCGCTACACCGATGCCTACGGCCGGGAGGCCACGGTGGCCGCGGGCGTCCGGCGCGCCGTGCTTCGGACGATGGGGCCCCTGCCCGCGCACCGGTCAGCGGGCGGCCGCCGAGAGCCGGAGCCGGTCGCGATCCATGCGCCTGGCGACCGTCTCGCGGCGCCAGCCGAGCTGGTGCTCGAGGACGGGACCTCGCTGGGGCGGGTCGACCGCCTTCCGCGCGACCTGCCGTTCGGCTATCACCGGCTCCTGCACGAGCGGACGGAGCAGCTGGCGCTGGTCCCGCCGCCGCGCTGCGTCGTCCCGGGGGGGAATCGCGGCTGGGGATGGACCGTGCAGCTGCCGGCGACCCGTTCGGCGGCGAGCTGGGGCATCGGCGACCTCGCCGACCTCCGCGCGGTCGCCTCGTGGGCCGGCGGCGCGGGGGCGTCGGTCGTGGTGGTCAGCCCCATGGGAGCGCCCAACCCGTCGCCCGAGCCGGAACCGAGCCCGTACTACCCGAGCACCCGTCGCTTTCGTAACCCGCTTCTGATCCGCATCGAGGAGGTGCCCGGGGCCGGGGATCCGGCGCTCGGCATCGGCGAGCTGGCAGCGGAGGCACGGCGCCTGAACGACGATCGACGCATCGACCGTGCGCGGGTCGCGGCGCTCAAGCTCGAGGCCCTCGCGCGCATCTGGGCGGCCGGCGCGGGCAGCCGCCCGGACACCGCCGGGCCGCTGCTGGCGTTCCGCGGGCACGAGGGGACCGCGCTCCACGACTGGGCCGTCTTCGCCGTCCTGGCCGAGCAGCTCGGTCCGGGATGGCAGCGCTGGCCCGCCGAGCACCGATCGCCGCGCTCCCCGGCCGTGGCCAGGTTCGCGGCCGCGCACGCGGAGCGGGTCGCGTTCCACGAGTGGCTGCAATGGAATCTCGACGAGCAGCTGCAGCGCGCCGGCAGGGCCGGGGCCGCGCTGGTGAGCGACCTGCCGGTGGGCTTCGACCCGGGAGGGTTCGACGCGTGGGCCTGGCAGGACCTGGTCGCCACCGGAGCTCGGGTGGGGGCCCCACCCGACCGCTTCAATCCGGACGGCCAGGACTGGGGCCTTCCGCCGTTCGTGCCGCATCGGCTGCGCCAGGCGCATCTGGCGCCGTTCATCGAGACGGTGCGCGCGGCGCTGCGCCATGCCGGGGGGCTGCGCATCGACCACGTCATGGGCCTCTTCCGCCTGTGGTGGATCCCGGTCGACGGGCCGGGCGGTGGCGCATACGTCCGTTACCCAGCCGACGAGCTGCTCGCCGTGCTTGCCATCGAGAGTCACCGGTCGGGCGCCGTCGTCATCGGCGAGGACCTGGGCACGGTCGAGCGCGGCACGCGCCGGGCGCTCGCCCGGCATGGAGTCCTGTCGACCCGCCTGGTCTACTTCGAACGGCGTGGCCTGGGCCGCTTCCCGCGCGGCTCGTTCGCCGCCGTGACCACCCACGATCTGCCGACCATCGCGGGCGCCTGGCTGGGCAGCGACCTGGACGACCAGCGGGCCGCCGGCCTGCACCCGGATCCACGGTCGCTCGACACGCTCAGGATGCGACTGGCGCGTGCCGCCGGGGTCGAAGCAGGGGCGCCCGTCGAGGACCTGGTCCTGGGGGTGCACCGGGCGCTCGCCGCGTCCTCCTCGGCGCTCGTCAGTGCGACGCTCGAGGACGCGCTGCGGGTCGAAACGCGCCCGAACCTGCCCGGCACCACGGCGACGCAGCGGGCCAACTGGTCAGTGGCGCTGCCCGTCGCGATCGAGTCACTGGAGGCGGACCCGTTCGTGGAGCGCCTGGCGTCGGTGATGCGCGGACGCCGACCGATCGGCTAGCGCTGCGGTCGCAGGACCAGGGTCGCCAGCGGCGGGAGCGTCAGGGAGACCGATGCCGGCTGGCCGTGCGACGCGAACTCCTCGGCGGGCAGGCCGCCCAGGTTGCCCACGTTCGAGCCGCCGTAGTGCTCGGAGTCCGTGTTCAGGACCTCGACCCAGGTACCCGCCGAGGGGACGCCCAGCCGGTAGTGATAGCGGGGCACCGGTGTCAGGTTCTGGACGACCGCCACGACGTGGTCGCCGGAGCGGCGGAGGTAGCTGATCACCGAGCCTTCCACGTCGCCGGCATCGATCCAGGCGAATGACTCCGGGTCGGGATCGGAACCCCACAGGGCCGGCTCTTGCTGGTAGAGGCGACCGAGGTCGGCCAGGAAGCGGCCGAAGCTGGCCCGCATCGGCTCATCGGCGATCTGCCAGGGCAGCGGAGCGTCGTGGTTCCACTCGGTCGACGGTGCCAGCTCGGTGCCCATGAAAAGCAGCTTCTTGCCAGGCTGGGTGTACTGGTTCGTGAGCAGGCAGCGCAGGTTGGCGAAGCGCTGCCACTCGTCGCCGGGCATCTTCCCCAGCAGCGATCCCTTGCCGTGGACCACTTCGTCGTGGCTCAGCGGCAGAACGAAGTGCTCGGTGTGCATGTAGAGGGCCCGGAAGGTCAGCCGGTTGTGGTGGTAGCGGCGGTGAATCGGATCGTGCGCGAAGTACTCCAGCGTGTCGTGCATCCAGCCCATGTCCCACTTGAACCCGAAGCCCAGGCCGCCCAGGTAGGTCGGGCGCGAGACGCCCGAAAACGCGGTCGACTCCTCGGCCACGGTGATGATCCCGGGGAAGGCGCGGTAGACCCGCTCGTTCATCTCGCGCAGGAAGCCGATCGCCTCGAGGTTCTCGTTGCCGCCGAACTGGTTGGGAGTCCACTCGCCGGCCTTGCGCGAGTAGTCGAGGTAGAGCATGGAGGCCACCGCGTCGACCCGGAGCCCGTCGATGTGGTAGCGGTCGAGCCAGAAGAGGGCGTTCGCCACCAGGAAGTTGCGGACCTCGGGGCGCCCGTAGTCGAAGATCAGGGTCCCCCAGTCCGGGTGCGTCCCGCGCTTCGGGTCGGGGTGCTCGTAGAGCGGGGTCCCGTCGAAGCGCCGCAGCGCGTAGTCGTCCGCCGGGAAGTGCGCCGGGACCCAGTCCACGAGGACGCCGATCCCGGCGCCGTGCAGGGTGTCGATCATCGCCGCGAAGTCGTCGGGCGAGCCGAAGCGCGCGGTGGGGGCGTAGTAGCCGGTGACCTGGTAGCCCCACGAGCCGTCGAAGGGGTGCTCGGCGATGGGCATCAGCTCGACGTGGGTGAACCCGAAACGCCGGCAATGCGCCGCGAGCTTCTCGCCGGCCTGTCGGTAGCCGAGCCACGATCCGTCGTCGTTGTGCATCCACGAGCCCAGGTGGACCTCGTAGACGGCCATGGGCGTGCGGTAGGGGTCGCGAGCTGCGCGGTCGGCCATCCAGCTGCCATCGGTCCAGGAGAACGAGGTCGTATCCCAGACACGGGAGGCGGTCTCGGGGCGCACCTGCATCGCGAAGCTGAGCGGATCGGCCTTGAGCCGGAGTGTGCCGTCGGAGCCGATGATCTCGTACTTGTAGAGCTCGCCGCTGCCGATGCCGGGCACGAAGATCTCCCAGACGCCCGAGCTTCCCATGGAGCGCATCGGAAAGAGGCGGCCGTCCCAGCGGTCGAAGTCGCCCACCACCCGAACGCTCTTCGCGTTCGGTGCCCAGACCGCGAACGCCACGCCGGTCGTGCCCGCCTCCTCGCGCGGGTGCGCGCCAAGGACGTCATAGAGCCGCTCGTGGGAGCCCTCGCCGATGAGGTGCAGGTCCAGCTCGCCGAGCGTCGGCAGGAAGCGGTAGGGATCGTCGCGCTCCCAGTCGTTGCCGTCGGGGAAGGCGAAGCGCAGCCGATACGCGAGCGGCGGCGACACGTCGGGGACGAAGACGGACCACAGGCCGCGCCCGACCGAGGTCATCGGGATGGGCGTCACGTCCGGCAGGACGAGCGCCACCCCCGACGCGTCGGGATGGAAGGCTCGAACCACCGTGCCGCCCGACACGGCATGCGCGCCCAGCACGCCGTGCGGGTCGTGATGGTCGCCGCGGATGAGACGCTCGACATCGGCCTTCGGTGGCGCGAGGAGCTCGCGCCCGACGCCGCCGCCCAGATTCGTCGTCTGGCGTGGCATGCCCCTACCTTACCCCGGGACCTCCACCGGCGCACCGCCACGGCGTCGCGGCGAGGTCCCGGGGTACGGATCAGCTGGCCCGCTCCCGGACGACCCGGGCCAGGTCCAGGCGGCGAACGGCCCGCAGTGCCGGCCACTGGCTGAGTGCGGCCGCCACCAGGATCCCGAGCGCCGTTCCCACGAAGGTGAGCGGACGGACCACGAGGTCAAAGGTGAACAGGTCGCTGTTGAACGAGGCCATGAACTCAGCGGCCGCCAGGTAGCCCAGGATGAGGCCGGGAATGATCCCGGCCAGGGTGAGCAGCAGGTTCTCGCCGCTCACCAGCCGACCGAGGACGCCGATCGGCATGCCCATCGCGCGCATGGTGGCCAGCTCGGTGCCGCGCTCGGCCACGTTCGAGCCGATCGTGACGAACAGGATGGCGAAGGCCATCACCGCGCCGAAGGCGAGCATCACGCCCACGAAGGCGTAGAAGAGCCCCATCAGCTTGGCGAAGATCTTCGCGATCGCCTGGGAGTCGGACACTGCCAGCACGCCGTCCACGGCCTCGAGCCGCTTGGTCACCACGTCTGACGCCGCACCGGCGTCGTAGCGGGCCTGGACGAAGTGGGTGGAGCCCGTCACGGCATTGGCGCCGAACAAGGCGTCGAGGTGGGAGAGCGAGGCGTACGCCAGCGTCCCGAGCGGCTCGGACACGAATCCGGCCACGCGGTCGGTCACGCTGGCGCCGGTCGAGGTGAGCGTCACGGTCAGCATGTCGCCGGCCTTGACCTTGAGCTGGTCCTTGAGCGCGGACCCGATCAGCAGGCCGTCCGACGGCAACGTCTCCGACCCGCCGCCGGGTGACAGGAAGCCGTGCATTGCGGTGCCGGCCCTGAACCCGTTCAGCGTGGTCACGTAGCTGTGATCCGCACTCTCCACCACGATCGGCAGGTGTGCCACCGGCTCCGCCGCGGCCACGCCGTCCACCCCGGCGATCGCCGCCACGCTGGCGTCGGTGGCCGGGGCCGCGAGGACGATCTCAGCGTCCTGGCGGTCGATCTGGTTGAACTGCCGATCCACGATGACCCCCATTGTGTCGATCATCCCCCACGAGACGAGAACCAGGATCGCGGCCAGCGCCACGCCGACCATGGTCGAGATGCTCCGGACCCGGTTGCGCCCGATGCCGCGCAACACCATCTTCCAGCGAGCCGGCAGGCCGCGGAGCGGCGGGAGGAGGCGCTCGAAGAGCGAGGTGCCGCCGGTGCCGAGCGGCACGGATCCGCGCATCGCCTCGGCCGGGCTGATGCGCGAGGCGCGCAGCGCCGGGGCCAGGGCCGAGAGCGCACCGGCAGCGAGGGCGAAGAGGAGGCCCAGCACCAGGGTCAGCGGCCGCAGCTCGACGATACGGACCACGTTGGGCAGCCCAATGACGCCCGTGTAGAAGTCGGTCACCACGCCCCCCAGCGCGACGCCGGCAATCGCCCCGGGGACACCGCCGGCGGCCCCGGTCACCAGGCCGAAGCCGAGCAGGTGGCGCAGGATGGCCCGGCGCGTATATCCCGATGCCACGAGCAGGCCGATCTGGGCCCGCTGCTGCATGACGAGCCGGTTGAGGAGCACGTACGTCGCCAGCCCCGCCGCCCCCAGGAAGAGGAGCGGGAACATGAGCGACAGCTCGCCGAAGCCGCTGATGTCCTCGTGGAGAGCCGCGTTGGACGGTTGCTGGTCACGGGTCTGGGTCGCGACGCCTGCTCCGGCAGCGAGCGCGTCGATCCGGCCGTCGAGCGTGGCGCGGTCCGCCGTGGGGTCGTACCGGACGAGGAGCTCGGGCGTGGCCAGCCCTGGCGGCAGGCCGTCGAGCATGGCGCCCGGGACGAACACGACGCCGAACTGGTCCGGTGGCACCAGGATCTCCTGGCGGCTGCGCGCGGTCCAGAGGTACTCCGGCGAGGCGACGATGCCGCGCACCGTGACGGTCTGCAAGTCTCCGCCGGTACCGATCTCAAGGGTGTCGCCAACGTGCAGGCCGAAGGCATCGGTCAGGTGGTGGTCGACGAGGACCCCGGACGGATCCGTCGGATCCAGCCGCTCGCCCTCCAGCACGATCACGTCGTCGACGGCCGGGCTGCCGCTCGAGGGCATGCCAACGGCGCGGCCGAGTAGGGTGGAGGAGCCAATGCGCACCGGCACGTCGGCGACGTCGCGCGTTTCCGTCTGGGCCACGCCGTTGAGCGCGCGGACCTGGTCGCGGAGCGCGGGTGCGCCGGCGCCGGAAAGCTGCATGTCCGCGAAATGGGTCTCGACGAAGAATCGGTCGTAGCTCCCGGTGAGGTTCTGGTAGGCGTCGTAGCTGGCGCCGAAGAGGGCGACCCCCAGGAAGATGGTGACGGCCACCGCCGCCAGCTGCCCTCGCCGCGCCGCGAGATCGCGCAGGAGCTTGATATCGAGGGTGCTCACCACTCCAGCTCCTTGGCCTCGACGGGCGCGGCGTTCCGCTCGTCGCCGGTGAGCTCGCCCGAGCCGACGTGGATGACGCGGTCGGCCATGGCGGCGATCGCGGAGTTGTGCGTCACGAGCAACACCGTGATGCCCTCGCGCCGGCCCAGCTCCCGGATCACGCCGAGCACCTGCCTGCCGGTCTCCAGGTCGAGCGACCCGGTCGGCTCATCGCACAGGAGCAGAGGCGGACGCTTGACGATGGCACGGGCAATGGCCACGCGCTGCTGCTGCCCGCCGGAGAGCGAGGCCGGGAAGCGGCTGTCGCGATCGGCGAGACCCACTGCGTCGAGCGTTGCGCGGGCATCGTCGGCACTGCGGCCGGCCAGCTCGCCCACCAGCTGCACGTTCTCCAGTGCCGTCAGGGTGGGGACCAGGTTGAAGAACTGGAAGACGAACCCGATCGTGGTGCGGCGATACTCCGTCAGGTCGCCGTTGCCCTCCGCGGTGACCTCGTGGCCGGCGACGGTCACGCGCCCTTTCGTGGCGGGCTCGATGCCGCCGATCACGTTGAGCAGCGTGGTCTTCCCGGATCCGGACGGGCCCAGGATGACGACGAACTGTCCAGGTTCCACCGCCAGGTCGATGCCCCGCAGCGCATCGACGGCCACGTCGCCGGTGCCGTAGGTCTTCCAGACACCCTGCAGGCCGATGAGCGGCATCGGCTCGGTCATGTGCTTTCCTCCGTTCCCATGAGTGTGGTGAGTGCCGCCGCCGCGGCCGCGAGGTCGAGGCCCGGGTCCACCGCCCGGTGGAAGAGGAGCCCGTCGAGCAATGCGGCCAGGAGCACGGCGGTCCCGTCGATGCGCCCGCCGTCGCGCGCTCCCGCGGGAGCGGCGTCCCGCAGGCCCTGGCCGATCAGCGCCCGGAAGTCGACGAGCGCGGTGCGCATCCACTCGCCCAACTGCGGGTCGCGCAGGGCGAGGGAGAGCGCCTCGGTGCTGACCCGCAGGAGGTGCTCGTCGCTGATCTCCGCGAGCGAGGCGATCACGGCGGTGAGGCCCTGCGAGATCGAGGGGGCCGAGGTGAGCGCCAGGGTGGGCGTCGAGAGCATCTCGGTGAACGCCGTGATGACCGCGTCGCGCAGGAGCGCCTCCTTGGACCCGAAGTGGTAGTGGATGACGCCCTGTGTGACCTTCGCGCGCCGAGCCACGGCACGGGTGGTGACGCCCGCCCAGCCGACCTCGCCGATGAGCGCGACGGTGGCCAGGATGATCGCCTGGCGCGTCGCGTCGCCGCGCGCGGAGGCAGCGTGGTCGCCGGAAGGAGTTGGTCGTTCGACCGAACTGGTCACGCGACTAGTATACGGAGGGCAACTACCGAGACGCAAGCGGCGGCGCGTGCTACGGTTGGCGCCCCTTCCGGATTGCCCAAAGCGCCCCGGATCGGGCATCCTTCTCGGGCACCGCCGCGGCTGCTGCGCAGCCGTCGCCACGCGGATCAACGGCAACACTCCCCGGAGGCACCTTGGGCATCTTCGACGGCCTGCTCGGCCTGCTCTCCCACGACGTGGGGATCGACCTCGGCACCGCGAACACGCTGGTCACGGTCCGCCACCGCGGGATCGTCATCAGCGAGCCCTCCGTGGTCGCCATGGACACGCGCACGAAGCGGGTGCTCGCCATCGGCGCAGAGGCGAAGCGCATGGTCGGTCGGACGCCGGCCAACATCGTCGCGATTCGGCCGCTGCGGGATGGCGTGATCAGCGACTTCGACGTCACCGAGCAGATGATCCGGTACTTCATCCAGAAGGTGCACGACCGCTATGCCCGGATCCCGCGACCGCGGGTCCTGGTCGGGATCCCCTCGGGGGTCACCGAGGTGGAGAAGCGCGCGGTCCGGGACGCGACCATCAATGCCGGAGCGCGCTGGGCGCGTCTGATCGAGGAGCCGATGGCCGCCGCCATCGGTGCCGGCCTCCCGGTCTCCGAGCCGTCGGGCAGCCTCATCGTCGACATCGGCGGCGGCACCACGGAGGTCGCCGTCATCTCCCTGGGCGGGATCGTGGTGGCCCAGTCGATCCGCATCGGTGGTGACGAGATGGACGCCGACATCGTCAGCTTCGCGCGCCGCGAGTACAACCTGCTGATGGGCGAACGGACCGCCGAGGAGATCAAGATCGCCGTCGGCTCCGCCTATCCGATTCCCAACGAGCGGACCGTGTCGTTCCGTGGCCGCGACCTGCTGACCGGACTGCCACGCAGCATCGAGGTCGGCGGCGACCAGATCCGCGAGGCGCTCGAGCCGTCGGTCGCACAGATCATCGAAGCGATCAAGGAGACGATCGAGGAGACTCCGCCCGAGCTGGTCGCCGACATCATGGACCAGGGGATCGTGCTCGCCGGCGGTGGTGCCCTCCTGGCCGGGCTGGACAAGCGGGTCGCGGAGGCCACCCAGATGCCGGTCCACATCGCGGACGATCCGCTCACCTGCGTTGTGCGCGGAACGGCGCGGGTCCTCGAGGATCTCGATACGCTCGAGCGCGTCCTGGTCAGCGAGCAGTTCACCCGCGCTCCGCGGTAGCGGCACGATCGGGCCTGCCCCAGTGATCGGATCGCCGGACCGACGCTCGCACCCGGGCATCTGGTTCGCTGCGTTCACCATCGCCTCGCTCCTGATGCTGCTCGCCTCGCGCACCGACCCGGCGACCGCGCTCCAGCAGGCCAGTGCCCGTGCCCTGGAGCCGGTCCGCGCCGCCGTCGCCGGCGTCGGGCAGGGCGTCGCGGGGCTCTTCGGCACGATCGGCGAGATCGATCGGCTGCAAACGGAGAACGACAAGCTGCGCAGCGACCTCACCCGCGCGCAGCAGCGGATCGCGGAGCTCCAGGAGGCGGCGGCCGAGAACACCTCGCTGCGCGGGCTGCTGGGGTTGACCAAGAGCCTGGTGAACATGGATCTGCTACCGGTCCGCGTCATCGCCCGCGATCCCTCGAACTTCACATGGGAGGTCGGCATCGACGCCGGGAGCCGGGACGGTGTTGCGGATGGCATGCCGGTCGTCGGTGCCGCGACCGGCGGCGGAGCGCTGGTCGGAACGATCGTGCCGGGCAGCGTGCAGCCGGACAGCTCACGGGTGCGCTTCATCGTCGACCCACGCTCCAGCGTCGTGGCATTGGACCAGACGAGCCGCGCGCTGGGCGAGGTCGAGGGCCAGCTCGGGGGGCAGCTGGTCTTCGTGCAGGTGCCGGTCACCGAGCGGCTCGCCCCGGGCGACACGGTCGTGACAGCGGGGCTCAGCCTGGGAACCGGGCTGGCCAGCCCCTACCCCAAGGGGTTGCTGATCGGGACTATCCAGGCCGTGCAGCCGGACCCCAACGCATTGACCCAGACGGCCTTTGTGCGCCCGGCGCTCGATCCCCAGCAGGTCGAGCGGCTCCTCGTGGTCACGTCGTTCAGCCAGGACTGAGGCGGAGCGGTCCGGCCACACCGAGGTACCCCGAGGCTTGGCCCCATCGGGTGCGGGCGATCTGGACCATCGCGCCATAGCCCTCGTGCGGACACGCGCGTACGGTCGAGATCGGCACTGCCCGGCGGGGAGGCGGCCGATCTGCAGACCACAGACCTTCGAGGACCAACCATTGCGGAACCGGATCCGGGCTACCCTCATCGCCATCTCCTCGACCATCGGGCTGCTCGTCGCGGCCATGCCGGCGCACGCCGCCGTGACCCCGCCCAAGGTGGTGATCATCGTGGGCCCCACCGGGAGCGTCACAAACAGCTACCGCAGCGAGGCCGATGACACCGCCGCCGCCGCCGAGGCCGCCGGCGCCGATGTCACCAAGGTGTACTCGCCGAATGCCACCTGGGCCAACGTCAAGGCGGCCGTGGATGGCGCCAACATCGTCGTGTACTACGGCCACGGAAACGGCTATCCGAATCCGTACTCGAGCACCTTCTATGGGGACCGCGTGGACGGATGGGGCCTGAATCGGACCACCTCCGGCGGTGACGACGACAACTGGTCGACCACGATGGTCTACTGCGGCGAGAAGGCGCTGCTCGGCACGCTGACCTCCTCGGACGGATCGGCGCAGCAGACGTACTGCTCCGGCGGGCCGATCACCCCGGCCCCGGGCTGGGTGATGATCTACTCCGACGCCTGCTACGCGCCCGGCGCCTCTGAGCCGGGCAACACGCCCGCCTCCCCGACCGAGGCAATGCAGCGTGTCGGATACTTTTCCCGGCCGGTCCTTGCCGGCCTTGGCGCCAGCGCCTATTTCGCCACCGACCGTGGTGCCGACCCCCTCGTCTCTGCGATTCTCAGCAACCCCGGGACGGCCTACGGCGACATCTACAGCAGCAACCTTCCCCAGGACTGGACAGTGACCGAGCTTGCGCATCCGTACCTATCGGGGCTCAGGCTCTGGCTGGGTCTTGGGACGACCCCTGGCTCATACAAGTACGCCTTCGCGGGTGAACCAGGCGCCACCTTCGCTGGAGGGAGCACCGGCACCGCTCCCGCGTCCACCACTGGGGTGACTACCTACAACCCGCCTGCCGCCCTGGTCTTCCCCGGCGGCACCACGGTCGGATATCGCTTCGATGCGGCCGGCAAGGTGACCGCCACCAGGTCCTACACCCTGGCGCGGGCCTCGGGAGCCTCCACCAGCAAGCGCTCGACGGTGATCCCCAATCACCCCGGTGCCTGGTACTACGTCGTCAACGGGGTATGGGCCGGCTACTGGGTGGCCGAGACCAGCCACGTCCACCTGGCCGACACGGCTCCCGCTCCCCCGTCCACCACTGGGGTGACTACCTACAACCCGCCTGCCGCCCTGGTCTTCCCCGGCGGCACCACGGTCGGATATCGCTTCGATGCGGCCGGCAAGGTGACCGCCACCAGGTCCTACACCCTGGCGCGGGCCTCGGGAGCCTCCACCAGCAAGCGCTCGACGGTGATCCCCAATCACCCCGGTGCCTGGTACTACGTCGTCAACGGGGTATGGGCCGGCTACTGGGTGGCCGAGACCAGCCACGTCCACCTGGCCGACACGGCTCCCGCTCCCCCGTCCACCACTGGGGTGACTACCTACAACCCGCCTGCCGCCCTGGTCTTCCCCGGCGGCACCACGGTCGGATACCGCTTCGATGCGGCCGGCAAGGTGACCGCCACCAGGTCCTACACCCTGGCGCGGGCCTCGGGAGCCTCCACCAGCAAGCGCTCGACGGTGATCCCCAATCACCCCGGTGCCTGGTACTACGTCGTCAACGGGGTATGGGCCGGCTACTGGGTGGCCGAGACCAGCCACGTCCACCTGGCGGGATAGTCTGTTCGCCGACACCCGGAGGAGTTTCGTACCATACCGTGTCGGCGGCGGTGACCGGTAGGGTGCGGTCGAATGGAGTCGAGTGAGGTCTCGATTCCGCGCTGTTGCATCGAGAGGTCGTACCGTGCGTCGCCTGTCCCGAGCTCTGCTCCCGATCCTGGCACTGCTGGTGTTCTCAATCGGCCGCCCCGGCCTCGCGACGGCGGGCAATCCGAACGGCGCCGTTCCGCCGGTGCGTGCCAACGGTCCGGTCGTGTTGCCGAACGGGCGGGTCCTGCGCATGCCTCCCGCCGGCGCGACCGGCCCCTCGGAGATGGCGACCGCCTGGCTGGAGCACGAGAAGGACGCCCTCTCGTTTGACCCCGGCGCTCGACCCCAGCCGCTCCGCTCTGGCGGCGCGACCCTGTCGGTCGCTAACGCATCCGGGTCGACCACGAGCCTGATCTCTCTCGCGCCGCTGGATGCGAGTCCATCGGCGACGGTCGCTGCGACGTCGCTCCCCAACGGGCTCAAGAAGGAGGTATTCGGCTTCCTTCCCTACTGGGTCCTGTCTGCCACGCAGCTGCAGTGGATGCGCTACGACTATCTGTCGACGATCGCCTACTTCGGAGTGGCGGCCCAGTCGAACGGAACGCTGTCGACGTCCGGGTCCGGTCTGAGCGGCTGGAACTCGTCGGCGATGACGAACGTGATCAACGCCGCCCACAGCAGGGGCGACAAGGTGGTCCTGACCATCACCATGATGGCGTGGGACTCCACCTCTGCGGCTGGCCAGGCAACCCTGCTCGGTAGCTCCACGTACCGCGCGGCGCTGGTCAGCAACATCGTGGCGGCCGTCAAGAGCCGCAATGCCGATGGCGTGAATCTCGACTTCGAGCCGCTTTCGACCACGCTCCGCGATCAGTACACCAGCTTCGTGAAGCAGCTGAAGGCGGGCCTGGCCGCGGCGGGGGTCGGGGCCTACGTGTCCGTGTGCACCATGGCCGGAGCGGCGACCTGGTCGACCGGCTACGACATCGGCGGGCTCACGGCGGCCGGTGCCGCAGACGCGCTCTTCGTCATGGGCTACGACTACAGCTGGTCGGGCTCGTCGCGTGCCGGCGGGGTCGCCCCCATGTCGAGCTCCTACATGCTCGACGTGAACGAGTCGGTCAACGACTATCTGTCGGAAACCAGTGGATCGAAGCTGATCTGGGGCGTCCCGTACTACGGACGCACCTGGTACACGACCTCGAACGCACTGAACTCGTCGACCGTGTCGGGGGCATCCGGGCAGTCCAAGGCCTACTACTACACCGGGGCCCTGAGCCTGGCGAACCAGTACGGACGCAAGTGGGACAGCCTGGGGCAGGTTCCGTGGTTCTCCTACCAGACGTCGACGGGGCAGTGGATCGAGGGCTACTACGACGACCCGACCTCCCTGGGCGTGAAGTACGACATGATCAACCGGCGCGGGCTCGGCGGCGTCGGGATCTGGCACCTGCTGATGGACCAGGGTGTCAGCGAGCTCTGGAACCTCCTCGCCAACAAGTTCCAGCAGGACACCGTGCCGCCGACCGGCGGCATCACGAGCCTCCCGCCGGCGACGGACGGCTACGCTATCGGAGTCAGCTGGCACGCGCTCGACGTCGGCTCGGGCGTTGCCTCGTACACCGTTCAGGTCCGGGACCGGGCCACCGCGACGTGGACCACGTGGCTCGGTAACACGACGGCCACCACGGGAACCTACGTTGGCACCCCCGGGCACACGTACGAGTTCCGGGTCTCGGCCAAGGACAAGCTGGGCAACGCGCAGCCGTGGACCGCACCGATGACCGATCCAGGCAGTGCGCTCGCTGTCGGTGGCTTCGCCAGCGCGGTGGTGGACGGCCTCAACGTCCGCTCGGGAGCGGGAACCGGGTTCACCTCACTCACCAAGCTTGCCGCCGGCGCGCGCGTCGGCATCCTGGCCGGCCCAATTTCATCCGGGGGGTACACCTGGTATCAGATCCAGTTCGGATTCTCCGAGTGGCCGAGCGCCGATTACCCACGGACGGGTTGGGCCGCGGCTGATGCCTCCGGCACCGCGTATCTCGTCCCGGCCGTGGCTCCGACCGTCACGAGGGTGCAGCCGGCGGTCAGCGGGTACGCAACGAACGTCCGCGCCTTCAGCCCCAATGGCGACGGCCGCCTCGATTCGGTCGGTGCCCAGTACACCCTCGCGGTGCCAGCGAGCGTGCGCCTTGACGTGCTGAGCGCTGCGGGTGCCACGATCGCAACCGTCGATGCCGGCTCGCAGGCTGCCGCCAGCCACGTCATCTACTGGAACGGCAAGACCGCTGGCGGTGCGTGGGCGCCCGCGGGGACGTACCTGCTGCGCGTTTCCGCGACAGTGTCCGGCGCCACGCACGTCGCGCCCGCAAACCAGGTCGACGCCACGATCCTGGCCACGTGGGGTGTCACCGCGGACGTCACGCCACCGACGGTGACCGCCTTCGCCCCGACCGGGTCGGCGGTCGGCACCACGGCGTCGGTGACGGCCGACTTCAGCGAAGACGTATTCGGCGTCGATGGCTCGACGGTGAGCCTCACCGACACCACGACCGGGAGCCCGGTGGCGGGATCGGTCTCGTACAACGCGACGCAGCGGCGCGCAACCGTGGCGCCATCGTCGCCGCTGCCCGCCGGACACTCCTTCCGGGTCTCGATTGCGAGCGCTATCCGGGACCGCGCCTACAATCCGCTCGCGGCGAAGAGTTGGACATTCGCGACCCCGTCTGATGTCCAGCTCTACAACCCGCCCAAGGGCCTCGTGTTCCTGGCGGGGACCACGGTCGGCTACCAATTCGACGCGAGCGGCAGGGTGATCGCGAGCAAGGCCTACACGCTGCCGCGTGCATCGGGTGCGTCCGCCGACCGGCGCAGCAAGGCCATTCCCGGCCATTCCGGGGCATGGTTCCATATCATCAACGGCATCTGGGCCAATTACTGGGTCCTCGAGTCGTCGAGGGTTTACCTGCCCGGCATCGCTGAGCAGATCGCCTACACCGGTCCGCAGCAGGTCACCTTCGCCGCCGGCACGTACACCGGCGTCCGGTTCTCATCCTCTTGGGGGATCAGCGCCAAGAAGACCTACTCGCTTCCGCGGGCGTCGGGCGCGTCGGCCGACCGTTGGGCGATCATCAACGGGCGCCAGTACGCGCACATCATCAACGGGATCTGGGCCGGCTACTGGATGCCGCTCGGAGGAGGGGCCACCCTGCTTGCATCGACGACGCAGGGTTCGACCACGCCGTCCTCCAGCGTCACCGTGGTCAACTTCGCCAGCCCGCGCCAGGTCACCTTCCAGGCCGGCACCTACACCGGTGTCCTCTTCGACGCGGCCTGGAAGGTCGCAGGGACCAAGCCCTACACCCTTCCGCGGGCCTCCGGGGCTTCCGCCGACCGCTCGGCGGTGATCAGCGGCAAGACCTACGTGAAGATCATCAACGGGATCTGGGCCGGGTACTGGATGCCGCTCGGAGGCGGCGTGGCGCTCAAGTGACCCGCCGCTGATCCGCCGGGCTCGCGGCTCCGACGAGGACACGCCCCGCTCGGTGTCGGCGGTCGCCGGGTAGAATGCAGCGCCATGGCCTCCCTTGCCGCTTCACGCCGCGTCGACGGTCGCGCCCCGAACCAGCTTCGGCCGGTCAAGATCGTTCCCGACTACCTCAAGTTCGCCGAAGGGTCCGTCCTGATCCGAGTGGGTGACACGCGCGTGATCTGCGCCGTCACCATCGAGGACCGGGTACCGCCCTTCCTCCGCGGCAAGGGCACCGGGTGGATCACCGCCGAGTACAGCATGCTGCCGCGCGCCGGCGCAGAGCGCAGCCAGCGGGAAGCGAGCAAGGGCAAGATCGGCGGGCGAACGCACGAGATCCAGCGCCTCATCGGCCGTTCGCTGCGCACCGCCGTGGACCTCACCCGCCTGGGCGAACGGACCATCACCCTCGACTGCGACGTGATCCAGGCCGACGGCGGGACGCGCACCGCCTCGATCACCGGCGCCTACGTCGCCCTGGCGCGGGCCATGAAGCGCTACGGCATGGATCATCTCATCGCGGGCCAGGTCGCGGCGGTCAGCATCGGACTGGTCGGTGGCCAGCTCCTCCTGGATCTCAACTACGCAGAGGACTCCACCGCCGAGGTCGACATGAACGTGGTCATGATGGACAACGACCGGTTCGTGGAGCTGCAGGGCACCGGTGAGCAGAAGGCCTTCAGCCGCGAGCAGATGAACCAGATGGTGGACCTCGCCGCCGCCGGGATCCACCAGCTCTTCGAGCTGCAGCAACAGGCCATCGAGGCGCCGGCCGCCGGGTGACGGACCTGCTGGTCGCCACGAACAACCCCGGCAAGCTGGCCGAGTTCCACCGGCTTCTGGCCCCGCTCCCGTTCCGGGTCGTGAGCCCGGCGGAGATCGGCGTTCGCCTGGAGGTGCCCGAGCCGCACGAGACCTACGCGGCGAATGCCCGCGACAAGGCGGCGGCCTTCTGCCGGGCGTCTGGTCTGGTCACCCTCGCCGACGATTCCGGGATCGAAGTCGCCGCCCTGGGCTGGGGCCCTGGCCCCCGCTCCGCCCGGTTCGGCGGGCCGGATCTCGCGGACCGCGCCGGCTACCTGCTCGCCCAGCTCGACGGGGCCGATGACCGACGCGCCCGGATGGTCTGCTGGCTCGCTCTTGCCATCCCCGCCGATGGCGAGCCCGAGGTGGAGCTCTTCTCGGGGGTGATGGACGGATCGGTGGCGGACGCTCCCCGCGGCGAGGGCGGGTTCGGCTATGACCCCATCTTCGAGCTGCCCTCCGGCCAGACCACCGCCGAGCTGCCCGAGGGGCAGAAGGACCGGGTGAGCCACCGCGGACAGGCGGTGAGCCGGGCCGCGCCTCGCATCGTCGAGCTGGCGGGCAAGCGGTGAGCCCGCGCTCGCGTGGCGCGATGCGATGAGCCTTCGTGCCCTCGCGCGGGGCTCGATCCTGTACACGTTCGGGACCTTCCTGCCCCGCCTTGGGGCATTCCTCCTCCTGCCGATCTACACGATGACCCTGGATCCCGCCGATTTCGGGGTTGTCTCGCTCATGCTTTCGGTGTCGAGCCTCCTGGCGATCGCCTACCGCCTCGGTCTCGATGGCGCGCTCCTGCGCCTGCATTTCGACCTGAACGACCGGAACCGGCCGCGACTCTACGTGAGCCTGGCCGCAGTGACCGCGGCGACCGCGGTCGTGTCCTCCATCGTGCTGGGCCTGGTGGTCGCGCCGTTCTTCGGCGCGCTCTTCACCGGCATCGGGTTCTTGCCGTTCGGGCTCCTCACCCTGGCGATCACGGCAACCACCTCCCTCCAGTACGTCCCGACCGTCCTGTACCGGGCCACCGAGCGTCCCGGGATGTTCCTCGCCTACAGCTCGGGGGTGATGCTGGTGGGAATCGTGGCCACGGTCGTCTTCCTGGTGCCCATGCACCTCGGCGCGGCCGGCGCGCTGCTTGGCCAGCTGGCCGGCGGGGCGTTCGGCGTGGTGGTCACGGCCTGGGTGATCGGCCGCCTTCGACCCATCGGGATCGACCGAGCGATGATCCGCGCCGGGCTTGCGTTCGGCCTGCCGCTCGTGCCGCACGGCATCTCCGGTTGGATTCTCAACGTCTCCGACCGCTGGCTCCTGGGCCTGCTCCTGGCGATGAGTGCCCTGCAGGCGCAGGCCGCGATCGGCGTGTACTCGCTCGGCTACCAGCTGGGCCAGGTGGTCAGCCTCATCGCACTCTCGTTCAACGCGGCCTGGGGTCCATTCTTCTACGCGCACGGCGAATCGGAGTCCGGCCCGGGAATCCTCCGGGAGATGACGACCGTGGTGGCCGGGCTCCTGGGCCTGCTCGCCGTCGCGCTGGCGCTCGGGGCACCGGAGCTGACCCACCTCGTGGCCCCGGCCCGTTGGGGCGCCGCGCGCACCGAGGCAGCCGACGTGCTCCGCGTCGTCGCGGGAGGCTCCTTCGTCTACAGCCTGTACTTCATGGTCGTCAGCGCCGTGTTCCTGACGCGGCGCACCACGCTCCTGCCGCTGTTGACCATCACCGCCGGCGCCACGAACGTGATCCTCAACCTGGTCCTGATCCCGCGCGTGGGCGTGATGGGCGCGGCCTGGTCGACGCTGGTCGGCTACCTGGTGCTCGCCGTGGGGACGGCGTTGTACGCCCGCCGCGGCTACCCCCTCCGGGTGGACCTGGCGCGGATCGCCGCGCTCGCCGCGGTGGGTGCGGCGCTGGTCGTCGCGGCGCGCGTCGCGCTTCCCGTCACGCCCAGCCTGGGCGCCTTCGGCCTGCACGTGGTGGCCATCCTCGCCTTTGCCGGTCTCACCGGATTGGTCCTGCGCCGGCCGGTGCAGCGGTTGCGCGTCCTGGTGCGGCGGGCGTCGGCTGCGGCCCCAGGCTCGGCTCACGCTGTCCTCGGGTAGAATTTCGCCGACTCTGGCAGGAGATCGCATGAACGACCGTGGGTCTGTGCGCATCCACCCGACAGCAGACGTCTCGCCCTCGGCGGAGATCGGCTCCGGCACCAGCATCTGGAACCAGTCGCAGGTGCGCGAACGCGCGCGGATCGGGCCGGGATGCGTCATCGGCAAGAACGTGTACGTCGACTTCGACGTGGTCATCGGCGCCAACGTCAAGATCCAGAACAACGTGAGCGTCTACCACGGCGTCACGGTCGAGGACGGCGTCTTCATCGGTCCGCACGTCTGCTTCACGAACGACCGGATCCCGCGCGCGATCAACCCGGACGGCAGCCTGAAGAGCGACGACGATTGGGAGGTGGTCCCGATCCTGGTTCGTCGTGGGGCCGCCATCGGCGCGAACAGCACGGTCCTGCCGGGGGTCACCATCGGTACCTGGGCCATGGTCGGCTCCGGGAGCGTGGTCACGCGCGACGTGGCCGATTACGAGCTGGTGGTGGGAAACCCTGCGCGGCGGCTCGGCAGCGTCTGCACCTGCGGCGCCCCGCTTCGCGACGGGGCCGATGGCACCGCCTACGCAGGCCCGTGCCCCCGATGCGGCCGACCCGTACCGCCCGCGGACGAGGCCTGAGGCATGCGCGTCCTGACCGTCGTGGGCGCACGCCCGCAGTTCGTGAAGGCGGCACCGATCAGCCGTCTCCTGCGCGACGCGCACGACGAGGTGCTGGTCCACACCGGGCAGCACTACGACGACGCCATGAGCGCGTCCTTCTTCCGCGACCTGGAGATCCCCGAGCCGGACGTGAACCTGGGCGTGGGCTCCGGATCGCATGCCGCGCAGACCGCGGCGATGCTGCGCCGCCTCGAGCCGGTGCTGGCCGAGCATGCGCCGGATGGCGTCCTCGTCTACGGGGACACGAACTCGACCCTGGCCGCGGCGGTGGTCGCGGCGAAGATGGCCTATGCCGATGGCCGGCGACCGTGGCTGGCCCACGTCGAGGCCGGCCTGCGCTCGTTCAACCGTGCGATGCCCGAGGAGCGCAACCGGATCGTCGCCGACCACCTCGCCGATCTCCTCCTCGCGCCCACCGGCACTGCCCTGGACAACCTTCGACACGAGGGCCTGGAGGACCGCGCCGCCCTGGTCGGGGACGTGATGGTCGACGCCCATGCCTGGGCCGCCCAGCGCTCCGAGGATCACCTGCCGAAGGTGGCCGATGCGCACCCGGGCTATGTCCTGCTCACGCTGCACCGGGCGGAGAACGTGGACGAGCCGCAGCAGTTGGCAGCCCGGCTGGCCGCCATGGCCCTCGACCGTCCGGTCATCTTCCCGGTCCATCCCCGGACGCGCGAGGCGATGAAGCGATCCGGGATTCGCCCTCCCCGAAACGTGGTGGCCATTGATCCGGTCGGCTACCTCGAGATGGTGGCACTCGAGACGCATGCGGCGGCGATCGCCACGGACTCCGGCGGCGTCCAGAAGGAGGCCTACCTGTCCGGCGTTCCCTGCATCACCCTCCGCACCGAGACCGAATGGCTCGAGACGGTCACCGCCGGGTGGAACCGGCTGGCCGGCCCCGGGCCGTCCGCGGTGGCCGACGCCCTCGCGGACGGCGATTTCATGGACAGGACCAGGCCCCGTCCGCCGCTGCACGGGGATGGCCGCTCGGCGCGGCGCATCATTGCGGCGCTCGAAGAGCTCGATACGCAACGAAACGCGGAGGCCACCCCGCCGGGTGCGCACCGCCAGCCGATGGAGGCACCACGACCGTGATCCCGATTGCACGCCCGCAGATGGGTGAGGAAGAGAAGGCGCTCGTGTGGAGCGCGCTCGAGTCCGGCGCCCTGGCGCAGGGAGCCCGCGTCCACGAGCTGGAGGAGCGCTTCGCCGCGTTCATCGGCGTGCCCCACGCGGTCGCGACCAGCTCCGGGACCACCGCGCTGCACCTCGGCCTGCTGGCCCAGGGCGTGGGCGCCGGGGACGAGGTCGTCACCGTGCCCTTCACCTTCATCGCGAGTGCGACGACGATCCTCTTCACCGGCGCTCGTCCGGTGTTCGTGGACGTCGAGGCCGACACCTTCAACATGGATCCGGCCCTGATCGAGGCGGCGATCACGCCGCGGACCAAGGCGATCATGCCGGTCAGCCTGTACGGGCAGCCCGCCAACCTCCCGGCGATCGCGGCCATCGCCGAGCGCCACGGGCTCGCCGTGCTCGAAGACGCCGCCCAGAGCCACGGCGCGGCCATCGGCGACCGGCGGAGCGGAAGCTGGGGCGTGGGCGCCTTCAGCTTCTACCCCACCAAGAACATGACCACCGGCGAGGGCGGCATGATCACGACCTCGGATCCCGCAGTCGCTGAGCGCGCCCGGCTCCTGCGGGAGCACGGGATGAAGGTGCGCTACCACCACGACATCGTGGGCTACAACTTCCGCATGTCGGATATCCACGCCAGCATCGGCCTGGCGCAGCTGCCGAAGCTGCCGGCGAACAACGCGCGGCGCCGCGAGAATGCCGCGCGCTACGACGCGGAGCTGCGCGGAGTCATCACGCCGGGGGTGCGGTCCGGCGTGACCCACGTCTACCACCAGTACACGATCCGCGTGAACCGGCGTGACGAGTTCGTCGAGCGGCTCCGTGAGCGCGGGGTGGGGACCGGCATCTACTACCCGATCCCGGTCCATCGCCAGAAGCCATTCGTGTCGCTCGGATACGGCGACCAGCGCTTCCCGGTCACCCACATGCTGACGGAGCAGGTGGTGAGCATCCCCGTGCACCCCGCGCTCTCCGACGCGGAGGTGGACGCCGTCATCGCGGCGGTGAACCAGACGGCCGCCGAGCTGGGCCCGATCGGCGCCGAGGTGGTGCGTTCCGCGTGAGCCAGCCCGCCGTGCACCAGACCCCGGCGACCGACAGCCCGACGCGCCTGCGCGCCGGCGTGGTGGGCCTGGGCATGATGGGGCGCAACCATGTCCGGGTCTACGACGAGGTCCTGGCCGATGTCGACCTGGTCGCCGTCGCCGATCCCGACCCCGAGGCCCTGCGGCGGGCGACGACGGGGCGGGCGGCGCGTGGTTACGCTGACCCCGCGGCGATGTTCGCGGAGGAGCGGCTCGACCTGGTGAGCATCGTGGCGCCGACCTCGCTGCATCGGCAGGTGACCCTCGACGCGCTCGCTTCGGGTGCGAACGTCCTGGTCGAGAAGCCCATCGCCTCGGACCGGCCCGACGCGGAGGCGATGATCGAGGCGGCCCGACGGGCGGGACGGATCCTGACCGTGGGGCACATCGAGCGCTTCAACCCTGCCATCCGCGAGCTGCGCCGCCGCCTGGCGGCCGGCGAGCTGGGCCGCGTCTTCCAGGTCAAGGCGACGCGCCTCGGCCCGTTCCCGGCCCGCATCCGGGACGTGGGCGTGGTGGTCGACCTGGCGCCGCACGACATCGACGTCATGCGCTTCCTGCTCGACTCGGAGCCGGTCCGCCTCTACGCGGAGACGGAGCAGCGCATCCACACCGACCACGAGGATCTCTTCAACGGGATCCTCAAGTTCGCGAACGGCGTCATCGGCGTCCTCGACATCAACTGGCTGACGCCGACCAAGCGGCGCACCCTGACCGTGACCGGTGAGCGCGGGATGTACGTCGCGGACTACATCAACCAGGACCTCTTCTACTACGCGAACCCCGACGCGACGCAGGTCTGGGAGCGCCCGGGTCCGGATGACGGCCGCATGGCGACCTCGGTGTCCGAAGGCGAGATGGCGCGCAGGTCCATCCGGCGCCAGGAGCCGCTCGCCGTCGAGCTCGCCGAGTTCGCGGAAGCGGTCCGCACCGGCGGGCCGCCGCCGGTGGACCCGCGCGACGCGATGATCGCGCTGCTCCTCGCCCGCAAGATGGTCGAGGCCGCCACGAGCGGCGCCGTCGTCTCGGGGGACGAGCTGGCGGAGGTGCTGGCGTGAGGGTCGCGGTGATCGGGCTGGGGCACATCGGCCTGCCGCTCGCCGTCCAGTACGCCGGTCGCGGGCACCAGGTGACCGGCGCGGATCGGAATCCTGCGATCGTCGAGGCGATCAATGCCGGCCGTTCACCACACCTCGACGAGCAGGCGCTCGTCGATCGCGTCCCGGGCCTGGTCGCGTCGGGGAGCCTGAGCGCCACGACCGACAACGTCGAGGCCGTGCGCGGCGCCGAGGTCGTCGTCGTGATCGTCCCCGTGGTCGTGGACGGGGATCGCCAGATCGACTTCGGCCCGATCGACGCGGCAACCGTCGACATCGGCCGTGGGCTGCAGCCCGGTTCGCTGGTCGTCTACGAGACGACCCTGCCGGTGGGGACCACCCGTGACCGCTTCGGCCCGATGCTCGAGGCGGCCTCCGGCCTGTCCATGGACCGCGACTTCTTCGTGGCCTTCTCGCCCGAGCGGGTCCTGGTGGGTCGCGTCTTCCTGGATCTGCGGCGCTATCCAAAGATCGTGGGCGGCACGAGCGAGGCGAGCACGAAGCGCGCCGTCGCGTTCTATGCCGCGGCGCTGGATCCGGACACCGAGGTCCGTGCGGTCACCAACGCCGAGACGGCGGAGATGACCAAGCTGGCGGAGACGACCTACCGCGACGTCAACATCGCGCTGGCCAACGAGTACGCGCGCTATGCGGCGCGGCGAGGGATCGACGTGCTGGAGGTCATCGGCGCAGCGAACAGCCAGCCTTACAGCCACATCCACCTGCCGGGGGTCGGGGTCGGCGGGCACTGCATCCCGGTTTACCCGCACTTCCTCTTCAACGGGGATCCGGACCTCCGGATCCCGCCGCTGGCGCGCGAGATCAACGAGGGGATGGCACGATTCACCGTGGCGACCATCGAGGATCGCATCGGTTCGCTGCGCGGAGCGTCGGTCCTGGTGCTGGGCATCGCCTACCGGGCCGACGTGCGGGAGGACGCCTTCAGCAGCGCGTACCGGCTCCTCGACGAGCTGCGGGCCGCGGGTGCCACGGTTTACGGCCACGACCCGTACTTCGACGCAGATCACCTGCGTAGCATGGGCTTCGAGCCGTATGACCTGGGCGCGCCGGTTCCGGTGCGTGCGGCCGTCCTGCAGGCGGGTCACGCGATGTACGCCGAGCTCGATCCGGCCATGATCCCGGGTCTCGAGCTGTTCGTGGACGGCCGCAACGTCCTGGACCGCGGCCGCTTCACCGCGGCCGGGATCGCGTACGTGGGGATCGGGCGCTGAGCGAGCTGCAGCCGGCCACGACCGCGACAGAGCGCGAGGAGGATGTCCCGCGCGTCGGCCTCGCAGCCGGCCGTGGGGTCTGGGTGGTCCTGCCGACCTACAACGAGATCGAGAACCTCGAACGAGTGGCGGATGCCATCCTGGCCACCCTGCCGCAGGCACATCTGCTCGTCGTCGACGACGGGTCCCCCGACGGCACCGGACAGCTGGCGGACACGCTGGCGGCCACGGATGAGCGGGTGGAGGTGCTGCACCGGACCACCAAGGAAGGTCTCGGTGCGGCCTACCGCGCAGCGTTTCGCTGGGTCCTGGCCCGTCCCGACGTCCACGCGGTGGTCCAGATGGATGCCGATTTCAGCCATGATCCTGCCGATCTGCCCCGCCTCCTGGCTCCGCTCATGGGCGACGCGGACCTCGTGCTGGGCACCCGCTACGTCCCCGGCGGCGGCACGCAGGGCTGGCCGTGGTACCGGCAGGTCATCAGCCGGGGCGGGACCACCTTCGCGCGCACCGTGCTCCTCCTCCCGTACCGGGACCTGACCGGCGGGTTCAAGGCGTGGCGCAGGGAGCTCCTGGAGTCAATCCGGCTCCGGGACGTGGGCCCCAACGGCTACGGGTTCCAGGTCGAGATGACCTGGTGGGCCCACCGGCGGGGCGCCCGCATCGCCCAGGCGCCGATCATCTTCCGGGAGCGCGTCGCGGGGCGCTCGAAGATGAGCCGGGGCATCGTGGGCGAGGCCATGCTCCTGGTCCTGGCCCTGCGCTGGGAGGCCATTCGCAACGCGCTGCGGGGCGGGTCCTCCTGACCCGGATGGGGCCTGATCCCCATGCCTCCGCGTGGCGCGTCAGCCACGCATCGGGTAGCATGGCGCGCGCCCTCGCTGGTACAACCCCCTTCGCCCTCCGGAGCCTGGTCTCGTATGTCCTTTCGCAATCGTCCGACGCTCGACCGCCGGCACCGCCCACGCTGGCAGGACGAGCTGCGCAGCCAGCAGCTGATCGTTGCCGGGTTCGCCATCGCCATCGCCATCGCCCTGGGGATCTTCGGCGCCACGGCCTGGAGCTCCTTCTATGACAACCACCTCAAGGAGGTCGCGTACGTCGGGAACCAGTCCTTCAACGTCGACGCGCTCACCAAGCGCGAAGGGATCATGGCGGCCGAGCTGACGGCCAAGCAGTCCGATCTGAGCATCGCTGCGGTGGGTGCGCAGAACTCCCTCATCCAGCAGCAGCTGCAGGTCGTCTCCGACACGCTGCAGAACGTGGTCTCCAATGCGACCGATTCGCTGACCACCGGTGCCTACATGCGGGACAAGGCACCGGACCTGCGGATCTCCGTCAGCGCGGACGCCATCGACAAGGAGATCGCGAAGCGCGAAACCCTGCCCTTCCGTATCGAGCTGTCGCTCATCACGGTCAATGCCCTTCCGTCCGACGCCGCCGCCGGATCGACCCCCACCGACGCCCAGTGGGCGGACGCCGAGAAGAAGGCGCAGAACCTGCTCGACCAGGCAAAGGGCGGCGCGGACTTCGCCACGCTCGCGAAGGACAACAGCGACGACGCCGCCACCAAGGATCAGAACGGGCTCGTCGGCTGGGTGGAGGAGGGTGACGTCTCGTACGGGACCTTCTTCGACGCCGCCAAGGAATCGGCCAAGGGCGACCTGCTGGGCCCCATCAAGGGCGACTCCGCCTACGCCATCCTCAAGGTCGAGGACGTGCGCAAGGCCGGGCCGGACAAGACGCTCCAGACGCTCCTGGCCTCGGTCAAGGCCAGCGACGCTGACTACCGTGCCTACATCAACGATGAGCTCCTGAAGACCGCGTTCTCCGACTACTTCGGGTCGAACGTGGTCAGCACGTACATGCCGCAGCGCCACGTGGCGCAGATCCAGATCCAGCCGGATACCGGGGTGCCGATCCCCAAGGAGCGCGTCCGCCACATCCTGGTCCAGCCCATCCCCGGCGCCAGCGACCAGAGCACGGCGACCCAGGCGCAGTGGGACGCCGCCCTGGCGACGGCCCAGGAGGTCTACACCGAGGTCAGCAAGCCCGACGCGGACTGGAAGGCGCTGGCCGCCACGTACAGCGATGACCCCGGGTCGCGCGACTACGGTGGCGACCTGGGATGGTACGACCCCACGACCGCCACCCAGGTGGACGCCGACTTCAAGGCGGCGCTCGACAAGCTGCACCTCGGCCAGATCAGCGAGCCGGTGAAGACCCAGTTCGGCTACCACATCATCGAGGTCTTCGGCCAGCGCACGACGGCCCAGGAGCAGGCCGACAAGGTCGAGTCCGAGCTGAAGGCCGACCCGAGCTCGTGGGACCAGGTGGCTGCCGCGGAAAGCGCCGATCACGCGACCGCGTACACCGGCGGCGACATCGGCTGGGTTGCTCCCTATGAGAAGGACGCGGCCCTCGAGAAGGCCATCTTCGATCTGACGACGGTGGGCCAGATCAGCGATCCGGTCAGCACCGCCGGCGGGATCTACATCTTCAAGCTGCTCGAGACCTCGGCCGCCCGCTGGGTCGACGACAGCCGCCTGGCGAGCATCAAGTCCACCGGCTATCCGCGCTGGCGTGACGCGATCAAGGCGGAGGTTGGGACCTGGATCGACCCCCTGTACCAGTCGACCACCTCGGCGACCGGCTGAGCTACGGTGAGCCCGCCAGGTCGTGCCGCCACCGAGCTCGCCAGGCTCATCGACGCGGCCGGGATCGACCCGGCGGCCGGAATCCAGGTCGTGGACGCGGCTCGGCTGGCGGCCGTCCCCTGGGACCCGGGTCTGCCACTGCTGATCCTGCCCGCCCGCGCGGACTCGGTGGCAGCCCTTCCCGGGCGGCACGCGTCCGGGCGGGACGCGACTCCGCTGGAGCGGCTCTACCCGGCGTCCCACCCCGCCCGGTCGCTCGTCGACGGAAGCAGCACACCGGCAACTTCACTCACGTTCGACGACCTTGCCGCCGGTGCATGGCTGATCGAGGCGCTGGACCCGGTCGACAACATCGGCTCGCCGCACGGCATGGCGGCCATCTCGGCCCGGCTGCGGGCGCCCGACGGCTGTCCCTGGGACCGCAAGCAGACACACGCGTCGCTGCGCCCGTTCGTGCTGGAAGAGGCCTACGAGACGGTGGACGCGATCGAGCACGGCGCGGCCGCGGACCTTGCCGAGGAGCTTGGCGACCTCTTCCTGCAGGTGATCCTCCACGCCCAGCTCGCCGCCGAGGAGGGCACCTTCGACCTGGTCGACGTGTATCGAACCCTGGGAGCCAAGATCGTCCGCCGGCATCCGCACGTGTTCGGCGACGTGGAGGCCGACACCGCCGAGCAGGTGCTCCGCAACTGGGAGGCGATCAAGGCCGCCGAGCGTGCCGAGGACGGCGCCACCGGAACGCGGTCCGCCTTCGACGGGATCGCCCGTGCCCTCCCCGCGCTGGCCGCCAGCCGCGAGATCCAGGAGCGTGCGAGCTCCCTGGGCTGGGACTGGGACGCCATCGACGGGGTCTGGGAGAAGGTGAGCGAGGAGCTCGACGAGCTGCACGTCGCCGGGGCCAGGCCCGGGTCAGAGGCGCGCGATGCGCGCCTCCACGAGATGGGGGACGTCCTCTTCGCGCTCGTCAACCTCGCCCGCTGGATGAAGCTCGACCCGGAGGAGGCGCTTCGGCACGCGAATCGGCGCTGGATCGAGCGCTATGAGGAGGTCGAGGCGCTCGCGGCCGAGCGCGGCCTCACGCTCGCCGACCTGGACCTGGCGGGCAAGGATGCCCTGTGGGACGAGGTGAAGGCCCGCAGGGCCGGCCGATGACCGATGGCCGCACGCCCGCGCGGATCGCGATCGTGGTCCACGCCACGGTCCCGGCAGATCCGCGCATCCGACGCCAGACCGACGCGCTCCTGGAGGCCGGCCACGAGGTCGACGTCTTCGCGCTGCGCGACCCGGGTCAGCCGGCCGAGGAGCGGACCGGCGCGTTGCGGATCATCCGCCTCCCGGTGCAGCGGCGCTTCAACGGGTTCGCCGGGCACATGGCCGAGTACCTGGCCTTTGCAGGCCTCGCGGCCGTTCGCCTGACGCGCGAGCATCGGCGCCGGAGGTACCGGCTCGTGCAGGTCGCAACCCTGCCGGACTTCCTGGTGGCGTCGGCCGCTGCGCTCAAGCTGGTCGGGGTTCCTCTCCTGCTCGACCTCCACGAGGACATGCCCGCCTTCTTCGACGACCGCTTCGCGGCGGCGCCGCTGCGTCCCCTGCGACCCATGGTTCGCGGCATGGCGCGCGGCGCGGCAGCCATGGCGGACGCGATCCTCACCGTCCACGAGCCACTCCGCGCGCTCTCGCTGGCCCGCGGCGTCGCTCCCGACAAGATCTCGGTCGTCATGAACAGTCCCGACGGGCGCATCTTCGACCCCGCACGCCATCCGCGGCGTGGATTCATGGAGGACGGCGAGCTGCGGCTGGTCCATCACTCCAGCCTGCAGCGGATCTACGGGCTCGAGGTCGCCGTGGAGGCCATGGCCCGTCTGCCGCGGGACCTCCCGGTGCGCCTCGACGTATTCGGGGACGGACCGTTTCGGCCGCAGGTCAGCGCGGCCGTCGCGCGGACAGCCACCGCCGACCGGGTCTCGCTGCACGGCCGTGTCCCCGTCGACGACCTTCCCGCCATCCTCGCGGCGTCGGACATCGCGCTCGTGCCCTCGCTCCCGGAGCCGTATCTCGAGTACTCGCTCTCCACGAAGCTGCTCGAGGCGGTGGCGATGGGGGTTCCCGTCATCGCCACCGACCTGGCGACCTTCCGGGCCCACTTCACCGATGCGGCGCTGCGGTACGTCCCCGGCGCGGATCCCGGTGCGCTGGCCACCGCCATCGTGGAGCTCGCCGGCGATCCGGACCGTGCCGCGGCCCTGGCCACCGAGGCGCATCGCCAGGCCGAGCCATATGCCTGGGACGCCCAGGCAGAGCGCTACCTCGCGGTGGTCGACCGGCTGCTTGCCCGACACGCATCCCGCGGGTGACGCCTTCGGCGAGCGCCACCCGCACGGGCTGCCATGGACTGGCGCCATCCGTCTACCATGATCCGAGTCGGCGGCCCCGGTCGCCGATCTCCCGGTCGGGGCGTAGCGCAGCCTGGTAGCGCACCTGCTTTGGGAGCAGGAGGTCGCCGGTTCGAATCCGGCCGCCCCGACCAACCTTCGCAGCTGGAGGCCGGGCACTCATCCGAATGACCGATGCCGAGCGCGCGTCGCCCGGGGCCCCCGCGGTCGCCCGCGTGCCGATCGCGCCGACGCCCGCGGGCTACCGGACCGCCAAGCGCGGCCTGGACCTGGTCGCCTCCGCCGTGGGGCTGGTGCTGACGTCGCCGCTGCTGCTGGCGATTGCCGCGGCGGTGCGCCTCGAATCCCCCGGCCCCATCCTCTTCCACCAGGAGCGGGTGGGCCTGGGCGGGCGGCACTTCACGGTCTTCAAGTTCCGATCGATGCACGCCGCGGCCGATGAGGCCGCACACCGCGAGTACGTCCGTCGCCTCCTTGCCCGACGCGACCCGACCGAGGGAGATGCCACCTGGGTCCCCATCGCGGAGGACCCGCGCGTGACGCGGGTCGGCGGGTTCCTGCGGCGGTCACATCTCGATGAGCTGCCCCAGCTCCTGAACATCGTGCGCGGTGACATGAGCCTGGTCGGCCCGCGGCCGCCGATTCCCTACGAGGTCGAGCTGTACGAGCCGTGGCAGCTCGAGCGGCTGGCCGTGGTTCCGGGTCTGACGGGCCTGTGGCAGGCGAACGGCTGGGGCCGGCTGAGCTTCGAGGAGGGTGTGCGTCTCGACCTGGAGTACGTTCGACGTCGCTCGTTCGGGCTCGACGTCGGGATCATCCTGCGCACGATCTGGCAGATCGTCACCGGCCGCCAGTTCTGACGCGGGGTCAGGAGGGCGGGCGCGGGTCCGTCGTTCCCACGTACCAGCCCTTCAGGGTGCCATCGGCTCCGAACAGGCGCTCCGCTTCGGTGCGGATCGCATTGCGCTTCGGGATCAGGAGGTAGTTGACGAGCGGGTTCGTGGGAAGGTCCACGTAATCGGGCCAGTCGAGCACCACCTTCTCGATGCTGTTGCCCGCGATCAGCGGCAGGAGGCTGGCCAGGTTCCCGGCCTGGCCGCGAGGGAAGTCCGTCTGCACGGTCTCGCCCACGGCCGTCAGCAGATCCGGCAGGGCGAGCACCCAGTTGGCGGTGGCGAACTTGTCCCGCAGGGCGACGAGGAGATCCTGCTGCCGGGCGGCGCGCTTGAAATCGTTCTGCTGCTCGACGGTCCCATCGGGCAGCGTGAGGGTTCCCTTGCGGATGCGCGCATAGGCCAGGGCCTGGCGCCCGTTCATGACGTAGCAGCCCGCGGGCAGCGAGATGCCCGGGCGTCCCTGCGGAGTCGCAGCCTTGTACTCCGGGTCGGCCAGGACACCGGGGAGGCAGAGCTTCACGCCGCCGAGCGCGTCGATCAGGTCGGTGAAGCCCTGCAGGTTCACGGTGGCGTAGTAGTTGATGTCGATCCCGAGGTAGAGGCCGACCGAGCGCTCCAGGGTCCGGATCCCGCAGTCCGCGGTCGCCGGCAGGTCCGGGCACCACAGCTTCGGGTTCTGGCTGGCGACCGTGGTGAGGGAGTTGATCTTGTCGGGATAGAGCCCGTTGGCGTAGATCCGCCGGTCGGGGAGTGGCAAGGAGCCGGTGTCGCGAGGAACCGAGACCATGACCGCCGTGCGGCGGACCGGGTCGATGCTGAGCACCAGGATGGTGTCGGTGAGCGCCTCGCTGCGGTACGGCCCGGAGTCGATCCCGAGCAGCAGGAAGCTGATCCGCTCCGTCCCGTCCCAATGGTAGCTGGGCTCGTTCAACGGCTTGGGGTCGCTGGCCGCCGGCTGGCCGCTGGTGATGACGACGCCCGGGTTACCGGAGAAGACCTGCCCCAGCGTGCTGTCGAGGGTGGCGATGACGATCCCGCTCCAGGCGTGCATGCCGATGGTGGCGAGCACGAGCACCGCGACGACCGCCGTCTCCCACGGACGTCGTCGTGACGGGTTGGGGCCTGGCGGCGGCCCATCGGTCGAGGGAGCGGGACGGCCGAGCGGAGCAGGCGCCGCGACCGTCTCGACGTGTCGATGGGGGCGGGCCGCGCCCACCTGCAGGATCGCGAACAGGCGCCAGGCGAGAAGGACCACGTCCAGCACCAGGAGAGCGGTCAGGAACTGCGAGCTGAACACCGCGTTCCGCAGCGCATCAACGCCCAGCACGGCCGCCAGGATGCCTGCGATGCCGAGGATCACGGCCGGCGCGGCGAGCAGGGCGGCGAGGATCGGCTCTCTCGCGTACGCCTGGCCGAGGCCGGGAAAGAGGAAGGACAGCGCGGCGGCGAGAGCCGGATATCGCGCTCGGGGTCGCTCCAGCATGGGCTCCTGTGCACAGGGCGGGAGGGCGGCCGGAGTATACCGCCCAAGGAAGTGGTGCGCAGGTGCGCCAGCAGAAGCGGTACGGTTGGGTTAGTACCTTTGCGCCATGCCGCGGGCGGACCCTAGACTACGCAGGCTGACCCGAAACCGCCTGAAGCCGGACCCACGGTCCGGATGAGGTGCCCACCGAACGACCCGTGCCCACTGACCTCGTCTTCATCATCGTCACTGCCATCGTGGGCGGCCTGCTCCTCCTCGGGGGAGCGCTGGCCGTCATGCGCGAGCGTGGCCGGCAGGGAGCCCTCGAGTCCGAGCTGGCGACGACGGCGAACGGCAAGTACGGCATGGAGGCCGACCTCTCGGAGGCGGGCATGCTGGGCGTGGGGCCCGCGGCCGGCAGCGCGGTGCGGATCCTGTGGTGGGTCACCGTCGCGGCCGTGCTGGTGGGCGTTGGACTCTCGGGCACCTTCCGCGAGAACCAGACACCGATCTTCGCCGTGGGCGGCATCGCCGTGGTCGCCGTGGTCGTCCTCCATGAGCTGCTGCCGCCCGGCTGGCGGACCTCCCTCACGAGCTGGCTGGAGGTGCTCATCGCCGTCGCACTCTCGGGCAGCCTCATGCTCCTGACCGGATATGGCTCGTCCCCGTACGCCTTCACGCTCGACCTGGTGGTCGTTGCCATCGCCCTCGCTGGGAGCGGGTGGAGCGCCATCGGCGCGGCCATCCTGGGTTCCGGGGTGTACATGGGCGTGGTCGTGCTCAACCCCGACCCGAATCGGTTCAGCGACGCCAACCTGCTCTCCGTTGGTCTCTCGCTCGCCGCGCTCTGGCTCCTCGTCTTCCTCGCAGGGGTGTTCGCCTGGAACGAGCGACGCACGCGGGCCATGCTGAGCCAGCTGTCGCGGATCGATTCCCTGACCGGGCTCCTCAACCGCAGTCAGCTCTACGAGACGCTCGAGCAGGAGGTTCGTCGGACCCGTCGCAGCGAGCGCGGCTTCTCAGTGCTGATGATGGATCTCGACGGGCTGAAAGCGGTCAACGACAGCCTCGGCCACCAGCGCGGCGATGAGGTCCTGCGGTCGCTCGGCCGCGTCATCCGCGAGGACATCCGCAACGTCGATTCCGCGTACCGCTACGGCGGGGACGAGTTCCTGGTGCTCCTGCCCGAGACCGATTACGCCGGGGCATTCGTGGTGGCCGAGAAGATTCGGGCCGATGCCGAGGAGCTGGGGATGCGGCTCGAGGGCGAGGGGGTCTCGACCAGCGTGAGCATCGGCCTCGTATCGCACCCCGAAGACGGGGGAATGGCCGACGAGCTGGTCCGGGCCGCGGACCGGGCCATGTACAACGCGAAGTCCCTGGGGAAGAACCAGATCAGCGGCTTCCCGCGGCCGCTGCGACTCCCGCCCGCGCTCGGCTACCGACCGCCGGAGGATCAGCCCGCGTCCGTCGACCTGCCCCCCACCGGTGCACCGCACGCACCGCAGGTGGCCGCCCCTGCCGGTGCCGCTGCCTGGGAGCCTGTCGACCCGCAGCCTCCTGTGCCGGTCCGCGCCGAGGTTCCGAGCCGGGTCCTGGAGGTCGCGGATCACTGGGTGGCGATCCCGGAGCCGGAGGCGCCGCGCATCGGGACCCTGCTGGTCGAGTCCGGCGGCGACGAGGAGCCCGATGCCGCCGAGGTCCGGCGCCGGATCGTGGTGGCGTCCCGGTCGTTCGATCCGGACCACCAGATCAGCGCCGCCATGGACGCCTTCCTGTCGCCCCCGCGTCCGCCGCGACCTCCGCGCCTACCCGACTGACCGGCGCCGGGCGTTCCGCGCGCCTCAGGAGTTCGTGACCGCCCCGGTGACCGGGACCATCTCCCACCAGATCGGCCCGGGCGGCAGCACCATGGGCGTGCCGTCAGCGTAGGTCCAGATCGTGAGGGCCGACGCCGAGGCTCGTGACCACCGCACGGCGATTGCCGTGCCGTTCACGTACAGCAGTCCGGTCCCGCTGCCGACGAGGTGCAGGTCGCGCCGCGGGTTGCCGGCAGGATCGGGGTCGCCGTAGACGGTCGACTCGGTGATGCGCTGGACCACGACGCTCGTCGCGATCAACGGCTTCCCGGTCGCCGCGTCCGTGTCCGCGGCGCCGGCGTCGCTGCGTCGCCAGGCCGCGAGGCCGGGGTCCCAGGTCCACGCGAAGGTCCAGTAGCCGTTGGTGCGGATCGTGACCTTGGCGACCGTCGCACCGACCGGAACCTGGACGCCGGGGTCGATGGCGAAGGGCGGCCGCACTGTCCCTGCACGTCGGACGAGCGCCGCAACCGCCGAGCTCCGGGTGGCGTCGGCCCGGATCGATTCGATGTCGCCGTAGAGATTGTGGGGAGCAGGGGCACTTCCGTAGCGCCGGAAGTAGGGCCAGGCGCCGGTGATCCCGTTGATCGACGGCATCTCCGCGGCCGCGAACCGCTTCAGGGCGCCCGTGCTCGCTCCGAAGTGCACGGTGAGCGCGTGGAGCTGCTGCCAGAGGTCGACGTT
This sequence comes from uncultured Chloroflexia bacterium, assembly GCA_963814105.1. Lineage (GTDB taxonomy): Bacteria > Chloroflexota > Limnocylindria > QHBO01 > QHBO01 > CAVXEH01. The sequence continues at coordinate 295,663 of CAWFBQ010000003.1, forward strand.
GTAGTACCGGGCGCTGCGCATGGGCCCGGTCAGCCCGACCGTCGGCTGGCAGTAGAAGACCGCGGAGAAGCGGGTGACATCGCCCTCGACGGTCCCCTCGATCACGATGTCGGCATTCGTCAGGTTGCGGGTCGGGCGAGCGAGCGGGTGGTTCTCGATCTGCACCACCAGGGCCGGCTGGCCGGCGGCGGGGAGAGACGGGATGGGCACGCCGTTGAGCGGGCAGCGCGCCAGGAGCGGTGTCGGCGAGGGGGTCGGGCTGATGCTCGACTCGGTCGTCGCGGCAGCCGCGGCCGACGCGGCAGACGATGACGGACTCGCCGAGGGGCTACCCGACGCGGGCGCCGACCCCGTACCGAGGAGCACCATCCCGCCGACCGCCGCGACGAGGATCACCACCCCCGCCGCAACCCAGGCGACGGCCGGAACGGCATGCAATCGAGCCACGTTTCAGATGCTAAGGGGCTTTTCAGCCCCGTGTGGGCGCTTTCGGTATACTCCGCGCTCCCAGCCCGGACACTCAGCATTGGGGCGCGGACAGCACGTGGGGAGCTAGCGACCATGGCTCAGGATGTTCGAGCCAACCGAACGGCGGACCCGCGGGCGCCCCTGGCAGCCCTGCTTTCCTTCGTCTTCCCCGGCCTTGGCCAGGCCTACAACGGGGACGCGGCCATAGCCTGGATCCTGGCTGCGCCCATCATCCTGCTGGCGCTCATGGCGATCCTGGCCATCAGCCTGGTCCACGGCCTGCTCAACCAGCTGCTCGACACCCGGTTCCTGTGGGGGCTCATCGTCCTGGACGGGGTCCTCCTCGCCTGGCGCCTGGTGGCCGTCCTGCAGGCCTACCTGCGACGCGAGCGCCCGCGGCTGCGGCGGTGGACGACCTACTCGGTCGCGCTGCTGGTGATCCTCACGGTCGCGATGCACGTGCTGCCCGGCTACTATGCCTTCAAGGCGATCGACACCCTCGGTGCCGTCGCCGGGTCCGGAACATCGATCCACGACTCCTTCGGCGGAGTGCCGATCGAGCTGCCTCCTCCGTCCGAGATTCCGAATCCCAGCAGTGACCGGATCAACGTCCTGCTGGCGGGGATCGACTGGAAGCCTGGCCGCGGCGAGCACCTGACCGACACGCTGCTGGTCGTGAGCATCGATCCAACGACCGGGCAGACGGCCATGATCTCCGTCCCGCGCGACCTGTATGGAGTGAAGCTTCCCGACGGGCGGACCTACAACGCCAAGATCAACAGCCTGCTCATCGTCGCCTCGACCAACAAGCAGGCCTATCCGCTCGGAGGGGTTGGCACCCTGAAGGCGACGATTGGCGAGCTGCTGGGGATCAGGATCGACTACTTCGCGTCCATCAACCTGCTCGGCTTCAAGGCCGCCGTCGACAGCATCGGCGGGGTCGACGTGACGGTCACCCGCGCCATCAATGATCCGACCTACATCGACGAGTACGAACATCACACGGGGTTCTACATCTCGGCCGGCGTCCATCACATGAACGGGCACACCGCGCTGGCCTTCGTTCGCTCGCGCAAGGGTGCCGGCGACAACGACTTCACGCGGGCCGCCCGCCAGCAGCAGGTGCTCGCGGCCATCAGGAGCAAGCTCACCGCGGGCAACCTGCTCACGGCCCTGCCGGGCCTCCTCGATGCGGTGAAGAACACCATCTCCACCGACGTGCCGTCCGACCAGATCTCCGTGCTGGCCCAGGCCGTCCAGGACGCGGACCTCAAGGACGTCCAGCGGGCGGTCATCCAGCCGCCGCTCGTCCACTCCGTGTTCCCAGGTCCCGGCGGTGCCTACATCCTGGTGCCGGACTTCGCCGCGATCCGGGAGCTGGGCCAGCGCCTGATGGGTGACGGCGCCGGGGCGTCCCCCACGCCGTCTGCCTCACCCACGCCGTAGCCCGCGGGGTGGACCGTGGCCGGCGTCACGGCTGCTAGACTCGCGGCTGATGCCAGGCTTCGCCACCCGAGCGATCCGGGCCGCCAGCCGGGTGCCCGCCGCGCCCCAGCCGCCGGTCAACGTGCCTATCTACCAGACAAGCACGTTCGAGGTCGCCAGCGCCGAGGAGCTCGCCGACCTTCTCGAGTTCCGGGTCCCGGGCCACTCGTACACGCGGTACTCCAACCCGACGCACGCCGCGCTCGAGGACGCGCTCGCCGACCTGGAGGGAGGGGAGGCCTGCCACCTCACCGCTTCCGGGATGGCCGCGATCCACGCCGTGCTGGCCTCCGCGCTGCGCCCCGGTGACGAGGTGCTGGCCGGGCGCGCACTCTACGGTGGGACGTACGGGATCCTGACGGGGCTCTTCGCGCGGTTCGGCGTCACGGCGCGGTTCGTGCCCCTGACCGACCTCGATGCGGTCCGCGCGGCGCTCACCGACCGGACGAGGGTCATCTGGGCGGAGACGATTGCCAACCCGACCACCGACGTGGCCGACCTGCGAGCCCTGGCCGGGATCGCGCACGAGGCGGGTGCGCTGCTGATGGTGGACAACACGTTCGCCTCCCCGTATCTCTGCACGCCGCTTGCCCTCGGCGCCGACGTCGTCGTCCACTCGCTGACGAAGTACGTTGGCGGGCACTCGGATCTTGTGGCCGGTGCGGTGATCGGCGGCGCGGACGCCGTCGCGGGCGCGCGGCACGTGATGCTCAGCGCGGGCGGCAACGCGCAACCGCTCGAGGCCTTCCTGGCCCTCCGCGGCCTGAAGACCCTCGCCGTCCGCATGGAGCGCCACTCGCGCACGGCGCTCGCGGTCGGCTCGGCACTCGAGGGCCATCCGGGCGTAGCACGGGTCCTGTACCCTGGCCTCGACTCGCACCCCCAGCACGCGATCGCGACCGCGGAGCTGCGAGGGGGGATGGGCAGCGGCATGCTGGCGCTCGACCTGGCTGGCGGCCGCGCCGCGGGGGAGCGCTTCCTGGAGAGGCTGCGCGTCGCCGTGCACGCCACCAGCCTGGGGAGCGTGGAGACGCTCTGCTCGCATCCGGCGTCGTCCTCCCACCGGCAGCTGGGCGAGGCCGACCTGGCGGCCGCGGGACTGACCCCGGGGCTCGTGCGCGTCTCCGTGGGGCTCGAGGATGCCGAGGACCTGATCGAGGACCTGGCGGCCGCTGCCGCCTGAGGCCGCCGTGGTCGGGCGATGACCAGCGTCATCGACCTGTGGCGCGCGGTCGACCCCGGCGCGCGGCTCCTCTCGGGGTCCGTCGATCGGCTGCGCGGTGCGGTGCGGGGGGTATCGCGCACACGGGCGCTCCCGCCGCATCTGCCCGAGTCGGCAGATGGTCACCTGCTGGTGATGGACCGATCGCTGCTCCCCGGGCCGTCGCTCGACGCCCTCCTCGCCCTCCTGCGAGAAGCCGGGCTCCGGCCGGTGGCGGTCGCCCTCGCCGGTTTCGGACCGAACGAGTTGGAGGTGGAGCCGGCGGGCGACCCATTGCCGATCATCGGCAGCAGCCAACCCCGTGCCGGGTTCGCGGATGCCGCCGGCGGCTACCTCGATCGGCCCGATCGCGAGCTCAGGCGCGTCGCCAGCGACCTTCGACTGGCCGCTGCGGAGGGTGCGCTGGCGGATCCGTCGCTGGCCACCCCGGCAGGACTGCTCGCTGCGCACCTGCGGCGGGGCGTGGCGGTTTCCGTGGACGGCGAGCTGCGCACCCTGCACCCACGGCCCGCGGGTCGCGCGCTCGCGGCGCGCTTCGCCGCGCTGCATGGCCGGCTGCTTGCCGGCTCCCCCGGTCGTTCGGGCGCGCGGCAGAGCCGGGACGGGATCCATCTTCTCGAGCGCCGGATCCGGCACGGGGCCTCGATCTGGCTCTTCGACGACCTGCCCTTCGCGCGCATCGACGAGGTGGCCGCCGAGGCCGTGACCACGGCCCTCCGGGCGCTGCTCGCCAGGCCGGCCCTCGACCGGGGGTCTTCCGTGCACCCGGATCGACGCCGACCGTCGGTCGACCGGCCGGCGACCGTCGCGGCCCCTGACGTCCAGCCCCGACCCAGGGTCAGCGGCGTGCTGCGCGAGACCCTGGTGGCCGTGGCGCGCGCCAATGGGCGGATTGCGCCGGCCGCGCGGGCCCTGGGCGTCCATCGGAACACCGTCCTGAACCGGCTGCGCCGGGCGTCGATTGAGCAGGGGCTCGACCCGCGACGCCCCGACGACGCATTGAGGATCCTGCGAGCGACCGAGGACGCCGAACGCTGAGGCGTCGCAGACTGTGCAGTCTGCACAACAACTCGTCACTCGCGGGCCGGCGCCGGCAGGACACGGATCCGGGTCGGACGGCTAGCCTGCGGGGGTTGCCACCCGGCCCATCCTCCACCACCTGACAGGAGCCTATCGACGCATGGCCAGCAAGGAGCTCACCGCCGCCCTCAAGCTCGCAGAGGAGAAGAACCTCCGCTTCGTGAGCCTGCAGTTCACCGACATCGTGGGAGCGGTGAAATCCGTCCAGGTCCCCATGCACCAGCTCACCGAGGCGGTCGAGCATGGCAAGTGGTTCGATGGGTCGAGCATCGAGGGATTCGCGCGTATCGCAGAATCCGACATGTTCCTCGTCCCGGACCTGTCGACCTTCTCGCCCATCCCCTGGGAGCAGGGCATTGCCCCGGACGGGACCATGCTCGAGACCGGGGCGGCCCGCGTCATCTGCGATGTCTACACGCCGGGCGGCGATCCCTTCCCGGGTGATCCGCGGTGGGTCCTGCGTCGCCAGATGGAGCGGGCGAAGAAGCTCGGCTTCACCTTCAACACCGGGCCGGAGCTCGAGTTCTTCCTGCTGCGCCGATCGAATGGCGGGGTGGGGCTGGATCCGCACGACTCGGCCGGGTACTTCGACCTGTCCGCGGATCTCGCGACGGAAGTCCGCAAGGAGATGATGAACGACCTCGAGGAGATTGGGATCGAGGTCGAGACCGCGCACCACGAGGTCGCCTCGGGGCAGCACGAGATCGACTTCAAGTACGCAAACGCGCTGCGCACCGCCGACAACGCGGTGACCTTCAAGACCACGTTGAAGGCGGTCGCCGCGCTCCACGGGCTGCACGCCACGTTCATGCCCAAGCCCATCTTCGGCATCAACGGCTCGGGGATGCACACCCACCAGAGCCTCTGGGACGACAAGAAGGGGAAGAACGCGTTCAGCGACCCGAAGGACCCGTATGGCCTCTCGGACACGGCGAAGCACTACATTGCCGGCACCCTGGAGCACGCCCGGGGCATGATCGCCATCCTTGCTCCGCTGGTGAACAGCTACAAGCGCCTGGTGCCCGGCTACGAGGCACCGGTCTACATCGGCTGGGCGCGCATCAACCGCTCGGCGCTGATCCGGATCCCACAGATCAGCAAGGGGCAGCTCAACAGCACCCGGATCGAGCTGCGCTGTCCCGATCCGTCCTCAAACCCGTACCTCGCCTTCGCGGCCATGCTCGCCGCCGGCCTGGATGGCATCGAGCGCAAGCTCGAGCCCCCCGCACCGATCGAGGAGAACCTCTACCACCTCGATCCGGCCAAGCTCGAGAGCCGCAAGATCAGGCAGCTGCCGGGAACCCTCAAGGACGCTCTCGAAGAGCTGAAGGCTGACAAGGTGATCCGCGAGGCGCTGGGCGACCACGTCTTCGAGCGCTTCGTCGAGGCCAAGACCGAGGAGTGGGACGAGTACCGGATGCAGGTCTCCGGCTGGGAGGTCGATCGCTACCTGGAGGCCTTCTGAGCCGATCCGATGGGGACCGGCCGTCTGCCCGGCCGGTCCCCGCCAGGCCCTCCACGGCGATGCAACCATTCCGCGTCGCGCTACGTATGTCCCGCGCTGTCAACCGCGCGTGACGGACCCCTGCGAAGCGGTCACAGCCGTCGCGGCCCGGCGCTGGCCCATGACCAGCGCTGAACCCAGGCCGAGCAGGAGCCACATGGCGAAGCTCGAGGTGTTGCCCTCCAGGAGCATCTCGGTGACCGAGTCGATGGCCAGCACGATGCCGGCCGCCAGGCAGCCGGCGATGATGACCCGCGTCGGGTCCCGCGTTCGGCGCGCCGCGCGGAGCAGCTCCCAGCCGATCGCCAGGAAGGTGCCGAGCAGCAGCAGCGTCCCCAGGATCCCGACCTCCACCAGGGTGTGGAGCCAGAAGTTGTCGACGGTCCGGTAGAGCGGCACGGCCCCGTCCCTGTACTGCTGCCAGAGCGGCGATCCGTAGTGAGCCGCCACCGCACCGCCATAGCGCCCGGGTCCCGCACCCACGATCGGGTGGTCGGCGATGATCGGCAGGGCGTTCTGGATGAAGAGGCTCCGCAGGTCGTTGCCCGCCCCGATGGCGCCCACCCTCCCGATCGTCGCGTCCTCCAGGTCGAGCTCGAGCTGCGAGGAGTCCGTGAGCAGACCGCGGGGCACCACGTGGGCGGTCCCGTAGGCCAGCGCCGCGAGGACCAGCATCGCGAGCAGCACGCGACGATCGACGACCATGGCGATCACCAGGACCGCGACGACCAGGCCCAGCCAGGCTCCGCGGGAGAACGTGAAGAAGAGGGCGAGGACGAGGACGAAGGTGACCACCGCCAGCAGTCCCTTGCGGCGCCACCCGTCGATCCGGAAGAGCCCGAAGAGGGGAAACGGGATGGCCATGGCCAGCACGGCGCCCAGCATGTTCGGGTTGGCGTCCATGAAGGCCCCCACCCTGGCTCCCTCGCCGAAGCGTCCCAGGGAGGTACCGAGCCCAAGGATGTCCGGGGCCAGGTAGACCTGCAGAAGGGCGAGGATGGCGGCCAGCATTGCGACGCCCACGTATCCGACGACGACGATGGTCGCCTGCCGCCGGTCAAACCCGACGATGCGCGGCAGGAAGAAGAGTGCTGCCGCGTCGATGGTGAAGACGACCCCCGCGGTGGCCTGGACCGTCGGCACGTCGTTCACGAACGCCGAGATGGTAGCTACCACGGTGAAGAGCGCGAGGAGCACGAAGGCCGGGTGGCGTAGCGCGGGTGCCAACCGGCCGGTGCGCAGCCCGATGGCCGCGAGGACCAGGCTCGCCGCCGCGAGGAGCGACTCGGACAGGTAGTTGGTCCAGCCTTTCGCGGCATCGGGCACCAGGGCGGTGATGCCGTATCGATCGACCATGGGGATGAAGATGAGGATCAGGAGCGCGAGCCTGGGTGCGCGGTAGGTCGTGTAGCCAAATGCCACAACGAGCGCAGCGCCCACGAGCTGGAAGAGCAGGACCGATACGTGGGCAGCCATGATGGCGAGCAGCGCGAAGCCCACCAGGACACCCAGGTGGGCCAGGTTGCGGCTCGAGACGGTGAGGCCACCTGGCAATCGAAGCCCTGGGAGCGTGCTGGTAGTCACGGGAGAAGCGCGTCTGCAGCGGCGGACGACCGTGGGAGCGACGACATTGAGGCGGCGATTATAGGGTGGATCCGTCGGGCGCTCTCCGGAGCCACCGGCCATGGCTCCTACAATCGGCGGGATGCTTCCCTCCGAGGCCCGTGAGCGGGCTCACCGCGCCGCATCGCAGCTGCGTGCCGCACTGCCCGGTCTCCTCTCGTTCGAGGGCGTGGCGATGGACGCGGCGCTCGAGCAGCAGCTCTTCTTCGCCCTTCGCGACGATCGCTCCCCGGGGGGTGCCATGGCGGCGGGAGGGTCGGTGAGCGCCGGCCTCCTCCGCGCGTCGGCTGCAACCGTGGCATCGCTCGTCCCGCGCCGCCGGGTCCTGCCGCCCAGCCCCAGGATCGCCGTCCTGGTCCGCGAGACGGTGCATCTCGAGGTGCTCGACCGGGTGGCGTCGGATCTCGCCGCGCTCGGCGGTCCCGCCGTGGTCGCGTTGCTCATCGGCCGGGCGGCCGAGGCGACCCCTTCGCGTCCCGCGCCCGCGCTGCGGCTGACGCGCCTGCTGCACCCGGCGGCGCTCGTGGCGCTTCCGCCCTGGAACGTGAGCCTCGCCGTGCGTGCGGTCCGCGTCGGGGGTGTCCTGCGCGAGGTCGCCGATCCGCCCGCTGCGGACCTGATCACGCGCGTGACCTTGCGCGAGCTGCCACGCATCGCGCTCGGGATCGCCGCGCTCAACTCGGCCGTCCGCCGTCTGCAGCCGCGGCTCCTGGCCGCCTTCGACGAGGTTGGCACCTGGGCCCGCATCCTCCCCGGCGTTGCCACGGCCCATCGGATCGGCTCCCTGGACATCCCGCACGCTGAGGCGGCCGATGCCATCGCCATCAGGGGGGCGGCCTACGACCGACTGGCAGTCTACGGTCCACGGGCCGCCTCGGTGCTGCGCGAAGCGGGCATTGCCGCGGAGCGCATCGTCGAGGTGGGCGCCCCGCGCTTCGACCTGCTGGTCGGTCGCGAGCGTCGCGCTCCCGGAGCCGATCCGCCGCTGCCACGCCGGATCGTGTTCGCGGCACAGTACCCCGCGGGCGCGCTGACCCAGGAGGTCCACCGTGCGGCTGTCGTGGGCGCCGTCGCGGCGGCTGAAGCGGTGGCACCCGCCGAGCTGGTCGTCCGTCCACACCCGGCCGGGCCACGGTCCGGGGCCGGCGATCTGCTGCACGACCTCACCCTGCCCACCGGCGTGACGGCCCGTGTCGAAGCGGTGCGGCCGCTGCACGAGCTGCTGGAGGATGCCTGGCTTCTCGTCACGGCCTGGTCCAACTCGGTATTCGAGGCCGCCCTCGTCGGCGTGCCGTCGCTCGCGGTGGTGCCGGCCGGGGTCGAGGACCCGGTGCGATTCGCCGACCAGGGACTCGCGCTCGGCGCGCAGGACGGCGCGGCTGCCGCGGCCGCGGCTACCCGGCTCCTTGAGCCCGACGAGCGGCGGCGGGTCATTGACACGGCACGGTCGGCGCTGGCGGAGCACATCGGTCCGCGGACGGTCGCGCCTCGGAGCGCGTGGCGCGCCTCATCCTCGAGATGACGGCCGCTCCCTAGAATGGCCCCCATGACGATCCGGAGCGGGGGTTCGAGGCGGGCATGCTGACGCTGGCGGTCATCCCCGCGCGGGGCGGCTCCCGCGGCCTCCCCGGAAAGCACCTGCGGCGGCTCGGCGGCGATCCGCTCATCGCGCACACCATCCGCGCCGCGCTCGAGGCGCGACGGATCGACCGCGCCGTGGTGTCGACGGACGACGAGGAGATCGCGCGCGTCGCGCGCGCGCTCGGCGCCGAGGTCCCGTTCCTGCGGCCGCCGGAGCTGGCGCGTGACGGCACGCCGACCCTCCCGGTGATCGACCACGCCGTCCGCCAGCTGGAGGCGGTCGGGGAGACGATCAGCATCGTGGTGACCCTCCAGCCCACCTCGCCGCTGCGGACCGCCGCGCAGATCGACGAGGCGGTGTCCCTCCTGGAGTCCAGTGGGGCGCGATCGGCAGTCGCGGTCGCAGCCCTGGGCCTGCCCGCGAGCATCCTGGGCGCGGTGGTCGACGGACGGTTCCGGGCGATGCCGATGGGCGGGCTCGACCTCCGACGACAGGCAGCGCCCCCGGGTGTACGGGTCACCGGGGCCATCTACGTCACGCGGCGCGGGCTCCTGGCCGAGGGGCGGCTGCTCGACGACGCCCCCGCCGCGCTCCTCACCGAGGGCCCCTCCGCCATCGACGTCGACGATCTCGCGGGCTTGCGCGCCGCCCGTCGGGCGCTCGCCCGCCGAGACCGATCGTCATGAGCTCGCCGGGCGCCTGGGCGCCTCCGATCCGGCTGCTTGTCGTGACCGGCACGCGGGCCGATTTCGGCCTGTGGGCGCCGGTGCTGGTCGAGGCGGCGCGACGGCCGGAAGCGGTGGCGGCCTCCCTGCTCGTCTGCGGCATGCACCTCGATCCTCGGTTCGGCCGGACGGTCGAGACCGTGCGAGCCTCTGGTGTGCCGATCGCCGCCGAGGTCGCCTTCACGGCCGCGGGCGACGGGCCCGCGGAGATGGCGGCATCGCTTGGCGCTGCCCTGTCCGGGATGGCGCCGGCCATGGAGCGCCAGGCACCCACCTGGGTCTGCCTGCTGGGGGATCGCGGCGAGCAGCTCGCCGCGGCGCTGGCAGCCGTGCACCTCGGCCTCCCGATCGCGCATCTTCACGGGGGCGAGCGCACCCTGGGGGCCGTCGACGACACGTTCCGGGACATGATCAGCCGGGCCGCCCACCTGCACCTGGTCGCCAACGAAGCGGCCGGCGCCCGGCTCCGACGTCTCGGTGAGGAGGCATGGCGCATCCGCGTGACCGGCGCCTCCGGACTGGACGGGCTCGCCGAGGTGGCGCCCGCCACGGAGGAGCAGCGAACCGCGGTCGGCCTGCCCGCCGTCGGTCCCTACCTGGTGGCGGTGCAGCACCCGGAGACGGTCGGCGGTCGTGACGCCGTCGACGACCTGGAGGCCACGCTGGCAGCCATCGAACGATCGGGTCTGCCGGCCCTGGTCATCGGTCCGAACGCCGACGCCGGCGGGCGCGCAGTGCTTGCCCGCCTGACGAAGGAGGCGGCGGGCGGCGGCCCGTCACCGCTGAGGCTGCGTGAATCGCTCGACCGCGAGACGTTCCTGGCCGTGCTCGCGGGAGCCGCGGCGCTGGTCGGAAACTCGTCGAGCGGGATCATCGAAGCGCCACTGCTGGGCGTCCCCGCCGTGAACGTCGGCGACCGTCAGCGCGGCCGGCTGCGGGGCGACAACGTGCTCGACGTGCCGGCCGATGCAGACGCCATTGCCGTCGCGATCGCGCAAGCCACCGACCGGGCGTTCAGGGCCGGCCTGTCGCACGCATCACCGTACGGGGACGGACGCTCCGCCGCCCGGATCGTCGACGCCATCCTCGAGCAGCCGGTGGACGCGCGGCTGCTCATCAAGGAGGTGGCACCGTGAACGAGCTGCTGATCGTGGGGGCGGGGGACCACGGCCGGGTGATGGCCGATGTCGCGCGGGCGGCGGGCTGGACGGTCGTCGGGTTCCTCCACCCGGACGCGATGGATGGGCCGTCGCCCGCTGTCGACGGAATCGCGGTCCTGGGATCCCTCGACGAGCCGGTCGGTGCTGCGCGGGAAGTGGACGGGGCATTCGTGGTTGCCCTCGGCGCGAACGCCGCCCGTGAGGAGGCATACAAGCGTGCCCTGGACCGTGGCTGGCGGCCCGCCACGCTCATCCACCCGAGCGTCATCCTCCTCGGCGGCGCCGGGATCGGCCCCGGCTCCCAGGTCTGCGCGGGTGCGATCGTCGGCGTCGATGCCGTCATCGGTGCAGACGTCATCGTCAACACCGCCGCCACCGTCGACCACGATTGCCGCATCGGCGACCATGCCTTCATCGGTCCCGGCGCCCACCTCGCCGGGCGCGTCACGGCGGGGGCAGGCGTCCATATCGGCATCGGGGCCGTCGTCCGGGAGGGATGTACAATCGGCGACCGGGCGTACGTGGCCGCCGGTGCGGTGGTGGTCCGCGACGTGCCTGCCGGGACGCGTGTCGCGGGGGTTCCCGCGCGGCCCATGGACTCGCACTCCGCCTCGCAGGAGGACGCATGACCCTCTCGCAGCGCTCGACCGGCGCGCGTATCCCGCTCGCACAGCCGAACATCACGGACCGCGAGGTCGAGCTCGTCACCCGCGTACTGCGTTCCGGCGTGCTGGCCATGGGTCCGTTCACCGTGGAGTTCGAGGAGCGGTTGGCCGCGCTGGCCGGCCGCCGCCACGCGGTCGCCTGCTCCAGCGGCACCGCCGGCCTGCATCTCGCCGTGCGCGGGCTGGGAATCGGCCCCGGCGACGAAGTGATCACCACGCCGTTCAGCTTCGTGGCCTCGGCGAACTGCATCCTGTTCGAGCGCGGCGTGCCGCGGTTCGTGGACATCGAGGAGGAGACGCTGGGGATGGACCCGGCGCTCGTGGAGGCCGCCACATCTGAGCACACCAAGGCGCTCCTTCCCGTCCACGTCTACGGCAACCCCGCGCGGATCGACGTGCTGGAGGGGATGGCCCGCGAGCGGGGCTGGTCCCTGATCGAGGACTCCTGCGAAGCACTGGGTGGGAGCCTGCGCGGGCGTGCCCTCGGCTCCTTCGGTGACGCCTCGGTCTTCGCCTTCTACCCGAACAAGCAGATCACCACCGGCGAGGGCGGCATGGTGCTGACCGATGACCCGGAACTCGCGGAGCGGATGCGGAGCATGCGCAACCAGGGTCGTGACGCGGACGGCACCTGGATGCATCACATCCAGCTGGGCTTCAACTACCGCATGGATGAGCTCTCTGCGGCCCTGGGCGTGGCGCAGCTGGAGCGGCTCGCCGAACTGCGCGTGGGCCGCGACCGGGTGGTTGCCGCCTACGCAGATGCCTTCGCCGGGCGCTCTTGGGTCCGACTGCCGAGCGCGGCACCGGGAGCCGATGTCGACTGGTTCGTGTACGTCATCCGCCTCGATCCCGCGATCGACCGCGATCGGCTGGTCGGCCAGCTCACCGACCGCGGCGTTCCCTCCCGGCCGTACTTCACACCGATCCACCTCCAGCCGCTGTACGCCGGGGAGTTCGGCTACCGGCCAGGCGACTTCCCGGTGACCGAGCGGGTCGCGCGGAGCACGCTGGCCATCCCGTTCTCGAGCCGGATGGAACGCGTCGCGGTCGACCGCGTCGTGGCCGCGCTGGACGACGCGGTGGCCGAGCAGGGACGCGTCTGAGATGGGCACCTTCGACGGCCGGCGGATCCTCGTCACCGGGGGCACGGGATCTATCGGCGGGGCCATAGTGGAGGCGCTCCTGGCGCAAGACCCCGTGGCGGTGCGCGTGATCTCCCGCGACGACACGAAGCAGTTCGAGTTGGGCCAGCGGTACCGGGGTGACCCGCGCCTGCGCCTCCTCATTGGCGACGTGCGCAGCCGTGAGCGGATGCAGCGGGCCGTGGCCGGCGTGGAGATCGTCTTCCACGCCGCCGCCATGAAGCACGTGCCGGCTGCGGAGTTCAATCCCTTCGAGGCGACCGAGACGAATGTGCGCGGGACGCAGAACGTGGTCGAGGCGGCGATCGACGCCGGCGTGGAGAAGGTCCTGACCGTGAGCACCGACAAGGCGGTCGATCCGTCGAACGTGATGGGCGCCACAAAGCTCCTCAGTGAGCGCCTGATGAGCGCCGCGGAGATCTACAAGGGCCCGGCGCAGACGCGCTTCGCGGCGGTGCGCTTCGGGAACGTCATCGGCTCGCGGGGCAGCATCGTGCCGCTGGTGCGCGGCCAGGTCGCCCGCGGCGGTCCGGTGACCATCACCGACCCGGAGATGACCCGCTACCTGATGCCCATCAGCGACGCGGTTCGCCTCTGCTTCGCCGCCGTGGAACGGATGTCCGGCGGCGAGGTCTTCATCCTGAAGATGCCACGGGTCCGTACCGGCGACCTGGTCGAGGTGTTGATCGAGGCCTATGCCCCCCAGTTCGGCTTCCGGCCCGACCAGATCGCCGTGGAGCGGATCGGGGCCCGACCGGGAGAGAAGCGCGACGAGGTCCTGATGAGCCGCGACGAGTCGCTGGCGGCGACCGAGCTCGAGGACATGTACGTGGTCAGGCCGCAGTCACCTGAGCGGCGCGCCGAGCCGGTCCGCGGGGGCCAGGCGGACGAGCCGCTTCTCGAGCGCGCGGCGGTGCGCGAGCTCCTCGACGCCGCTGGATGGCTGCGTCCCGAGTTCCTGCCCTCCCTGGGATAGGCCGATGACGCCCTTCAGCATCGCCGGGCGGAGCATCGGGCGGGACGACGCCCCCTACCTGATCGCCGAGGCGGGCGTGAACCACAACGGCGATCCCGCCCTGGCCCTGCAGCTCGTGGACGCCGCGGCCGATGCCGGCGCCGACGCCGTCAAGTTCCAGACCTTCCGTGCCACCTCGCTGGCGACTGCGTCCGCGCCCCAGGCTGCGTACCAGCAGGAGCGCGCGGCAGCGAGTTCGCAGGTCGAGATGCTGCGCCGCCTCGAGCTCCCGGCCGATGCGCTGCGGGCCGCATTCGCCCGCGCGGCGGACCGCGGGATCGCCGCCTTCTCGACGCCCTTCGATCTCGGCAGCGCCGCGCTGCTGATGGAGCTGGGCGTGCCCGCGCTCAAGGTCGGCTCCGGCGATCTCACGAATCTCCTGCTGCTGCGCGCCGTGGCGGCGGCCGGCAATCCGGTGATCTTGTCGACCGGAATGGCGACCATCGACGAGGTGGATGCCGCCGTTGCAGCCATTCGCGCCGGCGGAGACCCACCGCTGGCGCTGCTGCACTGCCTGTCTGCATACCCGGCTCCACCGCCCGAGACGAACCTGCGCGCCATCCGAGCCCTGCGCGCCCGCTACGGCGTGGAGGTCGGGTTCAGCGACCACACGACCGGGATGGCCGCTCCGATCGCCGCCGTAGCCCTGGGAGCCGTCATCATCGAGAAGCACCTGACCCTGGACCGCGACCTGCCTGGGCCGGATCACGCCGCCTCCATGGAACCACACGAGCTCGCTGCGCTGGCTGCGGCGTTGAACGAGGCGCACGCCGCGCTGGGCGATGGTCAGAAGCGACCGCAGCCATCCGAGGAGGACGCTCGCCGCGTCGCCCGCCGCTCGCTTGTCGCCGCCCGCGACCTGGCCGCGGGGACGGTGCTTACCGCTGCCGATCTCGATGCCAAGCGGCCGGCCGACGGCATCTCACCGCTTCTGCTCGATGCGGTGATCGGTCGTCGATTGGTGCGTGATCTCCCGGAGGACGGAATCCTCGCCCCTGAGGACCTGGACCCGGCCCTGCCGCCGTCGGCGTCCCCCGACGACTAGCGCCAGGTCCCCGGCTCGGTCTCGTCTGCCGCGCGGCCCTCGCCATCGAGGCGGGCGCCCGCCTCGAAGGCACGCTCGATGATCGCCCAGGCCTCATCGGTACCCAGCCAGCCGCGCACCTCGGTCGCGCGCCCCTCCAGCTCCTTGTAGATGTCGAAGAAGTGCTCGATCTCCCGCAGGCGGTGCGGCGAGAGATCCTCGAGGGTGTGCGTCTCGTCCCAGCGCGGGTCATCGTGGGCCACCGCCAGGATCTTGTAGTCGTGCCCCTTGTCATCGGTCATGTCCAGGACTCCCACGGGGCGTGCTCGGACCACGCAACCGGGGAAGGTGGGCTCGCTGATCACCACCAGGACGTCGAGCGGGTCCCCGTCGTCGGCGAGAGTCCCCTCCAGAAAGCCGTAGTCGCCCGGGTAGTGGACGCTCGAGTACAGGACGCGGTCCAGGACGAACTGGTGGCGCTTGTGGTCGAACTCGTACTTGTTGCGGCTCCCCGAGGGGATCTCCACGGTCACTTCCAGCGGGTGGCGCGGCTCCGGCGAGGTCATGCGAGGAGTATGGCTCGCCCGGGGCCGATCGGCCCAGTACAAGAGGCACTCGGCGCCAAACCTTGACCTCCCCGTATACTTCCCCCTTGGGTCCGATGGGCACTCGGGCCTGCGGCCGCGCGCGGTCGCCCCGCACACTAGGGGTGGAGGTTCGTCTTGGAGCAGATCTCGCGGTCGCAGTCGGTTGCCTCGGCTCCCGCGCAATCGCGAACCGGCTACCAGTACGCGAAGCGCTTCGTCGACATCCTCGGCGCAGCCATCCTGCTGGTTGTCCTGTCGCCGATCATGCTGGCCATCGCGCTGGCCACCTGGATCGACTCCGGTCTTCCCATCATCTACCGGTCGCGGCGCCTGGGTCGCCACGGGGAACCCATCGTGGTGCTGAAGTTCCGGACGATGCGCGACGGGAGCCACCATCACCTGGCCGAGCTCCTGACCGCCAATGAGGAGCGGCGTCTCGAGTACCAGGTGAACCGCAAGCTCCGCAACGACCCGCGAAAGACACGGGTCGGTAGTCTCCTGCGTCGAACCTCCCTGGACGAATTGCCCCAGCTCTGGAACGTCCTCAGGGGCGAAATGAGCCTGATCGGGCCCCGGCCCTACTTCGCTGACGAGCTGCTTGGGCGCGCGGAGTCCGTGGAGCTGCTCAGTGTCCGGCCTGGGATCACCGGCCTGTGGCAGGTGAACGGTCGCTCGGACCGAACCTTCCTGGACCGCGTTCGTCTGGATCTCATGTATGTCCGTCAGCAGGGTCCGGTCATCGACTTCAAGATCTTCGTCCTGACCTTCAAAGCGGTCATTTCGCGCCGCGGGGCCTACTGAGCGACCAACCTCTGGCGGGCGCATGGTCGGCTGCCCGCGCTATCCTTCGCGTGACCGGCCCGGTCTGGGTGACGTGCGAAAGGTGACTTGGAGGAAGGATGCCGCTGAAGGGCGTGCTATTGGCAGGCGGCAGCGGATCTCGTCTGTATCCATTGACGCTCGTGACCAACAAGCATCTGCTGCCCGTCCACGACAGACCGATGATCTTCTATCCCCTCGACACCCTGAGGGCAATGGGGTGTCACGAGGTCATGGTCGTGGTCGGCGGACGATCCGTCGGTGACATCCTTGAACTGCTGCACGACGGTTCCGAATTCGGCCTGAGCCTCACGTACCGGTATCAGCGAGGTGCACTGGGCATCGCTCATGCAATCGGGCTCGCGCGCGAATTTGCAGGCGAGGATCCCATCGCCATCGTCCTGGGCGACAACATCATCGAGGGGTCGCTGCGTGCATTCGCCGACTCATTCGTCGACGGCCCATACGAGGCTGCCGCCGTCCTGAAGCGGGTGTCGGATCCGCAGCGCTTCGGCGTTGCGGAGTTCGACGCGGAGGGCCGGATCGTTGCGTTCGAGGAGAAGCCCGGGAAGCCGAAGAGCGACCTCATCCCGATCGGGGTCTACATCTTCCGGCCAAGCGTCTTCTCTGTCATCGAGTCCCTCAAGCCCTCGGCGAGAGGTGAGCTCGAGATCACCGATCTTCTGAACCATTACCTGACCCGCGGCTCGCTGACTCATACCATCCTCGATGGCGCCTGGCAGGACGCGGGCACGATCGAATCACTGGCCCAGGCCGGCGGATTGGCGGCGCGCCTTGGGTTGCAGGCGCCGAACAACCACTCCGAAGCCGCCGGGGTTGACGAGTGATTTCCGGGGGTTCCCTGCCATCCCGACTGCTGGTCACCGGCGGAGCCGGCTTCATCGGTTCCAACTTCGTACGACGCCTGCGGGCCACGCGACCCGAGACGAGCATCGTGGTTCTCGACAAGCTGACGTATGCCGGCAATGTCGCCAATCTGGCCGGCATCGAGGAGGGTTCCGGGTTCTCGTTTGTCCGGGGAGATATCAATGATGCGGATACCGTTGACGCCATCGCATCCAGCGTGGACGCGATCGTCAACTTCGCGGCCGAGTCGCACGTTGACCGTAGCATCGAGTCACCGGACGCCTTCATCCAGACCGATGTCCACGGAACCTTCGTCCTGCTCGAGGCGGCGCGCCGACACGGTCACCAGCGTTACCTCCAGGTGAGTACGGACGAGGTCTACGGGGACGTTTCGGAGGGTTCGTCCGCTGAGGATGATCCGCTGCGCCCGCGAAGCCCGTACTCGGCGAGCAAGGCGGCCGCGGATCTCCTAGTCCGTGCCTACCACGCCACCTACGGCCTGCCCGTAAACGTGACGCGCGCGTCGAACAACTTCGGACCGTACCAGTATCCGGAGAAGATCGTCCCGTTGTTCATCACGAACGCATTGGACGATGAGTCACTTCCCCTCTACGGAGACGGCCTTCAGGTCCGTGACTGGATCTACGTGGACGATCACTGCGATGCCCTGCTCGCGGTTCTCGAGCGAGGGCAGCCGGGCGAGATCTACAACGTTGGTGCGGGCAACCAGGTCACGAACCTGGAGTTGACCCGAATGATCCTGGACGTGCTGGGCAAGCCGATGTCGCTCGTGCGGCGCGTGGAGGATCGGCCCGGGCATGACCGACGCTATTCGGTTAATGGTTCCAAGCTGGCAGGGATCGGCTGGCATCCGAGATGGGACTTCGACCGTGCCTTGCGGGCGAGCATCGCCTGGTACCGCTCGAACCAAGACTGGTGGCGGCCCCTGAAGAGCGGTGAGTACCTCGACTACTACCGGCGCCAGTACGGCGATCGTCTCGCCGCGAGCACAAGCGTCGAGTAGCGAGATCATGGAACGTATTGCCATTACGGGTGCCGACGGGCTCCTTGGCCGAGCGACCGTCGCCGAGCTCGAGCGGCGGGGTCACGCAGTCTGGGCGATTCCGCGTAATGACATTGACATTACCCGGCGAAGCGACGTACACCGCATTTCCGCATGGGCGCCGACCACGATCCTGAATTGTGCGGCGTGGACGGATGTCGACGGATGCGCCCGAGACCCGCAGCGGGCAATGGCAATCAACGGCGCGGCGGTGGGGAACCTTGCTGTTGCGGCTGTCCGATGCGGGGCACGCCTGGTCCAGATCAGCACCAACGAGGTCTTCGACGGGTCCTTGGAGCGTCCGTATCGGACCGATGACCTGCCGAACCCGATCAACCCATACGGCCAATCGAAGCTGGAGGGCGAGCGACAGGCTCAGGCCTCCGGCACTGCATCGCTCATTGTGCGCACCGCCTGGCTGTTTGGCTGGGGGCGTCCAACGTTCGTGACGAAGATCCTCTCCGCGGCCGCCTCAGCCGCGGAGCGAGGCGATCCCGTTCGGGTCGTCGAGGATGAGCGCGGGAATCCCACGTGGGTTCCCGCGCTCGCTGCATGCATTGCCGATGCCATCGAGGCGCACCGGACCGGGATCATGCATCTCGCCGGCGTGCCCGCGACCTCGCGGTATAGCTGGGCCGTGAGGATCGTCGCGGCGGCGAGGCTGGCGGTGCGGGTTGTGCCGATCAGCGGCTCCGATTTCGTGCGTGCGTCGAGTCCGCCTGGCCGCGCCGTGCTCAGCGTTACCCCTCGCGATGCTCGGCACCTGGACTGGCGAGAGCCGTGCATCGCCTTTGTCGCGAAGCTTGCCGGCCGAGTTAGCGCATGACACACCGCCCCGACAGGTACCTACCGGCTGTCATTCTTGCCGCCGGTGTTGGCCGTCGGCTTGGGTCGCTGACCGCCGACCGACCGAAGGCCCTCATCGAGGTCGGCGGGACCACGCTCCTCGAACGGCAGCTCCGTGCGCTGGAGGACGTCGGGTGCGCGACAGCATTTATCGTCAGCGGACATTGCGCACAACGGCTAGAGGAAACCCTCGCGACTCGCCGTGGCCGCATCAGTGTCCGCCAGATCCCGAATCCGGACTACGCAACTGCCAACAACATCGTGTCTCTGCTTGCCGCACGGGACGTACTCCGTGATGGCTTCTGTCTGCTGAACTCGGACATCGTGTTCGATCCGGGCATCCTTGCCACGCTATGGAACCGAACAGCCGGCTCGTGGATCGTCGTGGACACCGACGAGATCCTTGGCGAGGAGGAGATGAAGGTCCAGGTGGACGAGAACGGAGTGGTCCACCGGATCAGCAAGCAGCTCGATCCAGCGATCTCAGTCGGCGAATACATCGGTATGGCGCTGTTCGATGCGATCGGTGCGCGTGCGCTGGTGGACTCTGCAGCCCGTCTGGTCCGCGCCGGCGAGGTCCAGCTCTACTACGAGGACGCCATCGACCGGGACGCTGCCTCGATCAACGTCGGCGTGGTTTCATGCGAGGGGCGGCCCTGGACCGAGATCGACGATCAGGTGGACCTGAAGCGTGCGCGCACCCTTGCCCGCACCCTGCCTGCCGTGATCCCACGATGAGCCTCTCGCTCCTATCGCACCGGTCCATCGCCATCCCGCGCTTGCTGCGGCTCGTCCACGGATCGGTGGCGGTCGTTGATGCCCTGGCGGAGCTCCACGTGCCCGCGCGCGCCTCCTCCGTCCTAATCCATTCCGGCTCGAGGTCCGGCACCGGATACGGAGCCGAGCTGCTGCGGGCTGCCACGCAGCGCGGGATCCGCGTGAGCGAGTGTGTCGTCGACGCCAACACCGAGGAATCGACACGGCTCGCGGCGGACCACATCAGGCGCATGACCCCCGACTACGTGATGGGCGTGGGAGGTGGGCGCGTCGTAGATGTCGCGAAGCTGGCCGCGGCGCGCTGCGGTGTGGACTTCATCAGCATCCCCACCCAGGCTTCCAGTGACGGCATCTGTTCGCCGGTGGCCGTGATCGTCAATCCAGATGGCAAGCCGACGTCGCTGGGCGCAAGGATTCCGGCAGGGATCATCGTCGACATGGACGCCATTTCGCGCGCTCCGACCCACACCTGGAGGTCCGGACTCGGGGATCTTGTTTCGAATGTCTCGGCGGTTCGCGACTGGCGCCTGGCGCATGCGGACCGCGGTGAGGAGATCGATGACTTCGCGTGCCTCACCTCGGAAGCAGCCGCGCGATCGGTGATCGAGGACGATGCGGACCTCGCGTTGCCGGAGTATCGGCAGAAGGTGATCCGCGGGCTGATCTTGAGTGGCATCGCCATGGAGATGGCAGGATCGTCACGGCCCGCGTCCGGCTCGGAGCATCTCATCAGCCACGCGCTCGATGAGCTGTTGCCTGAGCCACGCCTTCACGGGCTCCAGGTGGCCGTCGGCACGGTGGCTGCCTGCATGCTGCGCAAGGAAGACTGCCGGAGGATCGTGGGCTTCTTTCGCGCAACGGGCCTGCCCGTGCGTCCAGAAGATATCGGCATCGACGTTGACGTCGTTCTTGAGGCGGTGCGGCGCGGCCCCGCCACGCGTCCTGGCCGGTCTACCTTCCTCGATCGGATAAGCGAGGTGGATGTCCAAGAGCTTGGCCGTGCATACCGCTCTGGGTGGTCTGAATGACACCGCCCAGCCTCGCCGACGTGCGCCGCATGGGGCAGGACCATCCGCATCTCGAGGCGGATCCCACCTATTCACGGCTCGTCATGCGTCGGCTCTCCCCGTGGGTCACCTGGGTCGTGGTCCGAACCACGCCGCTTAGCGCAGACGCCGTCACCGGTCTCGCCATCGTGTGCGGCGTGACGGCAGCGGGTCTCGTCCTCGTTCCAACCGCCGTCAGCTACCTGGCGGCGCTCGTCCTCTTGCAGCTCGCGTACCTCTTCGACACGGTCGATGGCGAGGTGGCGCGGGTCCGCGGCACATCAGGGAAGCGCGGGACCTACCTGGATCTCGTGGGTCATTTCATCCAGAATCGAGCGCTCTACGGAGCCGCCGGATACGTGCTGATGGTCGTGACCGGTTTCGCGCCTTGGGCCGTCTTCCTTGCCATGCTCGGCGTCGCATTCGCTTCCCCCGTTGGCGAGCAGTCGCGCATGCATGTGATCGGCCTTCGCCCATCCGCCGCGGAGGCCACCCATGGCCGCATGGCGGTGAGCCCTCTGCCGCCAGGGGCGTCGGCAGCGGCCCGCGCTTACTGGATGTATCGCCGGATCGCGTTTCTCTGGAACTACCCTGCCTCTATGAATCTGTTCTGCCTGGCGCTGCTCGCTGACGCCGCAAGGCTGATCGGGGGTGCGGCGGAGCCGCTTGCGCTTCCACTTCTCGCAGGGGGATTCGCCGGGTCTCTGGCCGTCAAGCAGCTCGCGAACGCGGCCCGTATCTTCCGTTCCGAGCACTGGCCGGAATGAGACCCACGCATCCCACCCTGGCCGAAGTCCGCACCATAGGCCAGAAGGGGCTCAACGAGCCGTACGCAATGGGGCGCCTGTATGGGAGCCGGCTATCTCGCTACCTCACGTGGGCCCTTGCACGGACCCCGCTCGCACCAAACGGCGTTACCGCCCTGGGGGTGGGTCTTGGTGTGCTCAGTGGTGCGCTGCTCTGGGCCCCCCTGGCGCCCATCCACTTGCTGAGCGTGCTTGGCTACCAGCTCTCCTACCTGCTCGACTTCTCGGATGGGGAGTTGGCGCGGATCCGCGGGATCGGCTCCAACGCCGGGAGTTATCTGGATTGGCTCGGTCATTTCTACGTCCCTGTGATCGGTGCCGGCATGCTGGGAGTCCAGCTGGTTCGTGAGACCGGCGAGCCACTCTGGTTCGTGCCGGCCATCGCAGCAATGCTCGGGCTGAGCGCATTCCACTTCTCGTGCAAGGAGCACATCGTCATTGCCTACCTTCGGAGGTATCCCGAGCGTACCTCCACGCCGGCGGTCCAGAACGCGATGCAGGATCGTCCCCTTGCGAGCGTGGCGCGAACTGGCACGGCGATCGGTTCCGCTCGCCCAGGGATCCTGCAGGTCATGGGCGCAGCGCTCATCTACCCGGGCGGGATGCACCTGCTTTCGCTCTCGCTCATCGCGGACCTGGTCGCCGGCGCACTGCTGGGCCACGTCATCATCTTCCGGTTAGGGCTGCTTCTCGTGTGGACGGTCGGCCTGCTCGGCCACGCCGTGCTCGCGATCCGCAGGAACCGCGCCGCTCTGCTGGCGGTGGACGAAGCCGCGCGACGGTCATGAGCGCCGTCATGGGGCTCCGCTGCCTGCCGGCCTGGCGATGAGCCAACTCCCGACCCAGGCTGCGGACCCGGTGTCGACCAAGGGCCTCTCGCGCGATACGGCATTCCTGCTCGCCGCCCGCCTGGCTTCGGCCATCACGACCATCGTCGTGCTCTCCATCGTCGGCCACGCGCGCGGCTCCGCAGAGCTTGGGGCGGTCGGCCTGGGGTTCGCATCGGGCGCCATCGTGGCCGCCATCGCAGCAGCAGGGTCGAGCTCCATGCTCACCCGGGAGGCCGTGCTGCGTCCGGAGATGGAGCCCGTGCTTCTAGGCGCCTTCACCCTCTTCCGGGCGGCATCGCTTCCGATCTCGATCCTGGTCCTGGTCGCCATCGCCCGAGGCGCGTTCCCCGGCGAGGCCGGCGTGGTCTTTTGGACTGGGGCCAGCCTCGTGATGCAGCAGATGACGGACCTGCCCCGCGCCGTCTTCTTCGCGCGAGGACGCTTTCTCCTCCCCAGCATCGAGGCCATCCTGGAGCAGGCGGTGTGGCTCGGCGTCATCCTCGGCGGGTTCGTGGCGGGAGCCACGACCTCGGAGACATTCGCGCTCGGTACCTGGGTGCTCGCGATCTCCGTGGTGGCCTGCTACGGACTGGTGCGCTTCGTCCTTGGGGTGGGCATGGCCCTCCCCGACCGTCGGACGGCGACCAAGCTCGCGCGAACCGCGATTCCGTTCGCCGCCTTTGCGGTCGTGGGCAATCTCTACCAGCGAATCGACACGCTGCTCGTGGGTGGCCTGGCGGGGGCGGACGCACTGGTGGCGGCCGGCGCCTACTTCAGCGCGGGTCGGCTCATGCAGGCGCTCAGCTACCTGCCACAGAATCTGAGCAGCGCGGTCTACCCGCGGCTGTCGCGCGCGGATGCCGATCTCAGCGCGCTGCTTGCGCCATCGGTCCGTATCCTCCTCATCATCTCTGTGCCCATTCCATTCGCCACCGCCCTGGCCAGCACCTGGGTGATGACCGTGCTGTTCGGTCCGGGGGTTGCCGCGTACGGCTGGCTGCTGGTTGCGCTCGCGGCGCTATCGCCGATTCGTTTCGTCGGCGTGTTGCTCGGGACGGCGCTCACCGGCATCGGTGAGCAGGGCAGGCGCGTCGTCGCCGTCTCGGTTGCACTGGTCATCACCCTCGTCATCAACACCGCCCTGCTGCCCGTCCTCGGCCTGGTGGCCGCGTTGATCGCGCTTGCCCTGAACGCGGTGGTGGTCAACGGGATCTACCTGCTCGAGATCCAGGGCCGCTCCGGATCGCTGGGGATCGTTCGGTCGAGCGCGCTGACGGTCGGCGCGTCGCTGGTCGCGTTCATCGTCGGGCTGTTGGCCTCTATGCTCGTGGGGCCGCCCTGGAACGTCGGCGCGTTCGTGGTGGTGTACGCGCTAGTCATTGCCGGGCTCGTCTGGCCGGATCGGCTGACGCGGTGGCGCGGTTCCCGGGCCGTTCCGCCGGAGGGCACGGACTGACACGCTCCCGGTCACCGCTCCGGGAACGCCGCACGCGTACCATGGGGCACGCCCGTCAGACCGGCGGGAGCGCGGGCGCTTGGGCGTCCGCGCCACGGCCCAGGGGAAGGAGCGAACGCGCGACGTGACGGAACCGGGTGAGACCATCGTCGACCCACCGCGCTCCGCCGTCGCGTGGCGATGAGGATCGCGATCCTCGGTACCCGCGGCGTCCCCGGGCGCTACGGCGGGTTTGAGACCTTTGCCGAGGAGCTCTCGGTGCGGCTCGTCGGCCGGGGCCACGAGGTGACGGTCTACTGTCGGGCGGAGACGGGCGATTCGCGGCGGGCGCGCTACCGCGGGGTGGAGCTCGTGAACCTGCCGGCGATCCGAACCAAGTACACCGAGACGCTCTCGCACACGCTGCTGTCCGCGCTCCACGCCACGCTGCGGCGCTACGACCTCGTCTACGTCTGCAACAGCGCGAACGCCCCGATCTGCTGGATCCCCTGGGCGCGTCGCCAGCCGACGGTCCTGAACGTCGACGGGCTCGAGTGGGAGCGGCAGAAGTGGGGGAGGGTCGGCAAGGCGTACTACCGCTGGGCCGCGCGGCAGGCGGCGCGCATGCCGATCCACGTGGTGACGGACGCGCGGGTGATCCAGCGCTACTACCGTGAGAAGCTGCGCCGCGAGACCAAGTACTTCCCGTACGGCACTGACCTGTACGAGCGGGGGCACGGAGCGGCGGCGCTCGACGCGTACGGTCTGGAGGCCGACGGCTATATCCTCTACGTCAGCCGCCTGGAGCCCGAGAACAACGCCCTCCTGGTGGTTCGCGCCTATCGAGAGGTCCAGACGGAGGTGCCGCTCGTCATCGTGGGTGACGCACCTTACGCCGCGGACTACGTGCGGGAGGTCCGCCGGGCGGCCGATGACCGCGTCCGGTTCCTGGGCTACGTCTTTGGCGACGACTACCACGCGCTCCAGGCGAACGCCCGCGTCTACGTCCAGGCCACCGAGGTGGGTGGCACGCATCCCGCGCTGGTCGAGGCCATGGGCCATGGCAACGCGATCATAGCGCACGATGTCCCTGAGCACCGCGAGGTGCTCGGAGACGCTGGGCGCTACTTCGGCTACCGCGATACCGGCCATCTGACGGAGGTGCTGCAGGAGATCCTGGAGCATGCCGAGGCCGTGAGCGAGCTGCGTGAGCGCGCGGTCCGCCGCGTGGTGGAGACGTACAGTTGGGATGCGGTGACGGATGCCTACGCGGCCTACTTCGAAGGGTTGGCGGAATCCCGCGCGCGTTCGCAGGAGGCGGAGCCGTGATCTCCGTCGTGCGAGTCGCGCTCGACGGTGTCCGGCTCCTGCAGCCGGTGGTCCACCGGGACGAGCGCGGCTACTTCCTCGAGTCGTACTCCGAGCGCGACCTGGAAGCGATCGGCATCACGGAGCGGTTCGTGCAGGCGAATCACTCGCGGTCCACGCGCGGTGTCGTCCGGGGATTGCACTATCAGCTTCCACCTGGCCAGACGAAGCTTGTCAGTGTGGTGCGGGGTGCGATCTGGGACGTGGTGGTCGATATCCGTCGAGGGTCACCGACATTCGGCGCGTGGGAGAGCTTTGAGCTCGACGACAGGCAACGACGGCTGCTCCATGTACCGGTCGGGTTCGCTCATGGCTTCTGCGTGCTCTCCGAGATCGCCGACGTCACCTACCAGGTGAGCTCCTACTACGATCCGGCACGCGAGCGCGGCGTCGCCTGGGACGATCCGGAGATCGGTGTCCCGTGGCCGTGTCCCGCTCCGGCACTCTCGGACCGCGACCGGGCGAACCCCCGCCTTTCTGCCATCGAACCGTATGACGAGCCGGGATGACGTCACAGGTACCGCCGCCTAGCGCACTCTGCGCGCCGCTGCCAGGGCTCCGAGTGCCATCCGACGCGCCTGCTGGCGGCGCCCGGGCATGGCAAGGTAGAGGACGCTGCGGCCGAGCATACCGACGGCGGCCGCCGCGGCTGCGAGCCGCGCCGCGCCGGCGCCGTGCGTGCGCCGAAGGTAGGCGTCGAATCCACCGTACCAGCGGTCGAGCTGGCGATCTCCCTGCGACCCGCCCAGCTGGTGCTCCACCCGCAGATGCGGGACGAAACGCACACGGCATCCGTGCTCGCGGATGCGGCGGCAGAGGTCGACATCCTCCATGTACAGGAAGATCGACTCGTCGAAACCGCCCACCGCCTCGAACGGGCCGCGGCGCGCAAGGAGGGCGGCGCCGCCCACCCAGTCCACGTCGGACGAGGAGCGCACGCTCCCCACGGGGATCTGCAGCGCTGGGAACCAGCGGCGGAGCCCCGGGAGCCGACCGAGCAGCAGGAAGTGCCCAACGCTGGTCCGCAGTGTCGGCTCGCGACCGGCGGCCTCTGCCCGCATCGTCGTCAGATCCACGGACGAGGGACCGGCCACGGCCACCACCGGATCGGCCAGCTCCGCGAGGAGCGTGTCGCTCGTGCCCCGGGCGAGGCGGGCGTCGGGGTTGACGAAGAAGACAGCATCCGACTCGACCTCGGCCGCCCCGAGGTTGCAGCCCGCGCCGAATCCCCCGTTTCGTCCCGCGACGATGACGATGGGCTTCGACGGGTGCCGGCGGGCCACCGCCGCGCTGCCATCGGGCGAGGCGTTGTCCACCACGACGATCGGCCAGCCACGTCCGGCGCGGTCCTGGTCGATCGCGTCGAGGCATGCGGCCAGGAGTCCCTCCGATCGGAAGGCGACGATGACGTAGGCGATCGTCGGCGCGCTCATGTCCACCGGATCGTAGACGATCGCCGGCAGCGCACCACTATGATGAGGCCGTGGTCGCCGCATCGCCGGGAGCCCGGTTCGGAATCGACGCGCGCTGGTTCGCGGATGGGCCGCCGAGCGGAAGGAACTACGTCCGCCACCTGGTCGCCGCGCTTGCTGCGCGATCTGACGCCGGCGAGTTCGCCGCCTTCGCTCATGGCCCGTCGGTTCCTGCCATCCGTCGGCTCGGCCTTCGCGTCGTCCCGACCCCCGCGCTCCCCTCCTTCGCTTTCAACCTCGTCGGCATCCCCGCTCGGACGCCCCGGTCGGTGACTGCTGTGCTTCACCAGAACTTCACGCCACCGTGGTCCCGAGCCGGCACCGTCACCGTCATCCACGATCTGATCTTCCTTCGGCGCCCGGAGCAGTTCAGCCGTGCGGAGCGCGCGTACCTGTCGCTGATCCCGCTTCTCCTCCCGGGTGCCGGTGTGGTGCTCACCGTGTCGGAGCACGTGAGGTCCGAGGTGCTGGAGCGCTGGCCGAAACGCGACCCGGCTTCCGTGGTGGTCGCGCCCAATGGGATCGACGATGCGCTCCTCGACGCCGAAGACCCGCAGTCGAGCACGCCGGGCTCGAACCCGCCACCCGCGGCCAGGGTGCGGGGCCGGTACCGCATCGAGCGCCCGTACATGCTCTACCTCGGGAGGATCAACCGCCGCAAGAACTTGGTCGCCCTGGTGCAGGCATTCGACCAGGCGTGCCTGGCTGAGCACGACCTGCTCCTGGTCGGACCGGACGACGGGGGAGTCCAAGACGTGGTCGAGGCCATCCGGCACACGCGCTCGCCCGACCGGATCCGTCTGCTCGGCCGTGTCCCGGACGCGGATGTGCGGGCGTTGCTCGCCGGCGCCGACGCGTTCGCCTACGTGTCGCTCGATGAGGGCTTTGGTGTGCCGCCACTGGAGGCCATGGCGCTCGGCGTGCCGGTCGTGGCGTCGGACATTCCTGCACTGCGCGAGACGGCGCTAGGCGGCGGTGCGATTTTGGTGTCACCCAGCGACGTCTCGCAGATCTCCGAGGCGCTCCGGCGAGCAACCAGTGACGACGCCGTGCGCGAGCGCGCGCGGCGCCAAGGCCCCCCGCATGCGCGAACCTTCCGGTGGTCGGCCACCGCGAGCCGCGTGCGGCTCGCGCTCGAACGGGCAGCCGCATGAGCGGTCTCCTGCGCCGATGGCTCGAGCGCCTTATCGGCCGGCTCAAGGGCGACCCGGGCTACCGCCTCGAAGGCGACTACGCGAGCGCAGACCTGGCGGAGCTGCTCCGCAGGCGCGGCTTCGAAGCCTGGCGCGGTCTCTTCGTTCGACTGCGGATCGCCGAGTCGCACGGGATCGTGTTCGCCGGGAGCAGGATCGTCATCCGGCATGGACGTCACGTGCGGGCCGGTCCGCAGCTCATCCTGGGCGACGGAGTGCTCCTCGACGGGTTCGGCGAGCGCGGGATCCGGCTCGGCCGCAACGTGACCGTGGCGCGTGGCGCGGCTCTCGTGTGCACCGGCGTGATCGCGCGACCCGGAGTCGGCATCACCATCGGCGACAGGACCGGCATCGGCGACCACTGCTTCATCTCCGGACAGGGTGGGGTCGACATCGGCTCGGACGTCCTGTTCGGGCCGGCCGTGCGGGTCTTCAGCGAGAACCATCGCTTCGATCGTCTCGACCTTGTCATCCGCCAGCAGGGCGAGGAGCGTGCACCGGTGACCATCGAGGATGACTGCTGGATCGGCGCGGGCGCGACGATCGTGGGCGGCGTCACGCTGGGCCGGGGGACGGTCGTGGGCGCCGGTGCGGTGGTGACCGCCGACACGCCCTCGAACAGCATGGTCGTGGGTGTACCTGCGCGCGTGATCGGCACCCGTGGGCAGAAGGCGTGATCAGGGGATCACGACTGTGCGTGCGATCAAGCCCAGGCGGCCGTCAGGCCCGTGGAACCAGAGCGCCAGCGTGTACCTCCCCGACGTCGCGGTCACCCACTTCCCACCCGAAACGTATCGCCCGTCCCAGGAGAAGGTCCGCCAGCCGCTGTCGTAGGGCAGGTCGGCCACAAAGGTCCGTAGCAGGACGTGGCTGGGACTGATGACCTGGAAGGTCGCGAGGGCTCGATCTCCGGAGATCCACCTGAAGTCCACGGTGCCGCTGCCGGGCGTCAGGGTGGTGGTTGAAAGCCCGGCGTGGCTGGCAACGTACACCGGCGTCGCGCCGATGCTCACGCTCGTCAGGTTGCCTGAGCTCACGGAGAGTGCCTGGTAGCCTGCGCCGTACTGCAGGTAGGCGGCCGTGTCCGCGACGCGCAGGGTCGTCGCCCCGCCACCGTCGAGCCGGTATAGCGCCTGCGTGTTCATCGTGTGCCCCACCAGCACCTCGCCCCGGGTGTTCGGCCCGCTGTGGGCGGTGAGATCGTCGAGGATGATGGTGCCGCTGCTGACGCCCATCGTGCCCTTGAACACGTAAATGCTCGTCACCGCGATGGGGTAGTCGATGACCCCGTTATTGTTCCCGCCCCAGTGCTTCCAGTTCGCGTTGTACCCGTCGGTGTACAGGGTCAGGCGCTGCCATGTCCGGGTCGCGCTGGAGCCGATGGCGCCCTGGAAGTACTCACCGGTCCGATCCCTGAACTTCAGGTAGATCGGGTTGGCGGACCGATCCCCGTAGACCCACACCGAGAGCGCGTTCGGAGACCCGCTGGGAGTGAGGTTGGTGCGCACTTCGACCCCGGTTCCGGACGAGCCAAAGGAGTAGTCAAGCTTCAGGGCACCCGCGCCGGAATGGCGCGCCGTCGTGGCCGTCAGCTGCGACCAGCCGCCGCCCAGGTTGACAGCGCTCCACCCGGAGGGGCTGGCCATGTCGCTGACGGTTGTCGCCTGCCCGGCCGTGGAAGGCGAGGCGCTCCCGACCGATACCGACTGGTCGAGCGCCGCGGCCACGTGGGCCAGCGCCGTGTACGCTGGCTTGAGGCGGCCGTCCCGCTGGACGAGCCCGTAATTCTGGCTCAGTGAGGTCGTGCTCGTGCCGTCTTCGATGAGGTCGTACCAGAAGATCCCACGGACCCCGCGCCGCGCCGCGTCGAGGTAGGCACGTGCCAGGTACGCCGCCTGGCTGGCCTCCGAGACGCCGATGTAGCCGCTGCCCGAGCCGCTGTACGTGGACCAGCCGAGCTCCGTGATCCAGATCGGCTTCGCGCCATACCGCTCGGTGTACGCCTGCGCCTGGTCGAGCCAGGCCATGGCCGTGCTGCGCTCGGGTGCACCAATCGTGTAGGTGTGAAGCCCCAGCGCATCGAACGAGCCCCAGGCGCCGGCGCCGCGGATCCCGTCCAGGAACGGCTTGTCGAAGCCGGCCAGCCCGCCCAGGACGACGGTAGCGGTTGGGTCCTCCGCCTTGATGGCGGCATAGGCCGCCTTCAGGAGCGCTGCATACGCTGATGGACTCGGGGCTGGCTTCCAGAACAGGCTGGTGTTCGGCTCGTTCCAGATCTCCCAGACATGGACCCGGTCCTTGTAGCGATGCACGACCGCCCGGGCGTAGGCGGCGAAGTCCGCGGTGCTTGCCGGCGGGTAGTAGATGGCGGCGGAGGGGCTGGTTCCCACTGGAGCCGAGCTGGCCCACGGCGCGCTGTACACGAGCTTGCCCAGGAGCTCGATCTGGTGTGAGGCGGCGATCTCTACGGCCTGGTCGAACCGCGCCCAGTCGAAGTAGCCTCTGGTTGGCTCGATTCGCTTCCACTCGAATTCCTCGCGGGCCATCCGAACGAACGCGTTCTCCATGAGGCGCGCCTGGCGAGCCACCTCGGAGGGGTCGCCGATCGTGGTGAGGAAGCTGTTCATCCCGGCAATGGAGCCGGGCCAGCTCACCGTGTAGTCATGGGTCGCGGCCCCGACGAGGTACGGCGCCTGGGCGGTGACGTGCGCGGAGCTCAGCGAACCGTTGGCGGTGGTGTCGAAGCGGAGCGTGCCACGGACGTTGCCGCGCATCGCGGCGCCGCCTGTGGTCTTGCCATTCCAGGTCATGCTGATGGGGCCAGCACCCGAGGCGATGCCGCTGAAGACGCGGCTCGCGCCCAGCTCGTCGACGAGCGTGAGCGACCAGTCGCCGCCTTCGCTGGCGATGACGTGGAGCTGCGTGGACTCGCCGGCTGAGGGGACGAAGACCCGGG
This sequence comes from uncultured Chloroflexia bacterium, assembly GCA_963814105.1. Classification (GTDB taxonomy): domain Bacteria; phylum Chloroflexota; class Limnocylindria; order QHBO01; family QHBO01; genus CAVXEH01. Next base: position 326,426 of record CAWFBQ010000003.1, read on the forward strand.
CGGATGACGAGGGGAGGCTCCATCCATTCAGCGCCTGCAGGCAGTCGACCCGCGCCGTCCCGCTGGTGGGCTGTGAGCCATTGTGCGAAACGACAAGCCGGTACAGGCTGATGGGATAGTCGAGGATGCCGTCGTTGTTCCCAAGCGTGTGGTACGCCGGCGCATCCGTCAGATCCACCGTCATTGTGGTCCAGCTGGTGTTGTTCAGTGTGCCGACGCGGTACAGGAGAATCTCCCCGGTGGCGTCCTCGAGGCGCAGCCAGAGAGTGTTATAGGTCCCGTCGCCCTTGACGGAGAGCGAGAGTGCCTGCAGCGCCGCACCGGGCAGCGTCGGCGGCGTCACGGTGCGCCCGGCTTCCGCCATGCTCGAGTTGACGTTGTAGTCGAGCTCGAGCGAGGAGCTTCCACACGCCTTATCGTTGGACGTCTTGACAGTGACCGTGCCGGCAGCTTGCGCCCAACCGGTCGCGGAGCTCAGGTCGCTCGCGGACAGCCATGGGCCGACGACTCCCGCTGCCGGACCGGGCAGGAGGGCGTAGGCCAGCAGCGCGGCCGTGATGATCCGAAGCATACGCATCAGAGCCGATGCTAGGCTGTGCTGCGGCCCCAGTGATATGGGGTATTGGTACTGTTCGCCGACCTCGAACCCGCGTCGTACGGTTGGCAGTGCGTACATCAATTCGGCGCCCGCAGCGCCAGCCGCTGCGGATTCGCGGCGAGGAGACCACGGTTTCGATGGTGCCATTCTGGGGTGCGGCGATCGTCGCCATCGATCTTGCGTTGCTGGCATGGGCTGCTCTCCGGCCGATGTCGGCCCTCCGCATCCTGCTGATCCTTCTTCCCCTCCACAGCGGCGCGTACCTGCTGGCGAGCAATGTCCTTCGGATGGATGCGACCCTGGTCTTGCTTGCTGCAGCCTGGAAGGAGGCCATCGTCGCCGGCCTGCTCATCGTCGCGATGCGCCAGTGGTGGGCGAGGAGGGCTCGGCCGGACCTGTTGTCGGCGACAGCGCTGCTGATGCTCGTGATCATCGGCGTGCGCGCCGTCCTGGACGTCATTGGAGGGTCCGCCCTGGTGCCGGTCGCGTTCGGCGCCCGCCAGCTCGCCGAATGGATGGTGCTCTTCCTCGTGGTGCGGTCGCTGCGCCCATCGGTCGGTTGGTTCCTGCGCACGGCCGCGCTGGTGGTCCCGGTGATCGCCGCCACGGCACTATTCGGAATAGTCCAGCCAGCCCTCGGCGTTGGGTTCTACGACCACTTCTTCCACGCCCCCGGTGAGCTCCTGCACCACTCGTACCTGGCAGACACGGGAAATGCGATCAGGCTTCGGGCCGTAGGAGCCTCAATTGCCCCGAACGAGTTCGGCCTGGGAATCGTGATCCTGACCTCGGTCTTCGTCGTCCCACTGCTGGCGGCCGTCCGCGGCCGCTTGGCGACTGTGTTCGTGGGTGGCACGATTGGCCTGTCGTGTACCGCGCTTCTCCTGTCCTTCTCGCGCAGCGCTTGGCTCGGCGCTGCCGTCGGCGCGGCCCTGACGGTCGTCACCTTCAGTCGTCCTCTGCTTAGCATCTGGCGGGCACGGACGATTCTGCGGGTCTCGTGGACGCGCCTCGCCCTCGGGAGCGCCGCCATTGTGGCCGCCGCGCTGCTCCTTTTCATCGTCGTCGGCGGCCCGGATGTCGTCGCGTTCACCCTCTCCGGGCACGAGGCGAGCGCCGCTGGCAGGGGCGCCTCGCTCGCGACGGGCGTGGGAGCCACCGTCTCCAACCCCGGCGGCCTGGGCCTTGGCACGGCGGGCCCGACCGCTCTCGTGAAGGCGGGCCGGGCGGTCCTCACCGAGAACTGGTATCTCGTGTATGGCATCCAGCTGGGGGTGATCCCGGTGGCGTTCGTCATAGTGCTCGTGCTGGGGGCTCTGTGGCGCGTTCTCCGTGCGGCGGCCTCGCTTGTCGCTGTGGCTACGCCCCGCGCCAACGTTGACCATCCGCACTACCCGATGTGGGTCGCGCTGGGGACAACGGTTGCACTGATCGCGGCGCTCGTCGGCGGGCTGGTGATCCCCGCGCTGCTCGACCTGCCCGCCTCGCTGATTCTTTGGACCGCGGTCGCCACTGTGCTCGGCTGGAGGTCGGCCGGTCGCGAGAACCCTGCGCCCTCGTCCAGCGCGACGACCGTTCCGAACTGACGGCACGGGGAAGCGCCCGTCGCCTCTCCGCCACGCCTACTCGACAGAGATACGCCTGCCAAGGCGAAAGACCAGCTAACGCGCCTTGCCAGTCCGAGGATACTGTGGGTAATCGGTGCGGATTCCGCCGAGTCCAACGTGCCCGCTTGCCGTACACAAGGAGGTCTGCTCGATGTCCATTTCCCCTGAGCCGCGCGCTTCCGACGACGAACCCGTCGCAGCTCCGCGCGCAGCATCCACGTCCTCGCCTCGCACCCGGCGAGCCATGCTGGCGGGTCTGGCGGGTGGCGCCGGCGCCCTGATCGCTGGCGCGATTGGTCGGGTCACGCCGGCGCGCGCCGCAGCCGGCGATCCCCTGCTGGTCGGTCGCACCACTAACAACTCCGGGACGGCCGACACGCAGCTCATCGCCAACAGCAGCATCACCGCCTTCACCCTCTACCAGCAGGGCTCAGGCACCGCCCTGATGGGCTACGTGACCCGCACCAGCGGCAACGGGCGCGGCGTCTACGGCCGCACCGACTCGCCCAACGGCGACGGCATCCAGGCGCGCAACGCCGGCGCTGCCGGCTCGGGCGCCGCGGTCCGCGCCTTCGGCGGCCACAACACCGGCGTGGTGGCGACCGCGACCGACCACTCGGCGATCGTGGCCACAGCGTCCAGCAGTGGCGGTCTATTCGGCGGGGGCAACGCGGTCGATGCCACCGGTGCGGGTCTCTTCGCCGCGAGTGTGCTCGGCCATGAGGGCGCCGGGTTTGGCGTGTTTGGTGAGAGCACCCTGTACGGGGTGTATGGGACGCTCGCCAGCGGATCTGGATCGAGTTCCTTCGCGGTCTACTCGAACGGGAACGCGAAGGTCGTCGGGGACCTGACTGTCACCGGCGCGAAGATCGGGTACGTGGCCGACTACGCTGTCAACGGCAGCAGCGAGACCCTGCAGCAGGGCGATGCGGTGACGATCCTCGGCGCGCGGGCTCCGCTGGTGGGCGACATTCCACTCTTGGTGGTCGGTCCTGCGAAGGCAGGCGATGCGGTCGTTGGCATCGTGGATCGCGCCATGAAGCCAGAGACGCTGAAGTCCGGTAACCCGGTCACGAAGGAGCCACAGGAAGAGACCTCCTTCGCCGCGGCAGGGACCTCGGTGGCCCCGGAGCAGCACCTGCTGGTGGTTACCGTTGGCGCGTACGCAGTTGCCTCCGCGGAGGTGACCGATGCAGCAATCTCGCCCGGCGACCGCCTCATGCTCGGCAAGAAGTCCGGCAAGCTCGTCAGCCACAAGTCGAAGGACGCACAGGCGGCCGGAGGATCCGTGGGCTTTGCCCTCGGGAAGATGAGCTCCGGTTCAGGCAAGGTGGCGGTGTTCGTGAGTCCCCGCTAGTCGACTCGTTCGCTACGAGCCTGAGTGCGGGGCCATTGGCCCCGCACTCGCCGTCTCAGCCGGATTCCGCTGCGGATCACGCAGAAGACCAGCCTCGATCCGATGCGCCGATATCGGGTCCGGGCCGTGCCCGACCTTTGAACTGGCAAACCGGGCCCGACTGCCGTCTGGCTCCGTCGTGCCCCCGCGCTCCCGGCTACCCTTGCCTTGAGCCAGCCGTTGTCTGCCACGCCCACGGGGGCGTGGAGCCGCCCAGGACAGCGGGTCACCGCAAGGGAGCCCCGAGCCATGTCTGCCCTCACCCCCGAGTCCCGCACCCCTGTGCCTGCCGATGCGGATCCCGCTCCGCCTAATCCCACCGAGCGCCTGCGCGCGCCCCGCACCCGGCGCGCCCTGCTGGCGGGTCTTGCGGGTGGCGCCGGCGCCCTGATTGCCGGTGCGGTGGGGCGTCTCAACCCGGCGCGGGCGGTGGCCGCGGCCGGCACGCCGCTGTACATCGGCCGCACCGACAACAACGCCGGCACCGCTGACACCCAGCTGCTGACCAACAGCAGCATCACTGCCTTCACCCTCTACCAGCAGGGCCCGGGCACCGCCCTGATGGGCTACGTGACCCGCACCAGCGGCAACGGGCGCGGCGTCTACGGTCGCACTGACTCGCCCAACGGCGACGGGGTTCAGGCTCGCAACAATGCGTCCAGCGCCGGCTCGGGTGCCGCCATCCGTGCCTTCGGCGTCAACAACGACGGCATCGTGGCCAGCACGGCCAATGCGTCCAAGGCCGGCGTCACCGCGACGAACAGCGGCAACGGACCCGCCGTCGAGGCCATTGGCAAACCCGGCGTGTGGGCCGGGTCGGCGACGGGGACCGGTGTCGTCGCCATCTCGACTGCCTCCAGCGGGGCAACTTCCGGCGTCTACGGCCAGAGCGCGAGCACTAGCGGGTCTGGCCTCCAAGGCTACGCCTCCGCCTCGAGTGGCCAAAACCGTGGCGTGTTCGCGACCTCGAATAGCCCGACCGGCTGGGGCGTGCTGGCCCTCAATCCCGCTGGTTCCGCGCCTTTCTCCCTCGGTCAGCGAGTTGCGATCCAGGGCCACGCCGTCGGCAGCACCAGCTCTGCGCTGGGAGTCGGTGGAACGTCACAGACATCCAACAGCGCGACCGCTTTCGGGGTGTTTGGGCACGCAGAGTCCGACTCCGGCACCGTCTACGCGGTCTACGGTGAGGCCGGCACGACGAGCGGCATTGCCTACGCCGGCTACTTCATCGGCAACGTCGCCGTAAGCGGCACCCTCTCGAAGGGCGCTGGCAGCTTCAAGATCGACCATCCGCTCGACCCGGCCAACAAGTACCTGTACCACAGCTTCGTCGAGAGTCCGGACATGATGAACGTCTACAACGGCAACGTGACCACCGATGCCAAGGGCGAGGCGACGGTGAGCCTGCCGGACTGGTTCGAGGCACTCAACTCCGACTTTCGCTACCAGCTGACCGCCATCGGCTCGTTCGCCCAGGCGATCGTCAAGTCGAAGGTCAGATCCAACCGCTTCGTGATCGCCACCAGCGAGCCGGAGGTCGAGGTCTCCTGGCAGGTGACCGGCATCCGCCACGACGCCTACGCGGAGGCGCACCGCATCCAGGTCGAGGTGGCCAAGACCGGCGAGGACAAGGACAAGTACCTCCACCCGGTCGAGCACGGCCAGCCCGAGTCCATGGGTATGACCTACGGCCTCCTCCAGCGTGCGGACGCGGTCGGGATGCAAGAGTAAGCGCAATCGTCCTACGCCGACGTGATCCGGCGCGAGCAATCACCACTGCCTCGCGCAAAGACCTATCCGTGCCCCCGCGCTCCCGGCTACCCTTGCCTTGAGCCAGCCGTTGTCTCCACGCCCACGGGGGCGTGGAGCCGCCCAGGACAGCGGGTCACCGCAAGGGAGCCCCGAGCCATGTCTGCCCTCACCCCCGAGTCCCGCACCCCTGTGCCTGCCGATGCGGATCCCGCTCCGCCTAATCCCACCGAGCGCCTGCGCGCGCCCCGCACCCGGCGCGCCCTGCTGGCGGGTCTTGCGGGTGGCGCCGGCGCCCTGATTGCCGGTGCGGTGGGGCGTCTCAACCCGGCGCGGGCGGTGGCCGCGGCCGGCACGCCGCTGTACATCGGCCGCACCGACAACAACGCCGGCACCGCTGACACCCAGCTGCTGACCAACAGCAGCATCACTGCCTTCACCCTCTACCAGCAGGGCCCGGGCACCGCCCTGATGGGCTACGTGACCCGCACCAGCGGCAACGGGCGCGGCGTCTACGGTCGCACTGACTCGCCCAACGGCGACGGGGTTCAGGCTCGCAACAATGCGTCCAGCGCCGGCTCGGGTGCCGCCATCCGTGCCTTCGGCGTCAACAACGACGGCATCGTGGCCAGCACGGCCAATGCGTCCAAGGCCGGCGTCACCGCGACGAATACGGACACGACGGCCGACAACGTGGCTGTCATGGGCCTCGCTTACAACGCGTCGAGCGCAGACACGCATCCCGCCGGGGCCATCACCGTCTTCAAAGCGGCCGGCGAGTTCGCGGGTGTGACCGGCGTCATCGGGGCCTCGATTCCCGGCGTTCCCGCAGGCGCTGGCGTGGTGGGCATGAGCCCAGGCACCGGTGGATACGGGGTATACGGCTACGCCACGTCCACGACCGGGATGACGAACGGTGTGTACGGCCGTACGGACAGCACCTCCGACGACGCGGCGGGCGTTTCGGGATTTGCGACCGCCAACAGCGGCTCCTCGAGCTACGGAGTTCACGGCCTCAGTGCGGGATCCGCCATAAACGCGGCAGGCGTGAAGGGCCTCGGCACGGGCAGCGGTGGGAACGGCGTCTGGGCCGAGTGCACCGCGGTCGGGGGTTACGGTGTCTACGCGGTCGGCGCGAGCGATGGTATTGGCGTCTACACCAGCGGTGGCAACTATGGGATCTGGTCCAGCGGGGATTGCCACGTGGTGGGTGACTTCGTGGCGAGCGGTTCCAAGGCTGGGTACGTCGTCGACGTCGCGGTGAACGGGAGCGCGGAAGCGCTGCGACAGGGCGACGCGGTCACCCTCATCGGCGTGCGGCCCGGTGTACTGGGGGCCATCCCGCTCCTTGTCGTGGGTCCGGCCTCCGCGGGAGATCCGGTGGTCGGCGTCGTCGACCGAAGAGTCGAGGTCACCAAGGCTTCACCGAAGCACCAGGGTGCGACGAACGAAATCAAAGCCTCGGGGATGACGGTCGAACCGGAGGAACACCTGTATGTGGTTACGCTGGGCGCCTTTGCGGTGGCCTCGGCCGAGGCATCGGGCGGTGCCATCAAGCCCGGTGACCGACTCGCGGTGGCAAGCAAGGGCAAGGTGGGCAAGGCGGCGGCGCTGCAGGTGAGCGGGCGCTCCCTGTATCCAGCTGGCGAGCAGATCGGGTATGCCCTCGGCGAGCTGGCGAGCGGGAGCGGCAAGATCGGGATCTTCGTCAACCCACACTGAGCTGTCCGCGCTCGAAGATCTGCCCGTCGTTCACAGGTCGGCGCTCCCGCCCGACGACGGCTAGACTCGCCGCGTGGCCCGCATCCTCGTGGTCGAGCCGGTCGCCCAGGCCGGCATCGACGTTCTCGCTGCCGCGCACGACACCGACGTCCGCGTGGGCGTGCCACGCGCCGAGCTGCTCCAGCTCCTCGCCGAGGGCGGCGGCTATGACGCGCTGGTCGTCCGCTCGCAGACCCGCGTCGACGCGGAGGTGCTGCGGGCCGCCGCTCCCCGCCTGAGCGTCATCGGTGTCGCCTCCATCGGCACCGACAAGATCGATCTCGAGGCGGCGACCCGCGCCGGGGTCATGGTCGTCAACGCTCCGACCGGCAACACCATCGCCGCCGCGGAGCACACCATGGCGCTCATGCTCGGGCTCCTGCGGCGGGTCCCATCCGCCGACGCATCGGTCCGGCGCGGGGAGTGGGAGCGCGGCCACTTCCTGGGGTCGGAGCTGCGGGGCCGGGTGCTGGGAATCATCGGCCTGGGGAAGATCGGCAAGCAGGTCTGCCGACGGGCGCTCGCCTTCGAGATGAAGGTGCTGGCCTATGACCCGTACCTGACCGCCGAGCAGGTGTCGGAGGCCGGGGCGCACCAGGTCGGCCTCCCGGAGCTCCTCCAGCGGGCCGACGTGATCACCGTGCATACGCCCCTCACCGCCCAGACGCGCAGAATGATGGGTCGGGCCCAGCTTGACGCCACGAAGCGCGGCGTCTACTGCCTCAACGTGGCGCGCGGCGGGATCTATGACGAGACGGCGCTGGCCGAAGCCCTCGCCTCGGGCCAGGTCGCCGGTGCCGCCGTGGATGTCTACGCCGCCGAGCCGATGGCGCCCGACAACCCGCTCCGGGAGGCTCCCAACACGCTGTTCACGCCGCACATCGGCGCCTCGACTCGCGAGGCGCAGGCGCGGGTCGGGCCACGAAATGGCGGAGCAGGTGGTCATGGCCCTGGCCGGGATCACCCCGCCGTACGCGGTCAACGCCCCGGCGGTGGCGGCGGACGTCGCACCCCGGCTCCGTCCGTACGTCGAGCTCGCCCGCCGCCTGGCGATGCTCGCCCGCCAGCTCTCCGATGCGCCGATCGGCGGGGTCGACCTCACCTACGCCGGGGAGATTGCCGCCTGGGACACCTCGCCGCTGCGCACCGCGGCCCTGGCCGGGGTGCTCGAGGCCGTCACCGACCAGCGCGTGAACGCGGTCAACGCCGACCTGATGGCCCGTGAACGTGGGCTGACGGTGGGCGAGACCCGCACCGATGCCTCCGAGCCCTGGGCCTCGCTCCTCACCCTGTCGGTTTCTTCCGGCGGAACCGATGGCGCGGCCGCCGCCGGGCCGGCGCTGCGCCTGGCGGGATCCACCGCGCACGGCCGTCCCCACCTGGTGAGCCTGGATGGCTTCGAGATCGACGCCGAGCTGTCCGGGACGATCCTGGTCACCCGTCACCACGACCGGCCGGGGGTCGTGGGAGCGGTGGGCACGCTCCTCGCCGAGGGCGGGGTGAACATCTCGTCGCTCGAGCTGTCGCGGCTCTCCGCGGCCGGCGAGGCCACCATGCTGGTGAGCGTCGACCAGGCTGTGCCCAGCCCCACCCTTGAGCAGGTGCGCGCGCATGACGCGGTCGTCTCTGCACGCATCGTGGAGCTGCCCCGACCCTGACCTGCCGTCGAGCCCGCGAGCCTGCGGCGTGGGTGCCGGCTTGCGATGGCTCGGAGAGCGGCTGTCAGGGACCTGCTGTGCAGCACGGATGCACAGGTGCACAGCCGCACAGATGCACGGCCGCACAGGTGCACAGGTGCACGAACGGGGGCTGACAGCAGAGCGCGAGCCCCCGTCGTCCTCGGGCGGTCCGGCACTCGTCCTCAGGCATCCTCGTCCTCGTCCCACGGCGGTGGCAGCCCTTCCCACCAGCCGCGCGGGACCCTGGCGTAGTCCTCCAGCCAGGCCCGCACCTTGCTCGCCACGGTCGTTCCTTCCCGGAGCGCGCGCATCCGCGCCCAAAGCACAACGTCATCATCCACGCGGACGGTGAGATTTCCCGGGCGGCGCCTGGCTACCGGAACGCGGCTGGCCATCGGGCCAGCGTGCACCGCCGGCGCTTACCGAGGAGGGCCCGTGGGATTATCGGCGCGTATCATCGGGACCATGCCGCAGAAGCCGTTCGCCTCCAGCGCCGACCTCGCCGAGAAGGAGGCGACCCTCGAGAACCTCGCGCCTGATGTGTACGCCTTCACCGCGCAGGGCGATCCGAACGTGGGCTGCGTCATCGGGCCGGAGGGCATCCTGGCCATCGAGGCGCGCGCCACGCCGGTCATGGCGCAGAAGTGGATCGACGTGATCCGGACCATGAGCGCCGCCCCGTTCGACGACCTGGTCCTGACCCACTACCACGCCGTCCGGGTGCTGGGTGCCGCCGCCTTCCACGCCAACCGGATCATCGCCACCCAGATGACCGCGGACCTCGTGGACGAGCGGGGCCAGCAGGACTGGGAGAGCGAGGCGGGCCGCATGCCGCGCCTCTTCCAGGGCGCAGAGACGATTCCCGGGCTCACCCACCCGACCGACACCTTCACCGACGGCATGGACCTGAAGGTGGGAGATCACCGTGTTCAGCTGCGCTTCCTGGGTCGCGGCCACACCACCGGTGACCTCGTCGTCTGGCTCCCGGACGACGGCGTTCTCTTTGCCGGCGACCTGGTCGAGGCACAGGCCGCGCCGTACATGGGCGACGGTCACATCGACGACTGGTCGACCACGACGCTCGACAACGTGAAGGCCCTTGGCGCGCAGCACCTGGTGGGCGGTCGCGGCGACGTGGTCCACGGCGAGGCCGTCGAACGGGCCATCGAGGACACCCGGGCCTTCCTGCGCACCACGCTGGACGGCACGCGGCAGGTCCGCGACGCCGGCGGGACACTGAAGGAGGCGTACGAGCTCGTCTACGGCCAGCTCGCCCCGCGCTACGCCGGCTACCCGATCTTCGACCACACCATGCCGTTCAACGTCCAGCGCTGCTGGGACGAGCTCGACGGCATCGACCACCCGCGGATCTGGACTGCCGAGCGCGATCGCCGGGTCTGGGACGCGCTCGCCTGAGGCATGGTGCTCCGCTCCGCTCACTTCACCACGCGGAGTGGTACATCTGCGACTGAGGTCCGGCTGCGCCGTCGCGTCACAAGGACCGATGGTGCGGTGCTGGCGGGGAGAGGTCAGCGCCACTGATGTACCAGCACCGGAAGTAGCCGGGTAGCGGCAAGTGGAGATGGACACCACGGAGGTCGCGGTCGTCGGCGCCGGACCGGTTGGCCTGACCCTGGCCGCGCGCCTCGCCCAGCACGGCGTGCGCGTCACGCTCCTCGAGGAGACGCCCCGGCACATGGGCGAGGGATCCAAGGCGCTCTGCATGCAGCGCGAGACGCTGGAGATCTGGGGACGGATCGGCATCGGCGAGCGGGTCGCCGGGCGGGGGATCCAGTGGCACATCGGGCGCACGTACCACGGCACCCGTGAGCTGTTCAGCGTGGAGCTGCCCGGCAGCAGCGGCGAGCACTACCCGCCGTTCGTGAACATCAGCCAGACCGAGGTCGAGGAGCTGCTCCTGGAGCGCGTCCGCGCGCTTGGGGTCGACCTGCGCTGGGGCCACCGGCTCACCGGGCTGGCCGATGGCGGCGATACCAGCGATGGCGTCGACCTGGCGCTGGAAACCGCGGACGGGCCGGCATCGGTCCATGCGCGCTACGCGGTGGGGACCGATGGCGCCCATTCGACGGTTCGCCACCTGCTGGGCGTGGGCTTCCCGGGCCACAGTCATGACGACCTGTTCCTGATCTGTGACATCCGCGCCGAGCTCCCATTCCCGAACGAACGGCGCTTCTTCTTCGACCCACCCTGGAACCCCGGTCGCCAGGTGCTGATCCATCCCCAGCCGGACGGCGTGTGGCGCATCGACTGGCAGATCCCTCCTGAGACCGATATCGAGGCTGAGCGCGCCAACGGCGGCCTCGAGCGCCGGATCCGGGCGGTGGTCGGGGAGAAGACCGCATACGAGCTGGTGTGGATGACCGTCTATCGCTTCCACCAGCGGATCGCGGACCGGTTCCGGAGTGGCCGCGTATTCCTGGCGGGCGATGCCGCGCACCTGTACAGCCCGTTCGGGGCGCGCGGTCTGAACTCCGGCGCGCCCGACGCAGAGAACCTGGCCTGGAAGCTGGCCCTGGTGCTGCGCGGGCGAGGCTCCGGACACGCTGCTGGACACGTACGAGACAGAACGCCGGGCCGCTGCAGAGGAGAACCTGGCGGTCACCGACGCCACCATGCGCTTCATGGTCCCGCACGGGCCGTGGCGTCGACTGGTCCGCAACCTCACCCTGCGGGGCAGCGAGCGCTTCGCCGCGTTGCGTCGACGCGTCAACTCCGGGCGCCTGGCGGAGCCGTTCCGGTACGCCCCCTCGGCGATCGTGGAGGCCGGCCCGGACCAACCGGGCCTCCCACGCCACGGCGGAGTGGCGCCGGACCTCGTCCTGGGCGACGGCTCACGGCTGAAGGAGCGCCTGGGTACGTCCTTCGTGGTGCTGGTCGCCGGGGCAGGCGAGGAGCACGCCGCCGCGGCGCGCGCGCTGCCCTGGCCGTTCGCCGTCGACGTCGTGGCAGACACAGCCCTGGCGCCGGTCTACGGCGCGTCGGGTCCGCGCGGGTGGGTGGTGCGGCCGGACGGGCACCTGGCCGGCAGCGTCGCCCTCGACGGCGCCGGCCTCAACCGCCTGCCGGCGCTCGTCGCCCGCGCGCTGGGCGCCGGCTAGTAGCCGATGCCGCTGCTCGCACTCGCTGCGGCGGATGCGGCGGGGCCGGAGCCGTCCGGGTTCGCGATGAACCATTTGCCGTTGAGCCCCTGGCCGTTCACGTCGCCGGCAGCGGAGTCACCGGCGAAGTAGTACAGCGGGTGGCCGTTGTAGGTCACCTGGGTGGTGCCATCGGAGCGCTGGGTCGTGCCGAACAGGTCGCCGTGGACGCCTGATCCTGCCGACGGCGTCGCCCCGGCCGGCACGCTGAGCGGCGGCCAGTTCGCCGCGCAGGTGTCGGTGCAGGTGCTCGTCCCCGCGGTGTCGGGCGTGAACTCGTACAGCGTCCGCCCGCCGCCGTCGGTGAGGCTCGGGCCGGCCGAGGTCTGGGCGACCTCGATGCCAAGCGCGGCCGCGGACGCGGCACTGCTGGCCACGGGGGTGGCGAGTGGCTCGCCGGACGAGCCGCCGGTCTGCGAGCACGCCGCGAGCATGACGGCGGCGGCCGCCAACGGAATGAAGCGCGGCAGGAGAAGGGACATCGGGATGGCTCCGTGTGCGGTGTGGTCGACGACTGGTACGCGCGGCGTTACACAGACCCACCGATCCTCTTGGGGATCGCCTGTGGATAAGCCACCCGAATGCGTGTGAACTCGTGGAGAAAGGGGATTGCCGCGACCGACGGGGGATGACACCATAGGGTGGTCCCGAAGGGGCAGCTGGTTCGGCTGGAGATCACCTCAACGGCCGGACAGGCGGTTCCTTCGGGGCACTTTCATGTCCGGCTCCGCGCGCCGTCGGATCAGCGTCGCTCGTCCAGGCGGCGCAGGATGGCGGTCATCAGGTCGTTCCCCGCCGGCGACTCGAAGATCGCCAGCACCTGAGGCGGAGCCGCTCACGACGTCCAGCGCATTCCACGTCCCGCCCGCCTGCGCCGCCGCCTCGCGGGCCGCGGAAGCCGCCGCCTCGCCCTCGGAAGCCGCGAAGAGCTTGGGGAACGCCGCGGTCCAGTCGAGGCCGGCGGGCGGGGAGACGCAGGATCGCCTGGTCGATGAGCTCCGGATCCGTCGCCCCGAGCTCGGCGACCGCGCCCACCGGCCGCTCCGACGGCGAGGACCGCGACCCGGGGCACGCCGCGTCCCTTGAGCCAGCTGATCGCCGTGCGCAGGGTATCGGTGTCGGTGGCGTCGAGTGCCACGACGGTCATGCGATCGGCTGCGAAGGCGGCGGCCTGCGCGGACCAGGCGCCCACCTGCTCGCCGGGCCCATGCAGCAGGACGAGCCCGTACGGGCCGTCGCCCCATACGATCGCGGCCCCCGCGCCGGGAACCCAGATGTCGCTGGCTGGCCAGCCGGAGGCAGGGGCGACGGTGGCGCTGCCATCGGTCCCTGCCGTGCAGGCGGCCAGGAGCGTCGCGGACGCCAGCAGGACGGTCAGCCTGCGCATGGGGAGGAGCCTACACGTCTGCGTCTAGAAGGCCCAGCGACCCTGGGCGAACTGCGTGGCGAACCAGAAGAACGCCGCGAGCGAGATGAGGCTGAGCGAGATGATCCGGTCGAGCGTGCGGGCCGTGAGCGCGAACCAGGCGAAGAGCGGGAAGAGGGTGAGGCTGTAGCGCGGGACGCTGACCACGAAGCTGGTGCTCGTGAAGAGCAGCCAGTTGCCTGCCATCCACACGAACCAGCTGGTCCGGAAGCGGAACGCGGCGTAGATGGTGCCCCCCAGCCCCAGGACGATGAAGGCCAGCTCCATCCAGCCGGACATGAAGGCGCGGTCGAAATCGCCGGAGCCGATGGTGCTGATCACGCCTCCGATCCCGTCCCATGGCGGTGCCAGCGACTTGAACCAGTGCTCCTTCTGGATGATGAGGAACCGGAAGCGGATCGCCGTAGACGGCGAGGTTGAGTGCCAGGTACCCTGCGAACCCGACGCCGACCAGGCCGATGGCGATCCACTCGGCCCGCATTCGGCGCTGCGGATCGGCCTGCCAGCCGTACCAGGCCTCCGCCGCCAGGGCGGGGATGAGCACCAGGCCATTGACCCGCGCCAGGGCAGCGAGGCCGCCCAGGATGCCGGCCAGCCACCAGCGGTCGTGGCGCGCGGCCAGGAACGAGCCCAGGACCAGGGCCAGGAAGAGGCTCTCCGTGTAGCCGATGTGCAGGAAGTAGGCGGTCGGGAAGATGAGCGCGAACCAGGCGGCGCGCATGCCCACCGCGTGGCCGAAGTCGTCGCGCACGAGGCGGTACAGCAGCGGCGCCACGAACAGCGAGGCGATGCCGCTCACCACGAAGGCCGAGACGAGCGGATCGCGGAGCGCGACGCTGACCGCGCCCACCAGCCACGGGAAGAGTGGGAAGAAGACGATGTAGAGGGGCAGGTCGCCCGGATAGGCGCGCGCGTAGCCGTCGATGGTCAGGACCCCCGGATCCGTGGCCCGGTAACCCAGCACGGCAAGATCCTGGTAATGCGGGGCGTCCCACTGGTTCCAGATCTGCAGGATGTCGATGGGGGCGTGCAGCGAACCGCGGGCGAGGACGAGAACCGCGAACACGCCCAGGCCGAGAACCACGAGCTTCAGCGCCAGCGTCAGACCCGTCAGCGGGAAATCTGCCTGCTCGATGCGGGCTCGGAGTGCGGTCACGCCGCGGAGTGTAGAGGCCGTTCACGAGGGCGTGCCGGAGTACCCCCCGCCTTGGTGACCAGTGACCCTTGGGCAATTGCCGCGCGACCCTCAATGCTGGGGTGTCCCCTTTGCAGCTAGGAGCGCACTTGATGCCCCGACGGATCGTGATCATGGGCGCGGCCGGTCGCGACTTTCACAACTTCAACGTCGTCTATCGCGACGACCCGCAGGTCGAGGTCGTGGCCTTCACGGCCACCCAGATCCCGGGGATCGCAGGTCGGCGCTACCCAGCGGTGCTCGCCGGTGACCGATACCCCGCCGGCATCCCGATCCTCCCGGAGGATGAGCTGGACCAGATCATCCGCCGCTTCGAAGTGGACGAGGTCGTGTTCGCGTACAGCGACGTCAGCCACGAGACCGTGATGCACGCCGCCTCGCGGGTGCTCGCTGCAGGCGCGGACTTCGCGCTGCTGGGACCCAACCGGACCGCGCTGCCAAGCCGCAAGCCGGTGATCAGCGTCTGCGCGGTGCGGACCGGCTCCGGCAAGAGCCAGACGACCCGGTATCTCGCCGGCGTGCTCCGCGATGCGGGGCAGCGGGTGGCCGTGATCCGTCACCCCATGCCATACGGGGACCTGGAGCTGCAGCGTGCCCAGCGTTTCCAGACCTTCGACGATCTGGCAACCGAGCACACCACCATCGAGGAGCGCGAGGAGTACGAGCCGCACATCGCCGCCGGGCACGTCGTGTTCGCCGGCGTCGACTACGGCGCCATCCTGGAGCGCGCCGAGGCCGAAGCGGACGTGATCCTGTGGGATGGCGGCAACAACGACCTGCCGTTCTACCGCCCTGACCTGCACATCGTCGTCGCGGATCCGCTGCGCGCCGGTGATGAGCTCCACTACCACCCCGGCGAGACGAACATCCGCATGGCCGACCTGATCGTGATCAACAAGGTCGACTCTGCTTCCGCAGAGCAGCTCGAAACGCTGAAGGCCAACATCGCCGCGGTCAACCCAGGGGCCGTGGTGCTGTCCGCGCGATCCGAGCTGCAAACCGACGCCCCAATCGCCGGCAAGACGGTCGTGATCGTCGAGGACGGACCCACGCTCACCCACGGCGGGATGACGTACGGCGCCGGCGTGGTGGCCGCCCGGCGCGAGGGAGCAACCGCGGTGGATCCGCGCCCGTACGCGGTCGGGAGCATTGCGGAGGTGCTGGCGAAATACCCAGCCCTCGAGCCACTGGTGCCGGCCATGGGCTACAGCGAGCGGCAGGTGGCAGAGCTTCGCACCACGCTCGACGCGGTGCCCGCGGACGCGGTGCTCGCCGCCACGCCCATCGATCTCACGCGGCTCATGGAGCTGGCCAAGCCCGTGATCCGGGTTCGCTACGACCTGGCGCTGGAGGATCCGGACACGTTCCGGCGTATGGTCGAGGCCGCACTCAGCGGACGCATCGCCAGCTCCGTCCTGGCCCCCGTCTCCTGAATGAGCCCGATGGCGGAACGAGGGTCGCCGGGCCCTGTGCCCGGCGGCGCCATCGGCCTCCACCAGGCATTCCGGTGGACCGCCTCACGGCGGACTGCTAAGGTAGGGCCTCCTCAGGCCCGCGCGAGGCGGGCATGTGTCGGTCGGGGCGTGGCGCAGCCAGGTAGCGCGCAGCGTTCGGGACGCTGAAGTCGGAGGTTCAAATCCTCTCGCCCCGACCAGAACATCCGTTCTATTGCGGCTAGGCCTTGGGTAAAGGTGGGAGCGGGCTGGTTGCTGCCGCACGGATGCACCCGCGAATTCTACGCCGAGCCCCTCCGCTGGGCGGGACCGACACCGCAACGCCGGGTACGGGTTTGCTGAGGCGAGCAGCAGAGCTGCGCGCGGCGTCCGTCAAGACGTACTTGTCGGCGGTTCTTGACGGGTGTCCATCGCAGAATACAATGCCAACAAAGGGCGGGAGGCGGACGAGTGGCGACAAGGATCTACGCGATTGCAGCTCGAATCGCGGTCGTCCTATTGCTCCTTTCCGCGGCATGGATGCGGCCGGCGACAGTCCTCGCTACATGCGGAGAGAGCGGCTACTTCTACTCGGCGGGGTATTGGCTGCCATCTGGCTGGGCGAATGCCGTCAAGGGGACGATCGAATGGACGAACCCTTCGCAGCTATGCTCCAGCAGCGTTAGCCACTCGGTAGACCTGACATATCTCGAGGGGTGGGTCCAGGTCGGGTGGTACAAGGACACGAGCTTCTCCTCCCCGCGTGGCTACTGCGAATCGCAAAACTCCAATGGCGAGCCCCTGACATACGACTTCTACTGGTTCACGATCTCATCAGCCACGCACACATACACCTGGGTGTACGACACCGCGGATCACTATTGGGACTGCTCGGTCGACAACTCGGCGAAACGGTCCCGATCACAGTCTGCCCTCGGCATGACGTACGGACAGAACATCGACGTTCAGGGTGAGGCACATCGACGCGGCGCACAGATCGGTCGGATGTATCCGGACACGCCGCTGATGTTCTCTTCGCTGCAATACCGAAAGTACGGAACCTCGACCTGGTATGGGTTCACTCCCACCCGGGCGCGAGTCGACAGCCCGTACGGTTGGACGACAACAACCGGAAAGGCGTTCGTCTGGACCAATGCGAACTAGCGGATCGCTTGTCGGAGGCCTCTTGGTCGTTGCCGCCCTGCTCTTGGGGCTCGCGATTCGATCACTGGTGGCTTCGCCAGTCGGAGGCGTTGGAGTTGCAGTGCTGCCCGATGCTGACGCCGCCGAACTGGGAATCCAAGTCCAGGCAATGTCTTCGTGGGCTTCAGCCATCCCTGAATCTCGGGCCTTGGCCACGGCAAATGCTCAGTGGGTCGAACCACCTGGAAAGGTGGACGCGTTCCTCCAGCTGGTGACAGATCCGAACAGCCTACGGGCGGACAGCCCCATCCTCAACCGGCCAGTCTGGATCGTCAGATACTCCGGCATCTCGATCGTCAGTCCGGCAGGTCGCACGATCAGGACGGCATATGCGTTCGTCGATGCGATCACCGGAGAGGACCTCGGGACACGTGGCGTCCCGTAGATTGGCGCAGGCCGATTCGTAGTTTGCCTAAGCATGGCGGACAACGGCGGATTTTGGGCATGGCATAGCTCTCTTCAACCGGTCGCGGAATGGAATCGCTGGCGACTGATGCCGTGGCGCCTGCGAGAGAAGGACGCCCGAGCGCCTTCGTCGGAAATGCCTTCGGAGAGGGCTGTAGATCCTCCATAAGCAATGAGCCGATCCAAGGCGATGAACGCGGTCTCGGCTCCGCGCGATCGGCAAGAAGTGTGAGGACTGCCTCGCCAGAACTGCTCCTGCGCGCAGGTCACTAGGACAACATCTGACCCTGCGGCGAGCCCGTGATCTCAGGCAAAGGCCAAGATCCTGTCCCTCCTGCTGGGAGCTGACGTGAGCACCGTGGTCCTCGACAGCCACGCGGTTCGAGCTCGCCTGGCTCGCCCACCACGAGAGGACGTGGTGACGATCCCGATCTCATCCTGGCTCGGACGGTTGGCCACGCAGGTGCGGACCATTCCGGTGACGCCAGCGATCGCCAGCGCGGCGGTCAGCCTGCCGTCATCTTTCCGGGCGATCCGGCCGGTCGATTGATCTACGCGAGCGATCGAGAACGGCTGGCCGTTGGTGACCAAGGACGAAATCAGCGCGAAATCGGCCAGATGCTGGAATGTCCGCTTCGGTGGGCTCAACCCATCCTCTCGGGAGATCACCGCCACACTTAGCCATGGAGTCGTCGAACAGGCGCCGCCGCTGCCGACCGCCAGTCCGTGCGTTGGAGAAGGTCCCTGAGTCGGCGTAGACCTACACCATGATTGGGCGGCGTGCACCCGATTCCCCGGGCGAGTTACGGCGGATCGAGGTCGAGGCTGGCATACCATGAAGCGCACGACGATCAAGCTTCCCGATGACCTCGACAGCAGGCTCCATAGAGGCCAGGCGGCGCGGCACCACCATCTCGGAGGTGACGCGTGAGGCGATCAGCGAGCACCCGGCGGCCCGAAGCGCGAGCTCCAGCCGGCGGCGGCTGGTCGGAGCGGTCAGCATGACGTCTCCGAACGCATCGAGGAGATCCTGCGCGAGGAGTTGTCCTGACTGGCCTGCTGGCCGATGCCGGCCCGCTCTACGCCTACGTGGATGCCGACGACACCCATCACGCCGACTCGCTCCGCCTGCTGCGTGAGCACCCGGGGCCGATTCTCGTGCCCCAGCTGGTGGTCACCGAGGTCACCTACCTGTTGGCGACGCGCCTGGGTACCGCCGCCGAGGTGAGGTTCCTCGGCGATTTGTCCAGCGGAGCGCTGGCACCCGTCGCCGTCGAGCCCGGCGACTGGCTACGGATCGCCGAACTCGTTGCCAAGTACGCGGATCTCCCCCTAGGCGCCGTCGACGCCTCTGTGGCCGTCGCCGCGGAGCGTCTCGGCCTCAGGACCATCGCCACCTTTGATCGACGCCACTTCGGGGTCGTGCGACCCCGTCACGTCGACGCCTTCGAGCTGGTCCCTTAACCGGCCCGTACATCCCAGCGATCGGCGCCGAGAATGGCGCAACGGAGCTTTCTTGAACGGAGGCTGAGGTCAGTGATGGAGGTTCGACTCCTCTCGCCCCGACCATACCGACCTCTGTGGTCGGCAGTCAGGACCACGTCTACCGACAGCTCGCGCCAGCCGTGAGCCTAGGCTTCAGGCGTGGGGTGAGCGATCGCTTCCTTCATCCCAAGCTTGACGCGCCGCGCTGCGCCCCGGGCCGGGAAGCCGTACGCCCTGTTGGTCCGGTGCGCGGTGACCGTCGTCACTTCACCCCCCGCCGGAGCGCCGAGGCCTCGAGCCCCAGGAGCGCGAGGATCGCGCCCAGGAGCGGGAGGAGCGTGCCCGGGCTGACGTCGTAGCCCGGGACGACGTCGAGCACGAGCAGGACGACGAGGACCAGCGTGAACGCGGCCGCGGCGCCGATTCGGGCCGAGCTGTAGGCGTCGGCCCGGACGCGCTCGGGGGCGGCGTCATCCCTGCGCCACTATTCTGGTGTGGAACCACACGGGGTCGCATTGGACCATTTGGTTGGCTCAGCCGCCAGAGGCGATAGCGCAGCCTTCGCGGAGTTGGTAACGCCGCTCTTGCACCGAGCGCTGGTCTTGGCCACGCTGGCCGTAGGGCGCGATGACGCCCCGGACGTTGTTCAGGAATCCCTACTGGCGGTTGCGGACGACATTGTTCAATGTGCGCTCATCGGTCGCGAGATCCTAACCGGGCGGGTTGAACGAACATGCCTCCTGCTGGCTCGCAGCCTGAGGCGGGCGCAGCGATGCGCCGAATTCTCGACCGTGTGGAAGTCGCTGGATCGCCGTCTGCCGCGGATTCTGGGGTGTCTCTCGCCCTCGCAATTAGCCAATCGCCGCCGCTTTCCGATTTGCGCAACGCGGCGCCCATCAACACCTTCACAGCTTCGGATGCTGCGGAAGCACCGTCATCCCCATCCGGTGGCGGTCCGGTAAGGACGCGTCAGCCCGCCCTCATCAGCCAGCGATCTGCGCCGACGACCGCGCAAATGAGCCTTCTAGAACGGACGCTAAGGTCGGTGACGGCGGTTCGACTCCTCTCGACCCGACCATTTGTTCTATTTCGAACTCAGATCCGACCCCCTTCGAGAGTCTCTGGGCCCTCCGCGACGCATCCCTGCGCGGGAGACTCGGGTCGCCGGTGCGACATCGGTGGCGCGGTGTGACCGCCCTGGATTCAAGTTCGATCCCAGCCTGAAGGCACGTGCGTCCAAGTCCCGGTCGTCACTGTCAGTGGGCCATCTTCGGGCGCTTCGGCACTTCCTACTTGACAGCTGCAGTCGGACGTTACCGCTGCTCGTGACGATCAGCCGGTGGTCGTCGCGGAGGGGGGTGTCGGGGGGTCCAGACCGCGACCGCTGACATCCGCAGTTGCCATGGCCGGCAAGGAGCGGAGGTCCTGCTATGAAGCGCGTGTTGCGGCCGCTTGGCCTCGCGAGCGCGATGGTTCTCGCTATGTCCACACTTAGCGCGGTGGCGGCAGATACGCCAACACCAACGACCGGCCCGCTTGCGGACGCGGCGTCCTATGCCAAGGACTACGGCGTCTCTCTGGACCAAGCCAAATGGCGTCTGGCGTTGCAGGCGGACATCTCAAGCCTCGATGCCGAGTTCTCGGCGACGGAATCGACCTACGCCGGGATGTGGATCGACCAGTCTTCGTTCACGGTCTACGCAGCCTTCACCGCGAGCCCCGAAGAGATCATCCGGCGCCACGTCCGCGGCACGTCTCTCGACGGCACTGTCATCGCGGTTCCGGCCCAATTCACGCTGCAACACCTGGAGGCTCTCCTGGTCGAGACCTTCAGCGAAGAATCCGAGCGGTCTTGTGCTGTCGATCAGCGTGCCAGAAAACCAGATCCGGGCGTATCCGTCGGCATCGGCGTCCACGGCACCCACTCCCGAAGCGCGGCTCGAGATCAAATACGTGACAACTCCCGTGACCCTTCGCGACACCAGCGTTAACCTCTTTGGCGGCCAATCGATCGACAACTGCACGACCGGCTATAGCGTGAAGCAGAACGTCACGGCTGTGCCAGGGATCACGGACGCGAATCATTGCTCGAACGATGGCCACTGGAACGGCTACACCCTGCCATTCAAGCTGGGACGCGAGGGCTCCGGACACGATGAGCAGTGGTTCGGCACGACGACGGGGGTCATCGCCCAACCGTGGGTCTATGACGGGGGCGGGAACCGCCACATTCTGTCGAAGACCCCGCGGAGCAGTCAGACTACCGGCACATACGTCTGCAAGTACGGCAAGACGACTGGCCTCACCTGCGGGACGATCGTGAACAACAACCTCTGCTGGCCCGACAACGGCTGCGGATTCGTGCAGGTCACTGCCGACATCGACCTGAGCCAAGGTGGCGACAGCGGTGGCCCGGTCTTCCGCAACAATGCGGCCTACGGGCTTGTCAAGGGCGAATGGTGCTTCCTCTGGTTGTGCAATGACATGGTCTACACGCCTGAGGACACCGTCGAGCGCGGGCTGGGCGTGACGATCATGCTCGCGTCATCCTGACTCTGGGGTGGCATAAGATGAACGCTCGTGCATTCCGTCTTCTGCTCGCAGCGGTTGGTCTCTCGCTTGCGGCGGCCGGGGGCTACTTGATGACTGTCATCGAGGACGTATTCGGTGACGAGTACCGGCGGTATGGTTCGCTCGGGTTAGCGTTACTGGTGTTGGGATTGGTCGTGGCCATTCCCAGCGCTGTAGCGGTCGGCTGGCCCAATCTGTCCGCAGCGGTGGGCGACACGGTCCGGCGGAGACTCGACACGCCTGGTCGCCTCCTCCTGATCGCTGTTGGGCTCGGTGCCGTCGCGGCGATGCTCCTCGGAATCACCGCCCAGGCCGGCGGCTTCGTTCTGTACCACCCGTACGACTTTCCGGCCATCGGCCTGGGGCTCCTCGCCGTGGTTCTGGCCATACGAAGTGTGATGGGCTATCTCTCCCTCCGGATAGTCCGTGGCCGCCGCTGAGCAAACGTCCAGGCGCGCGCCCGAGGAGTGCCAACCGGAATGCGGGCCTGGTCGTTCGTCCGAGTTCGGTCGCCGAGCGCAAGACGCTAGGGCCGGGTCGACCGAGCCTTTCCTCACAGCCGCCGGATCGACGCTTCTGGGTTGGGGGTCTGGCGTATCGCGGCCCCAGGCGATTTCCACACTTCTTGACGGATCACGAACGGGGGCTACTGCTGAATGGCGGCAGGGCCTAGCGACCAAGGCACGCATGCGGGGGTTCAGGGATGGTCTGCGCCAGCGGTGGAGAAGTAACTTGGGCTGGCGGAGGCTCAGCTGTAGTGTTGACGGCGGGATCGGTCATTCGAGACCGTTGGGACCTAGTGATCCCTGAAAGGCCTGCTCACCCAGCGCGTACCAGCCAGCGATCAGCACCGATTACGGCGCAATTGAGCCTTCTTGAACGGACGCTAAGGTCGGTGATGGAGGTTCGACTCCTCTCGCCCCGACCATTTCAGTCGGCGGTTCGGCGGGGCCCGATTGGATTCCATGAGCCCACCCGTTGTGGCTCCCCGGACGTTCGTCTTGCGGACACGCCCTAGGCCACTTGCTGGCTGTCGAGCAAAGCCATGACGCCGGCGCCGACCGTCCAGCTGACGATGAGGATCCCGGAGACCGGTGCGAGAGGCACAAGCCCCCGGACAAGGTCCATGGGGAGAAGGATACCGGTCAATGGCACGCCGATTGAGAAGACGGCGAAGCCAAGAGCGCCAGCCAGGCCAAGTGAAGCGGTCAGTCGGTTGCCCACGATCCCCGCCCGCCCGAGCGACCATGCAACCGCCGCAACGACCAGCGCCCACACCGCATCCGCTGACTCTGCGACGTCCTTCGCCCAGAACGCCCAACCCTCCTGCGAATTCGCGACGCTCTCACGCCCGAGGGGCAGCAGGAGATGGACAACCATCGCCGCGACACAGAGGCAGGCGAGCGGCAGTGCGATGTGCAGGACTCGCACAACCTGGTACGGCAGGCCGTCGATCCGCGAAACCCCGAAGAGGAATGCCGCGAACGCGACGTAGCTGAGAACGAGGAATACGTGCGCTGGCCACCACGCAGCCTGGCCGGTCTGGGTGTAGGCCACCTCAGCCATGTTCTGCGCATCGGGCGCGTGCGGATGGATGATCGCGCCGACAATGAGGAGCGGGCCAGTGACCATCAACGAGAACGCGGTGACCTTCGTGATGCGCATGCTGGGCCTCCACGGGTTCGCTGAGGAATACACAGCTATGGACCTGACGTGCCCGGATCGCTGTAGCGCGGGTATGAGGCCCGGTAGCCGCGGAGCCGGCCCACCCGCGAGAGCAGGGGCAGCAGGGCTCGAGCCGGTCCGGGAAGCTCCACGAGAACGATGTCTTCTCTGAATTCGTGGGCGACCACGGCCATCTGGAGCAGGTTCGAGACTCCGCGCTCGGCAACACGGCCGTCCGTGATGAGGCCATAGACCGTCTCAAGGAAGGACTGGAATCTTCCTGCGCGCTCGATGGTCCCTTCCAGCTCGAGGGTCGACGGGCCGTCGTTCCACCACGAGTGCACGACGCCCGGCTCGATGACGACCGTCTCACCGGCGTTAGCGGTCAGATGTTCCGAGCTTCCCTTGCGGTAGCTCAGTGTCCCGCGCGTGACGCGGAACGTCTCACTCGCTCACTCTCCTCGGCGGGAGGCGGCCGCGCGGGCCACGCGCACGGCGGTGCTGGAGGCGGCCGATTCGCTGTTCATCAGCCTCGGCTACGCGGGCACCACGCTGGCCGCCGTCGCCGAACGGGCCGCCGTCTCGCTCGCGACGGTGAAGCTCGTGGCGCCGACCAAGTCCGACCTCCTCCTCGAGGTGGCCAGGTCACGCGCCCGCGGCGACACTGATGCTCAGACCCTGAGCCAGCGGCCCTGGTGGCAGGAGATGCTGTCCGAGCAGGATCCTGCTGCGCTGGTGCGCCGCTGGGTCTCGCTGACTCGGTCGGCGCATGAGCGACAGGCGGACCTGTTCGAGGTCGTCTGGCAGGCCGCCCCCGCCGAACCCGAGATCGCCGACCTGGAGCGCCGCGGCAGCGCCGACCGGCGTGAGACGTTTCGGAGCGTCATCGAGGTCCTGGCCGCTCTGGGTGGGCTGCGCGGCGATCTCGACATCGGCGCCGCCGTCGACATCGCCTGGGTCCTCAACTCGCCCCTGGTCTACCGACTCTTCGCTCGTTGCGGCTGGTCGCCCGATCAGTGGGAGAGCTGGCTCGCTGAAACGATGGCGGCCCAACTGCTGGCGCCGTCTTCAAGCCCGCGTCGCAAATAGCGCGCGCCGCCTCCGCTACCTAGCAGCCCGCTCGCCGCATGACGGACCGTCGCTCGATGTTGCGGCTATCGTGGTCGCGAGGAGGGACGCATGGACTTCGCTGCGTGGCTCATCCAGGCACTCCACGTGACGGCCGCGATCACCTGGCTCGGCGGGCACCTGGCGTGGCAGCACCTGATCCTGCCGGCGTGGTTCCGCCAGCCGATAGAGACGCAGCGCGGGCTCGGACGATCCCTCGTTGCGCGCTACCAGCGGGTCGTCATCCCGACCGCGCTCGTCGTCGCGCTGAGCGGCGTTCTCCGCGGCACCGTGTTCGGACGGATCCACACGATCGATGACCTCTCGAGCCGTTATGGCCTGGCCTGGGCCGCGGCGCTCGCACTCATCGTGGTGACGTTCGCGATCGGAGCGCGACTCGGCACACCGAGGGTGCGCGCCTATCTGGACGACGATGAAGCGTGGTCAGCCGCCCTGCACGGCGACACGGGCGCGCTTCTGCGCCGTCGTCGGGCGTTCGTATCGGCACTGCGGGTTGAGCTTGGCGTGATGCTGGTGGTCCTGGGGCTGATGTTCGTGATGCGCTTCAGCTGAGCGGGCTGCGGGGTCCCGCGGCCGCTCATCGACCGGCAACAGGGTTGACGGAGCGGACGTACCCGGTGGGGGGAGCCGGGTAGTCGACCTGGATCGGACCAGCGTGCCGTCATGAGGCGTCTCGACGGGGCATGTGTTACTCTTACCGGTAAGAAAGAGGACACAGATGCGAATAACCTCGAAGGGCCAGGTGACGATTCCTCAGGCGGTGCGAGAACAGGCGGGGCTCCTGCCCGAGACAGACGTGGAGTTCGTCGTGGAGCCCGATGGGGTCCGGATCGTTAAGACGCGTGCGGCGCGTCGACCGAGCCGAGGGGCCCGAGCGGTCGGGCAGCTGCGCCGGAGCGCCGGGCATGTGTCGATGAGCACCGATGAGATCATGGCCCTGACCCGGGACGACGCGTGACACCGGTCATCGTCGACAGCAACGTCCTGCTCGATGTCGTGACCGATGACCCGACCTGGGCCGCGTGGTCGAGCAGCTCGCTCGAGCGGGCGGCGGACGAGGCGATCCTGATCATCAACGCGCTCATCTACGCCGAAGTATCGGTCGGCTTCGACTCCATCGAAAGGCTGGAAGAGGCATTGCCGCCTGACTTGTACCGCCGTGAGCACCTGCCCTATGAGGCCGCCTTCCTGGCCGGCAAGGCCTTCCTGCGCTATCGGGCAGCTGGCGGGTCCAGGCGTTCGCCGCTCCCGGACTTCTACATCGGCGCCCATGCCGCGATCGCTGGCTACCGGCTCCTGACCCGTGATCAGACGCGCTACCGGACGTACTTCCCGACGCTTGAGCTGATCGCGCCGGTCATGTGAGCGAGCCGGATTGCTTCCACGCTGAGGTGATTATCGAAGGGGCAAGCCCTCTCGCCCCGACCAAATGACCTAAACGTCCCATTCTCACGCTCACGCCAGCGGTTCCGCGTCGCTTCGCACGTTCGTGCGAATTCGATGGTCGACGCTGACTACGTCGCCAAATCTGGCGACACCCGCTATGCGATCGACCACCGCAGCCAAGGTGGCTTCAAGCACCACGGCCGAAAATGCCCACCATCGGGAGGACGCAAAGTCGCCGGCTGCTATCGGCGGCCGAGCAGGTACCAGGTCTCCATCGGTCCCTTGCCCTTGACCTGGACCGTACCGCGCGGCTCGCACACGAACTCCTCCTTCAACAGCTCGTAGGTCGCCCGCGTGATCTGGATGTTGCCCGGCGTCGACTCGGTCTGCATGCGCCCGGCGGTGTTCACCGCGTCGCCCCACAGGTCGTACAGGAACCGCTTGCGACCGATCACCCCCGCCACCACCGAGCCGGAGTTGATGCCGATGCGCAGCTCGAAGCCGAGCGAGCCCACGGCACCGTGCTCTCGGACGCTATCGAGCATGTCGAGTGCCACCAACGCGAGCGATTGGGCATGATCCGGTCGGGGTGACGGAATGCCCGCCGCGACCATGTAGCAGTCGCCGATCGTCTTGATCTTCTCCAGGGAGTAGCGCTCCACCAGCGCATCGAAGTGACCGAACAGGAGGTCCAGCATCTCGACCACCCGCGCCGCAGAGACCTGTTGTGCCATCGGCGTGAAGTCGACGACGTCGGCGAACAGGATCGAGGCGGAGGCAAAGGCGTCGGCGATCGTCTGTGGCTGTTCCTTCAGCTTGTCCGCGATGGCGCGCGGCAGGATGTTGAGGAGCAGCGTTTCGGCACGGTCCTGAGCGTCCTGCCGCTGCCGGGCGAACACGGCGAGCAGCGTGAACATGACCGCGCCAGCGACGACCACGTTCAGCGCCAGCATCGTGGTGCTGAACCACCTCGGCAGCACCGAGATGCCACCGGTCAGCTCGCCCAGGGCGCCCGCGCCGAGGAAAGCAATCGCGAACAGGAAGTACCAGCGGACACTGGAGCGAACGCTGGTGAACACGAGCGCCCCGAGTGGTCCGAGGATGCCCCATACGCCGACGGCACCCGACGCAAGAAAGCCGCCTGTCGGCCACATGGACAGCGTGGGCGCAAGCGTGATGTCGAGCAGCTGGATGCGAAGCAGGAGCTCGAAGTTGCGCGTGCGCGCGAACAGGCCGATCGAGGCCACCGAGACGAGGAAGTAGAGGAAGGCAACGGAGCCCGCAGGAGCCCCGAGCGCGAGATACAGGACAGCCCACACGATTGAGATCGGCCAGATCAGCACGGCCAGGTACACGAGAAGGGCCTTCAGGCTCTTCGTCTCCAAGTCGTCGGTGGACTCGGCGCCGATGTTGCCGAGCCGCCTGAGCAGATGGGTCACCGGTCGAACATAGCGGTCACGCGGGCAGTTCATCGCTTGGTCGACGCGCCGAGCGCGATTCTTATGAGCTCAGCTCATGGTCCGACTGAGGAGCACGTGGACGACACCGCTGGGCGTGGTGGCGGATTCGATCGCGTAGTCCTTCTCGAGCCCCTCCAGGCCGTCCCAGAGTCGTACGCCCCGGCCGAGCAGGATCGGGACCACGACCACGTGCAGGTGATCGATGAGTCCCGCAGCCAGGAACTCGCGGATGATGGTGGGACCTCCCCCAATGCGGACGTCGAGGCCGTTTGCGGCCTTGCGAGCCGTCCGGAGCGCCTCCTCGGGTGAGGCGTCCAGGAAATGGAACGTCGTGCCGCCTTCCATCTCGATCGATGGGCGTGGGTGGTGGGTCAGGACGAATACCGGGGTGTGGAATGGTGGATTCGGACCCCACCAGCCCCGCCAGTCAGGATCCTCGTGCCAGCCGGGGTAGCCGAACTTGCCGGCACCCATGATCTCGGCGCCAACTCCCGAGGCGTGCAGCCGCAGGAGCGCGTCGTCGATGCCGGAACTACCGCCCGGCTCGCCGACCATCTGGCGCCACCAGCGGGTGACGAACATCCACTCGTGCAGGCGCTCGCCGGCATGACCGAACGGGGCCTCGAGACTGAGGCCCTCGCCAGTGCCGAAGCCGTCGAGCGAGATGGAGAAGAACTGGACGCGGGCGAGTGACACGATTGGCGCTCCTTGCTGTCGGCGCCAGAGGACGGGGGACGCCGATGGGTTTCTTGGTAGCCGACGGATTACGAGCCCGGCGGTCCGGACAGGACGGTGGGTACGTACTCGAGCAGCTGCGTCCGGCCGTCAAACGTTCGGCTGGAGACCATCTCCAACGCGAGATCGGGATAGCCGTCGTAGATCCGGTCGCTGCCGGTTCGGCCGGTGATCACGGGAAACACGACCACCCGGAATCGATCGACGAGGCCAGCCACGAGCAGCGTCCGCCACAGGGAGAGGCTGCCGAGGGCGCGCATCGGGGTGGTCGCGTCGCGCTTCATTGTCCGCACGGCTTCGATCGGATCGGTTCGGACGAGGCGCGTATTGGGCAACCCCAAGGGTTCCTGCAGGGTCGACGAGAACACGACCTTGTCGGCATTCGAGATCTCGGCGATGCTGGCGGTCTCGTCGCTCGCCGGGGTCGAGGCCCGATGTTCCTGAGTCGGCAAGCGCCGCGAACGTCCTGTAGGTCGTCGCCCCCATCAGGATCGTATAGCCGCGCTCGGGCTGCTGCGCGAGCCAGCCGAGGTCCTTAGGTCCCTGGAGGCCCCACCACCCGGGCCATCCGTCGGCGGCTCCGTAGCCGTCAAGGGAGGTGATGAAATCGACGACGAGTTCCTGCATGTGATTCTGTTCCCTGACTTCGAGAGATGGACGCTATACTGAATGGGGGTCCATATTTATACTGAGGTATGAAGTTGTCAAGGGGCTCGGGTCGGCGTGAGCGAAAGAAGCGCGAGACGCGGCAGCGCATCCTTGACGCCGCAATCGCTCTGTTCGCGGCCCAGGGCTACGAGGCCACCACGATGGACGAGATCGCGGAGTCGGCCGACTTCGCGCGGGCCACGGTGTTCAACTTCTTCCCCCGCAAGTCGGACCTCATCCTTGCCTGGTTCGAAGACCGCCGTGCCGAGCTGGCGAACCGTCTCGCCGAGAACGAGGCGCGTGCGGCTCGCACCGCACCCCAATTGGCGTTTGCGCTCCACGTCATCGCGGGGATGTTCGACCAGAATCCACGCACCGGGCGCGCGATGGCCCGAGCGTGGCTCCAGGCCGGTGGTCCATTGCTGGCCGCCGAATCCGACACCCCGCGGGTGTTCGCCGACACCATCCGAGGAGGGCAGGTGCGGGGCGATGTCGACTCCCGGATCGACGCCGATCGGGCCGGACTCGTCCTGTTCGACGCGTACCTCGGGGTGCTCTACCGATGGGCATCTCGCGACGAGGAGATGGCTGGATTCGGTTCCGACTTGGATGCGACGCTCGACGTCCTCCTGACCGGCATCTCCAGATAGGCGGAGACAGAGTGGCAGCGTCCAGCGGAATGAGCGAGTCGGATCACTTCCACGCTGAGGTGGTTATCAGAGGGGCAAGCCCTCTCGCCCCGACCAGTACCCACAGGTAACATGTTTCCGATGGCATTGGCCCGAGGCGGCTGACCCTCGACCCGGAGGTCGCAGGCGGACCCCTCCGGCACCCATCGCTGGATGAACCCTCGATCGCGGGATGCCCCGCCGACGGCGGCGGGGCACACGAGGTCCCGAGTTCCCGGGCACGCACCCTCGTCATTGACCTCGTCCTGCGCGGACTTGCGGTCGCCGGCAGCTGCTATGCGGGCACCACGCTAGGCCGGACCGGGTTAAGCCCCTCTCGCCCTGACGTTCACGTCGACGGTGGCACGTTCCCCTGACCCCGTCCCGGTCGAGGTCAGTACTCGCCCTTGATCACGAAGAACGAACCCCGGATGGTGCCGGCCAGCTTGGACTTCTGCCTTGCGAACTTGAACGAGGCCAGCTCGGCGGGAATCTCCATTCCATCGGAGAGCTTGAACCCGACGGCCCGCTTCTTGGGATCGTCGATCGTGTACAGCACGTTGATCGACAGACCGCTCTCGTAGAAGACGTAGGTCCACCGGATGTTCTCGACCCGGAAGTCCGTCGCCTCCAAGGGCCGAGCTGCGATGGTGATACCGCGCTCCTCGCGGAGGATGCCGTGCACCCGGTCGATGGCCTCCCCGGCCTCGCGCGCCGGTTGCACCGTGAAGTCATGGGCGTATTTGTTCTTGAAGTAGCGAGCCTCGTTGGCCCGAAGACCGGCAAGCGCCGGCGCCACCGGCGAGGACTCCAGGCCGATGGTCGAGACGTTGGTGAAATCCACGACGTAAGACATGATCCGCTCCGTGTGCCGCCTGGGACCTCCGAAGTCGGGGCGGCGGCTGCGAGCCCACAGCAACGGTCGCGGACCGTTGCTGGTTTCGACCCCGACGAGGGACTGCTGTGCCGCATGAATGTACCCGGCGGCCATGAGAGGCGCTTCTCGATTCCTGACCGGGATGCAGGCCGCAGCGGGGTCATGGCGTCGTCGACCCGCGACCCTTCAGCCTCTGGTGCGCTACGCGGAGATCCTGCGGCGGTACGTGGCCATGGCGAGGACGTACGCGACGACGAGGATGCCCACGCACCAGGCGAGGGCGATCCAGATGCCGGTGCCCACCGGTTGCCGGGTGAACAGGTCGCGGATCGCGTTGACGATCGAGGTCACCGGCTGGTTCTCGGCGAAAGCGCGCACCGGGCCGGGCATGGTGGCGGTGGGCACGAACGCCGAGCTGACGAACGGCAGGAAGATGAGCGGATAGGAGAACGCACTGGCACCGTCCACGGATGTCGCGGTCAGGCCAGGGATCACAGCGAGCCACGTGAGCGCCAGCGTGAACAGGACCAGGATGCCGGCGACCGCGAGCCAGGCCAGCACCCCCGCCGGTGAGCGGAAGCCCATGACCAGCGCGACGAGCACGACGACCACGAGCGAGACGAGATTGGCGATCAGTGACGTCAGCACGTGGGCCCACAGCACGGACGACCGGGCGATCGGCATGGACTGGAATCGCTCGAAGACCTGCTCCGACGGCGGTTCGCGCTCGTCCAGCTGAGCCTGCCTCCCGACGAGTTCCCGAACCTGCTCGCAAGCGCGGAGGACACGGCGGAGGTCTGGCTCAGCGACCCGGACGGCTGGTGGCAGAACACGGTCGACCTGATCGTGTTCGGCCTGGAGCGAATGCTCGAGCGCAGCCGCGACGGTTCACGGCCGCAGGAAAGCGCCCCGTAGCTCGGCGGCGCGGGGGCGGTGCGCCCGGCTGAACTGCGCTCCGTGACGCCAGGGGTGCCCTACGCCATGGCCTCGACGATGTACAGCGTGTTCCCGTCCGGGTCACGCAGGGTGAACATCGGCGGCACGCCCGGCCCGAAGTGCAGGACCTCGGACACCGCCACGCCTCGTTCGTGGAGCGCGGCATGGTCGGCCTCCGCATCGCGGGTCGTGAGTCGAACCCCGGTGTCGATGCCGGGGATCACATCGCCCAGGGGTGGCAATGCGATCGTGGTGGCCGCGCCCGGCGGGGCTACCTCGATCCATCGCCTTCCTGGCCCGAACGGGGCATCGCGTCGCACCTCGAACCCAAGCGTGCCGACGTAGAACGCGAGGGCGCGCTCCTGGTCGGCCACCGGGACGGCGACGGTCGAAACGCCGGTGATCCCGGTCCGCGCGGCTGGCTCGTTCATTGGACCCTCCATGGTCTGCATTGGCTTGGCTTGTTCCCCCGGATTGACGGCGCTGCCGGGGCGATTCTCGTCGCTCGACTGGCAGTGCGCGTTAGGATGCCGCCCCAAGGGCAGGGAACCAGGTGCAACAGGTGAACGGGTGAGCAAGGGACGTCTCGAGGCCTTCAGCGACGGGGTCATCGCCATCATCATCACGATCATGGTCCTGGAGCTCCGGCCGCCGCACGGCGCCAGCATCGAGGACCTGGCCCCGCTGTGGCCCACCTTCGCCAGCTACGTTCTGAGCTTCGTGCTGCTGGGGATCTACTGGGCCAACCACCATCACCTGCTGCAGGCGACCACCACGGTCCACGGACCCGCTCTGTGGGCGAATCTCCATCTGCTCTTCTGGCTCTCCCTCTTCCCGTTCGGCACGGCATGGGTGGGAGAGACGAGCTTCGGCGCCGTGCCCGTTGCGGTGTACGGGTGCTTCCTGCTGCTCGCGGCGGTCGCCTACTACGTGCTGGTGCAGTCCCTCATCCGCGCTCCCGGCCAGTCTCCCGTGCTTGCGATGGCCGTGGGTCGCGACTTCAAGGGGACGATCTCGCCCATCCTGTACCTCGTGGCGATTCCCATCGCGCTCGTGGCCCCGGCGGTGGCCGTGGCGATCTACGGCGCGGTCGCCATCATCTGGATCGTGCCGGACCGCCGCATGGAGCGCGCGCTGCACGAGTGACGGCGCGGCCCCAGAGCCGGGGCCGTCGGAGCGGAATTCGCGTGTCGGGGCGGAACCCGGCTGCGGAACCGGGCTCCGCCACGGAGCTCTATGCCGTGACCAGGACCCGCTCCTCCGGGATCGCCCGCTCCACGACGGGGGTGATCGGCTCCTGGATTCTTCCGTCGCGCACGCGGACGATCCGGTCGCAGGCGTCGCCGACCTCGCTGTCGTGCGTCACCAGGATGATCGTCTGGCCGTGGGTGCGATTGAACTCGCGAAGCATCAGCAACACTTCGTTGCTGCGCTCCGAGTCCAGGTTGCCGGTCGGCTCGTCGGCGAGGATCAGCGATGGACGATTCACCAGCGCGCGCGCGAGCGCAACCCGCTGCTGCTCGCCGCCGGAAAGCTCCGCCGGACGGTGACCGTTGCGATCGGCCAGCCCGACCAGCGCGAGCGAGTCGAGCCCCGCAGCCTTCGCCTTCGAACCCCGGATGCCCGCATAGTCCGCGGCCAGCAGGACGTTCTCGAGCGCCGTGAGCGTCGGCACCAGGTTGAAGTCCTGGAACACGAAGCCCATCTGGCTCGCTCGCATGCGGGTCCGTTCGCTGTCCTTGAGCCCCACCATGTCGCGCCCGTCGAAACGCAGCTCTGGAGGCGGCCCTCCGCTCTGGTCGGGGGCATGCAGCAGGCCCAGGATGTGCATCAGGGTGCTCTTTCCCGAGCCGGACGGTCCCATGATCGCGATCATCTCGCCGCGCTCGACGGTGACGTCCACACCGCGCAGCGCCTCGACGCTGTTGTGCCGGCTCAGCCGGTAGGTCTTCCGCAGGTTGCGGCCTTCGAGAAGTGACATCGTTCGCTCTCCGAATCGCTGCGCGGTGGTCATTCGTAGCGCAGCGCGGTGATCGGATCGAGCCGCGCGGCGTTGAGGGCCGGCACGAATCCGGCGAGGGCCCCGAGGATGGTTGCGAACAGGATCGCCGTCACGGCGGTCCCGACCGTGAGCTGGAAGAGGACGGTGCCCGACGAGCGTCCGGCCTCGTTGCCGAAGATCACGACGATCGCCCCCAGCGCGAGCCCCAGCGTTCCACCGATGAAGCCGATGAGGGCCGACTCAGCTACCAGCTCACGGACGATCCGGAACCGGCTGCCGCCGATGGCGCGCTTGATGCCGATCTCGCGCGTCCGTTCCGCGATGGCCATGGCCATGGTGTTGATCACCGACAGGCCACCCACCACCAGGCTGATGAGCGCGATGCCGAAGAGGATCGCGTTGAGCATCGCCGTGGCCGACCCGACCTGCTGGTCGAAGTCCTTGCCGGTCATGGTCGCCACGTCGGGGAGCGTTCGGCGAATCTGGGCCGCCACGATCTCGGGGTCCGCCCCGTCCTTGAGGTAGACGACCATGGAGGTCGCCACCTGGGTTGCGGAGACGCCCTGCTGGACGATGGGCGGAAGGGAGGCGACCAGCAGCTGTTGCGCGGCCTGCATGGGGACCAGCGCCTCCTGGTCGGGTGCCGTCAGCGTCGGCTCCAGGATGCCCACCACGGTGAACGTGACTCCCCGCAGCTCGATCGCGTCGCCCACCCGCTTGTCGTACTTCTGGGCGATGTCCGAGCCCAGCACGGTCACGTGGGTGCCTTCGTCGGAGGTCGCGAGCGCGCGTCCGCTGGCGTAGCTCACCGTGAAGGTCTCATGACCCTGGTCTGCGCCCGCCGGCGTGCCGCCGATCATGGGCGACACCCCCATGGAAACGCCGGATGGTTGGTCGTCCATGAGCATCATCACGGACGGGACGACGACGTCGATCCCGGGGACGACCGCGAGCTGATCGGCCACCGCCATGGACATCGGCACGGCGCTGAAGCCGCCCGTCCCGCCGGAGCCGTCGCTGACGATGACCTTGTCGGCGTAGTAGGTGCTGCCGCCCTGGACCAGGGCGGTGATCTTGTTGGCCATGGATCCGAAGACCACCAGGGCCCAGATCCCGATGGTGATGCCAAGGACGGTCAGCGTGGTCCGCAGCTTTCGCCGTCCCAGGTTGCGCAGGTAGTGCATCGCGACGTTCTCCCATCCGATCGCGGAGCGCCCTCGGCCAAGCGCGATCCTCATCGGGTCCGGCTGTCGCGAACAGGTCCAATGGTCCCGTTATGTGGTCGACGTTCCCGTTGTTGTTACTGTGAGATTCGGGACCGTCAGCACTGGCCGCCCGGTCTTGCGCGCCCCCACGCTGGCGGCGGAGGAGGACACTGCAGCATGACCATCGCCCTGGACGGCGCCTCGCTCAGCGTGGAGCGGCTGGTCCGCATCGCCCGCGACGGTGAGCCGGTGGAGCTGGCCCCCGCCGCGCTCGAGCGGATCCGGGACTGCCGCGCCATGATCGAGCGCAAGCTTGCCGCGCACGAGGTGATGTACGGGACCAACACCGGCATCGGCGAGCTGTCGGAGGTCGTCCTGCCCGACGACCAGGTCGAGCAGTTCCAGCGCTACCTCGTCTACAACCACGCGGCCGGCATCGGCGAACCTGCTCCGGTCGAGGTCGTCCGAGCGGCCATGGCCGGGCGGATCAACGTCCACGCCCACGGCAACTCGGGCTGCCGTCCGGAGATCACGCTGATGCTGGTCGAGATGCTGAACCGCGGCGTGACGCCGGTCGTCTGCCAGAAGGGGTCGGTGGGCGCCAGCGGCGACCTCGCCCCCATGGCCCAGATCGCGCTGCTGCTGATGGGCGAGGGAGAGGCCTGGTACCGCGGCGAACGCTTCCCCGGAGCGGAGGCCCTGCGCCGCGCGGGGATCAGCCCGCCGGGCCTTCGCGCGCGCGACGGCCTGGCCACCATCAACGGATCGAACGTGCTGACGGCCATGAGCGCGCTGCAGCTGCACGACATCGAGCGCTGGCTGGCCCAGGCGGAGATTGCCTGCGCCATGAGCCTCGAGGCGCTCGTGGCGAACATGAAGCCATATGACACGCGTCTCCACGAACTGCGGGGCTTCCCCGGCGCCATCCGCAGCGCCGCGTCGATCCGGCGGGTGATCGAGGGCAGCGACCTGCTGACCGGCCGGATCAGGACGAAGGTCCAGGACGCCTACTCGATGCGTTCGTCGCCCCAGGTCATCGGCGCGGCCCGCGATGCGGTGGCGTACGCGAAGCGGCAGGTCGAGATCGAGCTGAACGGGGTCGGGGACAACCCCATCTTCATCCCTTCCGACTCGCTGACCCTCACCGGCGCCAACTTCCAGGGGACGCCCGTCTCGCTGCCCATGGACCTCGTGGGCGCCGCAGTGACCATGGTCTGCGTCCTCTCCGAGCGACGCCTGAACCGGCTCACGAACCCGGCCCTCTCGGTGGGCCTGCCGGCCTTCCTGACCGCCGGCGCCGGGATGTACTCGGGGATGATGCTGAGCCAGTACACCGCCGATGCCCTCATCGTCGAGCAGCGGATCCTGTCCACGCCGGCCTCGATCCAGTCCATCCCCGCCGCCGCGGACCAGGAGGACTTCGTCTCGATGGGGATGACCACCGCCATCAAGAATGGGCAGATCCTGGACAATGCCTACGGCGTGCTGGGGATCGAGCTCATGGCGGCGGCCCAGGCCCTGGACTTCCGGGAGTTCACCCCTGGACGCGGCACGCAAGCCGCCCGCGAGGCGATCCGCCGGAGCGTGGCCCACCTCGACGAGGATCGGCCGCTGCACGTCGACCACACCCGCATGAAGGAGCTGGTGCGGTCGGGCGAGATCCTTGCCGCGGTCGAGGCCGTGGTCGGCCCGCTTGCAGATGCCGCGCCCGGCGCGGCGCAGGCGCCGGTGCCGACCCTCGCCGACTGACTAGCCGGGGATCGCCGACGGGTCTTCGCGCCGGAGCAGGATCCCCAGGAAAACCTTCCAGGGGCCGACCTCCGCGTCGTGCGAGCCGGCGGGTCCGGCGTACACCTGGGAGACGTGATCCAGGTCGTGGACGGCCCACGTGGAGCTGAGCTGCCGCAGCGTCACCTCGCCCAGCGACGGGTGCAGGCCGCGCCGATCGAGGTCGGCGTCGGAGACCATCGCCTGCAGGGCGGCGAGGTTCGCCGTCCGCAGGCCTCGACCAGGCGCTGGCGCCGTTGTGCGCACTGCACAAGCCGGGGCAGGCGCGACGCCCGCCCGCGCGGTCTCGCCGACGGCTACCATCACCGGGTTGATCCGCCCCCCGCAGGGGCGGTTCCGTGCGAGGTGACCGAGATCGGCAATGACCGCGTCGACTGAGTCGAAGACCTATCGGCGCTATCACCTTCAGACCCAGCCGATGCCGGAGCTCACCCCGGTGCCGCCGCGCTTCCGTGTCCGCGTCAAGCGACACAAGCTCATCGCCCTCGTCGTGCGGGAAATGATCGAGACGCGCGGCGACCTGCGTGTCTCCCTCAGCCGCCCGTGCGTCTACGGTGTCTTCTCTCGGCCCGTGGGCGGCCTCTGGCCGCGTGAGGAGAACTGCGTCGGCTGCCTGCGCTGCACGGTGCAGTACCCGGAGATGGTGCGCGTGGAGCCCAACCCGGCCCGCAGCCGGCTCGCGGCGCCGGGCCTCGCACCGGACCAGGTGGACACGATCCTGTACGAGGCGCGCACCGGGCGGGTGCCGGTTCGGGGAGCGGGGTATCGCGGTCGGTTCGGCGGGACCAGCTGGGACGGCATGTGGCTCGACATGTCGGAGATCGTGCGGCCCACGCGAGACGGGATCCATGGTCGCGAGACGATCTCGACGGCCGTCGAGATCGGCGGGAAGCTCCCAACGCTCACGTTCGACGATGCCGGCCAGCCGGTCGACCCGGCGCCGCCGCTCCGGTGGGTCGAGCTGCCGTTCGTCCTGGACGGGACCGGTCTCGCCGACACGACGCCGGTGGCCGCGATCCTGGCGGAGACCGCGTTCCGCGCCGGCACGCTCGCGCTCCTGCCCGCGCGGTTCGCCGCCCCGGGCTCACTGACAGGAGACCAGCTGGCGGCCGTCATTCCCTCCGGTGAGACCGATGGCGCCCTCCACGGCGCCGATGGCGACCCACCACTCCTCGAGCTCGATCTGCTCGACCCGGCGGACCGGCAACGGGGTGCGCTGCGGCGCGCCGAATCCCCGGGCGCCATCCTCGTCTGGCGCGTGCCCCTGGGCACCGACCTCGCCCCGCTGATCACCGAGGGCGCGGAGGTCATCCACGTGGTCGCCACCATCGAACAGCAGCTCGCGCCCGACCTTCCCCGACAGCTGCGCGCGATGCACGAGGCGCTCGTCGAGGCCGGGCTCCGCGACCGGGTCACGTTGATCGGCAGCGTCGGGGTCCGGCAGGCGGAGCACGCCGCCAAGGCCATCGCCTGCGGGCTTGACCTCGTGGCGCTGGACCTCCCGCTGTGGCTCGCCCTCCAGGCGGACCTGGGCTCGGATCCCCCGCGGTTCCCGCAGCGGATGAGCCTCGAGTGGGGAACGGGCAGGCTGCAGAACCTGGTCGCCTCGTGGCGCGATCAGCTGCTCGAGGTCCTGGGCGCCATGGGCCTTCGCGAGGTCCGGCGCCTGCGCGGTGAGCTGGGACGGACGATCTTCCAGGACGAGATGGAGCGTGAGGCCTTCGGGGAGATCGCCGGCTGGGAGCCCACGGCATGACAGCCGACTCGCGGGATCCCGTCATCCGCAAGCACATCCATGCGCTCCACGACGGGTTCGACGCCTGGCCGGGCGGGTCGCACGGCTCGCCTCCGGCGATGGGCGACGCGCGCTGGACGGCGCCGCTCATCCTGTCGACCTGGGAGCAGGCGGCAGGTCGGCCGGCGACCCTCGAGACGGGGACCGGCGCCTCCGGTGGAGGCTTCGACGCCCTCGCATTCCGGTTCGCGCCGGAGGGCGACCGCGCCGATCCGGCGCAGGTTGCGCTGGGGATCCCCCTGAACCGCCGCGGCGATGGCCCGTCCATCGAGATCCCCATTCCCTGGTACGGCGCCGGGATGTCCTACGGCTCCGTCAGCGAGGAGGTGATGCTGGCCCGGGCCATGGCAGCCAAGGAATGGGGCACCTTCACCTCCACCGGCGAGGGCGGCTATCCCGACGTCCTGGTGCCGTACGCGCGCCACGTGATCACCCAGGTGGCGACCGGCATGTTCGGTATCCGCGAGGAGACGATCCAGCGCGCGCGCATCATCGAGATCAAGTACGCGCAGGGCGCCAAGCCGGGCCTGGGCGGGCACCTGCTCGGTGACAAGGCGACCGCCGCGGTGGCCGCCATGCGCGAGAGCGTCCCGTGGGTCAGCCTCTTCAGCCCGTTCCCGTTCCACAGCGTCTACTCCGTGGAGGATCATCGCAAGCACATCGACTGGCTTCGGAGCGTGAGCCCCGGCTCGCTGATCTCGGTGAAGGTCTCGACGCCGACCGATGTCGACATGGTCGCCGTGGGGAGCTACTACGCCGGTGCCCACATCCTCCACGTCGATGGCTCGTACGGCGGCACCGGCGCGGCGCCGGAGATAGCCAAGAAGAACATCGCGATGCCCATTGAGCTGGCGCTGCCCCGCGTCCACCGGTTCCTGGCCGAAGAGGGGATCCGCGACGAGCTCGTGGTCCTCGCCTCCGGCGGCATCCGCAGCGCCGATGACGTCGCGAAGGCGATCGCGCTGGGAGCGGACGGCTGCGTGCTGGGCACCGTGGAGCTCGTCGCCCTGGGATGCACCCGCTGCAGCAACTGCGAGCGCGGACGCGGCTGCCCGTTCGGGCTGACGACCACCGATCCCGAGCTTTCCCAGCTCGTGGATCCGTGGTGGGGCGCCGAGCGCATCTCGAACCTGTATGCGTCGTTCGAGCGACGGCTGCGCCGGATCGTGGCCGGCCTCGGGTTGGCCAGCATCCGCGACCTGCGCGGCCGAACGGACCTCCTCGTCTACGAGCGAGGGACGCATGAACCGCGCTGACATCGCCGAGGCCCTGATCGCCTCGGCCGCCCGGTTGCGCCCCGCCGATGCCGCGTCCACCCACAAGGTCGAGGCGGAGGGCGGTTGCGGGGTGGTCGGCGTGGCCGCCAGCGTCCCCGTCCCGGGGCGCGCCCTTCTCCAGTCGCTGGAGCAGATGCGCAACCGCGGGAACGGCAAGGGCGGCGGCATCGCGGCGGTGGGCCTGGACGCCGGTTGGCTGGGCGTGCCGCCCGAGTTGCTCGTGGAGCGCTACCTGCTGGCGATCGCGTATCTCGAACCGGGAGCCCGCGCCGAGGTCGAGGCGCAGTTCGTCACGCCGCTCTTCGAGGTCGACCACGTCGTCGAGCTGCCGGCCCACCAGGATCGCGCCCCGGATCCTTCGATCCACCACCCCGACGTCACCGCCTACCTGGTCCGGGTCCGCCCCGAGGCCCGCAGCCGGTTCGCTCGCGAGACCGGCATCGGCGCAGAGCAGGTCGAGACCATCGAGGACGAGCTCGTCTACCAGAACAGCGTGCGCCTCAACGCCGCGTTCTACAGCTCCACCGGCGAGAAGCGCGCCTTCGTCCTCTCGCACGGCAAGGACCTGCTCGTCCTCAAGCTGGTCGCGCACGGCGACGACGTCATCCGGGTGTACGGCCTGGAGGAGATGGGCGCGCACGTGTGGATCGGCCACCATCGGTATCCGACCAAGGGCCGGGTCTGGCATCCGGGCGGGGCCCATCCCTTCGTGGGGCTCCACGAGGCGCTGGTCCACAACGGCGACTTCGCGAACTACGCGTCCATCTGCTCCCACCTGGCGCAGCGCAACCGTTTCCCGCATTTCCTGACCGATACCGAGGTGGCGGCGCTCCTCTTCGACCTCCTCCACCGGACGTACGGCTACCCGCTCGAGTACGTGATCGAGGCCCTGGCGCCAACCACCGAGCGGGACTTCGCGCTCCTTCCGGAGGAGAAGCAGCGCATCTACCGGCTCCTGCAGGCGAACCACCTGCGTGGCTCCCCGGACGGTCCGTGGTACTTCCTCATTGCGCAGTCCGCCCAGCGCGAGCGCGAGCTGCGACTGATCGGGATCACCGACACGAGCATGCTGCGGCCGCAGGTATTCGCCCTCCAGTCGGGCGAGGTGAGCATCGGGATGGCGGCCAGCGAGAAGCAGGCGATCGACGCGCTGCTGGAGTCGCTGGCCCGCGAGGACGCCCGTTTCTGGCCCCGCGCGGACACCTACTGGAGCGCCCGCGGGGGCAGCCACACCGATGGCGGCGCCTTCACCTTCGCCGTGCGTCGCACGCAGGATGGGGCGACCCTCGTGGTACGCGACAAGTTCGGCCGCACCATCGAGACGGACACGACCCGGACGCCGCTTCCCATCGCGAAGCAGCCTCGCACGCCCGATGCCGGCCTTGTGGACGCCGCGCCCGAGGCGGTCCTGGCCCGCATCAACAGCCGCATCGCCGCCGGGGATGCCGACGGCCTGCGCGGCACGCTCGACGCGCTGGCCGCGAGCGCCGATGGTGGGGATACGGACCGCGACCGCGCGTTCACCGTGCTCGCCGCGCTCCTCGACCGCAACTACCCGGTGGCCCCCTGGAAGCGCAGCGCGGTGCTGGCGCTGGTCGACGGCGCGGTCTCGCAGGTGACCAATGCCATCCGGCACCGGCCTTCAGCCGGCTACGCATGGGTCGGTGCCGGCTCGTCGATCCCGCCCTCGGCCACCGAGGGCGCAACGACCACCCTGGTCATCGACGCCCGCGGCCTGCCGCCGGAGGGTCCTGGTTCTCCAGGGCAGCTCCTTGTCGAGGCCAACACCGCCGGCGTCCGGCGTTTCGCCATCACCGGAACCCGCGGCCACCGGTTCATCGCCTGCGGCCTGGGCCCGGACTCGACCGGCACGCATATCGAGGTCTTCGGCTCGTCGGGCGACTACCTCGCCTCGGGCATCGACGGCGCGGAGGTGATCGTGCACGGATCGGGCCAGGACCAGCTCGCGCAGGTCACCAAGGCGGGCACGCTGGTGATCCATGGCGACGTGGGGCAGACCTTCATGTACGCGGCCAAGGGAGGCGACGTCTTCGTCCGCGGCGGCGCAGCCGGCCGTCCGCTGATCAACGCGGTGGGTCGTCCGCGGGTCGTGATCAACGGGACCTGCCTCGACTACCTCGCTGAGTCGTTCATGGCCGGCGACCCGGCGGCCGGCGGCGGCTTCGTGATCCTCAATGGCGTGCGCCTGGACGAGGACGGCGAGGTCTGCGACCTCGACACGCCCTATCCCGGCGGGAACCTCTTCTCGCTCGCCTCGGGCGGCGCGATCTTCGTGCGTGACCCGCGCGGCAAGCTCGGCGAGGACCAGCTCAACGGGGGGCGCTTCGCGGGCCTGACCGATGGCGACTGGACGCTGATCGCTCCGTACCTCGAGCGCAACGAGGCGCACTTCGGCATCACCGTCGATCGGCTGCTGACCGTGGACGGCGGCCGCCGATTACCATCGGAGGTCTACCGTGTGATCCGGCCCGAACGGCTCTCGGCCCTCTCTCCCGAGGAGGCCTGGGTCCGCCCGGAAGGCTAGGGCAGGGCTCGCAGCAGCGGGGCCCTTCGGTCCGTTGGCACGGTCCGTTCGGCGGACCGTCGTGGGCCGCCCGGCAGGTGCGCTCGCACGCCGCGCCGCCGACGATGAGGGTGCGCGGGGTGTGTCCCGCGCGGAAGGAGGCGCGTGTGAACCCGGACGGGATCATCGTCGCGACGCCCGGCATGACGCCGACCGCGACGCCGACCCTGCCGAGCGCCGAGCCGGGATCGCCCACCCGCTGGGCGGCCGACGGCCCGGTCGTCTTCGCGCGCTACGCCTACCCGCCCAATGAGCTGGGCTACTGCGGCCCCGAGGATCACGCGACGCTCCTCGAATACGCGGCCGCCGGCATCATCGATCCCGGACTCGCCGACCTCGCCCGGGGCTTCGCCGGTGCCTGGCCCTACGTCGAGCTGATCGCCCAATCGACCGGCATCGGCAACCCGCTCGACAGGCGCGTGGTGGAGGCCTACTGGCTCGGCAGCAGCCTGCTCGATCGGATCGAGATGACGACCTTCGGCAACTCGCTGCTCGATCGGTTCCGCAAGCGGGCCGGATCCGGCTGGGGCTTCCTCGCGGAGGCGATCCCGGCGGGCGCCCTGCCCACCCACAGCTTCCATGTCTTCGGGGTCTACCCCTGGGTCGGGCTGCTGCGCGGGGAGCGGGCGGAACATCCGCTCCACATCCTCGACCAGTGCCGCATCCGCTGGGGCCGGGTGCTGAGCGTCGACGGCAACCAGGCGGTGGTCATGAGCCAGCCGCTCACCTTCGACGGGGAGCACCTGGGGCTGGGTCCGTACCGGCCGGAGACGGTGACCCGCGGCGCCAACGGGCTGGGCCTCGCCGCCGTCGTGGAGCCCGGGGAGTGGGTTGCCATGCACTGGGGCTGGATCTGCGACCGGCTCAGCCGCCGCCAGCTGACGAACCTGCGCCGGTACTCACTGCTCCAGCTCGATGTCACGAACCGGCGCGTCTCCCGCACCGGCGCCGCGGTCGCTCTCGCCCGATAGGAAGGTGATGCCCATTCGGTGAACCGATCCCGGCACCAGGCGTGGAAGCCGGCCCAGGCTGGCCGTGATGTCTTCCGCTTGTCACAGGAGCTCTGATACCCATGACCGCTCGTGTTCGCGCCCGAAGATCCCGCGCGCCGCGGCTCCGCCCGCTCGCCCTGCTCGCCGCGCTCGCCCTGCTCGCCGCCTGCGCCCCGGTGTCGGGCACGCCGGTGAGCGCACCCGCGGTCGGGGGCTCGCCCGGTCCGCCCAGGGGCACGCTGCGCCTCTATAGCTCGGTCACCCAGGACACCATCGACGCGGTGATCGCTGCGTACAACCGGCAGTTCCCCGACGTAAGCGTTGAGGTCTTCCGCGCACCCACCGGGCAGCTCGACGGGCGGATCGCCGGGGAGCTGCGCAGCGGCGCGGTGCAGGCCGACCTGCTGTGGGCAACCGATCCGCTCTCGACCCAGTCGTACGCGGCCAAGGACCTGTTCCGGGCCTGGACGCCGGCGGAGGCGACATCGGTCCCGGCGGCTGATCGATCGAACGTGTTCTGGGGGACGCGCCTCCTGAACATGGTGATCGTCCACGCGCCGGGGATGGCGAATCCGCCCAGGGACTGGCATGACCTGACCGATACCTCCCTCGCGGGTCGCGTCGCGATCCCGGACCCCGGCTTCGCCGGGTCCGCCTTCGGCGCGCTGGGCTACTTCGCCACCGCCGATGGCTACGGGATGGACTACTACCGCGCGCTCAAGGCGAACGGCGCGGTCCAGGTGCAGTCCATCGCGGACACCCTGACCGGCGTCGCGGAAGGGCAGTTCCTGGCCGGGATCACCCTCGACAAGTCGGCGCGGGACGCCATCGCCGCCGGATCGCCGCTCGAGATGACCTGGCCGGTCTCGG
This sequence comes from uncultured Chloroflexia bacterium, assembly GCA_963814105.1. Lineage (GTDB taxonomy): Bacteria > Chloroflexota > Limnocylindria > QHBO01 > QHBO01 > CAVXEH01. The sequence continues at coordinate 370,108 of CAWFBQ010000003.1, forward strand.
GTGCCATCGCCATCTACAGCCCCATTGCGGTCTGGAAGGACGCGCAGAACGTGGTTGCGGCGCAGTCGTTCGTGGACTTCGTCCTCTCCGAGGACGGCCAGGCGGCCGTTGCCGGGACCGGCTGGCAGCCGATCCGCGCGGACGTGAGCGGTGGCCCCGCCGTCGACGGACCCCAGGTCGCCCCGGACTGGGCGGCCCTCTTCGATCGGCAGGACGCGCTGCTCACCGAATATCGGTCGATCTTCGGTGGCTGAACGACGCTGGCGGCTCGCGGCCTGGGGCGGCGTCCTGGCCGCACTCGGGCTGCTGGCCGCCTGGCCGCTCGCCCGCCTGGCCGCCGAGGGGCTGGGGAGTGGCCTCGGGGCGCTCGTGGACGGGATCGGCGGGCCGGGGGCCGGCGCCATCGTCAACAGCCTCTGGGTCTCTCTCGCGGTCACCGGACTGGCGCTGGCGGCGGGCCTGGCAGCGGCGATGCTCACCGAGCGCTCAGCGGTGGCCGGCCGGTCGGCGCTGCGCCTCGCCATCCTGGCGCCGCTGGTCATCCCCGACTTCGTGAGTGCCATGAGCTGGACCCGCGCCTACGGCCCGGTGGGACTGTCGCATCGGCTGCTGGGAGTCGAGCTCCCGGGGCTCATCGGCCCCGCGGGCATCGTCGCTGGTGCTGGCAGTGGGAGCCGTGCCGCTCGCGTACCTGATCCTGGTGGGGGGCATGCGGGTCCGCGCCGAGCCGGACCTGGAGCGGGCGGCCCGCGCCAGCGGCGCCGGCTCCTGGACCGCGTTCCGGACCGTGACCCTGCCGCTCCTGTGGCCGGCGCTGGTGGCCGCCGGCGGTCTTGTCTTCGTGACGTCCATGAACGCCTTCGGGACGCCGGCGGTCCTTGGTCGACCCGCCGGCTTCTCGACCATGACCACCCGCATCTACGGGGACCTCGCCTTCGCCTCGTCGGACGAGGCCTTTCGACGAGTCATCAGCCTCTCCGTCCTGATGGTCGTGGTCGCCGTTTCGATCGTGGGCGTCGTGGACCGACTGGGTGGACGCGCGGTGCCGCGCACGGGCGTGAGCACCGGGCCGCGCGCTTCGGCCGGCCGCGCGCCGTGGTGGGCGACCACGGTTGCCTGGACGGTCGTCACGTTGGCGGTCCTGGTGCCCCTGGCGGCGCTGGTGCTCACGGCGCTGACCCGCGCCGTCGGCCTGGCTCCGGTTCCCGCGAACCTGACCGTCGCCAACTTTGGGCGGGCACTCGACGCGCGTGCGCTCGGCGATCTCGGGAACAGCGTGCTCCTCGCCGCGGGCACGGCCGTGGCGGCGGTCGTGCTCGGCCTGGTGGCCACTGCGGCGGGCAGCCGCTGGCGGCCGCGGCTCAACAGCGTGGTGACGCTCACCTTCGCCGTCCCGGGGTCGGTCCTGGCGGTCGCCATGCTCCTCGCCTACGGCTCGGCGCTGCGAGACACCCTCGCGATCATCGGGGTCGCGTACCTGGCCAAGCTGTGGGCGCTCGGCCAGCGACCGATCAGCGGGGCCGCAGACCGGCTCTCCGGTGACCTGCTCTACGCGGCCCGTGCCAGCGGCGCGAGCCTGCTCACCGCCGTGCGGACCGTGGTGCTGCCCCTCCTGGCGCCGGCCATCGCCGCCGGCGCGATCCTCGTCTTCGTCTTCGCCCTCCACGAGGTCACCATCTCGATCCTGCTCTACGGCCCGCGCACCGCGACGCTGGCGGTCACCATCCTCAACCTGCAGCAGGTGGGCGACCCGGTCCTGACCTCGGCGCTGGCCGTGGTCCTCACCGCCGTCGTGGCCCTCCTGGCCGGTCTGCTCCTCCTGGTGGTGCGCCGATGGCCGTGGGCCGGCGGGGTGCTGGGATGACCATCCCCGCACCGACCCTCGCGCTCGAGGCCCGTGCCGTCGCGGTGCGGTACGGTGATGCGCCGGTCCTGGCGGACCTGCAGCTGCAGGTCTCGGCCGGAGAGACCATGGTCCTCCTGGGTCCATCGGGCTCCGGCAAGACGACCTTCCTCTACGCGGTCGCCGGCTTCGTGGAGATCGCCGCGGGTGAGCTGTGGATTTCCGGCCACCTGGTCTCGGCCGCGCGGACCCTGGTGCCCCCGGAGGATCGCGACGTTGCGGTCGTCTTCCAGCATTACGCGCTCTGGCCGCACCTCAGCGCGCTCGACACGGTGGCCTACCCCCTTCGCCGCAGCGGGCAGCCGGCGAACGAGGCGCGCAGGCGGGCGGCCGACCTCCTGGAGCTGATGGGAGTCGGTCAGCTTGCGGCTCGGCGCCCAGCCGAGCTGTCCGGTGGCGAGCAGCAGCGGGTCGGGGTGGCGCGCGCGCTGGCCCGCGATGCCGGCCTGGTCCTGCTCGACGAGCCGACCGCGCACCTTGACGCGCCGCTGCGGGCCGCGCTCGCCGCCGAGCTCGCGGACCGACGACGGCGCTCCGGCGCCGCGGCGGTGTATGCCACCCACGACGTCACCGAGGCGCTGGCGATCGCGGACCGCGTTGCCCTGCTGCGCGACGGACGGGTCGTCCAGCTGGGCATGCCGAGCGAGATCTATGACGCGCCCGTGGACCTCTGGGCTGCCCGCCTCAGCGGCCCGGCCTCCGTCCTGCACGCCACCGTCGTCAACGGCGGACTCGTTCGCCTGGCCGATGTCGAGGCGCCCGCGGCGCTGGCGTCGCGGGCGGTCATCGGCCCGGGCCTCGCCGAGCTGCTGGTGCGACCGGACTGGGTGTCCCTCGGCGGTCCGCTGCCCGGCCGGGTCACGGGAATCTGGTTCAGGGGGCCGCACACCGACTACCGGCTCGAGACGCCGGCCGGTCCCCTGGAGCTGCGCGAGCCCGGTTCACCCCGGGCCGTGGAGGGTGAGGCGGTAGGCTGGACCCTGCGACGTGCCTGGATCATCGGCTCCGAGGACGGCGACCGGGGGGCTTGACCATCCGGGTGCTGGTGCGCTCGGGCAACGACAAGGAGGGCTCCATGTTCCGGGAGACAGCAGCGTTCTCGGGGTTTTCGGCAGACGATCTCGCCGCCGAGCGGGCGTTCTACGCGGGCATCCTGGGGCTCGACGTGACGGAGGACCACGGCATCCTGACCCTGCACCTGGGCGGTGGCGGCACGGTGGTCGTCTATCCCAAGCCGAACCATGAGCCGGCCTCGTTCACCGTCCTGAACTTCCCCGTCGCCGATGTCGACGCGGCCGTCGACGCGCTGGTCGCAAAGGGCGTTGCGTTCGAGCGCTACCCCGGCCTCGAGCAGGACGAACGCGGCGTCATGCGCGGCAACGGGCCGACCGTGGCCTGGTTCCGCGACCCCGCGGGCAACATCTGCTCGGTGATCGCAGCCGGCCCCGCCTAGCAATCCGGCAAGCCCGGGTTCGTTCCGTTCGCGGGGCGAGGCTCCTCGCGCGCTTCTCGATCCGGAAACCCTTGTCGGTTGCGGCTCGTCCGTGCTATGCTGAACATCCGCTCAGCAGTGAGCAAATGCTCACCAGTAGGGAAAGGGCCTCCCCTTGCCTGAAGAGCTCAGCAGCGAGGAGCACGAGCTGCTGGCGCGCATGGCGCGTCGGTCGTACGTCGACGGACGCACGCAGGAGGAGATCGCGCGCGAGTTCGGCCTGTCGCGCCAGAAGGTGCAGCGGCTGCTGGAACGCGCACGGGCGGCGGGGGTGGTCGAGATCCACATCGCGGCGCCGCCCGGTCTCAACCTGGAGCTGGAGAGCCAGCTGGCGCTCGAATTCGGCCTGACCGATGCGTTCGTGAGCCCTGATCGTCCCGACCCGGACTCGCGTCGCGCGGCGGTGGGGCGCGCCGCAGCCGGCTACCTCGAGCGGCGCCTCCACGACGGCACGGTGGTGGCCGTGGGCCATGGCCGCGACGCCGGGGAAGTCCCGCGCTTCTTCCGCCCCGATCGGCGCATGGAAGCCGTCTTCGCCAGCGCCATGGGCGGCTCGCCGCGCGTCGACACGCCGACTAATCCGAACGAGATCGGGCGGGCGCTGGCCGAGAAGTGCGGCGGACGGGCCGAGAGCCTGTACGCACCGGCCTACGTGGAGAGCAGCGAGATGCGGGACCGGCTGCTCGAGCAGGAGGCGGTGGCGCACACCCTCGACGTGGCGCGGGCCGCCACGGTGGCCCTGGTGGGCATCGGCGGGACGGACGACGACTGCACCATGGTCCGCAGCGGCTGCCTCTCGCTCGACGAGATCGCCCGCCTCCGCGACCAGGGTGCCGTGGGCGACGTGCTGGGCAACTACGTGGCGGAGTCCGGGGCGCTGATCGACTCCCCGCACAGCGGCCGCCTCATCGCGCTCTCCATCGACGACCTGCGCGCGATCGGCACCGTCGTGGCGGTGGCCAGCGAGGCGGAGAAGCCGCACGCCATCCTGGGCGTCCTCCGCGCAGGCGTCGTGGATGTGCTCATCGTCGACGAATCCAACGCACAGGCCGTCCTGCGCCTCGCGAAGTCGCAGGCGGTCGCGTCCGTTCCCGGGCGACGCGCCCACGCCGGTCAGCGAGGGGGTGCCTGAGCGGCAATCGGATCGGAAAGCATCCCACCGAGGAACCATCCGCAGCCCGTTGGCTGCAGGAGGAGGGCCATGCCAGTCGTCCCAACCGGGGAGATCGTCCAGCGAGCGTTCAAGGAACGCTACGGGGTCGCGGCCATCAACGTCGTCAACGACCTCACCCTCGAGGCGGTGCTCGCCGCCGCGGAGGAGCTCCGCGCTCCGCTGATCGTGCAGACATCGGTCAAGACCGTGAAGTCCATTGGCGCCGATGTCCTCTACGCCATGTGGTGCGAGATGACCCGGACGATCACCGTCCCGGTCGCCCTGCACCTCGATCACTGCCCGGAGCGCGAGGTGATCACGACGTGCCTCGCCAAGGGCTGGAACTCGGTCCTCTTCGACGGGTCGAAGCTGTCCGTCGAGGAGAACAAGCAGCAGACCGTCGAGGTCGTCGCGGAGGCGAAGCCGTACGGCGCCCTGGTGGAGGGCGAGATCGAGCCGTTCAAGCGGGTCGAGGAGATGTCCGACGACGAGCGGGACAGCGAGCAGGCGCTCGAGACCGCGCTCGACTTCATCCGCACCACGGGCGTCGACATCTATGCCCCCGCCATCGGCAATGCGCACGGCATGTACCGGGCCGCGCCCAAGCTCGACAACCAGCGGGTGACCGATATCGTCGAGGCGACCGGGATTCCCGTGGCGCTGCACGGTGGGACGGGGATGACCGCTGAGCAGTTCAGCGACCTCATCAGCCGTGGCTGCGCCAAGGTCAACATCTCGACCGCGCTGAAGATCCGGTTCATGCAGTCGGGCTACGACTACATCACGGAGCACCCAACGGAGTACGACCCGCCCAAGCTCTTCGTCGCCCAGCGCGCGGCGGTGAAGGCCATGGCGGAGGAGCACATCCGGATGTTCGGCAGCGAGGGGAGGGCGTGGTGACGAAGACGCTCATCTTCGACTGCGACGGGGTCCTGGCCGATACGGAGCGTGACGGTCACCGTCCCGCCTTCAACCAGACGTTCCGGGAGTTCGGCCTTCCCATCGAGTGGTCCGAGGACGAGTACGCGGTGAAGCTGCAGATCGCCGGGGGGAAGGAGCGGATGGGCAGCGAGCTCACCCCGGCGTTCCTGCGGGCGAACGGCCTGCCGGAGGACGACGAGGCGCGCACGGACCTGCTTGCGCGGCTCCACAAGCGCAAGACGGAGATCTACAAGGTGATGGTCGCGGCCGGGAAGCTGCCGACCAGACCCGGGATCCGGCGGATCATCGAGGGGGCCCAGGACGCCGGATGGGCGCTGGCCGTCTGCTCCACGTCGGCGGAGCCGTCGGTGCGGGCCATCCTCGATCAGGCGATCGGCCCGGAGCGGGCGGCGCGCTTGGACCTCGTTCTCGCCGGCGACGTGGTGGAGCACAAGAAACCGGCACCCGACATCTACCTGATGGCCCTTGAACGGCTGGGCGTCGCGCCGCTCGAAACCCTGGTCGTGGAGGACTCGCGCAACGGCCTGCTCGCCGCCACGGGGGCCGGTCTGCGGACGGTCATGACCGTCAACGGCTACACGGAGGAAGAAGACAACACGCAGGCAATCCTGGTCGTCTCGTCGCTCGGCGATCCCGGCGGAGAGCGGACGCGGGTCATCGCGAACCGCACCTCGGCCCAGCCCGGCGACTACATCACCCTGGCCGACCTGGAGCGGTGCATGGCCGCCTGACGCCGCCATCCATCACATGGTCGTGGGTCCACGAGGAGGTCCGTATGGCAGATCAAGCGTTCGACGACGTCGACCTCGTCCTCAAGACGATGGCAACGACAATCGTCGAGAACGCCGAGTACTTCGCCCAACTCGACTCGATCGTCGGTGACGGCGATTTCGGGTTCTCGCTGCGCAACGGGTTCGAGGTCGTCGTCAGCGACTACGACACCTTTGATCGGACGAGCATCGGCACGATCCTGAAGAAGATCGGGTTCACCATCTCCGCCAAGGTGGGCGGCGTCAGTGGGCCCATCTGGGGCACCGCGTTCCTGCGCGCCGGCGTTGCTGCCGGCGACAAGACCGCGCTGGCACCGGACGACGTGATCGCGATGCTGCGCGCCTCGATCGAGGGAATCATGCAGCGCGGACAGTCGTCCCTGGGCGACAAGACGCTCCTCGATGCCCTGGTTCCCGCCGTCGACAGCCTGGAGGCGAGCTTCGCCGATCCGGCGACGGCCGCGGACCATGGCGTGGCGGCACTCCAGAAGGCGGCCGACGTCGCCGTCAAGGCGGCCGAAGAGACCAAGAGCATGCAGGCCATGCGGGGACGTGCCGCGTACACCGGCGAACGGAGCATCGGCTCCGTGGATGCCGGCGCGACCGCCATCGGCGTGATCCTGCAGGCGATCAGCAAGGCCTGGCACGACAAGTACACCAACTGAGGAGGATCCAGCGTGAAGAAGTTCGTCAACGACCCGCGGCAGTTCGTTCCCGAGTTCCTCGAGGGCATTCAGCTCGCGAGCGACGGCTCGCTCAAGTACGAGCCGAAGTACAACCTCATCTATCGCGCGGACATGCCGAAGAAGGATCGGGTCTCGATCATCCAGGGCTCCGGCTCGGGCCATGAGCCGGCGCACACCATGATCGTGGGCCCGGGCATGCTCGACGCCGCCTGCCCCGGCGACGTCTTCGCCGGCCCGCCGGTTGAGTTCGTCACCGAGACCTCGAAGCTGATGGACACGCCGGCCGGCGTGCTCTACATCGTCAACAACTACACCGGCGACCGCACCGCCTGGGAGATGGCCAAGGAGCTGCAGGAGGCCGAGGGCCAGAAGATCGGCTACCTGCTCGTCAACGACGACGTGGCCGTGAAAGACTCGACCTGGACGGTCGGCCGGCGCGGTGTGGCGGGCAACTTCTTCGTGATCAAGGCCGCGGCCGCCATGGCGGACAAGGGCGGATCACTCGAGGAGTGCGTCCGGGTGGGCGAGAAGGTGATCGCCAACGTGCGGACCATGGGCATCGCGCTGTCGTCGTGCACCCCGCCGGTTCGCGGCACGCCGCTCTTCGAGATCGGCGACGACGAGATGGAGATCGGGATCGGGATCCACGGCGAGCCGGGTCGCGAGCGCGTCAAGCTCGTTCCGGCCAACGACATCGTCGACATCCTGCTGGATGCCATCGTGCCGGACCTGCCGTTCACGAAGGGCGACGAGGTCGCGGTGATGGTCAACGGCCTGGGCGGCACCCCGATCAGCGAGCTGTACCTGCTGTACGGCATCGCCCACAAGAAGCTCGCGGACAAGGGGATCAAGGTCTTCCGCAGCTATGTCGGCGAGTACTGCACCTCGCTCGAGATGGCAGGAGCCCACATCTCCCTGCTCAAGGTCGACGACGAGCTCAAGGAGCTGCTCCTTGCGCCGGCGGAGATCGCGTATCGCGTCTTCTAGACCGATACCCGCGCCAACAGCGAGCGGGCGGCCCGGCCGGGCCGCCCGCTCATCGTCATCCGCTGTGCTACCAGCGCGGGATGCGCCGGGGCTCCGCCTCCGGTGCCGGGACGGGTGGCGCGGGGCGATGGATCGCCGCCTCGACCGCGGCGGCCAGCACGCTCTGGTCCGGCGCGCCCAGGGCGGGCGTGACCTCGTTGGGACCCTCCGTCTCGGCCCAGTTGACGAGCAGGCCCCCGGAGGTCAGCACCACGGGCTTGTTCGGATGCAGCTGCCGCAGCTCCTCGACCAGCTTCCGCCCGGAGTCGCCCGCGGCGTAGACGTCGTAGACCAGGACGTCGGCCTTCTCGACCTGCCAGCACGGCTCCCCGTGCAGGACCGGGCAGGCGCCGCCTGACGGCCCGGCGCACTGGTCCACCTCGTAGCCGGCTCGTCGCAGATCCTCGACCTCGATATCGGCGAGATCGATGTCGTGGTGGACCACCAGTGCGCGTGTCATCGCGGTTGCTCCTTCCGCGGAGGCCGCGGCCGGGACGTGGTACTCGACGCTCCCCGGGCCTCCCGTTTCCCCGAGCATCGAGAGGAAGCCGGCCAGCGCGACAGGGTCGAAGGTCCCCAAAAGGCGGGCCGATCTCCCCCAATCAACCTCGCCGACGTTACGTTCGACCGGTCCGAACAGCCGTCGGGTCGGGTCGGGCGACCTCGGTGCCGTCACGCACCTCGGTGCGGATCCGCGTGAGGCACTCGGTGACCGCGAGCGGGACGGCCGCCGCGACCTCCGGCGAGAGGCCATCCTCGAAGCGGTCATGCAGGATGGCCTCGACACCCACCGCCCAGATCTCGGCAGGGAGTGTCGCCCCCAGTGCGCGCCCGGCCGCCAGGGCCGCCGGCAGGGTCGCGTCGTGGGCGGAGTCCAGGTGCGCCGCGGCACGTGTCTCGATCTCGGCCAGCGGCAGGCAGGTGACGGTGCCGACCGGGGCATGGCCCGTCGACACCGCATCGACCAGGATTGCACGCTCGTACCCGACCAGCCGCTCCATGAGCGTCAGACCGCCCACGGCCATCTGCTCGAGCTCCACCCGACCAATGGGGTCCTCGCCCACGGTCAGCGCCGGCAGCGCGTCGTGGAGCGCGTCCACCACGCGCCAGCCGACCCCGTCATCCCCGCGCAGCGGATTCCCCAGCCCGACGACCAGGGTCAGAGCCGTCGCGCCGGGCATCGCGATGTCAGCAGGCCTGGCGAAGGACGTGGATGGGCTCGCCACCGGCATCGTGGATGGTGACCTCCAGCGGCATCTCTCCGGTGAGCGAATGGGTGGCGCAGCCGAAGCACGGGTCGTAGGCACGGAATGCCATCTCAATGCGGTTCAGCAGGCCCGGGCTCACCACCTCGCCGCCGTGGATCAGGCCGCGCGCCGCCCGCTCGATGGAGAGGGCCATGGGTGCGTAGTTGTTCGTGGTGCCCACGATCAGGTTGACCTTCGTCACCAGGCCGCGCTCATCGGTCCAGTAATGGTGGGTCAGCGTGCCGCGCGGCGCCTCCACGGTGCCGACGCCTTCGGTCGGCGCCTCGGTGGGAACCACGCGGACCCGGTCGGAGGTGACCTCCGGGTCCGTCGCGAGCTCCACGACCCGCTCCGCGGCGTGCAACAGCTCGATGAGACGCGCCCAGTGCATCGCCAGCCGTGGATGCACCATGCGCTTGTGGCCATCGACCGGTGGAGCGAGAACCTCGTAGAAGCGCTCGTACGCCTGCTGGGCTCGCGGGGTCGCCATCCCGTCCGCCGCGTTGATCCGTCCCAGGGGTCCCACGCAGTAGACGCCGGAGCCCGGGCCGTCCACCAGCCCCTTCCAGCCGACCTTGCGCAGGTACGGGAACTTCAGGTAGGTCCACGGCTCGACCCGCTCCGCGATCCACTCGGGGTAGTCGCGCGGCGGGTACTGGCCGTGCAGCGCCGCCGTCGGGACCGACCACGCGCACCTGCCCGTCGTACATGTTGAGGCGTCCGTCGGCGTCGACGAGACCCATGTAGTAGGTCTCGTGCGAGTACAGGTCCCCTCGGATCATCCCCACGTACTCGTCGTTGCCCAGGATCGCCTCGTCCCACAGCTGCAGCGACCCTTCCGCGAAGTCGACCATCCAGCGACCGGTCTTCTCGATCTCCGAGCGCTCCTCCTCGGTGATCCCCTTGGTCATCCCCCCGGGAACCGCGGTGAGCGGGTGAACCTTGCGACCGCCGATCATCTCGATCACCGCGTGACCCCGTTTGCGGGCCTCGATCACCTTCAGGCCGATGTCGGCCCCGACCTTGCGAACCACGCCAAGGATGTTGCGCTCCGCGACCGGCGCGTCGGGTCCGACCAGGAAGTCGGGCCCGGAGAGCACGTAGAAGTGGGTCGTGTGGTCAGTGGCCACGAAGGCGCTGTAGAGGAGCTCGCGCAGGAGCGTGGCGGTGCGTGGCGGGGTGACGCCGTAGACCGCGTCGACGGCCTTGGCCGCGGCCATGTGGTGCGCCTCGGGGCAGACACCGCAGATTCGGCTGGTGAGGGTGGGCATCTCCTCGATGGGCCGGCCGACGCAGAAGCGCTCGAAGCCGCGCAGCTCGGGGACCTGGAAATAGGTGTGGGCCACCTCCCCGGCTTCGTCGAGCAGGATCTCGATCTTGCCGTGGCCCTCCAGCCGGGTGACCGGGTCGATGGTCAGCGTGGTCATGCGTTGCGACCTCCCCGCAGGAGCGACTTGGCCAGGCTGAACCGATAGAACTGCCCGACCGGGTCCGGGATCCCGTCCAGGATCCGCTCGATCTCCTCCGGCTCCGTGGCGTTGACGACGGAGGCGAAGGCGGACATCAGCCGCGCCCCGTAGTCGACGACGCCATCGGCGGGTCCATAGCAGCCGATGCACGGGGCGCCTGCGGCCGGGCAGAGCGCGCCGCAGCCGTCGCGGGTGGCAGGGCCGTTGCAGGGCAGCCCCTGCTCGAGGAGACAGAGCCGAGGATCCACCTCGGCGAGGTCCGTGATGCGCACGAAGCGATCGATCTTCTTCAGGTTGCGATCCCGCGCGCACTCGTCGCAGCAGGTGCTGGTCCCGGCGCCGATCACCGAGCCGACCGGCGGGAGCGTCTCCGTTCCGCCCATGGCGCCGATGACGAGCTTGAGCACCTCTGCCACCCGTGCCGACTCGGGCGGACAGCCCGGCATGAAGTAGTCGACGGCAACGGTCTGGTCCAGCGTGGTGAGCATCGGGCTGAACACCGGAAGCCGCAGCACGCCGGTTCCGGTTGCCCCGTCGGCGATCCGCCATTCTGGCTGTGGGACGAGATGCTGCGGGTTGTCGACCCCGGGCCCCTCGTACACGGCATCGAAGAGCTCGTCCACCGTTCCCAGGTTGGCGAGGCCGGGAATGCAGCCCTCGCAGGCGCACGAACCGAAGGCGACGAGCACCTTCGACTTCGCCCGCAGGAGCCGCGCCATCTCCGCGTTCTCTTCGTTGCGGATTCCGCCGGAGAAGAGGCAGACGTCGATGGAGCCATCTGCCATGGATCGCACGTCGGCGTACTTCGCGTCCATGGCCGCCGGCCAGAAGACGATGTCGAACTGGCGATCGACCTCAAGGAGCATCTCGTGGACGTTGAGCACGGCGATGTCGCACCCCCCGCAGGACGATGCCCAGTACATCGCGAAGCGTGGCTTCGTGGCGCGCGAGTCACGCGCAGCGCGCGTTCGGGTGGTTGCGGGGCTCACGCGGTCACCCCCACGGGCTCGATGGGGGCCGCTGCCCGTGTCTCGCCTTCGGCGGTCGGGGCTGCCGCGCTTCCCGCGTGCCACGCCAGCGGTCCGAGGGCCCGCACCTCCTCGGTGATCCGGCCCATCTCACTGGCAAACCGCTCGCCTTCGGCGGCGCTGGCCCAGACCAGCTGCAGCCGCTGCGGCTCGATCCCCAGCGCCGTGATGGTGCGTCGCAGGAGAAGGAACCGTCGGAGCCCCTTGAAGTTCTGCTCGCGGTAATGGCAGTCGCCGGGCCAGCAGCCGGTCACCACCACGCCGTCCGCGCCGCCGGCGAACGCCTTGAGCACGAAGGTCGGGTCCAGGCGTCCCGCGCACATCAGGCGCACCAGCCGCACGTTGGGTGGGTACTTGATGCGCGCGGTTCCTGCGAGGTCTGCCGCGCGGTAGCTGCACCAGTTGCAGGTGAAGCCGATGAGGAGCGGCTCGAAGGTCACACGGGCACCTCCCTCGCGACCGATGCCGTCGGCACCGGGGCCGGCGCCCGCACCATGAGCAGCCCTTCGATCTGGCTCAGGATCTGCTCGTTGGAGAACCCGGTCCCGCTCATGGCACCCGCCGGGCAGGCGGCAACGCACGTGCCGCATCCCTGGCACAGCGCCGCGACGACCTCGCTCACGTTTCGCTCCTCGTGGTACACGATGGCGCTGTACGGGCACAGGTCGTTGCAGATCCGGCACCCGGAGCAACGCGTCTCGTCGACGGTCGCGCGGATGGGCTCCAGGGCCATCTCGTGCTGCTGGATCCTGCCCAGGATTCGCGCCGCGGCAGCCGAGCCGGTGGAGACACTGGCCGGGATGTCTCGCGGACCCAGGGCGCAGCCCGCGGCGAAGACCCCCTCGGTCATGGTCGCCACCGGGTCGAGCTTGGGATGCCGCTCGATCACCCAGCCGTCCGAGCTGCAGGTGATGCCGAAGAGGCGTGCGAGATCGTGAGCGTCGCGGGTCGGCTCCAGTCCGACGGACAGGATCGCCATGTCCACCGGGATCCGTCGCTGGCGCCCGGCGAGCGTGTCCTCCACCTGGATGATGAGCCGGCCGTCCTGCGCTGCCTCGTCGGGCATGCGCAGCACATCGGTCACCTCCGCCACCCTTCCGCGGACGAAGACGGTGCCCTCCTCCTCGATGCGTCGGTAGAACTCGTCGAACCCCTTTCCGGGGGTGCGCATGTCGATGTAGAACTCGAAGACCTCCGCGTCGGTGTGCTCCCGCACGAGGTGCGCGAACTTCAGCGACTGCATGCAGCAGATCGCCGAGCAGTACTCGTTGTAGTTGCGGTCGCGGCTGCCGACGCAATGGATGATTCCCACCGCCTGCGGCTCGGTCACTCCGTCACGAAGGACGATCCTGCCGTTGGTCGGGCCGGCCGCGTTGCTCATCCGCTCGAACTCGAGGCTGGTGAAGACGTTCGGCAGCCGTCCGTAGCCGTACTGCTCGATGCGCCGCGCATCGAATGCCTCGAAGCCGGTGGCGATCACGACGTTGCCGACCTCGAGCGCCACCTCCTCGTCCGTCTGGGTGAAGTCGATGGCCTCGGTCGGGCAGAACTTCACGCAGGCCTTGCAGGTCCCCTTCTCGAAGAAGACGCAGTTGTCGCGGTCGATGACCGGGTACTTGGGGACCGCCTGCGGGAAGGGGCTGTAGATCCCCTTGCGGTAGCCGATGCCCGCCTCGAACCGGTCATCGACCACCCGCACCGGGCATTTCTCCTGGCAGATGCCGCATCCGGTGCACAGATCGGTGTCCACGTACCGGGCCTTGTGGCGGACGGTGGCCGTGAAGTTGCCGACGTAGCCGGAGAGCCCGGTCACCTCGCTCCAGGTGTGGAGCGTGATGTTCGGATGGCTGCCCGCGGTGACCATCCGCGGCGTCAGGATGCAGGCCGCGCAGTCGAGGGTCGGGAAGGTCTTGTCGAACTGGGCCATGTGCCCGCCGATCGATGGCTCGCGCTCGACGAGATGCACGGGGAAGCCCGCATCGGCGATCTCGAGCGCGGCCGTGATGCCGGCGATCCCGCCGCCCACGACCAGGGTGGCCGGGTTGATCGGCACGCGGTACGGCTCCAGGGGCGCGTGCTGCGCAACGCGCAGGACGCCACCGGCCACCACGGCCTTGGCCTTGGCGGTGGCGGCCTCCTTATCGGTGTGGACCCAGGAGACCTGCTCCCGGATGGAGACGAGCTCGCAGAGATACGGGTTGAGACCCGCTCGCTCGCACGCGCCACGGAACGTCTTCTCGTGCATGTGCGGCGAACAGGCCGCGACGACGACACGGGTCAGACCCAGCTCGCGGATGTCTTCCTCGATCAGCTCCTGCCCAAGGCTGGCGCACATGAACTTGTAGTCGCGGGCCACCACGACGCCCTGGGTGCCGAGCTTCTCTGCCGCCCAGTCGCGCACCGCCTCGACGTCCACGACGCCGGCGATGTTCGTGCCGCAGTGGCAGACGTAGACGCCGATGCGCTCCTCGGTCGTCGCTGTCACGACCGCACCTCCGGGTGCTCATCGGGCTCGGGCATGCGTGGCATGGGCAGGGCCTGCGAGCGCCGCGACCGCCGCGGCGTGGCCGGCTCGTCCTCGGCGACGGCCTCGAAGGGGCGCACGTGCCGCCGGTTGAGCGCGTAGCGCGCGCTGACGATCTCCGAGCCGATTCCCACCTGCTTCGGCTCGGCCCCGAAGGCGAGGCCCATCAGCTGCGTGAAGAAGAGGATGGGCATGTGGTAGCTGGTGCCGAATCGGTGGTTCATCTCCGCCTGGTAGAGGTCCACGTTCATCTGGCACATGGGGCAGACGGTCACGAGGAGATCGGCCTGCAGCCGGTCCGCGGCATCGACCAGCCGACGGATGAGCTCCAGCCCGGTGTCGGGGCTGATCTGGGTCATGTGGCCGCCGCAGCAATCGGTCCGCAGCGGGAAGTCCACGACATCGGCACCCAGGGCGCTCAGCAGCTGGTCGAACTCGTGCGGGTGCTCGCGGAGGCTCCAGTGGCGGTCGTAGTCCGGACGGGTGACGAGACAGCCCAGGTACGGAGCCACCCGCAGGCCGTGCAACGGTTGCGTCACCGCCCCCTCGACGGCGTCGATCCCGATCTCGCGCACGATCACCTCGAGGAGGTGGCGGACCTGGACCGACCCGGGATCGTAGTGAAGACCCCCGGCATCCAGCGCGGCGTTGACCGTCCCGGCCAGTGCCGGGTCGGACCGGAGCGTGTAGTCGGTCTTCGCGAGGTTGAGGAAGCAGGCCGAGCAGGGAGCCACCAGGGTGTCGCTCCCGTCCCGCTGCTGCTGGGCCAGGGCCAGGTTGCGACCGACCAGCGCGTAGGCACGCGGCTGGCTGATGGCGAAGTACTCGAAGGCGCCGCAGCAGTTCCAGTCGTCGATCTCTTCGAGGTCGATCCCGAGGCGGTCGCACACCACGTCCAGGGACTGTCCGTACGCCTTACCGCTGCCATCCATGGAGCAACCGGGGTAGTAGAGGTAGTGGCTCATTGCCGTGCCTCCAGCTGGCTGGCCCGGTCGAGGATCGCATTCAGCTCGCGGATCTGGCGGATGCGGTGAATGCCAAAGCCCATGCGGCCCTTGGCCAGCATGCTGATACCGGCCGGCGCCATTCCGGGCAGACGCAGCGGGTAGTGCCGGAGGTAGTGCCGTGCGACGAGGCCGATCTCGTAGCTGCGCCCGTAGCGGTGGATGTTGCTCACGAAGGTCCGGGAGAAGTCCGGGGCGGCCGATCCCGGCGTCGTCCCTTCACGATCGGCGAGCGATTTCAGGACGGCCATGACGTCCGGAATCCGGATCTCCTGCGGACAGCGCACCACGCAGAGGTTGCAGGTCAGGCACATCCAGGGCGTGTTGGAGCGCAGGACCTCGTCGCGCATGCCGGCGCGCACCATCGCGAACAGCTGCCTGGGGGTGTGATCCATGTCGGCTGCCGACGGGCACGATCCGCCGCACGTGCCGCACTGGATGCACAGCTGGAGGCGCGTCGCCGTCGACGCTGCCGCGATCACCTCGCGCAGAAAGCTCGTGGACGGCGATGGGGCCCGGACGGTGTCCGGTGCGATCATTGCTTCCGCAGTCACCTGGTTGTGCCGACCAGCTCGCCCAGTCCAAGGGCGTGCCGGGCCGCAGGCTCGTCGTCGACGGTAAAGGTCATCTCCATGAAGCCCGGTCGACGGCCGACGCACAGGGCACCGAGAACGTTCACACCCGCGGATGCCAGGCGTTCGGCGACGTCGGCCAGGCCGCCGGGCCGATCCTCGACGTCGACCACGATGGCGTTGCCCTCGATGAACGGGTGCCCGAGGCCGCGCAGGACCTGGCGCATTTCGGGCTCGTTGCTGGGCACCACGAAGGCACAGGCAAGCGGCCCCGATCCCACGCACGAGACGTGTTGAATATCGATGCCGCGCATCGCCAGCGCGCGGGTCAGGTGAGCCAGCTCCCCAGGATGGTTCTCGAGCTGGATGACGAACTGTCGTGCCATCGCCGCCTCCGCGATCCTGTCGGTGGGACAGGTGACCGTCTCTTCCCGGACCGCTTCTGTCCGGTCATGACTGGTCGCCGCGGACGGCTCCCGTCGGGGAGTGGACCGAACCCAGTGTCCGGCCGACGCTGCCGGCCCTGAAGGGCCGAAGGGCCCGATCCGATCTGCCGGATTGCTGCGCGGAATGGACTCTCGGCACTGCGCCATACGTGCTGCGTGCTGAGCCTTGAGTCCATGCGGCCCACGGCCATGTGCCGCATGGCAGGTCGCTCGCGGGGCGGAACGCGGTTTCCTAGAGCCAGCAGATGCACGAAGCCGGGCTGGCGTCCTCAGTCGCCGACGCGATGCGCCGAAACGGGCTGGACCAGGAGGGTCCGCCGGTGCGGCTGATCGTGCGCGGCGGCCATACCGAGGAGACAGCATTCGACGCGTCGCTGCGCCTGCATCTCCAGCTGCGCCTGCCGGAGCTCGACCCATCGCGGCTGACGATCGTCCATGCCCCCAGGCCGGCCTCGTGCATCGCGTGCGGCGGCTCGTTCATGGCCGATACCACCGAGACGCCATGCCCGACCTGCGGGGCGCCCGGGCTGATGCAGCCGGGGCCTGAGTCGATCGAGCTGGAATGGACCTGAGGGGATTCTCGCCGTGTGCCTGACACTGCCTGCGTGCGTCATTGCCACTGACCCGCTGGGTGCCACCATCGAATCGGAGGGCCGACGCAGCCACGCCCTGACGGCTCTCGTTCCCGACCTCGCGCCTGGTGAGTGGGTGCTCGTCAGCGCCGGTTCCGTCGTCGAACGCCTCGACCCCGCGCGCGCGGCACTGATCCGCGAGACGCTCGCCTCAGCGGCCGCGCTGGAGGAGGCGGACCGCTCCTAGGCCGCGGGGTCCGCGCTCGCCAGGGCCGCGATCTCCGCCCGCGAAGTCTGCATCAGCTCCGGCAGCGCGGCCGCCACGGGCCCGCTGAGATCCAATCCGACATCCACCTCGGCCGGCTGCACCCCCACGAAGGAGGTGTGCCTCGGCAGGGTTCCCCGCAGCCGGGCGACGGCGACCAGGTCGCCGACACCCACCTGGTGGGCGGAGAGCTTCCCGTTCAGCCGTGCCTCGAGCTCCGCACCGCGCAGCACGAAGACCGACCCGGGCGTGGCGCCGGCCTCCATGGCGTCGATGAAGAGCACCGCTCTCGCGTCCTCGAGAAACGGGAGCAGGTCAAGGCCCAGCGTGCCGCCATCCATCAGCCGAGCGTCCTCCGGCAGCCCGTCCGCGGCGGATGCAAGCTCCCGCACCACGCGGACGCCGACCCCCTCGTCGCCCATGAGCGTGTTGCCGATGCCGAGCACCAGCACCGGGCCGCGCGGATCGCTCACTCGATGTGCTCTTCGACGGCCATGCCCCCGTCGCGTGCCTCGATCACCTCGTGGCGGGTGACGAACTTGTACCCGGTGAAGATGCTCGACATGAGCCCGTTGCGCTCGACGTGGTCGACAAGGAGCGCCGAGTAGACGTGGTGGATGGCGAACGCGATCACCGCCCAGGTCACCAGGTGGTGGATGAGGCGCACGCCCTGGACGCCGAACAGGACGCTCGGAACCCAGCCGAACAGCGCCTGCCAGGGCTGGATGCCGTGGACCGCCACGAGAGCGAACCCGGTCAGCGCCTGGATCAGGAACAGGAAGAAGACGACCATGTAGGTCCCGGCGGCGAGCTGGTTGTGACCCAGCACCTTGGGAGCCTCGGGTCGCAGGAACAGGTACCAGCCGGTCTGCTTGACCAGCTCACGGAACTGGGTCCGGTTGGTGGGGATGAACGCTCGCCAGTGAGCGAAGCGGTTCCCGGCAAAGAGCCAGTAGGTCCGTACCAGGCCCGCGCTGATGAAGGTGAAGGCCGCCAGCATGTGGATGAAGCGCACGACCATCATGATCGAGCCACCCGGCGGGAGGAGATACGGGTCGCCGATGTAGAGGCCAGTCACGGCCAGCACCACGATGCTGGCGAAGATGAACCAGTGGGTCAGTCGAACCGGGACCTCCCAGACGTAGAGCCGCACGCGCTGCGAGGCGGCTGGCACGAAGCTGTCGATGATCCGCCCGGTCTCGCTCAGCGTGGCCAGGGGAACCGGCGCGCGCGCCGCGCCCGGGGCGCGAACCTGATCGGAAGCCGACATCGGATTCTCCTTACACCACCTGGATCTCGACGCCGTCTCCCCCTGCCGCGTCGTGGACGTGGACGGCGCAGGCCATGCACGGGTCGAACGAGTGGATCGTGCGCAGGATCTCGACCGGCTTGGCCGGATCGACCACCGGCGTGCCGATGAGCGCCTCCTCCCACGCGCCGCGGCGGCCCTTGCCGTCCCGCGGCGACCCGTTCCAGGTGCTGGGGACCACCAGCTGGTAGTTGTCGATCTTCTGGTCCTTCACCACCACCCAGTGGGCGAGTGCACCACGCGGTGCCTCCTCCATGCCCCAGCCCTTCGCCTCCTTGGGCCAGGAGCCGGGGTCCCATTGCGTCGTGTCGGCGATCGCGAGATCGCCGGTGTCCAGGTTGGCCTCCAGCTCGGCAAGCCAGCCGCCGAGCTTCGCGACCAGGACCTGGGTCTCGATCGCGCGGGCCGCGACGCGGCCCAGCGTGCTGAAGAGCGCGCCGGCGCCCACGCCGAGCTTGAAGAGGACCGTATCCACGGCGGGCTTCACATCGGGATGGCCGGATGCGTAGGCGACCAGCATCCGGGCCAGCGGGCCGACCTCCATCGGCTCGTCGTCGTAGCGGGGCGCCTTGAGCCAGCTGTACTTGTCGCTTCCCTCGAGCGTTTCGAAGGGCGGCTTGGGGCCCGTGTACTTCGGGTTCGTCTCGCCGTCCCACGGGTGCTTGAGCGTGTCGTCGCCCCCGTCGTAGGTGTACCAGGAGTGGCTGACCGTCTCCGCCACGCCGGTGTGCTCGACCGAGGCGATCGTCGAAAGGTCCCGGTTGAGGATTCGACCGCGGGGCAGGTACAGGCCGGACGGCAGGCCCGAATCGTCCTCGGGGAAGTCGCCGTAGGCGAGGTAGTTGCCGATCCCGGCCCCGATTCCCGCCCAGTCCTTGTAGAAGCCGGCGACCGCGAGCACATCGGGGATGTACACGTTGTCGACGAACGCCTTGGCGCGATTGATGAGCTCGGTGATCTCGGAGAGGCGACGGGTCGTGAGCGCGGTCGGCGAGTTGGGGTCGACCCCCATGGCCATGCCGCCAACCACGTATGACTGCGGGTGCGGGTTCTTGCCGCCGAGCAGCGCCTGGATCTTGATGACGTCCCGTTGCCAGTCGAGGGCCTCGAGGTAGTGCGCGACCGCCATGAGGTTCGCCTCCGGCGGCAGCTTGTAGGCCGGGTGGCCCCAGTACCCGTTCGCAAACGGGCCGAGCTGGCCCGATTCGACGAAGGTCTTGAGCCGTGCCTGCACAGCCTTGAAATTGCCGGTCGAGCTGGTCGGCCAGTCGGACAGTGAGCCGGCCAGCTGCGCGGTCGCAGCCGGGTCGGCCGAAAGCGCCGAGACGACGTCGACCCAGTCGAGCGCATGCAGGTGGTAGAAGTGAATGACGTGATCCTGGACGTACTGGATGCCCGCGATGAGGTTGCGGATCATCCGGGCGTTGCGCGGGATCTGGATCTGCAGGGCGTTCTCCACGGCCCTGACCGACGCCAGGGCGTGGACAGTCGTGCAGACCCCGCAGGCGCGCTGGGCGAAGACCCACGCGTCGCGGGGATCGCGTCCGCGCAGGATCAGCTCCAGCCCGCGGAACATTGTCCCGGAGCTCCAGGCGTCGCTGACGACGCCGTCCTCGACGTCGACCTCGATGCGCAGGTGACCCTCGATACGGGTGATCGGATCGATCGCGACGCGCGTCATCGCTCTGTCGCCTCCTCGCTCGATGCAACCTCAGGTTCGGCTGCCCCGGCCTCTGCGGGCCGGCGCCGGTGCCGGGCGTAGCTCACCCCGGCGTGTACCGCCGTCAGTCCGGCGACAGCTCCGACCAGCCCGATGCCGAGCTGATCGGCCGTGACCTCGCTGCCGAAGGGCGGCGGGGTCGGCAGGCGCCGATAGAAGGGGGTCATCTGGTCCCAGAAGGCCGGCATCGTGCAGCCGACGCAGCCATGGCCGACCTTGAC
This sequence comes from uncultured Chloroflexia bacterium, assembly GCA_963814105.1. Classification (GTDB taxonomy): domain Bacteria; phylum Chloroflexota; class Limnocylindria; order QHBO01; family QHBO01; genus CAVXEH01. The sequence continues at coordinate 390,457 of CAWFBQ010000003.1, forward strand.
CGGCCAGCTGGTTCGCCCGTTGAAGCGGACCGTGGGGCAGTTGGAGAACGTCTCGGGACCCTTGCAGCCCATCTTGTAGAGGCACCAGCCCTTGCGGTGCCCCTCGTCGCCCCAGGCGAGCACGTATTCGCCCTGCTCGAAGTGAGCACGCCGCTCGCATTGGTCGTGGATCAGCTGACCGTAGGCGAAGAGCGGCCGGCCCGCGGTGTCGGTGGCGGGCCATTCCTTGAAGGTGAGGTAGTGGACGATGGTCGCCGTCAGGTTTTCCACGTTCAGCGGGCAGCCGGGCAGGTTGATCACCGTCTTGCCGGGCAGGATGTCCTTGACGCCGACCGCCGCCGTGGGCCCGCCGCTGGCATGCGGCAGCCCGCCGTCGAAGGCGCAGGTCCCCACGGCGATCACGGCCAGGGCGTCCTTGCCCGCCTCCTTCACGATCGACTCGAAGGTGCGGCCGCCGACGGTGCAGTACACCCCTTCTTCTGCCAGCGGGATCGATCCCTCCACCACGAGCACATACCCGTTCGGGAAGTTCTTGATGGTGTCGGCCTTCGAGGCCTCGGCGGCGGTCCCGGAGGGAGCCATGATGGTCTCGTGGTAGTCCATCGATAGGACATCGAGGACCAGCTCCGCCGCCGTCGGATGCGAGGCACGCAGCATGGCCTCAGTGTTCCCGGCGCAGTCCTGGCCCTCGAGCCAGATCACGGGCACGCGCGAGGAGGCGGCAAGAGCCTTGGCGATTTGTGGTCCGAAGGTGGCTGGCAGCGCCAGCGTGGCGGCCATGCCGGCCGTGAACTTGAGGAATGTCCTTCGGGAGATGCCATGCTTGATCAGCACGGACAGGTAGCCGGGATCAACGTCGTTCATCGTTCACGAAGCTCCGTCTGCGGCCGGCACAGTAGGGAGCCCAGATCCGCCGAGCCCCCTGTCGTCCAGAATGAAACCTTCCGTTGGTCCCGGTCGGGACCTGCCAAGCGTCCCGAAGGCGACGGGCCGCTCCGCCCTTAGCGCCGGCGATTCTCGAGGGAGGGCTAGCGCGCGGGCCGGTGACGGTCGGCCGGTTCGACGGGAAGCCCAGCGGCGCGCCATGCCGTAAATCCGCCGATGACGTCGGTGGCGTCGGCGAAACCGAGCGTCTGCAGTGTGGCGGCCGCCATGCTCGAGGAGTAACCATCGGTGCACAGCAGGATCAGCCGGTGATCTCCGCGGGAGAGGCGCGGATCGTCGTGGCCGGACGTCGGATCGGCCCGCCAGTACAGGACGGAGAGCGGCACGTGCACTGACGCGGGAATGATCCCGGTCGCCAGGCGGTCCTCGGAGCACCGGGTGTCGATGAGCAGCGCGCCGTCGGTCATGGCGCGCAACGCCGAGTGCGGGTCGAGCCGCTCGAGCGTCCCGCGCGCCGCCTCGAGCAGGGAGGCAACCGTTGGTCGCCCCGCGACCGGTCGCTGCGGTTCGTCTCGACCCGCCATCAGGTGACCCGCCTCACGCTTGCGTCAACGCTGCGATGTGCGCCGGACTCCACGAGCCGTCGCAGCCGATCCAATGCGTCCCACACGTCGGTGAAGCGAGTGTAGAGCGCCGGAAAGCCGAAGCGGATGATGTCCGGGCGCCGGAAATCCGGCACCACGGCGGCGCGCTCGATGAGCGCCCGGCAGATGGGCCAGGCATCGACGTGGCTCAGGGCGATGTGCGACCCGCGCGCCGCCGGACTGGCGGGCGTGGCGAGCGTGAACCCCAGCGGGACCAACCATTCGTCTGTGAGGGTAACGGCCAGCGACGTCAGTGCCTGTCCCTTGTCGGCGATGCGCGGCATCCCGGCCGCGGCGAAGAGATCGAGCGACGCGTCGAGCGCCAGGAGGCCGAGGACCGGCGGGCTGCCCGCGAGGAAGCGCGCCGCACCGGGCAGCGGGTCGTACCGGGGGCCCATGGCGAACTGCTCGCGCTGGCCGAACCAGCCCTGGATGGGGCTGCGCACCCTATCGGCGAGTGCCTGACGCACGTAGAGGAAGGCCGGTGCGCCGGGACCTGCGTTCAGGTACTTGTAGCTGCAGCCGACCGCCAGGTCGATCGTCGAGCAGTCGGTCTCGACGGCGCCCACCGAGTGGCTGAGGTCCCAGACGACGAGGGCGTCGGTGGATCGTGTCAGCGCGGCCATGTCCAGCTTCTCGCCGCTGCGATAGTCGACGTGCGAGAGGCACACGACCGCGGCGTCCGGCACCGCCAGCGCCTCCTTCACGGAGCCGGCGAGCACCAGGCGGCGCCCCCTCGCCAGAGCCAGTCCCTCGAGGACGTAGCGATCGGTCGGGAAGTTGGCCACATCGGTCACCACCGCCCCGTCGCGCAGGTCGCATGCGGCGTGCACGAGCTTGTACAGGTTGACGGTCGTCGAGTCACAGGCGACCACCTCGTCGGGCTGCGCGTTGAGACAGATCGATGCCAGCCGCTCACCGACCCGGGTCGGAAGGTCGATCCAGCCGTCCCAGGCCTCGACCATGCGGTCGCCCCACTCCTGCGTGGCGCCGGCGATGACCGCGGCCGCAGCCCGCGGCAACCTGCCCAGCGAGTTGCCGTCGACGTAGATGCGCTGCCGGTCGCTGATGACGAACGCGTCGCGGAAGGCGGCCAGCGGGTCGGCCTCGTCGAGCGCTGCGGCCTCCCGACGTTCGACGCTCATCCGCAGCCGGTTCGGGTCAGCGGGCGGCCGCCAGGCGGTCCGCCTGCGCCCGCAACGCATCGGTGACCTTGGCGAGGGGCATCATGAAGGTCGGCACGCACTGGTCCCGGCATCGCACCGCCAGCTCCGCGACGTCGCGCAGCCGCTCCTCCATGACGACCCAGGCGGCCTCGCGATGCGGAAGCAGGTAATCGACCGCGTAGAAGAGCTCGAAGCCGGCGCCGGCCATCAGCCCCGGGTGCTCCGGGCCAATGGGCAGCCGCGAGACGAGGGAACCCAGCGGCTTGATGGCGGCGTACATCAGGGTCACCGCGACATCGGCCAGGACGGCCAGCTGCTCGTCCGTCTCGTCGGTGTGCGCGAAGTAGCGCGACAGGAGCTGGAGCACGATCTCGTAGGTTGCGTTGAACAGGTCCATGGCCCGCGCGGTGAACGGATCGCCGATGATGGGCACCTCGATCCCGCTGTCGGGAGGGCGGACGTAGGCGGCCTCCACCGGGCGCGTCGGCTCGAAGGACGGGTCGGCCTCCCGCTCCGCGAGGTAGCCCTCCAGGATGGCGAGCAGCTGACCGAAGTGCGCGTCGTGCCAGTCGCCGCGGGCGCCCTCTCCCTGCTCCACGATCGTCTCGATGGCGGCCTGCGCGGTCGCCACGTCGGTGACCGGGATCAGCTCCTCCCAGCGGAAATGCTCCTCGTCGGCCTGGGCCGAGCGCGGACCGATGAAGAGCCGCTCCGGGCCAAGCTTCTCGGCGAGGTGCGCGATGCCCTCCTGGATGGACCGGTACAGGTGGCCGATGGTGGCGAAGTCCTGCAGGTGCGGACCGATCTCGTCCTCGATTGCCGCCGGGAGCGGCACCGCCTCACCAAGAGCGGCGAAGCCCTCCGCGTCGTCCATGGCCATGCCCTCGGGGCGCTCGAGGTAGGCGAAGTGGCGCAGGGCCGCCTCGCCGAAGGGCACGAGGGCGATCTGGATCCCCGCGGGGTAGCTGCGCGCCGGGAGCGGGAAGTTGGGCCGTGCCAGGCGGGGCGCCGCCCCGACGGCGGTGAGCACGTTCTGGACGAGCGCCAGGTGGAGCATCTCCTGCGCGCCGATGTGCATCAGCTCCTTGCGCCACCGCTTCACCGCCGCGAGCTGCTCCGGGGTGAGGCCCTCCTCCTCCTTCTCTTTCAGCGAGAAGGCCGCATACAGGTACTGGCACATCACCAGGTGCTCCAGCTCCGCCGCCTTGCCAAGGGTGTAGACCAGGGCCTCGCGGTGCTCGAGGACGATGGGCGCCTCGGGATCGGCCTCGTCGCGCGTGGCCAGGACGTTCGTGAGGGCGCCGGTGCTGGAGCCGCCTTGCCAGGACATCTGCTGCTGCCTCGCTGCTTGGGGGGGGGTCTCGGGGAGAGGGCGGCTCTGGCAGTCTACGCTGCCAGATGCCACCCATGCCACGCCTGTGTATCCTCCGGCGATGACCCGTTTTCGCGCCCCCGACCCGGACGTCCCGTTCCTGCGGCTGGTCGCCGTGGTCATCGGGTATGCGGTGGCGATGGCATACCTGGAATCGGCGGTGGTGGTGTACCTCCGCGAGGCACTGGGCGTCGCGCCGTCCACGGTCTTCCCCGTGGACCTCTCCGGCGCCGCCGGTTCGCTCGGGTACATCGAGCTGGGCCGGGAGCTCGCGACCCTGGTCATGATCGCGACCGTTGGCTGGATCGCCGGCCGCAGCCCGCTCGAGCGGCTGGCGTGGGCGGCGGTGGTCTTCGGGATCTGGGACATCGGCTACTACGCCTGGCTGTGGGTCTTCTCCGGATGGCCCACCGGCCTGGGTACCTGGGACCTGCTCTTCCTGCTGCCGGTCCCGTGGGCCGGTCCCGTGTGGGCGCCCGTGGCGGTGAGCCTGGGGCTCGTCGGCTTTGGCCTTGCCGTGGCGGCCCGGCTGCGGGTCGGTGGTTCACTGGCGATGACCACCATCCGATTCGGCCTCCTGCTGCTCGGCGGGCTGGTCGTCATCGTCAGCTTCACGCTGAACGCCGGCGTGGTGATCGATGGCGGCGTGCCGACCAGCTTCGCCTGGCCCGTCTTCGTGGCAGGCATGGCGCTCGGTGTCGCGGCGGCGGCCGACGCGCTGCGGCGCGGCGCGGGTCGTTCGCGTGGTTCGCGGGCCTAGCGGTCCTTCGCGGCCCCAGGCGGCGTTGCCGCAGGTGGCTCCTCACCCGCCGACCCGTGGGTCGCGGGGGCACCGGCGTCCGCGGCGTGGGCCTGCCGGTGCCAGGCCTCGAACGTCTCGGCACCGGTGGGGACTGTCGCGGGCGGAGGCTCGGTGGGCGCAGCCTGTGGCGATGGACCCGGCATCGGGGGCGCCTGCGGCTCCCATCGGCCTGGGGGCGGAGGCTCGGCCGGACGGAGCAGGCTGACGAGCGCCCAGACGATTCCCGCGATGAGCAGGACCATCAGCAGTCCTCCGAAGAACCAGCCGAAGCCGCCGAACCCTCCGAACGAGCCGCGGTCCATGAAGTCGCCCATCCCGCCGAACCGCCCGCGACCGCCGGTGGCGGCGCCAGCGGCGAAGGCCACGACCGCGACGACGGCCAGGAGGACGACCGCGCCGATTGCCAGGACCGTCGTGCTGATGCCTCGTCTGTTCATCGTCGATCTCCTTACCGGCCCCCACCGCGCGCCGCGGGGTCGCCCTGCAGGGCCTGCGGCTCATGATGCCACGCGTTCCTGAGTGCCCGCTGAAAGCCCCGCGCGAGGTGGCCAGGAGTCGAAGCGTCGGTCCCTGAACCCAATCCGCGGCGGACCGGTAGTCTGTGAGCATGACCCGCGACCCGGCACCCATCAGCCGGCGTCGGTTCCTGACGACCCTCGCCTGGGGAGCCGGTGCCATCGTGATCGCCGCATGCACGCGTCAGGCAGAAGCCTCGCCGTCGTCGAGCGTGGCGTCCGCCGCTCCGTCACCCACCGCCACGCCGAGCCCCACGCCAACGGCCAGCCCGACCCCGGGCCCGAGCCTGCGCGAGAAGATCGGCCAGATGCTGCTGGTCGGGTTCCGCGGGACCACCGTCGCGACCGCGGCGACGATCCTGGCCGACATCCGCGAGCGCAACCTGGGCGGGGTGCTCCTGTATGACAAGGACCTGCCCACCCACAGCGATGTCCGCAACATCGTCTCGCCGGCGCAGCTCAAGGCGCTCGTGGCGGGGCTGCAGGGCGAGGCCGCCGCGCCGCTCATCGTCGCAGTGGACGAGGAGGGTGGCCTGGTGGCCCGTCTCGACGAGCGGCACGGCTTCCCGGCCACCTACTCCGCGGCCCAGCTGGGAGCCCGCAACGACTCGGCCTTCACCCGGCAGCAGGGCGCGAAGCTGGCGACCACCCTGCGCGCGGCAGGGATCACGGTGAATCTCGCACCGGTGGTCGACCTGAACGTGAACCCCACCAACCCGATCATCGGTGCGCTCGACCGCTCCTTCGGCGCGGACCCGGCCCTCGTCACGTCCCAGGCGGAGGCCTTCATCACCGGGCATCACGACATGGGCGTCCTGACGACCCTGAAGCACTTCCCGGGTCACGGCAGCTCCACCGGCGACACGCACCTTGGCGTCGTGGACGTCACGGATACCTGGAAGCCCATCGAGCTGGAGCCGTTCGCCAACCTGATCGGTGACGGCACGGCCGATGCGGTCCTCACCGCGCACGTCTTCAACCGCGACCTCGACCCGGATCACCCGGCCACGCTCTCGAAGACGATCATCACCGGGATGCTCCGCGAGCAGATCGGCTGGGACGGTCTCGTCTTCAGCGACGACATGCAGATGGGCGCCATCCGCCAGGCGTATGGCTATGCCGATGCCGTCCGCCTCGCGATCCTGGCCGGGGTGGACGTCCTCACCATCGCCCAGCAGCAGGTCTACGAGGAGGGGATCGTGGGCCAGACCATCGACCTCATCGCGAGCCAGGTGGCCGATGGATCCATCCCCGAGTCACGCATCGACGAGTCGTATCGGCGGATCGTGGCCTTCAAGGCCCGAATGACGGTGGCGGCATGACGGCACGCCGCGCGCTCGGCTGGGTGGCTGTCGCCACCGCCGCGGTCGTGGTCGCGGTGCTGCTCCTGCAGTGGCGTGGCGCCGGCACCCCTGGCCCTTCGGCGAGCGGCATCGTGGTCGCCTCAGGCGCGGTTTCCGCGAGCGCCAGCGCCGCTCCGCCGCCACCGTCTGCATCGACAACGGCGTCCGGCACCGCGCGAACCGGCGCGAGCGGCGTGAAGCACGTCTGGATCATCGTCATGGAGAACCATTCCTACGGCCAGCTGATGGGGAGCGACCAGGCGCCCTTCCTCAACGAGCTGGCGGGCGAGTTCGGCGCGGCCACGGACTACCACGGCGTGGGTCGGCCATCGGAGCCCAACTACCTGGCGCTGATCTCCGGCTCCACCCAGGGCGTCACCGATGACGGCGTACACGACATCACCGCGCCCACCGTTCTCGACCAGCTCGAGCAGGCGGGTCACACCTGGGCGGTGTACGCGGAGAACGTTCCCCCGAACTGCTTCCGGGGCGCCACCGCCCACGACGGTCCCGACGGGTCCGGCACGTACGCGCGCAAGCACGAGCCGGCGATCTCCTTCACCGGAATCAGCGGTGACCCAGTGCGCTGCGCGCGGATCACCGACTTCTCCCACTTCTCCGTGGATGCGGCCGACTTCAACCTCATCGTGCCGAACCAGTGCCACGACATGCACGATTGCTCGGTCGCCAGGGGCGACGCGTGGCTGCGCAGCTTCGTGCCGCAGATCACCGGGTCCGCAGCCTTCGCCGACGGCGGCCTCCTGGTGGTCACCTTCGACGAGGCCGAAGGCGGAGACGATAGCCAGCACACCGCCCTCGTCTTTGCAGGCCCGGCCGTCGCCGCGGGCGCCCGCTTGACGACCCGCGCCGATCACTACGCACTGCTGCGCACCGTGCAGGATGCGTTCGGACTGCCGTGCCTGGCCCAGAGCTGCCACGCGGAGCCGATGCCGGCCCTGCTCGGCGCGGCAGGCGGTTGATGGGTCAGTCCGGGCCAGACGTCATCGCCGAGGTCGCGGGCTGGGTCCGCAGGGCCCACGCGGCGGTGATCCTGACCGGGGCGGGAATCAGCACCGAGTCGGGGATTCCCGACTTCCGCGGTCCGCAGGGCGTCTGGACCCGGAACCCCGGCGCGGAGGCGAAGGCCGACATCTCGTACTACCTCTCCGACCCCGCGGTCCGGCGCGAGGCATGGCAGACCCGCGTTGAGCATCCCGGCCGCCACGCCGAACCGAACGCCGGGCACCGCGCCGTCGCGGAGCTGGAGCGACGCGGTCACGTCGCGCTCCTCGTGACCCAGAACATCGACGGCCTGCACCTCGATGCCGGGAGCAGCCCGCAGCGCACGGTCGAGATCCACGGCACCATGCGCGAGGTCGTCTGCCTGGCATGCGGTGATCGCGGCCCCATGGAGGAGACCCTCGAACGCGTACGTCATGGCGAGGCCGATCCCGCCTGCCGCATCTGCGGCGGGATCCTGAAGTCGGCCACCATCTCGTTCGGGCAGGCGCTCGTCACCGCCGACCTCTTCCGGGCGCAGCGCGCCGCCGAGGCCGCGGACCTGTTCATGGCCGTCGGGACCAGTCTCACCGTCTACCCGGTGGCGGACCTCCCGGTGCGCGCCGTCCGCAACGGTGCGCGCCTGGTCATCGTGAACGCCGAGCCCACCCCGCTCGACACGCACGCGGACGCCGTGCTGCGAGGACCCATTGGCGAGGTGCTCCCGGCCCTCGTCGCGGCGCTGTAGGGCGCGGTCGCGCTACCCTGCCGGGCATGGCAGACACACCCAGCATTCGTGACGTCGGGGGAATTCGAGTCGGCCACGCGACCGACACCCGGGGGATGACCGGCTGCACCGTCGTCCTTGCCGAGGGGGGCGCGGTTGCCGGCGTCGACGTCCGGGGTGCCGCGCCGGGGACCCGGGAGACGGATCTCCTGCGCCCCACTGCACTCGTCGAGCGCATCCACGCCATCTGCCTGGCCGGGGGCTCTGCGTTCGGCCTGGCCGCCGCCGACGGGGTGATGCGCCGTCTCGCGGAGCGCGGCATCGGGTTCGAGACCGGTGTCCGGCCGGTGCCCCTGGTGCCGGCCGCGGTGCTCTTCGACCTGGGCGTCGGCTCCGCCGACGCGACGCCCACGGCCGACGACGGCTACGCGGCCTGCGTGTCGGCCGAGGTCGGGGAGACCGGCGGCGGGCCTATCGAGGGTCCGGTGGGCGCCGGGGCGGGCGCGACCGTGGGCAAGTGGGCCGGCCCCGAGCGGGCCAGCCGGGGTGGCATCGGCTCATGGTCCTCGCGCCTCCCGGACGGAACCACCCTGGGCGCCCTGGTGGCCAGCAACGCGTACGGCAATGTCGTGGGAAGGGACGGGCGCGTCCTGGCCGGTGCCCGGGACGATGCCGGCGGCTTCCTTGATCCGAGTCTGCTGGGGGGTGGCGTGGCGGTGTCGGCCCCATGGACCAACACGACCCTGGCCGTGGTCGCCACCGACGCGGCGCTCGACCGGGCTGCCTGCCGGTCGCTTGCCGCGCTGGCGCACGATGCGCTGGCGCTTGCCATCTCCCCGGTGCACACGCCCTTCGACGGGGACACCGTCTTCGTGCTGAGCACCGCGGACACTGCGTCAGGCGTGGAGCCGGCGACGCTCCTGCCGCTGGGGGTGGTGTTAGTGGACGTCCTGCGCACGGCGATCGAGCGCAGCGTGTCGGCCGGAGCGGCCTAGAGCCAGTCTCCCGAGCCATCGCCCACCAGCGCGCCGGAATCGAGCTCCGACTCGAAGAGTGCCAGCTCCTCGGCGGGGATCAGGAAGGCGTGCTCGCGAGCGGGGAAGGTGCCGGCGCGGACCTCGGCGGCGTACGTCTCCAGCGCGCGGCGCGTCTCCTCGCCGAGATGCGCGTACTGCTTCACGAAGCGCGGCATGGGGCCCTCGTTGATGCCCAGCAGGTCGTGCCAGACCAGCACCTGGCCGTCGCATTCGACGCCGGCGCCGATCCCGATGGTCGGGATGCGCAGCGCCTGGGTGATGCGCGCGGCAACCCGCTGTGGCACGGCCTCGAGGACGATCGCGAAGCATCCGGCGGCCTGCAGGAGCTGGCCATCGGCGAAGAGCTGGCGTGCCTTCGCGGCCGTGCGCCCCTGGGCCTTGTGCCCGCCGAGCATGGTGGCGCTCTGCGGGGTGAGGCCGATGTGACCCATCACCGGGATGCCCGCCGCCACGATGGCCCTGGCCCGCGAGACGGAGCTGCCGCCACCCTCGAGCTTCACCGCGTCCGCGCCCGCCTCCTTGACGAGGCGCACCGCGTTGCGGACCGCCTCCTCGTCGGAGACCTGGAAGGAGCCGAGCGGCATGTCCACCAGGAAGAAGGCGCGGGTCGTCGTGCGGCGCGCGGCGCGGGCCAGGACGACCATCTCGTCCATGCTGATGGGCGTGGTGCCGTCGTAGCCCAGGACGTTGTTGGCCGCCGAGTCGCCCACGAAGACGATGTCCACCCCGGCCTGGTCCGCCAGGCGCGCGGACGGGGCGTCGTAGGCGGTGACCATCACGATCTTCTCGCCCCGCTGCTTCTTCTCGGCAAGCTCCGGGAGGGTCAGGCGGGATGCCGGTATCGGGCTGCTGTCGCGGGATGGGGTGCTCATGTCGCCTCCTGGCTGAGAAGGACATTGTCTATCAGACGTGTCGAGCCCACACGCACCGCGGCGGCCAGGGTGAGCCCGTCGAGGTCCGCGACCGCCACGTAGTCGACCGCCACCCCCTCGGCATCGGCGAGGATGGCCCTCGCCGCGGAGAGGGCGCCATCGGCTCCGGCACCCGCGGCATATGCGCTGTGGCCCGACTGGAGCGCGCGAGGGAGGGCGAGCGCTCGGCGACGCTCGTCGGTGGACAGGTACACGTTGCGGCTGGAGAGCGCCAGCCCGTCGGTGTCGCGGACGGTGGGCACGACCCGGATCTCGAGCGGCAGGTCCAGGTCGCGCACGACGTGTTTCACCACCGCGACCTGCTGCGCGTCCTTGCGGCCAAAGTAGGCCACCGATGGGCCGACGGCGCTGAAGAGCTTGGTGCAGACCGTCGCCATCCCGCCGAAATGGCCCGGCCGGAAGACGCCCTCCAGGACGGTGGCCAGCTCGCCGGGGTCCACGCTCGTCGAGAAGCCGGCCGGGTACATCTCGTCCACGGATGGTGCGAAGAGCAGACCGATGCCGGCGGCCTCTGCTAACCGGGCGTCACGCTCCTCGTCGCGCGGATAGCGGGCCAGGTCCTCTCCGGGTCCGAACTGCGTGGGGTTCACGAAGAGGCTGGCGACGGCCAGGTCGCATTCGGCGACTGCCGCCCGGAAGAGGGTCAGGTGCCCCTCGTGGTAGGCGCCCATGGTTGGCACCAGGCCGATGCGTTCGCCGCGTGCCCGCGGCGCGCGCAGCGCCTCGCGCACTGCCGCGACAGTCCGTGCCGGCGTCACTTGCGGGTTGCCTCGGCCAGGGCCAGGTACAGCGGGACGACGTCAGGCGCCCGTTCCCGAAGGGCGCGCACGTGCGCGTCGATGGTCGCCCGGTCACCGCGCGCGATCGGCCCGGTCAGCGCGAACCCGTTCTCGATCGTGCGCTCCATGAGCGGCACCAGCGCCTCCGGCGGGGCGCCCACCCGATCGAACAGGACCGATGCGGTCCGGTACAGGGTCACGAGGTAGTTCCCCGCGATGACCGCCGCGGCGTGGTAGAGCGGGCGGTCCGCGTCGGCGAGGAGGAAGGGACGCAGCCCCAGCGTCTCCGCCAGCCAGGTCGCCGTCTCGCGCGCCTCGTCGGTCTCGCCGGTGACCGCCCCCCAGGCACCGTCGAGCTGCTCGGCCCCGCGCTCGGTGGTCAGCGTCTGCAGCGGGTGCACGCTGAAGCGCCTCGTGTGCGGATCGAGGGCCGCCAGGGTCGTGGCCCCGGACACGTGCGCAATCCAGGGTCCAGGCGGGACCGCGCGCGCCACCTCTCCGATCGCCGCGTCCGGGACGCAGAGCAGCACCAGGTCCGCCGCGAAACCCGGTTCGGCTCGGGCGCCGCGACCCGTGACGGCGACCTTGAGGCCGCGCTCGCGAAGGCGGGCGGCGACGGCGCGTCCCGCGCGCCCGGACCCGATCACCCGCACCGATGCGATCACGTGTCGAGTCTAGCCGCGTCCGCTACGCTTGGCCCCCGCCTGCGCGGCGTGCGTCGCGCGGCGAATCCGGCGGCGATGAGGGACGGGATGGATCGGTGGGTCTGCAAGCGCTGCTTCGCCTCGAACGAGGGCGACGCCTCTGCGTGCGCCACCTGCGGCTGGCCCCGCGGCGAGGTGCCGCCGGCCGAGGATTCCCAGCTGCCCGACCCACCTGCCGGCCGCAGCGCCCCCACCTGCCCGATGGTGGCAACCGCTGCTTCGCTACTGGTGGCTGCTGGGGATCGTGATTGTCGGCACGTTCGCGCTCACCAGCTACCTGGGCCAGGCCAGGCGCGACGCGAGCGGTGCGATCACCACGGCCGGCACGGTGGCGCTCACCGACCTGCGCGTGGGCGACTGCTTCGACGTGCCCGGCGGCGGGACGATCTCCCAGGTGACGGGACGCCCCTGCAGCGAGGCGCACGCATACGAGCTGTTCGTCGTCGCCACTGACACGGTCGATGCCACCTACCCCGACGACGCCACCATGGCCGCATTCCTGTCGAACGCCTGCGGCCAGACCTTCAACGACTACGTCGGCACCTCGTACAACACGACGGTGCTCGGCATCCTGCCGGTGACGCCAACGGAGAACGGCTGGTCGCGAGGTGACCGGACCTTCTTCTGCGCCGTCTTCGATCCGGACAACGACCGGTTGACGAGCTCCCTGCGCGGCTCGGGGCGGTAGGGCCGCCGTGCCTTGCCGTCCGGCGCGGATCATGAAGCGGTGAACCTCCTTACCGTCATGGGCCGCAAGGCCGCGGTTCTCGCCGGCATCGCGCTGGTGGCCATGGCGGGCACCGCCGCCATGCGGATCGCCGGCGTTGAGGCGGTGCCCGTCTTCATCGGCTCGGCCATCGCCCTCGCCGCGCTCGCCTCCCTGGTGGGCGAGGGTACCGACCAGCTTGGCTCCCACCTGGGCCCCGGCGCCACCGGAGCGCTGCAGTCGGCGCTGGGAAACCTGCCGGAGCTGTTCATCAGCTTCTTCGCGCTGCAGGCGGGCCTGGTCACTGTGGTGCAGACCGCCCTGGTCGGCTCCATCCTCGCCAACTCGCTGCTGGTCCTGGGGCTCGCGTTCTTCCTGGGCGGACTGCGGCACGGAACCCAGCGCTTCTCGTCGGAGGGGCCGCGAATGATCGCCGTCCTGATCCTGCTCGCCACCGCCGCACTGGCGATCCCGGCCCTGGCCACGGCCCCGGGCGCGCCGGATGCGGGCCACGCCGTCGACCTCTCCGTGGCAACCGCCATCGTCCTGCTCGTGGTCTTCGGCGCCTCCATCCCGTTCTCGGTCCGGCGCGAGACCGGGTCGCGCGAGACGGTGTTGCCCGCGGAGCGCTGGCCCCTCTGGCTGGCCGTCGGCCTCCTCGCCGTCGCCGGTGCGGGAGCCGCCCTGACGAGCGACTGGTTCGTGGAGTCGTTGCGCCCGGCCATGGGCGCCCTGCACCTGTCCGAGGAGTTCGTGGGTCTCGTCATCGTGGCCATCGCCGGCAACGCCGTGGAGAACGTGGTGGGGGTCCAGATGGCGCTCCGCAACCGCAGCGACCTGGCTGTCAGCCTCATCCTGAACTCGAGCCTGCAGGTGGCCCTGGCCCTGATCCCGATCCTCGTCCTGCTCAGCCTGGTGGTGGGACCCGCTCCGATGACCCTGGTCCTCCAGCCGCTGCTGATCGGCTCGCTCGTGCTCTCCGCGCTGCTCTCGGCGCTCATCACCGTGGACGGGCGCAGTACCTGGCTCGAGGGCCTGGCCCTGATGGGGCTCTACGCGATCATCGCCGCCTCGGTCTGGTGGGGCCCCGCCATCGGCACCTGACCCGGCCGGATGCGTGCAGCTAGCGGAGGATGCCTCGCAGGGCCGACGACGCGGCGTGGGCGCCGCACAGGCCATGCACCCCGCCGCCGGGCGGCGTGGACGACGAGCAGAGGAACAGGCGTGGATCAGGGGTCGAGTACGGATCGAGACGAATGGCCGGCCGAGTGAAGAGCTGGCGAAGATCCTGGACGCCTCCGTTGATGTCGCCGCCCACGTAGTTCGCGTCCTCCGCCTCCAGGGCGGCCGGCCCGCGGGCGTGGACCGCCAGCACGCGCTCGCGGAAGCCCGGCGCGAAGCGCTCGATCTGCCCCAGGATCGGATCGGTCATGTCCACGGTCGAGCCGTTCGGCACGTGGCAGTAGGCCCAGACGGTGTGCTTGCCCTCCGGTGCCCGCGACGGGTCGAAGAGGGACTGCTGGGCAAGCAGCACGAACGGCCGCCGGCTCGTCTTCCCGCGCGCCACGGCCCCTTCCGCGGCGACGATCTCCTCCAGCGTCCCGCCCAGGTGGACCGTCCCGGCGCGTAGCAGGTCCGGGTTCTGCCAGGGGATGGGTCCGTCGATGGCCAGGTCCAGCTTGAAGCTGCCGGGTCCGTACCGATAGCGCCGCAGCTGCGCCGCGTACCAGCCGCCCAGGCGGTCCCCGGCCATGGCGAGCAGCTGGCGGGGGGTCACGTCCAGGAGTGCGGCGTCGTGTTGGGGAAGCTCCGCGATATCGTGGATCCGCTGCCCGGTGCGGATGGTGCCGCCCAGGTCCTCGGTGAGGTGCTCCGCCAGCGCGTCGACGATCCGCTGGGATCCGCCGCGGGGCAGCGGCCAGCCGACGGCGTGGGCGCTGGCGAGGAGGGTGAGGCCGAAGGCGCCCGAGCCCGGCTGCCCCAGCGGCAGCATGGCATGCGCGGCGACGCCTGCCAGGAGCGCCCGCGCCCGCTCGTCGCGGAAGCGTCGGGCGAGCCAGGTGGCCGGCTGGAGCGCCAGAAGGCCGAAGCGCGGAATGGTGATGGGGTGCCGGAACGGCGCGCCGATGCGCAGCGGTCCCAGCATCTCGTCCGCGATGACGTCCCAGGCTCCCGCGAGAGGTCCGATGAGCCTGGCGTACGCGCGTCCGTCCGGCCCCAGGCCAGTTGCCGTTTCGTCGAGGTCGCGGAAGACGAGCGCTGCGCTGCCGTCGTCCTGCGGATGGGCCAGGGCGATGGGCGGATCGATCCACTCCAGCCCGTGGCGGTCGAGGGGCAGCTCCGAGAAGAACGACGAGGCACGGCCCAGCGGATGGATGGCGCTGCAGACGTCGTGGACGAACCCGGGGAGGGTCAGCGCGGCCGACCGGCAGCCGCCGCCGATGGTGTCGTTGGCCTCCAGGACCGTGACGGATCGGCCAGTCCGTGCGATGGCAATGGCGGCACCGAGCCCGTTGGGGCCCGCGCCGACCACGACCGCATCGGCTCGCTCGCTGCTCACCTGGCTAACGGTACGCGACGCTGCGGCTCAGGGTCGCCGCCGGATCCAGCGCGCTGGAGCCGCGACCGCATGGATCATGGATCGGAACCCGGAGTTATGGCGGACGTTGCCCAGGTAGCGCCACTGCCGGCGCCGGTCGACGCAGGCGACCTCGGTGATCGGCTCGACGTTCACGCCGAAGCGGGCAGCCAGGTTGCGGAGGGTGCCCTGCCAGAATCGGTTGTTGACCCGGTGCCCGCCAAAGACGAGACCCAGCTCGAAGATCGGGTCACTCGCCCGCTCCAGGGCCTGGGCCTGGGCGACGACCACGCCGTCGGTGTCGCGGAAGGCGCTGAAGGTGATCCACGCCGAGAGCATGTGGCCCTCGGGTGTCATCAGCGTAAAGGCCTCGTCGTCGGCGAAGACCACCATCACCCCGGTATGGAGCTTGACGGGGCCCGCCGCGCTCACCGACAGCAGTGCCACCTCGCCGGGTCGGATCCCGGCCAGCGGCGCGTAGAACGTGTTCCCCTTCGGCCAGAAGGTCGGGAACTCCGCCTTCCAGGTGGCGATCAGGTCCTGCGGTGTCAGGGACGGATCGGCTCCGGCGAGCCGCACCCGGAATGTCTTCTGCCACATCGTGCCGAAGCCCTGCAACGGGCCGGAGAGGCGCTTGCCCTGCACCGTTCCGGCGAGGGCGCCCACGGGGACGTCGGTCACCGCCAGGCGCTCGGTGGGCTGCGCCCATGACTCGGTATCGGTGCGTCGCGGGGACTCGGACGTGGTCATGGTCTCGCCAACCTCAGGCGGTCACGGTCACCAGTGCGTCCGCCTCGGACTCGACGATGCCGATCGCCTCGTCGAGGCGGGTGAGCGCCAGGATCTGCCGGTAGTGCTCCGACAGCCCGTAGGCCAGCATCCGCTGGTTCTGCCGCTGGGCGCGAACCAGCAGGGTGACCAGCAGCCCGATGCCGGTGCTGTTCATGTACTCGAGTGGTGTGAAGTTCAGAACGATGGCCCGGGTCGACGGACCGCTTGCCTCCGCGTAGGCGTCCATGAGCGCCGCTTCGCTGGCGCCGGTGAGCTCGCCGTCGATGTCGATCACGCTGGATTGCTCATCGGGGTGTCGGACCTGCATCTGCTTTGCTCCTTCGGTTGCTGCGGCGTGGCGGCCTTCAGGCGACCGCGCTTGCCTCGTCGGCGTGGATCGCCAGGAAGTCAGAGAGTCGTGTGATCTCGAAGATCTGCCGGTAGTGCTCGGAGAGGCCGTACGCGTGCACCTCGATTCGGTCGGCCCGGGCTCGGGCGAGGAGCTCGACCACCAGCGCGATGCCGGTGCTGTTCATGTAGGTGAGGCTTCCGAAGTTCAGGATGAGCCGATGAGCATCGGCGACAGCGTTCGCGTAGGCGGCCTGCAATGCCTCGGCGGCGCCGCCGTCGAGCTCGCCGCTGATGTCGATGACGCCGGCCCCGTCGTGCTGACGGGCGGTCGCCTCGAAGCGCTCAGCCATGGTTCTCCTCCAGGTGCATCACCAGCTCCACGGTTTGCCCGTCGTCGTCTGCGGTGACGTGCATGGCATCCACGAGGCTCTGGATGAGGAACAGGCCCCAGCCCCGCGGCTTCTGCTCACCGCGCAGCTTGGCCTCGATGTCGGGGGTCTCGGTGATCGGGATCGGGTGGTCGCCGTGGTCGCTGATCTCGACCACCAGGTCGCGGTCGCGGACCAGGACGCGGACGTCGACGGGGATGACCGGGTCGTTGCGATTGCCGTGCTCGATGGCGTTCATGGCGGTCTCGGCAACGGCGGTCTTGAGCTTCTCCAGCCGCTCGCCGGCGAGGCCCGTGGGCTGTGCCGCGTCCGCGACGCGTCGCATCACCTCACGCTCGTTGCCCGCCTCGGAGGGAACCTGGAATTCCGCGAGGAGCCCGCGAGCATCCGCGGTGTCCGCCGCGCCGTACCAGCGCAGGGCCACCAGTGTGATGTCGTCCTCCTGCTCCCAGCCCGGTCCGGTGAAGCGCTCGAGCTCCGACAGGACACGGGCGATCACGCCACCGCGACCCTCTCGAGGCTGGGCTACCACGTCGCCCAGGCGCGGGATGCCGAACATCTCGTGGTCGGGGGCATGCGCCTCGGCGATTCCGTCCGAGTGGAGGAGGACCACCTGGCCTCGAGCGAGCTGCGCGGTCGTTTCGTCGTACGCCATGCCGGGCATGAGGCCCAGCGGCATCCCGGTCGCGCGGAGTTCGGTGGCGCCGTCATCGGTCCGCACGAAGGGAAGGTTGTGACCGGCATTCGCGAAGCGGAGCGCTCCCGTGCGTGGGTCCAGGACGCCGTACAGGCAGGTGACGAACATGCGCGAGGGGATGTCGCCGTGGAGGAGATCGTTGACCCGGGCGAGCACGGCACCGGGATCGCCCAGCTCCTCGCCCGCGGCGCGGAGCAGGGACCGGGTGGCAGCCATCACCATGGCGGCCGGGACGCCCTTGTCGGTCACGTCGCCGACGGTGAAGGCAATGGTCCCGTCCGGCCGCTCCAGGACGTCGTAGAAGTCGCCGCCCACCGCGCGCGCCGGGCGGTAGAAGGCCTCAATGCTCCAACCGGCCGGCTGCGGCAGCTCGACCGGGAGGAAGTGCTGCTGGATCAGCTGCGCGACGGCGAGCTCCTGCTCCATGCGCTGGCGCTCGCGCGCCTCCGCCTCCTGCTCCCGGACCAGCTGCGCCACGCGAAGCGCGGGTGCGGCCTGTCCGGCCAGGTTGTCGAGGAGGCGCCGATCGTCGGAGGAGTATTCCTGCTCGGAGCGACGCGGACCCAGGTTCAGGGTGCCGATCAGCTCGCCGGAGCTCACGAGCGGAACGACCAGCTTGACCCCCGCGTCGCGGAGCTCGCGCACGGCGGTCGAATCCAGGGTCAGGGTGTCGAGATCTACCGGGCCGTTCGCGGCCTGGAGATAGGCCAGCAGCGGATCGTTCTCGGTGATCTCGACGGCCGGCGTCTCGGCCAGGGTCTCGACCGAAGCTTGGGGTAGCTCGGCTTCCGCGCGTCGGTTGCCGCGTCGCACGACGCGTCGCAGGGCCTGGGTGAAGGTCGTCATCGGCTCCGATTCTCGTTCGGGGGTGTCCGCCAATCGTTACGAGAAGTTGGACCTAGGTCCGGGGAAGATCCGTGGTCGGTCCCAGTTCGCCGCCCTCCATCATCCGCTTGAGATTCGCCAGGCCGCGCTCCCACCCGCGTTCGTACGGGCCCACGAAGAGAGGACCGATGAGCCGCATAAGCCCGCGGAGGCGGAAGGTCGAGTCAACGTCGACCCGCGTGCCTTCCCCGATCGGCTCCAAGGTGAGCGTGATGTCGAACGGCGCGCTGGGTGAGAGCCCGCGCATGCCGGCCAGCCGCGGCGGCTCGTAGGCCGTGACGACCGCGTCATTCTCGCTCGCGCGTCCCAGGAACATCACGCGGGCACGGCGAACCGAGCCCATGCCGTGCGGCGGCGGGGTGGTCCACCACTCCTCCACCTGGGCCGGGTACCAGCGCCCGGTGAGGGTGACGTCAGTCAGGACGGAGAAGACATCCTCGATGGGCCGCCGGATCTCGGCGGTGTGGCGCGTCATGAGCGCGCTGCACCGGCCGGCGATATGACACCGGGCCGGAGGTCGGCGGGGATCATGGTTACCGGGACGGTGCGGCCGCCGACCGAGCCGGCGACCGGTCGAAGGCTGCGGCGCTCCACAGAAGCGTGAACAGGAGCTGGACGGCCACAATGCCCAGCAGCCGCGCATCGCCCAGGCCGGATGCCATGGCGAGAACCGTGACAACGGTGCCGGCGGCCCAGGCCACGGCGTTGCCAATCACGATTCCCCGCCACGCGCCGCCATCGGTCACCCCTCGGGCGAACCAGTTGAGCGCGGCATAGCCGATGTAGGAGGCGCAGGCAAGCCGGACGAGCGCCACGCCCGTCGGATCGAGGGTGAGGCCGACGACGCCGGCCATGGCGGCGGGGGCGATGAGGCCTGCGCCGCCGGAGAGGAGGGAGAAGATCGCGGCGATGGTGGCCAGCCGGTGGGGTGACATGCGCACAGGCTCCTCGTGTGCTCGCGTTCAGCTCGGCTGCCGGGAGATCCGGCGGCAGGGGAAGGGTCGCGGGCGAGCCGTTCGCGAAGCGTTACGAACCATCTTGTCGGATCGGTTCGTCACGGATGCGGAGCCAGACCCACGCCGTGGTGGGTCGCAGGGTGCCGGCAGCCGCGGCGAGCAGCTCGGCCTCCACGGCGTGGAGATCCAGGCGGTCCCGGAGCCGTGCCCCGAAGCCGTCGGCGACCAGCGCCAGGTCGTAGCGATTGCGGTCGAAGCGGCGGTCGACCCAGCGCTGGATCCGCGAGCGGGCCGGCCGGAAGAGCGTGGCGGCGGCGAGCGTTGTGGCCGCCACGGCATAGGTCCGGCCGCCCGTGACGCTGGCGAGCAGCTCGGAGAGGACGAGGATGCCGCCGACCTCGATGCCCAGCAGGAACGCCGAGAGCACGGCGTAGGTCAGCGTGCGCTTGATGACGAGGTCGATGTCATAGAGGCGGTAGCGGGTGATGGCGATCGCAAGGGAGATCGGCAGGGGCAGCATCCCCAGCGCCCAGGCGACATCGGCCAGCACGCCGCCCGGGATGACGTTCGAGACGGTGATTCCGGCGAGCATTGCCACCATCCCGAACAGGATCCACTTCAGCTGCTGGCGCTCGGCGCCCCGCGACCGCCGGAAGCGCACCGTCAGGGCCACGGCCCCGGCGCCGAACAGGATCACGTAAATGAAGAAGCCGGCCTGGACGACGTCGTAGAGGGGCTTGAGGGCGGGCACGAAGATCGGGTTCGCGCCGTCGATCCCGCCCTGGCCCGCGCCGCCGCCGGGATCGCCGAGAGCGAAGATCACGATCACGACCAGCAGGGTGATCCCGACCGCGACGTAGACGCGGTTCCACGCCGGGGTCAGGGGCCGGCCGGTCGGGACGACGAAGGCCAGCAGCACCGGGCAGGACAGCGCGAGGATCCATGTCCACGACAGGGCGGCACCAATCTGCGGGAAGGGGACGGCGAGGGCGTGGTCGAACCCGGCAATTGCGTAGCGTTCCACCGCGAAGGATCCGACCATGGCCAGGCACAACAGGCCCAGGAGCCACCCCACGGCGTTGCCACGCTCCCGGGCGGCGATGAGGCCGCCGGCGATCCCGTAGGACAGGAGCAGCGGGACCATGATCGGCGTCGCTCGGCGTTTCCCGCTCGCGGGATCGACGGCCTCCAGCCATAGGCCGGCGGCGCCCAGCACGGCGGCGACCGCGAGCGGCATCCAGGGAAGAGCTCGCCGCAGCGCCCGGCTCATGGTTCGCGGATCCAGACGGCAACAGATGCCGGATGCATGGCGCGATCCACCGATCCGCGCAGGTCGCGACGACGGCGTCGAGCTCCATCTCGTCGCGCAGCCGCGTGGAGAACGCATCTGCGATCCGCTGCGCGTCGTATCGGCTCCGATAGAAGCGTCGGTCGACCGCGGCCTGGAGCGCGTCGCCGGATCGGCCCGAAGAGGGCCGCCACCAGCAGGGTGGAGCCAGCGACGGCGAGCTCGGTCGTCCGGACGATGCTCGCGAGGAGGGCCTGCAGGGCGAGGACCGAACCGACGTAGACCGCCGCAAGCACGATCGTCAGCGCCGCGTAGACCAGCGCCCGGTTGATGAGGTGGTCGATGTCGAAGAGCCGATGGCGCACGATCGCGATGCCGATCGCCACCGGAATGCCCAGCAGCGCGACCGCGAGGAGCGTGGCCCCCACGGTCTGGTCGTGGACCTCGCTCGCGAGGAGCAGGTAGAGGACGAAGGTGGCGGCCGCGACGCTCGCCGCCAGGGCGAGCCACTTGAGCTGCTGACGCTCGAGGCCGCGTGCGCGGCGGAAGCGGACGATCACCGCGGCGCTGGCGAGAGCCAGGCCGGCAACCAGCAGCATGACGCCGACCACCGCCATCGCTGCCACGATCCCCGGGGTATCGGGCGGGACCAGTCCTTCGGGTCGAGGGAGCGTTGCCCGACGCCAGAAGCCCAGCGCGAGCCCCACGGTTCCACTCAGGACTCCCGCGGCGACGATCGTGGCCCATGGCCGCCAGCGCGGTGACGGGAGCCGGCCGGTCGGGAAGACGAGAAGCGGGAACGCTCCCACCGCGGCCATGGTCGGAACCCAGATCCACGACTCGAGCCACGCGCCCACCCATGCCGCGGGCACGGCGCCCGGTGCCGCGAGCAATCCATAGACAGCGTAGTAGTGCCCGGCGAACTGGAGGGCGGAGAGCAGGGCCCCGGCGATCATCAACCATCCGATCGGGTTCTCCGGGCGACGCCGGGCGATGGGCAGCCCCGACAGCGTGAAGACCACGGCGGCCACGCCCTGGAAGCCGGGAAATCCCCAGTCCGCGGCGCGGAGCGGCAGCGGCCAGCTCGCGATCACGAGGACGATGCCTGCGAGCAGCGCCAGGGTCTCGAGGGACAGGCTCGAGATGAGGATGGCGCTCATTGCCGGCCGCTCGCCCGCGGATCAACGGCCTCCAGCCAGAGGCCGAAGCCGCCGAGTGCCGTGGCCAGGCCGAGCGGGGTCCACGGGAGCGCCCGCCTTACGATCGCGCTCATCGGTGGCGCACCCAGACGCTCACCGATGCCGGCAGGAGGGCGGCGCGCGCGGTTGCCGCCAGCTCGTCGCACGACGTCGTCAAGGTCCAGCCGGTCCCGGAGCCGGGCGCCAAAGCCGTCCGCGATCCGCGCCGCGTCGTAGCGGCGGCGGTCGAAGCGCCGGTCGACCCAGCCCTGGATTCGGCGCCGGGCCGGCTGGAAGAGCGCCGCAACCCCCAGGGTCGTGGCCGCGACGGCGTAGGTCTGCTCCCGGGTGATGCTCGACAGCACCGTCTGGAGGAGAAGGACGCCCCCGATCTCCACGCCCACCAGCACGACCGTCAGGACGCCGTAGCTGATCGTGCGCTTGATGACCAGGTCGATGTCGAGGAGCCGATGGCGCAGGATGGCGATCCCGATGGCGAACGGCGTCGCGGCGATGCACAGGAGCCCGCCGATCCAGGTGACGTCGCTGAGGAACCCGGTGGTCACGAAGTTCGAGAAGCCGATGCCCACGATGCCCAGCGTCGCGGGATACGCGAACCAGCGGAGCTGCAGCCGCTCCAGCGGCGTCCCGTGCCGGTAGCGCACGACCACCGCGGCCGCGGTCAGCAGGAACAGGGCAAGGCCGCTCACCGCATCGATGGTGCCCGCGATCTCGAGCAACGGGTGCGGCAGCCGAATGGCGAGCGGGTTGTCGATGGCGACGTTCTGCATTGGGCCGGGCGTGAAGGCGGAGCCGAGAGTGACCAAGGTGATGGCAATCCCGGCGAAGACGCCCACCGGCCGCCAGCGCGGCGAGGGGAGGCGGCCATTCGGGAAGAAGAGCGGAACGATGATCACCAGCCCGATCAGGCTTGGGATCATCAGCCAGTTGTCGACCCAGGCGACCGGGACCGTCAATGGGAGCCCCAGATCGTATCGGTCCTGGCTGAGCGAGAGGTAGTCGAACGCTGCGCTCTGGGCCGCCAGTCCCACGGAGCAGCCCAGCAGGATCCAGCCCACCAGGTTTCGCGATTGGCGTTGGACGATGAGGCCACCCACCACGCTGATGCCGAGCACCGCCAGTGCGGTCACAAGCAGGAACAGCGCATCCCCGAGCACGAATGCCCGGCCGTTGACCAGGCCGAGGGTAACCGCGAGGGCGAGCAGCGCGACGTTCGCGGCGATCACGGCCCGTGAGAGGATCACCTCGCGCCTCATTGTCCTGCCCTCGCCTTGAGCCAGACCCGGGTGGACGTCGGGCGAAGGGCCGCCGCCGTCGTCGTGGCCAGCTCGCCCACGACCTCGTCGAGGTCAAGGCGGTCGCGTAGCCGGCTGCCGAACCCGTCGACGATCCGCGCCGCGTCATAGTGGCTGCGGTCGAAGCGCCGGTCGACCCAGCCCTGGATCCGCCGCCGGGCAGGCTGGAAGAGCGCCGCCACGCCCAGGGTGGTCGCGGCCACTGCATAGGTCTGCTGCTGGGTGACGCTCGACAGCACCGTCTGGAGGAGAAGGACGCCGCCGATCTCCACGCCCACCAGCAGGACGGTCAGGACCCCGTAGCTGATGGTGCGCTTGATGACCAGGTCGATGTCGAGGAGCCGATGGCGCAGGATGGCGATGCCGGCCGCGACAGGGAGCAGGGGGGCGACCAGGAGTGTCAACAGGACGGTCGGGGAGCCCGCCTGTCCGAGGTACAGGAACGGGCTCGAGGCGATGAGGCCGATCTCGATGGTGCCGGCGAAGGTGAACCACTTGAGCTGCTGCCGCTCGAGCCCGCGGGAGCGGCGGAAACGGACGACGAGGCCAACCACGGAGGCGAGCGCTGTCACGCTGGCCAGGAGCAGCCCGGCCGTCTCCACCCCCACCGCGACGTGCAGAGCCGGAATGTCGGGCGGCCCGGCGCCGGCGTTGGCCGCGGCCAGGGCGGCGCCCCGCAGAGGCCAGGTCGCGACCGCCATGGGGACGACCATGAGCGCCAGCGCCAGCCAGGCGAGCCATGCCACCGGTCGCCATCGGGGCGTGGGCGGATGGCCGCTCGGGAAGAGCAGGACCGAGAGGCTGAGGAGCAGGACGTAGCCGGGCATCCAGGCCCAGACGCCCACCCATGAGGCCTCCGCGGCCAACGGAAGCGGCGTGGTCCCCGGGCCGTACGATGCAAAGCCGTAGGCCTGCGTGAGCTGCGCCAGCGCCTGCGAGATTCCGATGGCAAGGAAGATCCAGCCGATGGCGTTCGCCGGACGTCGCGAGGCGATCACCCAGCCCACGATCGGGAACGTGGCGCCCAGCGCATAGCCCCCCAGCGTGTTGCCGTCCAGCGGCGGGATCGGGGCGCGGCCCGCCATGGTGATCGGCAGCGCTATCGCCCCGGCCTCGATGAGGAGACCCAATCCCGCCAGGAGGTGTGCCAGGCGGCGGCTGTGAAGATGGTCGCTGGTCTGCTCGGTCATTGGCTCCGGCGCGGACGCGGGAGGGCGGGAATGGGATGCGGGGACGTCATCGTCGCGGAACGTCGGCGGAAGGGTACGCGATCACCGGTCGCCCCGGAAGGCCGCGCGTACGCGGCGGGCGGGTGTGGCCAGGGTGTACAGGGTGGTGCGAATGATGGCGTTGCGCCACACGTTGCGTGCCTCGCGCCACTGGAGCCGGGCGTCGACGCGGACCTTGTCGAGCTCCACCGGCGCGGAGACTGCAAAGCGCTCGGCGAGCGAGGCCAGGACGTGGCGCCAGATGGCCTCCTGGGCCCGGGAACCACCCATCAGCCGGAAGCCCAGCTCGTAGATGGGGTCGTTGGCGCGCGCGAGGGATTGGATTTGGGCGATGGTGTCGTCGCCGGAGCGATGGGCGGTGAAGGTCACCATGCCCGACTCCGGGTGCCCCTCCGGCGTCATCAGGGTGAATGCCTCGTCATCGGCGTAGAGGACCAGGACACCGGTGGAGATGGGCATGCCCGACACGCGCGCGTTGATGAGCACCACCTCGCCCGGGGCAACGCCGGCCACCGACGGGAAGAAGCGATTCTGCGGCGGCTGCAGCTCGGGCAGGTGCGCCTTGAAGGTCTCGACCACCTCGGCCGGCGTCGCCGCCGACCCCAGGTTCACCCGGTACGTCTTCTGCCAGAGGCTCCCGAACCCCTGGATCGGCCCGGACAGGCGACGGCCGGCGACATTGAGGCTCCTGGCGCCCGCCGGAATCTCGGCGACGTCGATACGGGTCACCGGGTTGGCCCACGCCCCGGCGTCTGTGCGAAGCCTGGGATCGGCCGCCGCGGCCGGCTCGGTGGGGTTCTGCGCCGGTTCCATGACACGTTCCTCTGTCTTGGTGTGGGCCGATGATCCGCGGATGGGCGTTCGCGAATCGTTACCGGACGGAGGACCCGGCGGGTTCGACATCGCCGGGTCCATTCGCGCGCCCCCCTGCCTGGGTCAGTCGCCGCAGAGCTCGGGGTAGAGGGCACAGATGCTGGTGACTCCCCGGTCGGCAGGGCCGTTGACCTGAGCCTGGAAGGGGAGTTCGTGGCCGCTCGGGCCCACGCCGTCCCAGGTGCTCACGTCGACGACGCCATCGCCGTCGAAGTCCAATCCGACGAGGCCGTGGAACCCTGCACCGGTCGCGGGATCGATGACGCCGTGTGCGATCCGTTGGGCAACCCCATGCGTCATCCATTCGATTTCGCCGGTCTGCAGGTTGATGGCGACCTGCACGCCGGCGGCGGCGGGCTTGCTCGCGTTGGTGCAGTCGGTGGCCAGCGCCGAGGTGGCGAGTGCCAGGCTCCCCACCACGCCAATGGCGATGGCGGCGAGCCGTTGTGTGCGTCGCGGAATCGTCATGCTGCTCCCTTCCTCCCTTGGAGGTGCCGTCCGATGCCAGGTGCTCGGATCTCGCAACGAATCCTGGCCGTCGCCTGTCCGCAGATCGTTACGGGGAGACCCTGGATCCCTTATCGGTGCCGCCGATGTCATGGCCCTGGCGCACCCAGACCGCCACGGAGGCCGGCTGGAATGCCGCATCCGCAGTGCTCATCAGCTCACCGCGCACGGCCTCGAGGTCGAGGTCGTCGCGCAGGCGGGTCGCCAGTCCTTCGCTCAGCTGCATGGCGTCGTAGCGCGATCGATAGAACCGGCGGTCAACCAACGCCTGCACGCGGACGCGGAGCGGCCCGAAGAGCGCCGCCACGGCCAGGGTCGAGACGGCGACCGCCACCTGGGAGCTTCCCACCAGCGGCCGGGCGAGTGTCTGGAGACCCAGGACCAGCCCGGCGAAGGTGGCGCCCAGGATGACGGTGACGATCGCGTAGCCCAGCGTGCGGCTGATGATCCGGTCAATCTCGTACAGCCGGTAACGCAGGATGGCGATCCCGATGGCGGCGGGGAGAGGCACGGGCGCCACCGCGTAGAGGCCATCGACGGCGGAGCCAAGGAAGAGGGCAAGGATCGTAAACACCAGGCCGGCGACGATCCATTTCAGCTGCTGACGCTCGGCGCCGCGAGAGCGCCTGACGCGAACGACGAGCGCCACGATAGCGAGCACGATCAGCATCGCGAAGGAGACGCCGGCGATCGGCCCATCGACGGCGAGGTGGTACGCGGCCTCGAGGGCTGGCACGAAGACCGGATTTTGTGCCGTCACGAGATCACCGCGTGTTACGGAAAGACCCGGGTTGCCAAATGCGATGATCACCAGCAGGGCGACGAGGAAGACGATCGTGGCCCGTAGTGCGCCTCCCCAGGTCCGGGTCAGCGGGCGGCCGGTCGGCACGAGAAATGCCAGTGGAACGGGGATGAAGACCAGAAGAATCCAGGTCCAGGCCAAGGCGGGGTAGATGCCGATGCCGGGCAGGTCGAGCACTCCGTCGTAGGCCACAACGGCGTAGCGCTGCTCGAAGATCAAAAGGGGGAATGCCAGCCCCATTACGGCCATAAGCCAGCCGACCGCATTGCGCGGCTCACGTGTCAGGATCAGACCGGCGATGAAGGTGTAGCTCAGGAAGACGGGCGCCTCGATGGCATCCCAGGGGGAACCGCCGCGACTATCGATCAGCTCAAGCCAGAGAGCTGCGACTGCGAGGGCCGCCGACACGACGAGAGGCATCCACGCCCAGGCTCGGCGCGCGCTCACGGTCACTGCCCCCGGCGCACCCACACCGCCACGGAGGCCGGCTGGAATGCCGCATCCGCAGTGCTCATCAGCTCACCGCGCACGGCCTCGAGGTCGAGGTCGTCGCGCAGGCGGGTCGCCAGTCCCTCGCTCAGCTGCATGGCGTCGTAGCGGGATCGATAGAAGCGCCGATCGACGGTCCGTTGCACGCGTACGCGGAGCGGCCCGAAGAGCGCCGCCACCGCCAGGGTCGAGACGGCGACCGCCACCTGGGAGCTTCCCACCAGCGGTCGGGCGAGTGCCTGGAGACCCAGGACCAGCCCCGCGAACGTGGCGCCCAGGATGACGGTGACGATCGCGTAGCCCAGGGTGCGGCTGATGATCCGGTCGATCTCGTACAGCCGATAGCGCAGGATGGCAATGGCAATGGCGATGGGGACCGCCGAGTAGGCGATGAGCGTCGCAGCGAATGCCACGCCGGCAAGCGGACTGTGCAGCACGAGCTCGACTACGGCCCAGCAGCCGTTCACACCCGCCACGAGAACGATGGCCGAGACCAGCCACCGGAGCTGCAGGCGCTCTCCGGGGCTGGCCTTGAGAAAGCGTGCCAGGAGGCCAATCATCCCCACACTAAAGGTCGCGAACAACGTCGAGTAGAGCAGCGTCGTATCCGGGACCGCGTTCCATACCGCGGCTCCAGGGGCCACGGCAAGCGGATTCGGCACGTCGAGCGTCATGCCTCTGCCTGACCCGAGGGTGATGTTGGCCGTCGGGCCAAGCATGATCAGGCAGGCGAGGACGACGGTCGTCCCGGCCACGAGACGTCCGATCCAGCGCCATGGACCCGGCTGCAGTCGCCCGTCAGGGAAGAGCAGGACGAGTCCGACGATTCCGCTGAACGCGAGCGCCCAGCCAGAGCCGTTTGCCCACACCGCAAGCGCCTGACCAGCGTCCATCGAGCCCAGCGACAGAAGGGCGGGATCGCCGTCGACGCGCGCGTTACCGAGTGCGAGCCCGGAGCCCAGGAGCATGAGCATCCATCCAAGGCCGTTGTGCGGGAGTCGCAACGCGAGAAATGCGCCGATGCCGGCATAGGCGACGAACAGCCCCAGCCCCACGACCCCGGCGAGGACGAGACTGAGCACGGAGCCGAGCATGACCACCAGGAGCGCGGCTGCGATCTGGCCCGGCCGGGCCTTCCATCGCGTGGCCATCAGCCGCGCTCCCCTCCTCGAGCTCGCACCCACACCGCCACGGAGGCCGGCTGGAATGCCGCGTCTGCAGTGCTGATCAGCTCACCGCGCACGGCGTCGAGGTCGACGTGGTTGCGCAGGCGGGTCGCCAGTCCTTCGCTCAGCTGGACGGCGTCGTAGCGCGATCGATAGAACCGGCGGTCAACCAACGCCTGCACGCGGACGCGGAGCGGCCCGAAGAGCGCCGCCACGGCCAGGGTCGAGACAGCGACCGCCACCTGGGAGCTTCCCACCAGCGGTCGGGCGAGTGCCTGGAGACCCAGGACCAGCCCCGCGAAGGTGGCGCCCAGGATGATGGTTACGATCGCGTAGCCCAGCGTGCGGCTGATGATCCGGTCGATCTCGTACAGCCGATAGCGCAGGATGGCGACGCCGATGGCCACCGGGATGAGTCCGAACGCGCCAATGACCACGGCAAAGGCACCGGTGGCCCACTCATCTGGCAGATGCAGGGCCGTCAGCAGCAGGAGGCCTATGCCGGACGTCCCCGCCGCAGCAGCGAGCCACTTGAGCTGCTGTCGCTCGATGGCTGTCCCACGGCGGAAGCGGACGACGGCCGCGGCGAGCGCGAGTGGCACGCAGACGAAGATGGCGAGCGATCCAATCGAAGCCACGCCGTCCAGGTAGGGAGCGAGGGCAGGAACTCCCGTGGGGTTGTCGTAGGGAGTTGGGGGGAGCGGGCCTGGCCGCAGGAGCCCAGGCAGGGCCAGCAGGACGCCCGCCGCCGCAAAGAGCACCGCGACCGGCCGCCATCGGCGCGACGGCAGCCGGCCATCCGGGAAGAGCAGGGGGATGAATCCGAGTCCCAGGGCGAACACGGGGTTGAACGACCACTGGATGAGCCAGGAGATCGCCACGGCGCCGGGCACGTCCCAGGCCCCGGCCGACACAACCAGGTTCCCGTAGCCCTGGCCGATGAGGTTGAGCCCCGCCGCCATCCCCACGCCCCAGAGGATCCAGCCCACGGCATTTCCGGGGCGTCGAGTCGCCACCAGGGCGCCCACCGAGGCGAATGCGATGGCATCGGCCGTGAACACTGCGAGCACGAAGAACGGCGATTCGGGGGAATCCTGCTGGAGTGGGAGCGCAGTCAGCAGGAGCACCACTTCGAGCAGCGTGATACCCCAGAGCACGAAGGCCGCGAGCCGGCGCAGTCCGGCCTTGGGCGTTCTCGCGAGGACGGGAGCGGTCACCGCCCCTCCTTCCGAGATCCAGGTCGAAGCCAGACCGATATCCCCTGCGGGCCAAGCGCGGCATGGGCGGTGCTCGCGAGCTCTCCGCTGACGCTGGCGACGTCGAACCGGTCGCGGAGCCGGGCCACGAAGCCGTCGGCTACCCGGGCCGCGTCGTAGCGAGCCCGGTCAAAGCGCTGGTCGACGATGGCTCCCACCCGGCGCCGGATCGGGCCGAACAGGGCCGCCACCAGCAGGGTCGAGGCGGCCACCGCGACCTGCGACTCCTGCGTGATTGGGTGGAGCAGCGTCTGCAACCCGAGCACCGCCCCGGCGAAGACGCCCGCCAGGATGACGGAGACGATCGCGTAGCCCAGCGTGCGGCTGATGATGCGGTCGATTTCGAACAGGCGGTAGCGCAGCACGGCGATCCCGATGGAGAGGGGTAGCGCGGCGAAGGCGAGCATAGATGGCACGTAGGCGAGCCCGCTCACGTTCGAGGCGATCAGGCCGCCGATCACCGTCACGACCAGCACGCCGACAGAGGTGGCCACCCAGCGGACCTGCTGCCGCTCCACGCCGGACGATCGCCGGGCACGAACGACGAGCGAGGTCGCCGCGAACACGAGGACCCCGATGGCGGTGAAGAACAGCGGCTCGATCGACAGCACGTCCCAGAGGGGTGCGTCAGGGGCGATCGCGACCGGATTTGGGACTATGGCGCCGCCGGGGTAGCCAGGCATATTGACATTGCTGATGGGCGCGAAGGGCACCAGCACCGCGATGACAAGATCGATGCCAATCGCCACTCGAAGAGCGGCGCCCCAGCGGCCCGATGGCAACCGTCCCGATGGGAAGGTGGCCATCAGGATTGCGAACAGTGCGAACGCCGCAAAACCGCCCGCGCTGAGCAGCCAGACCTCCGCCTTCTGGAGAAGCGACAGCGAGCCGTCCGTGAACTGGGCAGGGGTGACATCCATCTTGCCGGACTGGAGCGCGAGGGCGCACCCCAGCCCGAGCAGGATCCATCCGATCGGGTTGCGCGGCCGACGGATGGCGAGCAGCCCACCCACGCTGCCGTACGCAGTGAGCCACAGCAACCCGTAGCCACTGGGGATGGCGATCGGGGCCGTGGCGAGCGCGACCATGACGACGACGATGCGACCGAGCAAGGGAAGAGGCCCCACGGCGGTCGAGTCGATCGGACGGGTCGCGGAACCCTGCGCTGGTTGCCAGTCGGGTCGCGGTTCCCTTGCCTGCGCCACGGTGCTCAGTGACCTCCGTGCGGATGGACGATCGGCTGGTCCCCATCTGGGGGCGCCAGCCTTCCGCATGACCCAAGCATGCCATGCAGCCGTTCGCCAGGCGTTACGGAAATTGACAGCCGCCGGCAGTCGTGATGGCGGCGCGGTAAGGTACCGGCGTGAGCTCGCTCCGCCTGGCGCTGCTGGGTCCGGCGACGACCAGCAGGACCCACAGGGCGAACGCCTCCCAGGCCATGCGGTATGCGCGCGTGCCGCACTCAGGGGCTGAGCCTGGCTCGCTCATCGGTCAATCCCGTCGTCAAGGATCATGGGATATCACCGCTTGACCGCGTTCGAACCCGGACGGAAGCAGTGCCGGGGCTCAACGATGCGCGGGCAGTGCGGGTCAGCTCGCCGCGGACTGCCTCGACGTCGAAGTGATCACGGAGACGCGCCCCGAATCCCGCCGCGATCAGCGCCGCGTCGTACCGAGTTCGGTCGAAGCGGTGATCAATGGCGCGCTGCACGCGCCGCCGAAGCGGACCGAACAGGGCGAAGACGACCAGCGTAGAGATGGAAGCCGTCCGCAGGGGCCAAGGATGCCACGCCGGATGTCCGCCAGACGTTACGAAATCGGGGCGCCTTCCCCGTCGTGATGCACTCGCGCTAAGGTACGGACGTGAGCTCCCTGCGTCTCGCGCTGCTCGGTCCGCCACGGATCGAGCTGGACGGCGAGCCCGTCCTGTTCGACACCCGGAAGGCCCTTGCGCTGCTCGCCGTTCTCGCAGTCCGCGGCGAGGCCCAGTCGCGCGACGCCCTGGCCGCGCTGCTCTGGCCGGAGCACGATGCCGCCCACGCCGGCGGTGCCCTGCGGCGCACCCTTTCGGTGACGCGGGCCGGGGTGGGACCCGAAGCCCTGCGACTGGAGGGTCGCTCTGTCGAACTCGCCTCGACGGTGCGCGTCGACGTCTGGCGGTTGCACGCCATCACGGGAGCGGTCGCGCGGCATCATGCCGGTGCCGAGCCGGTGTGCGAGCGCTGCCTGCGCCGGCTCGCGGAGGTGCCGAAGCTCGTGCGCGGCCGCTTCCTGGAGGGCTTCGGCCTTCGGGACAGCCCGGAGTTCGACGATTGGGCCGCAGCCACCGCGGAGTCCCTGGAGCAGGAGGTGGCCGATGCGCTCGACCGCCTCTCCGATGGCCACGCCGCTCACGGTCGCCTCAACGCCGCCCTCGACGCCGCACGACGGCGCCTCGCCATGGACCCGCTGCATGAAGAGGCGCACCGGCGCCTGATGCGCCTTCACTCGGAGGCGGGAGACAGGACCGGCGCCATCGCGCGCTACCGAGAGTGCGTGCGAATCCTGGATCGAGAGCTCGGCGTCGCGCCAATGCCGGAGACGACGGAGCTGTACCACGCCATCGCGGCCGGGCCGGCGGCCGCGCCTCACCTCGACGAGCCTCCAGACTCGACCGAACCCCGGGCCGGGATCTCGAGCCTGCCGCTCACCGGGCGCCGCGCGGACCTGGACACGCTGGTCAGCGCCTGGCGACGGTCCGCCCGGGACGCCCGTCTCGTCCTGCTCGAGGGCGAGCCGGGGATCGGCAAGACGCGGTTGCTCACGGAAGCCGCGGATGTCGCCCGCGCCGAGGGGGCGCCGGTGCTTCAGCTTGTCGCGCACGACGGCGAGCAGACAATCCCGTACGCGCCGATCGTCGGTGCGCTCGAGCGCGCCATCACCGAGACCGGCGGCCCTGCCGTAAGCGACTGGCTCGCACGCCTCCCCGGCTGGGTGCGCGGCGAGCTGGCGCGCGTGGTTCCCGGCGTTGCGCAGCCCGGCACCGTCATCGCCTCGATCGAAGGACCCGGCGCGGAGATCCGGTTCATGGAGGGCCTCTCGCGCTGCCTGCTGTCCGCGGCGCAGGGGCCGGGCGGCGGGCTCATCTGCGTCGACGACCTGCAGTGGGCGGATTCCGGGACGATTGCCGTGCTTTCCTACCTCGCTCGCCGGGTGGCGGAGGCGCGCTGCTGCCTGGTGCTCGCTCGACGACCGCCGGAGCCGGACCAGGACCGCCTCGCGGAGCTGCTCCGCGAGGCGCGGCGTCGCGGGGTGCTCGTGGAGATCCGGCCCGGGCGCCTGACGCGCGACGAGGTGGGCGAGCTCGCTCGTGCGGCAAGCCTTCGGCTCGATGCCGAGCGGCTGTACGCCGAGACGGAGGGGATCCCGTTCTTCGTCGCCGAATACCTCGCCGCATCGAACGAGCCCGGCTCGGGTGCCCTGCCCGGGGACGCGACGCCAGGACCGATCCGGGAGCTGCTGGTGGGTCGCATCGAGGGACTGGGCGCTGCGACGCGCCAGGTTCTCGTGGCGGCAGCGGTCGTGGGACGGTCCTTCGACCCCGAGCTCGTCCACGCGACGAGCGGACGCTCACCCGACGAGGTCGCCGCGGCAATCGATGAACTCCTCGCGCACGGCCTCATCACCGAGACGGCGACGCCGGACGGCACGCCACGCTACGACTTCGACCATGCGAAGACCCGCGAGGTGGCGTACGCGTCGGCCAGCCTCGCGCGCCGGCGGCTCCTGCATCGCCGGGCTGCGCTCGCACTCCAGCAGCCGGCAACCCGGCGCATCGGGGGCCATGCCCTGGCAGCCACTATCGCACGACACCTTCGCGAGGCCGGTGATGACCGCGGGGCCGCCAGCTACCTGCGCATCGCGGGCGACGAGGCTGCCGCGGTGTATGCGCACGGGGAAGCGCTCGATCTGTACCGCTCGGCCATCGCCCTCGACCCGGCCTCACCCGGGCCGCTCCACGAACGCATCGGCACCGAATCGACCCGCCTTGGGCGCTACGACGACGCCGTCGCCGCCTACGAGGCCGCCGCGGCCAATGCCGAGCCGCACGACGCCTGGCGTATCGAGCGGCGCCTCGCCGACGTGCACGGCCGTCGCGGCGAGTGGTCGCTGGCCGAGACGCACCTCGCGGCGGCGCTGTCGGGCCTCTCGGCGGACGCCCTGGCCGACCGGGCCCGCCTCATCGCCGATCGAGCCCTTGCCGTCCATCGGCTTGGTGACCAGCGGCGCAGCAGACGCCTCGCGCGCGAGGCGCTCGAGACCGCGCAGGCCGCGCGAGATCCCGCCTGCGTGGCGCAGGCGCACAACCTCCTGGGGATCCTCGCCCGTGACGGCGGCCACCTCGCGCAGGCGCGTCGTCACCTGGAGGAGAGCCTGGCGCTGGCCAGCGCTGAGCACGTCGAGGAGGCGCGCATCGCGTCGCTCAACAACCTGGCGCTGCTGTCGGTCGCTGCCGGGGACCCCGGGCAGGCGGTCGAGACGGCGCGCGCGGCGCTCGATGCGGCGGTGACCATTGGCGATCGCCACCGGGAGGCCGCCATCCGCAACAACCTCGCCGACGCGCTTCACGCGGCGGGGCGGCGGGACGAGGCGCTCGACGAGCTCAAGCAGGCCGTGACCATCTTCGCCGAGGTCGGTCGGCCCGGCGGGATGGAGCCGGAGATCTGGAAGCTCGTCGACTGGTAGGCCTGCCTTCGCCGTCGGCCGGTTTCGTACTGCACGACTGCACGACTGCACGACTGCACGGCTGCACGAACTGCGTCGACAGCCGCGGTCGGCCCCCGCGGACACCCGAGGGCGCTCGGATCAGGTCAGGCGGGCTCCAGGTACACCTCGTCGATGAAGCACCAGATCCAGTCCTCGCCGGGCTCGATGGACTGGATGATCGGGTGGTCCGTGGCCTCTGCGTGCTTGCGCGCGTGCCGGTTGGGCGACTGATCGCAGCAGCCCACGTGGCCGCAGGTCCGGCAGATCCGGAGGTGCAGCCACGTGCCGCCGATCTTGAGGCAGTCCTCGCAGCCGTCGGCGCTGGGGGTCACCTCGCGCAGCATGTCAAGGTGGGAGCAGGGGAGCTCCTCGTCGGTCATGCGCTAACGCTAACCGATCGCTCCTCCGTCCCGCGCACAATCGTCACGGGAATGGCGTCCTGCGCCTTCGCAGCAGCCAGCGCATCGAACAGGTCGTCTGCGGAGCCGATGGCGCGGCCTCCGGCCTCGACGATGAGGTCGCCCTCGGCGATGCCCGCCTTCTCAGCCGGCGAACCCTCCTCGACCTCGCGGACGAGCAGGCCCTGCCCGCTCAGGAAGGCCCACCGCGCGCCGCAGCTGCTGGGCGACGTGGGACGGGGCAAGGCCCACGCCCAGCCGCCGTCGCGATGGCGCCTCGCCGCGGCCGAGCGCGTCCACGCGCGCCCGGAGCGCATCCCCGGCCTCGATGGCCTGGTAGAAGCCTGAGCCCAACCGGTTGGTGTTGATCCCCAGCAGCCGTCCCTCGCCGTCGACGATGGGCCCGCCCGACGAGCCGGGCATCAGCGGGGCGGTGTGCTCCACCGCGCCCGCGACGCGCCGACCGCGTGGCCCGCGGAAGCTACGGCCGATCCCGGACACGAAGCCGGCGGTGACGCGCAGCCCCTGGCCGGACGGATTGCCGACGGCGATCACCGGCGAGCCGATCCCCAGCGCCGAACCATCCGACCAGGCAAGCGGCGCCGCGTCCCCGGTGTCGACCTCGATCACCGCGAGATCTCCATCCGCGTCGACGCCCTTGACCATGCCGGCCGCCTCGCGGCCGTCGGCGAAGTAGACGTGGATCTCGTCGCCGTGCAGGTTGTGCGCGTTGGTCAGGACCGTGCCCTTCCCCAGGACGATCCCCGACCCGCCGCGCCATCGGTTCCCAACCCCCACCGTCGAAGGCCCCACCTTCTCGGCGATCTCCGCGATCGCTGTGCCCAGCTGCTCCATCGGCCCCATTGGTCGCTCCTCAGTTCGTCGCGCGTGGTGCGAGTGACATGTGACTAGTAATCTGCAAGTTACAAGCGTGCGAAGGAGAATGCAAGCCCGGTGAGGCCGATCGGCTACGATCCGACGATGGCCAGCGGATCGCCCCTCGCTGCCGCCCTCGAGCGGGTCGGAGACCGATGGAGCCTCCTCGTCGTCGAGGCGCTTCTCCCGGGACCGCGCCGCTTCAACGAGCTGTCCGCGGCCGTGGTCGGAATCGCGCCGAACATCCTCTCCGACCGCCTGAAGCGCCTCGAGGCGGAGCGGGTGATCGCCGCCCATCCCTACTCGGAGCGCCCGCCGCGCCTGGTCTATGAGCTGACCGCCGAGGGGCAGGAGCTGGCGGGCGCCCTCCGTCTCCTCGCGGACTGGGGCTCGCGGGTCTCCCGCGAGGCGGAGCCACTGCGCCACGCGATCTGCGGGACGCCCGTGGAGGCGCGCTGGTACTGCCCGACCTGCGAACGTCCGGTGGAGGGGCGCGAGGCGGAGGAGATCCGCCGTGTCTGAGCCGCCTCGGACCGGCTGGCTGAGCAGGCTCCTGGACCTGGGCCTGCTGCCCGGGGACGACGCGGACGAGCGCACGCGCAAGCGCGTTGGTACGGGGGCGGTCTTCGCCCTCCTCGTGTTCGGACTGGCCTGGCTGGTGACGGCGGTCCTGCCACTGCGTCCCGCCCAGCTGGCAGTGTCGACCTGCTTCTTCACCGGGACGCTCGTCTCGCTGATCGGGTTCATCCGCACCAAGAACTTCGAGCGCTTCGCCTGGTGGGAGCTGGTGGTCGGGCTCGGCGCGAGCGCCGGGGGGCAGGTCGCGCTGGGCGGTTTCGCCACGTCGAGCGGATCGATCGTCTGGGGCGTGGTTGCCCCGGTCGCCGCGGTGCTCTTCTTCGGTCCCCGGCGGGCGGTGCGTTGGTTCGTCGCGTACCTGGTCCTCATCGCACTGATGGTCGTGCTCGACCCGTTCATCCAGGACACGGTGCCAACGCCGTATGCCCTGAGCCTGTGGTTCTGGGCGGTCAACACGGCGGGTCCGGTGACGATCAGCTTCCTCATGATCCGCTACGTGGATCACGAGCGCCGGATCGCCCAGGCGCGCAGCCGGGAGCTGCTGCTCAACGTCCTCCCGGAGCCCATTGCGGAGCGGCTGCAGGCCGGCGAAGGGGTGATTGCCGAGCAGCACGCCTCGGTCTCGGTGCTGTTCGCCGATGTCGTCGACTTCACGCCCTACGCGGAGGTGACGCCGGCAGCAGAGGTGGTACAGCTGCTCAACGAGATCTTCAGCGACTTCGACGCCCTGGCGGATCGGTTCGGCATGGAGAAGATCAAGACCATCGGCGATGCCTACATGGCCGTCGCCGGCGTCCCCGTCGCCCGCGAGGACCATGCCGACTGCGCGCTGCGGATGGCGATCGCCATGCTCGAGACGGTTGGGGATCACCGCGACGCCGGGGGGCACGCGATGACCCTGCGGATCGGGATCGCCTCCGGGCCGGCCGTGGCCGGCGTCATCGGCCGCCGGAAGTTCATCTACGACCTGTGGGGCGACACCGTGAACACGGCCTCGCGCATGGAATCCTCCGGGGCCCCCGGCTGCATCCAGGTCACCGGCGTCACGCGGGACCTGCTGACGACCGCCTACCCGTTCACCCGCCGCGATAAGGTACCCATCAAGGGCAAGGGCAGCATGACCACCTTCCTGCTCGATCCGGCAGCCCTTCCGGACACGACCGCCGCGGCGTCGCCCACCGGTGCAGCGGCGTCGGCGGACGCGGCGACTACGCCAGCCTGAGTCCGTGCAGGGCGCGTCGCAGCGAGCGGTCAAGCCGCTCGGTGGCGACGAGGATGGCGAGCCCCACCACGATCCCCAGCATGATCCCCAGCGCGCGAAGCAGGAGGTCCACGGGAGACCCGTCACCGCGCGAGGCACTCACGCCCGTGGCCGCCTGCACGGCGCTCTCCGGGCTCGGGCGCGGCGTGGATATCGGCCCAACCGCGCCGGCGCTCGCGGAGGGCGCGGCCGTGCCGCTGGCCAGCGGCGTCTCGACGACGGTCGGCGTTGAACTCGGGGTCGTGGTCACGCGCGTGGTGGGTGCCGGCGTCGTCTTCGGCGCAGCGGACTCCGCGGCCATGACGTCATTCCCGGCCCGGTACCACAGGTACTCGCGGAGCGTGATCCCCGCGACGTGGATCGCGGCAGCCTCGTCCCGGCCGACGTAGCGGTAGTGCCAGGGCTCGTAGCGGTAGCAGGTCGTGCCCGGGCTGGCATCCTTCGGGTAGCTCATGACGAAGCCGTAGCGCCAGGCGTTGGTGGCCATCCAGGCACCCGCCGGGGTCGTGGCCCAGTCGCTGACCCACTCAGCGGAGGCGCCCGCGCTGCGGAAGTCCATCGCGACGCCCAGCTGGTGCTCGGAGTGCCCGGGTCGGGCGCTGCCGAGGAGGGCGGCATCGGAGCCGTACTCCTGCGTCCAGTAGTTGAAGGTGTAGACCTGCGTGGCGTACGACCGATACGCGGACTGCACGGCGATCGGGGCACCGGCCGTCTGCGCCGCTTCGGCCATGGCCCGCAGGTCGGGGATCACGATGGATCGGATCCTGCCGTTCCCGCTGATCCCGGCGTCGGTGACGGGGACGAGGTCGGGAGGCACGTACGACGAACCGACCATGTAGGTCGTGTCGACCAGGGTCCGCTGCCAGTCATCGGCCGAGGTGAAGGCCGTCTCGAGGTCGCCGTACCGGCATGCGGGGAGCGTCTCGGCGGCTGATGTCGTGGGTGCCGCCATCGGCCCGGTGGCCCAGGCGGGCCCGAGCACGAGCGCCACGAACATGGCGACCAACAACCGTCGGTTGCGCATCAGTCTTCCCTCACCCACTGGGGACGGCCTTCGCGCGTCACGGGGCACCGCGCCGACGCGCCTGCACTGTGCGGCACTGCCAAGCGCGGTGTCAAATCAGGGCGGGCCGATTACCTCTTGACCGATGGGTGTCCACCGCCGATGGTTGCGGATGCCACGATGCCGCGGCCGGCGGGATCGGTGAGGCCAACAGGGAGATTGCGCCGATGGCGACCACCGAACCCTGCAGCGTGTGTGGTGAGGAGACTGCGGCGGGCAGTCCGCTCTTCTCCGCGCGGCGCCGGGTCGATCACGATGACGGCAGCCGGACCTTCCTGTGCCCCGTCTGCGATGGGCGGGTCAGCCAGCACCACGGCAAGCGCCTCAGCGACGAGGAGCTGGCGAGTTTCATCCGCAGTGGCTCGCTGGCGATGATCGCGTGGCAGCCAGGCGGTCACTGAGAGCTTCTTCCTTCGACGTTTCGTCTGCTGGCCCGATCACGCGTCCCGAGGTTCCCGTTGACATGTGACCCTCGGGTCACGTATAGTGCCGCCACATGGACGACGAGGCGGTCTTCAGGGCGTTGGCCGACCCCCATCGGCGGACCCTCCTCGACCGGCTCTTCGAGCGCGACGGCCAGGCGCTGGAGGAGCTCGAGGCGGCGCTGCCGCAGATGACCCGCTTCGGCGTCATGAAGCACCTGCGCGTGCTGGAGGCGGCCGGCCTGGTCACCACCCGCCGTGCGGGCCGTCGGAAGCTGCACTTCCTCAACCCGGTCCCCATCCGCATCATCCACGACCGATGGATCAGCAAGTTCGCCGAGCCGTGGGTGGGTGGCATGGTCGACCTGAAGCACCACCTGGAGGGACCGATGTCCAGCCCCAAGCATGTCTACGAGGTCTACATCCAGACCTCAGCGGAGCAGCTCTGGCAGGCGCTCACCGACCCTGCCTTCACTCGGCGCTACTACTACGGCACGACCGTCGACTCCACGTGGGAGCCCGGCGCCAGCCTGACCTACACCAACCCGGACGGCAGCATCGCCATCGAAGGCACGGTGGTGGAAGCCGATCCGCCCCGGAAGCTCGTCCAGACCTTCCATTTCCCCGAGCCGCCCGGCGAGCCCGTGGAGCGCCCGAGCCGCGTCACCTGGGAGATCCAGGAGATGGGGAAGGCCTGCCTCCTGACCCTGGTCCACGACGACTTCGATGGCGAGACGAAGACGTACATGGGCGTGGAGCACGGCTGGGTGCCGGTCCTCTCCGGTCTGAAGACCCTGCTCGAGACCGGCGTCGAGCTCGAGATCACCCGTCCGGAGCCGGCAGAGGCGAACGCCTGAGCGGAAGCGGCGGCTGTTCTCCGCCAGACCGACGAACCGTGGGAGGAGCGAGCCGCCAGAGCCGCTCCTCCTTCGCTGCGTTCGACCGGTGGGCCGATGGCGCCCGTCCGACGACCTAGAAGGGCTGCATCAGCATGAGCCAGAGGATGACCAGGGTCCCGCCCCCGCCGATGCCCAGCAGGACCCAAGGCCGCGGGCTGACCAGCAGCGCCTCGAGCTCCTGGGGCCCGGCCGGCTCGGGTGGCGGCGCGCCCTTGGGATCGGAGTAGGCGCGCATCCCCACCGCGTGGCGGACCTTCGCGTAGTACCCCGAGCCCATGGGATACATCGCACCCAGGATCGCGACGAGGAGCCCCAGCGAGATCCAGATCCAGAACCGGTCCCAGTGGCCGCCGTTGAAGCCCGCGGCGATCCCGCTGGCGAGGAGCAGGAGCAGCCCCAGGTAGGCGATCCCCAGGCTGTTGCTGGACAGGTCCAGGAGTGCCCCGATCCGTGTCGCCTCGCGCTCGCTGCGCAGCCGGAACGCGACCATGACCGAGGCGCCATGGCCCATCACGAAGGTGATGAGGCCCGCGATGTGGACGTACATGAGCCAGGGGTAGACGTTCACCCGGCACCCTCCCGTGGTGGTCGTGCTCGTCGCGGCTGGGCGTCATCGCCGAGCGGCGTTGACGGCGGACATCCTAGCGAACGAGCGCCGGCGCGTGCTCAGCGACCGATGAACCCGAAGACGTGCGTCAGGTCGGGGAGGATTCCCTCCGACTGGAAGAGGAAGAGGCTGCCGACCACGATGCTGAACGTGCCGGCCACGACCCCCACGCCCACGTAGATCCGCTGCCGCATCTGGCTGGCCACGAACCCGGTGGCGGTGATGATCACGATGGCCGTGTTCGAGATCAACAGACCGATGATGAAGGCGAGCATCATGGGCACCCCGAGCCCCAGGCCTGCCGCCCCGCCGATGGCCCCGATGAACAGCACCTGGGTGCCGGTCTCCGCGCCGATGCCGTGGATCATGCCCACCCCGAACGCGGTCCGCGCCCCGTACGAGGCCATCTCGATCGGCTCCACGTGGGCGTGGCCGTGCAGCCGGGCCATGAGCCAGCGCCAGGC
The DNA here is from genome assembly GCA_963814105.1 of uncultured Chloroflexia bacterium. Taxonomy (GTDB): domain Bacteria; phylum Chloroflexota; class Limnocylindria; order QHBO01; family QHBO01; genus CAVXEH01. The sequence goes on from CAWFBQ010000003.1 coordinate 431,114, forward strand.
ATAGCGGGCCCAGGCGAAGACCAGCATCCACCGGCTGCGCAGGTGGAACTCCGTCCCGTGGCGGACGTACTGGTAGAGCGAGTAGAAGACCCAGGCGCCCAGCACCAGGAGGGTGATGCCCACGACGCGGCCCATGATCGGGTCCACCCAGTCGGGGAGCACTGCGCCGAACGCCAGGGCCGCGAGGCCCAGCACCGCGACGACCGCCGCGTGGCCGAGGGCATACAGGGTGCCGAGCAGCATGGCTCGACGCTGCTCGTGCGCCAGGCTCGGCTTCGGGTCGGCGGACGGCGGCGCGGGCGAGGGGGCAGGGGGACGCTGCGCCGCCGCCTCGTGCGCGGCCAGCTCCGATGGTCCGCCGTGGGCATGGATGTGCCCGCCTTGCCGCAGATGGTCGAGCGCGTGGTGCTGCTCACCGTGCTCCGCAGCCGCCGTGGTGCTCGTGATGTCGGTGATCGCGGCGATGTGATCCCAGTCGATCCCATGCCGGATGCCGAGGACCAGCGCGGTCCCGAGCAACTCCGCGGCAACCGCCTGGGCATGGATCGCACCAAGCGCTCCGACCAGCGGCGCGAGCGCGGCGAGCAGCGCGGGAACGACGAGGAGGACGGCCGGCATCGGCGCCATGCTACCCGCGCTGTGCGGTTGTTGCAACGCCTTGCAGTAACGGATCGCCGGCCTATACTGGACCGCCGATGACCACCGCCGGCTCGCCCAGCCCCTGGGACACGGTGCGCGAGCGCGCCCACGCGCACGGGATGCGCTGGACGCCCCAGCGCCGCGTCGTGGTCGAGGCGCTGGCCGGCATGCGCGGGCACGTCACGGGCGCAGAGCTCGTTGAGCGCTGCCGGGCCGTGGATGCCGGCACCACCCCATCGACCGTGTACCGAACCCTCGACGTGCTCGAGGAGCTGGGGCTGGTCCGCCACCTGCACGGGGAGGACGGTCGGGAGGAGTACCACGTCGCCGGCGAGCCGGAGCACGGGCACCTGTACTGCGAGCACTGCGGCGGGCGGTGGGAGCTGAGCCCGGCGGAGGCTCGCGCCATCGTCGTCGCATTCCGCGCCGCGAAGGGCTTCGAGGCGGACCTGACACATATGACCATCGTGGGCCGCTGCGCTGCCTGCGCCGCAGCGGAGTGATGCCGCCGCTCGCATGGCCCGGGCGCGCCTCGCCGGCGCGCCCGGGTGGTGGCCGTCGGCCTAGACGCTCATCCGGCCGCCAGGCGATTCGCCTCCGACTGGAGGATGTCCGCCGCCGACGCGGAGATCCACCTCGGCGCCAGGCCCTGGGCCTGGTTGCCGAACGCCTGGAGCTGTGCCAGGTACGCGGCGTGCTGGCCAGTGGCCAGGTACCGCGACGCGCGATCCAGGCGGTCATAGAGGAGGAAGGCCTTCTTCCCGCTCACCGCGCCCGTGCTCACGAAGTAGTCCACGAGCGCCCGGAGCCGATCGACGGTCACCGCCGTCGACCAGCGGGCCACCTGCGGATCGTGGTCGGATGCGCCGCGCCCGGGGTCACCGTCGTAGTCGGCCGCCCAGTCCGCATTGATGTGCGCCGCCCGCATCTCGACGAGGTCGGCGTACTGGGCATCGGAGGCCCACTGCATGTCGAGCGTCTGAGCCTGGCCCTCGTACACGTAGCTGTACGCGCTCGACGGCACCTGGGCGACCAGGTCGTCCCAGAGGTTGTGGAGGCCCGCGTCGTACATGCGGTCCCAGCTGGTCCGACGGACCCACCGAGCTCGAACCGTACGGCTGGCCCGGCGCGAACGGGTCGTCCGGGCGCGGGTAGACGTTGAAGTCGCCGGCGCTGACGACCCGCGCGTGCGGGTCCGCGGCCTGGATCGCCGCCACGATGGCCGCGTTGTAGGCCGCCTGCTCCGTCCGCTGGCCCACGCGGGCGTCCGGGGTGGAGCTGAAGTGGTTGCTGATCGCCCACAGGTCGGTGAAGACAGACTGCCCGATGGCGGTCCTCCAGATCCGGAAGTGCCCAACCTGGGGGGCGCGGGTGTAGACGTTGCTGCCGTCCACCCCCGTGGAGGTGTCGACATCGGAGGGCAGGTCCGCGTTGACCGCCTTGGGGTTGCTGACGTCCGCGTTGTAGGCGAGGGCCGTCCCGCGGTAGTCGATGCCGGTCGTCGCGTTGAGGATCGGATCGCCGGCGGCAACGTCGAGGATCTGCACCTTGTCGGTGCGGTACAGGAAGGCGGAGACGATGCCGCGGTCATCGGCCCCGTTGCGGTCGTAGGCCGCGTCATAGGTGGGGCCGCCCGCGGCGCTGATGGTCAGGGCCAGCTCCTGCAGCACGTCCGGCTTGCCATCCGCGTCGTTGGTGGTGCCGCAGTCCATGGCGCCGTTCGTGACGGTGCAGATGTCCTGGTCCTCCGCCTCCTGGATCATGAGCAGATCCGGGTCGTGGCAGGGGTCCATTGACCTGGGTCGGCGATGTCGGCGAGATGCTGCTGGTAGGCGGCCTCCGAGGCCGGAACGTAGTCGAACGGCGGGTAGACGCCCGGGCAGCCGCTGTTGCCCCCGAAGTCGCACCCGTCGAACGGGTCGTCACGGAAGTCGTACAGGTTCTGGACGTTGTAGTCCGAGGTCGAGAACTGGTCGGGCGTCGTGGCCTGCGGTGCGGCGTTGGCCGCCGGGTCCGCGCCGTCGGTCGTGACCGGCTGCTGGGTGACCTCGATGCCGTACTTGCTGTAGGCGTAGCTCACCGCACCGCGACAGCTCGTTTGCAACCGTCTGGAAGACGTGCGATGGAGCGATGAGCACGGTGTTGTCGTCGGCCGCGGCCTTCAGGCCGTGGCTGGTGAGCAGGATCCGCTCGCCGTTGCCGTTGTCGAAGTTGTCTGGCGGGGTGTTGCTGTCGTCGAGCGGGTGCGTGTCTCGGAAGACGCGCCGCGCGTACGGGTCCGCCCGGCTCATCAGTGGGTCATCACCGCGGATCACCCACATCTCGCCATCCGCGGTGGAGGAGAACACGTCCCGGCCCGCGGTCACGCTGGCCCCGGCGGGCACGCGCACGTACATCGACTCGAGACGCTCCCAGTAGCGGCGGGATGCCGCCAGGTCATGAGGCGGGTTCACCTCGACCTGCGCGATCTCCGTGGACAGGTCCACGCCGTCGCGGATCACCGAGACGAGCTTGGCGCTGCCGAGCTCCGTCAGGCCGTAGTACTCGCTGACCCTGGCGCGGATGACCACCTCCTCGCCCACCACCGGCTCGTAGTAGCCGGACTGGGTCAGGTAGCCGAAGTCGGGGTAGCTGCCCGTGTAGACGGTGATCCCGTCGGAGGTAAGCGGGTCGTCGTCGTCGGTCGCCAGGGTGCTCTGCAGGAAGAAGCTCCAGCTGTTGTAGCCGGACGATGTGCGGAGCAGCGACGCCTCGGTCCAGACACCACGCACGTAGACCGTCTGGCCCACGAACGGCGATGCCTGCGTGTCCCCGTTGTCAGTGTCGGTCACCTCGCCCTGGACCTCGCCGATGGTGCGGATCGGCTCCACGGTCACGGTCGCTGCGCAGGTTCCGGTCTGGGGGGTTCCGTCGTCATTCGCTGCCGTGACGGTCACGGTGTAGGCGCCAGGCGGCGTCGTGTCCGAGACTTGGAGCGTCGCGGTCGCCGTGCCGCCGGTGCCGGCCGCCGGGGTCATGCCGGACAGCGTGATGGTGCCCGGATCCGACGGACTGACGTCGGTGATCGTCAGCGACGTCACCGTGCCGTCCGCGTCTGTTGCCGACACGTCGCCCGAGGCGCTGTCGCCCTCCAGGACGGTGATGGGAGCCGGGCAGGTGACGGTGACGCCGCCGGCGGGCACCACCGTGTGGCTGCCGAGGCCGTCGAAGGTGTCCTGGGGGTAGCCGTCCCACTCGTCCGCCGGGTCGAACGCGTCGGACCCGTTGGGATCGCCGGCGGTGATGTCCGCCTTGCGACGGAGGGTGTGGTCCTGCGTGGTGACGTCACCGGTGCCCCAGTAGCTTCCGGGATCGGTTCCGATCTGGCCGATGATGTCGATGGCGGTCCCGTTGTGGTTCAAGACGACCGCGTCATCGCCGTTGAACCAGGAAGTCCCGAGGCTGTAGTCCGCCTTCGCGAGCAGCGCTGCGTCGGCATTGGTGGATGTGATGACGAACGTGCCGCCGGCCTGAATCGTCCCGACAGGGGCGATCCCGAAGGTGCTGCTCGAGTTCCCGTTGTAAGTAGAAGTCGACCGTGTAGCCAGACGCGTTGAGGCTGATCGGGACATCGGTGGGGTTGTAGATCTCGATCGCCTTGTTGTAGCTGGAGCCCTCCACGTACTCGCTGAAGAAGAGCTCGCTGCCGGTTGCCGCGTGGACCGAGGCAACCGGGGCTATGGCGCCGAAGAGCAATGTGAGTGTGGCCACCGCGCCGAGGGCACGGCGATAGTTGAGGGCGATCGAGGCGAACATGAGCGGGCGCTCCCTCCTGCAAGAACGACAGCGAGCAGCCAGTCACGCCTGCTCGGGTCCGCCTACCTTACCGCCGGGGCGCGGGCGCGCGCCGCCAATCCCGCCCTGGCACGCGGGCGAAGCCGGTGCGTTGTCGCACCGGCTTCAGGGGGACGTCTCGAGGAGGCTGCTCCTCGATGAGGAGGTGCGCCGCGCCGGGCGACACCCATCGCGGTGAGAGGCCGGCGACCTGGTTCGCGAAGGCACGCAGTTGGGCCGCGGCATCGGCGCCCTTCCGGCCGCCAGTGCCGCATCGACACGGTCCAGGCGCTGCTGGAGCAGAGGTGCCTTCCCCGGTGCCACGTCGCCGATCGGATCATCGAGTCGATGAGCGAGCGCAGGCTGGCCACCGTGACCCGGGTTTACGGTGACGGCCACCTCGCAGGTCGGCGGTCTGCGGCGTGGCATCGCCGTTGGCGGCCTCGATGGTCACGGCGTAGGAGCCAACGGGGGTCGACGGCGCGACGGACAGCGTTCCCGTCGCCGTGCCTCCCGCGGCATTCGCCGCGGTCACGGCACCGACAGAGAAGGTGCCCGGATCAACCGGCGTCACAGCCGTGACTGCCATGCTGACGACTGTCCCGTCTGCATCGGTCGCGGAGACCGTCGCCGCCGCGAGGATCCCCTGCGTGGTCTCCACGGTGGCAGGACAGGTGACCGCCACGGGCTGGTTCACGGTCTCGCCCACCGAGCCGAGGCCGTCGAAGGTGTCGATCGGATAGCCGTCCCACTGCACGGATGGGTCGAAGGCATCGGTCCCGTTGGCGTCGCCGCTCGTCACCGCGGCCTTTCGGCGCAGGGTGTGATCTGCGGTCGTGGTGGTCCCGATCCCCCACGCGGTCCCCGGATCCACGCCGATCTGGCCAATGACGTCCACCGCCAGCCCGTTGTGGACCAGGACCACCGCGTCGTTGCCGTCGAACCAGGTCGTTCCGAACGCTTGGTTTGCCTTGGCCTGCAGGGCGGTGCTCGCGTTCGTCGGGGTCACGACCCAGGTGCCACCTCCCGGGACCATGCCGATCAACGGCACGCCCCCGCCGATCATGGTGCTCCCGTCGAAGTAGAACGCCAGCATGTAGCCGCTGGCGGAGAGGCTGACCGCGATGTCGGTGGGGTTGTAGAGCTCGATCGCCTGGTTCGCCCCGGATCCCTCGACGTACTCGGTGATGAACAGATCGGCGGACTCGGCATGAAGCAGCCCGGCGGGCACGAACAGAACGCCCAGGAAGGTCGCCACGGCGGTCACACCGGTCAGGAGGCCCCGCAGGGATTCCAATCGCGCGCTCATCGGTTCGGGCTCCGTTTGCGGGAGCCGGGCACGGGCGGGTGCCGGTCCGGGTCCTGGGTCTGACCCTACGCCCGTGTGTCCGAATTGTGGATGGGAGACACGTCCCGATTGGTTGCCCGCGCGCACCTAACCAATGCTGGCGGTTCCGGGTACCTCCGGCGCGTGGGGCTAGCGGACGTCCAGCGTCGCGTTCGCCCGCGCGCTGCGCTCGAAGAAGCTGAAGAGGCCAAAGCCGGCCACGCCATAGGCGACGCCGATGACCGCCTCGGTGCCGATCAGGCCGCCCACCTGCCCCAGCCCGGCCCCATCGGCCGCCTGGCGGACGGCCTCCAGCCCGTGGGTGAATGGCAGGAGGTTGCTGATGACCTGGAGCCAGCCCGGCAGGTCGGCGACCGGCACATTCACGCCGCAGAAGAGCAGGATCGACATCATGATCAGGTTCGCCCCGAACAGCCCGTCCCGCAGCCGCAGGCTGATGGCGCCCTGCAGGGAGCCGATGGCGGTGCAGGAAAAGACGGTCGTCAGCAGGGCCAGCCCCACGACGGCGATGGTGCCCGGATTCAGCCGGACCCCCAGGAAGATCACCCCGATGCTCATCGCGTAGAGCGACACGAACAGCCCGTTGGCGATGAACGGCAGGAAGCGCCCGGCGAAGAGCGCGCTGCGGTTGGCGGGGGTGGCAAGCAGGGCGGGCAGCGTGCCGAACCAGCGCTCGTTGGCGATGGCCATGGTCATCCCGAACACCCCGGCCAGGGCGCTGACCTGGACCGCGTTGCCGATGGCGAAGTACGCCGGCGAGCGGCCGGACGCGTATGAGCCCAGGGACGCAAAGAAGAAGAGCTGGAAGGTGGGCCCGCCGATGAGGGTGGGGATGTAGATGGACGGGCGCGCCCAGTTGAAGAGCATCCCGTAGCTCATCCGCCCGCCGTACCAGAAGACCCGCCATGCGGTCCGCAGGCCGGAGCCGGTGTGTACGCGGGCGGGAGCAGCGACGGCCGTCATCGGAGGGCCAGGGTCGCGTCGCGGCGCGCCTTGTCGAGCACGACCCGGAGCATGATCCGGGCAGCCACGTAGTAGACGACGGCCAGCACCAGGCACATGCCGATCGCCAGCCAGGGCGGCGCCGATCCGATGGCGGCCTCGCGGATGGCGTCCATACCCCACTTGGGCGCCAGCAGCCAGCCGATGGCCTGCACCCAGAGCGGCAGTGTCGTCACCGGGACCAGGAGCCCCGCGACGAGCCAGATCGGATACTCGAGCAGGTTGCCGAGGGCGTTGGCGTGCCGGTACAGGACGAAGCTGGTGGCGATGAGCATCCCCAGCGACCCGAGCGAGAGGACCGCCGCTGCCAGTGAGAGGGGCAGGACCAGCGGGAAGGTCGCCTGGATGGGCATGCCGAAGAGCAGCGCACCCCAGGCGAGGGTCGCGACGATGCCGTAGAAGCCCAGGACCACCGCCCCGAAGGTCTGGCCGGCGAGGATGTAGTCGTAACGGCTCGGCGCGTTGACCAGCAGCTCCAGGGTTCCCTCCCAGCGCTGCCAGGCGATGGCCCCACCGCATCCGAAGAGCGTGGTGCTCCAGACGCCCATCATCCCGGATCCCAGGGCGACGTAGAGCAGCGTCTGGCCCGCCGTCTCGCCGCCCGTATGGAAGAGCAGGAAGCCCAGCGTGGCGAAGATGAGCGGGGTGATGAAGGTGGTCAGGATGAAGAACTCGCTGGCCAGGAGCATCCGTACGTTGAACCAGGTGACGAACCAGACCAGGCGCAGCGCCCGCGGCGCGGTCACGAGGCAGCCTCGGCGGCGATCGCCGCGCGGGTGGCGCCATCGGTGCCACCGGTCGTTGCGATGAGATGCACGTACGCGTCCTCGAGAGTCGGCTCGCGGGCGATCACCTTGCCGACCCGGGTGTCGCCCAGGTGGGTGAGCAATCGTTGGGTGATGCGGGTCCCATGCTCCGACTGGACCAGCAGGATCTGGCTCTGGTCGCGCTCCTCGACGTTGACCTCCACCACGTCGGGGTCGGCGCGCAGCGCGGCCAGCGATTCGGGCGAGACGCCGAAGGTCTCGATCTCGACGATCGTGCGGTTGGCCACCGCCGCCTTCAGGTCGTTCCCGGTGCCGAGCGCCACGATCCGCCCGTCGTTGATCACCGCGATCCGCTCGCAGAGGGCATCGGCCTCGAACATGTAGTGGGTCGTCAGCAGGACCGTCTTGCCGGCGTCCACCAGCGACCGCACCGTCTGGCGCAGCTCGCGCGCGCCGACCGGGTCCAGGCCAATGGACGGCTCGTCGAGGAAGACCACCTGCGGGTCATGGAGGAGGCCGCGGGCGATATGCAGGCGCTGGCGCATGCCGCGGGAGTAGCCCTCGACCTTCTCCCCCTCGCGCCCGGTCAGCCCCACCATCTCCAGGAGGGCGGCGATCCGCGGCTTCTGCTCCCCCGGATCCACCCCGTAGAGCTCCGCGAAGTAGCGCAGGTTGTCGAGCGCGGAGACCCGGTCGTAGAGACCGCGGTCGCCCCCGAAGACGTAGCCGATCCGCCGCCGGACCTCGGTCGTGTCGCGGATGACGTCGTATCCCATCACCCGGGCGCTGCCCGACGTGGGCAGCAGCAGCGTGATGAGCATCTTGATGGTGGTGGTCTTGCCAGCCCCATTGGGTCCCAGCAGCCCGAAGAGCTCGCCGGGGCGCACGGCAAAGCTGACGCCGCGAACCGCCTCGACCTTGATCCGTCGCCGCCGCAGGACGCCGAGATGGGTGTCGTAGGTGCGGACGAGATCGAGCGCCTCGATGGCCGGTGCGTCGCGGGGGTCGGTCGCGGTTCGGATGTCGTTGGACACGCCGATGGGCGGGGGGAGGGTCATGGAAGGCGCCATTCTACCCGCCGCCGCGTCCCCCAGCCGGACAGCCAGAATCTGCTAGTCTTTGGTAGCGCATTTAGCGACCGGTCAGCGGCTGGCGACGCCTGGAGAGAGCAGACCACATGGAGCGATTGGCAAGACGGGTGGGGCTGGGCCTGGCGGCCCGTGGCGAGGTCGACGAGGTGGTGGCCTGGAGCTGGGAGGCGCGGCGCGCCGGGCTCGACTCCATCTGGCTCCACGACTCGTACTTCGAGCGCGACGCGGTCACCTACGTGTCGGCGATTGCGTCCGAGCTGGGTGCCGATGAGCGCGAGGACGGCTTCCGGATTGCCCTGGGCGCGGTGAACCCGTTCACCCGCCACCAGGTCGTCCTGGCCATGACCGGATCCGCGCTCGACGAGATGGCGCCCGGGCGGATCGTGCTGGGCATGGGCACCGGCCTCCCGCTGCGGCTCAAGCAGATGGGGATCCCGTATGCGCCGCACGAGGCCGTAGGCCAGGTGAGCCGCGCCATCGACGAGATCCGGACGCTGTGGGCCGGGGAGCGGCTTCCGTCCGCGACCGAGGGTCTTCCGCCCATCCAGCCCATGTTCGCGCCGCCGCACCGGATCCCCATCGTCATCGCGGCCTATCGCAAGGAGTTCGTGGCGCTCGCCGGTGAGAAGGCGGATGGCTACCTCGCCCGGCCCGCCGAGTCCATCAAGTCCCTGCGCGGGATCATCGACCGCCTTCGGCGGGCAGAGGCCGATGCCGGCCGGGATCCGGGAAGCGTGGAGGCCGCGGGCTACCTTCTCTCGCTGGTGGACAACAGCCGTCGAGAAGCGCTCAACCGCGCCAAGCGTGAACCGTTCGTCATCTACATGATGAGCATCCTCTCCGACATCTCGCTGGCGCGAGCCGGCTTTGAGCGGGAGCTGCGCGACCGTATCGCCGCTGCGTGGCGCGCAGAGGAGTTCCATGCCGCCGCGGGCCTCATCCCCGACGAGCTGCTCGATGCGTTCATGCTGTGCGGGACGCGTGAGCAGGTCGCGACCGGGGCCCTCCGCTTCCACGAGGAGGCCGGGCTGGATCTGCCGCTCCTCCAGCCGGTGGTCCAGGAGAAGTCGCAGGTGACCGCCCTCCTCGACGCTGCCGGGATCTTCGCGCGCATCCCCAAGGGAGCGGGCCAGGCTGCGCCCGTGCCCGCCGGTGTCGCCGACGTGAGCCCGCCCGTGGACGGCGTGCCCGTTCCGGCCGCGGCGATGACCGATCTCCGCACGCCGTGGGAGCGCGTGCGACGGCGGGTCGCGGCGATCTGGGAGCTCGCACGGCCATTCGCCTACACCGCGTCGGTGATACCCGTGGCGGCGGGCGGGGCGCTTGCCTGGGTTGACGGGCGGTTCAACCTGCCGCTCTTCCTGGCCGCCGTCGTGGGCGGCGTGCTGCTCCACACCGGCACGAACATCGTCAACGAGATCTACGACGTGCGGCACGGCATCGATGCCATCACCTCGCCCCGCGCAAGCCACGCGATCGTCAAGGGCCGCATCAGCGAAACCGCCGCCTACCGGGTGGCGGTGCTGGCGTTCGCGCTCGCGGCGCTCGACGGAATCGGGCTCATCGCCGCGCGCGGCTGGCCGATCGCCCTGCTGGGCGTGATCGGGCTCGCGGGGGGCTACTTCTACACGGCGCCTCCGTTCCAGTACAAGTTCAAGGCGCTGGGGGTGCCGCTCGTCTTCCTGCAGATGGGACCGCTGATGACGGTCGGCGGCTATTACGCGGTCTCCGGCAGCTGGTCGCCGATAGCGCTGGTCCTCTCGATCCCGATCGGGCTGCTCGTCGCGGCGATCCTGCACGGCAACGAGTGGCGAGACATCAGCGAGGACACGCGCGCGGGCATCGCGACCCTCTCGAGCGAGATCGGCCGAACCTGGGCGCACTACTCGTACCTGGGGCTCACGCTCGGCGCGTACATCACGCTGGGGCTGGCCGTGGCCTTCGGCGCCCTGCCGCCGGCGACGCTCCTGGCGATCCTGTCACTGCCACTGCTCGTCATCGTCCTGCGCTCCGCGGAGCTGGGGGCGAGCGGTCAGACGCGGGCCATCGCCATGATCGACGTCCAGACCGCGCGGCTCCACGAAACGTTCGGGGCCCTGCTCATCGCCGGTCTGCTCCTGAGCGTTCTCTTCCGATGATGCGACGCGCACCGCGCGCCGGGGTAGGCGACGCGCCGAGCCGGGCGCTGCTTGGCCTCGGGCTGGGCGCCGCCCAGGCGGCTTTCGCCCTGACCTTCCGCGGGCCGCGTCCGCGGTTCTGGCAGCGGATGACGGCGACCGGGCTGGCCCTTGGTGGACTGGCGGTCGCGACGAGCAGCGACGCGCGGGACGTGCGCATCCGCGGCCGCGAGGTGATCCTGGGCCTGGGGTCGGCCGCGACGCTGTACGCCACGTTCCAGGTGGGCGACCGGTTCGCCCGTCGGTTCGTCCCCGGCGGTGATCGACAGATCCGCGAGATCTATGCCCTGCGCAGCCTGCGGCCGCGGCCGGAGATCGCCGCCCGGCTGGCCGCGATCATCGGTCCGGCGGAGGAGCTCTTCTGGCGCGGTTTCGTGCAGCCTGCGTTCGCCGCCCGGCTCGGCCGCTGGCGAGGCGCGGCGGCCGCCGCGGGAGCCTACGCCGGCGTGCACGTGGTGACCGGCAATGTCACGCTCCTCGGCGCGGCCGGCGTGGCGGGTGCCCACTGGTCCGCGCTGCGGGCGGCGGGGATGCCCATGGGCGCACTGATCGTGAGCCACGTCGCCTGGGACATCTGGATCTTCCTGGTCCAGCCGACCGAGGGCCCGAACGGAGGCGGCGCGGCGGCCTGACCATCGGTCGGTCCGCTCAGCCTCCCCGTCGCCGCGGGCCCGGGGGCTCCCGGAGAGGGGCCAGAAGGGCCTCGGCGCGGTCCCTGGTCTGCGGGTCGTCGAAGATGAGCCGGGCATCGCTGCCGAACCAGTGGAGCCACAGTGCGGGCCGCCGGCTGCGGATGGTGTGCAGCGTGCCGCGGTCCAGGTTGGTCATGGCTCCCCCGGTTGCCGGGAGCTGGATCTCGAGCGGCCCGGCAGGGAGCTCCACGACCAGCTCCGCCCCGGCTCCGGATGCGCCCGGCCGCAGGAACGCGGGCGCCCCCTCCACGTCGAGGGGTCCGCCCCGCGGTCGCGCCAGGCGCCCGCTGATCCGAGCGATGATCTGCGTCTGCGGGGTTGGGCCGCCGGCGCTGGTCCCGGGCATCTCGGTGCCATGCTCGAGCTCGAACACCGGGTAGCCGACACGGCGGCCAATGAGCAGCAGGCCGGCCAGGCAGACGAAGAGCAGCGGCGCCAGCCACAGCCGGTCGACCGGCAGGCGCGGGTCATGATCCAGGTACGCGAAGGGCAGCACGTTCGCCCAGCCGACGAGCCGATCGATCCAGGGCAGCGTGAGCAGACCGGCGAGCTGCGCCTCGGCGCGCACCTGGAGTCCAACGACGTGAATCCGGACGTCCGAAGCGGGATAGGCGGTCTGCACGATCAGCGGCCGCCCCGTCCCATCGGTCGCAAGCTGCAGGAACCCGCCGCCCGCCGCGAGGCTGTGGGCATCGCAGGCGGTGCCCGGGGCGGCCGTGGCATCCGAGGCCTCGCAGACGGCCACCCCCACGCCGGCGAAATGCAGGTCGATCCGGACCAGGGTGCCCTGCGCGACGGTGGCGAGATCGTTCGCCGAGCCGATCGACCGAACGCCCCCTTCGGCGGAGTTGACCTCGGCGAGATACCGCCCGTCGGTCGCCGGCAGGGGATCGGCCAGCCATCCGTGGCTGCGCAACGCCGCCGCCGCGCCGGAGACCTTCGTGGAGTCCACGAGCACCCGAGCCACGACCGAGCGCGTGGCGAAGCCACCCGGGGGCACCGCCGACCGCACGAACGCGACCCGGTCGTCGGACGCGTTGTCGCGCACCGCGTAGAACCAGGTCGGGTCGCCGTCCTCCCGCGGAGGGCCGGCGAACGGGACGCTGAAGGCGAGCGCCTGCACCTCGAGGAGGGACACGTCGGTGCCGGTGAGGCGGTCGACGAAGTCGCTTGTCGAAGTCCGGGTGACGATGAGCTCCGCGCCGGCCTGGAAGGCGGGGACGGTGGAGACCAGCAGCAGCAGCCCGATCAGCGCCGGGACGACGCTGGGCCGCGGGTCGATGCGACGCCTCGAGGAGACGAGCACGGCGAGGAGCGAGGCGGCCGCCAGGATGGCGACCGCCCACGGGAGGTAGGCGCTGAAGTCGCTGAACGCGGAGGGCGCCAATGCCAGGCCCGCAACGACGAGGACCGTCCCGAGCAGCCCTGCGGCGATTGGAGCTGCGCGGCGTGCTGCTGGAGCCGCGCCGCCGAACGCCAGGTCGACGAGCCCGTCCACGGCACGAGGCAGCGCGCCGAAGAGCGTCCGCAGACGAATGATGGGTGTGGCCTCCGGTGGAGCGTGGTCCTGAACCAACTAGGCGGCGGCATGCCATCCGGGTTCATGCCGATCGCCGCGATCGTCAGCCGATCGACCAGGCGGCGCCGTTCCAGTATGCATGCAGCAGGTCGCCATTGGTCCCGTTGGCGAACACGTCGATGCGGTTCGGCCCCCAGGAGCAGGCTGCCGGGTCCGATGCCAGCGACCCGCCCAGCGACTCCCAGGGCTGCCAGCCGTCGGGCTGATACCAGCAGTGCCAGAGCGCGCCGTCGCGGCCGCGGGCGAAGCAGTCGATCCGGTCCGGCCCCCACGAGGAGGCAGTCGGATCGCCGGTCAGTTCACCCCCCAGGGACTCCCAGTCGTGCCATCGGCTCCCGTCCCAGTACCGGTTCCAGAGCTGCCCGTCATCGAAGATGCAGAAGACCTGCATCTCGTTCTCTGCCCAGGCCGTGACCGCCGGCGCGGACGCCGGCGCCCCACCGAGTGACTCCCAACCGCTCACCTGGTCTCCTCTCGCACTGCTCATGCCCGCATCCTAGTCGGGCGATCGTATGATCGCGCCGATGGCGTCCACGGACTCCGCCACGGACCAGGGACCGTCCCACCTCGAGACGGCGCGCCTCCGCATCCGGCCGTTCCGCCTGGCTGACGTGGGAGCCGCGCACCGGGTCCTGGACCTCGACCAGGCGGAACCGGGCATGTCTCGGGACGAACGGCAGGCGGCGCTCGCCTATCGGATCACACAGCTCGAATGGGACGATCCCATCGGCTGCTACGCCGTGGAGGACCGCGCGAGTGGGACACTCATCGGCTACGTGGGCCTGCAGTTCCACGTGCTCGAGGGCACACCGGCGACCTCGGAGGTCGAGCTGTTCTACAAGCTGGGGCGCTCCTGGTGGGGGCGCGGCTATGCCACCGAGGCCTGCCGGGCGATGCTGGGCGTGGCGTTCGACCGGGTCGGCCTGGCCCGCACGGTGAGTGTCACGGAGCGGGCCAACCATGCGTCCATCCAGCTCCTGGAGCGGCTGGGCGCGGTCGTCGCCAACCACCCGCGGCGGGACGATCTGGTGATTGGCATGATCCAGCGCCCCGGTGGGTCGGCAGAGGGGTAGAGTCGCCCGCATGGACAGCTGGAAGACGATCATCGAGCCGTTCCGGATCAAGAGCGTGGAACCGATCCGGATGACCACTGCTGCGCAGCGCCAGGCCAAGCTCGAGGCCGCCGGCTACAACATCTTCAACCTCCACTCGGACGACGTGCTGATCGACCTGCTGACCGATTCCGGCACGGGCGCCATGTCGTCCGCGCAGTGGGCCGGCATCCAGCGCGGCGACGAGTCGTATGCCGGATCGCCGTCGTGGTACCGGTTCCAGGCTGCGGTCCAGGACCTGTTCCCCTTCAAGCACGTGATCCCCACCCACCAGGGCCGCGCGGCGGAGAAGATCCTCTTCACCGTGGTGGGCGCCCCGGGGAAGGTGGTGCCCTCCAACACGCACTTCGACACGACCCGGGCCAACGTCGAGCACTCCGGCGCGGAGGCGGTGGACCTCGTCATCGAGGAGGGGCGCCACCCGGCGACGATCCACCCCTTCAAGGGCAACGTGGACATCGATGCGCTCGACGCGCTGATCCGTGAGCGCGGCCCGGAGAACGTGCCGGTGGTGATGGTCACCGTCACCAACAACTCCGGCGGCGGGCAGCCGGTCAGCCTCGAGAACCTTCGGGCGGTGCGCGCGGTCTGCGACCGCCACGGGCTGCCGCTCTTCCTGGACGCGTGCCGGTTCGCGGAGAACGCGTGGTTCATCAAGCAGCGTGAGCCCGGCTTCGCGGACGTGCCGGTCCGCGAGATCGTGCGCCAGATGGCGGCCTGCGCCGACGGGATGACCATGTCAGCCAAGAAGGACGCCATCGCCAACATCGGCGGCTGGCTGGCCATGAACGACGACGCCTGGGCGGAGCAGTGCCGGAACCTGCTCATCCTGACCGAGGGGTTTCCCACCTATGGCGGCCTCGCCGGGCGCGACCTGGAGGCGATCGCCCAGGGGCTCTCCGAGGTCGTCGAGGAGGACTACCTGCGCTACCGGATCCGTTCCACCGCCTACCTCGGTGACGCGCTTGTCGCATCCGGCGTGCCGTGCGTGCAGCCCATTGGCGGGCACGCGGTCTACATCGACGCCGCCGCGCTCCTCCCCCACGTGCCGCCCCTCCAGTATCCGGGACAGTCGCTCGCGGTGGAGCTGTACCGGGAGGGCGGGATCCGCGCCTGCGAGATCGGGACGGTCATGTTCGGGATGCATCCCGACGGCACGGAGAGTCCCGCGGCCATGGAGCTCGTCCGGCTCGCGATCCCGCGCCGGGTCTACACCCAGTCGCACATCGACTACGTGATCGAGGTGGTGCGCGCGGTGGCGGCGCGGGCTGCGCAGCTGCCGGGGATGCGGATCGTGGAGCAGCCGGCGGCCCTTCGGCACTTCACGGCGCGCTTCGAGCCGATCCCGGCGAGCTAGGCGCGTTCAGAGGCGCGGGTCGCGGCGCCAGAGCTCCGTCTCGACCGCATCGGTCAGGGTTCCGACAGCGCGGGTGGCGAACCGGTCGACCAGCCGCTCCAGGAACGGCCGGCGAGCGTGCACCGCGACCCCGCGGGCGGGAACGCCGGCAGCGGCCGCTGCGATCTCGATGGCCCGCTCCAGGTCGCCCACCTCGTCCGCGAGGCCCAGCTCCACGGACCTGTTGCCGAGCCACACCTCGCCGGTGGCCAGCTCGCGGGCTCGTTCCGGCGCCAGGTGCCGGCCCGCTGCCACCCGGCCGACGAACGCGTCGTAGAACGCGTCAACGATCTCGCGCTCCTTGGCCGCCTCCTCCGGGGTGTCATCGCGCCAGGGGGCGCCCTGGCCCTTGAGGCTGCCTGCCTTCGTCTCCTGGATCCGCACGCCGATGCGTTCCAGCAGGGTCGAGACCCGGGGTGCTGCGCTGATGACCCCGATGGAGCCCACCACCGCGTTGGGCGCGACGACGATGGAGCGTGCCGCCAGGGCGGCGAGATAGGCGCCCGAGGCGCCGACGCCGCGAACGTGCGCGACGAGCGGCTTTTCCGCGGCGAGGCGGGCCAGTGCCAGGTACAGGTAGTCCGATGCCGGCGCTGAGCCCCCCGGCGAGTCGATGTCGAGGACGACCGCTGGAACGCGACGCGAGCGACGGGTGCGCGCCACCGTCTCGATCCAGTCGGCGGAGCGGGGGCCGCCGGAGATGGGGCCGTACAGGCGAAGGATGGCGACGCGGCCGGTCACCGACGACCGGCGGTCCAGGAGTCGGCGCAGCGCGGAGCATGGGTTCATCCGGTCATCGTAGCCGTCGGCAGCGGTACGCGCCGCGGAAGGGTCAGTCTGTTTCCGGCAGTGCCTCGCCGGGGGACTTTCGGGTGCGCAGGTCGCGGAGGGTGCCCTGGTCGAGGCCGGCGAATCGCGGCAGGTCCGAGTTCGTCCGCGACAGCCGCTCGGTGAGCTTGCTGAAGACGAGCGCGCTGATCTGCGGCACGGCCATCAGCCGGCGGAGGGCCGATGACGGTACCTCCATGAGCGTCGCCGGCACCTCGGCCACGACGTTCGCCGTCCGGCGCGATCCGGTGAGCGCGGCGATCTCGCCGAAGAAGTCGCCCGGCTCCATGGATGACAGGGCTCGGTACTCCCCCTCGTCGCCGGCGATGCCGGCCACGGTGCGCCCGGCGAGGATGAAGAACGCGGCGTCGCCGATCTCGCCGGCGGTCAGGATCCGGGCGCCTTCCGCCGCATCGATCACGTGGGACTGGGCGACCAGGTTCTGCCGGTCGTGATCGCCCAGCAGGCCGAGTGCCGGGATGTAGCCGACCAGGAGGTCGAAGTCGGCCGTGGTCGCGGGTCGCATGGCGCCCAGGCCGGGCGCGGTCGGCGCGGCGCGCAGCAGGCGCATCGCGCGCCGCCACTCGGCGGCCGGCTGGCCGAGCCCCGGCAGGAAGTTCGTCCAGATCCCGGCTCCCACCAGCAGCGACTCGGTGAGGACCACCAGGAGCCGGATGTCCACCACGTCGGCCAAAGCGGCCAGCCCCATCCCCACCAGGAAGACGACGTCGCGGGATACGAAGAAGGCGCTGTTCACGCGTCCGCGGAAGTCCCGCGGCGTGTTGCGCTGGATGACCAGGCGCCGTCCGATGCCGGCGGGCGCGTTGAAGAAGCCGGAGAACATGACCAGGCCGATGGCGACCCCCACGTTTGGCGCGAGACCATAGAGGATCCCGATCACACCCATCAGGGAGAAGCCGATGGCGAGCCACTGGCCCTCGCGCAACCGGTCTGCCACGTTGGCCATCAGGAGGCTGCCCACCACGAAGCCGACTGACGTGAGGCCCTCCTGCAGCCCGTACTCGAACTCCGTGGCGTTCAGCGCGTGGATGGCGAACGGGAGGAGCAGCGTGTTGAACAGGCCGAACGAGAGGAACGCCGGGGCCGACACGAAGAAGAGCGAGCGGAGGATGGGCGTCGAGAACAGGAAGCTGGTGCCGGCCCGCAGGTTCTTCCAGACCAGATCGACGCTCGTCTCCTCCTCCGCCGGCACGTGGCCGATCCGCACCAGGCTGATGCAGGCGGCCGATACCGCGAAGGTCACCGCGTCAAGCCAGAAGGCCCACTCGATGGGCAGCGTCGAGGCGATGAGACCCGAGAGCGCGAACCCGACGGCCGTGGAGCCGAAGCTCGAGATCGACATCAGCGAGTTGGCGGCCGCCAGCTCCTCCTCGGTGGCGATCTCCGGGAGCACGCTGGCGTTCGCCGGTTCGAAGAACTGGCTCACCATCGACGAGAGCGCCACGAACAGGTAGAGCCAGCCGATCCCCAGGTTCGCGAAGTCGCGGAGCACGATGAACGGGAGGACCACGACGATGACGCCGCGGAGCAGGTCCGAGGTGACCATGATCGCCTTGCGCGGCCAGCGATCGACGAAGACTCCGGCCACCAGCCCGACCAGCAGGCTTGGCGCGGCGGTGGCCATCAGCATCAGGCCCACCGAGAACGCCGAGCCCGTGATGCGGTAGACGAGGATCCCCGCGGCCAGCGAGGTGAGGGCGCTGCCGGCGGTCGAAACGAGCTGCGCGGACCAGAGCAGCGCGAAATTGCGGTTCCGGAAAACCGCGAAGGGCGACAGGCTCGGGGCGGGCGCCGCTGTCACGCGCGGAGTGTGCGGCAGAGGGACGAAGCGGCGCAGGAGGTTTGCGCACGCCCCGGAACGGTTTCGCGGGGCGCGTTGACCGTCTCGCGCATCATGGCGCGATGCAACGGCGCACCTGGATCCTGGTCGCGGTCGTCCTGGCCTCGGGGATCGTGTTCCTCGACTCCACGGTCGTCAATGTCGCGCTCAAGACCATCGGTCAGGAGCTGCCCACCACCTTCGTGGGGGTGCTCGAGGGTGAGTCCTACATCGTCAACGGCTACCTGCTCACCCTCTCCGCATTGCTGATCCTGGCCGGCGCCCTCGCCGACACCTACGGCCGGCGGCGGATGTTCCTCATCGGGCTCAGCGGGTTCGGGGCGGCATCGGTCCTCTGCGGCCTGGCGCCGACCATGGAGCTGCTCATCGCCTTCCGGCTGGTCCAGGGCGTCTTCGGCGCCATGCTGGTCCCGACCTCGCTGGCGATCATCAATGCCAACTTCTCCGGTTCGGAGCGCGGTCGCGCCTTCGGGATCTGGGCCGCGGCCACCGGCGTCACCACCATCGCGGGGCCGGTCCTGGGCGGCTACGTCGTCGACCAGCTCTCGTGGCGGTTCGCGTTCCTCATCAACCCGCCACTCGTGGTGATTGCGGTGGTGGCTGCACTGCGATTCGTCCCGGAGTCACGCGACACGGAGGGCTCACATCGCTTCGACTGGCTCGGTGCCGCGGCGATCGCCGTGGCGGTGGGCGGGCTCACCTACGGCGCCATCCGTGGCCAGCAGTCGCACTGGACCGACCTGAGCGCCTTCATCGCGCTGCCGATCGGAGCCCTCACCGCTCTGGCCCTCGTCCCGCTCATGACCAGGCGCGCCCATCCGCTGGTGCCGCCCTTCCTGTTCCGCTCCCGGAACTTCACCGTCACCAACGTCTCGACGATCCTGATCTATGGCGCCCTCTATACGTATGGCCAGTTCCAGGCCATCTTCCTGCAGGGCACGCTGGGCTACAGCGCCCTGGCCAGCGGCCTGGTGACGATCCCCTCGTCCCTGTTCCTGATCTTCCTCTCGACGCAGGTCGGCACCATTGCCGTCCGGTACGGGCCGCGGCTGTTCATGACCGTGGGGCCGGCGCTCATGGGGCTCGGTGTCCTGTGGATGGCCCGCATCCCGGCGGACAGCCCGGCCTGGGTTGCGAGCGTCAGCCACCCCGCATCGCTCGTGCCGCCCGCGCAGACGTTGCTGGACCTGCTTCCCGCACTCCTGGTCTTCGGGTTCGGCATCTCCATCATGGTGGCGCCCCTGACCACGGCGCTCATGACCTCGGTCCCCGCGCGCAACTCGGGGCTGGCGTCCGCCATCAACAACGCCGTCTCCCGGATCGGGCCGCTGCTGGCGGGCGCCGTGATCTTCATCGGCGTCACCGCCAGCTTCTACGGCGGGCTCTCGTCGCGGCTCGAGATTCCCACCGACACCCCCGCGGTGCGCGCGCAGTTCCCGCCCCTCAACGTCCCGGACCAGGGCAGCGCGCAGGAGCTGCAGGCGGCCCGCAGCGCCTCGACCGACTCGTTCCACCTGGCCATGCTCATCGCTGCTGCCCTGTGCATCGGCGGCGCCGCGGCGAACGGTCTCGGGATCGTGAACCCGCCCCGCGAGGAAGGCAGCGAACTGGTGGAGAGCGTCGCCTAGGGCACCTGCCCCGGCGAGCCGATCCGTCAGAAGACGGCGGGGCACCACGGAGCAAGGGGGGTTCGCAGCAGCGCGTCGCCGCGCTCGACCGCGCCGGGCGTGTTCTCCTCGATCCGTCCGGCCATGGCCAGCTCCGCGAGGGAGACGCCGCCCAGGAAGACTGCACCCAGCTCGCCGATGCCCAGGCTGAGGTCAGCGTCCATGGTCGAGGGTCGGACGGAGCCGCCATCGGGCATCGCATCCAGCTCCCAGCGGCCCGCGTTCCACTCGCAGAAGGAGTCGCGCACCTCGAGCACCAGGCGGTCGCGGCCGGCGTACGCGCGCCGCTCGAGCGCCGCCGGCAGGTCCACGATCCGCAGCCACAGCGCATCGCCGACCGTCATGCCGAGGCGGCGCGGCTCGAGCAGCATCAGGCGCAGGGCGGAGTCGACGGGAACGTTGAAGGCACGCGTCCGCGCGGTGAGGTCCATCGAGAAGAGGTACCCCCACAGGGCCCGCTCCGCCTCCGGGCTCAGGGCGATGGCTTCCGACACGTCGACCGCGCCCTTGGGTCCGCGATCGTCCCAGTCGCCGTGGATCCGGTAGCGGGCGTACGCGTCCGCGACGCCATCGGTCTCGTGCAGCAGGAAGAATGCCGGTCCGCCGCCGCGCCGCCAGCGCTCGGGGTCGTGGACGAACTCGGCCTGCCACCAACCGTCGTTCCTCGAGAAGGCGCCGGCGCGCATCGGCACGAAGCGGTCATACACCGGGCGGCAGGCTGCCGTGGCATCGGCAGGCTCCAGCAGCCGGAAGCTGCCGGTGGGCGTGCGGGAGTCGGTGAACACCGCCCGCGAACGCTCGATGTCGATGGAGCCCTTGAACGAGGCAAGCCCGTACCCGAACCGTCCGTAGATCGCCGCCTCCGTGGCCCACAGGATGGCGATGGGCTCGCCCCGCGAGCGGATCGCATCGAGCTGGGCGCGCATCATCGCCGTGAGCACGCCGCGCCGGCGGTGGGTGGGTTGCACGCCGACCATGGTCACCCCCGCGGCCGGCATCGAGCCGCCCGGCACCGTCAGCTCGAAGGTGAAGATCCCGGCGGTGCCCACCACCCGGTCCCCCGCATAGGCGGCCAGGGCACGATCCAGCTCCGCGTAGCCCTCCATGACCGGGAGGTCCTCGTCGACGACACGGTGGCCGAACGCGACACCGACGGCATCGAACCAGTCGTGCAGCGACCCGCGGAAGGGTCGCACCTCGATTTCCATGGCAGACAGTATCGGCGTCGGGAGAGCGCTCGTCATGCGCCGATGGTGACAAGTCGCCGACCAGTGGCCTGTCGCCTGGGCGACAGCCGGCAGCGCAGCGGGCCGACTGTTAGCCTGCGCGGCATGGCGACGCCGCGACCCGGTCCTGGTGATTCCGCCCAGCGTGGCAGCGTGGAGAGTCTTCAGCTGCACGTGGGGCGCGGGGCACCGATGGTGACCGTGGCGGTGGCGACCCTGGTGCCCGGGTCCGGCATCAGCGGTGACGACAAGGCAGGCATGCGGATCCCGGGCTCCAACCTCACCTTGATCGCCGCCGAGGGGATCGAGGCCATGGTCTCCGAAACCCGAATCCCCCTCGCCCCGCGGGAGACGCGGCGCAACGTCGTCACCCGCGGCGTGGACCTCGAGGCCCTCATCGGCCGCCGGTTCCGGGTGGGCACCGCGATCTGCCTGGGGGTGAAGCCGTGCAACCCGTGCAACCACCTCGAGGAGGTGACGCGGCCCGGCGTCCGCGCCGGCCTGGGCGGTCGCGGCGGCCTGCGGGCCGACGTCCTGTCCGGTGGGGAGATCCGCCCCGGCGACGCGATCGAGGTCCTGGCCGACGAGGAGCCGATGGCCGGCGGCTGATGCTCCAACTCGGAGCCGGGCTATCATTGCCGTCGCCCGCTCATCTGCGCCTGGCCGCTCGGCGCGACCCCCGGAGCGGCTCGGAGGAAGCTTGACCCGGTTCACCAAGCTCGCCGCGGTCACCGTGGCGATGACATTCGCGCTGGTCGTGGTGGGCGTCGTCGTCCGCTCGACGGGCTCCGGGCTGGGCTGCCCCGAATGGCCCACCTGCTACAACAACCTGGTCCCGCCCTTCAACGATGTCCACGCCATCATCGAGTGGTCGCACCGCACGACCGCGGCGGTCGTGGGACTGCTGGTCTTTGCCCTGGCGGTCGCGGCGGTGGTCGCCTATCGCGCACGGGCGTCCCTCCTGTGGCCGTCTCTCATCGGGTTCGTCCTCGTCGTCTTCCAGGCGGCGCTGGGCAAGATCACCGTGGAGAGCGAGCTGTCCGGCGACATCGTCACCGCGCACCTGGCCACCGCCATGGCGCTGCTTGCCCTCCTGATCTACGTGGCGGTGCGCTCCGGCCTGCCGGCGCGCGTCGGGCGTCGGGGCGGGTGGGACCGGCTGACCTGGTGGATGACGGGGACGGCGGCGGCGGTCTACGTCCTCCTCCTGCTGGGATCCCACGTGACCGCCACCGGCACCGCCCTGGTCTTTCCGGACTGGCCGCTCATGAACGGGACGCCGTTCCCGGTCCTCGACGCCATGACCACACCACACGTGATCCATCGCTGGGCGGCCGTGGTCGTGGGCCTGGTGCTGGCCGCGGCCACGCTGGCAGCGTGGCGAGCACGTGAGCCGCGCCCCTGGGTCGCCAGGCTCACCGTGACGGCGGCGTTCCTGTTTCTCGCCCAGGCCATCGTGGGCGGACTGCAGGTGTTCACCGATCTGTCCGCCTGGTCGCAGGTCGTGCACCTGTCGCTGGGCGCCGCGATCTGGGGACTCCTGGTCGCCGCGGCGGTGATGGCCCACTATGCCGCGCGTCTCGAGGCGGAGCCCGCCGTGGACGCCACGCCGGAGGGCGCGCCGGCGCCCGGCGCCGACCCCGGCCCCTCCCGCGTGGACCTGCTGCGCGCCTACGTGGCCCTGACGAAGCCGCGCATCATCGAGCTCCTGCTGGTCACCACCCTGCCCACCATGGTCCTCGCCGCGCGTGGCATCCCCTCGCCCTGGCTGATGGCCGCGGTGGTGATAGGCGGGACGCTGGCCGCCGGCGGCGCGAACGCCATCAACCAGTACGTGGACCGCGACATCGACGACCTGATGCGGCGAACGCGGCGCCGGCCATTGCCGCGGCATGCGATCCACCCGCGATCCGCGCTCCTCTTCGGCATCGGCCTGTCGATCGTCTCTTTCGTCTTCCTGACCGTCACCGTCAACCTGCTCAGCGCGCTGCTGGCGGCGAGCGCCATCGGCTTCTACGTGTTCGTCTACACCCTCTGGCTCAAGCGCTCCACGCCGCAGAACATCGTCATCGGCGGTGCCGCCGGCAGCGTCCCGGTGCTGGTCGCCTGGGCGTCGGTGACCGGAACGGTCGGCGTTCCCGCGCTCGTCCTGTTCGCCATCGTCTTCTACTGGACGCCGCCGCACTTCTGGGCGCTGGCGCTCCGCTACAAGGGCGACTACGAGACCGCCAGGGTGCCGATGATGCCGGTGGTGCGCGGCGAGGCGGAGACCGCGCGCCAGATCACGCTCTACTCGCTGCTGCTGGTGGCGGTCAGCCTGCTCCTCTTCCCCGCGGCGCAGATGGGCCTGATCTACCTGGGCTCGGCAATCGCGCTGGGGATCGCGTTCGTCTGGTACGCGCTCCGCGTGCAGCGCAACGCGACCGACGGGCGCGCCGCCATCGGCCTGTTCCGGTACTCGATCAGCTACCTGACCCTGCTCTTCGCCGCGGTCGCCGTGGACAGCCTCCTGCGCCTCAGCATTCACTGACCGCGCGGAGGGACGCGCCCGATCGCGGCGTCAGGCCGGCTCCTCTCGGTCCCGGGCTTCGTGCAGGCGCTCCTCCTCGTCCAGTCGGGCGTCGAGCCTCGCCGTCCGCGCATCCTCGAAGCGCATCCAGGCCCAGACCACGCCCAACGTGGCGGCCAGGAAGACCATGTCGCCCATGACCCACATCAGCGTCCCGCCCAGCTGCTGATCTGCGAGGGGATCCGGACCCCAGTCCCGGACGGTGGTGAGGTAATGGCTGTAGAGGACCGATTCGCTCGACAGCAGCGCGACGCCCAGGAACGAGTTCTGGGGCAGGGCCAGGAAGAGGTACAGGAGCCGCACCGGGTGCGGCATCCGCCAGGGCATCGGATCGGGGCTGATGGCCGGCCACCAGAAGAGGAGCCCGGCCCCAAGCATGGTGAGGTGCTCGACGTAGTGGACCAGGTCGTTCTCGAGCGCCACGTCGTACAGGCTGCTGAAATGCCAGCCCCAGTTCACCGCCGCGAAGAGGAGCCAGGCCGTCAGCGGGAACGCGAGCCAGCGCAGGACGTGGCTGTGGAGCACGGCCAGGATCCAGCCGCGCCCACGTGGCGACGCAACCCGCAGGGCCAGGGTGATGGGGGCGGCCATGACGATGAGCGGCGCCGCGACCAGCTCAAGAAGCATGTGCTGGACCATGTGGATGCTGAAGAGCTGCCCCTCGTACGCGTCGATGGGCGAGACGAGCGCGAGCAGGATGGCGAGCAGCCCGCCCATGAAGAGCCAGCGCCGATGGCGGGGGACTGGCGTTTCGCCGTGCACCCGGTCCGTCTGTCGCTCGGCCCACAGGTACGCACCCGCCGCGACCAGGCAGCCGATGAGCGGCAGCGGGTCGAGGCTCCAGTCGAGCAGGACGCCGGGGAAGGAGGGAGCGGGAAGCTCGTCCCCGTGGGCCAGCACGGCCCCGGCCGAAGCGAGGAGCAGCGCCGAGGCTCCGGCGAGCGCGGGGAGCAGTCGCTGATCCATCGACCGGAGCGTGCGCGGCATCACCGGGGCATTGTCCTCGACCGGGCGTGTGTGCGCCGCGGCGACCAACTGAGTCTCCCGCGGATGCCGCCGAGTGGCCGGGACGGTGCGGTCCGAACGGCCCGCCCTCACCCATCGAACGGCCCTTCGAGTCCGCGCGTTCCGCGGATACCGTGGAGCCATGAGCGAACATGGCCTTTCGGCGCGGCTGAGCGAGTCCTGGTTCGGGGCCAACCTGCCGCCGCATGCGTTGTCGCAGCTCGCCGAGATTGCGCAGCTGCGGTCCTATCCGGCCGATTCGACCGTGATCCGCGAGGGCGTCCCGACCACCGAGTTCGGCATCGTCCTCACCGGGCGGATCTCCCTTCGGACCCTCGTGCCTGAGCGGGGCCCCGTGACCGTGCTCACCGTTGAGCCGGGCGACGTCTTCGGCTGGTCGGCCGTAGTGGAGCCGCACGTTGCCACCTCGACCGTCATGGCCCTGGAGCCGGTCGAGGCGCTGGTCTTCGACGGGCCCGCGCTCCGGCGGCTGCTCGCATCCGACGCAGCCTTGGCCGCTACGGTCTACCCGCGGTTGCTGACCGCCGTCGCGCGCCGGCTGGTGGCCACCCGGACCCAGCTCCTTGACCTGTACGCGGGTCAGGAGCAGGTCGCATGGTGACGGCGGTCGCCGAACGACGATTCCTGCCCCGGCAGGAGCTCCAGGCCCTGATCGACGTCCTCGCTGAGGACGGGCGCCGGGTGATCGGCCCCATGGTCGCCGACGGCGCAGTCGTGTACGACGAGGTCCACCGCCCCGCCGACCTGCCCATCGGCCTGCGGGACGAGCAGGCGCCCGGTTCGTACCGGCTGGTCGAGACAGGCAGCGAGCGCGCCTTCGACGTCACCGTGGGGATGACGAGCTGGAAACGCTACACGTTCCCGCCAACCGTTCCGCTCACGCGCGCCAGCCAGGACGGCGGCGGTCTGAGCCTCGAGCCCGCTCCGGAGCCCGCGGAGCCGATGGCGTTCCTGGGCGTGCGCGCCTGCGAGCTTGCCGCACTCCGTGTCCAGGACCGGGTCCTCACCGGCGGGCCGTTCGTGGACGCGGACTACCGCGCACGCCGCGACGCCGCGATCGTGGTTGCCGCGCAATGCACCCGCGCCGGCAAGACCTGCTTCTGCACCTCCATGGGCACCGGCCCCGAGGTCTCCGAAGGCGCCGACCTCGTCCTCACCGAGCTGGATGACGGCTTCGTGGTCACGGCCGGGTCGACGCGCGGCGCCGACCTGCTCGACCGGCTGCCCACGCGGCGCGCCTCTGAGACGCAGTCCGCCAGTGCGGACGCCGCGGTCGCCGAGGCTCGTGACGCGATGGGCGACCAGGTGGCCACTGACGGGCTCCACGATCGGCTCCTCGACGCGCTCGACAGCCCGCGCTGGCAGGAGGTGGCCGATCGTTGCCTGGCCTGTGCGAACTGCACGCTCGTGTGCCCCACCTGCTTCTGCACGAGCGTGAGCCAGCGTTCCGATCTCGACACAGCCACGGTGGTCGCCGAGCGGTCGTGGGACTCGTGCTTCACCGCGGGATTCGCCAAGGTCGCCGGCGGCAGCTTCCGCAACCGCCGGCAGGACCGCTACCGGCAGTGGCTCACGCACAAGTTCGCGACCTGGATCGACCAGTTCGGCAGCTTCGGCTGCGTCGGCTGTGGCCGGTGCATCGCCTGGTGCCCGGTCGGGATCGATGTTCGCGAGGAGCTCGAGGCGATCGCGCCACCCGCCGAGCGGCACCGCAAGCGTCCGGCGCTCGCCACCGGGACGGGGCCGGCGACCTACTCGGTCGGCACCATTCACTCGGTGACGCCGGAGACCGCCGACACCGTCTCGCTGGTGATCGACGGCATCGACCCGGTCATCGCCACCGGCACCCCGGGCCAGTTCCTCATGGTCGAGCAGCCGGGCTTCCCGGCGTTCCCGATCTCCATCTCGCGCTATGCGCCGGGCCACGTGGTGCTCACCGTGCGTGCCGCCGGCCCTGCGACCGCGCATCTGACCCAGTCCGAGCCGGGGACCCAGATCGGCCTGCGTGGGCCGCTCGGCGTGGGCTGGCCCGTGGAACGGGGGCTCGGCAAGGACGTCGTGATTGCGACCGGCGGCATCGGCCTCGCCCCGCTGCGTCCGCTGCTGGACGCCCTGGTCGCATCGCGCGATCGCTTCGGCAAGGTCTCCCTCTACTACGGGGCCCGAACGCCGAACGACATGCTCTACACCGGTGAGCTCGCCAGCTGGGCGGAGCTCGGCATCGACATCGCCCTGACGGTCGACCGCGCGGGCCCCGAGTGGCTCGGCCGGGTGGGCGTCGTGACCCAGCTCTTCGACCAGGCCGACTGGCACGGCCAGCCGGTCGTCGCCTACCTGTGCGGCCCGGAGCGCATGATGCAGGTGGCGCTCCGTACCTTGGCCGAGCGGGGCATTCCGACGGAGCGCACCTTCGTCTCGCTCGAGCGCCATATGCAGTGCGGCATCGGCCTGTGCGGGCATTGCCAGATGGGCAAGGTCTTCATCTGCCGTGACGGCCCGGTCTTCTCCGTGGCCCAGCTGGGGGATGCGCTGAACGTGGAGGGACTGTGATGCCTGCCCAGGAGAGCCGCGCGCACGCGGGCCGCCAGAGGACACGTGCGGATCGGCCCGCTCGGCCACGCGTAGGCGTCGCCAAGTTGACCTCGTGCGACGGCTGCCAGCTGACCCTCCTCGACCTCGAGGATCACCTCCTCGACATCGTCGACGCCTTCGAGATCGTCGAGTTCCCCGAAGCGACCTCGAACCGCTCGAGTGGTCCGTACGACGTGCTCCTGGTCGAGGGTTCGGTCAGCACGCCGGACCAGGCCGAGTGGATCGGCGAGCTGCGGCGCCGCGCCGGGCTGCTGGTCACCATCGGCGCCTGCGCCACCGCCGGCGGCATCCAGGCGCTGCGCAACTGGGGCAACGAGCCTGCCTGGCGGGCATCGGTCTATCCACGCCCAGACCTGCTCGAGACCCTGCCCACCAGCACCGCGGTGAGCGATCACGTGGCGGTCGACGCGGAGCTCCGTGGCTGCCCCATCGATCCGCACCAGCTCCTGGAGCTGCTCGCCGCCCTGCGAACCGGGCGCCGGCCGCAGCTTCCCGACGAGTCGGTCTGCCTCGCCTGCAAGCGACGCGGAACGGTGTGCGTGGTGGTCGCCGAGGGAATCCCCTGCCTGGGCCCGGTGACCCAGACGGGATGCGGCGCCATCTGCCCGGCCTACGGCCGAGGCTGCTACGCGTGCTTCGGGCCGCATGAGCAGGCGAACGTCGAGTCGCTCGCCGGCTGGTTCCGCCAGCACGGGGTCGACGACGCCAGCGCCGCGCGCCTGTTCGCCGGATTCACCGCCTATGCACCGCCGTTCCGCTCGGAGGCGGAATCGGCCACGCGTACCGCCCACCGGCAGGAGGACCCGAGCCATGCATGAGTCCACGGGGGCCGGACCCGGTCTGGTCGTGCCGCCGGGACCCGACGGAGAGATCCGTTACGAGGTCTCGGAGCTTACCCGCGTCGAGGGCGAAGGCTCGCTGAATCTCGTCGTGCGCGGCGGCGAGGTGGTCACCGCGCAACTCGCCATCTTCGAGGCGCCCCGCTACTTCGAGCAGCTGGTCGTGGGCCGCACGCCCGACGAGGTGATCGACATCGTGGCGCGCATCTGCGGGATCTGCCCGGTCGCGTACCAGATGTCGGCAGTGCATGCCTTCGAGGATCTCTTCGGGGTGGCCATCGACCCGGCGGTGCGCACCCTGCGCCGGCTCCTCTACTGCGGAGAGTGGATCGAGAGCCACGCGCTCCACATCTACCTGCTGCACGCATCCGACTTCCTCGGCTATCCGAGCGCCATCGAGATGGCGGCGGATCACCGCGAGCTCGTTGCGCAGGGGCTTCGCCTCAAGCGCCTGGGGAACCGCCTCATCGAGGTGCTCGGTGGACGTGCCATCCACCCGGTGAGCGTGCGGGTCGGCGGCTTTTCGCGCGCCCCGGGTCGGCGCGCGCTGGAGGCGCTGCTGCCGGACCTCGAGGCCGCGATCCCGGAGGCCCAGGCGACCCTCGACTGGGTCGCCACGCTGGTGCCGCCGGACTACGTCCGCGAGCCGCAGCTGCTGGCCCTCCGACATCCGGAGGAGTACGCCTACAACCACGGCCGGATCGTCTCGAACGATGGGATCGACCTGGCCCCGGGTGAGTGGGGGACCGCGTTCCGAGAGGAGCAGGTCGCCTGGTCGCACGCGCTGCAGGCGCGATCGCACAGCGGCGGCGTCTACCTCCTGGGCCCGTCGGCCCGGGTAACGCTCTCTTCGGAGACGCTCCATCCGCTGGCCGCCGAGGGGCTGGCCCGGACCGGCCAGGCGGAGATGATCCGACGGAACGTGTTCAGCAGCATCGTGGCCCGCGGGGTCGAGCTGCTGCACGCGATCGCGGAGGCTCGTGACATCGTGGCCGACTACCGCGAGCCGGAGGTGCCCAGGGCCTCGTGGACTCCGCGGCCGGGAATCGCCGCCTGGGCAACGGAGGCGCCGCGCGGGCTCCTCTTCCACCGCTACGAGCTCGACGAGCAGGGTCTGATCCGCCACGCGCAGATCGTCCCGCCCACCAGCCAGAACCAGGGCGCCATCGAGCGGGACCTGGCCGGCTTCGCGCCAAGCATCATCTCGCTGCCGCACGAGGAGGCGACCCATCGCTTCGAGCAGCTGATCCGCAGCTACGACCCGTGCATCAGCTGCGCGACCCACTTCCTGGACCTGCGCGTGGATCGAGAGGACGAAGCGGCGCCATGACCCGGATCCCGGTCCTGGTCTGCGGCACGCCGCTGCGGGGCGACGACGGCGCCGCCCTGGCCGCCGTGCGTGAGCTACCCGAGGTGGTCAGCCGCGCCACGGATCTGCGGATCGTCGGCCAGCTGGACGCGGACCTTCTCCTGGAGCCCGGGATCGAGCCCTGCGTCGTGGTCGACACCGTGGTCGGCGTACCGCCCGGTTCGCTGGTGCGCCTGTCGCTGACGGAGGTGGCCGAGGTCGGCGTGGGGCAGCTGCCTCATTCGTCGCACAGCCTCGGCGTTGGCCGGGCGATCCGCCTGGCCGAAACGGTGCTGGGCCGTCCGCTCAGCGGACGCTTCGTCGGCATCGGCGGGGTGGAGTTCCACGCCGATGCGGATCTCTCGGAACCGGTTCGCGATGGCCTTCCCGCGTTGCGCGACGCGGTGGCTGACGCGGTCGCGGCGCTGGCCGACCCGGTCGCGGCGCCGGCGGCCAGTGGATCCTGAGCCATGTGCATGACCATCCCGGGACGGGTCCGGGCGGTTTCGGCGGGCACCGCCAGCGTCGAGCTGGAGGGACGCATGCGCGAGGTCTCGACGATCCTGCATCCCGAGATCGAGCCGGGTGACTGGGTGATCGTCACGGCGGGAACGATCCTCGAGCGGCTGGACCCCGCGGAGGCGGCCTTCATCCGCGCCGAGCTCGAGCGCGCCGAGGCGGCCGAGGCTGCTTCACGACCCTGAGATCGGCACCGCCGTTCGCGAGGGGGTGACGCGAGACCGCGGCCATCGGTAGAATGTGCCGCGTGCCGCCTCCAGCCCGCCTGGACGCGTGACCCTGCGCTTTGCCACCCGGTCGCATTGGGGCATCCGCGATACCCCCGGCCCCATGCGCGCCGACCGAGACGGTTGAGGAGCCTCGAGACCAGCTGATGCAACGACTGGCGGCCCGACTGCGGCTGCGGACCGTGATCCGCGTCGTAACCCCGCTCCTGCTGATCGTCGTGCTGGGCGGGTGCCTCATCCCGCCCACGCCCGAGACGACGCAGGCGAAGGACATCTTCTCGCTGTACACGATCGTCTTCGTGATGGGCGCCATCGTCTTCTTCGGCGTGGAGGGGATGATCGTGTGGTCGATCATCCGCTACCGCCGCCGTGACGACCGCCTGCCCGACCAGCTGCACGGGAACACGCTCCTCGAGATCGTGTGGACCGCCATCCCCACCATCATCGTGCTGGCCCTGTTCGTCATCTCGACCATCACCCTGACCCAGATCGACGCCAAGTCGAGCAACCCGGCGGTGACCATCGAGGTCGATGCCTTCCAGTGGCAGTGGACCTTCCACTACCTCGACAACGACAACGACCCGAGCAACGACTACTCGGTCACCGGCACTGCGGCGGATCCGCCGGTCATGGGCCTGCCCACCGGACAGCCGGTGAAGCTGATCCTGCATTCGCAGGACGTGATCCACTCGTTCTACGTGCCGCACTTCCTCATCAAGCGCGACGTCATCCCGTTCCCGGCGGGCCAGCAGGACAACACGCTGGAGTTCACGATCACCGAAGCCGGCACCTACGCTGGGCAGTGCGCCGAGTTCTGCGGCGACCTGCACTCCAAGATGACCTTCAGCGTGCAGGCCATGGCGCCGGCCGACTTCGCGACATGGCTGGCCGACGCGAAAGCCGGCAACACCCCTGCGCCCTCGGTGTCGCCGCCGGCCAATGCCACGACCGTCAACATCACAGCGGAGCAGATCGCCTTCGACACGTCGACGCTCGAGGCGCCGGCCGGGCAGGCCTTTGTGATCCACTTCGTCAACAAGGACACCGTGCAGCACAACGTCGCGATCTACGACGCGAGCGGCAAGGCCCTCTTCACCGGGGAGATCATCGGGCAGGGCAGCATCGACTACCAGGTCCCGGCGCTGGCTGCCGGTGACTATCACTTCCAGTGCGACGTGCACCCCACCATCATGTTCGGCACCCTCACGGCGAAGTAGGCGGAGCGCAGACCGATGGCGACGACCACCCTTTCACCACGGACGGACAGCTACCGCCGATCCTGGGTCCTCGACTGGTTGACCACCGTCGACCACAAGAAGATCGGGATCATGTACATCGTCAACTCGTTCCTGTTCTTCTTCCTGGCCGGGATCCTGGCCCTGGTCGTGCGCAGCGAGCTGGCGGTGCCGGGCCTGCAGTTCCTCGACGAGCGCACCTACAACGAGGCGTTCACGATGCACGGGACGATCATGATCTTCCTGTTCGTCGTCCCGGTCCTGGCGGGCTTCGCCAACTACATCGTGCCGCTCCAGCTCGGGGCGCCGGACATGGCCTTCCCGCGGATCAACGCCCTCTCCTTCTGGCTCCTGCCCCTGGGCGGCGGCCTGATCCTGTCGGGGTACCTGTTCGGCGGCGCCGCCGCCGAGGGCTGGACCGGCTACGCGCCGCTCTCCGGCCCCAACTACTCGTCCGGACCGGGCACCGACCTGTGGCTGATCGGCCTGATGCTGGTGGGAACGGCCTCGATCCTGGGCTCCATCAACTTCATCGCCACCATCTTCAAGATGCGCGCGCCGGGGATGACGCTGTTCCGGATGCCCATCTTCGTGTGGACCGTGCTGGTCACCGCCACGTTGATCCTGCTCGCCACCCCGGTGCTCACCGCCGGGCTCATCGCGCTCTTCATCGATCGCAACTACGGCGGCAGCTTCTTCGAGCCGGCCACGGGCGGGAACCCCATCCTGTGGCAGCACATCTTCTGGTTCTTCGGCCACCCGGAGGTCTACATCGTCATCCTGCCGGCCATGGGCGTGGTCAGCGAGGTGATCCCGACGTTCAGCCGCAAGCCGCTGTTCGGCTACCGGGCCTTCGTCTTCGCCACGATCTCCATCGGCCTGCTCAGCTTCAGCGTCTGGGCGCACCACATGTTCACGACCGGCGTCGTCTTCCTCCCGTTCTTCAGCTTCATGACTGCGCTCATCGCGGTGCCGACCGGCGTGAAGATGTTCAACTGGATCGCGACCATGTTCCGAGGCTCCATCAGCTTCACGACCGCCATGCTCTTCGCCGTGGGCTTCCTGGCCATGTTCCTGATCGGCGGGATCAGCGGCGTGATGATGGCCGAGGCGCCCATCGACTTCCATCTGCAGGACACCTACTTCGCGGTCGCCCACCTGCACTACGTCTTCTTCGGCGGATCGGTCATGGGGGTCTTTGCGGCGACGTACTACTGGTTCCCGAAGATGTTCGGCCGGCGCCTGAACGAGCGCCTGGGCAAGGTCCACTTCTGGCTGATGATCATTGGCTTCAACGTGACCTTCTTCCCGATGCACATGCTGGGGATCCAGGGCATGCCGCGGCGCATCGCCGACTACTCGCCAGATGCCGGCTGGACGGTCCTGAACTTCATCGCGACGCTCGGTGCCTTCATGATCGCGCTCTCGATCCTGCCCTTCCTGGTGAACATCGTCGCGACCTTCATCAACGGCGAGCGCGTGGGCGACGACCCGTGGGAGGGAAACACCCTCGAATGGGCGACCAGCTCGCCGCCGCCCGCCTACAACTTCGACCGGATCCCGCCCATCCGATCCGAGCGCCCGGTCTTCGACCTGCGCCACAAGCATGACCGCGAGCACCTCGCCGCCGAGGCCGCGATGACCACCGTGGAGGAACAGGCATGAGCGTCGAGGCACCGGCCGTGCAGACCCCAGCGACCCCGGCGGCCGCCCAGCACCGCTCCGCAGGGATGCCCACTCCGCTGCTGGGGATGCTCCTCTTCATTGCGTCCGAGGTGATGTTCTTCGGTGGGCTGTTCGCGGCCTACTTCAACAGCCGTGCCGCGCACCAGGGTGAGTGGGGGCCACCAACCTCCGCCCCACCGCTCGAGATCCTGCCCATCGCGCTGCCGATCACCATCATCCTGATCAGCTCCAGCTTCACGATGCAGCTGGCGGTGTGGGCCATCCGTCGCGGCGACCAGGCGCGGATGCGCTTCTGGATCGGCGTGACCCTGGCGCTGGGCGTGATCTTCCTGGCCGGCCAGCTGTACGACTACTCGCAGCTTGGCTTCGGGATCGGCGACGGGATCTTCGGGACCACGTTCTACACGCTCACCGGCTTCCACGGCGCGCACGTCTTCGGCGGTGCCATTGGTCTGACCATCCTCCTGGCGCGAGGCATGCAGGGCCAGTTCAGCCAGCGCAACCACGTGGCCGTCGAGGCGATCAGCATGTACTGGCACTTCGTCGACGTGGTGTGGATCGCGCTCTTCAGCACCCTGTACTTCCTGCGCTAGGCGAGAGGTCGACCGCATGTCCGATACGCAGCTGGGCTACCTGATCCTGGGGGTCGGGATCCTGTTCGTGCTGGGCCTGGTCTTCGCCATCTCGAGCCGCGTCCCTGCCGCTGGATCCCGTGCTGCACCGCCGCCTGGCGTGCACCTCCCGTCCCCGAGCCTGCTCCCCGTGGTGATGTCGGTGGGTGCCGGGCTGCTGGGTGCCGGGCTGGCCTTCAAGCCCGACAGCCAGATCATGAACTGGTTCCTGGGCGTGCCAGGGCTGCTGGTGATCGCCTACGGAGCCGTGAGCTGGGTCCGCGCCGCGGGTCACGAGTGGCGCGAGACGGAGCAGCGACCGCACGACGACGCCAAGGGGCACTGAGTGACCGCCGTCCCGGCGAGCGAGCGGTCACCGCGGGTCACGCCGCGCCGGCGGGGCCTTCCCATCGCCTATCTCCTGGCTGCGGCGGTCCTGCCGGTCATCCTCCTCGCGCTCCTCGCCTGGCGGCTGCTGGCCGCGCCCGCCGCCCCGGCCGCCACCATTGGCTCCGCGGCGCCGGCGTTCAGCCTCACCGACCTCGACGGCAACGCGGTCTCCCTGGCGGACCTGCACGGACACCCGGTGATCGTCAACTTCTGGGCCAGCTGGTGCGGTCCGTGCATCGAGGAGTTCCCCCTTCTTCAGCAGGCCGCGAGCGAGCACGCAGCGGACGGGCTCGTGATCGTGGGGATCGTGTACCAGGACCGCGCCGATGCCGCCCGCTCGTTCATGTCGCGCATGGGGGCGCGGTGGGCGACCGCCATGGACCCGGGCGGCAGCGTGGCCGCCAGCTACGGGATCTACGCCCCGCCCGACACGTTCTTCATCGACCGGAACGGCGTGATCGCCGGCCGGCAGATCGGCCAGCTGAGCCAGCAGGACCTGGCCCGCCAGCTGGACACCATCCTGGGCAAGGAGTAACCATTCGCACCAATGGAACCCAACCTTCCCGCAGCACCCGATGCGCATGCCGATGCCGTGATCGACACGATCCACGACCTGCACCCGGACCACCGCGACCCGCAGCGGCAGACGGTGCAGCAGAACCTGTGGGTGGCCGTGCTTCCGCTGGCGCTGGTGGCGCTGGCGGTGCTCGTCTTCGTCGCGGCCGCCTGGACGATCCTGGTCGCGCAGTGACCGCCCCCCGGTGACGGCACCGGAGACGCACTCTCCGCCGGCCCTGCGGCGCGCGGTGGCCGAGCCCACCCTGAGCGAGCCGCCCGACGCACCCGCGATCCGCGTGCGGGGCCTCCGCAAGTCGTACGGGGAGCTGCAGGCGGTGCGCGGGATCGACCTGGAGATCAGGCGCGGGGAGGTCTTCGCGCTGCTGGGTCCCAACGGCGCCGGCAAGACGACGACGGTAGAGATCCTCGAGGGCTACCGCCGGCGCGACGCCGGAGACGCGGAGGTCCTGGGGGAGGATCCGGCGCAGAATCATCGGAGCCTCAAGGAGCGCGTCGGGATCGTGCTCCAGCAATCCGGCACTCCGGCATATCTCAGCGTCCGCGAGGTGGTGGCCATGGTCGGCGGCTACTACCCGCACCCTCGTCCGGTGGACGAGGTGATCGAGCTGGTGGGGCTGACGGAGGCGGCCGATCGGCGGCTCATCCGGCTCTCCGGCGGCCAGCGCCGCCGCGTCGACCTGGCGCTCGGGCTGGTGGGCGACCCGGAGCTCCTCTTCCTGGACGAGCCGACCACCGGCTTCGACCCGTCGGCGCGTCGTGCGGCATGGGAGATCGTCCGATCGCTCGCCGGCCTGGGCAAGACGATCTTCCTCACCACCCATTTCATGGACGAGGCGCAGGCGCTCGCGGACCGGGTGGCGATCATCGCCGCCGGCCGCATCGTGGCCCACGGAACCCCGGACAGCATTGGCGCCCGTGCCTCGAACGCGGCGGTGATCCGCTTTGGCCTCGCGGACGGGCAGGCTCCGCCCGATGCGCTGGGCGCCACCGTGCTGAACGGCGGGAGCTGGCAGATCGAGACGGAGACGCCCACCCGGGCCCTCCATGACTTGACCGGCTGGGCGGTGGAGCATGACCTGGAGCTCGACCGCCTGGAGGTGCGCCGTCCGAGCCTGGAGGACGTGTACCTGGAGCTCACCGGCGGTGGCGAGGCGCTCGAGCCGGCGGGCGACGAGCAGGGGGAACCGCGGCGCCGCCGCCGGCGTGGGCGGAAGAGCCGCTCGTGAGCGCGCTGCCGCTCGCCCTGCGCCAGGTCGTCTACGAGAACCGCGCCTTCTGGCGAAACCCCGCCGCGGCGTTCTTCACCTTCTTCTTCCCGCTGATGTTCATGGTCGTCTTCAACCTGCTCTTCGGCGGGAACCGTTCCGCTGGGGTGCCGGTCTCGGAGTTCTACACCCCGGCGGTGATCGTCTTCGCGGTGATCACCGCGACGTACACGAACATCGCCATGATGGTCACGATCGCGCGGGACAACGGGATTCTCAAGCGCATGCGCGGCACGCCACTGCCGCCATGGGCCTACCTGAGCGGCCGCATCCTGCACGCCGTGCTGGTCTCGGCCCTGCTGGTCGTGATCGTTGCCGCCTTCGGTGCGATCTTCTACGAGGTCCGCGTCCCGTGGGACCGCCTGCCGGCGCTGATCGTGACCCTGGTCGTCGGCGCGGCGAGCTTCTGCGCGCTCGGCCTGGCCATCGCCGGCGTCATCCCCAACGCGGACTCGGCGCCTGCCATCGTCCAGTTCAGCGTCCTGCCGCTCAGCTTCGTGAGCAACGTCTTCATCGACATGCGCGGCGCGCCGAACTGGATCAACACCTTCAGCGAGGTCTTCCCGGTGCGTCACTTCGCCGACGCATTGCTGGGCGTCTACAACCCGGCGACCGGCGGAGCGGCGTTCGCCTGGGTGGATCTGCTGGTCGTGGCGCTGTGGGGGATCGGCGGCCTCGCCGTCGCCCTGCGCTACTTCAGCTGGGAGCCACGCCACTAGCCCTCCATCGCAAGATCGGGCTACCGCGCACGCCGGGACGGCGCTATCCTGCGCCCCGAGGTGATCGCGCCTGGGTGCGGCGCGGCCTCAGCAGAGCGAGGACCTGATGTCGCGCATGGTTCCCTGGAGACGTCGAGCGGTGACGCGCGCCGGACTGTTGGTCATTACGGCGCTGCTTGCGGTGTCCCTTGCCGCGTGCGGCGGTGGCGGGGGCGGGGGTGGCAACTCGGGGACGAAGATCCACGTCCTGCTGGTGAACCACACCCAGGCGGACGTGAACATCACCTCCAGCACCGGGGAGCCGCTCTCCTCGAGCGCCGATCAGCCTCCCATCGCGAGCTGCAAGTCGGGGATCATCGACTTCACCCTCTCCGACCCGTTCACGATCTCGGTCGACGGCACGGTCGTCATCGACAGCACGCAGCTGCCCGCCGGGATCCCCAATAACGGGGAGTCGGACGTGGTGACCCAGATCGATGCCAGGAAGGATGGCAGCGTCGTCTTCGACTCGGTCCGGGTGGGGTCCAAGATCTCGCCGCCCGCGGAGCTCGGGATCTGCTACTGACCCGATGACGGGTGACGTCGCCGGCCTGGTCCGCTCTCAGGCGGGCGGCGCGGTCGTTGGCGTTGCGCTCCCCGGCTCGGGAAAGCGACGGGCGACGTAGCCGTCGAGGATCTCCAGGAAGCGCGGCACGATGTCGTCGCCGCGCAGGGTCTCGGTCTTGGCGCCGTCCACGAAGACCGGGGCCACCGGCTCCTCGAAGGTGCCCGGCAGGCTGATGCCGATGTCGGCGTGCTTGCTCTCGCCCGGCCCATTGACCACGCAGCCCATGACCGCCACCCGCAGCTCCTCGACGCCAGGGTGCCGCTCGCGCCAGACGGGCATCTGGTCGCGGAGATAGGCCTGGATGTCGCGCGCCATCTCCTGGAAGAAGGTCGACGTCGTCCGCCCGCACCCGGGGCAGGCGCTGACCTGGGGGGCGAAGCTGCGAAGGCCAAGCGACTGCAGGACCTGCTGGGCGACCTCGACCTCCTCGGTCCGATCGCCGCCGGGTGCCGGCGTGAGGCTGACCCGGATCGTGTCGCCGATGCCCCGCTGGAGCATGATCGCCAGGGCCGCGGTGCTGGAGATGATGCCGCGAGAGCCCATGCCGGCCTCCGTCAGGCCCAGGTGGAGGGGGTAGTCGCAACGGGCGGCGAGGCGGGTGTAGACCTCCACGAGGTCCTGCACGCCGCTCACCTTGGCCGAGATGATGATCGCGTCGTGCGGTTGGCCGGTCTCCTCCGCGAGCTCGGCGGAGCGCACGGCGGAGCCGATCATGGCCGACAGCATCACCTCGCGGCTGTCCGCCGGCTCCGGCAGTGCGGCGTTGGCGTCCATCATCTCGGCGAGCAGCTGCTGGTCGAGCGATCCCCAGTTCACGCCGATGCGGACCGGCTTCGCGTTGGCCACGGCGACCTCGATGATCCGCACGAAGTTGGCGTCGCGATGCTTGGCGCCGACGTTGCCGGGGTTGATGCGGTACTTGGCCAGGGCGGACGCGCAGTCGGGATGCTGCGTCAGCAGCAGGTGGCCGTTGTAGTGGAAGTCGCCCACCAGCGGGACGTCCACGCCCAGGCGGTCGAGCTTCTCGCGGATGACCGGGACGGCGCGCGCCGCGTCGTCGTTGTTGACCGTGACCCGCACCAGCTCGCTGCCGGCATGCGCCAGCTGTGCGACCTGGATCGCGGTGGCGTCGGCATCGGCGGTGTCGGTGTTCGTCATGGACTGGACCACCACCGGGTGCCCGGAGCCGATGGCCACGTCGCCGACGAGGACCGTGGTCGTGGAACGACGGGGAGTGGGGGACATCGTGGGGTGATGGTATCGGTCATTCGCCCGGCATGCCACGTGCAGGGCTCGCGCGAGGTACCGTGAACGCGATGATCAGCGAGCGAGGAGATGTCGGCGCGCCGCCGCTCAGCGGCGCGGTGTGGATCGTGGAGGACGAGCCGGCGGCCGCGGCGCTGGCCGTCGACCTGTGCGCCGACAACGGGGCGCCCGCGCTCGTGTACCGCGACGGACAGCTCTTCCTCGAGGCGCTGCGGGCCGATGCCCGACCGCGGGCCCTGGTCCTCGACTGGCGCCTGGAGCGGGGCCTCTCCGCGCCGCTCTTCATGGCCGCCCGCCACCGGGAACCGAGCCTGCCGATCGTGTTCTGGACCGGGACGGCGGCGAGCGCGCTGCCGACGATGATCCGCGACGACCCGCGGGCTCGCATCGTGGACAAGGCCAGCGGCGCCGTCGGGTTCGAGGATGCGCTGCGCTGGGCGCTCGGGGCCGGCAACGGTTCGCGAGGCACGGAGCCCTAGGCCGCCAACGCGGCGTGGCGTCACCCTTCCTTCACGCGACTGTCACGTGCCATGGCTACGATCGGGGGCATGAAGCGCGCCATTGCCGCCCTGGCCATGCTTGCCACGATCCTTGCCGCCTGCGCGACCGGTTCGGGGGCCGGCTCGCCGGCCGTCCGGGCCGCCAGCAGCTCGCCGTCCGCCTCGTCGGGCATGGCCAGCGCCGCCCCGACCGGTTCCGCCGGCCCCGGCCTGACCGGCGATCCGTTGCATGCGCTCCAGCTCCTCGACGTGACCGACGACCAGGTGCTGACCCTGGGGTCCCTTGCCGCGCAGCGCCCGGTCCTGCTGGAGACCATGGCCATCTGGTGCACGAACTGCCGGATGCAGCAGGACCAGGTCAAGGCGGCACACGCCACCGCGGACTTCATCTCGATCTCGCTGGACGTCGACCCGACCGAGCTGCCCGGCGACCTGAAGAGCTACGCGACCCAGCACGGATACGACTGGCATTTCGCGAAGGCCACCGCCGCGGTCGCAACCGAGCTGCGGGATCGCTTCGGGACCGCGGTGCTGAATCCACCCTCGACCCCCAAGATCCTCCTCCGCCCGGACGGGAGCATCACCGCCCTCGACTTCAACCGGATCTACGCTGCGGATGACCTCGCGGCGCTCGTGAACGGCGGCTGATGGCGGATCTCCTGTTCGCCTTCTTCGGAGGGCTGGGTGCCACGATCACCCCCTGCATCCTGCCGCTCTACCCGGCGTTCCTCGCCTTCCTGGTGGGCGGCTCGGGCGCACCCGCAGTGGCGCTGGCCGGTGGCGTGGCCGGGTCCCCGACCCGCCGGCTGCCTCCGTCGGTGGCGGCATTCATGGTCCTCCTGGGCGTCCTGGTGGGCATGGTCGCCATCGGCGCCGTCTTCGCGCTCCTCTCGGCCAGCCTCAGCCGGTTCATCGGCGTGGTGCTGCCCATCGCCGATGGGCTGCTGGTGGTCCTCGGCGTGCTCCTGGTCGCCGGGCGCAACCCGTTCGCGCGCCTGCCCCAGGTCTCGCCGGGAGGATTCGGTCGGTTCGGACCGGTCGCCGGCGCGTTCCTCTACGGGCTGCTCTTCGCGCCCATCGCGATTCCCTGCAGCGGACCGTTCATCGTGGCGATCTTCGCCTACTCGCTCACGGTCGGGGCCGCGGCCCAGCAGCTCGTGTTCTTCGCGGTCTTCGGCCTCGGGTTCGGCCTGCCGCTGCTGGCCCTGGGACTCGTGGCGCAATGGCGAGGCGCGCAGATCACGCGTGCCATCGTCCGCTGGGAGCGCCCCGTCGGGATCGTCCTGGGCCTGGCGCTCATCGCCGTCGGGGCCTGGGACCTCCTGGCGAACGGGTTCGTCGGGCTGGGTTGAGGGATCGGGCTCGCCCCGGGAGCCGTTCGACGACTCTGCTACGCTGAGCTCACCATGACCGCAACCGTTCCGCCCACCGAGGCGACCCAGACTCCCACCGACCAAGCGCACCGCAAGGTGGTGATCATCGGCTCAGGACCCGCCGGCCTGACCGCCGCCCTGTATGCCGCGCGGGCCAACCTGGAGCCCACCGTGATCGGCGGCTACACGCCCCTTGGGCAGCTGATGATCACCAGCGACGTCGAGAACTACCCGGGCTTCCCGCACGGCATCCAGGGTCCCGAGCTGATGCAGCTCTTCCGCGAGCAGGCGGAGGGATTTGGGGCGCAGATCGTGGAGCGCGACGCCACGAAGGTGGACTTCAGCCAACGTCCGTTCCATGTCTGGGCCGGCGACGAGGAGTACGTTGCCGATGCGGTCATCGTGGCCACCGGCGCCTCCGCGCTGTGGCTCGGGCTGCCCTCGGAGGAGGCGTTCCGCGGGCGCGGCGTCAGCGCCTGCGCGACGTGTGACGGCTTCTTCTTCCGCGACCGCGAGATCGCGGTGGTGGGTGGGGGCGACACCGCCCTCGAGGAGGCGCTCTTCCTGACCCGTTTCGCGTCGAAGGTCACGATGCTCGTGCGCCGCGACCAGTTCCGCGGCAGCAAGATCATGCAGGACCGGGTCCTCAACCATCCCAAGATCGAGGTCCTCTGGAACAGGCAGGTGCTCGAGGTCCAGGGCGAGAACACGGTGGGTACCCTGCGCCTGAAGGACACCGCCACCGGCGAGGAGTCCGATCTCGGGGTCCAGGGCCTCTTCATCGCCATCGGGTACAAGCCGAACACCGACCTGTTCATGGGCAAGCTCAAGACCGATGAGCGCGGCTACCTGGAGATCGTCGACGAGACCGGCTCGGGGATCGAGGGGGTTTTCGTGGCCGGCGATGTCCACGACCACCGCTACCGCCAGGCGGTGACCGCCGCGGGCGACGGCTGCAAGGCCGCCATCGATGCGGAACGCTGGCTCGAGTCGGTGGGCGAGGTGACCGCCTCGACCGCCACGAACTGGTAGCCGGCTCCCAGGCGGATTGCGTCTCCGATTCTCACCGGGGGGACCGCTGACCCGAGCGCCAGGCGGGATCCGTCTCAGGCTTTCAACCGGTCCGTGGATGAGAATCTGAGAGAACCTGAGTCAGTCGCCGAGGAGCGTCTTCGCGAGCTCAGGATCCACGCGGCCCGCGGCCGCCATGTGCTCGAGCGTTCTCCGCCAGTGGGCATCGGCTGCCATGGCGGCCGACATCTCTCGCCGTGCCGCGTCCATCTCGCCGCGCTCGGCCATCCCGAGCGCCGTCCAGAACGCCAGTTCCCAGAAGTCCGGCGCGCGTCGCCGCGCCTCCGCGTACCGCTGGGCCTCGGGCATGCCGGCCTTCGCCGCGTCACCCTCGTCGTCCAGGAGCGCCTGCGCCTCCCAGAGGTTCACCAGCCGCCGCAGCTCGGGAACCGGGTTGGCGTTGTCCTCGACGCGCAGGTCCATGGAGACGCCCTTCCAGAACGCTGGCCGCAGCTCCGCATCGACGATGACGATTGCCGCGCTCTGGCTGCCGCGCACGTCGCCTCCGGCCGCCTCTGCCGCCTCGAGGGCGCGGAGGAGCCGCTCGGCGAAGGGCAGCTGCTCCGCCAGGGCCGTTTCGTAGGCCGGTGCAAGTGCCTGCCAGACCGCGTCGCGCTCGAGGAGGTTGCCGTGGGTGCTGAAGCCGTCGCCCACGATGTGGCCGCAGGCCGGAATGCAGTCCGACCCGGTGTGGGCGGCCGCGTGCCCCTCGGCGTCGACCACGCCGATCTGCCGGATCGCCGGGTGCTCGTCACCGGCCACCAGCGCGGCGATCACCCGTTCGGCGCTCCAGCCGTTGCGCAGCATCTCGAGCGCCACGGGCCCGAGCGAGACGTTGACGGTCGCCTGCGTCGCGACCGCTCCCACCCCGGCCTCCAGCCACGGCACGATGAAGCCGACGGTGTACGCGTGGGACTGGACCGCCACCCCGAAGCGGCCGGTGAGCGGGTCGCGCGCCACGATGCTGTACGTCATGGCGCGCAGCGTAGCGGCGCGTGCCACCGCCATCCAGCCCTCCAGGTCGTCGGACGCAGGGAAGGCCGCGCACGACGCAGCGGTCCAGGGCCACGCACTGCGGGGCGAGGAGCGCGGGAATCGCCGCCGGGTCGTCCGCTGCGACACCGGGAGTCGGGTCGTCCGGCTGAGCGGCGAAGAGACGCGCGTAGGGCCGTGGCGTCCGCCCGGCGTAGTGCGCGCGCTCGGTTGCCAGGCGCTCCTGCGACCCGGGTCCCACGGCCACGCGAACGTACGAGGCCACGACCGGGGGTTGGCGGCCGGCCGCCGCCGCCCCTTCGGCGATTCGCTCCCGTGCCCACGCGATGCGGGCGGGGGCCGCCCAGTTGAGCAGCACGACGTCGGCGACCTCACCGCCCAGCGCGCACATCCGCGCGCCGAGGGCGCTGATCGCGATCCGGACGCCGGGGAGCTCCCTGCGCAGGGCTGCGACCCCATCACGCACCAGCGCGAGCGATGCGCTGCTGCCGCTGCCGACACCGAGCGTCAGGCGATCGTTGGCGAGGCGCAGGCCCCGAACCTCTGCCGCGATGGAGGCGGGCGTCTTGTCGCTGAGGGGTGCGACGCCAAGCCCCAATCCCAGCGAAGGAGCGTGCGCGCCGATGGCGGCAAGGGTCGCCAGCCCGGAGCGACGGACATTGTCGTTGGCCCAGACCGCCGCATAGCCGAGGGTGGTGAGCGCCGGTCCCAGCTCGCCAAGCCAGGACCGCTCCCCGGCCGTGAGCCCGAACTCGAGGGTCCCGTCGGTCATGGCGATAGCGTCGCACAGCAGGTCGTGACCTGGCGCGTACACTCAACGCATGGTCGTCCCGCGCGGGCTCCGACGCAGCCGCGGTCGGTGGACGACACCGAGCGGAGGTGCAGCATGCGTGCATTCATCGTCGACATGGACAACGTCCCCGGGAGCCTCGCGACCCTGGCCGCGGCCGTCGCCGGGGAGGGCGCGAACATCACGGGTGTCGCCGCGGCCGCATCCGGTGGCTCCGGCATGGTCGGGATCCTGACCGATGACGAGGGCGCGACGCGGGCCGCCCTGGATGGCGGATCGTTCCGCTATCACGACGTGGCCGTGGTCACGGCACTCCTCGAGCACCGGCCGGGAACCCTCGCCACCGCGGCCAAGCGCCTGTCGGATGCCGGCGTCAACGTGGAGTTCCTGACGCCGGTCGGGATGAGCGGCAGCAGCCTCAGCGTGGCCTTCGGGGTCGCCGATGCGGACGCCGCCCGGACGGCGCTGGGAGACCTGGCCGAGTCCTGATCGGCCAGGCGCCGCAGCTAGGCGCCGCGGCGAGGGAGCGCGGCGCGCCCGACGTCGGGCATGTCGGTCACGAAGGCCCACAGCCCGCCGGCGGCGAGCTGCTGCATGCGCTGAGCGTCGTTGACGACGTAGCAGCCGAGGCGCCGCCCGAATGCGTTGGCCTGCGCGATGAGCGGTGTCGGGTCCAGGCCCAGGTCGCCGTCCCACGGGTAGACGCCCAGGTGCCCTCGCTCGACGGCCCAGGTCAGGCCGCGCTCCGGCTTGTCGAATGGCACGAGGAGCAGGCCGGTCTGCAGCTCGGCGTCGAGCGCCTTGGCCTCCTCGATGGACGCCTCGTCGAAGCTGATGACGTTCACCGCGTCGGCGCTTCG
Organism: uncultured Chloroflexia bacterium; assembly: GCA_963814105.1. Taxonomy (GTDB): domain Bacteria; phylum Chloroflexota; class Limnocylindria; order QHBO01; family QHBO01; genus CAVXEH01. Next base: position 475,377 of record CAWFBQ010000003.1, read on the forward strand.
CACCCGCGAGCCCCGGAGGGCGGCGACGGTGGCCTCGACCGCCGCGCGCGCCTTGATCTCGATCACCAGGCCGATACCGTCCGGGATCCAGTCGAGCACCTCCGCGAGGGTCGGCACGGTCAGCCCCTGGCCGGCGAAGGGGTGCGACCCGTCCTCGGCGGCGAAGCCGGCGCCGGCATCGGCCTCGCGGATCTCGTCCATGGTCAGTCCGGCAATTGGTCCGACGCGGTCCGTGGTGCGATCGAGGGTCTCGTCGTGCATGACCGCCAGCTGGCCGTCGGCGGTGAGGTGCACGTCGAGCTCGATGGCGTCGACGCCGTGCTCCACGGCCAGCTCATACGAGGGAAACGTGTTCTCCGGCCGATAGGCACACGCGCCCCGGTGACCGACCACCAGCGTCACAGCGGGCGCTCCCCGGGCGGGACGATGGCGGGCTCCGTGGTCTCGGCCGCTTCGGCGGCATCGGGGTCGACCTCGACGCTACCCTCGGGCACGGACCGCACGATCCAGGCGCCGATCAGGAGCAGGACCAGCAGGCTGCCGATCGCCAGCTGATAGACGCCGTGGCCGAGCACGCCGAGCAGGGTTCCCACGATCAGACCGTACACCAGGGGACCGATGACCGCGCTGAACTTGCCCGCGAGGCCGTACAGGCCGAGCATCTCGCCCACCTGGGCGGGCGGCGCCAGGCGCAGCAGGAGCAGCCGGTCCGTGACGCCGACGCCGCCGAGACCGGCGCCGAGCAGCGCCCCGGCGAAGAGGAACGGGATTCTCGAGAGGGTGATCGTGATGAGCACCAGGCCGATCCCCCAGGTCGCCAGCACGAACATGAGCGTGCGCTTGGGGCCGATGCGGTCGTTGAGCACGCCCCACCCGAAGGAGGCGATCACGGCGATGATCGTCAGCAGCAGGATGACGACCAGTGCTTCGCCGCTCTTGAAGCCCACCGCCTCCGTGGCGAAGACGCTCATCACCGCGATGGCCGTGTTCACCGGGTCGGAGTAGAAGAACCGTCCGACCACGAAGCGCAGCAACCCCGGGACCTCGCGAGCGTGACGGATCGTCTCGGCCAGCTGGCTCCACGACTGCATCGCCTCGCGGGCGCGGAAGCGACCGCTGCCCGATGAGCGGTCCGGGACGCGGACGAAGATGGGGATGGCGAACAGGGTGAAGAGCGAGGCGACGAGGAGGAAGGTGGCCGCGGTCGGGTCCCCGTCGGCGCTCGTCCCGAAGCGGGTGAGCAGGATCCCCGAGACGATGGTCCCCAGGTACCCGAGTGCGACGCCCACGCCTGAGAGCCGGCCACGCATCCCGGTGCGTGCGACGTCGGGGAGCATGGCGTCGTAATAGATGAGTGCCGCCTGGTACGCGAAGTTCGCGATGCCGAAGAAGAGCAGCCCCACGTAGATCCCGGCGACGGCGATCAGGGCCGTCGCCACGATGCACAGCGCGGTGAAGATGAAGAGGTAGACCTTGCGCCCGCCGGTCCGATCGCTCATGGCGCCGAGGACGGGTGACACGGCGGCGTTCACCGCGACGGAGGCGCTGACCGCCACGGTGAACCACAGCTGGCCCTGCGCCTCGCCCAGGAAGTGGACCGTCCAGAGCCCCATGGCGAAGCTGACGATGGCGAAGCTGTAGATCGTGTTCGCGAAGTCATAGAGGGCCCAGGCCAGGCCCTCCACCGAGCTTCCGGAGCGCGTGAGGTTGCCGAGCCCGCGCCACCAGCCGGCGGGAGCGAGCGAGGTCATCGCACGGGGTCGTCGCGGATCACGCCGCGGATCATAGCGACCGTGCAGGCCCTCGATGGGTCAGCTGCGGCGCAGGGGCGCTCCCAGCACCGTGGCGATCGCGTGGCCCACGGCTTTGCCGTCGAAGGTGGCTCCGCGCTCGGCCTGGTACGCGATGGCGCCGTGGAGCAGCAGGCCGGCGGCCAGGCTGACCGCTTCCACGTCGAGGTCCGGCGGCGCCTCCCCCCGTGCAACGGCCTCGCGGATGAACTGCGCGGCGAAGCCGCGTTGCTGGTCGAAGAGGCGCCGCAGCATGTCGCGGACTCGCAGGTTCCGATCCGCCTCCGCCCACGCGTGGACGATGATGGGACCCCAGCTGCCGTCGAGCGAGTCGATGAACTGGTCGATGGCCGCGCCCAGCCGTGCCGCCGGGTCGGGGATCCGGCCCAGGGTGCTCGCCAGCTCGTCGAGCTTGGCGTCCGTCTCGCGGGCGCAGACGGCGAGGAAGAGCTCCTCCTTGCTGGGGAAGTAGTGATAGATGAGGCCGACGCTGACGCCTGCCTCGGTCGCGATGGTGGGCATGGCCGTGCCCCGGAAGCCCGAGGCCGCGAAGGCGCGCGAGGCACCGTTCAGGATGCGTCCGCGCATCGTGGCCGCGTGCTGAGCGGGGGTCTCGCGAGGGATCGGCTTGATGGCGATGGGCGTCGCGCTCCTGAGCAGGACGTTCGTTGAATGCCAATTCATTCTGCGCTTGACAGTGGCAGGACGCAAGGCTACATTCGCTCCGCGCGTTCACTGAACGATCATTCACCGCGACGGGAGAGCCATGCGCCGGCAACGACTGACTGCCCTGCTTCTCGGCATCCTGGGCCTGGGAGTCCCCTTTCTCGTCGCGTGGTTGACGCGCCGCGCCGACCAGCTGTCGATGGTCCCGACCGCGCCGGCCGCAGCAGGACCGAGCGCCGCGGGCGCCGCCCAAATGCCAAGCGGTCCTGGAGAACCGGACGGGCCCATCCTGGAACCGCATCCCCGCGGCGTCTTCGCGGCCATCGGCCGCTTCGACTATCGCTTCCGGCGGGTCCTGCCGATCCTGGGCCTGGTGCTGATGATCGGCGCCAACGTCTGGGCCAACGCCGATGGCGGCAAGCTCATCCAGGGCGGGTGGGTGATCACCGGATCCGAGGAGCAGGCGGCGGCGGCGCTGCTGGCGGACCGCTTCGGGGAGCAGGCAACCACCCTGATCGTGGTCTACACCGACCCGAATGGGAATGCTGCCTCCGACGCCTTCCAGGCCAAGGTCAGGGCCAGCCTCACCGATGTCGCGGGGGACCCGGTGGTGACCGGCACCCTGACCTACGCCGACACCCATGCCGCCCAGCTCCTCAGCCGGGACGGGACCCGCACCCTGGCCGTGGTCTCGCTCGACAAGCCGGTGGAGTCCGCCGTCGAGGACGCCGCCCGCCTCTCCTCGGAGGTCCACGCGCCCGCCGGCGTGACGACGCAGATCACCGGCGTGCCCCAGCTCTACCACGAGTTCAACCAGAAGATCGAGCGCGACCTCGTTCAGGCCGAGGTGATCAGCCTCCCGATCGCGCTGCTGATCCTGCTCGCCGTCTTTGGGACTCTGGTCGCCGCCGGCCTGCCGCTGCTCATTGCGGGCCTGGCCCTGCCCACCGCATTCGCCGTCATCCGGCTGCTCGCCGGCTTCGTGGAAATGAGCGTCTTCGTCAACAACCTGGCGAGCATGATCGGCCTGGCATTGGCCATCGACTACTCGCTCTTCCTGGTGAGCCGATTCCGCGAAGAGCTGCGCCACCACTCGGTCGAGATCGCGATCGAGCGAATGATGGGCAGCGTCGGCAAGGCGGTCGCCATCTCCGGTGTCGCAGTCGCCATTGGTCTCTCGTCGCTCACCGTCTTCCAGGCCGCCGCGCTGCGGTCCATGGGGATCGCGGGCATCGTGACCGTGCTATCGACCCTGCTCTTCGGCCTGACGGTGCTGCCCGCCATCCTGGGGATGCTGGGTCCACGCGTGAACCGCCTGCGCGTCCCGATGCCTGCCCTCTTCACCCTCCACGAGGACGACCCGGATGCTGCCGCATCCCGCCACGGCCATGGCGTCTGGCGCTGGATCGCCGCGCGGGTCATGCACCGCCCGTTCCTCATCGCCATCCCGGTCCTGGCGCTCCTGCTCGCGGCCGGCTCGCCGTTCCTCTCGCTCTCCCTGTCGACCGGCCAGAACCTCGAGGACCTGCCCGACACGCCTGCCCGCGAAGCGTTCATGGTGCTCGTCAACGACTTCCCGGGCGGCGAGAGCGACCCGGTCACCATTGCCGTGACGTGGCCCGGCACGAACCTCGCCGGCGCACTCGATCCGGCACGGCAGGCCTCGCTGACCGCCTACGTCGACCGCCTCAAGGCGATCACCGGCGTCGAGGAGGTCGAGTCCGCCGTCACGCCGCCGGGCGGGATGGACGCGGCCCAGTACGCGCAGCTCCTCGCCGCTCCGCCCGACCAGCGACCGGCCGCGGCTGCCGGAGTCACGGCCTACCTGAAGGACCTCATTGCCCAGGACACCACCAAGGTGACCGTCTTCTCGAAGCTGCTCCCGGACTCCGACGCCGGTCGCGCGCTGGTCGCGGATATCCGAGCAATACAGCCGCCAACCGATGCCCGGGTCCTGACCGGCGGGCTGCCCTCGCGGTCCGAGGACTTCATGGTCAGCTTCTGGAACTCGGTGCCGATCGCGATCCTGATCGTGGTGCTGGTGACCGGCGGCGTCCTGTTTCTGACCTTCGGCTCCATCTTCCTGCCGGTCAAGGCCGTGCTCATGAGCCTGATCAGCATCAGCGCCAGCTTCGGCGCGCTGGTCTTCGTCTTCCAGCAGGGCCATCTCTCCGGGGTGCTGGGGTTCGAGCCGTCCGGCGCCATCGCGGCCTGGCTGCCGCTCATCATGTTCGCGATCCTGTTCGGGCTCTCGATGGACTACGAGGTGCTCCTCCTCTCGCGCATCCGCGAGCGGTACCTCGTCACCGGTGACAACACGCGCGCCGTGGCAGAGGGGATCGGCATCACCGGCGGGATCATCACCGGCGCCGCGCTGATCATGGTCGCCGTCTTCGCCGCCTTCGGCCTGTCGAGCATCACCTTCATCAAGGCCCTGGGGCTGACGATGGCCCTCGCGGTGCTCATCGATGCGACCGTCGTCCGCGGCCTGCTGGTCCCGGCCTTCATGCGGGTCATGGGGCGCGTCAACTGGTGGGCACCGCGCTGGGTGCAGCGCGCGGTCGCACGGCTCGGGCTCTACGAGGACGTCGACGACGTCCGACACACGCGGCCAACCCCGGGACGCGTGGCGGCGCGCTGAGCCACTGTCGGTTCTCGGGGTCCCGGGCTCCAACCCGGCGCTACCCTCTGCGCCATGACGCGCCACGAGCTGCTGGGTCGGCGAGGTCGGCGTCTGCTGCGGACCGGACCGATGGCGCCTCGTCCATGAAGAGCGGATCCGCGCCCGACTGGGCGCGCAGCCTGGTGCTGGCCGTCTGCGCGGAGGCCGGGGTCGCGCCCCCGAGCGTGCTGCGCTGGCGGCGTGCCGCGCGCGAGGCCTCGTCCGGGCTTGCCAGCCGCCGGGCGGGGTCGATCGCCGTGACCGCGGGGACCGACCCGGCCGACGCGCGGCACACGCTCCTCCACGAGCTCGCCCACTGGCTCACGCCGGACACACCGGCGCGCCGCGCCGGGCGTCGGTCGCGGATCGTCCACCACGGCGCGGCCTTCTATGCGACCGCGCTGTCCCTCTTCGCGCGGCACGCCGATGGGATCGGCCTCGCGCTGCGCCGCGAGGCGAGCCGTTACCCGAGCGTCCTGCGCCACGCGGCGGCGGCGGGCATCGACGAGGCGGCGGTCATGGCCGCCGAACGACGCGCGGCACGGGCCGGCCGCAGGTCCGCCGGCCGAGCGACGTGGCGGCTCCTGGTCCCCGAGCACGCGGTGGCCCTCGTGCGCAGCGGGCGCTGGTACGTGTGCGCCACGTGCGGGCACCGCCTCGTGGGGCGAACCCTGGCTCGAGCAGCCAGGCGCGGGCGACGTGAGCGGCACGCCCTGTGGACGCGGTTGTCCGAGGGCGCGGTCGCCAGTCCGCTGGCCGGGTAGGGAGCTGCGCTAGGCCCTCGTCAGGTCCGCCGCCTCGGCCAGCGCGGCCATCGCGTCCGGCGTGGACGGCGTGCAGGCCACGATGAGGTGATCGATCCCCTCGTCGGCGTACGCCCGCAGGCCCGGGGCGATCTCCTGCGGTGTGCCGCGGTGGGCCCGGGCCGGCGGCTCGTCGCCGGGGCCCAGCAGATGCGGGAAGACGACGTTGATCCCGAGCGTGATGGTCAGGGTCGCCGGATCACGGCCGGCGTCGGCGAGCGCGGCGCGCATGGCGGCGACGCGGGCTCGCGACTCCGAGACGTCGCCGAACCAGGCCGCGTTCCAGGCGTCCGCGTGCTCCGCGACCAGCCGAAGCATGCGCGGGCCCTTGCCGGCGATCAGGATCGGCGGACCGCTTGGCCGCGGGCCCGGCGGCAGAAGTGCCACGTCGACGGCGGCGTGGTAGCGACCCTGGAAGTCGGCCCGGCCGGTTCGCAGCATGGGAACCAGGATCTGGAGTGCCTCCTCGAACCGTGAGACGCGGTGATCGAACGGCATGCCGAACGCCTCGAACTCCGGCTCGTGCCAGCCGGTCCCGATCCCCAGGATCAGCCGGCCGCCGCTGATCTCGTCGACGGTCGCGGCCATCTTGGCCAGGACGGCGGGGTTCCGGAAGGGGACCGCCATGACCAGGGTGCCCAGCTCGACCCGCTCGGTGTCGGCGGCCAGGGCGGCCAGCATCGACCATGCCTCGTGGATGCCGGTGGTGGGCTCGCCCGGAAAGCGGAAGAGCAGGTGGTCGTAGACCCAGATGGAATCGAGCCCGCCGCGCTCTGCCGCGCGAGCCACGCCACGAAGCTCGGGGTAGGTGGCGGTCCGCCCCGCGATCTCGCCCTCGCCGATGGGCATGATGGCACCGATCTTCATCGGGCCATCGTAGCCGCACGCGCGCTCGGGGTCGGCGGTCTCAAGGCTCCGGGCGTCCCTCCGCGAACCGTTGCCGAATGGGCCGGTCCACCCACCGTCCAGCCGGTATCATCGGTCGTTGGTGAAGCGGCCCGCCCGTGGCCGCGACGGTTTGTGCCCAACCGGCACCACGAAGGAGCGATGCGTGAAGATCGCTGACGTCGAGGGGATCGGCGCTGCCCAGGCCGAGAAGCTCAACGCGGTGGGGGTGGTCGGCGACGACGATCTGCTCATCCGCGGGGCCACGCGTGCCGGCAGGCGTGGGCTCGCGGTGGCAACCGGCATCCGCGAGCAGGCGATCCTCAGCTGGGTGACTCGCGTCGAGCTGCTGCGGCTGGATGGCATCCGCCCGGAGCATGTCAACCTCCTGGTGGCCGCCGGGGTCGACGGCACCACGGAGCTCGCGCGCCGCGACGCGCGGCACCTGGCCGACACGCTCGCCGAGCTCAACCGGACCCGCGCGACGATGCGCGAGGCCCCGTTCGTGGGGGAGGTTGCGCACTGGATCGAGACCGCGCGCTCCTCGCCCAGCGCGGTCGACGACTGACGCTCAGCGGCCGGCGAGTGCCTCCACGATGGGCGCCATCGGCTCCATCAGCCGCGTCCGCCAGACGTAGTAGCTGATCCCCAGCTGCTCACGGCGACGGAGGAGCACCTCGCGGACCCGCGCCGCCGTGCCATAGAGGACGTACGGCGATCCTCCGATCACCCGGGGCGCCACCGACTTCACCGCGCTCAGCGCCGATCCGGGGATGGATATGCCGGATCCGATCAGGCCGGCATCGGCCACGAGCACGTTGAGCTCCAGCCGCTCGAAGGCGTCCGGCGAGCCCGCCGCCTCCCGGATGATCGCCACCTTGCGTGCGGTCTCCGCCTCGCTGGCCTGGCTGAAGATGGGGCGCCCGCGCTCGTTGAACTGGGGCAGCAGGCCCACGATGTCCGCTTCCCGCGCCGCGATGCGCAGCAGCCGCTTCCCGCCGCCGCCAATCAGGATCGGGACCCGAGCCTGCACCGGCCTTGGCTCGAGCCGGGCGCCATCGAGGTGGTAGTACGCCCCCACGTGCGTGACCCGCTCCCCGGCCAGGAGCCGCTTGATCAGCCCCAGCGACTCGACCATGCGGTCGATGCGCAGCCCCGGACGGTCGTACGGCATGCCCAGCTGGCGGTAGTCGGGAACCTGCCAGCCCGCGCCGATGCCCAGCTCGAGGCGCCCGCCCGACAGGTGGTCCAGGGTGGCCGCCTCGCGGGCCAGGATCAGCGGGTGCCGGTAGTCGTTGGCATAGACGAGGGAGCCGATGCGCAGGCGGCTGGTCACCGCCGCAGCCGCGGCGAGGGCGCCCACCGGCGAGAGCTGGCGACCGAGGTGGTCCGGCATGACCAGGCTGTCGTAGCCGAGCGCCTCGGCCCGGCAAGCGAGCGCTGTCCACGCCTCCCCCGAGAGGGCCCAGCTGGCGGTGATGCCGAAACGGAAGGGATGCACCCCGCAACGGTAGCGCGCCGATGGTCCTACCATGTTCGCCATGGCACGACTCACACCCCTGGGGGCACTCCTGCGCGGCGCGCTCGCCGGTGCTGTCGGCACCGCGGCCATGGATCTCACCGGGTTCGGACGCTACAAGCGCGAGGGCGGCGAGAGCGGTCTCCTCGACTGGGAGCTTTCCCGGGGGGTGACCTGGGAGACCGCCGCTGCGCCGGCCCAGGTCGGACGGCGGGTGGTGGAGGGGATGTTCCAGACCTCCCTCCCCGACGAGGTGGCACCCACCGTCAACAACATCGTGCACTGGGGCTACGGGATGGCGTGGGGCGCGCTGTTCGGGATCGTGGAGGGATCGCTGCGCCGGCCGCGGCCTGGCCACGGGCTTCCGTTCGCGCTCGTCGTCTGGCTCAGCGGCTACGCCATCCTGCCGGCGATGAAGCTCTACGAGCCCATCTGGGCGTACGAGCCGCAGGTCCTCTGGAAGGATCTCCAGGGCCATCTGTCGTACGGCTCGACCACGGCCGGCGTCTTCAAGCTCCTCGCGGGCCGGGACTGACGCGGCGTGCTCGCAGCTTCTCCGCCGAGCGGCCGAGCTCGGGGCCGGCGGGCTCCTGGCCGGCGGCGTGCTGGTGCTCGCCGTCGTCTCGATCGGCGCGCTCAGCATCTGCCTGGCCGCGCGTCCGCGTTCGTCCTGAGCGGCGCGCCGGGCCGCTAGGCGGGGCCGCCCGCTGCGGGTCAGCCCGGCAGCACCGTCGAGATGCGGGCGGGGTGGCGAGCCTCGTACGCCGCGATGGCGTCCTCGTGGCCCATGAGATAGCCGAGCTCATCGGTCCCGTCGAGGAGCATGCGGCGCGCGAACGGGTCGACGGCGAAGGCGATCGTTGCGCCATCGGGGAGGCCAACGGTTTCGGTCTCGAGGTCCACCGTGAAGCGAGCGCCGGGATCCGACGCGACCAGCCGGGTGATGGCGCCCAGCTCCGCGGAGGAGACCTGCACGGGCAGCAGCCCGTTCTTCAGGGCGTTGGCGCGGAAGATGTCGGCGAACGAGCTGGCGATGACGACCCGCAACCCCCAACCGCCCAGGGCCCACGGGGCGTGCTCGCGCGAGGAGCCACAGCCGAAGTTGTCGCCCGCGACCAGGATCCGGCGGCCGGCCGCCTCGGGTCGGTTGAGGGCGAAAGTCGGGAATGCGGTGCCCCGTCGGGTGCGTACCGCCAGTCGGCGAAGAGGTGGTCCGCGAGGCCGGTGCGGTCGATCGTCTTCAGGAAGCGCGCGGGGATGATCTGGTCGGTGTCGACGTTGTCGCGTGGCAGCAGGATCGCTGCCGAGACGACCCGGCTGAAGGGCTCATGCACGCCGGGGCCGCTCATCCGAGCGCCCTCGGGTCGGCGAGACGGCCGGTGACCGCCGACGCCACCGCCGTCAGCGGCGAGGCCAGGAAGGTGCGGCCGCCCTTGCCCTGGCGACCTTCGAAGTTCCGGTTGCTGGTGCTCACCGCGTACTGGCCGGGGCTGAGCTGGTCGCCGTTCATGGCGATGCACATGCTGCAGCCGGCCTCGCGCCACTCCGCGCCCGCGGAGCGGAACACGTCCGCGAGCCCCTCCACCTCGGCCTGGCGTTTCACGTCGCTCGAACCGGGCACCACCAGCATGCGCACGCCATCCGCCACGCGTCGGCCGCGCAGCATGCGCGCCGCCTCCCGCAGGTCGCTGATCCGCGAGTTGGTGCAGGAGCCGATGAAGACCACATCCACCGGTTTGCCCAGGATCTGCTCTCCGGGGTTGAGCTGCATGTAGGCGAGCGCCGCCTCGAGCGACGCGCGCTGCCCGGGGTCGCCCAGCCGCGACGGGTCCGGAATGCGCGAGGAGAGGGCGAAGCCCATGCCGGGGTTCGTGCCGTAGGTGACCATGGGCTCGAGGGCGGATGCGTCGAGCGTGATCGTCCGGTCGTACTGCGCGTCCGGGTCGGAGGGGAGCTGTCGCCATCGGTCCACCGCGACCTCCCAGGCCGGTCCGGCCGGGGCGTGGGCACGTCCGGCGACGTAGCTGGCGGTGGTGTCGTCGGGGGCGACCAGGCCGGCCCGCGCCCCGCCCTCGATGCTCATGTTGCAGATCGTCATTCGCTGCTCCATGCCCAGGGCCCGGATCGCGCTGCCGGTGTACTCGAAGACGTGGCCGGTCCCGCCGCCGATGCCGATCCGCGCCAGGAGCGCGAGGATCACGTCCTTGGCGGTGACGCCCGGGTGCAGCGTCCCGTCCACGCGCACCTCGAACGCCCGGGGGCGGCGCTGGAGCAGGCACCCGGTCGCCAGCACGTGCTCCACCTCGCTGGTGCCGATCCCGAAGGCCAGCGCTCCGAAGGCTCCGTGGGTGGCCGTGTGGCTGTCCCCGCAGACGATCGTCATCCCGGGCTGGGTGAGCCCCAGCTCGGGCCCGATGACGTGCACGATGCCCTGGTGGGGCGAGCCGATGCCGTGCAGCGGGATCCCGAACTCGGCGCAGTTGTCCTCCAGGCGTCGAACCTGGGCGGCGGCCATCTCGTCGGCGATGGGCAGGGTGCGATCGGTGGTGGGGATCGAGTGGTCGACCGTGGCCAGCGTCTGCTCCGGGTGCCGGACCCGCAGGCCGCGCGCCCGCAGGCCGTCGAAGGCCTGTGGGCTCGTCACCTCGTGGACCAGGTGCAGGTCGATCGCCAGCACGTCCGGGGCACCGTCGGCGCCGGGCGCGACGACGTGCTCGTCCCAGATCTTGTCCACGATCGTCCGCGGGCGGGCGTGGGTCGGGTGTGAGGCGCTCATCGGTCCGGCCACGCTACGCGACGCGTCAAGACCCGCCCGCCCGCGAGCACGAGCGCGTCCCGGCGGGGAGGGCTGGACAGGTCGCCTACACTCCGCTCCCATGACCTCCCCCGCGTCGCCGCACGATCCTCGCGAGCACTCCCGCGTCCTTCTCGACGGCCCCGACCGCGCGCCGTCGCGCTCCATGCTCAAGGCCATCGGCTACACCGATGAGGACCTCTCCAGGCCGCTCGTCGCGGTCGTCCACCCCTGGACCGACGTCATGCCCTGCAACGCGCACCTGCGCGAGATCGCGGCCTGGGTGAAGGAGGGCGTCCGTGCCGCAGGCGCCACGCCCATCGAGTTCAACACCGTGAGCGTCAGTGACGGCGTCAGCATGGGCACCGAGGGGATGAAGGCATCGCTGGTGAGCCGCGACCTGGTGGCGGACTCGATCGAGCTTGTCGTTCGCGGTCATCTCATCGACGGCGTGGTGGCGATCAGCGGCTGTGACAAGACGATCCCCGGGGCGATCATGGCCCTCGCCCGACTGGACCGGCCCGGGCTGATGCTCTACGGCGGGTCCATCGCCCCCGGACGATGGCGCGGCCGAGACGTCACGATCATGGACGTCTTCGAGGGCGTGGGCGAGCAGGCCGCGGGGACGATCACCGAGGCGGAGCTGCGTGACCTCGAGTCGCACGCCTGCCCCGGACCCGGCGCCTGCGGTGGCCAGTTCACGGCCAACACCATGAGCGGCGTGGGGGAGGCGCTCGGGATCAGCCCGCTCGGTGCCAACGCCATCCCGGCCATGCATCCGGACAAGGCGGAGGCCTCGCGCCGGGCCGGACGCCAGGCGGTCTCGCTCCTCGAGCGGGGGATCCGGCCGCACGAGATCCTGACCCGCGGGTCTGTGGAGAACGCGATCCGGGTGGTGGCCGCCACCGGTGGCTCCACGAACGCGGTGCTCCACATCCTGGCAATCGCCCACGAGGCCGGCGTCCCGCTGGAGATCGACGACTTCGACCGCATCAGCGCCACGACGCCGCTCATCGCGGATCTGCGGCCCGGGGGGCGCTTCGTGGCCACCGACCTGCACCGGGTGGGCGGCACCGCGCTCGTGCTGCGCCGGCTCGCCGAGGCGGGGATGATCGACGAGGGCCAGCGGACGGTCACCGGGCGCACCCTGGGCGAGGAGATCGCGTCGGCATCGGTCGACGTCGACGACACCGAGGTGGTGCGTCCCATCGGTCAACCGCTGAAGCCCACCGGTGGGCTGGTGATCCTCCATGGCAACCTGGCCTCGGAGGGCTGCGTGGTGAAGGTCGCCGGGCACGAGCGTCTCCATCATCGCGGCCCGGCCCGCGTCTTCGACTCCGAGGAGGCGGCCTTCGCCGCCGTCCACGACCGGAGGATCGAGCCAGGGGACGTGGTGGTGATCCGCTACGAGGGCCCGCGCGGTGGCCCGGGCATGCGCGAGATGCTGGGGGTGACCGCGGCGATCGTGGGCGAGGGGCTCGGCGAGTCGGTGGCGCTGCTGACCGACGGGCGCTTCAGCGGGGCAACGCGCGGCCTGATGGCCGGCCACGTCGCGCCCGAGGCCGCCGTGGGCGGTCCCATCGCCGCCCTCCGCGACGGCGACCCGATCGTCTTCGATGTCGAGGCGCGGCGTCTGGACGTGGACATCCCCGAAGCGGAGCTCGCATCGCGGCTGGCGGAATGGCGGCCGCCGGAGCCTCACTATCCGACCGGCGTCATGGCCAAGTACGCGGCCCTGGTGTCGTCCGCCTCGCGGGGTGCGCTCACCGATCCGCGTCTCGTGAAGGACCGTCGATGAGACCGCGGTCGAGCGTGGAGGGCGGCCGGGGTTGACAGGCCTGCTAGCGTCGCCGGAAATGCACCCAGTGACCGCACGTATCCGTTCGAGCGCAGCGCCGCCGGTTCCAGCCGAACCGGCCGGACGCCTCGTACTGCTCGACATTCGCACGCTCGCCATTCTCCTTGGATGGCGGGACGGAGGACGCGCGCCGAGCTGAGAACAGCACAGAAGCCGCGACCACGAATCCCGCCAGCCAGCCGGCCAGGCGGGATTTTCAATTCCCCCGAGCAGCACCTCTTTGGAAAGCGAGACAGACCGCGATGACAGCCCGTCCCCTCCCGAGCGTCGCCTTCGAGCCAGGGCAGCCGGCTGCGCGCGCCGTGACCCGCGCCGTCGAGCCGCGCATCGGGGCCCGCGCGGTGTGCGAGGGGCTGGTCCGCGAAGGGGCGACGACGATCTTCGGCTACCCCGGCGGCACGGTCCTCCCCATCTACGACGTGCTCGCTGAGTTCGGGCTGCGCCACATCCTGGTGCGCCACGAGCAGGCGGCAGCCCATGCCGCCGACGGCTTCAGCCGTGCGACGGGCGAGGTGGGCGTGGCACTGGCGACGTCGGGTCCCGGGGCCATCAACCTGGTCACCGGGCTGGCCACGGCCATGCTCGACTCCGTGCCGATGGTGGCCATCACCGGGAACGTGGGCCGCGCCCTGCTGGGCCGGGACGCATTCCAGGAGACCGACATCGTCGGGATCGCGCTGCCGGTGACGAAGTACGCGACCATGGTCACCGAACCCGACGAGGTGCCGCTGGCGGTCGCGGAGGCATTCGAGATCGCGCGCTCGGGGCGCCCGGGGCCGGTGCTCCTGGACTTCCCGAAGGACGTCCTGCAGCTGGAGACCGATGCGCCGCACCCCGCCCCAGGAGAGCTTCGCCTGCCGGGCCTGCTGCGTCCCGTCCGTGGCGACGTCCCCGAGGCGGCCGAGCTGGCGGCCCTCGTTGCCGGCTCGCAGCGCCCCCTGATCCTGGCCGGGCACGGGGTCCAGATCGCCGGGGCGACCGATCTCCTGCGCCTGGTTGCGGAGCGTGCCCAGATCCCGGTCGCGCACACGCTGCTGGGCATCGGGGACATCGACGAGACCCACCCGCTCTCGCTCGGCTATGCCGGCATGCACGGCTGGATGCACGTCAACAAGGCGATCCAGCAGTGCGACCTGCTGATCGGGATCGGCTGCCGCTACGACGACCGGATCACCGGCAAGACCAGCACCTTTGCGCCGCGCGCCACGGTCGTGCACGTTGACGTCGACCGCTCCGAGATCGGGAAGAACGTCACCACCGACCTGGGGATCGTGGCCGATGCCGGCGACCTGCTCGCCGCACTGCTCTCGCGGCTCCCGGAGGCTCCCCCGCGGACCGCCTGGATGGCCGAGCTTGCCGCGTGGCGCGAGGTGAGCGAGGCGCGCCCCTGGCACGGGTCCGGTGCCTGGCGCGAGGGCCGGCTCTCGGCGGACTTCGTGGTCGAGAAGATCGGCGAGGCCACGGACCACCGCGCCACGCTGGTCAGCGACGTCGGGCAGAACCAGATGTGGGCGGCGCGCTACTTCGGCTTTCGCGAGCCCTACCGGCACCTGTCCAGCGGTGGGCTGGGGACCATGGGCTACGCGGTCCCGGCCGCCATGGGCGCCGCCCTCGGCGCGCCCGAGCGCGAGACCTGGGCGGTCGTGGGCGACGGCGGCTTCCAGATGACCATGCAGGAGCTCGCGACGCTGGTGCAGGACCAGATCCCGGTGCGGATCGCGGTCCTCAACAACCATCGGCTGGGGATGATCCGCCAGTGGCAGGAGATCATCTACGACGAGAACTACCACTCCGCCGAGCTGCTCGGCCCGGACCTCGTCCGGCTCTGCGAGGCGTACGGCATCCCCGCCTACCGCGCCACCCGGCCGGACCAGGTGGAGGAGGTCATCGCGGCGGCGCGCGCCGCCCCCGGCCCCGCCCTGATCGATTTCCATCTCGACGCCGCGCAGAACGTCTACCCCATGATGCTCCCCGGGAAGGGCCTCTCCGAGATGCTCGAAGGGGGATCCACGTGACACCCGCCATGCAGGCGCGCGAGCCCCTCGCCGAGGCATCGCCGGAACGGCACGTCGTGAGCGCCGTCGTCGTCGACCGCCCGGGGACCCTGAACCGGATCTCCGGCCTGCTGCGCGCCCGCTCGTTCAACATCGATTCGCTCACGGTCGCCACCACCCACGAGCCCGGGCGCTCGCGGATGACCATCGTGGTCCACGGCGACGACGGGCACCTCCACCAGGTGCTGGCCCAGCTCGAGCGGCTCATCGAGGTCATCGAGGTCGATGACCTCACCCACGTGCCCCGCATCGAGCTCGAGCTGGCGCTGGTCGCCCTCGCGGCTCCCGCCGACACCGCGGACCGTTCGACGGTGAGGCAGGCCATCGACCTGGCCGGGGGCGAGCTGCTCGACACCGGGGGCGCAACCTGGCAGCTGCGCCTCCTCGCCAGCCCGGACCGCATTGAGGAGGCGCTCGGGCTGCTGCGCGGCCTGGGGCTGCGCAGCCTCGTGCGCGCCGGGGCGGTTGCGATGGCCACCGCCCCGACCACTGCCCCGACCACCCGCCCGACCACCCACCCGCAGATCGGAGCACCCGCTTCATGACGACGCTCATCTACGACTCGGATGTCAATCCGCGAGCCCTGGAAGGCCAGACGGTCGCGGTGATCGGCTATGGAAGCCAGGGGGAGGCGCACGCGCGCAACCTCGCGGACTCGGGGGTTCGGGTGGTGGTGGGCCTTCGCCCCGGGTCCACATCGGCTGATCGTGCGCGGGAGGCCGGTCTGCGCGTGACGGACGCCGGGACGGCGTCGCGAGAAGCGAAGGTGGTCATCCTGCTCGTGCCCGACACGGCCATGCCGGGGATCTACGCGAACGAGGTGGCATCCGGGCTGGAACCCGGCGACCTGCTCCTCTTCGCCCACGGGTTCAACCTGCATTTCAACGAGATCACGCCTCCGCCGGGGGTCGACGTGGCGATGGTCGCGCCCAAGAGCCCCGGGCACCTGGTCCGACAGCTCTACACCCAGGGCGGCGGGGTGCCGGCCCTGTTCGCGGTCGCCACCGACGCCACAGGCACCGGGCGCGACCGGACCCTGGCCTACGCGGCCGGCATCGGCTGCACGCGGGCGGGCGTCCTGGAGACCACCTTCGCCGAAGAGACGGAGACGGACCTGTTCGGTGAGCAGGCGGTCCTGTGCGGCGGGGTCACCTCGTTGGTGCAGGCGGGGTTCGAGACGCTCGTCGATGCGGGCTACCAGCCGGAGCTTGCCTACTTCGAGACCATGCACGAGCTCAAGCTGATCGTGGACCTCATGTACCGCGGCGGCCTGCAGTACATGCGCTACTCGGTGAGCGACACGGCCGAGTTCGGCGACTACGTCTCCGGTCCGCGCCTCATCGACGAGCGCGTGCGTGCCGAGATGCGGCAGATCCTCGCCGAGATCCAGGACGGGACCTTCGCCCGGCGCTGGATCGAGGAGGGGCGGCGCGGCGGGCCGGAGTTCCACCGGATGCGAGCCGAGAACGCCCGGGCCCGTATCGAGGAGGTCGGCGCCGAGCTGCGCAGCCACATGACCTTCCTGGACCCGACAGCGCCACCTGAGGGGTGGGCCGATGCGGGCGCCGGCAAGCCCGTCGGCGCGGCGTCGGGGGCCTCATCGACCGGCGGGGGAGCGGCCTGATGGCGCGACGACGCGGACCGCGGATCCGCATCTTCGACACGACCCTGCGCGACGGTGAGCAGACCCCGGGCGCTTCGCTGACCGCCGACGAGAAGCTCCAGGTCGCGCGCCAGCTCGCACGGCTTCGGGTGGACGTCATCGAGGCTGGCTTCCCGGCCGCCTCGCCCGGCGAGGCGGACGCCGTCCGCCGGATCGCGACCGAGGTCGGTGGCGCTCCGGATGCGCCCGCGATCGCGGCGCTGGCCCGCTGCGTGCCGGCCGACGTGACCGCCGCAGCCGCCGCGCTGGCGCCCGCGACCCGGACCCAGCTCCATGTATTCATCGCGACCTCCGACATCCATCTCACCCACAAGCTGCGCACCACCCGGGAGATCGTGCTGGAGCGGATTGCGGAGTGCGTGGCCCAGGCGCGGCGCCTGGTCGGTCCCGACCAGGAGATCGAGTTCAGCGCGGAGGACGCCAGCCGCACGGAGATCCCCTTCCTGCTCCAGGCGTTCGAGACCGCCATCGGTGCGGGGGCCACCATCGTCAACGTGCCGGACACGGTGGGCTACGCGGAGCCGGACGAGTTCGGCGCCCTGGTCCGCCAGGTGGTCCGCGCGGCCGGCCGGCGGGCGACCGTCAGCGTGCACTGCCACAACGACCTGGGGTTGGCCACCGCCAACACGCTGGCCGGCATTCGCGCCGGGGCGCGCCAGGCGGAGGTCACGGTGAACGGCCTGGGCGAGCGGGCCGGCAATGCCTCCCAGGAAGAGGTGGTCATGACCCTCCGCACGCGCGCAGGGCGCTTCCGAAACGCGTGGACCGGGGTCGCGGCGGAGCAGATCACGGCCACCAGCCGGCTGGTGAGCTACCTGACCGGGATCGTCGTCCAGGCCAACAAGAGCGTGGTGGGTACCAACGCCTTCGCGCACGAGTCGGGGATCCACCAGGACGGGTTCCTCAAGAACCCGCTCACCTACGAGATCATGACCCCGGAATCGGTGGGTCTCTCCGGCTCCACCCTCACGTTGGGCAAGCTCTCCGGGCGTCGCGGCTTCGACGAGCGGCTCCGTCGCCTGGGCCTGGAGCTGGAGCCGGCGGCGCTCGATGCGCTCTACGCGGAGGCGATCTCGCTGGCCGACCGCAAGAAGCAGGTGAGCGATGCCGACCTGCTGGCCCTCGCCGAGCAGCGCGCGGACCCGGTGCCGCAGCTCGTGCGCCTGGAGCACTGGGCGGCGGCCAGCCGGCAGGGCGAGTCGAGCAGCGGCAACGTCAGCCTCTTCTGCGATGGGCGCACGTACCGGGCCTTCGCGGGCGGCAACGGGCCGGTGGATGCGCTGCTCAAGGCGGTCGACAACGCCCTGGAGCAGATCATCGGTGGGCGACCGGCCCTGATCGACTACCAGCTGCGCAGCGTGGGCTCCGGCGAGGATGCCCAGGGCGAGGCGATGGTCAAGATCCAGGGCCCGACGGTAGGGGACGACGGCCTGCCGCAGGTCTTCACCGGGCATGGCCTCTCGACGAACGTGGTCGAGGGCTCGTTGCGCGCCTACCTGGCGGCGGTCAACAAGCTGATCGCCGAGCACCAGGTCGCCAGCGAGACGCCGCGACAGCTCCACGAGGCGCCCGGCCCCACCGCCGTCGGTGGATCGGTTCCCTCATGACGGCCTACCGGGTCGCCTATCTGCCCGGAGACGGCGTGGGGCCCGAGGTCCTGGCCGTGGCCCGGCGCTGCGTCGAGGCCACAGGTGCCGTCCACGGCTTCTCGGTGGCGTGGGACGAGCGCCTCGTGGGCGGGGCGGCCATCGAGGCGGCCGGCACTCCGCTCGCCGACGAGACCCTGGACCACTGCCGGGCGGCAGATGCCGTGCTGCTCGGCGCCGTCGGCGGTCCACGGTGGAGCGACCCGACTGCTTCGGTTCGCCCCGAGCAGGCCCTCCTCCGCCTGCGCAGCGAGCTTGGCCTGTTCGCCAACCTGCGCCCGGTACGGGCGCTCGAGGCCCTGGCCGACGCCTCGCCGCTGCGTGCCGAGATCCGGGCGGGTGCGGACCTCCTCATCGTCCGCGAGCTGACCGGGGGCCTCTACTTCGGCGTGCCCCAGGGCCGCACGGCCGATGGCGCGGTTGACACCTGCACCTACACCCGAAGCGAGATCGAGCGCATCGCCCGCCTCGCCTTCGAGCTGGCGCGCGGCCGTCGCGGCCTGCTCACCAGCGTCGACAAGGCGAACGTCATGGCCACCGGGCGGCTCTGGCGCGAGGTCGTGGAATCGATCCACGCCGAGTATCCGGACGTGACGCTCGAGCACGCGCTCGTCGACTCGAGCGCGGTGGCCCTCGTGACCCGTCCGGCCCGGTTCGACGTCCTGGTCATGGAAAACACGTTCGGCGACATCCTGTCCGACGAGGCTGCGGCGATCGCCGGGTCGCTCGGCGTGCTGGGCTCCGCCAGCGTCGGAGAGCGCCGGACCGATCACGGCCGCTTCGGCCTGTACGAACCGATCCACGGCAGCGCTCCGGACATTGCCGGGCGAGGGATCGCCAACCCGGCGGGGGCCATCGAGTCGGCCGCGCTCATGCTGCGCTGGTCGCTTGGCGAGACGGAGGCGGCCGACGCGCTCGCGGCGTCGCTCGACGCGACCCTCTCGGAGGGACCGCGAACCGCTGACCTGGGCGGCTCGGCCTCGAGCGCCGCATTCGGGGATGCCGTGCTCGAACGGCTGGGCGTCCCCACGGGGGTTGCCGCCTGATGGATCGGGTGCTCCTCTACGACACGACCCTGCGCGACGGCACGCAGCGCGAGGGACTCGTCCTGTCCCTCGCGGACAAGCTGCGGATCGCGCGGCGCCTCGACGCCGCGGGGTTCCCGTACATCGAGGGGGGCTGGCCGGGATCGAACCCCAAGGACATCGAGTTCTTCGCCGCGGCACGAACGCAGCACTGGCGAACGGCACGGATCGCGGCGTTCGGCTCGACCCGCCATCGCGCGAATTCGGCGGAGGACGACCCGAACCTGCGCGCCCTGCTGGAAGCCGACACGCCGGTGGTGACGATCTTTGGCAAGAGCTGGCTGCTCCACGTGGTCGACGTGCTGGGCGCCACCGCCGAGGAGAACCTGGCCATGGTGGGCGACTCGGTCGCCCTGCTCGCTCGCGCGGGGCGCGAGGTGGTCTACGACGCGGAGCACTTCTACGACGGCTACCGGGCCGATCCCGACTACGCCCTCGCGACCCTGCGGGCCGCGCGTTCGGCCGGCGCCACGACCCTGGTCCTGTGCGACACGAACGGCGGCTGCCTGACCGACGAGCTGGCCGGGATCACGCGCACGGTGATCGCCGCGCTCGACGACGGCGAGATGACCTGGGGGATCCACGTCCACGACGACGCCGGGCTGGCGGTGGCGAACTCGCTCGCCGCGGTGGTCGCCGGCGCCCGCCACGTGCAGGGCACCGTGAACGGCTACGGGGAGCGTTGCGGCAACGCGAACCTCGTGACCATCTGGGCCAACCTGGCGCTCAAGATGGGCCGGGCCACGGTACCCGACGGCCAGGGTCTCTCCGAGCTGGCGGAGCTGTCCCGTACCGTCGCCGAGATCGCGAACATCGCGCCCGACGCGCACGCCCCGTACGTGGGCGCCAGCGCCTTCGCCCACAAGGGCGGCGTCCACGGGGCGGCGACGACGCGGGTACGTGCGTCGTACCAGCACGTTGAGCCGACCGTGGTCGGCAACGAGATGCACCTGGTGGTCAGCGAGCTGGGCGGTCGCGCGAACACCTCGTGGCTCGCGGAGCGGCTCGGCCATCGGCTGGACGGATCGGTGGACCCCCGCTCCATCTCGACGCTCATCAAGCAGCTCGAGGCCGATGGCGCCAGCTTCGAGGGCGCGGAGGCGTCGTTCGAGCTCCTCATCCGGCGCCAGCAGCCGGACTACGAGCCGTTCTTCCGGGTGGTCGACTTCACGGTGCTGGTGGACCAGCGAAACGGGGGCGCGGTCCGCGCCGAGGCATCGGTCAAGGTGGAGGTCGATGGGGTCCTGCGCCACACCGCCGCCGAGGGCAACGGTCCGGTGAACGCCATGGACACCGCCCTGCGCCAGGCGCTGTCGGGGTTCTATCCCGAGCTGGATGCCATTGCCCTGGTCGACTACAAGGTGCGCATCCTCGACGGAGAGGCGGCCACCGCCGCCCGCACCCGGGTCCTCATCGAGTCGAACGGACCGCTCGGAGACTGGGCGACCGTCGGGTCGCATCCCAACATCATCGCCGCGTCCATGTCGGCGCTCGTCGACTCGCTCGAGTACGGCCTCTGGAAGGCTGACGCCCGGCGTTCCCCTGATTCCCAGCCGCGTCCCGCATCGGCCACGCCGGAGCGGGTCGCCAGCCACCCGACGCAGCCCATGGAGGAGACGGCGTGACGCAGACACAGGCCAGGCCAGGCCGCGAGGCCACGACCCGCACAGCAGCACCCGATGCGGCGGCCGGGGCGCGTGGCGGAGACGGAACCGAGATCACGCCCTGCAGCCACGCCTACTTCGAAGGCCGGATCGTGCCATTCCGCGAGGCGACCCTGAGCCTCGCAACCCATGCGCTCAACTACGGAACGGGCCTCTTCGAAGGGATCCGTGCCTACCGCCAGCAGGACGGCGGGCTGGCGATCCTCTTCGCGGCGGAGCACTATCGGCGGCTGCTGCGCAATGGCAGGCTCGTGCGCGCATCGGTCCCTGAATCGGTCGAGACGCTGGTCGAGATCAGCCGCGAGATCCTGGTTCGCCATGGCGTGTCGGAGGACATCTACCTCCGGCCGCTCCTGTACAAGAGCGCGGAGTCGATCCGCCTGCAGCTGACCGGGCTTCGCGACCGGATCGCCGTGTACGGCTTCCCGATGGGTCCCTACGTCGCGACCGATGGGCTGCACGTGACGATCTCGAGCTGGCAGCGGGTGAACGACAACGCCATCCCGGCGCGTGGCAAGGTCACCGGCTCGTACGTCAACGCCTGCCTGGCCGTGGAGGATGCCCATACCGGTGGGTTCGACGAGGCGATCCTCCTGGGCGCCGATGGTCACGTCGCCGAGGCGTCGAGCGCCAACCTCTTCGTCGTCAGCGACGGCGTGGTCGCCACGCCGTCGCTTTCGGACGACGTGCTGCCCGGCATCACTCGAGCGGCCGTCATGCAGTTGGCCCGCGACGCCGGGTACCCGGTCGAGGAGCGGGCGATCGACCGCACCGAGCTGCACGTGGCCGACGAGATCTTCCTCACCGGGACCGGTGCCCAGGTGGCACCCGTCTCTGCTGTCGACGGCCGGGAGCTGGGCGACGGGCCCATCACCGCCGACCTCCAGGCACGCTACTTCGCCGCCGTTCGCGGCATCGACCAGCGCTACGCCGACTGGCTCACGCCGGTCGAGCTGCCGCAGTCCGCCCCATCCCCGCCATCGCAAGGAGCCTGATCACACGCATGTCCAATCCATCAGCCGCGCCCCAGCACAGCGCGTCGACCCACGAGCAGAGCGATCCGCAGGGCGCCACGGGGTTCAGCCTTGAGCGCTGGTCCGCGAGCTCGTCGAACAACCGTCCGAGCCGCGGCAGCCTGGTGCTGCTGGGCGGCGGGCGCGCCTGGCGCGCCCACGCCTCGGGCAACGGCGCGGTCGACGCGTTGCTGCGAGCGGTGGATATCGCGCTTGCCCCGGTCCTCGGAGCGGGCGTCGAGCTGCAGACCTACAACGTCCAGGCCACCGGGCAGGGTCACGAGACGCCGGCCGCGGTGTCGGTGAGTATCCGACGCCGGTCAGATGCCGCGCACGCTCCGGCCTACCCCGGGCGTGGCCAGCACGACAACGTCCTTGAGGCGACCCTGCTGGCCTACGTGGATGCCATCAACCGCCTCGTGGCCCATGAGGAGATGGACGTCGCCACGCTGGTGCCGGCCCACGAGCCCACCACCCTCCCGGCGGCGGACGACGACCAGGCGCGGGCCCATGATGAGCGGTTCACGGAGATGTTCAACCACTGAACCCGATGCGGGCATCCGGCATGGGCGCGGCACCCACCGGTGCCCGCGTTGGTGCGCTCGCGTCCGATAGAATGCGGCGGGTGAGCACCGCCCAAGCTCCTGCGAATCCCGTCGCCGTCTCCGAGGTCCGCAAAGCATTCGGTCGCGTTCAGGCCGTGGACGGCGTCAGCTTCCACGTGGGCCCCGGCGAGATCTTTGGTCTGCTTGGTCCGAACGGCGCGGGAAAGACCACGACCGTGGAGATGCTCGAGGGGCTCACCCGGCCAGACAGCGGCGAGCTCACCGTGCTGGGCCTCGACGTTCGGCAGCACGCGACGGAGATCAAGCGACGGATCGGCGTACAGCTCCAGACCGCGGCGCTCTACCCGCACCTCACCGTCGCGGAGCTGATCAGCTTGTTCGGCAGCTTCTATGCGCGCCGCGTTTCGGCCGAGCGCCTGATCGACGATCTGGGCCTGGGCGAGAAGCGCGACTCGCTGACGCGCACCCTCTCCGGCGGGCAGCAGCAGCGCCTCTCGGTGGCGCTGGCCCTCGTGAACGACCCCGAGCTCGTCTTTCTCGACGAGCCCACAACGGGCCTGGATCCCGCCGCCCGGCGCGCCCTCTGGGAGCTCATCGAAGGCATGAAGCGGCAGGGTCGCTCCGTGCTGATGACGACTCACTACATGGACGAGGCCGAGGCGCTCTGTGATCGGATCGCGATCATGGATCATGGAAAGATCCTGGACCATGGGACGGTGAACGACCTGATCGGCCGCCGGTTCCACGAGCGCGCCGTCCAGTTCGAGGAGCTCGCCGGGCTGCAGGACGCCAGGCTCGCGGCGCTGGCCGGCGTAAGCAGCGTGAAGCACGAGGACGGGATCACGCTCCTGTTCACCGCCGACGTGCCCGCCACCATCGGCTCACTCCTGGAGGCGACCGAATCGCTCGGCGTGGAGCCGCGCGGGCTGCTCGTCCGACGGGCGACGCTGGAAGACGTCTTCCTCCAGCTCACCGGCCGGGCTCTGCGCGACTGAGGAAGAGCCGATGTCGGCGCTGCGCGCACTCACCATTGCCAACATCCGGAGCTTCCTGCGCGACCGCGCGGCGCTGTTCTGGACGCTCGCCTTCCCGATCGTCTTCATCCTGCTCTTCGGGACCATCTTCTCCGGCGGGGGAGACACGAAGCTCAAGGTGGCCTGGGTCGACCAGGATGCGACATCGGCATCGGCACAGCTGAAGTCCACGTTCGCGCAGGTGAGCCTGCTCGAGCTCAAGGACGAGCCGCTCGACGAGGCGTTGGCCGCCATGAAGCGGGGCGACCTCGACGCGGTCCTCGTCATCCCGGCCGGCTACGGCGACGCGGTCGGGCGGGCGAGCGCCGGGAACGCTGGTGCGGCCGGGCAGCCGGTCTCGCTCACCCTGTACACCGACCCGACGCAGTCGACCACCACCCAGACCCTGAGCGGCGTGGTCCAGAGCCTGGTCAGCGCACAGAACCAGGCGCTCTCGGGCCAGCCCCCGGTCCTCGCCGTGTCGGAGCAGGCGATCCAGACCGAGCAGCTCAGCAGCGTGAGCTACTTCGTCCCGAGCATCCTGGCCATGGCGCTCATGCAGCTGGGCATCTTCGCCGCCATCCCGCTGGTTCAGCAACGCGAGAAGCTGATCCTCAAGCGGCTGAACGCAACCCCCCTGCCGCGATGGACCCTGGTCGGCTCCAACGTCCTCATGCGGCTGGGGATCGCCGCCGTCCAGACCGTGCTGATCATGGCCATCGGGATCGGCGTCTTTGGCGTGAAGATCGTCGGCGACCTGGCCGTGACGGTGGGCTTCGTGGCGCTGGGCGCCGTCACCTTCATCGCCCTGGGCTACGTCATCGCCTCCTTCGCGCGGACGGAGGAGGCGGCGAACGGGATGACCAGCATCGTCCAGTTCCCGCTGATGTTCCTCTCCGGGATCTTCTTCCCGCTGGCGTTCATGCCCGACTGGCTGCGCGGGGTGGCGACGGTCATGCCGCTCACCTACCTGGGCGACGCGCTCCGCCAGACCATGGTGGGCGGGACGCCGTTCATGCCACTCGGCGTGGATCTCCTGGTGCTGGTCGGCTGGCTGGTCGGCTGCCTGGCCATCTCCGCCCGCTTCTTCCGCTGGCAGTAGGGCGCCTGCCCGGAGGGGACGCAAGCGAAGCGGCCGGTCGGGGAGGATAATGAGGGCCCGCGACTGGCGAGTTCGAGACCGGAATGGCCGAATGCGCCACCACCTCGATCGCCGATGGAGGGCCCCCACGTGGACCAGCGCTACGAGTGCATGGATGGCAACGAAGCTGCGGCCCGTGTCGCCTACGCCGCCAGCGAAGTGATCTCGATCTTTCCGATCACGCCAGCCTCGCCGATGGCGGAGCACTGTGACGACTGGGCGGCCGCGGACCGGCCGAACCTGTGGGGCAAGGTCCCCGACGTGGTCGAGATGCAGTCGGAGGCGGGAGCCGCCGGCGCCCTCCACGGCGCTCTCCAGAAGGGCGCCCTGGGAACGACGTTCACCGCGTCCCAGGGACTCCTGCTGATGGTCCCCAACATGTTCAAGATCTGCGGCGAGCTGACGCCGACCGTGATCCATGTCGCCGCCCGCACGGTGGCGACCCACGCGCTGTCGATCTTCGGCGACCACAGTGACGTCATGCATGCGCGGACGACCGGCTGGGCCATGCTCGCCGCGGGCTCGGTCCAGGAGGCGCACGACTTCGCGCTGGTGGCGCACGCGGCCACGCTCCGTGCCAGGGTCCCGTTCCTGCACTTCTTCGACGGCTTCCGGACCTCCCACGAGGTCAACAAGATCGCCGTCCTCGAGGAAGGCGACATCCGGGCGCTCGTGCGCGACGAGGACGTGATCGCCTTCCGCGCGCGCGGCATGACTCCGGACGCGCCGTTCGTGCGCGGCACGGCGCAGAACCCGGACGTCTTCTTCCAGGCGCGCGAGGCATCGAACCCGTTCCATCTCGCCGTCCCGGGCATCGTCGCCGAGGTGATGGACGAGCTGGCGGAGCGGACAGGCCGGCGCTATGGGCTCGTCGACTACCACGGCGCTCCCGACGCGGACCGCGTCATCGTCGCCATGGGTTCGGCCAACGGCGCCATCGAGGAAACGGTCGATGCGCTCGTGGCCGCCGGTGAGCGGGTGGGACTGCTGCGCATCAGGCTCTTCCAGCCGTTCCCCACCGAGCAGATCATCGCCGCGCTTCCCTCCACGGTACGGGCGATCGCGGTCCTCGACCGCACGAAGGAGCCGGGCGCGGTGGGAGAGCCGCTCTACCTCGAGGTCGTGGCGACCATCGCCGAGGCGATGGACGGCGACGACCCGCCGTTCGCGACGGCACCCCGGGTCATCGGCGGGCGCTACGGGCTGTCGTCCAAGGAGCTCACTCCCTCGATGGTCAAGCCGGTCTTCGAGGAGCTCGCCGCCGCGCAACCGAAGCGACACTTCACCGTTGGCATCTACGACGACGTGACCCACCTCAGCCTACCCATCGACCCGGAGTTCCAGCGCCCGCGCCCTGCCGGCGAGGTGCAGGCCGTGTTCTTCGGCCTGGGCTCGGACGGCACCGTCGGTGCCAACAAGGCGTCGGTGAAGATCATCGGCGAGAGCACCGACCTCTTTGCGCAGGGCTACTTCGTGTACGACTCCAAGAAGGCCGGGTCGATCACCGTCTCGCACCTGCGCTTCGGACCGCAGCCCATCACCTCGACCTACCTCGTCGAGAACGCCGACTTCGTCGCCTGCCACCAGTTCGGGCTGCTCGGCAAGACCAAGGTGCTCGAGCACGCGAAGCACGGTGCGACCTTCCTCCTCAATGCCCCGTACGGCCCCGATGAGGTCTGGGACCACCTGCCGGGCGGCGTGCAGAAGCAGCTCGTCGAGAAGGAGATCGACTTCTGGGTCATCGACGCGGTCGCCGTCGCGGACGAGGCCGGCATGGGCAGCCGGATCAACACCGTCATGCAGCCGTGCTTCTTCCAGCTGGCGGGCATCATCCCGCCGGACGAGGCCATCGCCCGCATCAAGGAATTCGTCGAGAAGACGTACGCCAAGCGCGGCGAGGCCATCGTTCAGCGCAATTTCGTGGCGATTGACAGCTCGCTCGAGAACCTCGCCCACGTGACCCTCGGCGGCGTGAGCAGCGAGTTGCCGACCACGGTGCCGGTGCCGGTCGACGCGCCCGATTTCGTGGCTCGCGTCACGTCGCGCCTGATGGCCGGCGACGGGGACCTGCTCCCCGTGAGCGCTCTCCCGGTGGACGGGACCTTCCCCAGCGGGACGACGCAGTACGAGAAGCGGGCCATCGCCCTGGAGATCCCGGTCTGGGATCCGGAGATCTGCATCGACTGCGGCAAGTGCGCCATCGTCTGCCCGCACGCGACGATCCGCATGAAGGTCTTCCCGACCGCCGCCGTCGAGGCGGCGCCGGACGGTTTCCTCCACAAGGAGTTCCGCTCGCGCGACCTGCCGGACCATCGGCTCACCATCCAGGTCGCGCCCGACGACTGCACCGGCTGCGGCGTCTGCGTGGACGTCTGCCCGGCCAAGAGCAAGACCGATACCAGCCACAAGGCGATCAACATGGAGCCGGTTGCGGAGCACCGCGACATCGAGCGGCCGCGCTGGGACTTCTTCCAGTCGATCCCGCCCCTCGACCGGAGCCTGATCGCGCACGAGACGGTCAAGGGCAGCCAGGTGCTGGAGCCGCTCTTCGAGTTCTCCGGTGCGTGTGCCGGCTGCGGCGAGACGCCCTACATCCGGCTCGTGAGCCAGCTGTTTGGCGACCGGATGATCGTGGCCAACGCCACGGGCTGCTCCTCGATCTACGGTGCCAACCTGCCCACCACGCCGTGGACCGTCAACGCGGTCGGCCGTGGCCCGGCCTGGAACAACTCGCTCTTCGAGGACAACGCGGAGTTCGGCCTGGGGATGCGTCTCGCGCTCGACGCCCAGACCGATCACGCCCGCCAGCTCCTCGAGCACCTGGCCCCGCAGCTGGGCAGGGAGCTCGTGGATGAGCTCCTCGGCGCCGATCAGGAGACAGAGACCGGGATCGAGCTCCAGCGGGAGCGGGTGGGTCGCCTGCGCGAGGCGCTCGCCGGGATCGATGGTCCCCTGGCACCGATCGCCCAGCAGCTCCTCTCCGTCTGTGACGATCTCGTCCGGCGGGGGATCTGGATCATCGGCGGAGATGGCTGGGCCTACGACATCGGCTACGGGGGCCTGGACCAGGTCCTCTCGTCGGGTCGCAACGTGAACATCCTGGTCCTCGACACCGAGGTCTACTCCAACACCGGCGGACAGTCCTCGAAGGCCACGCCGCGTGGCGCCGTTGCCAAGTTCGCGGCCGCCGGCAAGGGAACGGCCAAGAAGGACCTCGGCGCGGTTGCTCGCTCGTACGGCAACGTCTACGTTGCCCAGGTCTCGATGGGCGCCAACGACCTGCAGACCACCAAGGCCCTGCTCGAGGCCGATGCCTGGCCGGGCCCATCGCTGGTGATCGCCTACAGCACCTGCATCGCGCACGGGATCGACATGAGCAAGTCGATGTCGCACCAGAAGGACGCCGTGAAGAGCGGGTACTGGCCGCTGTATCGCTTCCACCCGTCGGAGGCCGAGGGTGGCCGGCCCTTCAAGCTCGACTCCGCGGCTCCCTCGATCCCGGTTGCGGCGTTCGCGGCGACCGAGGCACGCTTCGCGTTCCTGCAGCGGACGCATCCCGAACGCGCCGCGGAGCTCGGTGCGCTGGCCCAGGCCGATGCCGACGAGCGATGGCGCTACTACGAGCAGCTGGCGGGCATCGAACGCACCGTCCCGCACATCTCGCAGCCCGACCCGGACATCGAGCCCGAGGTCGAGAGCGATGCGGGCTATCGCTACGAGGGTGAGGAGGATCCGGCATGACCATTGACCTTCGCTCCCGCTACCTGGGCCTGGAGCTCCGTTCGCCGATCGTCGCCTCGGCGGCGCCCCACAACGGGGAGCCCGAGATGGCCCGCCGACTCGAGGCCGCCGGCGTGGGGGCCATCGTCCTCCCGTCGCTCTTCGAGGAGGAGATCCTCGCCGAGGAGTTCGGGATCAACAGCACCCTGGAGCAGGGCACGGAGCTCTTCGCCGAGGCGCTCGACTACTTCCCGGCGGTTGCGGAGTTCGCGGGTGCGGCTGACCGGTACGTCGCCATGGTCGAGCAGGTCAAGGCTGCGACCGGCGTGCCCATCATCGCCAGCCTCAACGCAACGAGCACCGGTGCCTGGGTCCGCTATGCGCGGCTCATCCAGTCGGCGGGGGCCGATGCGCTGGAGCTGAACCTGTACCACGTCGCCGGTGACTCGGAGCGCAACGCGGCGGACATGGAGGCCGCGGATATCGCGCTGATCGCGGCCGTTCGTGACGCGGTCACCATCCCGCTCGCGGTCAAGCTGAGCCCGTACTACTCCGCCTTCGCGAACTTCGCAGCGGCGGCCACCGAGGCCGGCGCCGACGGGCTCGTCCTGTTCAACCGCTTCTACCAGCCGGACTTCGACCTCGAGGCGCTCGAGGTCGTGCCGCGGCTCGAGCTGAGCCAGCGGTGGGAGCTGCGGCTGCCGGTGCGCTGGATCGCGATCCTGCGGCCACAGCTCGGGCGCGAGGTCTCGCTGGCCGCCACCTCCGGCGTCCAGACGGGGACCGACGTCATCAAGGCGCTCATGGTCGGCGCCGACGTGGTGATGATGACCTCCGCCCTGCTGCGCCAGGGCCCCGAGCACGTTCGCCAGGTGGAGGCGGAGCTGCGGGCCTGGACCACGGAGCACGAGTACGAATCGGTGGCGCAGCTGCGCGGCAGCGCCAGCCAGGCCACCGTCGAGAACCCGTCCGCGTTCGAGCGGGCCAACTACGTGCAGACCATTCGATCGTGGGTCGCGCCGCCCGAGCTCACCGCGACATCGGCGACCCGTCCGCCCGGGTAGCGCGACCGCGGGCACGACCGCGGTTGGGTCACCGGGATTCGGATGCTGAGCGCGTTCCTGCCGACGCACTCGCATTCACAACGCCCGCGGATGCCCCCCGGCTCGCCAGTGCGCCTCGATGTCTTCGAGGCTCCTTCCCCGCGTTTCCGGCACCAGGTATAGGGCGAAGATCCACGCCCCGACGCTGACGACGCCGTACAACCAGAACGTGGGAGCTCTGCCCAGGGCCTGCGTGAGCGTCAGGAACGACAGCGCCACGATCAGGTTGGCGCTCCAGTTGGCGACCGTCCCGACGCTCATGGCCCGACCTCGAATGCGCAACGGGTAGATCTCCGACAGCATCAGCCAGAACACCGGCCCGAGACCCACGGCGAATGAACCGACGTAGGTCATGAGGCCGATCACCGCGATCCACCCAAGGCTGCCGGCCAGCTGCGGAAGGGCGAACGCCAGCCCCAGCACGAACAGGCTCACCGCCATGCCCGCCAGGCTGACCAGCAGGAGCGGTCGTCGTCCGACCCGGTCGATCAGCTGCATGGCCACCAACGTCAGGAGGACATTGACGATTCCAACGCCGACGCTGGCCAGGATCGCCACCGATGCCGAGGAGAATCCGGCGAAGTCCAGGATCGTCGGGGCGTAGTAGATGACCGTGTTGATGCCGGTGATCTGCTGCGCGATCGCCAGTCCGATGCCCACGATCATCGCCGGGCGCAGGAGCGGACTGAGCAGCTCGGACCAGTGTCCCTGTTGCTGCGCCACGCTCTGCCGGATCTCGGTGAGCTCACCGTCCACCTGTTCTTGGCTGCGAATCCTCTTCAGGACGGCCCGGGCCTGGTCGGAGTGTCCACGGCCGACCAGCCATCGCGGGCTGTCCGGGATGAACAGCAGCCCGGCTGCAAATGCGGCCGCCGGAATCACGGCCAGCGCAAACATCCACCGCCAGGCCTGGGACCCGGCGAAGGCGTAGTCGATGCCATAGGAGATCACGATGCCGCTGGTGAGCGCGACCTGGTTGATCGACACGAGTCTGCCGCGGATGGCAACCGGGGCAATCTCGGAGATGTAGAGCGGCGCCACGAACGAGGCGGTGCCGATGGCGGCACCGGCGACGACCCGGGCGGTCACCAGCCACGGCGTGCCCGGTGCCAGCGCCGCGCCGACGGCACCCATGGCGAACACGACCGCAGTGACGATCAAGAGTCTCCGACGTCCGAGGCGATCGGCCAGGAGGCCTCCCATGACCGCGCCAAGGAGCGACCCGAGCAGGACCGAGCTGACGACGATCTCTTCGAGGCCGGGAGACAGGGAGAAATCGGTCTTGATGAACAGGATGGCCCCGGAGATGACGCCGATGTCGTAGCCGAACAGCATCCCGCCCAGCGCCGAGACGGTGGTGGCGAGATAGACGAGGCGTCTCCCATCCGACCGGGTTTCGTTGTTCATCGGCGGTCACCGCCGCGTCAGCGGAAGGCGGAGATGATCTGGTCGTTGATCAGGTCGAGCTGGTCGAGCTGGTCGCTGGTCGGCCCCAGCACCACGTACTCGCAGCCGGCCTCCTCGAGGTCCTTGAGCCGGGCCACGATGTCGTCGGGCGTCCCCAGCAGGTAGCACTCCTGCAGGTGCTGGAAGGTCCGATGCGTTCCCATCACCTGCTCGAAGTAGCCGCGCTGGATCTCGTGCGCCTTGTCGCGGTTCGCGGTGTCCACGACGTACGTGAAATTGGTGTGCGCGAATTTCAGCGAGCTCACCGGTCGCCCGCGGCCGGCCAGCCCTTCCTTGATCTGGCTCCAGTCGCGCTTGATCCACTCCTGGCTGCCGGAGCAGCGGCTGATCCAGGCATCGGCGTCCAGGATCCGGTTGAGCACCGCCTTGGAGAGGACCGGCAGGTCGTGGTACTCCGGG
Organism: uncultured Chloroflexia bacterium; assembly: GCA_963814105.1. GTDB lineage: Bacteria > Chloroflexota > Limnocylindria > QHBO01 > QHBO01 > CAVXEH01. The sequence goes on from CAWFBQ010000003.1 coordinate 506,888, forward strand.
TCGGGAATCCGCGAACCACCGGCGACCCACACCTCGGGCATCTTCGGCGGGCGCGGCTCGATGGTCACGTCCTCGAACTGGTAGTACGTGCCGTCGAAGGTCACGTGATCCTGGGTGAGGAGCAGGCGCACCGCGGCGAGGATCTCGTCGGTGCGCTTGCCGCGCTCCTCGATCCGCGTCCCCACCGCGCGGAACTCGTCCGGATCCCATCCCCCGCCGATCCCGAACATGAAGTTGCCACCGGTGAGGTAGTCGAGCGTGGCGATCTCCTTGGCCAGGATCACCGGGTTGCGCAGGGGCAGCACCAGGATCCCGGTGCCGTAGCGGACGTCCGGCGCGAGCGCGGCGGCGTAGGTGAGCGTGGTCATCGGCTCCAGCCAGGGCATCCCGTACAGGCCGGGAGCGTGCAGCAGGTGGTCGATCACCCACAGGTCGATGCCCAGGTCGTTCGCCTTGCGCGCGAAGTCGCCGACCTCGGAGCGGGCACGCTGGTAGGAGAGATCGGGATAGCAGTAGGACGGGATCCAGACGCCGAACTTCATTGCGCTGATGACTCCTGTGCGGGTGGTGCGGTCTCGAAGGTGCGGACTTCAAACGTGATGCAGCCGTCAGGGGCACGCCACGGCCCATGCGGCATTCCCGGGGGACGGCAGGCGTACATCCCGGCCCGGAAGGTCCTGTCCATCCCCAGGTCGTGGATGGCACCGGAGACGATCCAGATCTCCTCCCAGAAGTCGTGGCGCTGCAGGCCAAGTGGCGAGGTGTCGGTCCCGGGCTCGAACTTGAGCAGGCGCGTGTAGCTGCCGGTCACGTCGTCGCGCGCCAGGGTCATCTCGGACAGGCCCTCGCATCCCGGCACGGGTGCCCAGGTATGACGCGCCTCCGGGTCGAAGAACTCCAGCTCCGGTTTTGGCATCGGTCCACCTCTAGTCGAGCAGGTCGGTCACCTCGACGGCGTACTCCGTTTCGAGGCGCATGGCATGGAGCTCGTCGACCAGCTCCACGCGGAATCGGGAGGCATAGGTGAGCTCCCCGGCCAGCGGGATCGTCCCGCTGAAGACGAGCACGCCCTCGAGATCCCGGCCGATTCGGGCCTCGACTCGTCGGAGGATCTCCTTGGGGTCCAGCAGCGAGGCAACCGGACCCTCCTGGTACGGGCGGGTGGCGCCATCGGCGTACGAGCGCAGCATGACGTGGCTCCAGTGTGGACCGATGTCGGCCAGACGCCAGACCCGGCCGCCCACCACCTTGCGGCACAGCTGCTTGGATTTCGCGACGTCATCACGCTCCACGGCGCGGTCGGTGTGATCGCTGGCAACGCCCACGAACTGCGCACCGTCGACCCCGAAGAGGATGAACTCGCCCTCGCCGGAGGTCTCGCCGCCGAGGACGCTGATCCGATCGGTGACCGCCACCAGGTCGGGGGTGACCCGGTAGAAGGCCGGAACGCGCCGGGGCGCGGGGACGCCGTGCTCGGCGAGCTCCTCGACGTGACGCTGGACCGCCTCCTGGTCGCGACCGGTGTACCCGGCCAGCACCACGTCGCGCAGGTCGAGCTCGACGGCGGACCCGGACAGGGCCTCGGTGAAACGGATCACGGGGTGCGGTCTCGACCCAGCACGCGGTCGTCCAGCTGCCGGAATTCGGCGCGCACCCGTTGCACCATCGCCGGATCGATGCTCGCGGACAGGATCGTGGGCTGGAATCCCGCCGACGCGACCGCGGTCCCCCACGGGTCGACGATCATGCTCCGGCCGCAGAAGCCCGCCCCGGATCCGCCCGCGCAGTTGGCGGAGATCAGCCAGACCTGGTTCTCCAGTGCGCGGGCACGGTTGAGGATGGCCCAGGCCTCCACCCGCGGGTGCGGCCACGCGGAAGGGACGAGGAACATCTCGGCGCCGCGGTCGAGCATGGCGCGGTACAGCTCGGGGAAGCGCAGGTCGTAGCAGGTCGAGATGCCCGCCGCCCCGAACTCGGTCTCGAGGACCGTGGGCTCGGCGCCGGGGGTGAGGACCTCCGGCTCGCGCGACCCGTAGCCGAACAGGTGGATCTTGCGGTACGTCCCCGCGATGCGGCCCGCTCGATCGAGGAGGACCGCCGTGTTGTGGAGCCGGTCCCCGTCGCGCTCCACGATCGAGCCACCCAGCACCCAGGCACCGGCCCGCCGCGCCGCGTCCGCCATGCGGGTGACGGTGGGTCCGTCCAGCGTCTCGGCCTGCGCCGCGTAGTCGTCGAAGTTGAAGTACCCCACGTTCCAGATCTCGGGCAGCAGCACCAGGTCTGCGCCGGCCTGTTGCTCCACCAGCCGGGCCGCCCGTTCGACGCGCTCCGCCTTGGTCTCGTCCGGGGGAATCTCGAGCTGGATGCTCGCCACCTGCATCACGGCTCAGCTCCGGGCCGCGGTGCGGGCGCGGGCCTGGTCGATCCAGGCGCAGACCCGCTCGGGGGTGATCGGCAGCTCGTTCACGAAGGCGTGGCCGAACGGGCGGATGGCGTCCTCGACCGCCGCGGCAATGACGGGTCCCGGCGCGATTGCCCCGCTCTCGCCCATCCCCTTCATCCCCTTCGGGGTGAACGCGGAGGGCGTTTCCAGGTGCGCAACCTCGATGTCGGGGATATCGGTCGCCGAGGGAAGCAGGTAGTCGAGGAAGGTGGTCGTCAGGAGCTGCCCATCCGCATCGTAGACGAGCTCCTCCAGCAGGGCTCCGCCGATGCCCTGGGCGATGCCGCCGTGCACCTGGCCGTCGACGATGAGCGGGTTGATCATCCGCCCGCAGTCCTCGATCACCACGTAGCGCAGGAGCTTCACCGCGCCGGTCTCCGGATCCAGCTCGACCACCGCCAGCTGCGCCGAGTTGGCGAAGGTGCCGTTCCCGGGATCGGCGTCGTACGACGCGCCGGCCTCGAGCATGGGCGCCATGCCCGCGGGGAGCTTCTCCGGCCGGTGATAGGCGAACCGCGCCAGGTCGCGGACGCTGATTGCGCGCCCCGGGTCGCCCTTGATGCGCACGGCGCCCTCGGCGAGCTCGACGTCGCCGATCTGTGCCTCGAGCAGGTGCGCGCCGAAGCGCAGGAGCATCTCCCGGATCTCGGCGCTGGCGCGGATCGCGGCACCCCCGGCCAGCACGGCGCTGCGGCTGGCGAAGGTGCCCATGCCGTACGGGGTCGTGGAGGTGTCGCCGAACTTCACCAGCACGTCGTCGAGCGGGATGGCGAGCTCGTCGGCGACGAGCTGGGCCAGGGTCGTCTCGTGGCCCTGGCCGTGGTTGTGGGTTGAGGCATGGATGGTCACCTTGCCGGAGGGATCCATGCGAATGGTGGTCGCCTCGTAGCCGAAGATGATGGGCACGCCACGCTTGATGAACTCGTTGGTGGTGTGGGCCGTCTGCTCCGTGTAGCAGCCGATGCCGATGCCCAGGTGGCGCCCATTGCGCAGCGCCTCGGCCTGCATCCGGCGCAGGGCGTCCAGCTCAGAGACCTCCACCAGCCGGTCGAGAGACTCCAGGAAGCTGCCGCTGTCGTAGACCAGGCCGGTCACCGAGGTGTACGGGAACTCGTCCGGCCGCACCAGGTTTCGGCGACGGACCTCGATGGGATCGATCCCGACCGCCTCGGCGATGGCATCCATCACCCGCTCGATCGTGAAGCACGCCGCGGGGCGGGAGACCCCGCGGTAGGGGCCCAGCGGGCACTTGTTGGTGGTGACGCTGTAGCCCTCGCACTCGTAGTTGCGGAGGCGGTAGGGCCCGGGGAGGATGCCCAGCGCCATGCCGGTGTCCATGGTGGCGGTCCACGGATAGACGGAGTAGGCACCGCAATCCACGTACATCAGCACCCGCAGCGCGAGCAGGTGCCCGTCCCGGTCGTGGGCGACCCGCGCGGTGTGATGGTGCTCGCGGGCATGGATGCTGGCCAGCAGGTGCTCGCGGCGGTCCTCGATCCACTTCACGGGTCGCCCGGTCTCCATGGCCAGCACGGCGACCACGATCTCCTCCGGGAAGAGATTGCCCTTCACCCCGAACCCGCCGCCGACGTCGGGCGAGATGACCCGGACCCGGTGCTCGGGCATCCCCAGGCTGTCGGCCAGGCCGGTCCGCACCAGGTGCGGGATCTGGGTCGAGGTCCACAGGGTGAGCATCTCGTCCGCGCGGTCGTACTGCGCGATGCAGCCGCGGTTCTCCATGGGGATCCCGGTCTGGCGGTGGGTCGTCAGGTCCAGCTCCAGGACGCCGTCCGCCGCGGCGAAGGCTGCGTCCGGGTCGCCGCCGGTGAAATGGCGCTTGACGAAGAAGTTGTCCTCCCAGCCGTCGTGCAGCCGTGGCGCGCCCTCCCGGATCGCGTCCTCGACGGAAGCCACCACCTCGCGCGGCTCGTAGTCGACCTCGACCAGCGCGGCGGCATCCTCGGCGAGGTACCGGTCGTCGGCGAGCACCGCCGCCACCGCCTCCCCGGTGAACAGGACGCGGTCACCGCGCGAGCGGCGGGAACCCGGTGCCCTGCCAGGAGGGGTACGTCGAATCGCAGCGAATGGGAGCCGCCCGGGTCGCGATCTCGGCACCGGTCATCACCAGGTGCACGCCGGGGGCGGAGCGCGCCGCGGTCGTGTCGATGGAGCCGATGTCGGCGTGCGCCATCGGGCTCCGGACGAAGGCCACCTCCAGCATCCCGGGAAGCACGATGTCATCCACGTAGTGCGCCTGCCCGAGCAGGAAGCGCGGGTCCTCCGTGCGCCGGATCCGGGAACCCACCAGGGTGCCGGCCTGGACTCCGGGCTTCGGCGCGACGTCAACCATGCGTCCGCCCTCGGTCGGTCATCTGGAGCGCGGCGGACCTGATGGCCTCGACGATGAACACGTATCCGGTGCAGCGGCAGATGTTGCCCGCGATCGCCTCGCGGATCTCCTCGTCGGTCGGGTCCGGGTTCGTGGCCAGCAGCTCCCTGGCGACCAGGATCATGGCCGGCGTGCAGAACCCGCATTGCAGCCCGTGGTGATCCCAGAACGACTGCTGCAGGGGATCCATCTCCTCGCGGGTGGCGCCCAGCCCCTCGATGGTCTCGATGCGCGCGCCGTCCACCTGGGCAGCGAACAGCAGGCAGGAGCGGACCGTCTGGCCGTCGACGAGGACCGTGCACGCGCCGCAGACGCCGTGCTCGCAGCCGACGTGGGTGCCGGTGAGGCCCAGGTCGTGGCGGATGAAGTCGGAGAGCAGGGTTCGCGGCTCGACGCGAGCCTGCTGCGGGTTGCCGTTGATGGTGAAGCTGATCTCCACCCGGGCGCCATCGGTCATGACCGGCCCCCCTGCCGGGCCATCGTCATCGCGTCTTCGAGTGCGCGCCGGACAAGGACGCGGACGATGCGACGCCGGAACTCGGCGCTGGCATGGATGTCCGAGACCTCCTCCACCGTGGCGGCCGCCAGCTCGGCCACCTCGTCCAGGCCGCTGGATGGGCCTCCCCGGGAGAGGGCCGCTTCGGCTGCGGCCGCGCGCACCGGCCGGTCCGCAACGCCTGCGATGCCAATTCCGCCCGTCACGATCGCCCCGTCCGCCATGCGGACGCGGGCAGCCACTGCCACGGTCGCGAAGTCACCGGTCTTGCGCACCGACTCGTGGAATCCCCACCCCTCGTCGCGACCCAGCGCGGGAAAGCGAATCTCGCGCAACAGCTCATCGGGCGCGAGCGCGGTGGTGAAGTACGTCTGGAAGAAGTCTGCCGCGCGGATGACCCGCTCGCCCCCAGGGCCGATTGCGGTCAGCTCAGCGTCGAGGGCCACGGCGACGCAGGGCATCTCCGAGACGGGATCCGCGTGCGCCAGGCTGCCGCCCAGCGTTCCCCGGTGCCGGATCGCCGGATAACCGATCTGGCCGGCGGCCGTCGCGAGGAGGCCGCAGTGCTGACGCAGCAGGTCGGAGCCCGCGACCTCGTGGTGCCTGGTCATGGCGCCGATGGCGACCTGTTCATCGCCGGGGCGGATGTAGGCGAGGCCCTCCACCCGGTTCAGGTCGATGAGGACGCTCGGCTGGGCGAGGCGCAGGTTCATCATGGGGACCAGGCTCTGGCCACCGGCCAGCAGCTTGGCCTCCTCGCCGTGCCGCTCGAGCAGCTCGACGGCCTCGGGGAGCGAGCGTGGTGCGTAGTAGTCGAACCTGGCGGGTTTCATGCGCTCTCCCGCACGCGACGGAGCCTGACCGCGCTCCCCTCGGGCTCCGCTTGCCGATCGCGGGACAGGACGACGATTCAGGGCAGGAAGGTGGCGGTTCCGGACCGGCATCATGCCACAGTCGGGCGGGATCCGGGGTTCGGTTGCGCACCCCTCCCCGGCCGCGTCGTGTGGGGCTGTTGGACTATCCTCCGCGCGGAACACGGGGGTCGCTGCGAGGAGCGCATGGAGATTCGAAACGCGGCGCACATTGCCGCCTCGCCAGACCATGTCTGGGCCAGCATCACGGACATCGAGGGGATCGTTCCGTGCATCCCCGGCGCCACCCTGACCGAGCGCCTCGCCGATGATCGCTATGCCGGCGAGTTCCGCGTGAAGGTGGGACCACTGGGGCTCACCCTGGCCGGGGAGGTCGTCGTGGAAGCGATCGACGAGGCCGGTCGCGCCATGCGCTTCCGGATGACGGCCCGCGACCGCCGCGGGATGGGCCAGGCGAGCGGGGACGTGTCGCTGACCCTCAGCGGGGAGGAGAACGCGAGCGATCTCGAGATCCTGGCCGATGCCACCCTGCAGGGTCCCATCGCCCAGTTCGGCCGGCCGGCCATCATCAGCGCCATCGGGTCACGGATCCTGGGCGAGTTCGCGCGCTGCCTGGAGGCACGCTTCGCCGCTGAATCTGATGGCTGACGGAGGAGCACAGCCAAGAGCCGCCTCGGCGAGGTGCCGGGGCGGCCGAGGTGGCTGAGCGCGCAGCCGGCGGTTGGGCCGACCGGCCGCGCAGCGCGGCCTGCGAGAGTGGGGAGGTTAGGCGGCCACGGGAACGCCGCGGAAGAGGGCCAGCTCACCAATGTAGGTGGTCACCAGCCGAACGCGGTCCGCAATGGTCTCCTTGACCCAGTTCGTCGCCATGTGATCCGACTTCTGAGCCTGCTCGCGAGTCTCCCAGATGCTGATCGCGACGACCTTGTGGTTGCCGGCGTCGACCAGTCCGTAGTTCACGAAGCCAGGCTCCTTGACGAAGAGCGGCAGGATGCCCTTCTCGGCGATGTCAGTGAGCTCGCCGAAGGTGCCCCTGGTCAGGTCGTACGTGGAGAGTTTCGTGTAGCGCATATGTCTGCTCCTTTGTGCCCCCGATGCGGCTAAGTCGATACGAAGCGGATTCGCCAGTGACTCTCCGTCGCTCGAGAAGCCAAGGGATCAGACGATTCGCAGCCTTGAAGCCGGAGAACACAGTATAGCACGAAACCACTCGTGTTATATTCGTGACATACCTGTAACGTATACGTATAGGACCATTCGAGTGCCGAGAATCGAGTTTGAGGCTGATACCGAAGAGGCGCTGCTGGCGCTCGCCTGGCGCTGGGTCATGGGTCCGCAACGTCAGCCCGGCGGATCGGTCGCCGACCCAATCGACCAGGCCGACCTTCGGCGGCGTCAGCTGGGAGAGGTGCTGAACGCAATCCGTGGACCGGACAGCCGCCGACTGTTGCGTGAGGTGGCAGAGCTGTCCATGCAGGATGCCGCGCTCGTCCTTGATGCGACGTTGACTGCTCGCTATGGCAAGCGGACCGGCACCGCCTTTGCCGGTATCGTGGCGGGCCCGAACAAGGTGATGCGGCGCGTCGCGCGTCGCGACCTTGTCACCTGGGACGCCGATGTGCGCGGGTATCGGATGGACCCGGCCGACGCGGCGATCATCCTGCAGCGGTGGCCGGCGCCGTAGCTCAGGAGGATCTGCACCGGGTCTGCACGTGCCCGTTCGCCCCCGGTGCGTGACGCGGTGACCAAGGGGTGTTGGAGCGGGAGACGGGTCTCGAACCCGCGACATGCAGCTTGGAAGGCTGCCGCTCTACCAACTGAGCTACTCCCGCACCGATCTCGCCAGTTTCATGCTCAGTGAGACAGCATAACTGACGGGAGGGCCGCATTCGTGTCGTCGGCTTCGTTAGCACAGCGCTCGTGCTGTCTGAGATCGTTGGGTCTGTGGCACAGCGCTCCTAGAGCGCATAACTGTCATGTCGCACGCGGATAACAGCAAGGTGTCGGCATGTTCTGCCTGTGGTGAGTTCGGCGTGCGCGGCATCGCGCAGGTCTTCCGGCGGCTGAAGGCCCGCGTCGGGGTCAGCGGCAGGCTCAGCCCGCACTCGCTGCGCCACACGTTCGCGCGCAGCTACCTGGTCAACGGCGGCGACGTGTTCAGCCTGCAGCGGATCCTCGGCCACACCTCGCTCGACACGGTCAAGCGCTCTGGCTTCGACCTTGGATCAAGTACACCGCCATTGGTAGCCCGAGCGTGCCCGCCCAGTCCTACCAGCATCAGAGTGTGGTGGCCACGTCGTCCGATTCGCCGTGAGACGTACCGCCGGCGGGCTGTCGCGCCCCGCGCCGAGATCATCCGGATCAAGCCCAACGCGGAGCAAGGACGAGCTTCGCCACCGCCCGTCCCTACGCGAGGCGAAGCACATGCCTCGTCGCGGACTGTGTCACCCGGCCGGACGGGATCGCACATCCGCGCGCTCTGCAACCAACCCAGCGGCTCCCTAGGGTGCGGGAGCCGCTGGGTCATTGTCAGTGGCCGATGGTGGTGGCGCACCTAGCGGCTCTGTGGGCATTCATCAACTCAGGAGTTGAGGGACCCCACGGAGGAGATGGTACCGTCATATGTGACGGTCGCCACTCCCACGCCCGGGCTGGTGAACGTGTGGACGTTGTACTCGTTGCCGCTGCCGCCGGCCCCGTCGTAGCGTCCGGTTCCGGCGGCGATGCCGTAATCGTCATGGGCGTCACTGGTGGCAGCGCAACTCCAGCCGGTTCCGGACATTGTGATCGTGTCGCCGTTGGCTGCGGTCAGCGTCGTGGTCCGTGTCTCTGGCGCGCAGCCGTTCTGTGCGTCTGCGGGGTTCATGTCCACGACGACGGTGGCGCTCTCGGTGATCTCGCCCAGGTGTGTGGCGTGCCCCTTGCCAACGGCCGTGATGCAGCGGTCCCATTCGCCGCACGGGGCAGCGGTAAAGGTCTCCGAAACCGTGGCATGCAACGGAACCAAGCTCTTCGCAGCTGCGTGGGATGGACTCAGGGCAGAGGCGGACAGCGCCACCCCGACTGCCAGCGCCGCCACGCTCGTCATCAGCAAAGCTCGTTTGAGCATCATCAATCTCTCCTCTGTGTCGTGCGGTGGATGCCGCATTCCGGCTCCACCCGGCGTAAGCCTCGGCTTGTCAAGGGCAACCGCGCGTCCATGGAAACCCCACAACTCGAGCTGGTCCCGCCGTTTCGGGTTGTATCGTCCCGGCGTGGATAGGCTGATCGATTCTCTCGATCTCGTTGGTCGTGACGCCGAGATCGCGGCTGTAACCGGCTGGGTCGATCTGCTGGCGACTGGACCCGCGAGTCTCGTGATCGAGGGCGAAGCCGGGATCGGCAAGACGAGCGTGTGGCTCAAGGCCGCGCACCTCGCCGTCGGACGAGGCGCCCGCCTTCTGGTCGCGAGACCGGTCCAAACCGAACTGACGCTCGGCTACGCCGGGTTGGGCGACCTGCTGCAGGGTATTCCCGAGGGGCGCATCCCCGAGCTCCCGGGCCCTCAGGCCCGAGCGCTGCTGGCGGCCCTCTCGCTGGCCGTGCACCCCGACGCGGGCGACCCGTTGCTAGTCGCCCGGGCCACCCTCAGCCTCCTGCGCCTGCTGGCGGCCGAGGCGCCGGTGGTCGTCGCCATTGACGACGCGCAGTGGCTCGATGCACCGTCGGTCCGAGCCCTCGGCTTCGCCGCGCGACGCTTGGGGGACGCACGGGTGGGCGTGGCCCTGACGCTCCGCGATCCTGGCCGCGATCCGCTGGAGCTGGCGGCGGCACTAGGGGAACGGTGCATCGGGATCCGACTTGGCGGCCTGAGCTTCGGCGCCATCGGGCACCTGGTCCGGGAACGTGTCGCCCCTGATATTCCCCGGCGCCGACTGCTGGGCATCCACCAGCGATCCGACGGGAACCCGTTCTTTGCGCTCGAGCTCGCTCGGGCCGGTCCTAAGACGCACGGCCTGCCACCAACGCTCAATGAGCTGGTGCTCCGTCGTCTCGACGAAGCGGTGGCCGGCCTTCCGGCCATCGAGCTGCTTGCGGTGCTGGGTCCGGCTCCCGCCTCGGCGTTTGCCGACCTCCCGGCACTCGACGCAGCGGTGGCGCATGGGGTGCTGACCGAGCAACACGGCGAGATCAGGTTCTCGCATCCGCTGCTCGCCACCGGCGCCTACGAGCGGATCCCGCCGGCACGACGGCGGGAGCTGCACCGACGCGCCGCCGCGATGGCCACCTCGCCGGAGGAGCGGGCCCGGCATCTTGCGCTGGCGGCCACCGGTCCCGATGCCGCGCTTGCCCGCAGGCTCGACGAAGCCGCTCGTCTGGCACGGGCGCGAGGAGCCCCCGAGACCGCCGCGCAGTTTGCGGCGCAGGCGCGCCGGCTGACCCCGCCGAACGACGACGCATCCCGAACCCGGCGCATGATGGATGAGGCCGAGTGCCTCCTCCTGGCTGCCGACGAGTCGGCGGCGCGCGCACTCACCGACGAGCTGCTTACACGTCCCGCCCACGGGCGGGAGCGGGTCCGCGCTCTCTTCCTGCGAGCGTTCACCGCCCGCGACCCCCGGTCGGCCGTCGCCGACCTCGAGGCGGCCGTCGCCGAGCCGCACGATGATCGCCGCTTGGCGATTCGTGTCCTCGCGCAACTCGCCTGGCAGCGCGGCGCGTGGCTGGGTGACCTCGAGGGTGCGGTGGATGAGGCCGATGCGGCCCTGGCGCAGGCGATGGCCCTCGACGATCCCCAGACGCTCGTGGTCGCGCTGACGACCGCCGGGCTCCTGCGCTCACTCGCCGGCCAGCCGGGAGCCGCCGATCACCTGCAGCGAGCGGTGAAGATCATCGGGGCAAGCGGGCGCGCCCCCGGCGATCACACGCCACGGATCGCCTACGCGCACGAGCGCTGGTGGCGAGGCGACTTCCCCACGGCCGAGACGCTCCTGGCCGCGGAGCGTCGCGTCGCCGAAGAGCACGGTGATGACGGTGGCCTCATACGCCTCAACGTCTTCGGTGCCGAGCTGGCTCTGCGCCGTGGACGGTGGGACGAGGCATCAATGCTCATCGAGGAGGCATTGATCGACGCACGGGGCTACTGGCGTGTGACCGCGCTCGTCCGGCGCGCCATCCTTCGGGCCCGCCGCGGAGATCCGCGGGCACAGGAGGATGCGGACGAGGTCCGCGCCTGGTCGGTGGCCTCGAACGATCCCGGGCTAGCGGCCGTCGCCGACTTCGTCATCGGGCTCTTGGAGCATGCCGCCGGCCGGACGGAGGGCGCGGCCGATCGCGTGGCGCGGCTGGCGGATCCCAAGGAGACCGGCGGCTCGCGCGCGGCGGAGTTCGCGGTGACCATTCCCGAGACGGTCTCGATCATGGTTGAGGCTGGTCGCCTCGACCAGGCGCGTGCGCTTGCCGAGGATCTCGCGCACCGAAGCGTCCAGCTGGCGCCGTGGGGCGAGGCAGCCACCGCCCTGTGTCGTGGGTTGGTGGCCCATGCGGCCGGGCGCTCGGATGAGGCACTGGGCCAGCTCTCCCTGGCACGCGATGGCTTCGCCCGCCTGGAGACACCCTGGGAGCTGGGGCAGGCGCTCTTCGCTGAGGGGAGCGTGCTTCGGCGACTCGGGCGTCGACGCGCCGCGGCCGCCGTCCTCGAGCAGGCACTCGGGATCCACACTGCACTCGGTGCCGAACCTGCCGCTCGGCGGTCACGAGCGGAATTGCGGCGCGCTCAGCCGAGGCCGCGTCATGACGACAGTCTGACTGCTACCGAAACCAGGGTGGCGGCCCTCGCGGCGCAGGGCATGACAAATCGCGAGATCGCCGCACTCCAGTTCATAACCGTCGCCACCGTCGAGGCGCATCTGACCCGTATTTACGCGAAGCTCGGTATCAGATCGCGGACCGAGCTTGTGCGACGGGTGAGCGACGGCTCCCTCAGCATCGAGGGTTGAGCTCCCCTTGGTCACGACGCCGTTCGGGCATGCCGGGCACGATGACGGCGCCATCGGGCGAGGCACCGACGGCCACCGATTCGACGATCCGCTCCACGCGAAGCGCGGCTCGCCGGCTCGCCCTGCGCACCTCATCAGCCCCCGCTGAGACGAATGCGTGGAGGACCAGCTCGTCCTGCGGCACCAGGAGGGCGCCGAGGTACTCGATCACGGTGCCCTCGGCTCGCAGGTCAGCGCACGCGGACCGCAAGCGGTCGCGCGCTCTGGGAACGGCACCTTCGTCCGTGGACGCCGCGAAACACTCGACGAGGAAGGTGCGGGACCCATGGCTGAATCGAGTCATCGATGTCAACCGTAAGTCGCAGGACCGGCCGCGGCATCCGGGGACCCCCCAAAACATCGTCGACTTCTCAGTGATCTCGACAACTAGGCGTCGTGTGCTTAAACCTCGGTCGATAGCTGGTGCTCGACCTTGGTTTCTGAGCATCCGGAGCGGCCCCTAACACCGAATCCAGTTATCGGTGCCAGCCCTCGCATCTGGCAGAGGCGACGACAGCGCATAACTGTCCGCGTTTCGCTCAGGTTGCCACGAGGGTTAGCACAGCGCTGGGGCCGGGAGGCTTGGAAGGCTGCCGCTCTACCAACTGAGCTACTCCCGCCCGCGGGTGGTCGTTTCCTCTCGGAAGCTGCGGGGCTGACGATACCACGCGCATGCGGGACGCTCGACGGAGCGCGGGATACAGGATGCGTCTCGACGAGGTGGCGCCTGCTGGCCTGTCCCGCCTGACATGATCACGCTCGATCAGCCCGTAGGGTTGGCCCTGACCAAATCGACCGGATCGTGTGACGCCCGTTCATCCTGCCCAGGGGGACGCTCCTCCCGTTCGATACACGTAGAAGGAGGAAGGGCCTGCAGCTCCCAGCGATCTGCGGGATTGGGCCGGCTGATGCGGCAGATGTACTTCTAGGGCGCCCGGGAACGCTAACGCGGCGGCAGTACTTAGGTCCCCACCCCTTGTAGGCCATAGGCACCATCCGATGGCGCAGACATGCTGTGCGTGTGATCCGGTTGATGCCCCCTGCTCTTGTCACGGCGCCATTCGCCAGCGCCGCGCGAGCGCTCGGCGGTGTGCTCAATCCGGCCGCGGATCCGCGCCACCGGGCAGAGGCCATTGGTCGGATTGCCGCTGCCCTGACCACGGGGCTTGCGCTCATCGCACTTTCGATGTGGGCGCTTGGCCACGTCGCCGGATCCGTCAGCCGCTCGGCCCCAACGATGCCGCCCGCAACCGCGATTGCGCTGCTCGCCTGCGGCTTCCTGGTGAGCGGGACCATGCAGCCGACGCATCGACGCCGGCTCACAATCGGCGTTGCCGTTGTGGGACTGCTGGCCGCCATGAGTATTGCGGAGTCCCTGGCGGGCTGGCAGCTGCCGATCGATCTTGCCCCGGCCGGCACTACCGCCGTCCCGTATCCGGGGCGGATGAGCCCGATGGCCGCCGTCGCCTTGCTGCTGGCCTGCGCAGCCGTGGTTGACCGTGCGCGCCACGGCGTTCGTCGGACCAGTGCCTGGCTTGGCGTGGCCGTGACCGGAATCGCCGCTGTCAACCTCCTCGACCTGCTCTACGGGGCAATCGGACCACAGTTCCTCAGCGGCGCGAACCAGATGTCCCTGGACGCGACATTGGGAATTCTGGTCGTGGGCGCTGCCCTGGTGGCCTCAGCCCCGAACGGGCTCGGGCGCGTTCTCGCCAGTACCGGGACGGATGGACTGCTCGGGCGGCGGCTGGTGGTCGCGGCCCTGCTCATTCCCACGACGATCGGCTGGCTCCGTCTCGCAGGCGAGCGTCTTGGCCTGTACGACACCGGGTTTGGCGTATCGGTCACCGTTCTGTCGACCATCGCCCTGTTCCTGCTCGTGGTCTGGTGGACGGCGAGTGCGGTGCAACGGGTGGACGCCCAGCGTCGTCTCGCGGAGCGCCGGCTGCAGGTCGCGTCGGCGGAGCTGGAGCGCAGCAACCGCGAGCTGCAGGATTTTGCGGCGATTGCGTCCCACGACCTCCAGGAGCCGCTGCGCAAGATCCAGGCGTTTGGCGATCGGCTGAACGATCGCTATTCGGGAGTGCTCGACGAGGCAGGTGCTGAGTACCTGGGCCGGATGACCGATGCCGCGACGCGGATGCGGGACCTCATCGATGACCTGTTGGCGTACTCCAGGGTGCAATCGGCTGGTAGCGAGCTCCGGCCGGTCGACCTGGAGCCGATCATGGCCGGCGTGCTTCAAGACCTTGAACGACGCATCGAGGAGGACGGCGGGCGCGTCGAGGTTGGTCCGCTGCCGACGGTGGTCGCGGATCCGACGCAGATGCGGCAGCTTCTCCAGAACCTGGTGGGGAATGCGCTCAAGTTCCGGCGGCCCGGCGTCGCACCGCACGTCGTGCTCATGGCCCGCCGGATCCCGGATGCGGGTGCGGACGGCGCCGGCTGGGAGCTCTCAGTGGCGGACAACGGGATCGGCTTTGACGTCTCGCAGGCCGAGCGCATCTTTGCGCCCTTCCATCGGCTTCACGGCCGTGCCGAATATGAAGGGACCGGTATTGGGCTGGCGATCTGCCGGCGGATCGTTGAGCGCCACGGTGGCGTCCTGAAGGCGACCGCAGTGCCTGGTGACGGCGCGACCTTCACGGCCACGTTGCCGGACGTGCCGGCCGCCGCCGCACAGCCATCAGCGGTCGACCAATGACCCAACTGACCATCCTCTGCGCCGAGGACGATCCTGACGATCGGCTGCTGCTGACCGATGCCATGGCGGAGGTTGCCGGTCCGCCGCACATCGAGTTTGTCGAGGATGGTCTCGATCTGCTCGACTACCTGCGGTCGGGCGGGAGGTGGAGCGGTGCCGAGCAGGCGCGCCCGGCGCTGATCCTGCTGGACCTGAACATGCCGCGCATGGACGGGCGGGAGGCGCTTCGTGAAATCAAAGCGGATCCCGCGATCCGCCAGATTCCCGTTGTCGTCATGACCACCTCCGGCGCGGAAGCGGACGTATCGTTCGCACATGACCACGGGGCAAGTTTATTCGTGGTGAAGCCTGTGACCTTCGACGGGCTCGTTGAGGCGATGCGTGACCTGAGCCACTACTGGGCCGATCTTGTTGAGCTGCCGGCCGGCAGACCGGTCGGCGGGGGAACCCAGCCATGAGGTTCCTGGGCCGCGGGACCCCGGAAGCCGATTCACGGATTCCTGATTGGCCAGGTCCCGCGGACGTCATTCGCGTCCTGATGATCGATGACGACAAGGATGACTACATGATCATGCGCGATGTCGTGCACGACATCATCGGGACCAGGATCGAGCTCGAGTGGGTCTCGTCATTCGGCGAGGGCCAGTCACGGATTGCCGAGGGGAACCACGACGTCTACCTCGTGGACCGCCGCCTGGGAGGGCAGGATGGCATCGACCTGGTGCGCGACGCGCGCGCCGGCGGCTGCGAGGCTCCGCTCATCATGCTGACCGGGGACCGTGGCCGCGAGGTCGATCTCGCAGCCATGGAGGCAGGCGCTTCAGACTTCTTGCTGAAGGGAAGGAGCGACGCCCAACTTGTGGAGCGCACCATTCGGTATGCGGTGACGCACGCCAGGGCCATGGCTGCGCTGCAACGGAGCTACCGCCAGGTGGCTGGGATTGAGCAGGTGGGACGCCAGCTCTCCCGGTCCGGCCCAACGCCCGAGGCGCTCGATGAGATCCTGCGCGTGATCGCCGTGGAATTCGAATTCCCGCACGCGGCCATCTACCTGCTCGACCGGGGGATGTTCCGGCTGGAGGCTTCGTACGGGTATGAGCAGCCGCTGACGGAGCTCGACCCGAATTCCGGCAGGGTCGCCCGCATCATCAGCAGTCGACCGATGCTCGTACCAAACCTGACCCTCGATCCCGATGCCCGTCGGGCAGATAGCCCGATGGAGCTGGTGATCCCCCTGGTCGCCGAGGGTCAGTGCCATGGATTGCTCAACGTCGCCGGTGCCGAGCGGTCTTCAATCGGTGAGGCGGACCATTCCGCTCTTCTCGCCATTGGCGATCGATTGTCCGTGGCCCTGGCACTCAACCGCGCCATCGGTGCCTGACGCCACGACGCCAGGTTGCCTCTCGCCTGAGCGCGCCAGCGGACCGTCGAACCCGACGAGCTACCCGCCGATGCCCGCGAGACCGATGCCCGTCTCGATGGCGGCCAGGTTCGCCTCGGCAAACGCGCCTGACCCTGCCGATTCGCGCAGCGCCTCGAGCGGCAGGAGCTCCAATCGGGCGACCGTCGCCGCCAGCATGACGAGGGCCAGCTCCGCCTTGCCGACGCGAGCGGAAGCCGCGGCCGGATCGAGGACCAGGACGCGTGCCGGCGTCTCGACGTCGGCGAACTCCGGGACGGTGACGACGACGCCATCGGCCTGCATGGCGCCCAGGAGGGGCGTGGCCTTGCGGAGACCATCGTTGGTGAGCAGGACGAGGACGTCCGGCACCGCGACGGTCACCAGCGGCATCTCCTCCGGTGAGAGGACCAGCTGGGCGATGCTGTGCCCGGTCTGGACCGTCACCGGATAGTCGTCGCGCTGGACGGCCCACAACCCTGAGCGGATCGCGGCCTCGCCCACCAGGCGAGCCGCGCTGCGCACCTTCCCCCCGGCCGAGCCGGCCACCACGATGGAGCGGACACGGTCGAGCGGAGCGTCCGCCCGGACAGGGAGCTGGCGCGGTCCGGGAGACGGGCGGGAGGCATCGGCGGCATGGGCGGCGCGGTAGGCGGCCGCGTACTCGGCGACGTCGCGCCGGTACAGGACGCCAGGCCGCAGGCCCAGCTCGTCCATCTGCGCCTCCATGGCCTTGCGTGAGAAGTGATTGGCCTTGACGTAGTAGGCGGTGCACAGCTCCCACACGTCGAGCAGCGCGAAGCCGGGCTGCTCGATGGCCTCCACCAGCCGGTCGGTGAGCTCGGCGTCGAACTGGGTCCCGCGGTAGACGTAGGCGGCGCCGTTGACCCCCACCGTGGCGCAGATGTCGAGCGGATGCTCCAGGTTGCCGCCGGGCGTGGTGCCGGTGACCGCGCCCTCCGGGGTGGTGGTCGAGTGCTGGCCGCCGGTCATCCCGAAGTTGAGGTTGTTCATCACCACCACGGTGATCCCCACGTTGCGCCGCGCGGCGTTGAGCAGGTGCGTTCCGCCGATCCCGGTCCCGCCGTCGCCCATCACCACGATCACCTCGAGGGACGGGTCCGCCAGCTTGATGCCGCTCGCGTAGGTGATGCTCCGGCCATGGAGGCCATGGAAGGCGCTCGTGGCGAAGTACTGGTCCGAGAGACCCGAGCAGCCGATGTCGCTGACGATCACGACCTTCCGCGGATCGCGACCCAGCCGGACGAGCGCCTCGTCGAGCCGGTCGAGCACCGTTCCGTGGCCGCAGCCCGGGCAGAACGGGTACGGCTTCTCGTTGCGGAACGTCTCGAGCGGCGAGATGGCGGCCACCGTCATGCGATGGCCTCCGCGATCTGGTCGACGCCGATGAGCTCGCCATCCACCCGGTTGATCCCGATGACCGCGCGCCCGCCGGCGATGCGCTCGATCTCGCGCCGGTACTGGCCCAGGTTGAGCTCCGGCACCACGATTCGGTCGATGCCCTCCAGCGCGGCACCGATGGCGGCCTCCGGCACCGGCCACAGGCCCTGAATCACCAGGTGCGAGACCGCTCGGCCGGCCGCGCGCGCCTGCGCGATCGCCACACGAGCGGCGCCCGCGGTGACGCCGTACGAGACGACCAGTGTGCGGGCGTCCGGCTGCGGATCGGCGACCACCAGCTCCAGCTCGTCGAGATGCTCCTCGATCTTGGCCGCCAGGTGATGGTTCAGGGCGGCGACCGTCGGCGGATGCTTGCTGATGAGCGCCGACTCGTCGTGGGTCGAGCCGGTGAAGCGGACCGTGTCGCCCAGTCCGTAGCGATGGAGCGGCGGCACGTCACCGGCCGGCTCGTATCGGTAGGGAGCGCCGGAGGCGACCAGCTCGCGCTCGCGCACCTCGACGGGACCGAAGGCCGACGCCTCGACCGTGGCCAGGGTCATCGCGATCTCCTTGTCGGCGAGCACGAAGACCGGGCAGCGGAAGCGCTCCGCGAGGTCGAAGGCCTTCGCCGTCAGGGAGTAGCACTCGGCCACGCTCGCCGGCGCCAGGGCAATGATCGGGTAGCCGCCCGACGTTCCCCAGCGCACGAACTGCACGTCGCCGGAGCCCACCGTCGTCGCGCCGCCGGTCGCGGGGCCCAGGCGCTGGACGTCCACGATCACCAGCGGGACCTCGCCCATCACCGCCAGCCCGATGCTCTCGCTGTAGAGGCTGATCCCCGGGCCGCTGGTGGCGGTCATGGCCCGCGCGCCGGTCATGGCCGCCCCGATGCACATCCCGATCGACGCGATCTCGTCCTCTCCCTGGATGGCGATGCCGCCCGCGACCGGCAGCTCGCGCATCATGGCCATCAGGATCCCCGACGCGGGCGTGATGGGATAGCCGGCGAAGAAGGTGCAGCCGGCGGCGAGGGCGCCGCGCACGATGGCGGCGTTGCCGTCGAGGTACTCACGCATCGCGGTGGTTGAGCGTCAGACCGCCATCCCCTGGTCCTCGAGCGCGGTCTCGATGGCCGCCCGCAGCTCGGACGTTTCCGGCTCGGTGCCCAGCGGGATCACCCGCTCGGGTCCCGTGCGCTGCACCCAGTCGAGCGAGGCATCGGTCGAGGTGAGGATCACGGGAAGGTCCGCATACACGTCGCGCAGGTGGCTCACCAGCCGGTGGCCGCCCTCGCTGTCGCCGGCGACGTGTGCGTCGTAGACGAGGACGTCGGCGCGGTCCACGAGCGGACAGGGGAGCTGGTCGACGACGGGACAGGCCTCCTGCTGCGGTCCGCCGCACAGCTCGGTCTCGTATCCGCCGTCGCGGAGCTCGGCGGCGATCCGGTCCGCGACCGTGGGGTCGCGGTTCACGATCAGGACGCGGGTCACGGTTGTTGCCTCCTTGTGACGTCGTCGCGGAGGACGCCGCGCGGCATCAGCGCATGTCGAATGCTTCAGGCTGAAGCCGATTCGGAGTGCGTGACCAGTGACAAGGGTCACCCAGCGACAGGCCGGGGGGCCCCTTGCAGCCGGGCCCCAGGATCTATCGCGGTGGTAGCAGCTCCAGGAGCACCGGCTCTGGCCGGGACCGCCGTCTCAGGCGCCTTCCGCCGCTTCGCGCAGCGCGGGCTCCAGGCGTTCGAGCGCCTGGCGAATCTCGGTGGGCGAGATGGTCAGCGGAGGGACGAAGCGCAGCGTCGTGTCGCCGGTCGCGTTGACCAGCAGCCCGTGCCGATCCCGGGCAGCGGCCATGGCGGCCTTGGCCCACGGCCCGGCCGTCTCGAGGGCCAGCATGAGACCCGAACCGCGCACCTCGGTGGCCAGGCCCGCCTCGACGAATCCGGCCAGTCCCAGCGCCAGCTCCTCGCCGCGGGCCCGGGCGTTGTCGATCAGGTGATCCTCGTCGAGCGCGGCCAGGGTCGCCAGCGCCGCCGCGCAGGACAGCGGGTTGCCGCCCAGCGTCGTCCCGTGGTCGCCGCGCTGGAACGCGGCGGCCGCCTCGGTGGTGAGCAGCGCTCCGATGGGCACGCCGCCGCCCAGGCCCTTCGCCAGGGTCACGACGTCGGGCACCACGGGCGTCTGCTCGAACGCGAAGAACGAGCCCGTGCGGCCCATCCCGGTCTGCACCTCGTCGAAGATCAGCAGCGCACCGGCGGCGTCGCACGCCTCGCGCGCGGCGGCCAGGAACGCGTCGGTGGCCGGGCGGATCCCGCTCTCGCCCTGGATCGGCTCCAGGAGCACGGCCGCGGTCCGCTCCGTCACGGCCGCCCGGAGCGCGTCGGGGTCGTTGAACGGCACGTGGCGGAACCCGGCGGGGAGCGGCTCGAACGGCTCGCGGTACTTCGCCTGTCCGGTCGCCGCCAGGGCGCCCATCGTCCGCCCGTGGAACGAGCCCTCGGCGGCGACGATCTCGGCCGCGCCGCGGGCATGGCCACGGCGTCGGGCCATCTTCAGCGCCGCCTCGTTGGCCTCCGCGCCGGAGTTCACGAAGAAGGCGCGGTCGAACCGCGAGCGACGGACGAGCGCATCGGCCAGCTCGAGCTGAGGAAGGGTGTAGTACAGGTTCGAGACCTGGACCAGGCGGCGGGCCTGGCGGGAGATCGCATCGGCCACGATGGGGCTGGCGTGGCCCAGGATGGTCACGGCGATCCCGGCGACCATGTCCAGGTAGCGGTTGCCCGCGTCGTCGGTGACCCAGCAGCCGTCCCCGGAGACCAGGGTCAGCGGCTGGCGGGCGTAGACCTGGAGGTGGACGCGCGACTCGAGCTCGGGGGCATCGATCCGGCGCGGCACGTCGGTGAGGCGCAGCACCATGGCGGTGTTCCACAGGTGGCGCGGCCGGTCGGGCGCGCGGTCGATGTCGAGCACCTCGGGGACATCGGTCATGGGCTCCTGGGCCCAGCCGAAGCGGGCGAAGTAGCCCGGGCTGGCGGTGATGACGTAGAGCGCGCCGATGCCGCTCTCCCGGGCGCGGGCAACCACGGCGCGGATCAGGAGCTCGCCGAACCCGTAGCCATGCATCTCGGGAAGCACCGAGAGCGAGCGGATCTCGCCGATGCCCGCGCCGAAGTCGCGCAGGGCGGCGACTCCCACCACGTCGGTGTCGCGCACGACGACGTGGAACGAGCCGATCTTGTCGGCGATCTCCTCATGCGAGCGGGGGAGCAGGATCCCCTGCTGCGCGTACCCGTCGATGACGTGCCAGATGGCGTCAACGTCCTCGGGACGGGCATGGCGCGCGTACGAGGCGCCCCCGGAGAACGACGCGATGGTTCCGCCGTTGCGGAGGCCGCGGGGCTGGGCGCTCATCGAGCGTCTCCCACCCCGGCCACGTCAGCGCTTCGGCGGACCGCGCCGAGCTGGTCGAGGAGCGACCCGTTGTGCACCGCCGAGCCGTGGATCGCCGACTGGGTGCGGACCGGCAGGCCCCACAGCGCGATGAAGCCCACCGCCGCGGCCTGGTCGAAGCTGTCCGCCGCGCCGTAGGTGGCGAGGTCGTGCCGGTACAGGGAGTCGGGCGAGCTGCGGCCCACCACGGCGGCGCTGCCGGCCATCAGGCGCAGCCGGACCGTGCCGTTGACGTGGTCCTGCGTCCTCGCCACGAACCCGCGCAGCGCGGTCGCCAGCTCCCCGAACCAGACGCCGTCGTAGGTCAGGGTGGCGAGCCGGTTGCCGACATCGTGCTTGAAGGCGATGAGGTCGCGGGAGAGGACCATCTGCTCCAGCGCGGCATGGGCGGCGTGCAGGAGGACGGCGGCCGGTGCCTCGTAGATCTCGCGGCTCTTGATCCCCACCAGGCGGTCCTCGAGGTGGTCGATCCGCCCCACCCCGTTCGCGCCGCCGATGGCGTTCAGCCGCTCGATGAGGGTCACGCCGTCGAGTGGCTCGCCGTCGAGGGTGACCGGGATCCCCTTCTCGAAGCCGATGGCGACCTCGACGGGGGTGCGCGGCGCATCGGCCGGATCCACCGTCCAGGCGAACGCGTCGGGAGGAGCGGCGACCCACGGGTCCTCCAGCACGCCGGCCTCGATGGAGCGGCCCCACAGGTTGACGTCGATGCTGTACGGCGAGCCGCTGCCGGCACCGGCCTCGAGTGGGATGCCGCGTGCCATCGCGTAGGCGAGCTCCTCGTCGCGGTTCATGCCCATCCCCTTGCGCATGGGCGCGATGACCGTCAGTGCCGGGTCCAGCGCGCCGATGGCCACGTCGAAGCGGACCTGGTCGTTGCCCTTCCCGGTGCAGCCGTGGGCCACCAGGGTTGCGCCCGTCTCGTGCGCGGCCTCGACCAGGAGCCGGGCGATGAGCGGGCGAGCGAGCGCCGTGGCGAGCGGGTAGATGCCCTGGTAGATGGCGCCGGCCTGCAGCGCGGGCCACACGTAGGACTCCACGAACGCGGCGCGCGCGTCGACACCGATGGCGACCGATGCGCCGGCAGCCAGCGCCCGGGCGCTGATGGCGGGCAGGTCCGCGCCCCCGCCCACGTCGGCGGTGAGGGCCACGACGTCGTAGCCGTGTGACTCGCGCAGCCAGGGGACGGCAACGGAGGTGTCCAGCCCGCCGGAATAGGCGAGCACAACGCGTTCGGTCATGGGTTCCTCGTAAGCAGGGCGCTCGATGGCGGCGCCGATTCGGCACGAAGGGCGGTCAGGTAGTCGCGGACGCGGGCCAGCCCGGCCCGGCCGCGGCAGGCCACGAAGATGGTGTCGTCGCCGGCCACGGTCCCCACCACGTCGCCGTGGCGGGCGAGATCCAGCGAGGAGGCGATGGCGTTGGCCGCGCCCGGGGTCGTGCGCAGCACGAGGAGCGGCGGCGCGATGTCGATCTCGAGCGGGAGGTCCGCGAGGAGCCGTCGCAGGCGTGCCGCGGCGGCCAGCGCCGGGCCCTCGGCGACGTCGTCGGGGAGCAGGTAGGCCGGGCCGCCGCCGCGGCTGCCGCGCACCACCCCCAGGGCGGCGAGGTCTCGCGAGATGGTGGCCTGGTTGACTTCGACGCCACGCGCTGCGAGCGCCTCCTGCAGCGCGCGCTGCGAGCGAACGGGTCCCGCGGCCAGCAGCTGGCGGATCTGCTCCTGGCGGCGTGCCGGGCCGGTCATGCGATCCCTCCGTGGTTCTGTGTCGGAAGCCGGGCGCCCTCGATCCCATCGGAGACGCGGGCGGTCCCCGGGCCGTCGGCGGTGATGAGCGTGCCGGCCGCCTCGCCGCGCAGCGCGGCGAGGACGGCGTCGGGGTCGCGGCCGTCCACGATGCGCACCTCGCAGCCCGCGCGCGCAGCGTGCAGCGCCGCGCGCAGCTTGGGCCGCATCCCCGCGGTGGCCGCGCCATCGGCCAGCAGACGGAGCGCGCCCGCCGCGTCGATGCGCTCGACGAGCGCCCCGTCGTGCAGGACTCCCGCGACGTCGGTGCACAGGATGAGCAGGCCGCCGCGCGCGGCGGCGATGGCCCCGGCGGCCGTGTCGGCATTCACGTTGAGGACCTCGCCACCGCGGGTCGCTGCGAGCGAGGCGACGACCGGCACCTGGCCGGCGGAGGCCAGGGCGGCGAGCAGGCTCCCGTCCACCTCGCTCACCTCGCCCACCGCGCCGAGCTGTGGATCGAGAGGCTGTGCCGTCAGCAGCCCGCCGTCGATGCCGGTCAGCCCCAGCGCGGGGACCCCCATCGACCGCATCTGCGCGACGAGGCGCGCGTTCACCAGTCCGCCCAGCACCGCGCAGGCCAGGTCCAGCGTCTCCGGGTCGGTCACGCGCAGCCCCTCGACGCGGCGCGGTGTGAGGCCCAATCGTGCCGACCAGGCGTCGAGCTCGCCACCGCCGCCATGGACCACGACCCAGCCGGGCTCGGCCAGGCGCCCCACCAGCTCCACGCAGCCCGCATGCTGCGCGCTCGTCCCGCCCAGCTTCATGGTGACCGGCCGGCCCGGCGGGGCGCTCATGTCGGGTACTCGCTGTTGATGGCCACGTAGTCGGCGGACAGGTCGCAGCCCCAGGCCAGGCCGCTCCCTTCGCCGACCCCGAGCTCCAGGCGGATGGGCACCACCGCACCGCGGAGAGCCTCCCGGGCGACCGCCGTGTCGAAGTCGCAGGGCCCGCCCGCGTAGGCCAGCGCCTCGCCGATCCAGATCCGCATGCGGTCCGGATCAAGGGCAGCCCCGCTGCGCCCCGCCGCGGCCGCGATGCGGCCCCAGTTGGGATCCGCGCCGTGCACGGCGGTCTTGACCAGGCTCGACGCGACGACGGTCCGCGCGGCGAGACGCGCGTCGGCGTCGCTTGCCGCACCGCTGACCGTGACGTCGATGCGGCGGGTGGCTCCTTCGCCATCGGCCGCGATCTGCTGCGCCAGGCTGGCGCAGACGGCCTCGAGGGCCGCGCCGAGCGCGTCGCCCCGTGGCCCGATCTCGATCGGCGTGCCGCCACCGGCGCCCGAGGCAAGGACGAAGAGCGTGTCGTTGGTCGAGGTGTCGCCGTCGACGCTGACCTGGTTGAAGGTGCGCTCGACGATGGGTGCGGCCAGCGCGCGAAGGGTGGCCGGGTCCACGACCGCGTCGGTGGTGACCACCGCGAGCATGGTGGCCATCCCCGGATGGATCATCCCGGAGCCCTTGGCCATGCCGCCCACGGTGAGAGCCTCGCCGTCGTCCATGCTGACCGATGCCGCGGCCTCCTTGGGGCGGGTGTCCGTGGTCATGATCGCCCGAGCCGCGGCAGTTGCCGCCTCCCGCGTGCTGGCCAACGCCAGGTCGGCCGCCGTGCGCGCCACGCGGTCGGCGGGGAGGGCGGAGCCGATCAGCCCGGTCGACGCTGGAAGGACCTGTGCTACGGGGCAGCCGAGCCGCGCCGCGACGGCCGCGACGACCTGCCGGGCCGCGTGCAGGCCCGCCTCCCCCGTTCCCGCGTTGGCGCAGCCGGCGTTGATGACCGCCGCCCGGGCGTGGCCGCCGGTCTCGGCGAGCGCGTCGCCGGCGATCTGCACCGGGGCGGCCCGGAACCGGTTGCGGGTGAAGAACCCCGCTGCGGTCGCAGGCCCGTCCGCGACGACCAGCGCGACGTCGTCGGCGCCACGCTGCGCGCGCAGCCCCGCGGACGCGGAGCCGGCGCGGAAGCCGCGCGGGGCAAGGATGCCGCCTTCGATCACGGTGAGGGGGGCACTCATGGGGCGACGCCCAGTGCGCCCAGGCCCGCGGTCTCCGGCAGTCCCAGTGCGACGTTCATGTTCTGGATCGCCTGCCCCGCGGCGCCTTTCCCCAGGTTGTCGATGGCACAGGTGACCACCGCGCGCGACGGACCGCTGCGCGCGGCGAAGAGATAGGCGTGGTTCGAGCCGGATGCCAGCTTGGTGGCCGGGGGCGTGTCGAGCACGTGGACGAACGGCTCACCTGGATAGGCGTCGCACAGGACCGCCTGCAGCGCGGTGGCATCCAGATCGTCGGCGAGGCGCACGTAGCAGGTCGCCAGCAGCCCGCGGGCCATGGGAACCAGGTGCGGGACGAACGTGACGTCCGGCCCGGTGACGCCGGCATCGGCCAGGCCCTGCTCGATCTCGGGACGGTGCCGGTGGCCGTCCAGCGCATAGGCGCTGACCGAGGCATCGAGCTCGCTGAACCCGTAGGCGCGCGACGCCGTCCGGCCCGCGCCGCTGACCCCGGACTTGGCGTCGATCACGGCCTCCCCGGCCAGCAGCCCCGCGGCGGCGAACGGAGCAAGGGCCAGCAGCGCCGCGGTGGGATAGCAGCCGGGGTTCGCGATGAGCCGAGCCCCCGCCAACCGGTCGCGGCTGCGTTCGGTGAGCCCGTAGACGGCCCGGGCAACGAGCCGTGGCGGTCGGGGCATGCCGCCGTACCAGGAATGGTGCAGCTCCTCGTCCCGCAGTCGGAAGTCGGCGCCGATGTCGATCACCGTGGCTCCGTCGTCGATCAGCCGCTCGGCGGCCTCGACCGACGCGCCGGCTGGCAGGGCAAGGAACACGACGTCGGCCGAGCCCGGCTCGGGCAGGCCGTCGAGCAGGGTGAGGTCCAGCGGCGCGAGGTGCGGCAGCTCGGAACCCAGCGGCACGCCGTCCCGGTCACGCGCATGGACCGATGCAATCGTCACCCCGGGATGACCCGCCAGCAGCCGGATCAGCTCGCTGCCTGCATACCCCGTGGCGCCGACCACCGCCGCCCTGACGGTTTCTCGAGGCGCGCTCATGGTGAGTCTCCCTGGGCAATCCGCTGGCGCGCGGCGGCCAGCGCGGCGGCGACCCGGTTGGGCGCGGTGCCGCCGGGGAGGTCCGGCGCGGCCAGCGCCTGTTCCAGGGTTGGAACCGGGTCCGGATCCTGCGCGAGTTCCGGGAGCGCATCGTCGAGGACGGCTGGCGGCAGGGCACCCAGCTCGACGCCCGCCTCCTGGGCGCGTGCCACGAGCGAACCGACCCGGTGATGCGCGACCCGGAACGGGACGCCGGCGGCCACCAGGCGCTCCGCCAGCGCCGTGGCGACCAGGTGGCCGCCCCCCGCGGCGCGGCTCATTGCGGCGTGATCGAAGGTCGCCGTGCTCACGACACCGTCCATGACCTGCACGCAGAGCGCCAGGGAGCCTGCCGCGTCGAGCATGGCGGCGCGAGTCTCCTGGAGGTCGCGGTGATAGGCCAGGGGCAAGCCGCGCGGCACCGCCAGGATGACGGCCAGGTCGGCCTGCACGCGCGCCGCGCGCCCGCGGACCAGCTCGCAGGCGTCGGGGTTGCGCTTGTTCGGGAGCATGGAGCTGCCCGACACGTACCCGTCGCCCAGACGCACCCAGCCAACCGCGGGCGCAGACCATCCGGCGAGCTCGCCGGCGAGGCGGGAGAGGTGCCCGGCACAGATGGCACAGGCAGCCGCCAGCTCGGCCGCATAGTCACGGTCGGCGACCGCGTCGATCGAGTTGGCGGTGATCGCGGAGAAGCCAAGCGCGGTCGCGATCCGTTCGCGGTCGAGCGGCAGCCCCGACCCGGCGACCGCTCCGGAGCCCGCGGGGCAACGGTCGGCTCGGCCCCCGGCATCGGCCAGTCGTCCCCGGTCGCGCCACAGCATCTCGACCCAGGCCAGCAGCTCGTGCGCAAGCAGCACCGGCTGTGCGGGCTGCCCGTGGGTCAACGCAGGGATCACCGCTCCCGCGTCGAGGGCCTCGCGCGCACG
This sequence comes from uncultured Chloroflexia bacterium, assembly GCA_963814105.1. Lineage (GTDB taxonomy): Bacteria > Chloroflexota > Limnocylindria > QHBO01 > QHBO01 > CAVXEH01. Next base: position 533,857 of record CAWFBQ010000003.1, read on the forward strand.
CGTCAGCACGCTCGCCTGCAGCGACGCGATGGCGGCGTCCAGGCCGGCGACGGTGGCCAGCAGCCAGCGTCGCTCGTCGGTGACAACCTCCTCGTTCCGGCTTCTGCCTGCCTGGAGCTGACCCGCGATCTCCTCGCCGACCCTGTCCGCCAGCGCGGATTCCACGTTCATGTGGATGTCCTCGTCCGCGGCCCGCCAGGCGAACGTGCCATCGGCCAGCTCCCCGGCGATGGCCTCCAGGCCCTCCCGTGCGCTGGCGGCTGCGTCGGCGCTCAGCAGCCCAAGGCGTTCCAGCTCGTCGAGGTGGACGATCGAGGCCGCCACGTCGTGCGCGGCGAGAGGCGCGTCCTCGGTCGCGGTGCCGCCAAGCTGCAGCATGGCGTCACTGAGGGCCGCGGTGGCGACACCTGCCCAGCGGGGAAGTGCTTCCGTGGATGGGGTCGGGTGAACCGGCTCGGACATGGGCGCATGATTATGCACACCGATGCAGAATCATGCAACCGGCAAGGTCCGGCGGCCGCAGCGGGCCGTCAGGCGTCGGGAGCGGGGCGGGAGGAGGGCTCGGAGACGAGCTCCTGGTATTCCGGGTGACGGCGGATGTAGGCGGCGATGAAGGGGCACTTCGGGGTGACTCGCAGGCCCCGGCGGCGGACGTCGTCGAGCGCCTGCCGAGCGAGGTGGGAGCCGATCCCACCCCCCGCGAAATCCTGGCCGATCTCGGTGTGGAAGAAGATGACGCGGTCACCGGCCCGCCGGTATTCGGCCTTGCCCGCCAGCCGGTCGCCGACCCACACCTCGTAGCGCCGCTCATCGGGGTTGTCGGTGACGCGCGGCGTGTCACCCTCGGGCGAGTCGCCGCTCACGGCATGCTCCTGCGAAGGAACCGATCGAGCAGTTCGGCGAGGTCGGTCGCCGCCTCCTCGCGCAGCTGGAAGCGGGAGAATCCCGTGCCGACCTGGACCGGCCGAATGAGCCCGGCGCCCTGGAGGATGCCCAGGTGATGGCGCAGCGTCGAGCGAGCGAGCCCCAGCTCCGTCGCGATCTCCTTCACGGCCATGTCCCGCTCGCGGAGCACACCCAGGATCTCCAACCGCCCGCGATCCCCGAGCGCCTGGGCCAGCTTCACGAGTCGCTCGGGCGGTCCCGGGTCAACGGCCTCGGCCGATCGGTCGGGGACGGGATAGAGGAAGAGCATCTGGTCGCCATGCTCGATGAAGTACACGAAGGGCCGGATGATGAACGACGGCACCAGGACGACCCCGGCCACGTCGCCCGTGGGCGTGTAGCCGGTGTCCAGCGCGGAGCGGATCACCTCCGGCGCGGAGAGCGTGCCCGCGCTCGCGCGCTTCGCGGCCGCATCGGCCGACAGCGCCGGCATCACGGGGTCGCGGTAGCCAGCGAAGACGTCGCGCTCCCAGGCGCGCAGCACGGCGACCAGCTCCGTGCGGGTCTCGATCGGCTCGCGGCGAAAGAGCTGGCGGAGTCCCGCCTGCCACGGCGCCTCATCGGGCCAGGCAAGCCGCATGAAGTCGCGCCGTGCGGTGGCGTTGCCGGCGGCGGCCTCCTCGATGCGCTCGGCACCCACGGCGCGCTGCACGGGCCGGCTTCGGCGGCCGAGAAGCGCCAGCCGCAGGTCGGCCGGGTCCATGGCCTCGACCTGGTCGACGAGGCGCGCCACCTCGAATGGCGGCCCGCCGTCGAGCGCGAGGCCAAGGACATGGTCCCAGACCATGAGCGACGCGCCGGCGAAGGCGCGCACGCGGCCCGCCGTCTCGGGAGCATCGGCGACGACGCGGTCGAACCATGAACGCCCAACGTCGTAGTACGGATGGTGGCTCCGATGCAGGAATGCCCACAACGTGGCCAGCATCTCGAAGGAGGCGCCCGATTCGATGCGCACCGGGAGCACACGGGGCGTTCCGGGTGGGGCGGCGGGATTGGTGACGAGCTCCACGAGAGGCAACGATAGCCGATCGCCGGGCCATCCGCTGCTACGCGGCGACTTTTCTCGCCATCCGGCGACGTGGTTGAACTTCGCGCGAGTCTGGTGGGTAGGTTAGGGCAAACGGGGTGCACCCGGGCCCTATGCCCGAACGACGGAACTCACCGGAACGCAAGAAGGAGCAACCGTGAGACGACTCATGGGAACTGCCTTGAGCCTGGCGCTCCTCCTCGCCGCCTGCGGCGGACAGGGGAGCTCCACAGGGCCAAGCGCATCCTCTCAGCCATCCGCGCCGGCCATGGCCGACGAGCAGATCATGCGGGCCGACCTCGGCACCGAGCCTCCCAGCCAGGATCCGACGCAGGCGACCGACAGCGCATCGATCGCAGTCCTGCGCCAGACGACGGCCACCCTCGTCTTCTACGACGAGCAGCTCAATGTCATCCCGTGGCTCGCGCAGAGCTGGGACATCAGCCCCGACGGGACCGTGATCACCTTCCACCTGCGAGACAACATCAAGTACTCCAACGGAGACGCCATCACCGCCGGTGACTTCGTCTTCAGCTGGAAGCGCCTGATCGACCCGCGCAACGCCGCGGGCTACAGCTACATCATGGCTGACGTCGTCGGCGGCAGCGAGCTGCTGGGCGTCGACACCTCGACGGCATCGGACGCCGATATCGACGCCATGCTCGCCAAGTTCGGCGTGGCCGCGCCCGACGACAAGACCTTCGTCGTGACGCTCGCCCACCCCGCCGCGTACTTCGTCTACATCGCGACCCTGTACGGCACCGTGCCGTTGGAGAAGAAGTGGGTCGAGACCAAGGACTTCACCGAGGCCGCCAACTTCGTCGCCTCGGGCCCGATGACGATGACCGAGTGGACGCACAACTCGAAGATCGTGCTGAAGCCCAATCCGAACTGGAATCCCGCCATCGGCGAGAAGCTGGGCGTGGGCGCTCCCACGATCGCCGAGATCGACTACACGATGATCACCGATCCGACAGCCGTGCTCGCGGCCTACGAGGCGGACGAGGAGGACACCGCCCTGGTGCCTTCACAGGAGGTCTCCCGCATCCAGAACGACCCGGCGCTGAGCCAGCAGGTCGTCTCGGGGGCGACCCTGTCGATCACCTACTTCGGCTTCGATGTCAAGCAGGCCAAGAGCCCGTTCACCAAGAGCGTGAAGCTCCGACAGGCCTTCAACGAGGCGATCGACAAGAAGACCATGATGGCGACCGCCTTCGCGGGCATCGGTGTCGTGGCGGACAGCATGGTCCCGCCGGGCATGCCGGGCCACCAGGACACGGTCTTCTATCCCTTTGACCTGACCAAGGCCAAGGCCGACTTCGATGCCGGCCTGAAGGAAGCGGGCGTCGCAAGCGCCAGCGACCTCAAGCTGCAGATCGGGTACAACACCGGCGCCAACTGGGAGAACAAGATCGACTTCATGAACGAAGCCTGGCGGACCGCCTTCGGCGTCTCCGTCGAGCCCGTCGGCCTGGAGTGGGGCGCGTACCTGGATCGCCTCGGGACCGACCCCTTCAGCATCTTCCGTCTCGGATGGGGCGCGGACTACCCGCACCCGAACAACTTCCTGACGGACCTGTTCAGCTGCACGTCGGCGAACAACTACATGGGCTACTGCAACAAGGACCTGGACGCACTGCTCGGCCAGGCCGCTCAGAAGTCCACGCTGGAGGAGCAGATCCCCCTCTACAACCAGGCGCAGGAGATGGTCATGGCCGATGCCCCGATCATCCCCGTCCGCTTCGGACAGCGCTTCACGGTGGTCAAGCCGTGGGTCCAGAACCTGCGACCGACCGCACAGGACAACCAGAACACCGGGGACAACTTCTACGCGTGGGTGACCATCGCCGCCCATTAGCGCAGAGGGCCGAACCCGGCCAATCGAGGAGGGGGACCGGAGTCCGACGGCCGGTCCCCCTTACCCCTTTTCCCTCACCCGCAAAGCGGCCGCGCGGTACCACGGCACCGGTCGCCAAGGAGGTCCACAGTCGCAATGGCCAGCCAGCCCAGAGACCCGAGAGCGCAGTACAGCACCGTTGACCTCTATTTCGCCGCGACCCTCCTCTCCCTGGGGATGGAGCTGGTCGAGGTTGACCGATCCGACCCGTTGCGCGCGCGCTTCACGTTCCACGACGACCCGCGACGGCGCGAGTGGACCCAGGGCTACTTCGCAGGACGCCTGCGGCTGGACCCGCTCGTCCTGTTCCATTCGTCTCGTGCTCTGAAGCGCGCCGTGTACCGTGACGGCGGGGCGCTCGATGACCTGTCCGTCTCCCGCCGCCCGTCGCGCCCCGGCGCGGTCGTCCGCCTGCAGACCGGCGCCTGACGGCGCCTGAGGGCTGTGGGGCACCCGGCACGAGCCCGCGGGACCTTCGGCAGGTTGCGGCCTCACGCAGGCTCGGGCATGCTCGGCACATGCAGCAACGTTCCACATGGCGGCAGGTTGCCCTGGTCGCCGCGATCGTGGGTGCCGGCATCTCCGCCTACCTCCTGGTCGAGTATCTCGGGGGGAGCGGCGGCATCTGCCTGACGGGCACCGGGTGCGACGAGGTCCGCACCAGTGCCTTCGCGTACCCGCTGGGCATTCCCACCCCGCTCCTCGGGCTGCTCTTCTACCTCGCGGCTGCCTGGACGGCCTGGCGCTCGGTTGCTCCAGGCCCGCTGCTGGGCATGCCGCCACGGACGGCGCTCCTGGCCGTGGGCGTGGTGGGGGTGGGCGTCTCGGTGTTCCTGACCGGCGTCGAGGCCTTCGTCATCCACGCCTTCTGCACCTGGTGCCTCGGTCAGGCCGCGGCCAGCCTGGTGCTCTTCGGTGCCGCCGTCGCCGTCTTCCTCGGCGGCGAGGAGCAGGCCGCCCGGACCGACGGATCGCGGCGTGCCCAGCGCCGCGTGGCCCGCGAGATCGACACCCAGCGCGCCTCGCTGCGCCGCAGCGGCCTGTATGCCTCGAGCGCCATGGCGATCCTGGTCGTGGGTCTGCTCCTTGGCAGCGCCGTCGGTCAGGGCTCGACCAACGTCCCGACCGCGAGCGGGAACGCCACCCTGGCCCCGGCGACCGCACCACAGGAGGGGAGCGGACCGGTGACCGTGGTGGAGTTCTCCGACTTCCAGTGCCCGGCCTGCGCCGCGGTCTCGCCGGAGCTCCAGCAGCTCGTCGACGACGGATCCATCACGCTCACCTACCGCTACTTCCCCCTGCCGCAGCATCAGAACGCCCTCCTCGCCGCCCGCGCGGCCGCCGCCGCGCAGATCCAGGGCAAGTTCTGGCCCATGCACGACCGCCTCTTCAGCACCCAGACCGCCTGGGAGAGCCTGTCGAACGACCAGGCCACGACGTACTTCACCCAGCTTGCCACCGACGCCGGCCTCGACGTGCCGACCTGGAAGGCCGACCTCGAGGGCTCTGCTGCTCGCCAGGCCGTTCAGACCGATGCCGACACGGCGAGCAACCTGCAGCTGCCGGGCACGCCGTCGATCTTCATCAACGGCCAGCCGTACAACGGGTCGCTCTCGCTCGACGGGCTTCGCTCGGCAGTCGCGGCCGCCGCCGGCTGAGGCGCGCCCGCTCGATACGGGCGCCCGTGCCGCCCGGGCCGGCTCTCAGGTCGGGGAGGCGATGCGCTCCGCGAGCCAGGCGATGGCCATCGGATAGCGCCAGTCGATCCCGGCGTGCGTCCCGTCGAACAGCTCGAAGTGGACGACCGGCTCCGTCACGCCGATCCGCTCGAGCTCGACCCGGAACGCCTCCGCGCCCAGGTCCAGGAAGTAGTCATCGGACCGCCCCGCGTCGATCCAGATGCCGCGCATCGAGCGCAGGGCCTCAGCGTGGCGCGCGACCATCCGCACCGGGTCCCAGGCGAGGAACCGGTCCCACACCTCGGGCAGCAGCCTGCCGTCGGCAAGGTCGACAGGCAGGTTGACGCTCCCGTCGGGATCGGCGGCGTAGCAGGCGGCCATGGCGTAGATGTCCAGGACGTCCCAGTCGCGGCCGTCCAGGCGATCGGGGTGCTCGCGGAAGGCGGACAGGAAGCGATCCAGGCTCCCGTCGTAGCGATCGCGCAGGACGCGCACCGCCGTGCGCGCATCGGCCAGGTAGCAGTGCTCGAAGAGCGCGTCGCCGGCGTGCGTCGCGAGCGCGGAGAAGAGATCCGGGCGCAGCATGGGGGTGACCATCGCCCCATAGCCGCCGCTGCTCTTTCCGGCGATCGCGCGGTGGGCCCGATCGGCCAGGGTGCGGTACGTGGCATCGACGAAGGGCACCACCTCGTCGCAGAGGTAGGTGTGGTAGCGCCCCGTGGCCGGCGAGTCCACGAACTGGGATCCTCCCAGGCTGGTCCAGGCGTCGACGTAGACCAGGATTGCGGGCGGGACGTCCCCGCGCACGAACACGGCATCCGCGGCCTCGATGGGATTCGGCTTGAACGGCTGACGGTTGCGCCACATGTCTTCCTGCCCGGTGAAGCCCTGGATGCGGTAGATCACCGGGTAGCGACGCGCGGGCTCGGCGTCGTAGCCCGGCGGCGTCCAGATCCAGATGGGCCGCCGGTGCGGGTCGCCAAGGGGGTTGCCGGTCAGGGCCTGGCTGTCGAGCACGTGCTCGTCGAGCCGGCCGGCCATCGGGTGGGACCAGGGTCGCACGGCTAGCTGGTCTCCCCGGTGATCTCGATCCGGCGCATCCGTCGCGCGGCGATGACGATCGCCAGGGCGGTCACCACGACGGCAACCACCGCAGCGGTCCCGACGGGCAGCTCGGCGCTGAAGACGTTGCTCGGCGGACTCGCGATGGCCTGGGCGAAGGCGAGGGTCTGCTCCCGCACCGACAGCGTCCGGGTCCCGGCGAAGAGACCGGCCAGGAACCCCTCCCAGACCAGCACGTAGGCGAGCCCGAAGATGAACGCGCGACCGGTCACCAGGCTGAGCGCCACGAAGATCGCGCAGTAGATGGCGGAGCCGATGGCGCCAGCCGCCGCGAATCCCAGCGACAGGGAGACGGACCCGTCTCCGCCGGCCAGGAGCCCGCCCAGCAGGAGCGGGATGCTGGTCAGGAGGACGCTGCAGCCGACCGCGATCACCAGCTTGGTGATGAGCACGGTGGAGCGCGGAATGGGCTTGGCCAGGATGTAGATCGCGGTCCCCTCGTCGAGCTCGGCACCCATGGTGCCGGTGCCGAAGATGAGCGCGACCAGGGGCATGAGCACGGCGATGCCCATGTCGCTGAGCAGGTGAGCGGTGAAGTTCGGCTCGGGACCGGCGCTCGAGACGCGCTTGACGAGCGCCACCACGAGGAGGATGGCACCCAGCAGCACGAGGAGCAGCGTTCTCCGCCGGCTGAGCAGCTGGCGGACGGTGATGGAGGCGATGACCGGGTTGAAGATCATCGGCGCACCAGGTAGCTGAAGACCGATTCGAGCGACTCGTCGGTGGGAAGCAGCTCGTAGAGGGTCACGTCGGCGCGGCGCGCCGCGCCGGCCACCGCCCGGCTGAAGGCGCCGAAATCGCTGGACCGCACGGTGACCAGCCCGTCGTCGAGGCTCACCCCGGTCACCGCCGGTTCGTCCAGCAGCGCAGAGGCCAGGCCACGGTCGTCCGATGAGCGAGCCGTGAAGGTATGCGGCCGGTCGGTCATGAGGCGGCGGATGGCCCGGAAGTCGCCCGATGCCGCCAGGCGGCCGGCGACGACGACCAGCACCCGATCGGCGACGCGCTCCACCTCCTCGAGGATGTGGCTCGAGAAGAGGATGGTCCGTCCGTCGGCCGCGAGCTGGCGGAGCAGCTCCATGGTGTGCAGCCGCTGCCGCGGGTCCATCCCGTTGAACGGTTCGTCCAGCAACAGGATCTCCGGGTCGTGGACGAGCGCGGCCGCCACCTTGGCCCGTTGACGCATCCCCTTCGAGTAGGTCCCCAGGGTGCGGTCCTGGCTCTGGGCCAGGTCGACCGCGTCGATGGCGCGAGCCGTGGCCGCGGCCGGGTCGGGGACACGCTGGAGGCGGGCGTTGGCCTCCACGAACTCGCGACCGGTGAGGAATGGGTAGAGCGCCTCGTGCTCGGGGACGAGGCCGATGCCGGCGTAGACGCTGGGATCGCCGAAGGCAGGGCGGCCGCGCACGGTGACGGTGCCGGCGGACGGTGCCAGGAGGCCGGCTATCAGGTGCAGGAGCGTGCTCTTTCCCGCGCCGTTGGGTCCCAGGAGCCCGGTGACGCCGGCCTCGAGGCGGAACGTGACCTCGTTCACGGCGACCACGTTCCCGTACCAGCGCGAGACGGCGTTGACCTCGACCGGCGCGGGTGGTGCGCCCGGTACCGCGGTTGCTGGTGCGACCGGCGGGGTCATGCCTCGATCCTCTGGTAGCGCCACAGATAGACCCCGATGCCCACCAGCACGACCGCCGCCGCGGCGCCCAGGTAGACCACGCCTCCGAGGTCGGCGCCGGCAACCGGGCCGTTCGCCGTTCCGCCGAACAGCGTATGCCGCACGCCCTCGCCAATGGCGTTCATCTCGAGGAGCACGGGCCAGTCCCCGGTCCCGGCGCGGCGCAGGAGCGCCTGGAGGGCGGTGCCCACCAGGAATACGGCCACGATGGCCGCCGTGGCGTAGGCGCGGCGCGGGGTGAAGGCCGAGATCGACATCCCGATTGCGGCGAAGAGCAGCGCGTAGGTGAGTCCGGTGACGGCGATCTCCGGCAGGTAGCCGAGCTGGTCCCGGAACCCGGCGAACAGGTCCGACGCGACGAAGGTCTGGCCCAGGAAGAGGATCAGGAGTGGCACGACGGTGATGACCAGCAGCCCTACCACGATCGCCGCCAGCTTTGCCAGCGCGTAGTCGATCCGCTCCAGCGCATGCGCGAAGTAGAGGGTCAGGACCCGGTGGCGCTGGTCGCTGCCCAGCAGCTCGGGAGCCTGTGCGGCGAGGAAGATGACCGACAGGATGCTCGACTGCCACAGGTAGTTGTCGTAGGTGACGCCAACCTGCGAGGCGATCGGACCGGCGGTGGCGCTGATCGCGCTCTGGACGATGGCGGGGAACGACGCGAAGGCCAGCGCGCCGAAGGGAACGATCTTCGCCCGCCCGCTGCGTCCAAGGCCGAAGCAGGCCCGCAGGCTGGCGACGAAGAGCGCCCACACCGCGGACCGGCGGCCGAGCCGCGGCCCCTCGTAGCCGCGGTAGCCGATGTCGTAGATGGCTCCCGCGTTTGCATCTGGCCCGGCGACCGGCGGGGCCGTTGCCGGCTCAGGCGGCGTCATCGCTGGCCTCGTCGCGGAACAGGTCCTCCAGGCGATGCCGTCGCTGCTCGAGACGGACGAGCGCCAGGCCCAGGTCGTCAACGGCGTCGCGCACCAGGTCGAACGGCTGGCCGTCGGTTGCCTCCACCAGCACGGTCCGGCCGCTGGCCGTGGCGACCAGGCCGGCCGCCGCCAGCCGGGCGGCGAGTGCCTCGGACCCGTCCTCCACCTCGACCGCCAGCGTGCCGGTGCGCTCGGTGAAGGTGGCGATCGGCGCCGCCCGCAGGAGCCGTCCCGCATCGATGGCCAGCAGGTAGCTGCAGACCCGCTCGATCTCGCCCAGCAGGTGGCTGGCGACGAGCGTCGCAATGCCGAACTCCGTCCCGGTGCGCCGGATCAGCTGGAGCATCTCGTCTCTGCCGGCCGGGTCCAGGCCGTTGGTCGGCTCGTCGAGGAGGAGCAGCTTCGGGTCGTGGACCAGCGCCTGCGCGAGCTTGACGCGCTGCTTCATGCCGGTCGAGTAGCCGCCAATGGGCCGGTAGCGCTCCTCGTAGAGGCCCACGTGGCGCAGCACGTCGGCGGCGCGCTCACGGGCGCCCGCGGCGGGGAGGCCGGACATCCTGCCCATGTGGGTCACGAACTCTGTGCCGGACAGGTCCGGCGGCAGGCAGTCGTGCTCGGGCATGTAGCCCACCAGCGCGCGGATCCGGGTCCCCTCGCGGCGCACGTCAAAGCCCAGCACCGAGGCATCGCCGCTGGTCGGGTCCAGCAGGCCCAGCAGGATCTTCAGGAAGGTGCTCTTCCCGGCGCCGTTGGCTCCGACCAGCCCGATGACGCCGGGCTCCACTTCCAGCGTCAGGGAGTCGAGGGCCAGGATGTCGCCGGGATAGCGGTGGGTGAGGGCGCGGGCGCTGATGAGGGACATGCGGTGCTGAAGTCTACCGGTCGCGGTCGACTTCGTCGCCCCCGTCGCAGCTCTCAGCCGGCGACGGTCTCCCGGTCCTCGATGGCCACGGCCGCGGCCCGCGCGCGCCGACCCATCACCAGGTTGTAGGCGGCCGGCACCACGATCAGGGTGAGGAACGTCGAGCTCAGCAGGCCGCCGATCACCACGGTCCCGAGCTCCGCCGCGATGATCGATCCTTCGTTGAATCCTGCGGCCAGCGGGACCAGGGCCAGGATCGTGGCGATGGCCGTCATCAGGATCGGCCGAACGCGCGTGTGTCCACCCCGGATCAGCGCCTCGCGGACCGGCATTCCCTCGGAGCGGTTCCGTTCGACGAGGTCGAGCAGGACGATCGCGTTGGTGACCACGATCCCGATCAGCATGAGGAAGCCGATGAGCGCGCTGACCCCGACGGCGCGGCCGGTGAGCAGGAGTGCCGGGAAGGCACCAACCGTCGCGAATGGCAGGCTGAACAGGATGATGAACGGGGTGAGGAGCGAGTTGAAGGCCAGGACCAGCATCACGTAGACCAGCACGACCGCCACGCCCATGGCCGTGAACAGGCCACCGAACGCTTCGGACTGCTGGGCGGCCACGCCGCCGATCTCGACCGAGACGCCGGCCGGCAGGCTGCCGGAGCCCTGGAGCGCGTCGAGGTCCTTGGACACCGCTGCCGACACGGCGCCGGTGTCCTCGCTGGTGATCTCCGCGGTCACCGTGGCGGCCGGCGCAGCATCGATCCGGGTGATCGTGGCGCGGACCTCCTGCTGGGCGACGTCGGCGACGTCACCCAGGTGCACGCCCGGCCCCACGCTGAGCTGCTGCAGGGTTGCCACCGAGCCGATCGCGCTCGGATCGAACCGGAGCACGACGTCCTGTGACGCGCCGCCTGACGCCGGCTCGAGCTTGCTGATGGTCGTGGGAGTCAGCGCCCCGCGGACGATGCCGCCCACCTGGGCCGGACTCAGGCCCACGGCTGCCGCCCGGGCCGGGTCGATGCGGACCACGATCTGGGGAGTGGCGGCCACCAGGTCGCTGGTGATGACGCCCAGTCCGTCGACCCCGGCCAGCGACGAGCTCACGGTCTGGGTGGCGGACTCCACCGTGTCCGCGTCCGGACCGCTCACCACCAGCGAGATGGTCCCTCCGCCCCCGCCAGACCCGTTCGTCTGCTGAACCACGGAATCCCATCCGTCGACGTTCAGCGGCGCCAGCTCGCGCTCCAGCCGCTGCGCGGAGGCCACGAGATCGGCGCTCGGATCGAGCCGGATGATCATGGTGGCGGAGTTCGCAGCCCGACCGGACTGCGCGGCGATGAGGGTCTGGAAGCCCGTGTCGCCCTCGGCGGGCACCGTGGTCTGCACCAGGCTGACCTCGCCATCGGCCAGGAGGATCTTCTCCGCCTGCTGAGCGCGGTCGCGCACCGCCTGGGAGGTGGTGCCCGACGGCGGGGAGAGACTGGCAGTGAGGATCTTCTCCGACCCGGAGTTGATGAACTGGGTCGGCAGCAGCGGCACGATCGCCAGGGAGCCCACGAAGAGGGCGAACGCTGCCGCAACCACTCCGGCCGAGCGCCATCGCGAATGCAGCACGAACCGGATGGTCGGGTCGTACAGGCGCACCCAGATGGAACGTCGGGGCTCGCCGGAGGCGTCGACCTCGTCACGCGGGGCCCGCACGAAGAAGTAGCCCAGCACCGGGATCACGGTCAGTGCCACCACCAGCGATCCGAGGAGGGCGAAGGTGACCGTCAGGGCGAAGGGGAGGAAGAACTGGCTGACGAGGCCACCGGCGAAGCCCAGGGGAAGGAAGACGGCGACCGTGGTCAGCGTGCTGGAGGTGATCGCGGACGCGACCTCCGACGGTCCGTGCAGCGCCGCGGCCAGGCGGTCCTCGCCCATGGCGCGGTGCCGGTAGATGTTCTCCAGGACCACGATCGAGTCGTCGACGACCCGCCCCACGGCGACCGCCAGGCCGCCCAGGGTCATGATGTTGATGGTCACTGCGCTGAACTGCATCAGCACCAGGGCGATGAGCAGCGAGAGGGGGATGCTGAGCGCGGCGACGAAGGTCGAGCGCAGGCTGAAGAGGAAGGCGAAGATGGTCAGGACGGCGAAGAGCGCGCCCAGGCCACCCTCCCGCAGCAGGCCGTCCCGCGACTCGATGATGAAATCGGCCTGGTTCGACACGACGTCGATCTTCAGGTTCGCGACGCCGGACGCCGCGATCTCATCGAGCTTGGCGGTCACCGCGCCGGCAACCTGCACGGTGTTGGCCGAGACGGTCTTGCTCACGCTGAGCCCCAGCGCCTCGCGACCGTTCAGGCTTCCGTACCCGGTGTCCGCGACCTGCTGCTGCGCGATGGCGGCGACGTCGCCAAGGTGGACCGGGACGGGGGCCCCGCTCGACTGGTCGATCCCGACCACGATCTGGCGCAGACCGTCGAGGGACCCGATCTGGCTGATCACGGTGACCGGCACGGCCGCCTCCCCGGCCGCCAGCTGGCCGGCAGGGATCGTCACGTTCGCCGCGCCCAGGGCCGCAGCGATCTGCTGATAGGAGGCGCCCTTCTGGCTGATCGCCACCGGATCAAGGGTGATGGTGACCTGGTCGGTCAGGCCACCGGTAATCTGCACGTTGGCAACGCCGCTGATCCCTTCCAGCTCGGGGACGATCTGGGTCGCCGCGACCTGGCTCAGCTCGGTGAGCGAGCTGCTCGCCGACGAGATGGATGCGATCACCACCGGCGCCTGGTTGATGTTGAGCGCGGAGACCGCCGGGCTCACACCCTGCGGCAGGGACAGCGCGGCAATGGACTTCTCCATGCTGGAGACCGCCTCATCGACGTTCGTGCCGTAGGCGAACTGGGCGATCACGAACCCGATCGAGTTCGCCGAGGTGGAGCGGACCTGCTCGATCCCCGCCACGGACTCGACGGCGCGCTCGATGGGCCCCACGACCTGGCTGGCGACCTCGTCCGCCGCGGCACCCGGGTAGGGCGCCAGCACGGTTGCCACCGGGAACGAGACGTCGGGGAGGAGCTCCTGCTTCAGATTGGCCCAGGCAACGATGCCGCCTCCGAAGAGCGCGGCCGCGAGGAGGAGGGTGACGGTGCGCCGGCTGACGGCGGCTCGGGAGATCCAGGTCATGGGGTGGTGTCCTCGGTGATGGTGGCGGCCGCATCGGTCAGCAGGCTCACGGCACGTTCCACGGTCTCGATCTCGGCCGCCGTGTGAAGGCGAAGGAGGAGATCCCGCATCCGCTCGCGTCCCAGCTCGGACATCTCTTCCAGCTGTCGCTGGGCCTCCGCCGTTGCGCTGACGAGGACCTGCCGTCGGTCAGCGGTGTCCTCGAGACGTTCGAGGAGGCCCATGCCGACCAACCTGTCGACGACGCCGCTGGTCGTCGAGACCGCGGTGCCCAACCGTACGGCCAGCGTGCTGATTCGGATTGGTCCGGCCGCCGCGACGAGGTACAGCGCCTTGAGCTGGGCGATGGTGAGGTGGACGTCCGCGACTTCGGGTGCGTGGAGCGCGGCGATGCGCGCATGGAAGCGCTCGAAGGCCTCCATCGCCCGCTCGACGGCCCGCAGCCTCGCGGGCTCATTCGGAGAATGCGGAATGTTCGGTATCTCCAGATAGTTCGGTGGTAACGAATTATCGGGATCTCCGGGTCTTCCCGTCAAGCGAGCCGGGTCACCAGATGGTACCGGCGGGCCATGGCCCGATGGTGCCGGCCCCCCAGCCGCGCGTCGCGGCTACATGTGCGGTTCGTACCCGGGCTCGAAGTAGGGCCGCGGGTCGTCCATGAAGTCGAGCTGGCAGCCCTTGCCGCAGAAGTAGTACGTCTCGCCCTCGTGCTCAGCGGTCAGGCCCTTGGCGGTGGCCACCTCCGGGCTGACCTCCATGCCGCAGACGGGGTCCTTGGCGATCGCGGGGGTCTGCATGTCGGTCATGAGATCGATTGCTCCTTTGCCTGTCGTTGTCGGGTTGGTTCGTGGCGTCGGCGGGGTCACTCAGCCGATGCGGAAGCGACGGAGCCGAAGCGAGTTGCTGACGACGCTGACGCTGGAGAAGGCCATGGCGCCCGCGGCCAGGGCCGGGGACAGCTGCCAGCCGGTGAGCGGATACAACGCACCCGCGGCGATGGGGATCAGCACGATGTTGTAGCCGAAGGCCCAGCCCAGGTTCTGGCGGATCGTCCGCATTGTCGCGCGCGAGAGCCGGACGGCGGTCGGCACGCCGCGCAGGTCGTCGCCGACCAGCGTGACGTCGCTCGCCTCGAGTGCCACGTCGGCCCCGGTCCCGATCGCGATGCCCAGGTCGGCCTGCGCGAGGGCCGGCGCGTCGTTGATGCCGTCGCCGACCATGGCGACCACGGCTCCGGCGGCCTGCAGCTCGGCGACCTTCGCGGCCTTCTGGTCGGGCAGCACCTCGGCCAGGATCCGCTCCGGTGCGATCCCCACCGCGGCACCGATGGTGACCGCGGCGCCGCGCCGGTCACCGGTGATCATCCACACGTCGAGCCCGGTGTCGTGCAGGCGGCGGATCGCCTCGACGGACTCCGGCTTCACCGTGTCCGCGACCGTCAGGACCCCGAGCAGCTCGTCGTCGCGGGCGACATAGACCATGGACTGGCCCACCGTCTCCGCCTGCTCCGCGATGGCGGCGAAGGGTGCCGGGTCGATGCCGGCCTCCGCGACGAGACGGGCGGAGCCGATGCGCAGGACGTGATCGCCCGATCGCGCCGTGGCTCCCAGCCCGGCCAGAGCGGTGAACCCTTCCACCGGAGCCGTCTCGAGGCCGGCCGCGTCGGCTCGGCGCACGATTGCCTCGGCCACGGGATGCTCGCTTCCACGCTCCACGGCGGCCGCGAGCTGCAGGAGCTGGCGGTCGTCCACGCCGGCCGCCGCGATGACGTTGGTCACCTCCGGCCGCCCGCGGGTGATGGTCCCGGTCTTGTCCAGGACGATGGCCGTGATGCGCTGGGCATTCTCGAGCGCGCCGCCGTCGCGCACCAGGATCCCGTGCTCGGCCCCCTTCCCGGTGCCGACCATGATGGCCGTCGGCGTCGCCAGGCCCATGGCGCAGGGGCAGGCGATGATCAGCACGGCGATGGCGCTCGCCAGCCCGAACGGCAGCCGCGGCTCGGGCCCGATGAGCATCCAGATGATGAAGGTGAGCGTCGCAGCCCCGACCACGGCGGGCACGAACCAGCCGGTGACGGCGTCGGCCACGCGCTGGATGGGCGCCTTCGAGCCCTGTGCGCGCTCGACGAGGGCCACGATCTGGGCCAGCGCGGTGTCGCGCCCGACGCGCTCAGCGCGCATGACGAACGAGCCCGAGGTGTTGAGCGTCGCCCCGATCACCGTCGCCCCCACGGTCTTCTCCACGGGGAGCGGTTCGCCCGTGAGCATCGACTCGTCGAGCGCCGACGCGCCCTCGATGATGATGCCGTCCACCGGGACCTTGTCGCCGGGTCGGACCCGGACGAGATCACCGGCACGGACCTCCTCGATGGCGATGTCCATCTCGCGCCCGTCACGGATCACGCGCGCCGTCTGCGGCCGCAGCCGCAGGAGGGCCTTGACCGCCCCGGCCGCCTGCCCCTTCGCGCGGGCCTCGAGCCAACGCCCGAACAGGACGAGGCCGATGATGACCGCGGCGGAATCGAAGTACGTCTCCAGGCTCAGCCCTGCTGAGGTGACGACATCCGGCATGAGCGTGATGAACAGCGAGTAGCCGTAGGCGGCGAGGGTGCCCATGGCAACCAGGGTGTCCATGGTCAGGTCGAGGTGGGGAAGGCCCTTGGCCGCTCGGACCAGGAAACGCCGCCCCAGGATGAACTCGACCAGGGTGGCCGGGACCAGGAGCCAGACGTTCACGCGCTCCATGGGCCATGGCACGCCGCCGGGCCAGAGCATGACCGCCATCATGACCAGCCCGGTCGCGGTGGCCAGCACCGCACCGGTGATGAGCTCCCGCTGCTCGGCCGCGCGCTGTGCCGTCTCCGCGGCCTCCGCCCGCTCGGCGGCCCCTGCATCCGTGACGCCGCCGGCCGCCTGCTCGGCGGCCACCTCGTACCCGGCGGACTCGATGGTCTTGACGATCGCGTCCCGGTCGATGAGCGCCGGGTCGAAGCGCACCGTGGCGCGCTCGGACGCGAGGTTGACGGTTGCCTCCGCGACGCCGTCGGCGCGGTTCAGGAACCGCTCGATACGGTTGACGCAGCTGGCGCAGGTCATCCCGATGACGGGGATGGTCACCTCGTTCGCGGGGTCGCCCGGGGTAGCGGTGGGCGGTGGCGTGGTGAGTTCAGCGGTCATGTCGGCATGATACTACTGGGGAGTATCCGCTCACTCGGGGCCAAACGGCCCGAATCGGCACGACGCAGGTCACGCCGGCGCTACCCTTGCGGGGTATGCGCGCCCTGCTCCTCACCAACGAGTACCCGCCGCACGTCTACGGCGGCGCCGGGGTCCATGTCGACTACCTGACCCGTGAGCTGCGGCGCCTCATCGAGGTCGACGTGCGCAGCTTTGCCGGCGCGCCCGCGGACGAGCCAGGCTGGCGGGTCGGCGCCTACGCCGCCGCGCATGACGTGAGCGCCGCACCCGAGCAGCTGCGCGGCCTGTGGGGCACGCTGAGCCGTGACATCGGCCTGGTGGCGGACCCGGTGCAATCCGACCTGGTGCACTGCCATACCTGGTACACGCACCTGGCCGGGGTGCTGGCCAGGCTGGCCTACGGCATCCCGCTGGTCATCACCGTGCACTCGCTCGAGCCACTGCGGCCCTGGAAACGCGAGCAGCTGGGCGGCGGCTACGACGTGTCGACATGGGTCGAGCGCAGCGCCCTGGAGATGGCCGACGCGGTGGTGGCGGTCAGCACCGACACCCGCGCCGACGTGCTCCGCCTGTTCGACGTCCCGCAGGAGCGAATCCACGTCATCCACAACGGGATCGACGCCACCGAGTACGCGCACACAGACGAGATTGACACGCTCGAGGCCCGCGGGATCGATCCGTCGCAGCCGTACGTGCTCTTTGTGGGCCGCGTGACCCGGCAGAAGGGGATCATCCACCTGGTGCACGCCATCCGCCACCTCGACCCGGGCATCAACGTGGTGCTCGCCGCGGGCCAGCCGGATACGCGCGAGATCGGCGCGGAGATGGAGGCCGGCGTGGCGGCCGCCCAGGCCGAGCACGGTGGCGTGACCTGGATCCCGGAGATGCTCGACCTGCGGACCAAGGTCCAGCTCTACAGCCACGCGGCGGTCTTCTGCTGCCCATCGGTCTACGAGCCGTTCGGGATCATCAACCTCGAGGCCATGGCCTGCGACTGCCCGGTCGTTGCCAGTGACGTGGGTGGCATCCCCGAGGTGGTCGTCGACGGCGAGACCGGGCTGCTGGTCCCCCTGGAGCTGCGTGCGGATGAGCCGATGGCGCCCGCGGATCCGGACGCCTACGAGCGCGGCCTCGCCGCGACGATCAACGCCCTGGTCGCCGATCCGGAGCGCCGGGCGGCCATGGGAGCGGCTGGGCGTCGGCGCGCGGTCGATCGTTTCAGCTGGCGGGCCATCGCCGAGGAGACGGTCGAGCTCTACCGCTCACTGGTTGCCGGTTAGCCGGGCGCGCGGGACGCTCTCCCCACGGATCGTCCTCGCGGTGGGCGGACGATTCCTGCCAGGACCAGCGCACTGAGCGCCATGATCCCGCCGGCCACCGGGTAGAGCACCGAGAGGCCTGCGGTCGCGGCCAGACCGGCGGCGAGGCTGGGGCCCACGATCCCGGCCACGTACAGCGGCAGGAGGACCAGGTTGAGGGTCGCCGAACGCCGCTCGGCCGGCGCCTGGGTCGCGACAAGGGCGAAGATCATGGCCTGGACCGCCGCGTACGAGGCGGCGTAGACGAAGCCCAGCACGGCCAGGAGCGGCAGTGTTCCGGCGAAGGGCATGGGCGCGATCGAGAGGCCGTCGACCAGGAGAGCGCCGACCAGCACCGCCCTGAGGCCGACCCGGTCACCGAGCGGACCGCTGAGCGGCGAGACGAGGGCGCCCGCGAAGGCCACCGTCCCGACCACGAGGCCGATGGCGCTCGCCAGCCCGGGCCCGACTCCCACCAGGTCCTGCACCAGCAGCGGCAGGTACGGACGGATCATCTGGTTTCCGAGGATCGCCACCCCGAAGATCGCGAAGAGACGACGCACCGTGGGATCGCCCAACGCGCCACGCACGGCGTCCACCGCCAGGGCCAGGGTCCGGCCGGAGGGCACGATCTCCGGGCGGACCTCGCGAGAGGCGCCCAGCAGCAGCGCCACGATCCCCACCGAGAGACCGGCGCCGGTCCAGAAGATGGATGCCAGCGGAAAGCCCAGGCCGTCCACCATGAACCCGCCGACGACAGGCCCGATGGCGAAGCCGACCGGGCTCATCGCTCCGAACGCGGCGCTGACGGTCCCGATGCGGCGAGGCGGAGCCACGTCGCGAAGCGCGGCGAGCATGACCCCGGTGTTGCCCAGCTGCAGGCCGGTGAGCAGCAGCGCGATGGCCAGCTGCCAGGGCTGCGCGGCCAGTGCGACCCCGGCGAAGACGACCGCCTCGACGACGGCGCTGCGCACGATCACCGCGCGCCGGCTGATCTTGTCGGCCCATACGCCCCAGAACGGCACCAGGAAGATGCCGAACACGAAGATCAACGCGGTGAACAGCCCGGTGAGAGGCACGACGAGGTCCGGCGCCACGCCGACGTCTCGCAGGCGCAGCGGCAGGAAGGCAAATACCTGGCTGACCCCGAACGCCTCGACGAGCGAGGTGGCCGAGTAGATCGCCAGCAGGACGCGCCAGTCCTGGGTGGGCCGCCCGGCGTTGCGGGGCGTCGCAGCCGTGGGCTCGGTGAGCATCCGGCGGAGTCTACCGTCCGGGGGCACAGCAAGAGACCGCCGGCCTTGGGCCGGCGGTTCGCTCTGGCGGGTGGGTCGCCATCCGAGGACGTGCTGAAGGGTTGGAGCCTTCTTGACGAACTCGGTCTTCTCGAGGGCGCCGGCGCTACTCGCCGAGCCGGTGCTTGGCGACGAAGGCGGCTGCCTGGGCGCGCCGCTCGAGGTTCAGCTTGGAGAGGATGCTCGACACGTAGTTCTTCACCGTCTTGTCCGACAGGAAGACCTCGCCGGCAATTTCCTTGTTCGTCTTCCCCTCGGCGACGAGGAGCAGGATCTTGCGCTCCTGGGCGGTGAGCTGCGAGAGCTCGTCCTGCTCGCCGCCGGTGGCGGCGCGCCGCACGCGCTCGAGCACCCGCTCGGTCACTCCCGGGTCAAGGAGCGAGTCGCCGCGAGCCACGGACTGGAGGGCGGCAACCAGGTCCCGGCCCCGGATCTGCTTGAGCAGGTAGCCGGAGGCGCCGGCGATGATGGCCGAAAGGACGGCCTCCTCGTCGGGGTAGCTGGTCAGCATCACGACCTTGGTCTCCGGGCGCTCGGAGCGGATCTCGCGGCAGGCCTCGACGCCCGAGCCGTCCGGCAGGCGTACGTCCATGACCACGAGATCGGGCTGGAACCGTCGCGCGGCGGCGATTGCCTCCGCCATGGTGCCGGCTTCCGCCACCACCTGGAACTCCTCGCGGCGATCGAGGAGCGCCACGAGTCCCTGGCGTACCACCTCGTGATCGTCCACGACGAGCAACCGCAGCGGGCGCTCCGGCGTCGCCTGGTCGTCGGTCTGCGATGTGGACATCTTGTCTTCCTGCTCGGTCATGCTTCCGGCTCCATCATCCGCTGGTCACCCGGAACCCCGGACGATGCGGTAGCGTGAGGATGATACGTGTCCCGCGTCCTGTCTGGCTCGCAACCTCGAGCATTCCTCCCACTCGAGCGGCGCGTTGCCGCATGTTCGCGAGTCCATGATGACCGGCTGGAGCGGGCGCCGAGGCCTCGAATCCGCGCCCGTCGTCGATCACCTCGAGACGAAATGCGGTGCCATCATCGCTCAGATCGAGCTCTGCCGCGCGGGCGTCCGCGTGTCGCGCGACGTTGGTGAGCGCCTCGCGCGCCACGCTCAGGAGCTCCGCGACCTGATCCATGGGCGGCTCGACGCCTGGCTCCACCCGCACGGAGACCTCCAGGCCGACATTGCGGTTCAGCTCGCCGGCGAGCTGCTCGAGCGCGCCCACCAGACCCCGCTCCCCGAGCTCGACCGGACGCAGGCCGAAGACGAAGGTCCGGATCTCCTGGATGGTGGCGGTCAGGGCCTCGATCGCATCCTCGATCCGCTGGCGAGCCAGCGCCGCGTCCTCGGTGACGATCTCCGGCACGTCGTCCAGCGAGAGGGTGATGCCGTACAGCCGCTGGATGATCTGGTCGTGGAGGTCACGCCCGATCCGCTCACGCTCCTCGACGATCGTCAGCCGCTGGACGCGATCGTGCAACCGGGCGTTCTCGATCGCGATCCCTGCGTGCAGCGCGAACCGCTCGACGAGCTCCTGGTCATCCGCGGTGAAGCGGCGTCCGCCGGGTCCCCGGGTCAGGTAGAGGTTGCCCACCGTCCGGCCCAGGGAGGGGACCGGCACGCCCAGGAAGGGATGCATCTCCGGGTGGTTCGCTGGGAACCCGTACCGCCGCTCATCGGTCGCGATGTCGTCGATGCGGAACGGGCGCCCCTCGCGGGTGATCAGGCCCAGGAGCCCGTGCCCGCGAGGCGGATGGCCAATGCGCTCGCGATCCCCCGGGCTGAGCCCGCTGGTGATGAACAGCTCGATGATCCCCTCATCGTCGACGATGCCCAGCGCCGCGTAGTCGGCGTGGACAAGGACGCGCACACGATCGACGATCGGTTGCAGCACACGATCGAGGTCGAGCACCGAGGCGATGCCGCGGACCGCCTCGTCGAGAGCGGCGAGGTGCGCCTCGGCCTGTTGGGCGCGCTCGCGGTCCCTGGTGGCCTCGATCGCGGTCGCTATGGCGTGGGCGAGCTCGGGCGGGCCATCGGGCAGATCTCCCGCGCCGTCGATCCTGATGGTGCCGACCGGTGCCGCGGTGATCCCGGTCAGCAATGGCAGGTCGGTGATCTGCTCGCCCGTCGAGCCGGCCGGGTCGTGCTCCGCCGCGAGCGTGCCGGCCCGGAGCTCCACCGGGGCAAGGGGAGGCGCGTCGAGGACCACCGCCGCGCCGCGAAAGCCGGTGCGCTCAACCAGGGCCGCCAGCGCCTCCTCCAGCGCGGGCCGCTCCGCGAGGCCCGGCCGGGCGCGCCAGGCGTCGAGCGCGCCCAGGAAGGCCGGGAGGGGCAGATGCGCGTACCGGGTCGGCATGGCGCGTAGCGTACCGCGCTCGAAGTCCCGGCCTGTCGTGACTTCCGACCATGCTGGAAGGGCCGTTCGGCACACCCTGCCCTCCCCGGCCCCGTGGCCTACTGGTCCCGGCGAAACGCGCGACTGCTCGCGACGCAGTCTGGATTGATGCCGCCGATAGAGAGAGTCGCGGCTTTCTGTCGGCCTCGAGGCGCCGGGAGCTCGGCCCAGGCGCCCACCGATGGCCCCGGTACCTTTCAGGGACCCGGGGTCATCGCGTATCTGCTTCCAAGGCGACCGGCATCCCGTCGGGCTCTGTCAGGTACGCGACGTAGACTCATCGCACCGTGAGCCGTCGCCGCCTCGCCGATCCCCTGGCCCGATTCAGCGAGCCCACCCGCGCGTGGTTCGCCGAAGCGTTCGCTGGCCCGACCCGCGCACAGGAGCTGGGCTGGGAAGCCATCAGCGGCGGCGCCCACACCCTGCTGCACGCCCCCACCGGGAGCGGGAAGACGCTGGCGGCCTTCCTCTGGTGCCTCGACCGATGCTTCACCGATCCCCGTCCGCGCACGGACCGCAGTGTCCGGATCCTGTACGTGAGCCCGCTCAAGGCTCTCGCCTACGACGTCGAGCGCAACCTCCGTGCTCCGCTGGCCGGGATTCGCCGCACCGCCAGCCGCAGCGGCGTCGAGCTGCCGGAGGTCCGGGTGGCATCGCGGACCGGCGACACGCCCGCCGACGCTCGGCGTGCCCTGGCGAAGGATCCCCCGGAGATCCTGGTCACGACCCCGGAGAGCCTGTACCTGCTCCTCACCAGTCGCGCGCGCTCGGTCCTCGCCGGCGTGGAGCACGTGATCGTCGACGAGGTGCACGCCCTGGCCGCCACCAAGCGCGGGACGCACCTGGCGCTCTCGCTCGAGCGCCTCGAGGTGCTCGTCACCGGCGCCGGGCACCCCCCGCCACAACGCATCGGGCTCTCGGCCACGCAGCGGCCCCTCGAGGCGATCGCCGCGTACCTCGGGGGAAACGGCCCGGGCCGCGAGGTGACGATCGCGGACGCCGGGGCGCGTAAGGCGCTGCAGCTCACCATCACCGTCCCGGTCGAGGACATGAGCCGCCTTGGGGAGCTGCTCGATCCGGACGATCAGCCGAGCGGGCCGGCCGCCGGCCCGGAGGCGCGTCACTCCATCTGGCCGGCGATCCATCCCCAGCTGCTCGAGCTCATCCGCCGCCATCGGTCCACGCTGGTCTTCGTCAACTCGCGACGGCTGTCAGAGCGCCTCGCCAGCCGCCTGAACGAGCTGGCCGGCGAGGAGCTGGTGCGGGCCCATCACGGCAGTATTGCCCGCGAGCAGCGCCTCGAGATCGAGGCCGCGCTCAAGGAAGGACGCCTCCCCGCGCTGATCGCCACCTCGAGCCTTGAGCTGGGCATCGATATGGGCGCCATCGACCTCGTGGTGCAGATCGAGGCGCCGCCATCGGTCGCGGCCGGCCTGCAGCGCATCGGCCGGGCGGGGCACAGCGTCGGGGAGGTCTCGAACGGCGTCATCTTCCCCAAGTACCGCGGCGACCTCCTGGAGGCGGCCGTCGTCGCCGAACGGATGCTTGCCGGGGCGATCGAGGAGACGCGACTTCCCCGGGCGCCGCTCGACGTGCTCGCCCAGCAGATCGTGGCTGCCTGCGCCATGGACACCTGGCGGGTGGACGATCTCCTGGCCCTGGTGACCGGCGCCGACGCATTCCGCGAGCTCTCGCGTGAGCAGCTCATCGGCGTCCTGGACATGCTCTCCGGCCGCTATCCGTCCGACGAGTTCGCCGAGCTGCGCCCGCGGGTCGTGTGGGACCGCGCCACCGACGAGATCACCAGCCGGAACGACGCGCGGGTCCTGGCCATCACCTCCGGCGGGACCATTCCCGACCGCGGCCTGTACGGCGTCTTCCTGCCCGACGACGGATCAGGACGCGGCGGGCGGCGGGTCGGCGAGCTGGACGAGGAGATGGTCTACGAGAGCCGGGTGGGCGAGACCTTCCTGCTGGGTGCTTCGACCTGGCGGATCGAGGAGATCAAGCCCGACCGCGTCGTCGTCACGCCCGCCCCCGGCGAGCCCGGCAAGATGCCGTTCTGGAAGGGCGACGGGGTCGGGCGGCCGATCGAGCTGGGGCGGGCGATCGGTTCGTTCCTGCGTGAGCTGGAGCCGATGGCGGCCGATGCCGCGACCGACCGCCTGCGGCGCGACCACGCGCTCGACGAGCTCGCCGCCCGCAACCTGGTCGCCTATCTCGCCGACCAGCGGGAGGCGACCGGTGTCCTGCCCACGGATCGGACCATCGTGATCGAGCGCTTCCGCGACGAGCTGGGTGACTGGCGGGTCTGCCTGCTCACGCCGTTCGGCGGGCGGGTTCATGCGCCGTGGGCCATGGCCGTCGAGGCGCGCCTGCGGGAGCGCTACACGGTGGACGTCCAGGTGCTCTGGTCCGATGACGGCATCGTCGTCCGTCTCCCGGAAGCCGATGACGCGCCGCCCGAGTCGGAGCTGATCCTGGAGCCGGACGAGGCGGAGGCGCTGCTGATGGGTGCCCTGGGTGGCACTGCCCTCTTCGCCGCGCGCTTCCGCGAGAACGCGGCACGCGCCCTGCTGTTGCCCCGCCGGCGGCCGGGCCAGCGTACGCCGCTGTGGATGCAGCGCCGGCGGTCGGCCGACCTGCTGGCGGTTGCCGGGCAGTACGGCAGCTTCCCCATCATCCTCGAGACCTACCGCGAGTGCCTGCGCGACGTCTTCGACATGCCGGCGCTGCGCGAGGTGCTGTCCGGCATCCGCTCGCGGCAGGTGCGCGTGGTGAGCGTGGAGACGCCCCGCGCATCGCCGTTTGCCGCCTCCCTGCTGTTCGACTACGTGGGCTCCTACATGTACGAGGGCGACGCGCCGCTTGCCGAGCGCCGGGCCCAGGCCCTGGCCCTGGACCGCGACCTGCTCGCCGAGCTGCTCGGTGCCGATGAGCTGCGCGAGCTCCTGGACCCTGCCGCCGTTGGGGAGGTCGAGCTGGAGCTCCAGGCGCTGGCCGGTGGACGCCGGCCGCACACCGTCGACGGCGTGCACGACCTGCTTCGACGGGTCGGCGACCTGTCGACCGACGAGGTCTCCGCGCGCGTCGTGGGCGACGTCGCCGCCGCCGCGGCGCTGGCCTCGCTCGAGGCCGACCGGCGGGCCGTGTCGGTCCGCATCGCCGGCGAGGAACGCTGGATCGCGGTCGAGGACGTCGCCCGTTACCGCGACGCGCTGGGCGTGAGCCCACCGCCGGGCGTGGCGGAGGCCTGGCTGGCGCCCGACGATGGCGAGCCGCTCGACGCGCTCCTCCGGCGCTGGGCGCGGACTCATGCGCCGTTCACCGCGGCCGAGCCGGCGTCGCGCTGGGCGATCGCCCCGTCGTTGGCAGCTGCCCGCCTGGCGCACCTGGTCGCAACCGACCGCCTGGCGGAAGGCTCGTTCCGGCCGGGTGGCACCACCGCGGAGTACGCGGATCCCGAGGTGCTCCGGCTCCTCCGGCGCCGCACGCTGGCGCATCTCCGCCGCGAGGTCGAGGCGGTGCCGTCCGAGGCACTGGGCCGGTTCCTGCCCGGCTGGCACGGGATCGGGTCACGAGCCGCCGGGATCGACCGCCTGCTGGAGGTGGTGGGCCAGCTGGAGGGCGTGGCCATCCCTGCCTCGATATTGGAGCGCGACGTGCTGCGGGCCAGGGTCCGCGACTACACGCCGCGCCTGCTCGACGAGCTGGGCGCCGCGGGCGAGGTCGTGTGGGTCGGTCGCGGGGCACTGGGGCGCGACGACGGCCGGATCGCCCTCTTCCGCCGGGACCACGTCGACCTCCTGGCGGCGACCGGGTCGGGAGCCGATGGCGACCGACCGAGCGGCGAGCTGCACGACCGGATTCGCGACCACCTCTCCCGTCGCGGCGCTTCGTTCTTCCGGGAGCTGCGCACCGCCGTCGCCGATGCGGCGCGCGGCGACGAGGAGGCGCTCGATGCCCTCTGGGATCTCGTGTGGGCCGGCGAGGTGACCAACGACACGTTCGGCCCGTTGCGGGCGCTCTCCCTGCCGCGCTCACGGTCCCGGACGTCGGGGACGCGGCCTCCCCGGCCGGGTCGCTTGCTTTCCATGGGACCGCCCCGGGCCGCCGGCCGCTGGTCACTCGTGGCGGAGCTGGTCGGGGAGGCGCGGACGCCCACCGAGCGCGGGCACGCCACGGCCGTGTCACTGCTCGAGCGCCACGGGGTCGTGACCCGCGAGGCGGTGATGGCCGAGAGCCTCCCCGGCGGCTTCTCGGCGGTCTACCCGGTCCTGAAGGCGATGGAGGAGGCGGGGCGCGCGCGCCGCGGGTACTTCGTTGCCGGCCTTGGGGCCGCCCAGTTCGCGCTTCCCGGTGCGGTCGACCGTCTGCGGGCCGAGCGCGATGCCCCCGAAGCGCCGCACGTCCTCGTCCTTGCCGCCGCCGACCCGGCGCAGCCGTACGGCGCCGCATTGGCCTGGCCGCGGCGAGAGGGGGACGATCGGTTCTCGCTGCAGCGCGCGGCGGGGGCGTACGTCGTGCTGGTGGACGGTGCCGCGGTGCTCTACCTCGAACGGGGCCTGCGATCGATCGTGACGCTCCCGGCCGCGAACGACCCGGCGAGCGCGGCCCACGCGCTGGGTACGCTGCAGCAGCTGGTGGCTCCCATCGGTTCGTATCGCGAGCTCGTCATCGAGCGGATTGACCGGGAGCCAGTGGCCGCCTCGGTACTGGCCGAGCCGCTACGGGCGCTCGGCTTCCGCCCGTCGTATCGGGGCTATCTCCTCCGCCGCAGCTGACCGGTCCCATCACGGCATCAGCGGACCGTTCGTGGTCCTGGTGACGGTATGCAATAGCGCAGGATGCACGAAAGGAGAGGCCGGGGTCCCGCCCTCGGCTACCCGGACCCGGGACGGAGGGAGATTGCCGTAATCAGGACGAGCAGCACGACCACCGCGACAACGACTGCGATGTGAACGCCCCGAGACCGTCGACCCCACCAGTTCAATACCCTGAAGAGAGCGGCGTACATGGCCCCGGGCGTGTTGAGATCGTAGCCACAATTCGGGCAGAACCCGGGATTAGTCCCGGGGCCACGAGGCGGAAGCGCCAATCCGCAGCGTGGGCACGTAGGGCGGCGTCTACGCTGTTGGCTGAGCCACACTGTTCTCCCCTCGCTACGTGGGCACCGGTTCCCGGCGTCCACTCACAAGGATAGGACCGTGGGCGCCGGCGGGGCCCGGAGTCTGCGCTCCGGGAGCTGACTGAGCGGGTGGGGCGTTCCCGGAACGGCGGGCACGCAAATGTCCCGAAGGAACCCTGCCAGCGACCCCTTGATGCAATCTCCAGGATCACGGCCCGGCTCCTCCGGGACGCCCATAACGATACGGCCCCCCGGCTGGTCTGCCAAGGGTAGTTGTCCACCAACTTTGCCGATGGTTCGGCCGTTATCCACCTGTTGTCCACACGCACCGCTGCGACGCGACGCGCCGGCGCCAGCCATCGACGCACCTCAGGAACGCAGGACGACCGTCTCGCGGTAGGTGGGCAGATGCGTGTCGAAGCCGAGGTCGGCGTGGATGCGGTTCGCAAACGCCTGCGCGGCGTCGGGGTCGCCGTGGACCACGAAGAACCGCTTGGGCGCCCCATCGGAGCCGGTGGAACCACCGGTCGCGGCGAATCCGCGAACCCAGTCCTCCAGCTCGTGCTCGTCGGCGTGCGCGGAAAAGCCGGAGATGGAGCGCACCCGGCAGCGGATCGGGAACTTCTTGCCGTCGATGTGCGCCTCCTTGGCCCCATGCTGGATCGCGTACCCCAGGGTGCCCTGGCCCTGGTAGCCGATGAACAGGAGGGTGCAGGCCGGGTCGGGGAGGAAGTCCTTGAGGTGGTGGAGGATCCGGCCACCGGTCAGCATCCCCGACGACGCGACGACCATGATCGGCCGCGGCTTGGTGCGGATCGCCTTGGATGCGTCGACCTGGTTGGTGTACTCCTCACCCGGGTACTCCAGGGGCGTCTGGCCCGAGCGCAGGAGCGCCGCCGTCTCGGCGTCGTACGTCTCGGGGTGGCGGTCGTAGACGTCGCTGGCGCGGCTGGCCATGGGAGAGTCCAGGTACAGGGGAACGTGCGGGATCCGCCCGTCGCGCAGCAGGCGGTCCAGCTCCCACACGAGCTCCTGGGTGCGACCGATGGCGAACGATGGGATCAGGAGCACCCCCCGATCGCCGGAGACCTCGTTCACCGCGTCCGCCAGCTCGTTGATGGCGTCGGCCATGGGCGCGTGCTCGCGGTTTCCGTACGTGGATTCCACCAGGACGTAGTCCGCATGGCTGACCGGTGTCGGGTCCCGGAGGATGGGCGTGTCGCGGCGGCCGAGGTCGCCGGAGAAGACGACGGTCGTGGTGGCGTCGCCATCGGCCAGGCGCAGCTCGATGATCGCGGAACCAAGGATGTGACCCGCGTCGTGGAAGACGGCAGTGATCCCGGGCACCACCGGAAGCTCGGTCTCGTAGGGGACCGGGGCGAAGAGCGGGATGGTCTGCTCCACGTCGGCGATGCGGTAGATGGCGGCCCGGGTCGTGGTGCGCGCCTCGGGATGGGCCTCGCGAATGCGCCGGGGCATGTCGGCGTCGTCGGACTCTGCCTCGGACTCGGCTCCCTCGCCGGCGGTGGTGGCCGCTTCGGGATGGCGGCGCAGCCAGCGCTGCTCGGCCTCCTCCTGGAGCTTGGCGGAGTCGCGCAGGACGATCTCGGTCAGGTCGAGCGTGCCGCCGGTGGCGTGGATAGGCCCGTGGAAGCCCGCCTTGACGAGGGCGGGGATCCTTCCGCAGTGATCCAGGTGGGCGTGGGTCAGCAGCAGGGCCTGGATCGTCGCCGGGTCGTAGGCGAACGGCATCCGGTTGCGGCTCACCTCCTCCGGGGATCCCTGGAACATGCCGCAGTCGACCAGGATGCGTGCGTCGCCGCAGGTGACGAGGTACTGGCTGCCGGTGACCGTGCCGACAGCGCCCAGGAACTGGATCGCAATGCTCATGGTGCGCAGTATGCCGCTGCGCGCAGGGACGCGGATCGTCGCTCTGGACCGGCGGTGGGCCGCGCATCAAACGGTCGCCTGGCGTGAGTCCGGCGGGCGGCATCAGACCCGGAACGCCGGCCCGTATGATCCGCGCATGCCGTTTCCGTTCGATCCTCCGCTGGAGCCGATGCTGGCCAAGCCCACGCCCGCCATCCCCGACGGCACGGGCTGGATCTACGAGCCCAAGTGGGACGGGTTCCGGGCCATCGTCTTTCGGAACGGGGATGAGCTTCTCGTCCAGTCGCGCGATCTCAAGCCACTGAACCGCTACTTCCCCGAGCTCGAGGCGCCGTTGCGCGCGCTGGGCGGGCCGTCCGCGCGCTGGGTGCTCGACGGAGAGATCGTCATCGCCAGGGACGGCGCACTGGACTTCGATGCGCTCCTGCTGCGCATCCACCCCGCCGCATCGCGGGTCGCGATGCTCGCCGCCGAGACGCCCGCCAGCTACGTCGCCTTTGACTGCCTGGCCGATGGTGACGCGGACCTGCGGGCCGCGCCGTTCGAGGAGCGTCGCCGGCACCTGCTGGCCCGGCTCGCGGATCCGCCGCCATCGGTCCTGCTCACGCCGTCAACCGATGACCCCGCCACGGCACAGCGCTGGTTCGAGGTCTTCGAAGGAGCGGGCCTGGACGGCGTGGTTGCCAAGCGCGCGGACCGTCCGTACCTGCCCGGCAAGCGCGAGATGGCCAAGATCAAGCACCAGCGCACCGCGGACTGCGTGGTGGCCGGCTTCCGCTGGCACAAGAACGGCCCGGGAACGCTGATCGGCTCGCTGCTCCTGGGCCTGTGGGACGCGGACGGCCACCTGCAGCACGTCGGCGTCACCGCGTCGTTCACGAATGCGAAGCGCGCGGAGCTGGTGGCGTTCCTGGCGCCATACCGAGCGCATGCCCTCGACGGTCATCCGTGGCGCGAATGGCGCGAGTGGGAGGAGCAGGCCGCTGCCGAGGGGAGGCGAGTGCCCGGTGCCACGAGCCGCTGGAACCGCGGCAAGGATCTCTCGTGGGAGCCACTGCGAGCGGAGCTCGTCGCGGAGGTCGCCTTCGATCACCTGCAGGGCGACCGATTCCGGCATGCCGCCACCTTCCGGCGCTGGCGCCCCGACAAGGCGCCCGCGGACTGCCGCTACGACCAGCTGGAGGAAACCCCGGCCGCGCTGCTGGCGGACCTGTTCGGCGTCTGAGATACACTCCGGAGTGCCGTCGGATCGATCTGCGTTGTGAGGTGCTGCCTTGTCCGTCCCCGACCCCAACACTGCGGTGAACGCACTGGCGAACCGGTTCTGGGAGCGGATCCTGGAGCTGGATCCGCTGCAGGCCACGCTCCTGGGCGACGATCGCTACGACGATCGCCTGCCGGACCTGTCGGCTGCCGGGCGCGATGCCGAGGAAGCGCTCTCGCGCGACGTGCTGGCGGAGGCCGAGCAGATCGATCCTGAGGGGCTGGCCACCGAGCAGGTGATCACGCGCGACATGCTGATGCTCGTGGCGCGCAATGGGCTCGAGATGCTCGAGGCGAAGCAGTACCAGTTGGCGGTTGACCACATCTGGGGCGTCCAGACCCTGCCGGTGACCGTGGCGCAGTACCAGGATGCCACCAGCGCCGAGCGTCTCGAGAAGATGCTTGCCCGCTTCCGTGGCTTCCCGGCCCTGATCGACCAGCAGATCGAGCGGCTGCGCGAAGGGATCGCGGACGGCCGAACCTCGGCCGCGGTTCCGGTGCGACGGGCGATCGAGCAGATGGAGCGCATGCTGGCCACGCCCGCCGAGCAGTCGCCCACGACGGTGATCGCCAGGGTCGCCAATGACGCGGCTCGGGAGACGGTGAGCACCGTGGTGGCGGAGATCGTCTATCCGGCGGTGGAGCGCTACCGCGACTTCCTTGCCGACGAGTACGAGCGACACGCCAGGCCGATGCCGGGGCTCTCCACGACCCCCGACGGCGAGGCGGCCTACGCCCTCAACATCCGGACCCAGACCAGCCTGGCGGCGACCGCCGAGGAGGTGCACACCTTCGGCCTCGACGACCTCGAGCAGATCGAGGCAGACAAGGACGCCGCAGCCCGGCGGCTGGGGCACGCGGACCGGATCGCGCTGGACGCCGCCCTCGCGGACGACCCGGCGAACCACACCAGCGACCCTTCCGCCATCGTCCGGCTGGCGCAGGAGCAGACCGAGCGCGCCTTCGCGGCGGCGCCACGCTACTTCGGCCGGCTGCCCAGGGCGGACTGCGTGGTGATGGCGGTGGAGGAGTATCGCGAGCGCGAGTCGCCACCGGCGTTCTACATGCCCCCAACCATCAACGGCTCTCGGCAGGGCCAGTACTACATCAATACCTACCAGCCGGAGGCGCGGCTGCTCCACAAGCTGGCCGCAATCACCTTCCACGAGGCGACGCCCGGGCATCACTTCCAGATCGGCATCGAGATGGAGCTCGACCACCTCGACGCCTTCCGCCGGTTTGGCTCGCGGTTGGCAGGCGTGGCGTTCGCGGAGGGCTGGGGCCTGTACGCCGAGCGCCTCGCCGACGAGATGGGGCTGTACGCCAGCGAGTGGGAGCGGGTCGGCATGCTGGAGACCCAGGCCTTCCGCGCCTCGCGGCTGGTCGTGGACTCCGGGCTGCACGCCATGGGCTGGGACCGGGAGCGGGCCATCCGCTTCATGCACGAGCATGGCGCCCTGCCGCTGGTGGACGCCGAGATCGAGGTCGACCGCTACACGATCTGGCCCGGCCAGGCCCTTGCCTACAAGCTGGGCCAGCGTGAGATCGAGCGTGCCCGCGACGAGGTCTCAGGGCGCATGGGGGAGCGCTTCGACGTGCGCGCGTTCCACGACCAGGTCCTGGCCCACGGGTCGCTGCCCCTCGAAACCCTGCGGAGGGAGATCCCGGCCTGGGTCGAGGCGGAGGTCGCCGCGCGGACGGCGGCCGGCTGAGCCGGGAGACGATCGTGAAAGCACCCGAGTCGCGCGTCCTCGAGGGTCGGCACGTCCGCCTGGAGCCGCTGGGCCCGCAGCACCGCGACGACCTCGTCGGGGCGGCGGGCGAGGACCCCGGCACCTTCCGCTACATGGGCACCAGCATCGCCGTCCATGGCTGGGACGCCTGGCTCGCCGAGGCGCTCGACGGGGTGGCGGCGGGACGCTTCGTGGCATGGGCCACCGTCGACCGGGCGACCGGCCAGGCGGTCGGCTCCACGCGCTTCGGAGACATCTCGCCCGCGGACGGTCGCGTGGAGATCGGCTGGACCTGGATCGCGCCATCCCGCCAGCGAACCGCGATCAACACGGAGGCCAAGCTCCTGCAGCTGACGTACGCATTCGACGACCTTGGAGCGACGCGGGTTGCGCTGAAGACCGACGGCCGTAACGTGCAGTCGCAGGCGGCGATCGACCGCCTGGGCGCGGTGCGCGAGGGAGTGCTGCGCCGCCATCTGCGCCTCCCGGACGGATTCATCCGCGACACCGTCTACTACTCGATCCTCGCCGAGGAGTGGCCGTCGGTGCGGGCTCGCCTCACCGAGCGTCTCGCCCGTGACTGAGCCCGCTTGACAGGGGCTCCTTAGGGTTGCATATACTTTTCGTGTGCCGTTGAATGTTAGCCGCGCGAGCAAGACGGATGCCCCCTCCGGCGCCGCGCCGCGGCTCCCCGCCGACGAGCTTCTCGACGAGCTGACCGGCTGGGCGCCGCGCGACCGCCTTCGGATGTTCGCCGCGTGGCACCGCGGCTCCCTGAGCATCGTCCATCTCACGGTGCTCGCCCTCCTCGAGGCGCAGGGTCCGCTCTCGATGAGTGCCCTGGCGGAGGCGCTCGACGTCTCCCAGGCGAGCGCGACCGGGATCGTCGACCGCATGGAGGAACGGGGGCTGGTGCACCGTCAGCGCGAGGAGGACGACCGACGCGTCGTTGCGATTCACCTCGCTGAGGCCGGCGCGGCGGTATCGCGCGACCTGGTCGCACGACGGCGCGAGCGCATGCGACGTCTGCTCTCCGAGCTGAACGACGAGGAAGTGACGGCCTTCCTCAAGGGGATCCGGGCAGTGCGGGCGGCGCGCGAGCGGCTCGCGGAAGCGGAAGGCGGCACCGCGCGGTGATTCGGCTCCTGCGGCACTACCTGCGCCCCTACCTCCGGCCGCTCCTTCTCGTGATCGCCCTGGTATCGGCCCAGGCGATCGGCAACCTCTATCTGCCCAGCCTCATGGGCGACATCATCAACAACGGCGTCGCCAAGGGCGACACCGCCTACATCACCCGCACGGGGGGATTCATGCTCCTCGTCACCCTGGCCCTTGCCAGCTGCGCGGTGGTGGCGGTGTACTTCGGCGCCCGCACCGCCATGGCCTTCGGACGTGACGTTCGCGGCGACGTCTACCGTCGGGTGATGGGCTTCTCGCAGCGGGAGATCAACCGCTTCGGGACGCCGTCGCTCATCACCCGCAACACGAACGACGTGCAGCAGGTCCAGATGGTCCTGGTCATGTCCCTGACGGTGATGGTCATGGCGCCCATCATGTCCGTCGGCGGGGTGGTCATGGCGCTCCGCGAGGACGTGCCGCTCTCCGGCCTCCTGCTGCTGATCATCCCGCTGATGGCCGCGGTCATCGGCACCCTCGCCGCCCGGGCGCTTCCGCTCTTCCGGGCCATGCAGGTCAAGATCGACCGCATCAACCAGGTCATGCGCGAGAAGCTCAGCGGGGTGCGCGTGATTCGTGCCTTCGTGCGCACCGAGCACGAGGAGCGCCGCTTCGACGACGCCAACCAGGACCTGACCGACACGGCCCTGCGCGTCAACCGGCTCTTCGCCCTGATGATCCCGGCCCTCTTCGCCATCCTGAACCTGTCGACAGTGGCGATCATGTGGTTCGGCGGCCTGCGCATCGACGCGGAGCAGATGCCCATCGGCAACCTGATCGCCTTCATCCAGTACGTGATGCAGATCCTCTTCGCGGTGATGATGGCGACGGTGATGTTCGTCATGGTGCCGCGGGCCGCGGCCTCCGGCGAACGGATCGCCGAGGTGCTCGACACCGAGACCACGCTCCACGATCCCGAGACGCCCGTCGAGCTGGCCCACCCGCGTGGGCGTGTCGAGTTCCACGAGGTCGAGTTCCGCTACCCCGGGGCGGAGGAAGCTGTGCTCGCCGGCATCACCTTCACGGCGGAGCCCGGCGCCACGACGGCGATCATCGGGTCGACCGGCAGCGGCAAGACAACGCTCGTCAATCTCCTGACCCGCGCGTACGACGTGACCTCCGGCGGCGTCACCATCGACGGGGTCGACATCCGGCAGCTGCGCCTGGAGGACCTGTGGCAGCTGATCGGCGAGGTCCCGCAGAAGGCCTTCCTTTTCGGCGGCACGGTGGCAGACAACCTGCGCTACGGCGACGAGCAGGCAACCGATGCCGACCTGTGGCAGGCCCTCGAGATCGCGCAGTCCCGCGACTTCGTCTCCGAGATGCCGGGCGGCCTCGAGGCGGCCATCGAGCAGGGCGGCAGCAACGTGTCGGGCGGCCAGCGGCAGCGCCTGGCGATCGCGCGCGCCATCGTCAAGCGGCCGCCGATCTACGTCTTCGACGACAGCTTCAGCGCCCTCGACTTCCGAACCGATGCGCTCCTCCGCGCCGCGCTGCGCGAGGAGACCGAGGACGCCACCGTGATCATCGTGGCGCAGCGGGTGGGAACGATCATGCACGCGGAGCGGATCATCGTCCTCGATGGCGGGGCCATCGCCGGCATCGGCACCCACGCCGAGCTGCTCGAGACCTGTGAGACGTATCGCGAGATCGTCTACTCGCAGCTCACCCGGGAGGAGGCCGCGTGAGCGGACCGCGCCCTGTCACCGGGTCGGGAGGTCGGATGCCGCCCGGCGGTCCGCGCCGCGGTCCCATGGGCCACGGCTTCGGACCCATGCGCGGGATGGGCATGTCCGGCGAGAAGGCACGCAACTTCCGCGGCTCGCTCCGTCGCCTGGTCGCCGAGCTGCGACCCGAGATGCCGAAGGTGGTGGTCGTGGTGGGCCTGGCGATCCTGGGCGTCGTCGCCCAGGTCATCGGCCCACGCATCCTGGCGATGGCCACGGACCGGCTCTTCGAGGGCCTGATCGGCAAGCAGCTCGGGCAGTTCTTCGCGCCGGGGACCAGCCAGCAGGTGGTGGAGCAGGCGCTCCGGGAGCAGGACCGGGGACAGTTTGCGGACATGCTATCCGGGATGCACGTCACCATCGGCGCCGGGGTCGACTTCGGCGCGGTGGGAACCATCCTCGGCATCCTCGCCGGCGTCTACCTGGTCGGCTCCGTCTTCCAGTGGCTCTCGATGTACATCATGGCCGGGGTCTCGCAGCGCACGGTCTATCGGCTGCGAAGGGAGGTGGATCTCAAGCTGGGGCGGCTGCCGCTGGCGTACTACGACTCCCATCCGCGCGGCGACACGCTGAGCCGGGTGACGAACGACATCGACAACATCGCGAACACCCTGCAGCAGAGCATGGCCCAGATCATCTCCGCGGTCTTCACCCTGCTGGGGGTGCTGATCATGATGCTCACCATCAGCCCGCTGCTGGCGCTCTTCTCACTCCTGGTCCTGCCGGTCGCCGGGGTCGCCACCACCGTGATCGCAAAGCGGTCCCAGGTGCAGTTCGCGGCCCAGTGGAAGGAGACCGGGGACCTCACCGGGCACGTCGAGGAGACCCACACCGGCCACAGCGTCGTCAACCTGTTCGGCCATCGCGAGGACGCCATTCGCCGTTTCGAGGAGCAGAACGAATCGCTCTACCAGGCCAGCTTCCGGGCGCAGTTCATCTCCGGAATCATCCAGCCCACCATGCAGCTGATCAGCAACCTGAACTACGTGGCGATCGCCGTGGTGGGCGGGCTGCAGGTGGCCTCGGGGACGATGACCCTGGGCGACGTCCAGGCCTTCATCCAGTACTCGCGCCAGTTCACGATGCCCATTGCCCAGACCGCGAGCATCATGAACATCCTGCAGTCGACGCTCGCCTCGGCCGAGCGGGTCTTCGAGCTCCTCGACGAGCCGGAGATGGAGGCCGATGTCGTGGCTGCCCGCGTCCTGCCCGTCGTCGAGGGTGCGGTGGCCCTCGAACAGGTCTCGTTCCGCTACCTCCCCGACGTGCCGCTCCTCGACGATCTCAACGTCCGGGTCCGGCCGGGCGAGACGGTGGCGATCGTAGGCCCCACCGGGGCTGGGAAGACGACGGTGGTCAACCTCCTCATGCGCTTCTACGAGATCGACGCGGGGACCATCCGCGTGGACGGCGTCAACACGCGCGAGCTCACCCGCGAGAACCTGCGCCGCACCTTCGGGATGGTGCTGCAGGACACCTGGCTGTTTGGCGGAACGATCCGGGACAACATCGCCTACGGGCGGGAGAACGCGACCGAGGAGGAGATCGTGGCGGCGGCGGTGGCCGCGCACGTGGATCACTTCGTGCGGACCATGCCGGACGGCTACGACACGGTGATCGACGACGACGCGTCGAACCTGTCGCAGGGCGAGAAGCAGTTGCTCACCATTGCCCGGGCCTTCCTGGCGGATCCCCAGATCCTGATCCTCGACGAGGCGACCAGCTCGGTCGACACCCGGACCGAGATCCTGGTCCAGCGGGCGATGAGCCGGCTCATGCACGGTCGCACCAGCTTCGTCATCGCCCATCGCCTCTCGACGATCCGCAACGCCGACGAGATCCTGGTCATGGACCACGGTCGCATCGTGGAGCAGGGAACGCACGATTCGCTGATGGGCCGGGGCGGCTTCTACGCCGACCTGTACCAGAGCCAGTTCAGCGAGCCCCTCGCCGAGGCCGTCTAGCGGCGACCGGCCTCCCGGTACTCGGCCCACGGGTCGTAGTCCGGATCGGGCGGCTCCGCTGCTGGACGCTGGTCCTCCGGGACGTGCCGCAGGTTCACCCGCACCCGCCACCACAGGGTGAAGCGGCCCCGCATCCCGTCCACCAGGACGTCGTCGACGGCGAGGTGCCGCGCCGCCTCCGGGTGGCGAGCGCGCCATCGGTCCAGGCCGGCCAGGGCATCCTCCTTGGCCGCTGCCTGCGAGACGACCAGCAACGGATGGCGGGACCGCCGACGGCCGGTGGGGCTGACGGCCCCGTCCGCGTCACGGGCGACCGCAGATGGCATCGCGGGCGGGACGGAACCCCGACGGCCGCGCGGCGCCGACGGGTCGGACGGCGGTCGCGGGTCGGCGCCCCGCCGCCGCTTCGAGGGCTGGACACGCGGTGGCTCCCCTGGCGCCTTCGCGTAGTGCGGCGGCCAGGGCGCCTCGCCCTGGCCCTCGGCGGCCTGTCGCGCCCCGAGCTCCAGGAGGGCATCCAGGGACCCCACCGCCTCGTCGATCCCGGCGCCCACGTCGCCGAGTCGCGCGTACCGATCCGGCATGGTCCGCAGGGTGAAGTCGCCCAGCTCCGCGTCGGGAAGCTCGTCCCAGGTCAGCGGGGCGCTGACCCGGGCGTCGGGGACCGGGCGGACCGAGTAGGCGGATGCCACGGTCCGGTCCTTGGCGTTCTGGTTGTAGTCGATGAAGACGCCGTGCCGCTCCTCCTTCCACCACCTGCTGGTGGCGATGGCCGGCACCCGGCGCTCCACCTCCCGGGCGAGCGCGACCGCTGCGCCGCGCACCTCGGCGTAGCCCCAGCGCCGCTCGATGCGGGCATAGACGTGGATCCCGCGCGAGCCGGAGGTCTTGGGCCAGCCGGCCAGGCCGTGGTCGGCGAGGACCTCGCGGACGGCGAGGGCAACCTGTCGCACGTCCTCCCACGGGACGCCGGGGCCCGGGTCGAGGTCCACCCGCAGCTCGTCGGGGTGATCGATGTCGTCGTCGCGGATGGGATGCGGGTTGAGGTCGATGCAGCCCAGGTTCACGACCCAGGCCAGGGCGGCGCGGTTCGAGACGACGACCTCGTCGGCCGTGCGTCCGGACGGGAACGACAGCTCCACGGTGCGGACGAAGTTGGGCACAGAGGCGGGCGCTCGCTTCTGGAAGAAGGCCTCCCCGGCGGCTCCGTTCACGAATCGCTTGAGGGCCATGGGACGGTCACGGACGCCGCGCAGCGCGCCATCGGCCACCGACAGGTAGTAGGCGACGAGGTCGCGCTTCGTCGCCCCGATCTGCGGGAAGAAGACCTTGTCGGGGTTGGAGACGGTGACGGTGAACCCGTCGAGCTCCAAGGCCTCAGACTTGCTGCCCGGCATGGCGACAGCCTAGCCGAGATGAGTAGCCTTGGAGGGAGATGGGAGATCGCATCCGCCGCATCGTCACCGGCGTGAACCAGTGGGCGGCCCGCTATCGCACGACCCGCATCGCGCGGGCCATGATCGCCGGGTTCCTCGGGCACGAGGCGCTCCAGTACGCGGGCGCCATGGCCTACTTCATCATCCTCTCGCTGGTGAACATCTTCATCCTTGGGGTCGTTGCCGCCAGCTTCGTCGTGGGTGAAGGGACCGCCAGGGACTTCGTGATCGAGCGCGTCGCCCACGCCCTGCCGGTGGACGCGGCCCAGATCGGCTCGCTCATCGACCGTGCCGTGGCCGCCCGCGGCGGTGTCGGGATCATTGGTCTCGCGCTCCTGCTGTGGAGCGCCCTGGGGGCCTTCGGGGCGCTCAGCTCCGGCATCAGCCGCGTTTTCGTCCGGGCACCCAAGCGTGCGTTCTGGAAGGATCGGCTCATTGGCCTGGCGCTCCTGGGCGCCATCGGGATCCTGGTTGTCGCCTCCGTGGCGCTCGGCCTGCTCACCAGGATCCTCGAGGACGCGGTCTCTTCCTACCTGACCCTGCCGGGGACGGCGGAGCTCTTCACCGCCATCGCCATCCTCATCCCCATCGGGCTCGTCTTCTTCGCGTTTCTCATCGTCTATCGCGTGATTCCGAACCGGCCGGTGACCATCGCCGAGGCCTGGCCCGGGGCGGCACTGGCGACGATCCTGTGGACGGGGCTGCGGATCGGCTTCACCTACTACGCGACGAGCGTGGCGAAGTACGACACGCTCTTTGGGCCTATCGGGACCGCAATCTCGGTGCTCGTCTTCCTCTACTTCTCGAGCGTGGTGCTCCTCCTGGGCGCCGAGCTGGTGCGCGCCAACGCGCTCGAGGTCGAGGCAGGGAGGGCGATACGGCGCGCCGCGCCGGTCGCTGGAGGTGCGGCGGAGCCGCCGGCCGGCACGCCGGGGTAGTTTCGGGTACTACGGTGTAGTACATTCGTGTCTGTCACGCGGCGTCCGATCTTGGGTACCATGCGCCGCGGCACACACAGCACCGGGGCACAGCTGCATTGGATCGATCAGGAAGGGACGCCGCATGACGCGGCGCACGCGTCTGGCCGCGCTCGTCGTGGCGCTGGTCGCCGTCAGCTGGATGATGGTCGGCACGCAACCGAGCAGCACGACGCTCGCCGGCGACCCGCTCTCGGACGCGAAGGCCAAGCAGCAGCAGCTCGAGAACACGCTCGCGACGCAGCGGGCGCAGCTTGCCACCCTGCGCAGCACCGCCACCCGGCTCGCCAATGCCCTGGCGGTCGCGACGGCCAACCTCGCGTCGGTCACCGCCCACTACCAGGTGGTCTCCGACCAGGTCGACCAGGTCACGCAGCAGGTGAGCGAGGTCAAGGCGCAGCTCGAGACCCTGAATACGCAGATCGCGGAGCTCGACGCCCAGCTCAAACAGGTCGCCGATGAGATTTCGGTCCAGACCGCCGAGCTGGAGCAGCGCCAGGCGCTCCTCCAGGACCACCTGCGCACCGCGTACGAGCAGAGCCAGACCTCGCTCCTCGAGGTCCTCCTCTCCGCGCGTTCGCTCGACGACGCCACCAGCCAGGTCGGCTATCTGCTGGCCGTCTCGGACCAGGACCAGGCCCTCGCGAGCGAGATCCGGAGCATCCGCGCGCAGCTCGCGATCAAACAGCAGGAGCTGACCGATGGTCGCGTCGCCCTCGCCGATGCCCGCGTCGAGGCAACGGCCCAGCAGAGCCAGCTCAGCGAGCAGCAGGCCGAGCTCACGACCCTGCAGAAGCAGCTCGCCGTCCTCAAGAAGCAGTGGGAGCAGCAGAAGGCCGCGCAGGAGGCCAAGCTCAACGCATCGTTGAACTCCCAGGCCAGCCTCAAGTCGCAGATCGCTCAGGTGCAGGCCGCAGCGAATGCCCAGGCCGCACTGGTGAAGCAGCTGCAGGCCCAGCAGGCCGCAGCCTCGCTCGTGGGCCCGGGCGGGTTCAGCTGGCCGGAGTACCCGACCACCATCACCCAGTATTACGGGCCTACCACCTTCTACATGGAGCCGTCCTACAACGGCTATGCGCACTTCCACACCGGGCTGGACATGGCCCGTGGTTGCGGTACGCCAATCAAGGCCGCGGCGAACGGCGTGGTGGCCGCCTCGGGCCAGCCGTTGTACCCCTACGACCGCGCCTACGGGGTGATCATCAACCACGGCGGCGGCCTGCAGACGTGGTACTGGCACATGCTGGCACGGGTCATTGTCCATCCGGGCCAGGCGGTCAGCCGCGGCCAGGTGATCGGCTACGAGGGGGCCACCGGGTTTGCGACCGGGTGTCACCTGCACTTCGCGGTGAACGTGAACGGCGCCTGGCGGAACCCGCTGGCGTACCTGCCCTGAGTTTCGCCGCGGGAGCGGCACCAGGCGGCGCGCGCGTCAGGGGATCGTGACGCTCGCTCTCGAGGCTGGAAGGTACAGCCGCTCCACGTACTCGCCCAGCATGCGGGCGGTGGAGAAGCGCCAGATCGAACCCTCGACCGCGGCCCGCATCGTCTCGACCCAGGCCCGCGGCACACCGTCGCCGTCGCGGGCGAAGAAGCGCGGAACGATCTCTTCCTCCAGGAGCCGATAGAGCTCCGCGGCGTCGTCGGTGTCCTGGGCCATCTCGTCGCCGTTCGACTCGCGTCCACCGATGGCCCAACCGTTCCGCCCGTTGAAGCCCTCGTCCCACCAGCCGTCGAGGATGCTCACCGACGGGATGCCATTGATCGCCGCCTTCATCCCCGAGGTGCCCGATGCCTCCATGGGCCGGCGCGGGTTGTTGAGCCAGATGTCGACGCCGCCCACCAGGAACCGCGCGATGCGGATGTCGTAGTCCTCCACGATGAAGACCCGCCCGCGCATCTGCCCTGATCGGCTCAGGCTGAAGATGCGCTGGATCACCTGCTGGCCGGGTCGATCCGCCGGGTGCGCCTTGCCGGCCAGGACGATCTGCACCGGGCGCTCCGGGTTCGAGACGAGCCGTGCCAGCCGGTCCTCGTCGCGGAAGATGAGATCGGCCCGCTTGTAGGTGGCGAACCGGCGCGCAAAGCCAATGGTCAGCGCTTCGGGATCGAGACGCCCACGAATCTGGCGCAGGACGTCGGGTGACTCGCCATGCCGCGCGAACTGGCGCGCGAGACGTCGCTCGGCGAACCCGAAGAGCTCGCGCTTCTGTTGCTGATGCGCGCCCCACAGGTCCGCATCGGACACCCGGGTGAGCTGCGAGAACGGTTCGGGACCCGGAACGTCCGAGGCGAGCGAGACGCCGGTGGCCCGCTCGTAGAGCCGGCGCAGCGGCCGGCCGAGCCACGATGCAACGTGCACCCCGTTGGTGATGCCCGTGATCGGGTGGCCGGCGATCCCCTGCCAGGTCCCGGTCGCGGTGCGCGCATGCAGCTGGCTCACCGCGTTCGCGTCGGCCGTATGACGCAGAACGAAGGCGGTCATGTCGAATGCGGCGTTCGGGTCGTCGGTGTGGCCGCGGCCGAGCTCGAGGAGCTCACCGGCGTCGCAGCCGGTGTGCTCGAACCACGGTGCCAGGTTCTTGGTGACCAGCGTCCGGTCGAAGACCTCGTTGCCGGCCGGAACGGGCGTGTGGATCGTGAAGACGGCGTCGCGTCCGACCCGGCCCAGCGCCTCGCGGATGGGAAGGCCCG
Source organism: uncultured Chloroflexia bacterium (assembly GCA_963814105.1). Classification (GTDB taxonomy): domain Bacteria; phylum Chloroflexota; class Limnocylindria; order QHBO01; family QHBO01; genus CAVXEH01. The sequence goes on from CAWFBQ010000003.1 coordinate 575,322, forward strand.
GGGTCGTTGCCACCAGCTCGCGCGCGCGCTCGAGCAGCAGGAACGCGGAGTGGCCCTCGTTGAGGTGCCAGACCCCCGGCTCGATGCCCAGGGCGCGCAGGGCGCGGACCCCGCCGATGCCGAGGACGATCTCCTGGCAGAGTCGCATCTCCCGCCCACGGACGTAGAGGATCTCGGTGATCGGGCGATCCGCCGGATCGTTGCTCGGGATGTCAGTGTCGAGCAGGAGCAGCGGTACCCGGCCGACCTGGGCGACCCAGACCGCCGCGTGGACCAGCCTTCCGGGGAAATCGAGCGAGACCCGCAGCGGCGAGCCGTTGCGGGCCCGCGCGCGCCGGAGCGGCAGGTTCATGGGGTCGAGGTTCGGCTGGGCGTGCTCCTGGTGGCCGTCCGCATCGATCTGCTGACGGAAGTAGCCGTGCCGGTAGAGGAGACCGACGGCGACGAACGGCACCGCTGCGTCCGAGGCGGATTTGCAGTGATCCCCGGCCAGGATGCCCAGGCCGCCGGAGTAGATCTGCATCGACTCGTGGATGCCGAACTCGGCGCAGAAGTAGGCCACCGGGCTGGTGAGCGCCCGGGCCGGGTCGTCGCTCGCGGCACGCCGGTACCAGCTGTCCGAGCCATTGGCCAGGTAGCGGTGGAACTCGTCGAGCAGGCGGCTGGCGTCGACCATGAAGTCCTCGTCGGCCGTCAGCTCCGCCCATCGCGCGACATCGGTGCCCCGGAGCACCGGGATCGGGTTGTGGTGACGCGACCACGCCGCGGAGTCGATACGACCGAATACCTGGCCCGCGCGCGGCGTCCAGCTCCACCAGAGGTTGTAGGCGAGCTCCCCGAGACCCTCGAGGCCGCTCGGGAGATTCAGGTCGTGCTCGGCAAGAACCGGAATCTCGATGGGATTGCTCACAGGCTGCTGTAGATCATGGGCCCGAGGATGATAGCGATGGCGACCGGCTGCTGCGCGACATGAACGCGCAGGGATCGCCCCGGTTCCGCCACGCGGCTCCGCGCGCATTGGACGGGCGTGACCCGTCGCCGCGCGATACAGGAGGCGTTACCCTATCTGCCCCGTGATGGAAGGCTACTCGGTCGAGGAGGCGGCCACCGTCCTCGGGGTGCCGAAGGGACGCGTCTGGGAACTGCTGGCCCGGGGCGTCCTGGCCGGAACCCCCGAGGATGGCGGAGGCATGCGCGTCTACCTGCGAGGGCAGCCGGTCCCGGGGACCCTCATCGGGGCGTCGGACGCACGCGACGCTCATGCGTCGGAGGGTGGCAACGGCAACGGTGGCCATGCCGATCTGACCGCCGAGGCATCGCCCTTCCGCGAGCTGCTGACGGAGTTCCGGAACCTCACCGAGCGTTACGGTCAGGCTCTGCTCGCCCTCGGGGAGGCGCGTGGCGAGGTCGCGGGCCTGCGGACCCGCGTCGAGCTGCTCGAGGCCAGGCTCGACCTTCGCCTGCCGGGTCCGTCAGGTTGGACGCCACCCCCGCCGACTGAGCCAGAGACCCCACCGGCCTCACCCGAGTCCGCGGCGTCGACGTTGTCGGAAGCTGTTGACAGCGAGGAGGCCGAGGAGTCGGCCGCGGGCGCCGATCCATCTGCCGGAGGCTACCCGACCGAACCGACGGAACCGCTCGCGGACACCGGAGACCCAGCTCCGCAGGCTGGCGACGTGGCAGAGCCGAGCCACTCCGATGCAGGCGATGCACCCGATGCGCAGCCGGAGGCGGCGGAACCGCCGCAGACCACCCGCCGGCAGCGCCGGAGGCGACGCGGATCCCGATCCGGGGTCACGGGGATCGCCGAGGCGCTTGCCCGCGCGGAGGACCCGACCGCAGCATCGCTGCCCGAAGCAGCGGGAACCGCGGAAGCTGTCGCGGCGCTCCGGCGCGAGGTCGCTGCGGGCTCCGGACCGGCGGTGATCGCCGTTGATGACAACAACGCGACCGGCGCCCGCGAGGCGGACCAGCTCGCGGCCCGGGCGTCGGGGGCACCGACCGCCGAGGTCCCCGCCGAGGAGGTCGAGCCGGTCGCCATCGATGCCGAGCGGACAGCCCCGGAGCCGGCGCCGCCGGAAGACGACCAGGGGCCGATGGCGGTCGAACCCGCGTCCGCGGGGGCGTCGGACCTGGCAGCCCCCGAGCCGCCGGGTGCCGCGCCGGCCGAGAGCGGTGATGCCGTCTACTCGTCGGAATGGGACGAGCCGGATTGGATCGCGGAGGAAGATCTCGAGGTCGGCTGGGAGGCTCCGGGAGCCGATGCCGCGGCCGAATCCGCCGCCGTGCCGGAGGGCGCGGCCGTCGAGCGGGCAGAGGAGCAGGCTGAGGTAGCGGTCAGCGAGGAACCGGCAGCCGAGGTCGCGGCGGAGGTCGCTGAGGAGCCCGTGGCTGAAGTCGTCGCCGAGGACGTCACCCCGTCGCCCGTGGCTGAAGCCGTTGGCGAGGAGCCCGTGGCTGAGGTCGTCGCCGAGGACGTCACCCCGTCGCCCGTGGCTGAAGCCGCTGGCGAGGAGCCCGTGGCTGAGGCCGTCGCCGAGGACGTCACGCCGCCGCCCGTGGCCGAGGAGCCCGTGGCCGAGGAGCCCGTGGCCGAGGAGCCCGTGGCCGAGGAGCCCGTGGCTGAAGCCATCGCCGAGGACGTCACGCCGCCGCCCGTGGCCGAGGAGCCGCGTGGCCGAGGAGCCCGTGGCCGAGGAGCCCGCTGGCCGAGGAGCCCGTGGTCGAGGTCGTCGCCGAGGTGCCTGCCCCGGGTGGGGCGGCGGCTCCCGAGGCCCTCAGCGGGGAGGCGCAACAAATTCGAGAGATGGCGGCCTGGCCTCCGCCGCCGGCCGAGGAGATCGATGGCGAGATGGAGGCTCCGGCGTCGGCAGACACCGCCGTCGCGCCGGAGCCTGCGCCGCCCGAAGCTGAGGCACCGCCCGAAGCTGAGGCACCGCCCGAAGCGGAGCTGCTGCTCTTCGAGGCGTCCGAAGCGCACGCGGAGGTCGGGTTACAGACCGATGCCACCCCCGAGCCGGGGCTGGTCTCCGAAACGGTGCCCGCGTCGGACGCCCTCGAGGAAGAGCTGATGTGGTTGGGCGACGAGTTTCGTCCCAGCACGACCGCGTGGCGTGGACTCGCCAAACCGTCGGTCCACGACGCACAGCCCGCGGCGGGCCCGGCACCCGCGCAGGACGAGGAGCTCGAGCGCCTCGCGCGCCTGCGCGGGTGGGATGAGGCGGAGCTGATCGCGATTCGGTCGCTGCTGGGCGACCAGGCCGCTGCGCACCCGGAGGCGCCGCCAGCGCCGATGGCAGAGCCCTCCGGCGGAGACGCAACCGCCGAGGAGCCCACCGATCGACCGGGCGAGATCTCGCTGCCCGGGGCCGCCGAGCTCGACGAGGCGATGGCCGCGCTCGGCGCCACGCCAGGCGAGGGTGGGGCAGGCGCACCGCCCCCGGCGGAGGCACCGGCGGCGAACGACGATTCTCCCGATGCCGAGCTTGCGCCTGGCGAGACCCTGGCGCCGGAGACGCCGCAACCAGAGACGCCGCAAGCGGAATCGCCGGCAGCCGAGGCGCCCCCGGCCGCGTTGCCGCCCACGGAGGGCGCCGAGGAGAGCGCACCGACGGGCAACGTGTCATCCGAGCATCGGCCCGAGCCCACGCGTCAGCCTCCGCGCACCGGTGTCCCGCGCATGACCGACGAGGACTGGCTCCGGGGCCGGCGGGGCCCGGCGGCGAACGCGTACCGGCGCCTGCGCCGATTCTTCCCCGGGTAACCCGACGCGTGTCGCGTATTCCCGCCCTGGGGCCGCGTGGTGAGGGATGGGTCGCCGGGCAGCTGGTCCTCCTCCTGGGAGTCTCCATCAGTGGCGCGCTCGCGCTGCCTCACGCGGCGCTTGACGGTCCTGCCCGCTGGATCGCCCTCGTCGTGGGGCTGGCGCTGGCGTGCGGCGGGGGATGGCTTGCGCTCGCGGGGCTGCGGGGACTCGGTCGGAACCTGACTGCCGTACCGCGACCTCGGCAGGACGCGCAGCTGGTGCGCGAGGGGCCGTATCGGCGCGTTCGTCATCCGATCTACGCGGGCATCATCGCCGGATCGTTCGGATGGGGGCTCATGAGCGCCAGCCCCCTCTCCCTGGGACTCGCGGCGGCGCTGGCGCTCTGGTTCGATCTCAAGTCCCGTCGCGAGGAGCGCTGGCTCGCGGAGCGCTACCCCGGATACGTCGCGTACGTGGCGAGCACCAATCGCTTCATCCGGGGGGTCTACTGAGCGAATGGCGGTGCTGCACGCGGCGGGCGCCCTGGTCGTGTTCGCGGTCACGGCCCTGGCCATGCTGGCCGCCGCCGTTGCGGGCGTCCGCGGCGGGGCGCGGTGGGTGGACGCGCTGCGCGTCGGCGTCACCGCGCTCGTCGTCATCCAGGCAGCCATCGGCGCGCTGACCTACCTCACCGGCGCCCGACCCGGCGAGCCGCTGCATCTGCTGTACGGCGTCGCCGCCACCGCGGTCCTGCCCCTGGCCGCCAGCTTTGCGACCGAAGCGCCGCCCCGTCCGCGGGCCTGGGTGCTGGCGATCGCCCTGGGGATCCTGCTCATCCTCCTCTGGCGGCTCGCGACCACCGGTTGAGGGATGGTGGGCCTATCATTGCGGGACTGATGCGACGGCTCCGGCTCCTCGCGATGGTGCTGCTCGGCAGCGCCGCCGCCCTCGCTCTCGTCCCGAGCGCTCTCGCCGTGCCCGCCGACCGTCAGCCCGCGACGCCGGCCATCGCTGCCGATCTCGCGAGCGACGCGGCGACCGGCCGGGCGCTGTACCTCGCGCACTGCCAGACCTGCCACGGTCCCGATGGACAGGGAACGGCCACCGCTCCGACCCTCGTCGGAGTGGGTGCCGCATCCGCCGACTTCGAGCTGCGCACCGGGCGGATGCCGTTCGCCGGACCCACCGGGTCGCAGCCGGTGCGCAAGCCGCCCGCCTTCGACGACGTCTCGATCCAGGCGCTCGTCGCCTATGTCGCCTCCCTGGGCCCGGGGCCGGCCATCCCCAGCCCCGTCCTCGACCCGGCCCAGATCTCGAACGGCCAGCGGCTCTTCGTCGAGAACTGCGCGCCGTGCCACGGCGTGACCGCGAATGGCGGTGCCGTGGGCGGCGGGGCGCTGGCGCCGCCGCTGGACAAGGCGACGGCGGTGCAGGTCGCCGAGGCCATGATCATCGGGCCGGGGCAGATGCCGGTCTTCAGCGGGATCGTCGACACGGACCGAAACGCGATCGTCAGCTATGTCGAGTACCTGCGCGGCGCGCCGAACCCGGGCGGCTTCTCGATCGGTGGCATCGGGCCGGTGCCGGAGGGCTACGCGGCCTGGATCCTGGGGCTGGGCCTGCTGGTGATCATCATCGTGGTGATCGGCCGTGACTGGAAGGGAGCGCCGGAATGACCGCGTCGCGTGGCATCACGCTCTCGCTTCTCCTCTCGGTGGCTGCCTCCATCGGCCTGGTGGTCATCTACCTGGTCAACGGGGGTCCGCAGGTCGAGGCGATCTTCCTGGCCCTTGCGCTGGGGGGCTTCGGCACCGCCATCATCATCTGGGCCGTGGCCCTGCTCGACGCGCCGACTGAGTCGGAGGCTCGGCATTCGCTCGCCTCGTCCGCGGAGGCGCGTGCGGCGGCCGACGAGGCCCTGGCTCCGCAGCAGATCAGCCGTCGACGCTTCCTGATCCGGCTCCTGGCCGGCGCCGGGGCGGCACTCGCGGCCGCGCTGGTCCTACCGGCCTTCTCCCTGGGGCCCACCCCAGGGCAGGACCTGTTCAGGACCGCGTGGCGCAAGGGTCGTCGGGTGGTCGACGGCGACGGTCACCCGGTGCGCCCGGGCGACCTGCCGCTCAACAGCGTGCGCACCGTCTTCCCGGAGGGCTTCGTGGGCCGGCCCGACAGCCAGACCCTGCTCATCAAGGTCCGGCCCGCGGACCTGAAGCTGCCGGACGGTCGCAACGCGTGGGCGCCGGAGGGCGCCCTTGCCTATTCGAAGGTCTGCACGCACGCCGGCTGCCCGGTGGGCCTCTACCGGGCCAAGCAGCACCAGCTCCTGTGCCCATGCCACCAGTCCACGTTCGATGTCCTGGATGGGGCGACCGTCGTCTTCGGCCCTGCCGCGCGACCGCTCCCCCAGCTGCCCATGGAGGTCGACGCGGATGGCTACCTCGTCGCGCTCGGCGACTTCCCGCAGCCCATCGGCCCCGGGTTCTGGGACATGACGCAGGCGCAGCCGAGCGAGAAGGTCTAGGCCGGTGCTGACCTGGATCGACGACCGGCTGGGTACCGCCTCCTGGGCGCGGACCGGCCTGCGCAAGATCTTCCCGGACCACTGGTCATTCCTGCTCGGCGAGGTGGCACTCTTCTGCCTCGTGGTCCTGGTGGCCACCGGCGTTTACCTGACCCTCTTCTACGTACCCGACGGGACCGAGGTCACGTACGCCGGCCCGTGGGCGCCGCTCCAGGGCCAGCAGGTCTCGGCGGCCTTCAACAGCGTGCTGCGCCTCTCCTTCGAGGTGCGCGCCGGCCTGGTCATGCGCCAGATCCACCACTGGGCGGCGCTGATCTTCGTGGCCGCCATTGCCATCCACGTCATGCGCGTCTTCTTCACCGGCGCCTTCCGCAAGCCCCGCGAGCTCAACTGGCTGGTCGGCATCGGCCTGCTGACCATGGCCCTGGCGATGGGGATCACCGGCTACTCCCTGCCCGATGACCTCATCAGCGGGACCGGCCTGCGGATCATCTACTCGGTCGTGATCAGCATCCCGTTCGTCGGTCCGTATCTCGGCTTCCTGCTCTTCGGCGGCGAGTTCCCGACCAAGGAGATCATCAGCCGCCTCTTCGTCTTCCACGTGATGCTCCTGCCGGCACTCCTCATCGGCGGCGTGTTGACCCACCTCGCGATCCTGTGGATCCAGAAGCACACGCAGTACCGGATCTCCGGCGCCACCGAGCACAACGTGGTGGGCAAGTCGTTCTGGCCCAGCCAGGTCTTCAAGTCCACCGGCCTCGCGATCCTGACCGCGGCGGTCCTGGCCCTGATGGGCGGCCTGGTCCAGATCAACCCGGTCTGGAGCTACGGGCCGTTCGACGCGACCACGGTGAGCGCCCCCGCCCAGCCCGACTGGTACGTGGGCTGGCTCGAGGGCTCGTTGCGTCTCTTCCCGCCCGTCGAGATCACCATCTTCGGCGTGACCATCCCGTCGCCGTTCATCCCCGGCGTCCTGATCCCCGGCCTGCTCTTCACGGTGCTTGCGCTGTGGCCGTTCCTCGAGGCGCGGGTCACCGGTGATCGCATGGAGCACAACCTGCTCGACAGGCCGTATGAGCACCCGATGCGGACCTCGCTGGGCGTCGCGGGCCTCCTGATCTTCATCGTCTACACCATCGGCGGCGGCAACGACGTCATCTCGCTGGTCCTGGGCGTCCCGGTCGAGACCATGACCAACATCCTGCGGGTGGCCATCTTTGCGGTGCCGATCCTGGGATTCGTCATCAGCTACCGGATCTGTGTCGAGCTGCGAGATCGCGGAGGCGGCGTCATGCACCGCGGACCCGGGATCCGCCTGCGTCGCAACGCGCAAGGTGGCTTCGAGGAGGTCGACGGCGAGCCCTGACCCGCCTCAGTCGACGGCGAGTGATGACAGTTCGGCCCGCAGTGTCTCGACGTCGGGGTCCGTCTGTGCCCACTCCAGCAGATCCGGCCGATACGCAAAGGCATCCCGCAGCAGCCGGCGCGCGTCGCGAAGGTCGCCCGACAGCGCGCTGTGGCAGGCCATGTTGTAGAGCATGGTCCCGCCGTCACGGTCCGAGAGACGTCCCCGGCGCAGGATCTCCTCCAGCTGCGCAACGAAGGCGCGGAAGCGCGTGGCACCGGCCGGTCCGGCGAGCTGCGCGACGTCCGCCAGATGGGCGAGCGCGTGGTTTGCGCCGATCAACCCGATCGCCGTCACGGGCCGCTCCGAGCGCGCCAGCTCCTCCGCCGAGGTCATGCGAATCCCAGCAATGAGTGCATCCTCACTTGCATCTGCGTCGGTGGCGACCTGATCCCAACTCCACGCAGCGCGCTCCGCCTGGATTCGGGCGTTCGCGTCGTCGTCCGACTCCCCCTCGTCGGTGCCGTCCGGCTCGCCCATAAGCCGGCGCGCCTCCACGGTGCGCCATGCAGCCAGGTGGGCGAGGACGTCGCGCGCCGACCAGTCGCCGATGCGCCGCGGCTTGTCGCGGACTGCCGGATCCAGCATCCCGAAGAGCTCGTGCTCTGCCGTCCGGGTCGCCGTCAGCATCTCGACGAGGTCGTCGTGGAGGGGCGTTGGGCCCGAGGCCCCTTCGTTCACCATGGTCCGAGATGGTAGCCGAGCCGTCGAGGGAGCCTGGTCAGCTCCCGCAACCACGTCGCGGGACGTTGACCGGCCTCCTCGCCGTCCTCGCGGCGGATCATGGCCTCGCGCAGGATCCGGGCGCCGACGTAGCGGAACGGCTCCGGGGGAAGGCGGCGGGGGACCCGGCCCACGATCGGCAGGCGGGTCAGCGGCTCGTCGCTGCCCAGCACCCGGGCGGCGAGGATGCGGCCCGCCAGGTGCGACGGGGCGACCCCGTTCCCGGAGTAGCCGAACGCGAAGTGCAGGCGCCCGCCGGCAAGGGCGCCGATGCGCGGCAGGTGGTCGGCCGACACGTCGATGGGACCCCCCCACATGTCGGTCAGACGGACGTCCGCGAGCTGCGGGAAGAGCGCGCGGAACCCTTCGATGGCGCGCCGACCGGCAGCGAGATCGTCGACGAATGATCGACCGATGCGCCCGCCATACCCGGGCCGGCCGCCACCCGCGCCGAACGCGATCCGCCCGTCGCGCGTGACGTGGAAGTAGTGGACGCTGAAGCGCGCGTCGACGATCGACTCGCCGCCGGTCCAGCCCAGCCGCTCTCGGACCAGGTCGCCGATGGGCTCGGTGCGGACCATCCAGCTGCTCCAGGCCAGGAGCGCGCGTCGGAAGGGGCGCCAGCCCGCCGCCCAGGCGTTCACCGCCAGCACGGCCCGCGGCGCGACCAGCGTTCCCTCGCCTGCGGCCGAGCGGGTCGCGACGCGCAGCCGGTCACCGTGAGGCCGGATGCCGACGACCCGCGTCCCTTCATGGATCGTCACGCCGCGCTCAGCGCAGACGCGGCGCAGCCCGCGCGCCAGGCGTGCGGGATGGACCGTGGCGCCATCTCGCATCAGCGCGGCGCCCCGGAAGTGCGGTGACCGGCAGCGCTCGGCGACCTCGTTTGGGGTCAGCTCGCGGTACTCAGCCGCCGCGCCCAGCTCGCGTGCCGCAGCGACGGAGGCGGCCCAGCTCCCGTCGTGGAGCGGCGTGGTGCTGACGGTTAGCATCCCGGCCCTCCGGTAGTGGGCGTCGACGGCGTTCGTCTCGCACCACGCGCCGATCTCCCGAACAGAGGCGGCAACCTCGCGCGCGCAGGCCAGGGCATCATCGGCGCCGTAGAGGTCGCGCAGCGTCCCCAGCTCGTCCCACCACGCGTTCACGAAGCCGCCGTTGCGCCCGGACGGGCCGCCGCCGCAGATGTCCGCCTCGACGAGCGTGACTCGCAGTCCGGGATCCCGATCGAGGAGGCCCAGCGCCGTCCAGAGGCCCGTGTAGCCACCGCCCACCACCACCACGTCGGCGGAGGCCATCCCCGTCAGCGCCGGAGCGGGGGAGGGGTCGCGCTCGTCGACGAGCGCCTCGCGAAGCCACGGGTTGCGGGCTGCACCTGCTGGGCGCAGGGCCAGGTCGTCCGGGGTGAGGCGCGCGGCTCGCGACCGCATCAGCGCGCGGCCTTGACGCTGGCCAGACGGTTCAGGTTGACGAAATGCTTCATTGCGTGATAAATATCCCCGCTCCGCTAATCGTTTGGGAGAACAAGAACTTCACACCATGACGAAACCCGGGGCCGGGAGCCCCACCGACCGGATCATCACCCTCATCGCCCCACTCGTCGGTCACCAGCGCCACAAGTGGGCGGCCCAATGCCAGGCCTACGGCCTGTCGATGCTGCACTTCCAGGTGCTCGCCATCCTTGACGCGGACGGCCCGACGCCCATGAGCCGGCTCGCCGAGCAGCTCGACGTGGGCTTCTCGAACGCGACCGGCATCGTCGGCCGGCTCGAGGAGCGCGGCGTGGTGGTCCGCATCCACGATGAAACGGACCGCCGGATGGTGCTTGCCCAGCTCACCCCGGAGGGGGTCGCGATGCTCCACCAGGTGGAGGACACGAGGCTGGGCCACATCCGGCAGCTGCTCGAGAGCATGAGCGCAGATGAGCAGCAGACGGTGCTGGCGGCCCTGGAGCTTCTCGCCTCCACCCACGAACGCTTCCACGCCGAATTCGGCGACACCCATTCCCATGCTCCCGTCCGCGACGGCAAGGAGACAGTACACGCATGACCATTCGCGACGCGCAGGCGGCTGCGGCGACCATGCCGGACGATGACTCGCCGGTCCACGTCAGCCCACGCGCCCGCTTCGAGATCCTGGGGGCCGTCATGCTCGGCCTCTTCCTCTCGGCCCTCGACCAGACGATCGTGGGCCCGATCCTGCCCAAGGTGGTCACCAGCCTGAACGGCGCCGACTTCTACACCTGGGTGGCGACCGCGTACCTGCTGACGAGCACCGTCACCGTCCCCATCTACGGCAAGCTCTCCGACCTGTTCGGCCGCAAGCCCATGCTCATGCTGGGCATCGGTCTGTTCCTGCTCGGCTCCGCCCTCTCCGGCCTGTCGCAGACGATGTGGCAGCTGATCCTGTTCCGCGGGATCCAGGGCCTGGGCGCCGGCTCGCTCTTCCCGATCAGCCTGGCCGTCATCGGAGACCTGTTCACACCCCGCGAGCGCGGCAAGTACCAGGGCCTGTTCGGTGCCGTGTTCGGTATCGCGTTCCTGATTGGGCCGTACCTGGGCGGCACGCTCACCGACAACTTCAGCTGGCACTGGGTCTTCTTCGTCAACGTGCCCATTGGCCTGGTCGCCCTCTTCGTCATCTGGCGGCTCCTGCCCACCGTCCGTCGTCCGGACGCGGCCAACGCCATCGACTGGGCCGGGGTGTTCACCTTCGCCGCCGGCGTCGTGCCGATCCTGATCGCCCTGACCAACGCGGAGAACGGCGACTGGGGCAGCCCCGGGGTCTGGGGTCTGGGCCTGATCGGCGCAGTCTTCCTCGGGGTCTTCATCTGGGTCGAGAGCCGCGCGGCCGAGCCAATGATTCCGCTCCACCTGTTCCGGGTGCGCACCTTCACGGTCTCGATGATCGCCGTCTTCACCGCGATGTTCGGCTTCTTCGGCGCCGTGTTCTTCCTGCCGCTCTGGTTCCAGGTGGTAAAGGGGGCCAGCGTCACGGCATCGGGGTACAACCTCCTGCCCTTCCTGGTCGGCCTGATCGGCAGCTCGGTGGTGTCAGGGTTCCTCGTCAGCCGGACCGGTCGCTACAAGTGGCTGGTGGTCGGGGCGCTGGTCGTGGCCGGCGCCGGGGTGGCGCTGATGACCAACATCCGCGCCGACACGTCGTACCCGACGCTCTGGCTCTGGATGGTCCTCGCCGGCATCGGCATCGGGCCTACGATGGCGGTCTTCACGATCATCGTCCAGAACGCGGTCCGCTTCGACGAGCTGGGGGCGGCCACCGCCGACCTCACTCTCTTCCGCCAGATGGGCGGCGTCGTGGGCCTGACCTTCTCGTTCACCCTGTTCCGCAACTTCCTGAGCTGGGATGCCATCCGAACCCAGATCATCGCGGCGGGGGCCCCCGCGTCTGCCCTGCCGACGACGGCACCGGCAGGCTTCGATTCAGGGGCGCTCGTGAACGTGGGAGGCGGGGCGCCGAGCTTCCTTGCCCAGGTCCCGGCGCAGCTGCAGGAGGCGTTCGCACACGGCATCAACCAGGCCTTCTCCATCGCGCTCGGCAACAGCCTGTGGCTGGGGGCCGGGGCGATGGCGGTGGCGGTGCTCAGCACCCTGGCCCTCCACGAGCTTCCGCTCCGCCAGCACTTCGGTGAAGTGACGGAGGAGGACGAGGTCACGGCGCCCCACGTCGAGCTGGTCCCCGGTACGGAGTAGCGCCGGCCACCGATACCGCCTGTTGCTTGCCCGCGGCTCTCAGCCTGAGCTGCGGGCAAGCTCCAGCAATGGAGCGGCATCGAGCGCGGTGAAGATCGCCGTGGCGGCTGTCCGGTCCTCGGGCCGCCGTGCGAGCAGCCAGCGGTCCAGATGGCAGAGGCCGAGCGGCAGCGGGAGATCGAGATCGCGCCAGATTCGAGTGGCTTGGTCCCATTCGGTCGATGCCATGGCCTCGGCGTCCTCGCCGCCGCTCACGGCGCCGACCGCGGCACGGAGCGTGTGCAGCGTCGCTTCCCAGGCGCGGCCCCAGCCAGCCTCGCGCTCGAACGCGGCCAGCGCGTCGGCCGCCGCATCGGGGTCTCGCGCCCATGCGGCAGCCCGTCCCGCGAGCGCAAGGGACATCCCGCGCTCGTACCCGGTCATCCGGGGTCCCGAGCTTCGCGCCAGCTCAATGGCCCGCGGAAGGTCGCCGGACACAAGCGCAATGAGCGCGCGAGCGTGCTCGACCCAGCCGACCGCCTCCGGATCCAGGTCAGGCTCGAGCGATCCGAGGTCGTCGATCGGCTCCGCTGCCTGCGGAGCTCCGAGGAGCGCACCAATGATGGCTCGCGTCGCCGCGAAGTCCAGGCGATAGGAGCTTGGGAGCTCCGTCGCGGATGCCTCCTCGAGCGCTCCGCCTGCCCACTCCCATGCGCCCACCTCGATCGCGACGATGCTCGCGATGTCGAGGAGCTGAAGCACCATCTCCCGGTTCCCGAGGCGCTGCGCAAGCTCGATGCCCGGGCGCGCCATGTCGCTCGTCGCGCGCGGGTCGTCGGTGACGGTCAACCAGGCCAGGTTGTTGAGGGCTCGGAGCTGAACCGAGCCGAGTCCGGCGCCCCGAGCATCTTCGATCGCCTGGCGCAGCTGGGCCATGCCCTGCTCGATCTCGCCGACCCCGGCACGCGCCGTCCCCAGGGTCACTCGAGCGTCGATGCCGATGGCGAGGAGGTCCGGGGTGCCTCCGCTCTCCGCAGCGCTGATGGCTCGGTCCGCCCATTCAACGGCGCGTGCTGGCTCGCCCCGCAGCAGGTGGGCACGTGCCAGCTCGGCTGGGACCTGGGCGGCGCCGGCAGCCTCTTCGGGATTTGCAGCAACCACGCGCCAAGCCGCCTCCAGCTCCGCGAGCGCAGTATCGCTCCGCTGGGCCTGGAGCAGGAGGCTCGCCAGCTGGGCGCGATGCCGGGATGCCCGTGCGCTGTCGCCAAGGGAGGAGCGAAGGTCGATCGCCTCGCGCAGGTGCCCCTCAGCGACCCCGAAGCGTGCGGCGGCACGCGCCGCGAGACCGGCGGACTCGGCGAGGTTCGCCCTGTCGGCCGGATCGCCTGTGAGCTCGAGGGCACGTTCGAGATGCGCGAGGGCCCGCGCCGGGGCGTGCAGCGCCTGCGCCCGTTCGGCGGCCTGCTGCAGCGCACCCCGTGCTCGGCCGGCGATCACGGCTCCCTCGTCGGGGTCGCCGGGGCTTGCCCCATGAGCGGCGAGCAGGTGCTCGGCGATCGGCTCGACGAGATCTGGCTCGCCCACCGACTCCAGGTATGCGACGACCGCCAGGTGCTGGGCTCGCCGCTCCCTCCGCGACAGGGTGTGGTACGCGACCTCGCGGACGAGCTCCTGCACGAAGCTCAGCTGACCGCGTCCCGGCGATCGCGGGTCATCGTCCATGGCCAGGAACTCCCGCCGAAGGAGGGCCCGCAGGCGCTCGCGCACCGCCTCGGGAGTAGCCCCGGAGATGGCGCCCAGTGCCTCAGGCCGGAATCGACGGCCCAGGACCGCGGCGGTGAGCAGGAGCGAGCGTTCGGCGGGCGGCAGCGCATCGATCCGTGCGGCGATCAGCGCGTGCAGCGACTCGGGGATCTCGATCGATCCGGCACCCGCCGGGGACGGGGGTGGGGCCACGGATGCCGTCCGCCTGGACTCGTCCCGCTCGGTGAGCATGCGTGCCAGCTCGACCGCGTAGAGCGGTACGCCATCGGCGCGCTCCCGAACCCGCCGTGTTACGTCGTCAGGGAGACCTGGCGCGAGAGAGCCGAGGAGCTCGTCGATCGCAGCGTCCGGCAGGCGCTCGAGGTGCATCGCCGTGAAGTGAGGGAGCCCCGCCCCCCAGGTGGGACGAGCGTCCAGCAGCTCCGGCCGGCCCAGGGTCAGCACCAGCACCGGGCTGTGGCGCGACCAATCGGCCAGGTAGTCGATGAAGTCGAGCATGCCGGAATCGGCCCACTGGAGGTCTTCGAAGAGGAGCACAAGGGGTGCTGTCTCGGCCTGGGCCTCGAGGTATCGCCGCCAGGCCGCGAACAGCTCCTCGCGGTCAGCGCCCGCCGTCTGGCCCGGCTCGAGCAGCGCAAGGACGCGAGGCTCGATCCATTCGCGCTCGGCGGCGTCCGCCACGAAGCGGCCCAGCACCTCGCGGATCGCTCGCCGGGCAACCTCCGCGGGGTCGCTCTCGGCGATGCCGGCCGAGCGGCGCACCATCTCCGCGAGCGGCGCGAAGGCAATCCCTTCCCCGTAGCCCGGTGCTCGCCCCGAATACCATGCAGCCTCCGGCGTGCTCGCAGCGTTCGCCGTGCTGCAGTTCCCAGGCCAGCCTGCTCTTGCCGATGCCGGCAATTCCGACGAGCGAGACGACCCGCAGCCGCCGCTCGCTCCCGATGGTCGCCAGCTGTTCCCGGAGCCCGCGAATCTCCGCGGTACGTCCGACGAACGGGCCCCGGTGGCCGGTCCGCGACTCGCTCCCCGCGTGCTCGGCGACGCCCGTCGCGCGCCATGCCGCCACCGGTGCGGCCTTGCCCTTCAGCGACAGCTCGCCTGCCGGTTCGACACCGATCGCCTGGCCCACCACCGTGTGCGTGGCCGCGTCGATCAGCACCGTGCCCGGCGCAGCAGCGTCCTGGAGCCGGGAGGTGGTGTTGACGAGGTCGCCGGTCACCATGCCCTGTCCCTCCGCGTTCAGGGTCACGGCCACTTCGCCCGTTGCAACGGCACCACGGGCGGTGAGGTGGCCCCCCAGTCCCGGCGCGGAGATCGTCATGACCGCGGCGACGATCTCGAGGGCAGCGCGGACGGCTCGCTCGCCGTCGTCCTCGTGTGCAATCGGCGTCCCCCAGACGGCCATGACCGCATCGCCGATGAACTTCTCGAGGGACCCGCCGTAGTGCGAGACGGTGGAGCGGGCCGCCTCGAAGTAGCGCGACTGGATCTCGCGGACGTCCTCGGGATCCAGACTCTCCGAGAGCGTCGTGAAGCCCACGAGGTCGAGAAAGAGCACCGAGACGAGCCGCCGCTCCGCGAGAGGGCGCGGTCGCTCCTCGGCGGTCGGATGGGCCGCATGGGCCGGATGGGCAGCCGTTTCCGGTCTCGCGGCGGCGCCGTCAGGACCCGAGGGTTGGAGCGCGACCCCACACGACGGACAGAACTGGAATTCCGGAGATGTGGTGATGCCGCAGCTCGGGCAGTCGTTCGCCGTGGCCGACTGATCCGCCATGGTCCTGCGCTGCAGTCTCGCGATCAGCCCGGACGGCGCTACTCCGCCTCCTTGACCAGCGTGATTCCCACCGTGCTCGGGTTGGTGGAGATCACCACCAGCGCAAACATGATGAAGCGGTTGAGGGTCCGCTCATGGTTCACGACGTGGGTGGAGATGCGCGGCGTCTCGTCCGTACCCGATGATCCCGGCGTCGCGGAGCGCGGCGACCGGGTCGTGGATCAGCAGCTCCGCGTCGTCGGCTCCCCGGAACCCCGATTTCGGGGAAGGGAGGGCACGGTACCAGAGCCGGAACGCCGGCGCCATGCTCTCGGGCGTGCGCTCCTCCCAATCGGTCGGGACACCTCGTTCCTCGTACCTCGCGGCCAGCTCGTCTTCGATCATCCCTCCGCCTCCTGCGTACTGAACCGCGATCATAGTCGCGCCGCCTAGCGGTGCCTAGACGCGCCGGGTGGGTGCGTGGCTCAGCGCGGCGCGTCCATCTGGGTCAGCCAGCCCCAGACCGTGATCGCCGCGACGGCGATGCCGGGGAAGAGGAGCCATGGTCCGTAGACCACGCCCAGCGCCAGCATCGTGGCCGCCGCGGCCGCCACCAGCGGCCAGATGCTTCCCGCCGGGATCGGCTCCAGGCCGGCTGCCAGGGGCTCCTGGGATGCTTCCCGGCGGGACTCGGAGAAGCCGATGAGCCGGCCCACTGCCAGCCCGACACGATGGAGCGGCCCGCCCACGCGCGGGTCCAGCTCGTCGCGGGTGGCCCTCACCGCGAGGACGAGGACGCCCACCACTGCGGCGGTCGCCGCGCTGACGAAGATGAGCATGACCGTCCCGGCCGTCTCGTAGCTGAGGAACCAGTAGACCGCGGCGATGACCACGGTGTAGAGCGCCGTCCGCAGGAAAAACCGGACCTCCTCAGCCACCGGCGTTCCCCTCCTCCGCCCGTTGTGCCGCGACCCGCGCGTCGAAGACCGGCCGCTCCGAGCGGATCGGCGGCAGGTGGGTGAAGTTGTGGTGCGGTGGCGGAGAGCTGGTGGCCCACTCGAGCGCGTAGCCCTGCCACGGGTCGTCCCCCGCGACCGGCCCCCGCCGCAGGAAGATCGAGGAGACCAGGTTCCAGGCGAAGACCAGGATCGAGATGGCGAGCACGATGGAGCCCGCCGTGATGATCACGTTCAGCAGCGTCCAGCCGGTTTCGCTGGCCGGGTAATCTGCCACGCGCCGCGGCATCCCCTCCAGTCCCAGGATGTGCATCGGGAAGAAGGTGACGTTCATGCCGATCGTCATGAGCCAGAAGTGGATCTGGCCCAGCCGCTCGTCCAGGCGATGCCCGAACATCTTGGGGAGCCAGTAGTAGAGCCCGGCGAAGGCTGCGAAGACCGATCCCCCGAAGAGCACGTAATGGAAGTGGGCGACGACGAAGTAGGTATCGGTAACCGCGTAGTCGATCGCCGGCGAGGCCAGGAACGGCCCGGTCAGGCCACCGATCAGGAACATGAACAGGAACCCGAGGCAGAAGAGCATGGGCGTCTGGAGCTGCAGCTTCCCGCGCCACATGGTCGCGATCCAGTTGAAGAACTTCACCCCGGTGGGGATGGCGATCATCATCGAGGTGATCGCGAAGAAGAGGTTGTCCACCACGCCGGTTGCGAACATGTGGTGGGCCCAGACGCTGTAGCTCAACGCGCCGATGAGGATCGTGGCGAACACGAAGCCGCGATAGCCAAAGACCGGCTTGCGGCTGAAGACCGGGATGATCTCCGTCACGATCCCGAAGAAGGGCAGGATCAGGATGTAGACCTCCGGGTGGCCGAAGAACCAGAAGATGTGCTGCCAGAGGATGGCGCTCCCGCCGGCCGCGGGGTCGAAGAAGTGCGCGCCCAGGGTGCGGTCGATGAGCAGCATGGCCAGGGCGCTGGTCAGGACCGGGAAGGTGAGCATGATCAGCAGCGAGGTGACCAGCATGTTCCAGACGAAGATCGTCAGCCGGAACATGGTCATCCCCGGCGCCCGCATGGTGAAGACGGTGGCCACGAAGTTGATCGCGCCCAGGATCCCGGAGCTGCCGGACATGATCAGGCCCACGATCCAGAGATTCGTGCCGGTTCCCGGCGAGAAGACGGCGCTGGAGAGCGGCGCGTAGCCGGTCCAGCCGAACGCCGCCGCCCCGCCCACGAAGAAGCCGGAGAAGGCCACCAGCCCGCCACCCAGCGCCAGCCAGAAGGTGAGCGCGTTGAGGCGTGGGAACGCCACGTCCGGGGCGCCGATCTGCAGCGGCAGGAAGTAGTTCGCGAAGCCGAAGACGACCGGCGAGGCGAAGAAGAAGATCATCCCCGTCCCGTGCATGGTGAAGAGCTGGTTGTAGGTCGCGGTGTCCATGAACTGCAGGTCCGGGAAGGTCAGCTCCGCGCGCATGAAGAGCGAGAGCGTGCCGGAGATGAGCAGGAACGCCAGCCCCATGAACAGGTAGAGGATCCCGATCTTCTTGTGGTCGGTGGTGGTCAGGTAGTCGACGATCCCGGATCGCTCGCCGGCATGGCCAGCGGCAGCACGCGGCTGCTCCAGCTCGGCGGAGGTCATGGCGCGCTCCTCGGCTGGCTTGCCAGCCAGGCGTCGAAGTCGGCCTTCGACACGGCACGGATGCTGAAGTGCATCTCGTCGTGGTACAGGCCGCAGAACTCGGCGCACTGGCCTGCGTAGGTCCCGGTTTCGTCGATCGTGAGCTGCAGGTGGTTGTCCACGCCCGGGATCAGGTCGCGCTTCACGAGGAAGTGGGGGATGTAGAAGGAGTGGATCACGTCATCGGAGACCAGCTGAAAGTCGACCACCTCGTTGATCGGCAGGACCAGCTGCGGGTAGTCGGTCCGCGTGCCGGTGATCACCACGTCCGCATCGGTGTACGTGAATCGCCACTGCCATTGGAAACCCTCGACCTTGACCCGAACCGCCGGATCCGCGGCACGCGCATCGTTCGTGTTCAGCACCACCGCGCTCACCGCGAAGAGGACGATCACCAGCAGGGTGGGAAGCGCCCACCAGGCCAGCTCCAGGGCGATGTTGGTGTGGGTCTGGGCGGGAAGTGCGGTGTCCCCGTCCTTGGCCCGGTATCGCAGGATGTTCCAGCCGATAAGGCCCGCGACGACCACGAAGACGCCCGCTGCAGCGATGAGGAACAGGTTGTAGAGCCCCTGCACCCGCTGAGCCTCGACCGTGGCAGGCGCGGCGGTGCACCCGGCCAGCAGGGCGGCGGCCAGGGTGCCCACCAGCAGGAGGACGGCTCGGCGCCCGTGACGGCGTTGGAATCGCGGCATCCGCCTCCAATCCTACCGCCCGAACGATGTTCCCGACAGCCCGGGCCGAACGCCGGGTCGGCGATCGTTCTCTCGGCCCGCTACCATCCGGGTCGTGGTGACCATTGACCGACAGACCGCGCTGATCGTGGTCGATGTGCAGAACGACTTCGCCGATCCTGCGGGAAGCCTCGCGGTGCGGGACGGTGTGTCGATCATCCCCCTGCTCAACGAGACCGTGCGCGCGGCGGTTGCCGCGGGTGGCTTCGTCGTCTACACGCAGGACTGGCACCCGGCGTCGACGCCCCACTTCGCCAAGGACGGGGGGGTCTGGCCGGTTCACTGCGTGATGGGGACCTGGGGCGCCGAGCTGCACCCGGACCTCGAGCTCGCCGGACCCCGCGTGCGGAAGGGATCGAACGGGGAGGACGGGTACTCCGGGTTCACCATGCGCGATGCCCGGAGCGGGCAGGAACGGCCCACCGAGCTCGAGGGACTGCTGCGTGCGCACGCGATCGAGCGCGTCGTGGTGTGCGGCCTGGCGACCGACTACTGCGTGAAGGCCACGGTCCTCGACGCCCTTCGGCTGGGACTCCCGACCCGCGTCCTGGTGGATGGCATCGCGGCCGTGAATCTCGCGGAGGGCGACGGCGACCGGGCCCTGGCCGAGATGACCGCCGCCGGAGCCACGCTCGCCTGACGGCCGCGGATGCCGGCGGTCAGCGAGGTGCCCGACGCCAGCCCCAGGCGGCCAGGCCGATCCCGACCACCACGGCGACGGCACCAATGGCGGTCCAGGCCAGGTCCCGGGTCATGAAGCTCCGCGGGACGAAGGGCAGGTTCAGGCCCTGGCCGACCCACACCGCACCGGCGGCGGCCAGCAACAGTCCGACGACGATCAACCCGATGCGCATCGGCCAAAGGATAGGCCGGAGGGGTTGACCGATGGGTCTTGCGGAGCACGGGCCGATGCGTATACTCCGGCCGTCGGGTTGCGGCTCGACGCCGGATAGACTTCCCTCCCCTCCCACCTCGTTCAACGGTCGGCTCCGGGGCAGCGGCAAGACCCCTGGGTGGCGTCGATGAACGTGGACGGCCCGACGCGGCAACACCATAACTGGGAGGGGTCCCGAGTGACCTACACCGACAGGGTCCTGCAGTGTGCGGACTGTGGGGTGGACTTCGTCTTCTCCGCGTCCGAGCAGGAATTCTTCGCGCAGAAGGGCTTTGCCTCTGCGCCCAAGCGGTGCGCATCGTGCCGCGCCCAGCGTCGCGCCTCGATGGGTGGCGGTTCCGGCTCCAGCTACGGCAACGGCGGCGGCTACGAGCGGGGACCGCGCGAGCTCCACGACGCGACCTGTGCGCGGTGCGGCAAGGAGACGCAGGTCCCGTTCCGCCCGACAGGCGCCCGACCCGTCTACTGCAGTGACTGCTTCCGGCTGATGCGCGGCTGAAACAGGCCACCCTCCGGGCACGCCATCCGGGCGGCCACCGCAGTCGCGGGGCCGCCCGGCTCGTTGTCCGCCCGGGCCTGGTTGGGGCCCGAACCGCCGACTCGTATCATGGGTCCGAACATGTGAAAACGAGAAGCGATTCGGAGCTGAGCAACGTGACGAACGACAACGACCTGTGGCGCGAGCTGGGCCAGCAGCTGCGCGTCGATTCCGTCAGATCCAGCTCGACGGCGGGGTCCGGGCACCCCACCTCCTCGATGTCGGCCGCTGACCTGATGGCGGTGCTCATGGCGAAGCACCTGCGCTACGACTTCGCCGAGCCCACCAACCCCAACAACGATCACCTCATCTTCTCGAAGGGCCACGCGTCGCCCCTCCTCTACGCGATGTACAAGGCGGCGGGCGCCATCTCCGACGAGGAGATGCTCACCTTCCGCAAGCTGGGGAGTCGCATCGAAGGGCACCCAACGCCGGTCCTTCCCTGGGTCGACGTGGCAACCGGCTCGCTCGGCCAGGGCCTGCCCGTCGCGGTGGGCGTCGCGCTGGCCGGCAAGCGGCTTGACCGCCTTCCGTACCGGGTCTGGGTCCTGTGCGGTGACTCCGAGATGGCCGAGGGGTCCATCTGGGAGGCCGTCGAGCACGCGGCGTTCGCCGGGCTCGACAACCTGACCGCCATCATCGACGTCAACCGGCTGGGCCAGACCGGCGAGACGATGCACGGCTGGGATCTGGACAGCTACGCGAATCGCGCGAAGGCCTCCGGCTGGCACACCATCCAGATCGACGGCCACGACGTCGCGTCCATCGACGCGGCGTATAGGGAGGCGCTGGCGACCACCGGGCTCCCGACCATGATCCTGGCCCGAACCGAGAAGGGCCACGGGGTCGCAGAGGTCGCGAACAAGAACGGCTTCCATGGCAAGCCCCTGCCGCACCCGGAGGCTGCCATCGCTGAGCTCGGCGGGATCCGAAACCTGCACGTCGACGTCCACAGGCCCGATGGCGGCGGGTCGCCGCACCGCTTCGCGGACGGCGCCCTGGAGCTGCCCAGGTACGAGCTTGGCAGCAAGGAAGCCACCCGGCGCGCCTATGGCGATGCGCTCGTGGCGCTCGGCAGGGCGCGCGGCGACGTCGTCGCCCTCGATGGCGAAGTCGGCAACTCCACGTATTCCGAGGAGTTCCGGGACGCGTTCCCCGACCGCTACTTCGAGATCTACATCGCCGAGCAGCAGATGGTCGCGGCCGCGGTCGGCCTCCAGGTCCGGGGCTGGCGGCCGTTCGCCAGCACCTTCGCCGCGTTCCTCTCGCGGGCCTACGACTTCGTCCGCATGGCAGCGGTGAGCCGTGCCAGCCTGGTGCTGGCCGGGTCGCACGCCGGCGTGAGCATCGGCGAGGACGGTCCCTCACAGATGGCGCTCGAGGACCTCGCCTCGCTGCGCGCCGTTTTCGGCAGCACCGTCCTCTACCCGTCGGACCCGAACCAGACCGCGGACCTGATGCGACAGCTGCCGGACCGGGAGGGGATCGTCTTCCTGCGCACCACGCGGGAGAAGACGCCGGTCATCTATCCGCCGGGGGAGAGCTTCCCGATCGGCGGCAGCCGCGTGGTGCGGGAGTCGACGAGCGACCAGGTCACCCTGATCGGCGCCGGGATCACCCTGCACGAGGCCATGAAGGCCGCCGACACGCTCGGCGCGGAGGGGATCGCGGCGCGGGTCGTCGACCTCTACAGCATCAAGCCCATCGACACCGACACGCTCCTGGCCGCCGCGCGCGACACCGGCGCGATCGTGACGGTCGAGGACCACTTCCCGGAGGGCGGCCTGGGCGACGCCGTGCTCGAGGCCTTCGCGGGCCTGGGGTCGGATCACCCGCGGGTCGTCCGCCTCGCCGTTCGCCATATGCCCGGGTCCGCGACACCCGACGAGCAGCTCGCCGCAGCCGGCATCAACGCCGCGGCGATCGCGCGCGCCGCGCGACAGCTGGTCGCCGCCCCGGCCGGCGCATCGGCCTAGCAAGGAGGCTCGAATGAACACGCTCCAACGGCTCCATGCCGAGCAGGACCAGTCACCGTGGATCGACTTCATCGATCGCCAGCTGATCGAGAGCGGCCGGCTCGATGGGCTGATCGACACGGGTATCCGGGGCCTGACCAGCAACCCGACCATCTTCGCCAAGGCGATCGCCGGCGGACACTACGACGGTCTCATCCGCCGCCTGATCGACGCCGGTGAGGGCAACCAGGCCGTCTACCAGGCCATCGCCGCCGGCGACGTGGGCGACGCGGCCGATCGCCTCAGGCGCGTCTTCGATGCCTCCGACGGCGCCGATGGCTTCGCCAGCATCGAGGTCGAGCCCGACCTTGCCAACGACACGGACGGCACCCTGGCTCGGGCCCGCGAGCTGTGGCGGCTGCTGGAACGCCCGAACATCTTCATCAAGATCCCGGCCACGGAGGCGGGGATCCCGGCCATCGAGGCCGCCATCGCCGACGGCATCAACGTCAACGTCACGCTGCTGTTCAGCGTCGAGATCTACCGGCGCGTGGCGATGGCCTACGTCGGCGGGCTGCGCCGCCGACTGGCGGCCGGGCAGGACGCGCACGGGGTCGCCTCGGTCGCCAGCTTCTTCGTCAGCCGCGTCGACACCAAGGTCGATGCCATGCTCGAGGCGAACGGCACCGACGCCGCCCGCAACGCGCGCGGGACCGCTGCCGTCGGCAACGCGCGGCTGGCCTACGAGGCCTACCAGGAGATCTTCCACGGCCCCGAGTTCGCGGAGCTGCGCGCGGCGGGGGCCCGCGTCCAGCGCTGCCTGTGGGCGTCGACCTCGACCAAGAACCCGGCCTACCCTGACATCCTGTACGTCACCGAGCTGATCGGGCCGGAGACGGTGAACACCATGCCCATGGAGACGATCGAGGCCTTCCTCGACCACGGTGACGTGCGCCGGACGCTCGATCGCGACCTGCACGCCGCGCACGACGCCATCCGCGCGGTCGAGGGCAGCGGGGTCAGCATGGAGCGGGTCACCGCGGAGCTCCTCGACGAGGGCGTCAAGGCCTTCGCCAAGAGCTTCGACGACCTGATCGCGACCATCGACGGCAAGCGGCAGGCACTGGCGACGGCATGAGCGGACGGGGGCCGGGAAGACCGGCGAGCGCGAGCGATCTCGGCGCTGCCATCGACGCGCGGCTGGCGGCGTGGGATCGCGACCGCGTGGCTGCCCGGCTGTGGGCCAAGGACGGCGCCCTGTGGCAGGCATCCGGCAAGCCACCCGAGGCGCTCGCCGCGTGGATGGGCTGGCTCGACCTGCCGGTCGTGATGGCAGCGCGGGTATCGGAGCTCGAGCACCTGTCGCAGGACATCCGGGCCGACGGCTATCGGCGGGCCGCGGTGCTGGGGATGGGGGGATCCTCCCTGGCCCCCGAGCTCTTCAGCCGGGTCTTTGCCGCCGGCGATGGCGCCGCCGACCTGCGCATCCTGGACTCCACGCACCCCGACGCGGTGCGTGGCTTCCGCGAGTGGGCGAGCGCGGAGCGCACGGTCTTCTGCGTCTCGTCGAAGTCCGGCGGGACGACCGAGCCGAACGCATTCCACGCTGCCATGGCCGAGGTGGCTCCTGCGCTCGACTTCCTGGCCATCACCGATCCGGGCACCTCGCTGGCGGAGCTGGCCCGTGCCCAGGAGTTCAGGGGCATCGTGGAGGCACCACGGGACGTGGGGGGCCGCTACTCGGCGCTCACCGTCTTTGGCCTCGTGCCGGCCGCGCTGCACGGCGTCGACCTGGCGGGCCTCCTGGGCCGCGCCGCGGCGATGGCGGAGGCGTGCCGGGTGCCTGCGACCGCGAATCCCGGCCTGCGGCTGGGCGCGTTCATGGGGGAGGCCGCGCAAGCCGGACGCGACAAGCTGACGGTGGTCACCTCGCCGCGGCTGGCGTCGTTCGGCGACTGGGTCGAGCAGCTCGTGGCGGAGAGCACCGGCAAGCAGGGGACGGGCATCGTCCCGGTCGTGGGCGAGGCGTCGGGTCCGGCGGGAGCCTACGGCGCAGACCGCTGCTTCGTTTTCGTCGCGCTGGCGGTCGAGGCGGATCCGGCCGCTGCGGCGCTCGCGACGGACCTTCGCCGGCTGGGGCATCCGGTCGAGGAGATCGTGATCGCCGACCCGCTCGACGTCGGCGGCGAGTTCGTTCGATGGGAGATCGCGACCGCCGCTGCGGGCATCGTGCTGGGAATCGACCCGTTCGACCAGCCGAACGTCCAGGAGTCGAAGGACGCCACGAAGGAGCTGCTGGCCGCCTACGCACGCGACGGCGCGCTTCCGGGGCCCGCGCCGATCGTCGCGGAGGCGGGGATCGCCGTCTACGCCGACCCGGCGGCCATCGGTGACACGCCGGTGAGCGTCGATGGTGCGGTCCGCCAGTTGCTCTCGCTGGTCTCGGCAGGTGACTACCTGGCCCTGCTCGCCTACCTGCCCCGCGACCCGAACCTCGTGGCGCGCCTCGAGGCGCTGCGCATGCGGCTCCGCGACGGTCTGGGGGTAGCGACCACCCTTGGCTTCGGTCCGCGATTCCTGCACTCGACCGGGCAGCTCCACAAGGGCGGCCCGCCCAGCGGGGTCTTCCTGCAGGTGACCGCCGAGCCGCGCAAGGATCTGCCCATCCCCGGCTGGCACGAAAGCTTCAACACGCTGGTCGCCGCGCAAGCGCTGGGCGACCTTGCCTCGCTGCAGAAGCGCCGGCGCCGGGTGATCCGGGTCCACCTCTCCGACCAGGAGAGCGGGCTGGATCGCCTGGAGCGCTCGATCCGGGAGGCGATCGCACTCCTCACCCTCTGACGGCGCGCCCCGCTGGAGCCACACTGAAGAACGAACGACAACGGAAGGAGCAAACGGCCGATGCAGATCGCGGTCGCCGGCCTGGGCCGGATGGGAGCGGGGATGGCGCGCCGCCTGGCGCGCGGCGGCCACGAGGTGGTCGCCTGGAACCGCCACGTCGACGTGGCGACACAGCTCGCCGCCGAGCCCGAGAACGAGGGGCGAATCACGGTCGCGGAGCCGCTCGAGCAGCTGGTCGGCATGACGGCCGCGCCGCGCCACGTGATCATCAGCGTCCCGTCCGGCGACGCGACCGAGGAGATGATCGACCGGCTCACCGGGATGCTCGAGAAGGGCGACGCGATCGTGGACGCGGGCAACTCGAACTTCCATGACAGCCAACGCCGGGCCGCCATGGTCGAGGAGCGCGGCCTCGAATGGCTGGATATGGGCGTCAGCGGTGGCGTGTGGGGCCTGACCGTCGGCTTCTGCGCCATGCTCGGCGGAAAGCGGGAGATCTATGACCGCTTCGAGCCGGCGGTCCAGACCCTCGCCCCCGAGTCTGGATTCCTGTATTGCGGACCGGCCGGCGCGGGTCATTACGTGAAGATGGTCCACAACGGGATCGAGTACGGCCAGATGCAGGCGATCAGCGAGGGCTTCGACATCCTCCACGCTTCCGACTACGAGCTGGACCTGGCGGCCATTGCCGGGATGTGGAACCACGGGTCGGTCATCCGCTCCTGGCTCATGGAGCTCGCGGCAAGCGCCTTCACCCGGGAGGGGCCCGACCTGGCGGCCATCAAGGGCTGGGTCAACGACTCGGGAGAGGGACGCTGGACCATCCTCGACGCGATCGACCACGACGTGCCGGCACCCATCATCACGCTCTCCCTGATCGAGCGCTTCCGCAGCCGCCGCGAGCCCGACTCGTTCACCGACCGCGTCCTCGCGGCGTTGCGCAACGAGTTCGGTGGCCATGCCATCGTCAGTGCCGGCGACGACACTGGTGGGGAGGGGCACTGAGGACCGAGATGGCTGCCGCGACTCCCGCCACGCTTCCCCCCGTGCTCCCGGAGCAGGCCGTCCATTACGGCGACGGCTCGCGGCACTTCGCCAACCCCCTGCGTGAGGGACTCCGTCTCGAGCGGATCCCCGAGCCGTGCACCATGGTCATCTGCGGTGCGACCGGAGACCTGACCCAGCGCAAGCTGGGCCCGGCCCTGTACAACCTCATGCTCGGCGGCTTCCTGCCACCCGAGTTCACGGTGGTCGGCTTCGCCCGGCGGGAGATGAGCGACGACGACTTCCGGGACCACCTCCGCATCGGCATCGACGAGTACAGCCGCAACCGTCCGGTGAAGCGGTCGGTGTGGGACTCCTTCAGCGGCGGGATCCGGTACCACCGTGGCGAGTTCCACGAACCGGCAGCCTACGAGGAGCTGGCCATGCTCCTCGACCGGATCGACCGGGACCGCGGTACGGGAGGGAACCGGCTCTTCTACCTGGCCGTGCCGCCCGTCCTGTATCCGGAGATCGTCAAGCAGCTGGGCAAGGCGGGCCTGGCCGCCGACGGCGAGCGCCGATCGGATGGCAAGCGGGGCTGGGTGCGGGTCATCGTCGAGAAGCCATTCGGCTACGACCTCGGGTCGGCACGCAAGCTGAACCGGGAGATCCGCGAGGCCTTCGAGGAGGAGCAGGTCTACCGCATCGACCATTACCTGGGCAAGGAGACGGTCCAGAACCTGGCCGTCTTCCGCTTCGGGAACGGGCTCTTCGAGCCCATCTGGAACCGACGTTACATCGACAGCGTGCAGATCACCGTGGCGGAGACGGTCGGGGTCGAGGGGCGCGGCGAGTTCTACGACCAGACCGGCGCGCTGCGGGACATCGTCCAGAACCACGCCCTGCAGCTGATGACCATGTTCGCCATGGAGCCGCCCGTCGAGTTCGCGGCGTCCGACCTCCGTGACGAGAAGCTCAAGGTCCTGCGGGCGGTGCACCCCATGGCCGTGACCGATGTCGCCAGCAGGGCGATTCGCGGCCAGTACGTCTCGGGGTGGGTCGAGGGCCAGAAGATGCGCTCCTACCGGGACGAGCCGGAGGTCGACCCGGAGTCGCAGACGGAGACCTACGTCGCCCTCAAGCTGGCGATCGACTCCTGGCGCTGGGCAGGAGTGCCGTTCTACCTGCGTACCGGGAAGGGGATGCCCACCCGGGTCACCGAGATCGCAGTCCAGTTCCGTCGCGCGCCGCTGGCCCTCTTCGCGCGGACTGGCTACTCGCAGATCGACCCGAACATCCTCGCCATCCGCATCCAGCCCGACGAGGGGATCCTCCTGCGCTTCGGTGCCAAGGTTCCGGGCCAGGGATTGCAGATCCGCAGCGTGAACATGGACTTCCGCTACGGGTCCTCGTTCGCCGTGGACTCGCCCGATGCGTACGAGACCCTGCTCCTGGACTGCATGATCGGCGACGCCTCGCTCTTCACCCGGGACGACGAGGTCGAGCGTGCCTGGGAGATCCTCGACCCGATCCTCCAGGCATGGGGCGCTGACGGACAGGGAGGCCCGCTGCACTTCTACGCCGCCGGCACCTGGGGTCCCCCGGCCAGCGACGACATGCTGGAGCGCGACCGTCGCGCCTGGCGCCGCCCGTAGCCCGCGCATGCCAGGCAGCCGCTCCACCCCCGCCCAGCGCGAGCTCGCCGTTCACCGCCAGCTCATGCGCTTCGGCGAGGCGGAAACGCTCGCCACGCCCATGTGGGAGCAGCGCGGGACAACGTTGGGCATGATCGAGACGCAGCTCGCCCGGCTGTGGGGCGCGGCGGAGTCGGCGACCACCACCGACGGCGAGATGCGTGTGCGTGAGAAGGGCCTGCCACACGCGCGCACATCGGTCCTCAACCTGATCGTGACCGTCGTTGATTCCGAGGCCGCCGATCGGGCGGTGCACGCCATGATGAGCCTGGGTATCCGTCATCCCTCGCGGGCCATCGTGCTCGTCGCCGACCACGAGGCAACCGGGGACGCGCTCGACGCCCGGATCAGCACCCACTGCCATGCAGTGCCCTCGTCACCGGACGAGCGGATCTGCTACGAGGAGGTCGTGCTGACGGTCCGCGGCGAATCTGCGGAGCACCTGTCCGGCGTCGTGGCCCCCATCCTCATCCATGACCTGCCGACATCGGTCTGGTGGCCGGGCGACCCACCCTTCACGCACCCCGTCTTCGATCAGCTGGTCGAGGTCTCCGATCGGCTCATCGTTGACTCGTCGGACTTCGCCGACCTGCTCGGTGGCATGCGCCGCCTCTCGGCGCTCCGCGACCGGAGCGGGATCGGCGACCTCGCCTGGGAACGGCTCGCCGGCTGGCAGGAGCGGATCGCCCAGTTCTTCGACGGCCCGCGCTTCCGCCGTTACCTGCCCAACCTGAACCGGATGGTGATCCGCTATGCAGCGCCCACGGGCCATGGCCGCAGACGGCGCCGCCAGGACGTCGATGCGGTGGCGCCGGATGTCGCCGCCCCGATGGCCGAGGCCGTCCTCCTGGCCGGGTGGATCGGCTCGCGCCTCGACTGGCGTCGTCACAGCACGTTGCCGCCCCTGGAGGACGGGGGCTTCCGCCTGCAGCTCGAGGGGCACTACGAGATGGTCGACCTGCGCATCGAGCCCGAGGCGACCGATGAGCTGGTACCCGGCGAGCTGACCAGCGTGCGGCTCCGTGCGCACGGCGAGACGGGGGCAGCGGAGTTCATCATCGACCGGGACCGCGACGAGGCCACCGTCGCCACCAACGCCGACGGGATGACCGCGCTGCTGCGCAAGATCACCATGGAGACGCCACGCGAAGCGGAGCTGCTCAGCGCGCAGCTGGGCCGCGAGTCGGTGGATCCCGTCTATGACGCGGCGCTCCGGGCCGCTGTCGTCTTCCTGGCCTCCGCGCGCGGTGACGAGACCGGGGACCGGGCCAGCATCCCGGCTCCGGCTGCGGTCCAGGAGCTGGGAGGATGAGCGATGCAGGCGCTGGCGCCCCACGCTGGATGGTCCTGCGGGACCGCGACGCCGTGGCGCGCGAGGCGGCGAACCGATTCGTGACGACCGCGACGGCGGCGATCGAAACGCGCGGGATCTTCCGTGTTGCCCTCTCGGGCGGGACGACCCCGGATGCGGTCTTTCCGCTGCTGCACCGCGCGCCACGGGTTTCGCGGGTTGACTGGAGCCGGGTGGAGTTCTTCTGGGGCGACGAGCGCAGCGTGCCACCAGACGATCCGCAGTCGAACTTCGGCACCGCGTATCGGATGCTCATCTCGAAGCTCCCGGGCGTGCGGCCGGACGCGATCCACCGGATGCAGGCCGAGGTGGACGACCTCGATGGGGCAGCGCTCGCCTACGAGACGGAGCTGCGGCTTGCCTTCAGCGTGTCCGGGAGCGAACTGCCCGCGTTCGACCTGGTGTGGCTCGGGCTTGGGCCGGACGGCCACACCGCATCGCTGTTTCCGGGCACGGCAGCCCTCCTTGAACGGACGCGCTGGGTCGTGCCGAACTGGTGGCGTGCCGCCGAGACGTGGCGGATGACGCTCACCTACCCGGTGATCAACGCTGCGCGCGAGGTCGTCTTTCTCGTCTGCGGCGAGAACAAGGTGAACGCGGTGCGTCATGTTCGGTCGGGTCGCAGCCGGCTCCCCGCGGCGCGCGTGCACGGAGCGAACGTCACGTGGCTCCTGGACGCCGACGCCGCCGGCGACGACGTCGACGCGTCCGATGCCCCGAGCGACGACGCGACGGATGGTTCGGCGTGACCCCCTGGCTCTTCCTGGCGGCGATGGTGATTGCCGGCGCCGCCGCGTATGCCATCGGATGGCCGGCCTGGCGCGGGTACCGGGCCCGCGAGGCGCGGGATCTCAACGCGGAGCGCTACATGGCCTGGCGCGGTCGCGCCCCGCGCGGCTCACAGCCATCGCTCCGCGAGGGGCCAACCTTGGCCGAGCGGCGGCGCCTGTACCTGGCCGCGGCCCTGGCCATCGCGGCGGTGGTCTGCCTGGTCGGCTTCCTGGCCACCAGCTGAAGCGGAGAGCCGGCGAGTGCGCGTGGAGCTGCTGTACACCGACGACGACCCGGGGTACATGACCACCCGGCAGAACCTGGTCGAGGTGCTCAGCGAGGATGCCTTTGAGACGCCGGTGCAGATGATCGCCGTCCGCTCGAAGGATGACGCCGAGCTGCTTGGGTTCCCGGGATCCCCCACGATCCGCATCGACGGTGAGGACATCGACCCGGAGTCCGCAACCGGCATCGGCCTCGGCCTGCGGGCCTATCCGGGCGATGGATCGGTGCCCGGCAAGCTCCTGATCCGCGGCGCGGTCGAGCGGGCGCGCGGCTGGGGCCACGGCCGCCCCCGCTAGCGCACTACACTCGCCCCGGATGCTCGACGCACCGCTGCGTGCCTTCTTCCTCTGGCTGGCGCACCGCCGATGGCTGGCGCGCCTGGCGCTTCGTACCCCGATCGCGCGCCGCCTGCCGTTGCGTTTCGTGGCGGGGACCACCCTGGATCGGGCGGTGGAGGCGGTTCGTGCCCTGAACGAGGCCGGGCTGACGGCCACGCTCGACCACCTCGGCGAGTCGGTGAGCGACCAGGCTACCGCCGAGCAGGCCGCGTCCGCATACGTCGAGGCAATCGAGCGCATCGCGGCGGAGAACCTCGATGCCAACGTCAGCATCAAGCTGACCCAGATGGGCATGGACCTCGGCGTGGACGTCTGCCGCGCCGTCCTGCGGCCGGTGCTCGAGGTCGGGAAACGCCACGGCATCTTCGTCCGCATCGACATGGAATCGAGCGAGTACGTGGACCGGACCCTGGAGGTCGTGCGCGGTATGCGGGCCGAGGGCTATGACACCGGACCGGTCATCCAGTCGTACCTGCATCGGTCCAAGGCCGATGTCGCCGCCCTCGCCGCCGAGGGCGCGCGGGTCCGCGTCTGCAAGGGGGCCTACGCCGAGCCCGCGGAGGTCGCCTGGCACGAGCGAGCCGTCATCGGCCAGTCCTTCGTGGAGCTGTGCCAGATGCTGATGGATGCCGACAGCTATCCCGCGATCGCGACGCACGACCCGGAGATGATCGAGGCCATCCGCCGCTTCGCCTCGCAGCGGCGGATCACCCCGGATCGGTATGAGTTCCAGATGCTGTATGGCATTCGCCGGGACCTCCAGCGCGCGCTCGTCGCCGATGGCTACCGGATGCGGGTCTACGTTCCCTACGGCACGGAGTGGTGGCCCTACTTCATGCGGCGGATGGCAGAGCGTCCCGCGAACGTGATGTTCGTCCTCCGCGGGTTGTTCGGCGAGGGGAAGACGGACGGCCCCGCTGCGCCGCCGCGCTCCGAGGGGTAGACTCCGGGCAATCTCATGAGCTCATCCAAGCGCCCGAGCACCTCGAGCCTCCGGCGATTCATCACGTCTCGGCCCTATGTTCCGGTGGCCGAGATCAGGCGCCGGTTCGGCCTGGACGAGCCGGACTGCATCTGCGCCATCGCGCGGGACGGCCGTTCGGCGTACGTGGGCCTGCCCGAGCGCGAGGCCCTCAAGATCCAGGACCTGTGGTCACGCGACGAGATCGGCCTCGAGCTGTCGGTGGAGGTGCAGGCCCCCGTGGTGGTGGGCATCTACCCGATGCGGATTGCGCGCTACCTGATGGACGGCAACGGAAATGGCTTCCATGGCAACGGCCACCATCACGCAGCGGGCGCCCCAGCCCCGGGCAACGGCCAGGCGCCGCAGCATGACCACGTCAGCCCGCAGCCTCCTCCGGTGGCAACCGCGCCGGTACCCGGCCAAACAGCAACGCCCGAGCCTTGACCGTCGCGCTCGTCTCGCGCGAGCTGCTCTTCGCCAGTCGAATCGCCGGCGCAGCGCAGGGCGCGGGCGTCGACTTCGTCCGCGTCGACGATCCCGCGTCGCTGCCGCCGCCATCGGTCGTGTCGCTCGTCCTCGTCGACTGGGCCGAGCGGGAACCTGGCTGGACCGAGGCCGCTGGCTCGGTGGTGCTCGGGCGCACCGGGATCGGGTCGGCCGCGCATCATCCTGTTCGGACCGCACACCGACCTGGAGGCCCACGCGGCGGCTCGGGAGGCCGGCCTGGGGCCCATGTGGGCCCGCTCGAAGCTGCTCTCGGAGCTGCCGGCACTCTTGCTGTGACCGGCCGCCCGACGGCGCGGAGAGCGTCGCCTTGGAGCTCTCAAGCCATCCGGCTCGCCGACCCAGGCACAGGAGGGCGCGATGAACGCCCTCCTCGGGGGCCTGAACCGGGAGTGGTAGTCGCGGACTCTAGCGATGGCCGCCGTTATCGGTGGCCGCAGGGCCTAGGCGCGAACCCGCGTACGCGACTGCTCCTCGGCGGCGTCGTGCTCCTGGATGGGCACCGGCTGGAACTGACCCGTCGGCAGCCTGCGCTCCACCGGCCCGAGCCGCTCCCGCAGCATCGTCCGCAGGACGCGGACTCCGTCGCGGAACGCATGCAGGTTCGACTCGCCGAACCGCCGGGGCGACTCGACGCTCGGCACCTCCGCGATGCGCAGGCCGCGCTGCACCGCACGCACCACGATCTGGGTCTCGATCTCGAACCCTTCCGCGTCCAGCGTCAGGGCGGCGAGGGCACGACGGCGAAATGCGCAGTAGCCGTAGCACAGCTCCGAGAAGTCGGTGCCGTACAGGACGTTCGCCAGATCGAGGAGCCTT
Source organism: uncultured Chloroflexia bacterium (assembly GCA_963814105.1). GTDB lineage: Bacteria > Chloroflexota > Limnocylindria > QHBO01 > QHBO01 > CAVXEH01. Next base: position 608,226 of record CAWFBQ010000003.1, read on the forward strand.
GCATTCCCAAATTGGCGCAGCCACGTGATGTCGGTCGTTCCACCGCCCGGCAGGAAGCGGGAGCCCTTCACGAATTCGTAGCCGGCATCGAGGGCCGCGACGAAGGTTCCGATTTCGCCGGGGTCCATGCTCCCGTCCGCGTCGAGCATCACGATGTAGTCGCCTCGAGCCGCGTCGAATCCCGCGCGGAGCGCGGTCCCCTTTCCCGGACGGGACTCGTGAACGACCACGACGTCGGGCACCACCATCTTGGCGACCTCGAGCGTTCCGTCGGTCGAGAGCCCGTCAACGACGATGATCTCGTCAACGAAGTTCGGGATGTGCTCGAGGACCCACGCGATGTTGCGGGCCTCGTTCTTGGCGGGGATCACCACACTGATCGAGTGATCCTGCGGTCGCGTCCCCTGTTTTTGGGTAGGCTGAAGCTGGGCAGTGTGCATGTAGCCTCCCCCAAAGGCATCGATGATGGGGATGGATGATTGCGTTCCCCGTCTCGGGCGGGGATCCATTAGTACCGGCATTCGCCAGTACCATTAGGAATCTGGGGATTGTGTCGGATGGAGGGAGTGGTGTCCAGTGTGTGAGGGTTCGTGGGAGAGAATGGCGTTGCGTTCGGTCACCGTATGGCCTCGGGTACGGGTGACAAGTCCGCGTCATGCCACTAACACTTAGAACCTCGTGACCACAACAAAGACCCATCGAAAGCTGCAGGATGCGGATCTCGTGAGCCGCCTGGTGATGGCGCTGCGAGCGGGTGCGCCACGTGCGGAGACGCTTCGCGAGCTCGGGATCAGCGAATCGACCTTCTACCGCGAGCTGCGCCGTTCACCGGAGCTCCGCCAACTGGTCGAGCACGAGACCCCTGGCGTCGCGAGTGGCGCCGTCAACCCGCAGTCGCCCGCCTCCCCGCCGGCAGAGCGAACCGCCCGAGGGGCGTCGAACGAGTCAGGAGATCGCAAGCGCGACGGAAAGGAAGGCTCGCCGCGCACCAATGGGACGCGCCCGGCGAAGCGCCCGCCGGCGGCTGCCGCAAAGCCCGAAGCGACGCGTCCGTCATCGGCCCCCGCTGGGCGCCGCGCCGCCGCCGATGGGCGGACGGCCGAGAAGCCCAGTCCGTCCCGGAGGGATCGCAGCGCTCCAGACAACGACGGATCGGCATCGCCCCCGCGCCCGGAGGTGACGCGCTCAGCGAATCAGTCACCGCTCCGCGAGCCGCCGCCGAAGCGGGGCCGGGCCGGGCGAGCCGCCCCGGTTGCGCCCGCCGACATGTCGGGTCCGAATTCGGGGGCGACGGCCATCGAGCCTGCCGCGCTGGCCGGTGGGGACACCACCGTCCCCGCGCAAGACGCGGTACAGGGTTCCATCGGATCATCGCTCGGCGCCCTCTCCGCCACCTCCGCTGGGCGACCAGCACCGTCAGCACCGGCGAGCGCGGATTGGATGCCCCCCGTCGCAGTCCTTGCGCTGCAGCTGGTGGTGGCGATCGCCGTGGGGGCACACCCGCTCATCATCCTGGCTGTTGCCCTGGCAACACTCGCGGTCCTGCTCGGTGTCCGCGGGGCGCGACGGATCGTCCCGCGACGGGGCTCGCGATCGGGCATCCGCTACCGCGAGGTGATGGTCACCCCGGAGGGTCGTCCCGCCGCACCAACGGCCAGCCTGTCCCTGCCCGCGAACCCGGTCATCGGCAGCGCGGACACGGACGACTCGCAGGCCGACGTGCATCACAACGAACTGGATTGGGTGGCCGCATCGATTCTGAAGGTGCCGACCCCTGACGACCCGCGACCGCCGCGCTCCCGCAGCTGATGCCGTCACCGGCGGATCTCTCTGTCGTGATCTGCGCGTACACGCTTGAGCGCTGGGACCAGATCGTGGCTGCCGTCGCGTCGGTCCTCGGCCAGGCGCCGGGGGTCCGGGAGCTCATTCTCGTCAGCGACCACAATGCGGATCTGTACCGCCGCGCTACGTCGGAGCTGTCCGGGGTGCTCGTTATCGAGAACACGGACACCCGTGGCCTCAGCGGCGCGCGCAACAGCGGCGTCCGGGCCGCCAGCGGACAGATCATCGCGTTTCTCGACGACGACGCGACCGCCGACGCCGGGGTGGGCCGCGGCGCTCACGGCCGCCTACGCCGACGACGGCGTGATCGGCGTCGGTGGGACGAGCGCGCCCAACTGGATCGCGGGCCGGCCTGCATGGTTCCCCGAGGAGTTCGACTGGGTGGTGGGTTGCAGCTACCGCGGGCTGCCCACGCAACCCAGCCCGGTGCGCAACATGATCGGCTCGAACATGAGCTTCCGCAGGGAGGTCTTCGCGGAAGTGGGCCTGTTCGACCCGAGCGTCGGGCGTGTTGGCGCGAATCCGGTGGGCTGCGAGGAGACGGAGCTGTGCATCCGTGCGATCCGTCGCTGGCCAAAGCGCCGGATCCTCCATGATCCCGCGGCCCGGGTTCGCCATACGGTGCCGCCCGATCGCGGCACCTGGCGCTACTTTCGGTCGCGGTGCTTCGCAGAAGGTCGGTCCAAGGCGCAGGTGACCCGGCTCGCCGGAGCCTCGGCCGGGCTCGCGTCCGAGCGTCGCTACACTGCGCGAGTCCTGCCCCGCGGCGCCCTCGATCGGGTGCGACTCGCGGTCCGGGAGCGGCGCGTGGCGCCCCTGCGCGCTGCCCTGGCGATCGGGGCCGGCCTGGGAATCACAACGGCCGGGTATGTCGCGGGCCTGGTCGAGAACCGTCGGGCAGGCGCGTCGCTCACCGGCGCTGATCCAGAACCATCCGTGGCGGGTCGTGGAGAGGAATGACCGAGCAGAGCGAACGACAGAGCACGATTCCCATCGAGGCGGCGCGACTCAGCGATCTCACGGTGGTCGTTCCGGTACGCAACGCGAAGCCGTTCCTGGCGGGCTGCCTGTCCGCGATCGTCGCTTCTCGGCCCGCGGGGATCGTCGTGGTCGACGGTCTCTCGACCGATGGGACCGTCGAGGCAGCACGGTCCTTCGGCGTGACCGTTCTGAGCGACGATGGACAGGGCGTCGCCGCGGCGCGCCTCATCGGCGCAGCACAGGCGACGACGCGATGGATCGCCCTGGTGGATGTCGACGTCGTGCTGCATCCGGGCGCCCTTCGCGATCTGGTCGACGAGGCCGAGACGGGTGGCTTCACTGCGCTGCAGGCCGGCCTGGAGAGCACATCGGGCCGCGGCTACTGGGGACGGGCGCTGGTCCAGCACCACCGGTCGGGGGTCAGCAAGGGCTGGTTCGGCCTGGTGGCGACCGTATTCGACCGGGATGCGTTCCTGCGCGTCGGCCTGGACGCGACGTTCATGTCCGGCGAGGACATCGAGCTCCGCTGGCGGCTCGAGCGCGCTGGCCTTCGCATCGGGGTCTCGACCCGAACCATCGTCGAGCATCGGTTCGGCGACACGTTCGAATTCGCGAAAGGGCAGTTCCTCGCCGATGGCGGAGGCCTCGCGCGGATGGCAGGCAAGCACGGTGTACGGGCCATGCCTCTCCTCGCGCTGCCGCTGGCGGCCGCGGGCCGAGGCATCCTGCTGAGCATCCTTCGTCGCCAGCCGCAATGGATTCCCTACTACGCGACGTTTGCCGCCTTGAACTGGTGGGCCATGGCCCGGCAGCTCGTTCGCCAGGCGCGCCGGCGCGATCGCCCATCGTGAAACGTCCCGGGCTCCTCGATCCGCCGCGTCGATCGACCTGGGAGCGCCTGCTCGGCGCCGGCCGTTCGAGCGTCGATGGGTCGAGCCTCCCGGCCTTCGCCAGCTCGATCGGCCTCATTGCAGGCCGGGTGGCGTCCATGGGGCTCGGATTCCTGGCCTGGCTCGTCGCGGCACGCCTCTTCGCTCCCAGCGAGGTCGGCCTCGCCTCGGGAGCCGTCGCGGCCATGATGTTCTGCGTCCAGCTCGCCCTGATCGGCATCGGTTCGGCGGTCATTGCCCTCTATCCGCGCCATGCGCGCGAACCCAGCCGCCTGCTGAACAGCTCGCTGGTGAGCGTGGCGGTGATGGGCGTGGTGATGGCCCTGGCCTTCCTCGTCCTCGCCAGGGGTGCCTTCCGGGAGCTGAACCTGGTCTCCGCCACGCCAGCACTGGCGGCGGCCTTCGTGGCGATGACGGTCTTCGGCGCGGTCAACGTCCTCCTGGACAATGTCTCAGTCGCCGTCCGTCGCGGCGACCAGGTCCTCACCCGCAACGTGGCCTTCGGGCTGGTCACGATCGCCATCCCGCTCGCGCTGGCCGGGCTCGCGCTCGTTCAGGGAGCGTGGCTGATCCTGATGGCGTGGACGCTCGCGGGCTTGACAGCCTGCGCAATCGGGGCGGTCCAGATCCATCGCAGCCTGCCGGCCTTTCGGCTGCGGGCGGAGTTCCAGTTCTCCCTGGTCCGTGGGCTCATTCGGGTGGGTCTCCCCAACTGGGCCCTGACCATGACCGAGCGAGGACCCGCGCTGCTCATGCCGGTGCTGGTGACGGAGCTCATCTCGCCGACGACGAACGCGTTCTGGTACGCGGCCTGGATGATGGCCTGGGTCGTCATGATCATCCCGATATCCGTGGGGCAGACGCTCTTTGCCGAGGCAGCGCGGGAACCGGATCGAACGGCTTCGGCCACGCGACACGGGCTCATGACCTCGCTGGGGCTGGGCGTGCTCGCGGCTGCGGCGATGGCCCTGCTGGCCCGGATCGCGCTCGGCCTCCTGGGGAGCGCGTATGCGGACGCCGGCGTGGGTGCCCTGCGGGTGCTCGTCCTCACGGTGATCCCGTTCTCGTTGACCCAGGCGTACTACGCCATCTGCCGGGCCCGGGGCCATCTGCGCGAGGCGATTGCCGCCGGCACGATCTTTGGCCTGGCGGCCGTGAGTGCAGCGCTGACGGCCGGCATCTCGGAGGGTCTGACGGCGATGGCCGTCGCGTGGCTGGTGGTCCAGTGCGCCGCCGGCGCGTGGGCCGCGCTGCGGCTCCGCGCGTTGGCGCGCGGAGCCTAGCTCCCGCCCTCCACGGCGAACCGCGCCCGCGGCAGCGCTTCGCTCCGTGCAGCTTCGCGAATCTCCGATCAGGTCATGGGCACCAGCTGCGGGGTACCCAGTACCAATGGCCGGGTGGTCGCATCGGAGCGGATGTGGGAACTTAGGTTCGGTTCGCGGTACAGTCGGCCCCGCCGGAGGGACCGGTCGCGACAGCTGCTGCAGGAGTCGAGATGTCCGGTCAGCCGGTGACCCACAACGCCACGCGAGGATCCATCTTGCCGCGGATCAGCCGCCTGGCAGCCGTTCGCTTGGGTCTGGTCGCTGCCGCTGCCACCCTGGTCGTGCTGGTCCCGGCGTACCTCGCGACGTCCTCGGTTCACCGGCCGACGCCGGTCGGCGGTGCAGCCGCGCAGGCAACCAGCTCGCCAACGCCCGGGATAGCCGACGCCGCGGGCTTGAGCCCGTCCACGACGCCCAGCGCGGCGCCCGCGTCCACAGACACCGAAGCACCGACGCCGTCGGCGGACCCCGGGCATTCGTTGGTGACGACCCCTGGCGCGACGCCCACGGCGTCGCCGAAGGCCGTCGCGACCCCCACCTCCGCAAAGCCGGCCGCAACCGCAAAGCCGGCCGCAACCGCAACGCCAGCGCCGGCCTCATCCGCGACCGCGCTGTACGTGTCGCCCACGGGATCTGACTCTCATCCCGGCACGTTCGCCCAGCCGTTCCGCACGATCGGCCACGCTGCCGCGGTTGCCCGATCCGGGGCCACGATCTACATCCGTGGCGGCACGTACGCAGGCTTTGGCGTCACTCGCTCCGGCATCACCTTCGCGCCGTACCACGGCGAGACCGTGGTGGTCAGCGCAGGAAGCCGGGACAACGTCATCGAGGTCGCGGGTGTGACATCAGCCACGTTCAGCGGGCTGATCGTGCAGGGCAGCACCGTGCAGTACGGCTCGGGGATCATGATCAAGAGCTCGTCCGGCGTGACGGTGTCGGGATCGACGATTCGCAACAACCGGACCTTCGGGATCGTGATCGTCAGCTCGTCGAGCATTCGCATCGAGGGCAACGCCATCACCGGAAACGCTGACGGGATCGAGGAGCGCTACGCCGGCAATGGCGTGGTCATCGCGAACAACAAGATCTACGCCAACACCAAGATGGTGGACTCCGGCCGCGGGATGGAGGGGATCAACTTCTACAAGTCGACCGGCGCGGTGACGGTCAGCGGCAACCAGCTCTGGGACAACGGCACGCATTTCGAGGTGTACGGCGCCAGCAACCTGAACATCACCGGGAACGTGACCTGGAACGGCCAGATCATGGAGACCGGGACCGACGGGCCTGCCTGCAACAACAACCGGTTCACTCGGAACATCGGCTACAAGGGCAGCGGCTACAAGGGCGGCTCGACCAGCGGCATGATCCTCCGCTGCGCGTCCAACAACCTGATCGCCCAGAACACCCTTGACGGCTTCGACCTGTTCGCGTTCGACATCGTGGACGGGACCAAGGGCGTGAGCTACGGGGGTTCCATCGCCGGGCTGAGGATCCTGAACAACGTGGCGGTCGGCGGACGGGCCTTCAGCATCGACAGCGCGCTTCCGTCGAGCGTCAAGATCGACTACAACCTCGTCTACAACGTCGGGTCAACCGCGACGTATGGCAACCACATCGCCTACATGAAGAACGTCGGTCAGTTCGACACCCTGAAAGCGTTCAGCGACGCAACCGGGTACGAGACGCACGGCGTGTTCGGTGATCCGCTCTTCGTGAACCGCTCCGGTCGCGACTACCACCTACAGTCGGGCTCGCCCGCGATCGACCGTGGCCTCGTGGTGCTCAGCGATGGCTACACGGGCAGCAAGCCGGACCTGGGGCGATACGAATCCCGCTGAGGATTCCACCGGCGCCCGAACGCTCCCCGGCCGCGATGGTGCCACGCCTCTTCGTCGCGCCAGCAGGTGGAACGCTCCGTCGACGAGATCATGGCCGGCGGCAGCCGCAAGCCAGATGGCCAGGGACGGCGCCGTGATGGCGAGCGCACGCGCTGCCCTGGCGGTGGCGGATGGCGGGGTTCCGATCGGCTCGTGGATGAACGTGGTGGGCATGCCCGCAGGATGGCGCTCGTCCATTACCGCAGCATTTGGCCTCCGTTAATTCCGCGTTAGTCGCCGCGGTGCACACGAGCAACGCCATTTGGCCCACGGGAGCCCGAAACACTGGAGCGGGTTGCAGACGCGAAGTACTGTGGTCCTCCTTATCGGCACTCATCAGTACTAACCGTTCGACCGCGACCCGGGCCTTTCAGCGTGCACTGGTGCTGGATGCTGCGGCGTTGCGCGCAACGTTTGGGCTCGCCCGGGAGGCGACTGTCGTGAATCGGAGGGGAATGAGCACGGTGGACAGCCGCCGCTTCGGAATCTCGTTGCTGCTCGCTGCGGCCCTCATCTCGTTCACGATGGCGCCTGCCATCGGCGTGCCATCGGCGCGGGCGGCGACCGATGTCGGCTATGCCGACGGCTCCTACTCCGGCGCCAGCGCGCCCACCGGTCGCGAGCCGCAGAGCAAGCTGTGGTTCAACGACGGGATCTGGTGGGGCAGCCTGTTCAACGGCACCAAATACGACATCTTCCGCCTCAACTGGTCGACCCAGGTCTGGTCAGACACCGGGGTGGTCATCGACTCGCGCAACAAGTCCTCGGCCGACGCGCTCTGGGACGGCAGCAAGCTGTACGTCGTCTCGGCCATCTCCGACCAGTCCAGCAGCAAGAGCCCGCCGACCAGTGGTGACACGACGCTGCGGGTCATGCGCTACAGCTACAGCGGGGCGTCCAAGACCTACAGCCTGGACACCGGCTACCCGGTGACGCTGGCCAATGCCGCGGTGGAGTCCGTCTCGCTCGACAAGGACAGCACCGGTCGGATCTGGGTGACCTGGACCTACGCCAACGGCACCGGCCACCGCAGCGTGTACGTCGCGCATTCGACCACGAACACCGCGACCTACGGTGCCCCGTACGTCATTCCCCTCAGCGGCACGACGAACCTGGACAACTCCGACTATTCGGCGATCGTCGCCTACAACGGCAAGATCGGCGTGATGTGGAGCAACCAGACGGACGCCACGATGTACTTCGCGTACCACGTGGATGGTGCGGCCGACTCGGCGTGGACCATGAACAACGCCCTCTCCGGGCCCGGCTGGGCCGACAATCACATGGCCATCAAGTCGTTGCAGGCCGACTCATCGGGGCAGGTCTTTGCCTCGACCAAGACATCGCTCAACGGCGACAAGTGCCCGCCATCGTCGGGGAACGCCCAGAAGCCGCTCATCCTCCTCCTGATCATGGACGGCACCGGCGGCTGGCAGCGCCGCACGTTCAGCACCGCGGCCGACTGCGAGTCGCGACCGATCGTGGTCCTCGATCAGCAGAGCCGGAAGATCTACATGTTCGCCACCATGCCGGCTCCCAACAGCTCGTACGGCAGCGGCGGATCGATCTACTACAAGGTCACCAACCTCGACAATCCGAACTTCGACAGCGGCCCCGGGACGCCGTTCATCCAGCTCGCCGCGGATCTCAAGATCAACAACGCGACCTCGACCAAGCAGGCCGTCAGCCCGGCGAGCGGGCTCGTTGTCCTGGCGGGGGATGACCATACCCACACCTACGTGCATGGCGCCCTCTCACTCGGAACCGATAGCACGCCGCCCACGGTGACCGCCACCAACCCGACCAACGCGTCGACCAACGTGCCGGGCACGACCACGGTCAGCGCCACCTTCAGTGAGCCGATGGCACCTGCCAGCCTGACCGGCAGCCTGACCCTGACCGACACCACCACCAGCAGCGCGGTGGCCGGCAGCCTGGCCTACGACGGACCCAGCCAGACCCTGACCTTCACGCCGTCGAGCGCCCTGGCCGCCGGGCACAACTTCAGCGCGACGCAGAGCACCGCTGCCACCGACCTGGCCGGCAACCACCTGGCCAGCGCCGTGACCTGGACCTTCAGCACGGCCACGACACTCCCCCCGCCGCCGTCCAGCCTGTTCAGCGACGGCTTCGAATCGGGCAACCTCGCCGCCTGGAGCAGCGTGAACACGGCGGGAGGCGGAACGGCCACCGTCCAGAGCAGCACGGTACGGTCCGGCAGCTTTGCCGCCCGGTTCACGGAGTCGACAAGCTCCGGCTCGGTGGCGAACGCCCGGGCGACCTTCGCCTCCAATCAGACCGAGCTGACGATCAACGGTGACTTCCTGATTGCCGCGGAAGGAGCATCAAACCAGAACATTCCGCTCTTCCGCCTCTTCGACGCCGGCGGGACCCGGCGACTGAGCCTGTACCGGCAGGACGGGTCGGGCGGCATCTACCTCTGGGATGCGACCGGGTACCACGCCACGGGCGTGTCGGTGTCGCTGAACACCTGGGCGCACATGTCGCTGCACGTCATCGCGGGGAACGGCAGCGGCATCGCGACCGTCGACCTGACGCTCGACGGGACCGTGATCTACCAGACGACGACCGCGACCCTGCCACCGGTCAGGACCGTCCAGATCGGCAACGAGACGGCCAAGCAGCCCATGGACCTGTACGTCGACTCCGTAGTCATCACCAGTCCCTGACCGCTAGCATACGATCTCGGTGCAGCCGAATCCCTGCCGTCGTCGGTACGCGCCGACCTTCGCGCGCGATCGGTCGTCGCTGCGAGGCGGGCATGGCATCGGCTCGCGAGGCTTGCCGCGTCGGCATGAGCAGAGTGATCGGAGGGTGGCGATGAGTGCGGTGCTCCGGTGTCCATCCTGATCAACGAGGCCACTGAGCGCTCCATCCTGTCATTCACGTACGACTTCCGGTCGACGACGGCAGGGGCGACGGTGATCGTCCTGCTGCTCGTCTTCCTGCTGGCGCGCGAGATCATTCGCGTACACGGTGGCCCTCGTGCCGGCCGGCGGCTCGACGCGCTCAACGTGGTGGCCTATCCGCTGCTCATGGCGTTCGCTGCGGTCGTGGTGGTGCGCCTGGTATCGCTCGTTTGACGCCGTGAGTGCCATCCGCCTGCCACGGCGCGTGCTACCGGCGTCCCTGCTCTCGGCGCGGGCCATGGTCTGCGCGACCTACCTGCTGGGTCTCGCCAGTGCCGAGCTGCTCCTGCTCAGCGCGGGCCTCCTGGCCGGTGCGATCGCCCATTCGGTTCTGATCGCCGTGCTCGTCGGCCATGCCATCGCGGCACCGCGCGCTCCGTATCGCAATCTGCTCATTGCGCTCGTTCTGCCGTCGCTGATCCGGTTGATGGGCATCACGATTCCCGTCGCGGCGACGCCGGTGGCGATCTGGTACTTCACCGCGGGCACCCCGGCCGTCCTGGCCGCGATCCTCGCGGCCCGCGTTGTCGGGCTGCCCCGCAGGCTGGTTTCCTGGCCCGACAGCCTGCGGCTGCAGGCCCTGATCGCGGTGAGCGGGATCACCAACGGGATGCTTGCCTACCTGGTGCTGCGGCCTGCGCCGATCGTGGGTGGCGCGCTGCCGATCGTTGCGACCGCCGTCGCGGTGGTGGTGTTCGTGGCCTGCGTCGAGGAGCTCGTGTTCCGCGGGATTCTGCAGAGTGTGGCCGACGAGGTGTTCCGGAGCCCTGGGGCCGGGATGGCGGTCGGAACGACCGCCTCCACGATCATGTACGTGGGCTCGCTGTCCCTCGCCTTCGTCGTCGTGATGTTCGCCATGAGCCTGTTCCTGGCGTGGGCCGTGGAGGAGACCGGGTCGCTCTGGGGAGCGCTGGGCGCCCACGCCGCGATGGTGGTCGGTCTCGTCGTCGTCTGGCCCCTGGTCCTCGTCGTGACCGTCATGCACACACCCGGGCCTGCAGCGGATCGATCGCGGGGCCGCCGCATCGTCGGCGTCGTCGGCGTCGTCGGTGTCATCGGTGTGATCTACGCGGTCGCCGTGGGTGCCTTCGTCATGTGGAGGTCGCCGGGCGGCAGCCCCAACCAGCAGACCGCCGTCCTCTTCGCCGTGGGCGATCTCGGAGGTGCCCAGTCCGCCGACACCGCGGCGCTGGCCACCATGCTGGCCAAGCATCGCATCGACGCGCTTGCCCTGCTGGGCAACCTCGCCCCACCGGATGGCTCGGCGACCGCCTGGAACGAGGCCTATCAGCCGGTGTTCGGAGGGTTCGACCGGGCCGTTCGCCCCACGCCGGGCGACATCGAGTACCTCACCAAGGATGCGGCGGGATATTTCGCCCACTTCGCGAAACACGGCGTCAACTTCCCGCAGGCCCCGTACTACGCGTATACCCTCGGAAGCTGGAGGATCTACTCGCTCAACTCCGAGATCGGCCAGGGGAATCCCGGGAGCGACATGTACGAGTGGCTCCGGCATGACCTGACGACGATCGGCGCCCCGTGCATCGCGGCCTACTGGCACTCCCCCGTGCGCACCGCGGGGCCGGGTGAGGCGGACGCGGGATCCATGGGCCGGATCGAGAGTCTCCTCGCGGCGGAGGGTGCCGACATCATCATCACGGGGCACGACCCCAACTACCAGCGATGGACGGCGCCCGACGGCGTGACCTCGTTCGTGGTTGGAACCGGCGGTGCGACCCTCGCTGCCCCTACGCGCCAGGATCCCGACCTGGCGGCCAGTAGCGCCTCGAGCGCAGGGGCGCTCGAGCTCGATCTGCACGCGAGCGATGCCGATTTCCAGCTCGTCACCGCCGGCGGTGCGGTCGTCGATTCGGGCTCCATCGGGTGCCGTGGCCGACCCAGTGCGGAGCTGCCCAGGCCGGCCACCCCCACTGGCCTTGCCGCCTCACCCGCGACAGCCGGGGTCGGGCTGACGTGGACTCCGGTCACCGGTGACCCGGCCCCAATCGGGTACCTCGTGTACCGGGGCTCTGAGATCATCGGCTTCTCGACCGAGCCGAACTTCGTCGACACGACCCTTCCACCGGGAGCCTCGGTCCTCTACACCGTGCGCACGGTGGTCGCGTCGGGCGCTCGCTCGACGCCCAGTGACGCGGTCCACTCGGGCGGCAGCACACCGGGCTACACCGATTACACCTGGGCCCTGCAGGACGCGAACCCGGCGGCGCCGACGGAGGACAAGCCGCAGAGCAAGCTTTGGCTCAACGCCGGCAGCTGGTGGGGGATCCTGTACGGCACCGATCCGCAGCAGCCCACGCGCTCGGCGTACTTCATCCAGCGCTTCGACCAGCAGGCGCAGGCCTGGGTGAACACCGGTGTCGAGGTCGACGACCGCAACCGCAGCCATGCCGATGCGCTCTGGGACCAGGATGCCGGCAAGTTGTACGTGGCGTCGACCATCCGATCGGGCGGAGCCAAGCTCTTCCGATACTCGTTTGCCGGCGGCGCATACTCCCTCGACGCCGGCTTCCCGGTGCGGCTCACCGAGGACGGATCGGAGTCGATGACCATTGCCAAGGATTCGACGGGGACTCTCTGGGTGACGATGACGCAGCTCGCCGACGGGACCGGTGCCTGCAGCACCGGCGAGGTTTGCGTCGTGCGCGTCATGCATTCGACCGATGCCGAGTGGCACTGGAGCACGCCGTACCAGGTCCCGGTTCCCGAAGCGGTCGTGAACCCCGACGACATCTCCGCCGTCCTGAGCTACGGTGGCAACGCCATTGGCGTCGCCTGGTCGAACCAGCTGACGGGTGCCTTCTACTTCGCCACCCACCGCGATGGCACCTCCGATCGTGCCTGGAGCACTGCGAAGCTCGAGGTTGCGGCGCGCGGCTCCGATGACCATCTGAACGTCAAGGCCGACAGCGCCGGTCGCGTGTACCTGATCGGGAAGACCTCGCTCAATGATCCGGCCAATGCCTCTCCCAAGAGCCCGCTCATGGTCCTGTGGCAGCGAAGCCCGGACGGTACCTGGCGAGACTCGACGGTGTGGACCGTGGCAGACGATGTGACTCGACCGCAGGTCGTCGTCGACGAGAAGGCCGGCCGGTTGTTCGCCATCGCGGCCCAGCCGGGCAGCGGGGGGAGCATCTACGTGAAGTCCGCGAGCATCTCCGATCTCGCCTTCGGATCTGGGCTGGGGACGGTCCTGCTCTCCACCGGCGAGATGAACAACCCCACCACCACGAAGCAGGCGGTCAGCCTCCAGGATGGGATCCTCGTCCTCGCCAGCGACACGCACACCCACACCTACTGGCACAGCGTCATCACCTCGACTCTGCTCGGAGAGGGTGGCTGATGACCTTCGACCTGGCGGGCCACGTCGCGGCTCATCTCGACGCTCGACGGATGAGCGCATGCGGGCGGCGGTCGGCGCGGAGATGGACCCCTACCTGCCGGCCGACAGCGTTCGCGAACCTCTCACTGTTCCCAGCGTGACGCTTGCGTGCTATGACGCCGGGGTACCGTCACTCGACGAGCTGCAGCTCGCTTCCGGCGACGGTCTGGTCACCGGCTCGACCGCCACGGACCTCTACGTTCTCTCGGGCCGGCATCTCGCCTCCGTGCCGGATGCCCTGCACGATGAACCAGCAGCGATACGCTTCAGCCCCGGCTTCCCGACGCGGCGTCTCGTTCGGCAGCTCGTGCGCCCGGCGCTCCAGCTCAGGGCTCTCGCGGGAGGCTCGGTGGCCGTCCATTCGGCGGCGGTGGTGCGCGAAGGGAAGGCGGTGCTCATCGCGGGCTGGTCGGAGTCCGGCAAGACGGAGACCGCGCTGGCCATGGCGGAGGACGGTGCCAGGTTTCTCAGCGACAAGTGGACCCTGGTGTCTGCCGAGGATCGGGACGGGGCGGCACACGCCCCCAGCGCCGCACCGTTTCCCATCAGCGTCGGTATTCGGAGGTGGGTGCTCGCTTCCCTGCCGCGAATCCGGGCGGCGCTTCCGCGGCGGGCCCGCCTGCAGCTCGCGGCCGCGGGTGCCGCGGGCATCGCGTCACGGCCGGTCCGGGCCCTGCGCCGCAACGGGATGGCAGGCATGCTGGCCGAAACGGCCGATCGTGCCGTCGCCCTGGCCGATCGCGCGGCTCTTTCGCCCACCGAGATCGCCCGTGCCTACGGCCACGCACCGATCCGTGAGCGCGTGCCGATTGGCCTCCTGGTCGTGCTGCGTACCGTTTCGGGCAACGACGTGACGGCGCGCGACGGGGATCCGGTCACCACCGTGCGTCGTCTCGCGCACTCCGCCCTGACAGAGCGCCAGGCGTATTTCGCGCTCCGCCAGCGGGCAGCCTACGCGCTGGGGATCGCGAATGATCCCGCCGCTGCCGCCGCGCTGGAAGCGGAGCGTCTCACCAGCATCCTGCAATCAGTCCCCATCGTCGAGGTCTCCACGCCATTCCCGGTGGACCCGCGACGCACCGTCGCCGCCGTGCAGTCGTGGCTCGACACGCCCTGACGCTCGAACCGGTACCACGCATCGCCCTGCGCGTTGAGGGCGATGCTGCGGCCATCGGCCACTTTCGCGCCGAGTACGGCGATGCGCCATTGGGGAGCGCGGGCCCGGCGGGCTGGCGCCTTGTCGTCCGCTTCGTGGACCGCGTGCATGGTGCCGCCCACGTCGATCGCCACAAGACGGTGCGCTGGGAGGCCACCCTGGCCCGTGATGGAACCGGAGAGCTGGAGCTGCGAATCGCCCTGCGCGGACGACCTCGCTGGTTTGGGCTCTCGCTGATCCAGGGGTATCTGGTCGAGCCGGTGCTGTCGATGCTGGCTGCCGAGGCGGGAATGGTCCTGGTCCCTGCCGCGGGCATCGTGCAGGACGGCCTCGCCACGCTGCTGATCGGCCACTCGGGCAGCGGCAAGAGCTCCGTGACCGTCCGCGCCCTCGCGTCGGGAATGGCGGTGCTCGGGGATGACCAGGTGTGCCTCGATGCCGCAGGACGCTGCCTGCGGTTTCCACGCCGAATACGCGTCTACGACGATCTTGCGCGGACGGCGCCGCAGGCGGTCGCAATCCTTCCCGCCCGACAGAGGGCCGCGCTGCGCCTGCGGCACCTGCTGCGGGTCGTCACGCGCGGCTACGTGGCACCCTCGATGGCGGTGCCGGCGGCAGTGTTCGCCGGCCGGCAACCGGATGGACCGGTGCCGCTGGGCGCCGTCGTCCTTCTCGAGCGGTCCAGCTCGGCGATGGAGCTCACGGCGGAGGACGCGAGCGCCGAGACCGCCGTCTCGTGGTCGCTGGCGGCGCTTACCGAGCAGCGGAGGCGACTGGCAGCGACCCTTGGACCGGCCTGGGCCCAGGACCTGCAGCTGACCGCGGAACGGGAGCGTGCCACGCTCATGGCAGCGCTGGGGCCCGTCCCCGTCCGCCGGATCCAGGTGCCGGGAGGCTGGGGTGCGGCAACCGGCGTCTCGGCCCTGGCTGACGCACTGGGCGTGCCGCCGCCCTAGCGGAACCGCGCAGCGACGCGACTGTCTAGGTGCGGGCGACGCGCGATCGCGGTCGAGCGAGGCGCTGGTCGACCTCGTCGAGCAGCTGGTCCGCGGTCCGAACACCGCTCGCCTCGAGCGTCGCCAGCAGGCGATCCGCGGCTTCGATCTCCTCGGGGGTTGGTGCCACCCGGGACCGCAGCTGTTCGATGAAGGCGGCCACCGCGGCACGCAGCGGCATGCCAGGGTCAAGGCTCTGGTACAGACGCTTCCACTCGGGATCGTGCGCTGCGAGATCGGAGAAGAACGCCGCCAGGCGTTCGTCGCTTACGGCCATCGCGTGCCCTGCGATGCTGCTTTGGGTGACGCAAGGTACGCGATTGATGTGGATAACGCAAGTGGCGAGCCGGGTTGTCCACAGGCGCGCGTCGCTGTTAGGGGTCCGGCCTGTCGTCGGCCGGCGGCTCAGTGATGGACGGTCCAGACCTGGCCCTCGGCGGTGTCCCGCACCTCGACGCCCAAAGCTGCGAGCTCGTCGCGGAGAGCATCCGACGTTGCGAAGTCGCGCGTCGCACGGGCGGCGGCGCGCCGCTCCAGGAGCTCCGCTGCCCCCGGGGGAGGATCGACAGCGGTCTCCTCAGGCGGCTCGTCGAGGCCCAGCCCCAGCGCGCGGTCGAAGTCGAGGAGCAGCGCCCGTCGCTCGATGGGCGCAAGATCGTCCGCCGCGGCCACGGCGTGGGCGGTCGCCAGGGCGGTGGGCGTGGCGAGGTCATCGGCGAGGGCATCGGCAAAGCGCTGCCGGTAGGAAGCCATCGGCTCTTCCGTCAGGTCGACCCCCTCGACCTCGGCAGTGTCGGTGATCTGCGTGCCGCGGCGCAGGCGGCGCAGGCCCGCCGAGGCGGCATGCATGGCCTCCTCAGTGAAGTCCAGCTTGGACCGATAGTGCGCGGTCAGCGCCAGGTAGCGGAAGGCGAGTGGCTCGAAGCCCTTCTCCGGCAGGTCGGTGACACGGATGATGTTTCCGGCGCTCTTGGCCATCTTGGCATCGCCCAGGGTCAGGAACTCTCCGTGCATCCAGATGCTCACCACGCGGTGGCCCAGGGCGCCCTCCGACTGGGCGATCTCGTCCTCGTGGTGCGGGAACTTGTTGTCGATCCCGCCGGTGTGGATGTCCACGTGCTCGCCCAGGTGGGTCAGGCTCATCGCCGAGCACTCGATGTGCCAGCCGGGGAACCCGTCGCCCCAGGGTGACGGCCACTTCATGAGCCGGTTCGTCCCGGCGCGCTTCCAGAGGGCGAAGTCCTCCGGGTCGCGCTTGTCGCTCTCGACCTCGACCCGGTGCCCGGCGCGCATCTGCTCCAGGCGCTGCCCGGAGAGCTTGCCGTACCCGGGGAAGGCGCTCACGTCGAAGTAGACGGTCCCGTCCACCTCGTACGCGAACCCCTTGTCGAGCAGCCGTTGGGTGAGGTCGATCATCTCGCCGATGTGCTCGGTGGCCTTGGGGAAGACGTCGACCGGCAGGATGTTGATGGCCGCCTCGTCGGTCAGCCAGGCATCGGTGTAGAACTCGGCGATCTCCTCGGGCGTCTTGGCCTCCACCTCCGCCGCCAGCTCCATGCGGTCCTCGCCGGTGTCGAAGGTGTCGTCGCGCATGTGGCCCACATCAGTGATGTTCTTGACCGTCTTGACCTCGTAGCCCAGGTACTCCAGGGCCCGACGCAGCACGTCGGCGAAGAGGAAGCTGCGCAGGTTACCAATGTGCGCGTAGCGGTAGACGGTGGGTCCGCAGATGTAGATGCCCACCCGCCCGGGCGTGGCCGGCTCGAGGGCTTCGACGCTCCGCGTCAGGGAGTTGTAGAGGCGCACCGGGGGAAGTGAGGGCATGGCCGCATTGTAGGGGACGGTCGAGGCCGGCCCGGAGGCCGGCCTCGAACCGCGATGAGGGAGCTGCCGTGACTAGGGAGCCGCCGCGAAGTACATGTCCTCTCCCGAGCCGGGGCGGCTGCCGAACTGCACGGTGTTGCGCAGGTCCGTCCAAACCGCGACTACGCCTCCATTGCCGTCAGAGGCGACCCAGCTGTAGTCACCCAGGAAGCTGGTTGGGTTCGGGAAGGCGGCCTTGACCGTTGTCCCCGAGAACCAGCGGTCGCCCTGGGTGGGATCCGAGAGGGTGGTGGTCAGCTGGCTGGTCGAGAAGGTGAGCGCTCCCGGCGCTGTTTCGGTCGCCAGGGTGTACCCGTATGCGTGGTTGGCAGTGTCGTACGAGCGGTCGAAGTACGTCATCCGCAGCAGACCATTGGTGTCGTAGGTGGCCCACGGCTGGAACTGGTCACCCGCGGCGGCCACGGCCTTTGGCGCGCTCCAGGTCGCCCCGCCGTTCGTCGACTGGGACACGATGATGTCCGAGTTCGTGGCGGTCTCGTACGGATTCGCGCTGGTCGGCGTGAAGGTCCGCATGTCGCTCCAGACCATCGCCAGGTGGCCCGGCGTGGTCGGGTCTGCGGCAATGGTTCCGAAGGCCCAGCTGCGGAACATGCTGTCCTGGTAGGTCGTGTCCCCAAGCGCGGAGACCGGGTAGTCGGTGTAGCCGTCGTAGATCGTTCCGATCCGATAGGGGCCGCCGATGCGCTCGCCGGTCGTCGGATCCACCTTGACGACGAGGTACTGGTCCCGACCGGTGGTCACAGGATCGGCCCAGTTCATGAAGCTGACGTAGATGCTGCCGTCAGCGGCGACCACGGGGCTGGAGCCCTGGTCGAGGTTGCAGGTGCCGCCGTAGCAGAAGCCCGCCGAGCCGGAGATCTCCACCGGCTTCGACCAGGTCTTGCCGCCGTCGTGGGTGACCACGGCCATGATCGGCGAGCCCGCGTAGCTGCCGTGCGGGCCCTGGATGAACCGGGTGTAGGTGACGATCGCGTTGCCGTCACCCCAGGCGGTCATGTTCTCCTTGTCGAGTGAGAACCTGCTGACACTGCCCCAGCTCCCGGTACCGCTCGCCACGCGCGAGGGGGTGGACCAGGTCTTGCCCTGATTTGTTGAATGCGCGACCAGGATGTCGGGGTTGGTGCCCGAGCCGGCACCCTGGGACCAGACGAAGCCGAGGGTCGCCAGGTAGGCGTTCCCGGAGTCGTCAAAGGCGACGATCGGATCGCCGGTGGACGCGTAGCTGTGATAGTCGATGCCGTAGGTGCTCCAGGTCTTACCGCCGTCGGTCGTGACATGGGCGCGCGAGTACGCTGTCTCGTAGACGTGCCCGCCCGGTGACAGCCGCAGCTGGTAGTCGTTGGCGCTCGCGATCATGTTGTTGCCGCTCGTGGGGTTGACCGCGATCGTTGTCTCGTTATGCGGCGCGATCCCCTCGCAGTCGGTGTTGGCGTTCGCGCCGGTCTGGGTCGGGGTCGAGCAGATGAACCCGGTGCGGTTCTTGAAGTTGCTGACGCCGCCTCCGGCGTTACCGCTCACGGGGGTGAACACGTTGGTTCGGAGGAAGTGGTCGACGGGCAGTTGCGCGTCGCCGTCTTTGGCGAGTGCCGGCGTCAGGGCCGCCAGCAGCAGGGCCATTGCCGACCCGAGAACCAGCAGGGTGCGGGCGCGCCACCAGACTGCCCGGCGTGAAGGGACTGGACCCATAGAGCCTCCTCGATGCTTGGCAAACTGCGGCCTGGGCGAGCCGCGGGTATGAGACTCCAAGCATGCGCTTGTGGCGATATGTGAATCAAGCCAGGGATCGTTCGGACGGTGCTTGCTGGCACCGTCGAGCCGGGGCGTCCGCATTGCGCCGCTAAGATCGACCGATGTCGATCACCCGGAACGGCGCCCATTTCCCGCTGACGCTCGGTGAAGAGCCGCGGTTCTGCCCGGCCTGCGAGCAAACCGCTGAGCGTCCGGACGCTCGAGCACGAGCACCGACCGCGCCTCGTCTGTCCAGACGGCCACGTGACCTGGCGCAATCCGCGGCTGGTGGTGGGAACCCTGCCCCTCTCGGAGGGGCGCGTCTACCTGGCGCGCCGGGGCGATCGAGCCGGCCGCCGGGCTGCTGGAGCTACCCGGGCGGGTTCCTGGAGCTGGGGGAGGCGGCCCAGGAGGGCGCGCGGCGCGAGACGGAGGAGGAGACCCGGCTGCTGGTCGAGGTGGGTCGGCTGATCGGCCTGTACTCGAGGCCGCACGCCGGGGTGGTGACCGTCATCTACGAGGCGCAGGTGGTGGGCGGCGAGGCGCTGCCGGGCATGGAGTCGACCGAGGTGCGCTCATTCGGCGCCGACGAGATCCCGTGGGACGAGCTGGCCTTCAGCACCACCGAGAGCGCGTTGCGCGACTGGGTCGCATCGCTTCCCGGACGCGGGCCGCGCTTCGAGCCCGAGCTGTGGGTCGAGGGGGACGATCCCGCCGGCTAGTCCGCATCGGCGCGGCGCAGGACCTCGCCCCGGACGGGAATGGCGCTGCCGAGCATCGCGCCGTAGGCGAGCGAAGCGACGGCCAGCACCATCTGGAGCGACCAGCGCTGCGTGCCGGTTCCGGCCAGGTTCGCCGCCGCCAGCCAGGCCAGCAGGGCGAAGGCCGTCGCGGAGACGGCCAGGGTCGTGCGGATCGTGAAGTAGCGCCCAAAGAAGTAGGCGAACAGGAGACCGACCAGCCCGGCGGTCACCTGGGCGACGGCCACCGCGGCGATCGCGTCCCAGGCCGGTCCGCTGTGTCCGAGGTTGCGCACGGCGCTGATGGGGTCGACCCCGATGGCCAGCATCCCCGCCAGGGCGATGGCCAGCCAGACCCAGCCGGCGGCGAGTCCGGCCACCAGGCCGCGGTACGCCAGGCGCAGACCGTTGACCTCGGTCATGACCGGGGTACCGTGCGTCGGCGGGCGCGGGCAGCGTGCTCCGTCATGCCTGCAATGGTATGGATACCGCACGCGCGGCACAGCCGGCCCGATGGTCCGGGGCTGTGCCGTACCCCCGGCGCTCAGTCGTAGGCGCGGAAGACGGCGACCGCATTCTGACCGCCGAAGCCGAAGCCGTTGACGATGGCGGTCCGTACCGGTACCCGGCGCGCGACGTTCGGCACGTAGTCGAGGTCGCATTCGGGGTCTGGCGTCGTGTAGTTGATGGTGGGCGGGATCAGGCCGTCGCGGATGGCCAGCGTGGCGGCCAGGGCGGAGACGGCCCCGGCTGCGCCCAGGGTGTGCCCGACCATGCTCTTGTTGCTGCTCACCGCCAGCCGGGCGGCGTGGTGGCCGAACGCTGCGTGGATTGCCTTCGTCTCGGTCGCGTCGTTCAGCGGAGTGCTCGTCCCGTGGGCGGCGACGTAGTCGACCTCCTCCGGGGCGATCCCGGCATCGCGCAGGGCGCGGATCATGGCCTGGGTCGCGCCGTACCCGGACGGATCCGGCGCGCTGATGTGGAACGCGTCACCCGTGAGCGCGCCGCCGGCGACCTCCGCGATGATCGTGGCTCCGCGCCGCTCCGCGTGCTCCGCCGCCTCGAGGACCAGGACGCCGGCGGCTTCCCCGAACACGAACCCGTCGCGCGTGGCGTCGAACGGCCGGGATGCCTTCTCCGGCTCGTCGTTTCGCTTGGACAGGGCGCCCATGTTGGCCAGCGCGGCGAACGCGACGGGGAGGATCGCGCTCTCCGTTCCGCCGGTGATGGCCACGTCCACGTCGCCACGCTCGATGAGCCGCTGCGCCTCGACGAAGGCCTGGACGCCGGAGGCGCAGGCTGCCACGGAGGTGATCACCGGCCCGCGAAGCTTGTTCTGGATGCTGATCTGGCAGGCGGCCATGGATGGCGACAGCATCGGCACCATGAAAGGGCTGACGCGCTTGCCGCCCTGCTCCAGGAAGACACGCTCGCCGGTCGCCACGTCACCGATGCCGCCACCACCGGTGTTGACGATCACCGCGATCTCGTCCCGGTTGGCGTCGCTGATCTCGAGGCCGGATGCTGCGATGGCCTGGGCCGCGGCCGCGACGGCCAGCTGGCTGAAGCGACTCATGCGACGCGCGGCCTTGAAGTCGATCCATGCCCGTGGGTCGAAGCCCTTCACCTCGGCGGCGATCTGGACCTCCTCCTCCGACGGGTCGTAGCTGGCGATGCGGGCGACCCCGCTGACGCCGGCGGTGAGGTTGCGCCAGAAGGTCTCGGGGTCGTTCCCGATGGGCGTGATGGCGCCCAGGCCGGTGATGACGGCTCGGCGGCCGGGATCGCGGTTCATGACGGGCGGGTCACTCCTCGTAGCGGCGCAGGATGACGGTGCTGTTGTGCCCGCCGAGCCCCATGGAGTTCGAGAGCGCGACCCGCACGTCGGCCTGGCGCGCGACATTGGGCACGTAGTCGAGGGTGAGCTCGGGATCGGGATGGCGGAGGTTGATGGTGGGCGGAATACAGCCAGTCTCCAGGACCTTGGCGCAGACGAAGCCCTCCAGGGCCCCGGCGGCACCCATCAGGTGCCCGGTCATGCTCTTCGTCGAGCTGACGGCCAGGGCCTTCGCGTGCTCCCCGAAGACCGACTCGATGGCGAGCGTCTCGTAGCGGTCGTTCAGCGGGGTGCTCGTCCCGTGGGCGTTGATGTAGTCGACCGCCTCCGGACCGATGCCGGCGCGCGCCAGGGCCGCGCGCATCGCGCGCTGGTTTCCCTCGCCGCGCTCTGCCGGAGCCGCCATGTGGTACGCGTCGGAGGAGGATCCGTAGCCGATCACCTCCGCGATGGGCGTTGCACCGCGTGCCTTCGCGTGCTCGAGCTCCTCGAGGACCAGCACCGCGCTGCCCTCCGCCACCACGAAACCGTTGCGGGTGGCGTCGAAGGGGCGGCTGGCCGCGGCCGGGTCGTATGCGCCGGTGTCGGGATCGATGGGCGTTCCGAGCGCCTTCATCTGGCTGAAGCCGGCCAGTGCCAGGGGCACGACGACCGCCTCCGTGCCAGCGCCCAGCATGAGGTCGGCCTGGCCGCGAACGATCGCCTCCATGGCCTCGCCGATGGCGTGGCCGCCGGTGGCGCAGGCGGAGACGATCGCCATGTTCGGGCCGCGCAACCCGTACTGGATGGCGACCATGCCCGACGCGGCGTCCGGGATCATGTGCGGCAGGAGGAAGGGCGAGATGCGCCCGGGGCCGCGCTCCATGAGGGTCTTCAGGCCATCGCTGATCATTCCGATCCCGCCGATACCCGTGCCGAACACCATGCCGAAGCGGTCCGGGTCAGCCGCAGCGGGATCGAGGCGCCGGTCGGCATCGAGGAGCCCGGCGCCGCCGAGCGCCTCCCCCGTGGCCGCCACCGCGAAATGCGTGTTGCGATCGTGCCGGCGCGCATCCTTGGCGTCCATGTAGGCGCCGGCATCGAAGCCCTTCACCTCGCCCGCGACGTGGATGTCGTACTGGCTGGTATCGAAGAGGGTGATGTCCGCGATCCCCGAGCGCCCGTTGACCAGGTTGTCCCAGGTTGCGTCGGAGCCGATCCCGACCGGAGAGACGACGCCCAGGCCCGTGATGACGGCGCGGCGAGCCGTCACGCGGGGCCCTCCTCGCTGCGCCCCGGCAGCCAGAGCGCACGGCCGGGCGCGCCATCGGTGGTGTGCACCGCGGCGTCCGGGCTGATGCGACGGATGAGGCCGGAGAGAACCCGGCCCGGGCCGATCTCCACGAAGTCGGTCGCGCCGTCCGCGACCATCTGCCGCACGGTCGCGGTCCACTGCACGCCGTGGACGAGGTGATCGGTCAACTCGGTGCGCAGGCCATCGGCGGTGTGGATCACGGTGGCGTGCACGTTGCCGAGCATGGGCACCACCGGGTCGCGGAAGGGGACCATCGAGAGGATGCGGCCGAACTCGTCGCGGGCACGGCGCATGAGCGGGGAGTGGCTGGCGACGCTCACCGTCAGCTGTACGGCCCGACGGGCGCCGACGGTCTTGCTCATCTCCAGCGCGAAGACCAGGGCTGGGATGACTCCGGAGAGCACGATCTGGCCGGGCGCATTGGCGTTGGCCACGGAGATCTCGCCATGTTCGCGAGCCTGTTCGACGATGTCGTGGACCTGCTCGTCCGAGAGGCCGATCACCGCGCCCATGCCGCCGTCGATGCCGCGTTCCTGCATGATCCGACCGCGCTCGCGGACCAGGTGCAGCGCCGTCTCGAAGTCGATGGCATCGGCGGCCACCGCCGCCGCGTACTGGCCGGCCGAATGACCGGCCACCTCGATGGGCGCCAGGGTGACGCCGGCCTCCGCCGCATCAGCGCGCATCGCCTCGAGATAGGCAACGCTGGTGGCCAGGATCGCCGGCTGCGCGTTGATGGTCTGGTCCAGCTCGTCGGCCGGCCCCTCGAGGATGAGCCGCGAAAGCGGGAAGCCCAGCGTGGCGTCGGCGCGCGCGAGCACGTCCGCGGCGGCGGGGGAGCGCCGCACGAGATCCGCGCCCATGCCCACGTACTGTGAGCCCTGGCCGGGGAAGACGAAGGCGTGACGCCGGGACGACTCGCTGGGAGGCGTGGCGATATCGGTCTGGTCGGTCATGTGTGTTGCGTGTCGGATCTGAACGGTTCCGCCGAGTATAGCCGAGGCCGTGCGGAACGCCGCTCCGGGGCAGGGTGTCGCGCGCTCACGAGCCGTGCACGAACCGGGTCACGACCTCGTGCAGCACGGGCAGGCCGAAGCGCAGGGCGCTGACCGCGACCCGCTCGTCGTGGCCGTGGAAAAGCGACAGGAACGGCACGTCCGGCTCGAGCTGCAGGGGCATGAACCCGTAGGTCGGGATGCCCAGCAGGCTGAGTGCCTTCGCATCGGTTCCCGGCGTGATCATCATCGGGGTGGGGATCCCCTCGGGGTCAGCGCGGCGCAGCGCGGCATCCATGAGCTCGACGATGGGTGCGTCCGCCGGGCACTCGACCGACGGCATGGTGTGGACCGATTCCACCGCCACCTCGTCCCCGGCGAGCACCTGCAGCCCGGCCAGGAAGGCTTCCTGGTCGGTGCCGGGCAGGGTGCGGACGTCCACTTCGGCCTCGCCGCTGCCGGCGATGACGTTCATCTTCTGGCCGACGTGGATGACGTTCGGCGTCACCGTGTCGCGGAGCATGGCGTCCAGCGAGCGTCGCAGGACCGGGTCGGAGACGCGGACCTCGAGCTCGTTGCGAACGGCATCCTCGTCGCCCGCCTCCGCCGCGCGGATCACCGCCGACAGGCCGAGCGCCTCGAGGAAGTCGCGCACGACCCCGATGAGGCGGACGGGATGCGGCATGGTCGCCAGGCGGGTGACCGCCGATGCGATCTTGACCGCCGGGTTGTCCCGGTGGGGCATGGACCCATGGCCGGGCGTGCCGCTCGCGCGGATCCGGGTCCAGATGATGCCCTTCTCGGCGACCTGGATGGTGTAGATCCGTCGTCCGCCGATGGTCATCGAGTAGCCGCCCACTTCGTTGATGGCCGCCTCGGCGCGCCGGCCATCCGCGGCGTGGAACAGGTCGGGCCGCTCGTGCACCCAATGCAGGGCCCCGAACACGCCGCCCGCCTCCTCGTCGGCGACCGCCGCGAAGATCACCTCGCGGCGCCGGGTGCCTGCGGCGGCGAGGGCCGTCATCACGCCCAGCTCCATCGCCACCATCTGCTTCATGTCCACGGCGCCCCGACCCCAGATCACGCCATCCTGCAGGTCTGCACCGAACGGATCGTGGGTCCAGGCGGACGCCTCGACGGGCACCACGTCGACATGGGACAGCAGGACCAGCGGTGGCTCGGGGTCGCGGACGGTGGCGGGCAGGCGCGCGAAGCAGCTGCCGCGGCCCGGCGCCGTCTCCAGCACCTCGGCGGTGATCCCGGCGTCGGCCAGCACGTCCGCGCAATAGCGCGCCGCGGCGGTCTCCCCGCCGGAAGGATCGCGCCCGGCCGCGAGCGCGGGCCCGCCCTCGGGTGGGTTGACGCTGGGGATGCGAATCAGGGCACGCAGGTGCTCGACGACCGCATCGGTGGCCAGGTCCCAGTCAGGTGGCTGCGCCGCTCCCTTGCTCATCCCCCCAAGCGTACTCAATCGGCGCTCAGTCGGCGGGCTCCGTCACGCTCCGGTGCGCCGGCGGAGGGACCGGGGCCGGGCGCTCTGTCCGCGCATGGCGGTGCTGCGTCAGCCGGGCGAGCGGCAGCTCGGCGGCGAGGAGGACGATCGCCACCACCACGAGCACCGGTGCGGAGGGCGCCAGGCCAAGGACGATGAGCGCTCCCAGGAAGAACAGGTGGATCGCGATGCGGCTCGCGAACGCGACCCGCAGCTCCACGATGGCGAGCCGCTCGCCGTTGGGCTCCGCGCGGCCCGGCCCGAAGACGCCGTAGGCGGCCACCGCCACGAAGGCAGTGAGCGCGACGCCGAAGAGCCACAGGCCGCCGCCGGGATGCGGGTCCACCATCGGGCGCAGGATCGCGAACGGCACCAGGCCGCCCAGGAGGATGGCGTAGGCCGGGATCGGGAGCGCCAGCTGCAGCCAGGCGAGGGCAGGCCGGCGCGCCGCCACCTCGCGCAGCCAGCGGGTCATGACGCTGAAGGCCAGGGTCACCCACAGCCACGCGTAGAAGTTGCCGGCCGGGACTCCGAACCAACCCTCGGTGGCACCGATGCCGCGCCAGGTCCACAGACCCACGCGGATGGCGATGGCGTCGAACGCCAGGTCCAGCATGATGGCCAGGACGGCGTCCACGAACGGCGCGTACCGGCGGCGCACGCCGAGCGCGTCGGTGATGCGCATGGCCCCCGCGATGATCAGCGCCCAGGTGAGGCCGATGACGATGGGGGCGCGGTCGATGGTCAGCACGAAGTTCGCCGAGTAGTGATACGTCTCGAAGATGAGCTGGTCGCCCTCCTCCAGCAGGATCCCGAAGACCGCCGCCGAGAGCAGCTCGAAGAACGGCAGGCGCCCGCGACGCAGCGAGGCGAGGGCGGCCCACGTGAAGAACGCGGCCGCGCCCAGCTCGAGAACGAGGTACACGGGGTCCATCACGCCCGATGATACGGGGGATCACCGACGGTGGATCGAGGGGCCGCCGGGGCCCGCGGATCAATGGGAGCCGGCGCGCTCCACGAGCCAGAGGCCGGCCAGGATCACGGCGCCGCCGACAAGGGTCAGCGGTGCGAGCGCCTCACCCAGAAGCCACGCCGACGAGCTGACGCCGAAGACCGGCACCAGGAGCGCAAAGGCCGCCGCACGCGATGCACCGATGCGCCGGATCCCAACATGGAGCCCCACGAATCCGCCCACGGTGCCGAAGACGGCCAGGTAGCCGATTCCCAGCCAGGCGCCGATGTCGGCGTGCGCCACCCGGGACGCGCCGCCCTCCGCGAACGCCAGCGGCAGCAGGACCAGGGTGCCGGCCACGGCGCTGTAGAGGGTGACGCTCACCGGGTCGAAGCGCCCACCCGCAATACGGCCCAGGACGGAGTAGATGCCCCACAGCACCGCGCCGCCCAGGAACATGGCGTCGCCCAGCAGCCGGTCTCCCGACGCGCCGCCGCCCTGCGGGTTCACCACCAGGAGCAGTCCGGCGATGGCCAGGACCAGGCCGGCGACGGTACCGCGCCGCAGCCGTTCTCCCAGGATCGGTGCCGCCAGCAGGGCGGTCGCCACCGGCGCGAGGCCGGGCACGATCAGCGAACCGTCGGTAGCCGGCGCGAGCCGCAGGCCGGTGAGGAAGAGGTAGTTGTAGCCGGCGATGGCGGTCAGGCCCAGCCCCACGATCAACGGCAGGTCTGCGCGCCGCACGGGCGCGAGCCGCATCCCGAGCGCGCGTGCCCCGAGCCAGAGCACGAGGCTGGCGAGCCCAAAGCGGATGGCCGCGATGGTGAACGGCGGCAGGGTCTCCACGGCGACGGCAGCGGCAACCCAGGTACCGCCGAAGCAGACGGCCATTCCGGTCAGGGACGCATAGGCAATGCGGGCGTCGCGGATCTCCGATGCGGCGTCGCGCGCAGCGTCGTCGGTCGCGGGGGCGGGCTCGCGCGGCGCCACCTCGGTGCTGCTCACCGATGTCACGCTACCTGAAACGCCGAGGGGGGTCCATTCGTGAGTCGTGTTCCGGTGACGCACCGCAGACCTAGAATGCCCGCATGACTACCGAGGTGTCCTCGTCCACGGTCCCCATCTACCTCGCCGGCGAGTTCGTGGAGGCTGGCACTCCACTGGAGGTGCGGAATCCGGCCACCGCGGAGCTGGTGGCGACGACCTTCCAGGCCGGGCCGGCGGAGCTTGACCGCGCCACCGCCGCCGCGGTTGCGACCTTCGCGCAGACCCGCACGCTGGCGAGCTTCGAACGACGCGACGCCCTGGTCCACGTCGCCGATCGCATCACCGAGGAGGCCGACGAGCTCGCTGAGCTGCTGACGCGCGAATCGGGCAAGCCCATCAAGGATGCGCGGGGCGAAGTCGCGCGGGCGGCCCTGACATTCCGCACCGCGGGCGAGGAGGCGCTGCGGATCAACGGCGAATGGATGCCGCTCGACTGGAACGCCGCCAACCGCGGACGATCCGGCCTGGTCCGGCGCTATCCGATCGGCCCCGTGGCCGGAATCAGTCCCTTCAACTTCCCCTTGAACCTCGCGGCGCACAAGGTCGCACCCGCCATTGCGGCGGGCTGCACCGTCGTCCTCAAGCCGCCCTCCAAGGACCCGCTGGTCATGCTGCGCGTGGCCCGCTATCTCGACGAGACCTCGCTCCCCAAGGGCGCAGTCAGCATCCTCCCCATGGATCGTCCCACCGGGGACGCCATGGTCCGCGATGATCGCTTCAAGCTCCTCTCGTTCACCGGGTCGCCATCGGTCGGATGGAAGATGAAGGCCGATGCCGGCAGGAAGAAGGTCGTGCTCGAGCTGGGCGGCAACGCCGGAGCCATCGTGGATGAGACGGCGAATCTCGACTGGGCGGTCAGCCGCCTCGTCTACGGCTCGTTCGCCTACGCCGGGCAGGTCTGTATCAGCGTGCAGCGGATCTACGTGGTCGCCTCGGTCTTCGACGAATTCCAGCGGCGATTCGTGGAGAAGGTGCAGCAGCTCCGCAGTGGCGATCCGTTGGATCCCGCCAACGACCTGGGCCCCATGGTGGATGCGAAGGCCGTGGCGCGCACCCACGAGTGGGTGACCGAGGCCATCTCCCAGGGCGCCCGCGCCCTCGCCGGCGGCGAGCCCGACGGCCTGTACTACCCGCCAACGGTCCTCGTCGACGCCCCGAAGTCGTGCCGCGTCTGTGGCGAGGAGGTCTTCGCCCCGGTCGTGAACCTCTTCGGGGTTCCTGATTTCGCGGCGGCGATCGCCGAGATCAACGACAGCCAGTTCGGCCTGCAGTGCGGCGTCTTCACCAACGACATGGAACGGACGCTGCAGGCCCACGACGAGCTGGAGGTCGGCGGGGTGATCGTCAACGACGTTCCGACCTGGCGCATTGATCCCATGCCGTACGGCGGGGTCAAGGATTCGGGCCTCGGCCGCGAAGGGCTGCGCTGGTCCATCGAGGACATGACCGAACCCCGCCTCCTCGCTTTCGTGCGTCCCGTCTAGGCCGCCGGGGGTCGCCCGTTCCCGTGCCAGACCCGAGCCCGGCAGCGGCGCGCGAGGCGGTTCCCTACGCGCGGATCCTCCCGGCGGACCAGCTGCGCGACGGGGAGCTGCTGCCGGTCGAGATCGACGGGACACCGGTCGTCCTCGTGCGTCACCGGGGGGAGTTCTTCGCGACGGCGAACAACTGCACGCACCAGGACTTTCCGCTCTCCGAGGCGGGATTCGATCCGGACGATGGCTACCTGGTCTGCGCCTGGCACCAGGCCTGCTTTGACGTCCGTACCGGCCAGGCCGTGATCCCCCCGGCCACCGAGCCGCTCGAGACCTTCCCGACCAGCGTCGATGCGGCGGGCTGGGTCCGGGTCGGGCTCACCGGCAGCCTCACCCCGCGGACCTGAGCCTGGCCCGCACCCCTGGGGCGCGCAGATCAGTCGCCGCGGGCGTCGCGCCGGATCCGGCCCTGCATCTCGCCGCGCTCGGCGCGCTGGAGGTTGTGCGCGCTGCTGATCAGCGCGATGTGGGTGAACGCCTGCGGCACGTTACCCAGCGCCTCGTGGGCACGCTCGTCCCACTCCTCGCTGAAGATGCCGACGTCGTTGGCGTGTGCCGCGAGCCGGTCGAAGAGCCGGCGCGCATCGTCCAGCTCCCCGCGCAGGGCGAGATTGTCCACCAGCCAGTAGCTGCAGACCAGGAAGCCGCCCTCGTGGCCCCGCAGGCCGTCGACCGTGCCGTCCGGCTGATAGCGCAGGACGAGGTCGCCGTGGGCCAGCTCCTCCTGGACCGCGCGCAGCGTCGCGCCTGCTGCCCGCGAGTCGCCCCGGATGAAGCCCACCAGCGGGAAGACGAGCGCGGATGCGTCCATGACGTCGCTCTCGAAGCGCTGCACGAACGCGCCGTCGCTACGACGGCCACGGCGCATGACCGCCTCCCGGATCTTCTCCGCGGCCCGTCGCCAGCGAGCCATTCGTTCGCGTTCCTGGTCGGCGCGGCCCAGCATCTCCGCGAGGCGCAGCGCCCGGTCGAGGGCGACCCAGCACATGACCTTTGAGTAGGTGAAGTGGCGGCGGCCTCCGCGCATCTCCCAGATGCTCGTGTCCGGGAGGCGCCAGCGGCGCGCGGCCATGTCCGCGTAGCCGCTGAAGCGCTCCCACTCCTCGGCGGTGAGCTGGCTGCCTGAACGCACGTCGAGGTAGGCCGCGTCGAGCGTCTCGCCGTACATGTCAAGCTGCCGCTGCCAGGTGGCGGCGTTCCCGATGCGCACGGGTCTCGAGCCACGGTAGCCGGTGAGCTGTGGAAGCTCCCGCTCACGGAGCGGGGGGTTGCCGTCGACGCGGTACAGGACCAGCGGACCGGCGTGCGACGATCCCGCACGCTGCATCCAGGCCATGTAGGCGTCGGCCTCGGCGCGGTAGCCAAGCCGATGCAGTGCATACAGCGTGTAGCTGGCATCGCGCAGCCAGGTGTACCGGTAGTCCCAGTTCCGCGAACCGCCGATCTCCTCGGGAAGCGAGGTCGTCCCCGCAGCGACGATCGCCCCGGTCGGGTGGTAGGTGAGGAGCTTGAGCGTGATCGCGCTGCGCTCGACGAGCTGCCGATGCGGGCCGCGGTAGGTGCTGACCGATATCCAGCTGCGCCAGAACGCGACCGTCTCATCCAGCCAGGCGTGGAGCTCGGCGAGCTCGTACGGCTCGGTCCGTTCCTCGTGCGGCTCGCGCTGCGACCCGGTGCGCACCTCCTCCCCTTCGAGGTCGCCGGGTCCGTAGTCGATGACCAGGCCGATCTCCTCCCCGGCGGCCAGCGTCGCGTCGACCGAGGAGCCCGCGTCCCGGATGGTTCCCCAGGGGCGGGTTGCGCCGAACAGGAGCCGGTGCCGCTCGCCGACCGCCGGCATGGCCAGGATCCGGCGTCGCTGCCCGTCCGGGCCAGCGAGCAGCAGCCTCGGTCGTCGTGCCCCGTATTCCGGCCTGGGTTCGACGCGGACGGCCAGGCGAGCGGTCCCCTCCTCGCACCGCACCAGGCGCACGAGCTTCTGGCGAGCGAACGGCGCGGGTCCCAGCTCGGGTCGCTCCTGGCCCACCACGGCGAGGAAGTCGGTGACGGTCACGATCGCATCGCCGACGCGCAGCCGCGTCTCCAGGACTGCGGTGTGGGGGAGATACCGCCGTCCGTCGGCCGCCAGGTCCTCGCCGTCAACGCGCCATGACCCTCCCGCTCGACGGTCGAGCATCGCCGCGAAGACCGACGCGGCGTCGAACCGTGGCTGGCACCACCACTCGATCGCGGCGGTCCGGGTGACGAGCGCCATCGTCCGGCAGTCGCCGATCGGCGCGTAGTCGGCGATGGGCGGGTATCGGTCCCAGGCGGACGCGTCTCGGCTCATGAGCTATCCTCGCGGGCGGTGTCGATTGCGGCCCTCCCGTACGTCAACTGGATCTTCTGGGCGGCGCTGAGCGCTGGTTCGCTGCTGGTGGTCGGCCTGACCGAGCGGTTGGGCGGGACCACGCGTGGCTACCGGCTCTTCATGGCCGGCTTTGCCGCCGTGTGCGTCATGATCCTACTCGTGTCGGAGCTGAATCTCCCGGGCGACGTCCCCGCGGCGGCCACGGCCGATCTGCGGCGCGGCCTGGTGCTGGTCTTCGTCGCCGGGACACTGGCATACCTGGTCGCGTCCTTCGCGCGCTGGCCGCGAAGCGCCCTGGCCATCGCCGGCGGTGCCACCGGCCTGGCGGCCCTGGTGGTCCTCGCTCTCGCCGGCGGCACGCAGAGCCCGACCCTGTTCGCGGCGCAGCTCCTCCTCGCAGGCCTCACGCTGGGCGCCGTCAACGCCGCCATGCTGCTTGGGCACTGGTACCTCGTCACCCCCAAGCTCTCGCCGGCGCCATTGCGCCGGATGATGTGGCTCGCCCTCGGCGGACTCGTCGGGCAGGGGGTGCTCTTCGCGGTCGCCGTGCTCACAGTGCCCGGGGACGCCATCGGCGGGCCGATGACGCCCATCACCTGGCTGCGGCTCGGCGCGGGTACAGGCCTGCCCATCGTGGCCACCGTCCTCGCGCTGCTCGCCACCCGAGCTGCCAGCCTCCAGGCCTCGACCGGCCTGCTGTACATCGGCCTGGCGCTGGTGATGGCCGGCTCCATCGCCGGGGCTTCGATCGCATATCTCACCGGCGTGCCGGTCTGAGCCGCGCCATGCAGATCCGGATCCGCTGCTTCGCCCTCCTGCGCGAATTGGCAGTCGATCGCGAGGAGCGCTCCCTGCCCGATGGCGCCACCGTCGCCGATGCGTGGACGGACCTCGCGGCTCGCTTCCCGGCCGTGGCGGACCACCGGCCGTACGTGCGCGCCGCCCGCAATGGTGCCTACACCGCCTGGGAGGCGCCCCTCGCCGATGGCGACGAGATCGCGTTCCTGCCACCGGTGAGCGGTGGCGACCTGCTGACCGGCCTGACCGACGCCCCCATCGACGTGGCCGCGCTCGAGGCGAGCGCATCGGCGCCAGGGCACGGGGCGATGGTGACCTTCGTGGGGCGGGCGCGCGATCACGCTGACGATGGACGGCCGGTCGTGGAGCTCGAGTACGAGGTCTTCGCGGAGATGGCCGAGCGCACGCTGGCGGATCTGGCCGCGGATGCCGCCGCACGCTGGGGGGTGTCGGTGGCAATGGTGCACCGCGTCGGCGTGGTGCCCCTTGGGGAGGCCGCCGTCGCGATTGTGACCGCGGCGCCGCACCGGGCTGCCGCCTACGAAGCGAACCGTCACCTCATCGAGGCCATCAAGGAGCGCCTCCCCATCTGGAAGCGCGAACGATTCGCGGACGGAACCGAGTGGAAGCGCCCCGGCGCATGAGGCAACGGGTTGGCACGCGGCGCTCGCCCATGCACAATGCCCGCCTGATGACGACGACGTACGGTTGAGCCAGACCATGCCAGGCGAGATTCGCTGCCCCACCTGCGGGCGCCCGACCCCCATCGCCCCGCAGTGCCTGCACTGCGGGGGCGCGATCCCCGAGGGCGCAGGCCGTCCTCGTGGCCTGGACCGCCAGGGCCTCGAGGAGCGCATCCGGCTGCGACGGGGCGGCGAGGACCCGTTCCACCGCGGCTCGGGCGACCCGCAGGCCGCGGATGAGGCCGGCGGCACGCCGTTCGTGCCCGAACCGGCGGACGTGCTCACCCGTCGAGAGGCCGAGAGATCCGACGAGCCGGCCCCCCGGGTCGACCACCTGGCCGAGGAGCCCGCCGCGGCGCCCGGATGGCCCACCCACGACCTGGAGGTCGAAGACCGGGGCCCATCGTCACCGGGGCCGGCTGGTCCGCGCGAACCGGTGCAACCGGCGGCATCGCCGCCGCTGCCCGTCGCTCCACCGCCCGCTGCGTCGATCCCGGCTGCCGCCGGTCGCTATGCCGACGAGCCGTACAGCAACGAGCGATACGACGACGCGATGTTCGACGAGCGCCGCGCGCCCGAGCCATACGGACCCGCAGCCGGTGGCCGCGACCGCGATGTTGGCGCTTCCTATGGCGGGTCCGGCGGGTCCGGCGGGGACGCCTATGAAGCCTATGACGGCTACGGCGGAGACGAACCCCGACGTTCCGGAGGGCTCGCGATCCTGGGGTTGGTCATCCTGGGGCTCGCGGCGCTGCTGGGCGGGGCATT
Source organism: uncultured Chloroflexia bacterium (assembly GCA_963814105.1). GTDB lineage: Bacteria > Chloroflexota > Limnocylindria > QHBO01 > QHBO01 > CAVXEH01. Next base: position 641,731 of record CAWFBQ010000003.1, read on the forward strand.
CTTCTTTGCCGTGCTGAACGCGAGCCCGGGCACTGCCGAGGCGAGCGCAACGCCCACCGCGACGCCAACCGCCACGGAGCAGGCAACGCCCGCCGAGACCGCCGGCGAGTCGCCATCGTCGTCCGCGAGCGCGGCGGCGAGCGCGACCGAATTGCCCACGGAGGTGCCGTCCGCGGTTCCCGCCAACTTCACGCGCGCAGGCCCAGCCGTGTGCGACGAGCGACATGGACTTCCACGGCTGCAAGGAGGACGGCAGCACCATCAGCACCACCAAGATCTGGATCTGGGTCGGCTTCCAGAAGGCCCGCTCCAGCGACGTCATGGGCGTCACGGTCCTCGACCATGCGGACGGCTCGTCGGTCGGGGATGGTTCGCTGGAGCTGACGCAAATCGGCTGCACGCCCGACAAGCCCTGCACGGGCTACATCCAGATGCCGTTCAGCCGGCTGGTCGTGGGCGACTACGACATCTCCGTCACGCTCAATGGCGAGCAGGTCGCAACCAGCGCCTTCTCCGTCACCGGCTAGCGAACCGGCCTAGAGCAGGGTTGGATTCGGTTCCGTCCCCGTCTGGCGCCGTCGTGCCGCGAGCGCGCTGAGGGCCTCCATCACGCAGCGGTGGGCCGCCGCCGCCGTGACGTCGGCGTGGTCATACGGCGGGGAGACCTCGACGACGTCCATTCCCGCCAGCTCCACCGCGCCGACCACCTGGCGAATCGCGCGCAGCAGCTCTCGCGTCAGCATCCCGCCGGGCTCGGGGGTCCCGGTGCCGGGCGCCATGCCCGGGTCGATCACGTCGATGTCGACCGAGAGGTAGATCAGGTCCGGTCCGTCGAGCGCCTCGGCGATCGCGTCGGCGATGACCGCCTCCGCGCCCCGCGACTCGATCTCGGTCATGAGATGCCAGCGCAGCTCGTGCTCGCGCATCCAGGCGAACGTCTCCGGCGGCGGCCAGTATCCGCGCAGCCCGACCTGCACGAAGTTGCGCCCGGAGACCGCCCCGGACTCGATGAGCCGGCGCATGGGCGTGCCGTGCGAGGCGAGGACGCCCCAGGTGGTGTTCGCCGCGTCAGCATGCGCATCGAAGTGGACGACGCCCAGGCGGCGCGGCGCCACGTGGCGGGCCACGGCGCTGGCGGACGGGAAGGTGATGGAGTGATCGCCGCCGAGGACGATGGGGATGGCGCCGGAGTCAACCACCTCGGCGATCTTGCGCCCGATCACCTCGTGCCCGCGCGCGAGGTTCGCCGGGGTCACCGGCGCGTCGCCGGCATCCACGCAGTCGAGCCAGTCGAAGGGCTGGATGTCGAGCTGGAGCGAATTCAGGCTCCCCGAGTGGTACGTGGCGGTCCGGATTGCGCGCGGGCCGAAGCGGCATCCCGGACGGTGGCTCACGGCATCGTCGAACGGAGCGCCCACGATCGCCACGTCCGGGTGTCGCTCCGCGAGATCGGCGGCATCGGTGAGCAGGGGAAGCTTCTGGAATGTCGTGCTGCCCATGTACGCGGGCAGGTCGAAGTCGTGGTAGGCCGTGTAGGGATCGTCATGGGGCGACGGCGGCCGCTCGTCGTTCTGCTCACGGCCACGGCGCATCTCGTCGGTCATGGTGCGGCAGCACCCTCACGATGGATCCGGGAGGCGCCGTCGCGGTGCGGAGCAGGCCTGGCCGGTATGCGTCGAGACCGATGCTAGCAAAGGGCTTCCCCGCGGTCGAGCGGTCGCTACCATCGGGGTGCCCATGTCCGAGGAACCAAGCTACACCTTCGACGAGGCCCGGGCGCTCATCCCGCAGGTGCGTGCCGTCCTCCTGCAGCTCGCGATCGAGAAACGACGCTTCGACGAGGCCCTGACCGCCCTGCACGCCGAGCACGCCGCCCACGCCGCCGCCGGGGCGGATGGGTCGCACGTGGACGTGGAGCAGCGCGAGGCCGCCCTGGCCCAGGTCGGTGAGGGGATCAAGGGCCTCCTGGCGCTCCTGGAGTCGCTGGGTGTGCAGGTCCGCGACCTCGACAGTGGCCTCGTCGACATCCCGACCCGACGCGATGGCGCCCCGGTGTGGCTCTGCTGGCGGCTCTCCGACGCCGACCTCGCGTTCTGGCACTCGACGAGCGAGGGGTTTGCGAACCGCAAGCCGTGGTGAGCGCCGCGCCGTCGGTCTGCGTGATCGGTGACTGCAGCCTCGACGTCAGCGCCGGCCTGCAGGGGCCGATGGTTCGCGGCGGCGATCACGCCGCCTCCATTGCGTTGTTCGCCGGCGGCCAGGGCGCCAATGTTGCCGTGCGCCTCGCACGGCGCGGGCTCCACGCCAGCCTGGTCACCGTGCTCGCGGACGACCTCGCGGGGGCCTGGCTGCGCAGGCACCTTGCCGCGGAGCACGTCGATCTCGCCGCGTCCGACACCCCTGCCACCACCCTGGTGGTGACCCTGTTGGACGAGGTCGGGGAGCGCACCATGCTGAGCGACCGCGCACGACTGCTGATCGACGGCGCCGCGCTGGCGTCGGCCATCGGCGCCGCCGGCTGGGTGCACTGCTCCGGATACCTCCTGCGCGACGCGGTGGAGGCTCGATACTTGATCGAGGTGCTCGCGACCCGCTCGCCCGAGCGTCGCGTCAGCATTGCCGGCGGCTCGGCTTCCGAAGCCACGGCGGCAAGCGAGCTCCGCTCGGCGCTTGAACGGATCCGCCCGAACCTGCTGATCATGAGTCTCGACGAGGCGCGCTGGCTGGTGGGGGATCAGGCAGCCACTCCGGGGTCGTCCGCCGAGGGCCTGGCACGCAGCGCGACCATCGCGGTCGTGACCGCCGGCCCCGACGGTGCCGACGCCGCGGGGGAGACGGGTGGGTCCATCCACGTCCCGGCGCCCGCGGACCCGGCCCCGGTGATCGACGCGACCGGGGCAGGCGATGCATTCGCGGCGGCCCTCGTCGCCACACTCTGTGGGTCCTCATGGCCGCCGTCCCCCGACCGGCTTCGGGATGGGCTGCAGGCCGCATCGCGTGCGGGAGCACAGGCGGCGAGGGTGCGAGGGGCCCAGGGCCTCATTCCCGGTGAGCGCGGACCCGCTACCGTGGCGAGGTCATGAGCGTGTCCGACCTCCTCGCCATCTCCGACGAGGTTTGGACTGCCCTCGACGAAGGCCGACCGGTGGTGGCCCTCGAGTCGAGCCTGATCGCCCAGGGCCTGCCCGTCCCGCACAACCTCGAGACGGCGCGCGCTGCCGAGGCGGCGATTCGAGACGAGGGGGCGATTCCGGCGACGATGGCCGTCGACGCCGGGCAGCTGCTGGTGGGGGCGCCTGCCAGCGTCCTGGAGCGGCTCGCGGACCCATCCGCCGGTGCGGCCAAGGGAGCCTCCCGCGATCTGGGGCCGCTGCTGGCGGCGGGTCGCCTGGCATCGACCACCGTGAGCGCGACGATGCGAATCGCCCACTGGGCGGGAATCGAACTGTTCGCGACGGGCGGTATCGGTGGCGTGCACCGCGGTGCCGCCGAGAGCTTCGACGTCTCGTCGGACATCGACGAGCTTGCGGCCACGCCGGTGGCCGTGGTCTGCTCCGGGGCGAAGTCGATCCTCGATCTGCCCGCGACGCTCGAGCTGCTCGAAACGCGGCGAGTACCGGTGGTCGGGATCGGCGTGGGGGAGCTGCCGGCCTTCTACGCGGCCACCTCCGGTCTCCCCGTCCCCCACACCGTGCCCGATCCGGCGGCCGCGGCGGCCGTCGTGGACGCCCACCTGGCGATCCCGGGGTGCGGGGGCCTGCTCCTGGTGCAGCCGCCGCCGGCCGAGGTCGCGCTCGACGCAGCCGACGTGGAGCACTGGATCGCGGACGGCCTGGAGGCCGCCCGCGCGCGCGGTATCCGCGGTGGTGCGGTGACCCCGTTCGTCCTCTCGGCGGTGGCGAACGCCTCTGGCGGGCGCACCCTGGAGGCGAACATCGGCCTGATCGTGAACAACGCACGCACCGCCGCGCGAATCGCCGTGGCACGCGAGCACCATCGCACGCGCTGATCGTTACCTGCGGCGGTGTATCCTGCCTCCGAATCGACGGCTCGATTCCGAGGGAGGCTCCTGATGCGCATCTACGAGGGCAGCCCGCGACAGGACTGGGAAGAAGTGCTCCGCGCCATCGGCTCCTTCGCCGATCGCGAACGTCTCAAGGAGCTGCTCTTCCTCGAGCTGGAGGACGGGTTCCTGCTCCAGGGCCTGACGGTCCCGGACGCCGGCGCGTGGTCGGAGTCAACCGGGCAGCTGGCCAAGCGAACCTATGAGCTGCTCGACGACCAGGTCGCGCAGCTGATCGAGGAGGTCAGCGCGCATCGTGGCACGGCCTCCGACTCGCAACCACACGTCGAGATCACGAACTTCTACGAGCAGGCCATGCGGGTCATGGGTGCGTGGCTGGACGGCCAGCGGCCCCGGGACCTGTTCTTCTTCGAGCAGGATGGGTCGTTCGTGGTCCGGATGCTCCTCGCCACGTCGACGCGGACCGGGCACCAGCTCGCCGAGTTCACGAAGGACGAGATCTTGGCTATGATCGAGGCTGCACCGCAACAGCGACAGTCCGCGCCGGAGGCCGGCGCGCAATCCTAGGGAGGCGGTCCATGAAGGCACTCAAGGTCCTGCTCATCGGCATCGGCGCGCTCCTGGCCGCCATGATCGTCATCCCGCTCACCGTCCTGGCGGGACTCTTCGTCTGGCTCAAGCTGACCGAGGAGAGCGACGACGAGGCGCTCGAGATCGACGACACCGTCTGACACGGGACCGTCGGTAACGACGGATCATCCAGCACGCCTGACGGGCGCCCCACTCGGGCGCCCGTTCGTCATCCTCCTCCGGTCGCCATGGCCCACGCGGCAGTCCAGCAGACGGCCGCCACCAGCATTCCTCGCCACAGCGCATCGTCGCCCCGAATCCCCTGGGCCACCCCAACCAGGCCGATGCCACCCAGGATTGCGCTGGCCGGCGTCAGCCGCCCGCCGACGCCCAGGACGACCCCAACTGCCGCGCCCACGCCCAGCGCCAGCACCAGGGCCAGTGCACGGGCTCGCCGCTGGCCGAGTACCTGGGCCAGGCTGCCGGACCCGCCCGCGGCGTCGGCTTCCCAGTCCCGCAGCGTGTTCGCCAGGTGGGCCGCCACGGCGAACGGCGCCACGAGCGGGACGGCCGGCAAGACCCGCTCGGGCGAAACGCCCACGCCGGCGGCAACCCACACGGGCAGGAGGCCGAAGCTGACCAGGTAGGGCAGCGGCGACGCTACGGTTCGCGAGAGGCCGAGGTTGTAGGTCGTCGCGCTGGCGAGTGCGACCAGGCCGAGGCCGGTCGCCACCAGTCCGAGGGGCAGCGACGTGGCCACCTGGAGCAGCAGGCCACCGACACTGATGGCGAGGGCCGTCGAGCGGGCGATCTGGCCGGAGGGGATCGGCTTCTCGGGGCGGGCGATGAGGTCGCGCCGGTGGTCCGCCCAGTCGTTCAGCGCGCCGGTCGCAACTTGCGAGCCCAGCACCGAGGCAGTCATCAGCACGATCCGCCAGGGAGCCGAGCCACCCGCCTGGGCCGCGATGATGGCCCCCAGCGCGAGCGCCAGGGTGACGACCGCCAGGGTGGGGGCCGGGTGCACGAGCCGGATCGCCGTCGCCAGCCGCGCCGCGCCCGCCGCCGTCGGACTGCCCGCGTACGCGGCCGGTGCCTGCTCGGGCCGTTGGGCCTGCCGATCGGCCATCGCGGCATGATAGTTGCACGGGCACACCCGCCCGGCCCTTGGCACCGCGCCCGCACAGCAGAGCCCACGCCAGGGCTCCGTCGTGACGGCCCGGGGAAACGCTCAGTACCCTTCGTCCGCCTCCGGCTCGACCGGGCCCCAGAAGTGCCAGTAGATGAAGGCCGTGTAGCCGAGGACCAGCGGCATGCCGATCAGCGCGATCACGAGCATCACCGTCAGCGACAGATCCGACGACGCGGCGTTGGCCACCGTCAGGCCGCTCGTGCCACCCCGCCCCGGGACCAGGTTCGGGTACAGCCCGACACCCAGGATCCCGATGAGCGAGGCGATCGACGCCGACGAGGCCACGAAGGCGCTGGCCGCACGTCGGGCCAGGACCGCCGCCCCGGTCACGGCCGCCGCCGCAACGAAGAGCACGGGCACGACCCAGGCCAGGGGCGTCCCGAAGTTGTCCCACAGGTGCCCGGCGTCGACCCGCGCGTAGACGGTGACCACCAGCCAGAGCGCGATGAAGACGGGCCAGGCAGCGGTCGCCGTTCGCCAGGCCCGGGCACGCAGGGCGCCCTCCGTGCGGATCGTCAGCCACAGGGATCCCTGCAGCGTGAACATGGCGACCGCGGCGAGGCCGACCAACAGGGAGAAGGGATTGAGGAGGCCGAACAAGCCCCCGGTGTACTGGATATCGGCGTTGAACGGCAGGCCATAGGCCACGTTCCCGATCGCCACGCCCAGGAGCAGGGCCGGCAGGAAGGAGCCGAGGAAGAACGCGAGGTCCCAGGCACCGCGCCAGCCGGTGTCGGGCAGGTGGTGGCGGAACTCGAGTGCCACCGCCCGCAGGATGAGGGCCACCAGCAGCAGGATCAGCGCCAGGTAGAAGCCGGAGAAGACCGTGGCGTACACCACCGGGAACGCCGCGAAAAGGGCGCCGCCCATGGTCAGCAGCCAGACCTCGTTCCCGTCCCAGACGGGTCCGATGGCCCGCATGAGCACGGATCGTTCCGCGTCGGTGCGGGCGATCGCGAGGTGGAGCATGCCCACGCCCAGGTCGAAGCCATCCAGGATGGCGTAGCCGACCAGCAGCACGCCCACCAGGATGAACCAGATCGTCGGCAGGTCGGGCATCACACACCTCCTTCATGCGCCGGCACCGCCACGGGCTTGCCGAGCGGGGAGATCGGTCCATCCAGCGGGACCCGCGACGGAGCCGGACCACGGATGATCTCCCGTCGCACGAGGAAGAGCCACAGGGCGCCGATGAGCGCGTAGAGCAGGCCGAGGATGATGATCGAGGCCAGGATCTCGGGCGCGGATACCACCGGCGAGGTCGCGTCCGAGGTCCGCATCAGCCCGTAGACGATCCACGGCTGGCGGCCGACCTCCGCCGTCGCCCATCCGAGCTGCACCGCGATCAGCGGTGCCGGCGTGGCGATCACGGCGGCCCACAGCCACCGTCGTGAGGTCTCGAGCTGCCCGCGCCACCAGCCCCACACCCCGCCCAGCATGACGACGAGCATGACGGTGCCCAGCACCACCATGTTGTGGTACGCGAGGAAGGTTGCGGCGACCGGGGGCCAGTCGCTGATCGGGAATGCCTCGAGGCCCTTGATGGCGGCCTCGAAGTTGCCGAAGGCGAGGAAGCTCAGGAGCCGGGTGATGACGATCTCGGGGCCGTTCACCGCCGCGGTGGGATCCTGCGCCGGCGGCAGGGAGAAGATCACGAGCGGCGCCCCGCTGGTGGTCGAGTAGAGCCCCTGCATCGCCGCGAACTTGGCCTCCTGCGTGGTCGCCACCTGCCGCGCAGAGCCGTCGCCGGTCACGAACATCAGGACGGCCGCGGTGAAGGCGAGCACGATGCCGATGCGGATCGTCATCGCGGCCACGTCGCGGTGCCGGCCACGGAGCAGGTACCAGGCGGCCACCCCCACGACGAAGAACGCGCCGACCGCCCACGCCGACGCGACGGTGTGGAAGTAGCGTGGCAGGGTCGACGGATTGAAGACGGCGGCCCAGAAATCGGTCAGCACCGCCTTGTTGCCGACCACCTGGTAACCGGCGGGAGTCTGCATCCAGGAGTCGGCGACGATGATCCAGAAGGCGGAGAGCGTGGCGCCCGTGGCGACGAGCACGGCGGCGACCCAGCGCAGCGTGGAGCCGATGCGCTGCCGGCCGAACAGGAGGATGCCCAGGAAGCTCGACTCCAGGAAGAAGGCGAGCACGCCCTCGGCGGCCAGCGGCGAGCCGAAGATGTCCCCCACGAAGGTCGAGTATCGCGACCAGTTCGTCCCGAACTGGAACTCCATGACGATGCCGGTCGCAACGCCGACGGCGAAGGTCAGGGCAAAGATCCGGGTCCAGAAGGTCGCGATCCGGTCGTAGAGCTCACGATGCGTCCGCCAGCGCAGGGTCTCCACCACGGCGATGAAGAGACCCAGGCCGATGGTGATGGCCGGGAAGATGAAGTGGAACGCTACCGTGAGGGCGAACTGGATCCGCGCGAGGAGCACGGGGTCCACGTGGCAGGTCTCCGTAACGGGCTACCCGCCGATGCTTCGGGGTCAGCGCCGCCGTCGCCAGAGTCTCTTGGCCCGGCACGCCGATGACGACCGGCCCCCGAAATACCGGGCTCCCGCTCAGGCGGCCAGCGCCTCCACGGTGACCTCGATGAGCGGGGAGTGGGCGACCATCTGCTCGAGGTCCTGGTCGCGCCACGCCGTGGCGATGATCCGCGTGATGATGGCGCGGCGCTCCGCGGGTTCATCGATGATCCGCGCGGTGGCCGGCAGGTCCGCGACGGGCCCGTTCTTGAGGTGCACGGTGAGCCGCGGATCCGCATCCAGGTTCGCGAGCCAGCTGCGCCGGCGGTCGGCGCGCGGCATGCCGCTGATGTAGATGCGCCCGTCGAAGACGTGGTAGACGATCTCGATCCGGCGCGGCTCGCCCGAGCGTCGTCCGGTGGTGGTGATGTCGATGAGGCCGGGATGGGCGAGCGCCCGGCGGATCTGGTCGTTCATGGCCTTCCTGGTTTCCGTTTCTCCCCGCGGCCGGGGCAGGACCTGAATAGTTGCTTCTACAATCAGTGTAGCGGCAAGGGCAAGGGGCCGCACGCGGGGCTGGCGGTTCTGCCCGGTGGTGCGCTAGACTGGCCTCCCGAGCAGAGGTTGACGACCTTGCTCGCGTGTTGCCCGCAACGGGGCCAGCCGCCGCCCCGTTCGCACGCTTGGGTCATCGCCGCGAAAGGTCCCAACCCATGCCCAAGTACGTCTTCGTCACGGGTGGCGTCGCCAGCTCCCTCGGGAAGGGCATCACCGCGGCGTCCATGGGCCGCATCCTCAAGTCCCGCGGGATCCCCGTCTCCATCCTGAAGCTGGACCCGTACATCAACATCGACCCGGGGACCATGTCGCCGTACCAGCACGGCGAGGTCTTCGTGACCGATGACGGCGCCGAGACGGACCTGGACCTGGGCCACTACGAGCGGTTCATCGACGAGAACCTGTCCCAGGCCAGCAATGTGACGACCGGTCGGATCTACTCGGCGGTCATCGCCAAGGAGCGGCGCGGCGACTACCTGGGCGGGACCGTGCAGGTCATTCCGCACATCACCAACGAGATCAAGGAGCGGATCCAGCGCGTCGCCCGTGACGGGACCGGGACCGTCGCGGGCAGCGGTGTGGCGGCGCACGGGGTGGTCATCGTGGAGGTGGGCGGCACGGTGGGCGACATCGAGTCGCTGCCGTTTCTGGAGGCGATCCGGCAGATGCGCAAGGACGTCGGGCGCCGGAACGTCCTGTACGTCCACGTGACCTGGCTGCCCTCCATCGGCGCCACCGGCGAGCTGAAGACCAAGCCGACGCAGCACTCGGTCAGCACCCTGCGCGGCATCGGCGTCCAGCCCGACGTGATCATCCTGCGCAGCGATGAGCCGATCGACGACGAGATCCTCGACAAGGTGTCGCTCTTCACGGACGTCGACGTGCATGCGGTGATCCCGCTCAAGACCGCCCGCAGCATCTACGAGGTGCCGCTCCAGCTCGAGCGAGCCGGGCTCGGCAAGCTGCTGGTCCGGGAGCTCGAGATCCCCGGAAGCGAGCCGAACCTGCACGACTGGCAGGAGCTCGTGGAGCGCATCCGTTCCCCGCGCCCGGAGCTCGAGGTCGCGATCGTGGGCAAGTACACCGAGCTGCCGGACGCGTACATCAGCGTCTCCGAGGCGCTCAAGCACGCCGCGCTGCACCATCGCGTCGACGTCAAGGTGCGCTGGATCCGCAGCGAGCACCTCGAGCGGCTCGAGGCGGACGACGTGGCGCGCGAGCTGAACGGGGTCTCCGGCATCGTCGTTCCGGGCGGCTTCGGGTATCGGGGCGTGGAGGGCAAGATCCGGGCGATCCGCTGGGCTCGCCTGAACGGGGTCCCGTTCCTGGGCCTCTGCCTGGGCCTGCAGTGCGCCGTGATCGAGTTCGCGCGGGAGGTGCTGGGCACCGACGACGCCAACTCGAGCGAGTTCAACGTCTTCACCGCCAACCCGGTCATCGACCTGATGCCCGATCAGCACGACGTGGCTGACAAGGGCGGGACCATGCGCCTGGGGCTCTACCCGGCACGCCTCGAGGAGGGAAGCCTGGTCCGCGCTGCGTACGGCGCGGAGATTGCCTACGAGCGCCATCGGCACCGCTTCGAGGTCAACAACGCGTATCGCGACCGGCTTGGCGCGGGAGGGATGTGGTTCTCGGGCGTCTCCCCGGACGAACGCCTGGTCGAGTACATTGAGCTGCGCGACCACCCGTGGTTCGTGGCGACCCAGGCCCATCCGGAGCTGAAGAGCCGCCCGAACCGGCCGCACCCGCTCTTCCGTGACTTCGTCGGGGCGGCAGCCCGCCGGTCCGGGCTCGTCACGGAGGCGGGACAGACGACCGCAGGGACCGCCGAGGCGGCGGCGCCAACGAGGGCCTCCTGAGCCGATGCCGACCAGCAGCCGAACCCGCCCCGCCCGGAACCGTTTCGACGCCGATGCGTACGAGCGCAGCGTCGAGGCGTTCCTCGCCGAGGTCGAGGAGGAGCGATTCCGCAACGGGGCGGGTCTGAAGGACGACCTCGCCCTGGCTCCGATCTACGCGCGCCACGCGGCGCTCTTTGATCGGGCCACAGTCGATGCGCTGCGCGAGCGTCTCGCTGCCGGTGGCGAGGAGGTCGACCGGAACCGCGCGCTGCTGGCATTCGCCACCGATGGTCACCTTGAGCAGGCAGTGGCGCCGCTCACCGACGCGATCGCGACGGCGGAGAGCCGTGCCGTGATCATGTGGCGCGGGGAAGCGATCGGCTACCGGGCCGCACAGCCGCGAATCAGCAACATCGACGATCGGGCGGAGCGCAACGAGCTATTCGATCGGTGGCTGCAGGCCGTGGAGGCCATCAATCCGCAGCGTCGCGAGCGGCTCGATCGGATGCATGCGCTCGCGGAGGAGCTCGGCCACCGCGACTACGTCGAGCTGGTGGCGGTCACCCGGGGCTGGAGCCCCGATGCCCTGGGCGTGTCCGTGCGGCAGGGCCTGGTCGCCACCGAGACGGGCTACTTTGCCGCCATGCGTCGGTCGATGGCCACCATCGGCATCGAGCAGGGGGATGGGACGCTGGCCGACGCGTGGCATGTCCTGCGTGGCAACGGCTGGGACGGCTGGTTCCCCGCGCGCCGCCTGGCCGAGGTCCTGGATTCGACCTTCGCCGGCCTTGGCATTCGCATGGCTGGTCGCGCCGGCGCAACGCTCGACCTCGAGCCACGGTCCGGCAAGTCGTCGCGCGCCTTCTGCGCGGTGATCAACGCACCCGGCGACGTCCGTCTGGTCGTCAATCCGCACGGCGGCTGGGAGGACTACCGCACGGCGCTGCACGAGGGCGGCCACCTCGTCCACTTCGGCGAGGTTGACGCGGCGCTCCCGGCCTGGGAACGCCTGCTCGGCGATGCGAGCGTGACCGAGGGCTACGCAATGGCCTTCGATGCGCTGCCCGGCGACCCCGGCTGGCTCGCCGACCGGCTGGGCATGCGCTCCGACGAGGCCCTCGCTTTCGTCGACTTCATGGCGCTCGTCACGCTGCACCGCATGCGTCGCCTGACCGCGCTCCACCTGTACGAGCTCAGCCTCCATCGCGGGGGGCCGGACGCCGTGCAGCGCGCCACCTTCGCCGGCACCCTTGGGCTGCTCACCGGGGTGCAGGTGCCCGAGGCGCTGTACCTGGCCCTCGTGGATGACGGGATGTATCGCGGCTCCTACCTGCGGGCCATGATGCTGGGCGCCACCCTCGACGAGGCGATGGCGCAGCGCCATGGGCAGGCGTGGTGGCGCAGCGAGGCGGCCGGTGCGGAGATCCGCGCCCTGCTGTCGCACGGCCTCGGCTGGAACGCCGAGCAGGTTGTTGCGCACCTCGGGTATGATTCCCTCGACTGGCGGCCGGTCCTGCGCAAGATCCGGACGCAGCTCATCGGAGAGATGAGCGGATACGGCGGGCCCAACATCACGACGCGAGCCGGGACCCGCAAGATCTGACCGTACGACCGCCGCGCGTCGCCCCGCACGTCAGCCCCCGCCCGAGCGAGGCTTACCAATGATCTGAGCCCGCGGACCGGTGCGCCATACCGGTCGGGGAATGGCGGGCGGCTCCATTTGCCGCGCCGGCGCAGCCGGTGCCCGATGAACCTTCGACGAAAGGTCTTCTCACTCCAATGAATCACACCCGGCAGACCCCGCGACCATGAACGAGGAAGCGCGCACGCCGCGCCGCAACCGGTCGCGTCGCCGCTCCGAGGGCGGCGGTGCCCGCCGCCCGGCGCAGCGCCAGAACTATCCCCGGCGTCGCAACGACTACATGACGGGCGGCTATTCGAGCATCTATGCAGGCCCCTTCCCGACCGAGGAGGATGGGCCCATGGAGCCGCTGAGCCTTGCGGACCTCCAGGCCAAGCCCGTGGACGAGCTGCGCGAGCTGGCCGGTGAGCACGGCATCGAGGGGTTCGAAGAGCTGGAGCACCAGGACCTCGTCCTCAAGCTCCTCGACGCGGTGCCGCTGGCGCCCGCCCGCAGGGCGCCGGAGCAGAACGGGCAGCCCGGGGTCGCGGAGGGGATCCTGGAGATCGTCGACGAGGGCTTCGGCTTCCTGCGCCGCCACGGGGTCATGCCTTCGAACGACGACATCTACGTCAGCTCCAGCCAGGTGCGCCGCTTCGCCCTGCGTACCGGCGACCGGGTCACCGGCCAGACGCGCCCGCCCAAGGACCAGGAGAAGTACTGGGGCCTGCTGCGGGTCGACACGGTCAACGGGGTCGATCCGGAGACCGCCAAACGGCGCCCGTACTTCGACTCGCTGGTGCCGGTCTTCCCCGACGACATGTTCGACATCGAGGTCGACCAGAAGAACCTGACCCAGCGGCTCATCAACCTGATCGCGCCCATCGGCAAAGGCCAGCGCGGCCTGATCCTGTCGCCCGCCAAGGCCGGAAAGACGACGGTCCTCAAGCAGATCGCGTCGGGGATCACTGCCAACTACCCCGAGACGCTCCTCATGGTCGCCCTCATCGGCGAGCGGCCGGAGGAGGTGACGGATATGAGCCGCTCGGTGAACGGCGAGATCTACGCCTCGACCTTCGACGAGCCGACCGAGAACCACACCCGGGTCGCCGAGATGGCACTCGAGATCGCGAAGCGCCAGGTCGAGACCGGCCGGGACGTCGTGATCCTGCTCGACTCGATCACCCGCCTGGCCCGCGCCTACAATCTCGCGCTGCCAGCCTCGGGCAAGACCCTGTCCGGCGGTGTTGACCCCGTCGCGCTCTACCCGCCCAAGCGCTTTTTCGGGGCGGCCCGCAACATCGAGCATGGCGGCTCCCTGACCATCATCGCCACCTGCCTGGTCGATACCGGGTCGCGGATGGACGACGTCATCTACGAGGAGTTCAAGGGGACCGGCAACATGGAGCTGGCCCTCGACCGCAAGCTGAGCGAGAAGCGGATCTTCCCCGCCATCGACGTCCTGCGCTCCGGCACCCGCCGCGAGGAGCTGCTGCTCGACGAGAACAGCCTGCGGATGGTGTGGACCATGCGCCGCATGCTCAGCGCCCTCGGCCCCAACGAGGGGATCGAGCTCCTCATGCAGCGCCTTGGCAAGACGAAGAACAACGCGGAGTTCCTCGTCTCCCTCTCGAAGTCGGTGGAGGCCTCCGAGCGCTGAACCGTTCGTCCGCGCGATCCGGGTTCCTCGTCGCCCTTGGCCTGACCGTGCTCCTGGCTGCCTGCGGCAGCCCGTCGCCGTCGCCCACTGGTGCGAGTGCCAGCGCCAGCCTCGTGCCGCCCACCCCGAGCCCGACGCCGGCACCGGGCGCGGTGATCCCGGCTCCGGGCGGCTCGAGCACCGTGTACGCGCCGAATCCCGCCGCGATCGTGGTGGCCATTGATCCCGGCCACGGGGGCTGCCTCGACTGGGGCGTGGCCAACCCGTACGACAACACGCAGGACAAGGCGGAGAAGGCCGACACCCTGGGCATCGCGCTCGCGCTCAAGGCCATGCTCGAGGCGCAGGGCGTCACCGTGGTCCTGACCCGCACTGACGACTCGGCGCTCGCGGGGGACAACTACCCGCCACTCGGCTGCGACGGGCCGCCATGGCGTGACGTCAACGGGGACGGGATCACCGGCTTCGGGCCGGATGTCCCGGAGGCGACCCGGACCCGCGACGAGCTCTCCGCGCGAATTGACCTCGCGAACGTCGCGCGCGCCGACCTCGCGATCAGCATCCACATCAACTCCATGACCCAGGGCGGGCAGGTCTACAAGATCGCCGCGACGCAGACCTACTTCACCGATGCCCTCCCATGGGCCGATGCATCGCAGCGCCTGGCGCAGGACGTGCAGGACGGGGTCGTCACCTCCATGGCGGCGGCGGCGAGTTGGGACCGGCAGGATCGGGGCATCGACGGGACCGCGCCGTACCTGTACATCCTCAAGCCGGCCGGCACCGCGGACAACGAGCCGCGGCGGGGCCTCCTCATGCCGGGCATCCTCACCGAGGTGGGATCCATGTCCCTCGAGGCTGAGAGCCAGCTGCTCGCCACACCGGCCGGCTACCAGGCGGTTGCCGCGGGCATCTTCGACGGCATCGGCCGCTATCTCGCGTCGCGCTCGCTCGCTGCGCGGATCGATGCGCTCATCCCCGGCGGAGAGGCCGGAGCGCAGCCGACGGCCGTGCCCGGCGACGGCCCGCCGTTCTGGCCGCCCGTGGCTCCGGCCAGCGGCCAGCTCACGGTGCGCCTGGTCAACACCGGGAACGACCCCTGGCCGGCGGGGATGCGCGTCGCCGCCGGCTGGGGCACCACCCCAATGCCGTACCTGGCTGCCGCGCCGGACGGGCTGGCACCGCTGGATATCCCGGTGCCGGCACTCAAGCCAGGGGAATCCGTCGAGCTGCCCGTGACGCTCCCGCCAGCACCCACCGGAGGCAGGGCGGTGGTGTGGATCACGCTCGTCGACCCCGCCGGGACGCCCATCAGCGCATCCGGTTCGACCCCGCTCCAGCTGGGTAGCACCGCACAATAGGGCCGAACGTCCCGGCGACCGCGTGACTCCTGGCCCGGTTGACCCTCCTTCGAAGCCGCTGGTACCATCGCTCCGTACGACTCGGGCCGTACCGTTCCGAATGCGGGGGTACAGGATCGAGCGGCGGGTCGCACAGCCATTCGCTTGCACTCGCCCGCTGGAGCTGAGCTATTGCCTGAGCGACACCGTCGCCTGCCCCGACTGACTGAGGCTCGCCCTCTGTCCCGCGCCGTCGCCCACCTGGCGGTCGTCGGGCTGGTGGCCTTCAGCGCAGCCTTCGGCCTCGCCGCCATTCACGGCGACGCGACCGGACAGGGCGGGCTCACGTTCGACGTGGTCGCCACCGCTCGTGGCGCGGCGACCCAGGCGCAGACGCTCCAGTCGGCACACTTCGTGCTCGAGCCCCAGACCGCGGACACCGATCCGCTCCTCTCCCGCCGCGTCTTCCCGACGCCGACTCCCACGCCAACTCCGGTCCCGACTCCCACGCCGCACGTCGCCGCTCCGCACATCGTCGCGGTCGTGAGCAACGGCACGCTCCTGTGGCCTGTTCCCGGCGCGGTGATCACCCAATACTTCTGGTCCGGTCACCTGGCCGTCGACCTGGCGGTTCACGCCGGCAGTCCGGTGCTGGCGGCCGCATCGGGGACCGTGGTGTGGGCTGGCTGGCGCACGAATGGCGGCGGCCTGGTGGTCGAGATCGATCACGGGCATGGCCTGCACACCGTCTACAACCATCTCGGCGCGATCCTCGTCGGGCCCGGAGCCGCGGTGACGCGTGGCCAACGCATCGCCTCGGTCGGCTGTACGGGCCTGTGCACCGGCCCGCACGTCCACTTCCAGGTCTCGATCAACGGCGTCTTCGTCAACCCCCTGCGCTACATCTCCCGCTGACCTTCCCCTCCCCCGGGGCGCCCACCTCTCCGGCTGCGGCTGCCCGCTATGATCGCCGCGATGTTCGCTGACCACGTTCGGGTCTTCGTCGCCGCCGGCTCAGGCGGCGACGGCTCCACCTCGTTCCGTCGCGAAGCGCACGTTCCGCGCGGTGGACCCGACGGCGGAGATGGCGGTCGGGGCGGCGACGTGACGCTCGTCGCGGAGGCCGGCATGACCACGCTTGCCGACTACCGCCGCCGGCGGCATTTCCGCGCGAAGCCGGGCGGTCGGGGATCCGGGCGGCGGTCCCATGGGCGGAACGGCCAGGCGGTGACCATGCCGGTCCCGCCGGGGACGGTGGTTCGTGACGAAGACGGGGCCTGGGTCGGCGAGCTCCTGGTCCCGGGCGACCGCCTGCTGGTGGCGCGCGGCGGCCGCGGGGGCCGGGGCAACGTGCATTTCGTATCTCCCACGCATCGGGCCCCCACGCACTACGAGAAGGGCGACCCCGGCCAGGAGCGCTGGCTGGAGCTGGAGCTCAAGTCGATCGCCGACATCGGCCTGGTGGGCGCGCCGAATGCCGGGAAGTCGACCCTGCTGGCCGCACTCACCGCTGCGACGCCGCGCGTCGGCGCATACCCATTCACCACCACCAGCCCGAACCTTGGCGTCCTGGCGGTGGGGGACGACCCGGATGTCGATGAGCGCACCGCCGTCCTCGCCGACGTGCCGGGACTGATCGAGGGTGCCCACGCCGGCCAGGGGCTCGGCCACGAGTTCCTGCGCCACGTCGAGCGGACGCGGGTGCTGCTGGGCGTGGTGAACGGCGACGCGCCGGATCCGGTCGAGGAGTGGCGGGGGGTGGTGGAGGAGCTGCGGCTGCACGACCCGTCGCTCCTGGAACGCCCGATGCGGATCGTGGTGACCAAGCTCGACCTCCCCGAGGTGCGCGAGCGCTGGCCGTCGGTCCGGGATGCGCTCGGCCGTGACCCGGGGTTGGACCCCGGACGGCGACCGATCGGCGTCTCGGCCCACGACGGCACCGGCATCGACGCGCTGCGGTCGGCGCTCGCGGCGGCCCTGGAGGAGGCGTCGCAGCGCGATCTCCTGCAGCCGCCGGCGGCCGACGAGATGCGCGTGCACCGCTTCGACCCGCTCGCCGCCGGATGGCAGGTCGTCGAAGAGGGAGACGGGCTGCGGGTCCGTGGCCGTCGGATCGAGGAGGCCGCCAACCGGACCGACTTCACGAACGAGGAGTCCCGTGAGCGCTTTGGGCGCCTGCTCGCGCGGATGGGTATCGAGGCGGAGCTCCTTCGCCGGGGCGCCGTGGCCGGCACGACCGTGCGGATCGGCAGCGCCGAGCTCGAGTGGGACGAGGAATGACACCGCCGCGTCGCCGAATCGGGGTCCTGGGCGGCACCTTCGACCCGCCGCACGTGGGGCACCTGTGGCTGGCGACGCTCGCCGCCGACGCGCTCGGCCTGGAAACGGTCCTCTTCATGCCGGCCTCGCAGCCACCGCACAAGCGTGATCGCCCCATCTCCGCTGCCCAGGATCGGCTCGACATGACCCGGCTCGCCATCGCGGAGGATCCCGGCTTCGAGCTCTGTTCCATCGAGATGGAGCGGCCGGGCCCCTCCTACACCATCGACAGCCTTGCCGAGCTCGGGCGCCTGCACGGACCACACGCCGACCTCTTCTGGGTGATGGCCGTCGATTCGCTGGCGCAGATCGACAGCTGGCGCGAGCCGGATCGGCTTCTTGCCCTGGCGGAGTGGGCGGTCGGGCCTCGCGCCGGCGCGGCACCGCCCGAGCGTGCCGCGCTGGACGAGCGATTCGGCGAGGCGGCGTCCCGAATCCACGTCCTGGAGGGCCCTGGCCTGGAGGTCAGCGCCAGCGAGATCCGAAGACGAGTGGCATCCGGTCGCGCCATCCGCTACCTTGTCCCTCGAGCCGTCGAGGCGCTGATCGTGGATCGGCACCTGTACCGGCGCTGATCGCGACCCGCACGGAGCAGCACACCTGGCCGAACCCGCCCGCACCGCACTCACGGACCCGTCCGAGCTCGCGCATCGGATCGTGGACGTCGCATCCGACAAGAAGGCGAGTGACGTCGTCCTGCTGCGCACGGCTGAGGTCACGACCATGGCGGACTACTTCGTCATCTGCTCCGGTCGCAGCGATCGCCAGGTGCATGCCCTTGCCGGTGCGATCGTCGACGCACTGCGGGAGGAGGGCGTGCGCCCGCTGGGCGTCGAGGGAACCAGCGCGGCGCGCTGGGTCCTCATCGACTATGCGAGCGTCATCGTCCACGTCTTCGCCCCGGAGGAGCGCGCGTACTACGGCCTCGAACGCCTGTGGAGCAACGCCGCGCAGGTCGTCCGCATCGTCTGACTGCTCGGCGTCCGCGCGGGCGGCGGGTACTGCAGAGGTACTAGTGGGGACTACCCCGGTACTCCTATTGAGCGGGCATCGGCCCGAATCCATGCTCGACCCATGCACGAGCGAACGATGGCCGAGCAATCAACGGAGCGCTGCCGATTCTGCGGTAGCGACCTCCTGACGAGCGTCTTCGACACCACCTTCCGGGACACGACCGCCGACGAGCGGCTCTTCTTCGCCATTCCCGGTGCGCTCTGCATCCCGTGCCGCCAGCTCTACGTGGACCAGCAGCTGATCGGCATCCTGGGGCTCTCGGAGGCGCGCTGCACCTTCGCGATCGAGAGCGATCGCGTGCTCCGCTCGACCGCCGCCTGACCCCCTATTGATCCGGTAGCCCTCCGGCGACGCCACCCCGCTTCACAGCGGGGCTGCGTCGTGTCTGCGTGAGGGCCCCGCGGTCAGGACGCTGCGACGCGGGTGCCGAGCAGGTGCTCACCGAGCCAGGCGGCCACCGCGGACTCCGGCTCGACACGGTTCTCCTTGATCGCGAGATCGGCCTCGAACAGGCCGAACAGCATCGCTTCGAGCTCCTCCGGCCGATAGCGGCGTGCCGCCGCGGCCACGTGCTCCGCCGTCCGTGCGCTGCCGCGGCCGACGGCCCGGGTCAGCTCCGCCGGTGTCGCCCCCCCGGCGACGAGATCCGCGGCCACGATGAGATCGGCGATCCGGGCGTGCAGCGAGGCCGTGATGCGCAGGACAGGCTGCCCCTCGTCGAGCGCCCGGCGCAGCGCGGCGGCCGCGGCTGCCGGCTCGCGGCGATCCACCGCGTTGGTGACGGCGAAGACCGACGCCGGCCGGGTGTCCGGGGTCAGGAGCTCGACGTCTTCCACCCCGACGCGGCGCTCACCTGCATGCGTGGCCAGCTTCCGGAGCTCGGAGTCGACGACGCGGGTCTGTTCGCCGCGCTCGATGTCGGTCTCCCACACGGCGCCGCCGACGCGTTCGGCAAGGAGCGCGGCCGCTCGCGGCTCGAGCTCGATGCCGAGGACCGCCGCCCGCCGGCGGGTCCAGCCGGTGAGCTCCGCCCGGCGCGGAGCCATGCGCTCAACCACGACTCCGCCCCGCTCGCGGACCGCGTCAGCCAGCCGGCGCAACAGGGCCGGGGGTCGGGATGCATCTCGCGATGGCCGCTCCTCGAGGAGCGCGAGCGCCGCACCGTCGGGTAGATCGCGGACCAGCGCCACGAGCTTCTCGGCGGCGGTCCCGGAGCGACCGGCGGCGCGCAGCGGCCGGCGGAGGACCACCAGGTGCGGCCCGAAGAGCCCTATCGAAGCGGCCTCGACCCGCGCCTGATCGAGGATCGCCTCGTCCGGCGAGCGCTCCGGGAGCAGGTCCGTCCGCTGGATGTCGCCCATCTCGTGCGTGAGCGCCTCGACGGCCTCGTCGAGGCCAAGGCCGTCGTCGCCGTGGGCGAGGAGCAGGCTGACGCTCACGATGGTGCGCCTGCCTCCCAAGCGTGGCGCAGCTGGCGTACGACCTCTTCGACGGACTGCCCGGCGGCCTCGGCCAGCTCGGCCTCCAGCGCATGGGCGGGGCGCCGCGCGGCGTCGATCGCTTCGCGGTACTCCGGGTGCCGGCCGGCCATCGCGTCCAGTCGTTCGTCAATGGTCAGGAACGTCTGTTCGACGTACTTGTCGGCGAGGCTGACGATCACCGGTTCCCAGCCACGCGGGAACCGATCCTCGTCGAGAAGGCAGGTGACCGGGTGCGAGGAGACGGCGGCCGCGAGCTCGCCGAATCCCATCGCCTCGAGCAGGCGTGCGCCCACCTCGCCGTGTGGGCCGCCCGTCTTCCTGGTCACCGGCTTGTCGATGTCGTGGAGGAGGGCGGCGGCCTCGACCACGGCCACGTTGACGGGGACTCCCGCCGTCTCGACCATCCGCGCGGCGGCAACCGCGACGCGGGCGACGCCCTCCGAGTGCCGGACGATGCCCTCCGGCAGCCGGCGTGCGGCAAGGATCCGCGCCGCCTCCTCGCGATCGGGAACTGCCATGTCGCGATGCTACCCGGTTCCCCGCCGCGCGTGCCGAACGGCCGGCGCAGGGACACTGCTGCGGCGGGATCGGGGAGGGTGCTCGACCGCGCGGGGTGTGGCGGTCCCGCGCGTCCGCGGGCCACGACCGACCAGGTGGCGCCATCGGTTCGAACCTCCACCGTGCCGTCGAGGTCGGTGCGCAGCACGGAGACGCCGGCATCGGCCAGGACCCGCAGCGTGTCGGGGCTCGGGTGGCCGTATTCGTTGTCGGCGCCCACGCTGATCAGGCCCACGGTCGGATGCAGCGCCGCGACGAAGGCCGGCGTCGTCCCGGAGCGCGAGCCGTGATGGCCCACCTTCAGGACGTCGACCCGGGTGAGCGCATCGCGCTCCGCGAGCAGCGCCTCCACCGGAGCCTCGGCATCACCGGTCAGGAGCGCGCCGAACCGCCCGAATCGGAGCAGTCCAACCACCGACGCGTTGTTGATGTCACCGGCCGGCAGCGGTCCGGCGGCATCGGTCTCGGACGGGTAGAGGAGGGTGAGGGTCGTGTGCGCATCCAGCCGCACGCCTGCGCCGGCGCGAGCCAGCTGATAGGTGGCCCCCGGCTCCACGGCTGCCAGGGCGAGGAGCTGCGCGTACGCCGGATTCGAGTACGACCGCCCGCCATCCAACACGGTCCCCACCCGGAAGCGCCGAAGCACCTCGGGCAATCCACCGACATGGTCCTGGTGCGGGTGCGTGAGGAGGACGATGTCGATGGACCGGCGCCACCAGGGGAGCGCGCTGCCCAGCCGACGGAGGGTGACGTCCGGGTCCGGACCACCATCGATCAGCATGGCCGCGCCGGAGGGTGCCACCACCAGGACCGCGTCTCCCTGTCCGATGTCCAGCATCACGAGGTGGAGCCGCCCGTCGGGCAGGGTCGCCAGGGTCGTGACCCCCAGCACGATGATCAGCGCGCACAGGCTCCGGCGCGGCGTCGCCACCGCATGGGCGGCGATCCGCGCGGGTGCCATCACCACGCCAAGCGCCCGTCCGACGGCACGGCGGAGGCGGCGACCGATGCCCGGTCCCTCCAGGCCCACGGGTTCACTGGCCGATGCCCGCGGGGTCCGGTGCCGGATCCGCCACGCGATGGCCAGCGCGGGATACCAGCCCAGGGCCAGCGCCGCCGGCATGCTGACCGGCAGCGAGGCGAATGGGATGGATGCCACGGCGGTACCCGTCGCAATCATGGCCCGCAGGCCCAGCCATGCCGCACCCCCGGCGAGCCAGCCGGCGGCGTCTGTGAGCGGGGGCACGGGTACCGCTCCGGCAACCATCCCGACCGGTGCTGCGATGGCACAGGCGAGCATCACGAGCGGCACCATGGGCGTGACCAGCACGTTGGCCAGCGGCGCGACCAGGCTCAGGCGCTCGAAGGTGAGCAGGATCACCGGCAGCGTCGTCAGCTGGGCGGCCAGCGTCAGGGCAACCGGCTCCCGGATCCAGCCCGGCCACGCCTCGAGACGGGCGGCGAACGAGGCGCCGAAGGCGATGAGACCCGCGGTCGCCAGCAGCGAGAGCTGGAAGCCCACGTCCCAGAGGACCGCGGGCGCGATGACGAGCATCACCAGGGCCGCCAGCATGAGCGCCGAGGCGGCATGGGCGCGGGATCCTGCCTGCCGGCCGAGGAGCATGGCCGCGGCCATGAGGGCGGCCCGTACGACGGAGGGACTCGACCCCACCAGGACAACGTACCCGCCGATCGCCGCCAGGGTCAGGCCCGGGACCAGGAGGCGGCCGCCGGCGCGGGCCGCGACCCCTTCGAGCAGGCGGGCAACCAGCGCCGCCACGATGGCGATGTTCCACCCGGAGATCGCCACCACGTGGGTCAGGCCCGCGGTGGCGAAGGCCGTGTTCACCGCCGGGTCGATGGCGGTTCGCACCCCGAGCAGGATTCCGGCGCCCAGCGCGGCCTCGGGCTCGGGAACGATGGCATCCAGCCCACCCAGCAGCGCAGCGCGTGCGCCGGCCAGCACCCGGCTCGGGCTGGCTGCGGTCGGATGGGCGATTCGCGCGTCGAAAGCCCGACCGATGGCGCCGATGCCCTGGCGAGCGAGGAACGCTCGATAGGCGAAGCCGTCGAAATCCTGCGGCGCCTCGAGCTGCGCGCTGAACGCCACGACGTCGCCGCTTCCGATCTCCAGTGCCCGCGGCAGCCACGCGACGATCCGCCCCCGAGCCGGACGTCCGTCGATGACGACCGCATCGAGCACGATCTGCTGGCGGTCCTCACGTGGCCGTGGGTCGTCGACCACAGAGCCCTGCACGGCGACCCCGGCCGTCCGTCCCGTACCGGCCACGTAGACGGCCACGCTTCCGGGTCCGGTGGGCAGGCTCGCCGCCGCCCCACGCCAGGCGCCCAGCGCGAGGCCAACGCCGATCGCTGCGACCACGGTCGCACCGCCCACACCGTGGGGACGCCCTCGCCGCCCTGCCGTGCCGGCCACGAGTGCCACCAGGGCGGTGAGCAGCCCGCCACCGATGATCGCGTCCAGGAGCGGCGGCGGAGCCTGGGCCGGGTCGGCCAGCAGAACACCGACGGTGACCCCGGCGAGGCAGGCGGGGAGTGCGAGCGACGCGCGCGACATGCAGGGCCTTGCCGAGCGATGCCGGCGGTCGCCGACTCAGACGGTGACCTGGTCGCGGATCGCGGCAAGCTGCGAGGCGGTGAGTACCTTGCGCTCCACGAGCTCGTCCAGGGTCCGGAAGGGCTGCTCGGTGCGGGCTGCGACGATCTTGTCGATGGTGGCCGGACCGATTCCCGGCAGGGCGTCGAGCAGGTCCGTTGAGGCGGTGTTGAGGTTGACGAGCCCACCGCCACCCCCCGTTCCATCCCCGGCCGCGCCCGCACCGGCCGCGGTCTCCCCGACGCGCGGGACGTAGACCTGGTCCCCGTCGGCGAGGGTTGCGGCGAGGTTGAGCCCGTGTGCGGAGGCGGCGAGATCGGCGTCGGTGGCATAGCCACCGGCCGCGGCGATGGCGTCCGCAACACGTGCGCCGGCCGGGAGGCGGCGAATTCCGGGCTCGGCGACGGCGCCCTCCACGTCCACCACCAGTCCCGCGGCGGGTTCGCTGGACGCGGGCAGGGTCGACGCCGCGGGTATGGAGGCTGTCGCGAAGGGGTCTGACTCCTGGGCCGCCGGCGAGATCGGCGCGGCAACCAGCAACCACACGGCCACACCGGCGAGAACCATGGAACCGGCGATTCCGGCCAGCAGCAGGCGATCAACGAGCGGCATGGGCAGCAGCCCTCCCGGCGAAGGCGAGGACGATCAGACTGCGTCCGAGGTCCGGCGCCCGGGCACTCGGCGCCGGGCCCCGGAAGCAGGAGCGCAGGCTAGGCCGCTGTGCCTTACCGGCCGGTTACGCGCGGGTTTGCCTGCCGGCGCCGGCTCAGTCGCCCGGCGTCACCACGTTGACGAGCTTGCCGGGGATCTGGATCACCCGGCGCGGTGTTCGGCCCCGGAGGTATGCCTGTACCCGTTCGCTCGCCAGGGCGAGCCGTTCGATCTCCTCTGCCGAGCTGCCGGGTTCGACCACCAGGCGATCCCGCAGCTTTCCGTCCACCTGCACGGGGAGCTCGATCATCACGGCGGCCGCCAGGCTCGGGTCGCTGACCGGCCACGGCTGCTGGTGGACGCTGTAGGGATGCCCTCGCCGATGCCACAGCTCCTCGGTAATGTGCGGGGCGGCCGGGGCCAGCAGGAGCAGCAGGGTGTCGACCGCCTCGTCGAAGGCCGGGTCGCCGGCCAGCCCGGCCTCGCGTGCCCCGCCGATCGCGTTGGAGAGCTCCATGAGCTTGGCGATGGCCGTGTTGAAGTGGAATCCCTCGTAGTCCGCTGCCACGCCGGCGATCGTGCGATGGGTGGTGCGACGCAGGTCGCGCACTCCATCGGCTTCAGCGTTCGTGCGTGTGCGGCCGTTGCCGCCGGTGACCGACTCGGGTTGCGCGAGGTGCCAGACGCGGCCCAGGAAGCGGTACACCCCATCGATGCCGGTGGTGCTCCACGGACCGCCCTGGTCCCACGGACCGATGAACATCAGGAAGAGGCGCACGGCGTCCGATCCGTAACGCGCCACGAGGTCGTCGGGGTTCGCGACGTTGCCGCGTGACTTGCTCATTCGCTGGTGGTCCGCACCCAGGACCTGGCCCTGGTTGCGCAGCACCCTGGTCGGCTCATCGAAGCCCAGCAGGCCCAGGTCGCGCATGGCCTTCACGAAGAAGCGGAAGTAGAGCAGGTGCAGGACGGCGTGCTCCGCCCCGCCGGTGTACAGGTCGATGGGCATCCAGGTGTCGACCCGGTCGCGGTCCCACGGTGCGGTGTCCTCGTCGGGCGAGCAGAAGCGCAGGAAGTACCAGCTCGAATCGACGAAGGTGTCCATGGTGTCGGACTCGCGTCGGGCGGGCCTGCCGCACACCGGGCATACGGTGTTGAGGAACTCGGGGTGTGACTGCAGGGGGCTCACCCCCGTCGGGGCGAAGTCGACATCCGACGGCAGGAGCACGGGCAGCTGGTCCTCCGGGACAGGCTGCGCCCCATGCTCGTCGCAGTAGACGATGGGGATGGGTGCCCCCCAGTAGCGCTGGCGGCTCACCAGCCAGTCACGCTGGCGGTACGTGACTGCCGCCTTGCCGAGCCCCAGGTCGGTCAGCTGCCGGGTGATGGCCCCGATCGCCTCGGCGGCGGGCATACCCGTGAACTCGCCGGAGTCGATCAGCACCTCGTCGCTCGTGTGGGCCAAGAAGGCCTCGCCGTCCGGCAGCTTGCCCGATGCCGGTGCCACCACGTACCGGACCGGCAGGCCGAACTTCACTGCGAACGCGTAGTCGCGCTCGTCGTGGGCTGGGACGGCCATGATGGCGCCCGTGCCGTACCCCGGCAGGACGTAGTCTGCGATCCAGATCGGGATGCGCTCGTTGGTCATGGGGTTGACTGCATGCGCGCCGATGAAGACCCCGGTCTTCTCCCCCTCGGTCGAGAGGCGATCGATCTCGGTCTGGCGCCTCGCCACCGCCGTGTAGGCCTCAACGTCAACCCGCTGCTCCTCGGTCGTCAGCTGCTCGACGAGCGGATGCTCCGGCGCCAGGACCATGAACGTGGCGCCGAACAGGGTGTCCGGCCGGGTGGTGAAGACCCGGATCGCCTCGACGCCATCGGCCTCCACCGGGAAGTCGATCTCGGCGCCCTCGGACCGGCCGATCCAGTTCGTCTGCATCAGCTTGATCGGCTCGGGATAGTCGAGCCCCTCGAAGTTCAGCAGCTCGTCGGAGTAGTTCGTGATCCGGAACCACCACTGCTCCAGGTCGCGTTTCTCGACGGGGGTGCCGCAGCGCCAGCAATGCCTGTCGGCGCCCTCGACCTGCTCGCGGGCCAGGACGACCTTGTCCTTCGGGCACCAGTCGACGCTGCCCATGGCCCGATAGGCCAGGCCCGCCTTGTACAGCTTCAGGAAGAGCCATTGCTGCCAGCGGTAGTAGCTCGGGTCGCAGGTCACGACCTCGCGGGCCCAGTCGAAGCTGGTACCCATCAGCCGCATCTGCTGGCGCATGGTGGCGATGTTGGCGTAGGTCCAGGTCGCTGGATGGATCCCGCGGTCGATCGCCGCGTTCTCGGCCGGCAGGCCGAAGCCGTCGAATCCCATCGGGAACATGACGTTGTAGCCCTGCATCCGATGCATGCGCGCGACGATGTCCGGCCCGGTCATGGCGTACCAGTGGCCGATGTGGAGGTTGCCCGAGGGGTAGGGGTACATCGTCAGGTCGTAGCGCTTCGGACGCGGGTCGTCGTCTCGAGCCAGGTACAGGCCATCCGCCTCCCAGCGCTCCCGCCAGGCTGCCTCGTACGAGGCAGGCTCGAAGCGCTCGGCGCGTCCACCGCGGGCGCGTGTCTGCGTGGTCATGATCCATGCCTCCGTGCGATCCACAGGTCGATCCGAAAGGGAAGGTCGAATGGCGTCTCGTCGTTGTGGCCGTGCCGGCCCAGGATGCCCCCCAGCTCGATGCGGAAACGGTCCTGCTCCTCGGCGGTCAGCGACCGGACGTACGACGCGGTGAAGGCCATGCCGATGAAGCCCGAGACGGTGGTCGGCACCACGTGCTCGAGGGTGAGGAGCTCCAACTCGCTGAAGCCGCCGGCGTGCTCGATCGCGGTGCGGGTCCGCTCTTGACCGGTCTCGCGGCCTGCCTGCAGGTACTGGCCGGTGTCCGCTTCGCCGAAGCGCTCGGCGAGCAGCCGGTGGTAGTCGGCCACGAACGGGGAGCGTTCCGCGTCCCGCACGTTCCAGAAGAGCGCGATCCCGCCGCCGGGCCGCACGATGCGGGCCATCTCCGTGAGGGCGGCAGCGTGGTCGAACCAGTGAAAGGCCTGGGCCGCCGTGGCCAGGTCCGCGGAGGCCGGATCCAACCCCGTCGCCTCGGCCTTGGCCTGCACTGTCGAGACGAGAAGGCCCTCGTTCGTGGCCCGCGCCCGGAGCTCCTCCAGCATCGGCTTCCCGGGCTCGACGGCGGTCACCCGCCAGCCCAGTGCCGCCATCGCCAGGCTCGCGCGCCCTGTGCCCGCGCCCAGGTCGACGACGTGCGGCCGCGCCGGGAGCGCGAGCCGAGACTGGATGGTCTCGAACAGCTCCTCCGGATAGCCGGGCCGATAGCGGTCGTACTCGCCGGCCCATGCGTCGAAGGAGCGCGCGCGGTCGACACGATCGTCGGTCATGGTTCGCCCGCCCTGTCGTCGCCAGCCTCGTCGGGGAACCAGGCCATCAGCACCTCGTCGCGGAAGCCGCCGCCGAACCCGCGGTACTGGCGCCTTCGCAGCCCCTCGCGCTCGAATCCCACGTGCTCGTAGACCGCGATCGCCCGCGCGTTGTCCGGGAACACGCCCAGGGCCAGCTTGGCGAGACCGTTCTCCCGGGTCCAATCCTGTGCGGCGCGCATGAGCGCGGAGCCGATGCCCACGTCGCGCCAGGCTTCGGCGATCGCGATGGACAGGGTCCCGACGTGGTCGCTCACCGAGGAATGCTCTGTCGTCACCAGGACGTTGCCGACCAGCTCACCGTCTCCCTCGGCGACCAGGACCAGGCTGGCACCGGACCGGATCATCTCGCCGATGAAATACGACTCGGACGGCTCGCTCACCGCCGAGGGCGGTGTCGCCAGCCAGCGCCCCTCGGCGCGGACCGCGGCGAAGAGGCGGGAGAGGGCGCGGGCATCGGTGGGACGCGCGGGACGCAGGCGCCAGCGACGGCCGTCGTTCGCCGTACGGATCTCGTCCGTCGCGCCGGGGGTGACCATCGGCTCCTCTTCATCCTCCGGGTAACAAAAGACCCCCCTCGCGTCAGGACGAAGGGGGCATCTTCGCGGTACCACCATGACTTGGCCGATTGGGTGGTGGAGCTGGGGGGACTCGAACCCCCGACCCCCTGCATGCCATGCAGGTGCTCTCCCAGCTGAGCTACAACCCCACGATCGGTCCACTCATCGGCGCGATATCGGACGCCAGCCCGGTCGGTCTCCCGACTGCTCGACGGGCGAGTTCCGCGTCCTTCGATCGCCGGCTTGCACCAGGCCCGGCTCGCTGAGATCGAGGCACACGCGTACTGCTCCCGCGTCAACGCGTTCACCGCGCAGTATACCGGAGGGGGTCACGGACCCTCAAGATGGCGTCAGTCGATTGCCCGCCGGAGCGCCTCGAGGCTGGCGCCGATGTCGCCCTCCGCCGCCTGGGCCACCATCGCCTCCAGCGGCCGCATGAAGATGTTCGTCGCCTCCATGGCCATCCCGAACGTGACGTGGCAGTGGTCGGCGTCGATCGCCTCGAGTTCGATGGTGGCCACGACGTGGAGGCCCGAGGCATCGGTCTCGAGCACGATGGCGTGACCCGGCTCGAAGCGGGTCACGCGCAGGTCGGCGCGGACGTCCTGGCCCATCAGACGCCGCTCGAGGATGGCGGTGGTCCCGACCGTGACCGGCCCCGGTGAGGTCTGCTCGGCACGCACCACGCCGGACTGCCAGCGGGGCAGGTTGCCGATGTCGGCCAGGAAGGCGAAGACCATGTCAGCCGGACGGTCCAGCGTCGCGCTTCGCTCGGCGGTCCTCATAGCTGCGCATGGTACCCGTCGCCCGCGGCGGCATCACGGAGCCACGACCCAGGCGGTCGGGTTTCCCGCCGCATCGCGCGCGATCACACGTGCGGCCGCCGCAGGCCCCGGTCCGAGGGCGGCGACCAGGGCGTCACGCGAAACGGCGAGCACCTGCCGGTAGGCGCCGGGGTCCGGAAGCGCCTTCCCTGGCGCGGCGATGGTCGGCGGGTGGTCCGCGTCGAGGAAGAGCACGACCGATGCGTCGTAATCGTCGAGGAGGACGGCGTCCCGCGGGCCCGCCGCCCCGGCAATGGCGACCAGCTCGTACCGATAGGCCGTGTAGCGCTCGGCGACAGGCCGGGCGAAGTAGGCACTGGCGCTCCCGGCGGCGAGCGCAAGCAGGCCGATGGCGACGGCGGTGGCGGCGACTGCCGCGAGCCGTCCCCCTCCGCGCCGGCGCGCGAGCCTGACGAGCTCCGCTGCCCCCAGGCCGACCAGCACCGCCACCGGCGCAGCGAGGCCGAGCGACCGCAGGAAGTGCGGAGCCCCACCCTCCGTCGCGACGAGCGGCGGCAGCAGGAAGACGGGCAGCGCGATCCCCATCAGCGCGTGGGCCGGGTCATGTCGGCGTCGCCAGATCCGCGCGGCCCCAACCAGGGCGACGAGCGCCGCGGGCCAGCCCAGCATCGGCAGGGCGGCCACGTCGTGGCGTGGATTCGGGTCGCCGGTGAAGGCGAACATGCCGAGCGTGCGGAGCAGATGGTCGAGCGGATTCACGGCATCGGCCGGGTTCAGCGGAGTCACGCCCACCGCGCGGCCAAAGTAGGCGACCGGGTCGGTGACTGCGACGACGAGCATGGGAGCGGCGACCACGGCGAACGCCAGCGTCGCAGGGATGAGAGTTGGGCGCATTCGGCTCCAGGTACCCGCGTCGACCCGCCGCAGCCAGGCCAGCCAGAGGATGGCCAGCAGGGGGAGAAGCTTGAGCGGCTGGTAGGTATACAGGGCGGCCAGGGCTACGGTGGCGCCCGCGACGACCGCGGAGCGTCGATCTGCCCTGCGCTCCCAGGCGAGGAGCGCGACGAAGGCCAGGGCGCCGAAGAGCGGCACGAGCGTGTTGCGCATGCCGTCTCGGCTGATGCAGACCAGCCAGAGCGCGCCCGCCGCCCACGCGGCCGACACGAGCGCGGCCACGGTCCCGAAGCGACGGCCCAGCCACCAGATGGCGACCACGCCGCCCACCCCGATGGCGGCCGCCGTTCCCCGCAGGACGAGCGTCGTCTCGCCGAAGAGCGCGAAGGCGCCTGCCACCAGGTAAGCGAAGAGCGCTTCACGGCCCCCGCCGCCGGGGAAGAAGATCGGGTGGTAGCCCGGATCGTGGAGGAGGCGCAGCGCCGAGACCGCCTCGGTCGCCTCGTCGGTGTACAGCCCGCCCGGGTTCGTGCCGAGACCGGCGAACCGCAGCGCAACCGCGGCGCCGAGGATGGCGGCCAGGGCCACGGGCACCGTCCAGGACCGCTGTAGCCCGCTCATGGGTGCATCATGCGACCACCGCCGCCGGGCCACCCGCGCGACGGGCGCGCTCATCTCGGCTACGCTGCGCGATGTGCCGGGCCGCGGTCGCTCGGCGCCATCGAGAGCACCACCGGACTGGCCGCGTCAGGCGGAGGTTGCATCACGGCCGAACAGTCCACCGGGCGCCCGGACCAGGCACGCGGTGACGCGCTCCGCTGGCGATCCCCCGGCGGCATCGCCGCCCTGTTGGTCGTGGTCGTCGTGGCTGTTGCGTTTGGCGTGGGTCTCGTCACCGGCAACGGTCCGTCGCCCGGCGCGACCTCATCGGCCTCGAGCGGCAACGGCAATTCCGCGGGCGGCGGCTCGCCCTCGGCAGGCACGCCCTTGCCGGTCGCGTCCGGCGTGGCTTCGGCGACAGCCACCTCGGGTCCGACTGCGATTCAGCACGTCTTCCTGGTGGTGCTGGAGAACACGTACTACAGCACCGCCTTTCGCAGGACCTACGCCCATGGCCTGGCCACGGCAAATGCGTATGCAACCGCGTACCACGCCACGGGCCATCCCTCGCTCGGCAACTACCTGAACATGACCGGCGGCACGACCGGTGCGACCTCCGGCGACTGCAGCCCTGGCAGTGGGTGCCATGTCGCAGCGCCGAACGTGGTGGATCGGCTCGAAGCCGCGGGATTCACCTGGAAGGCCTACTTCGAGTCGATGGGCACCGCTTGCAAGCAGGCCGACTCGGGGGCCTACGTCGCCCACCACGACCCGTTCATCTACTTCGACTCGATCCGCACCGACCCGGCTCGCTGCGCGTCGCACGTGGTCGACGCTGCCCACCTGGCCACGGACCTGGCCAGCGTGGCCACGACCCCCAACT
The DNA here is from genome assembly GCA_963814105.1 of uncultured Chloroflexia bacterium. Taxonomy (GTDB): domain Bacteria; phylum Chloroflexota; class Limnocylindria; order QHBO01; family QHBO01; genus CAVXEH01. The sequence goes on from CAWFBQ010000003.1 coordinate 672,841, forward strand.
TCGTGTTCGTGGCGCCGAACGACGACAACAATGACGGCGCGGCTGCCGACACCTGGCTGAGCACGCACCTGCCCGCGATGCTGAGCTCGAAGGCATGTACCCAGGAGAGCTGCCTGGTGGTGGTCACCTGGGACGAGGATGACTACAAGCATGACAATCGCGTGCTCACGATCTTCGCGGGCAGCGGTGCGCGACCCGGAGGCTACGCGTCAGACAAGAGCTACACGCACTTCAGCCTGCTGCGCACCGTGGAGTCGATCTTCGGCCTGGCCCCACTGACGTCGAACGATGCGGCGGCCAGCCCGATGGCGGACATGCTGCGCTGAACGCCGAGCGTTTCCAGAATCGAGAAGGCAGAAACCGGACCGGAAGTGAAGGCGATGGGTCTGTTCGGCAAGGCGAAACCAAAGCGCACCGTGGTGAGGACCTACGGACGGGGGAGCATCCTTGGCCTGGTGAGTCCCATCCTGGCCTTCTTCATGGCCTCGCGGGGGATGAACGGCTGGCAGCAATCCGCCATACGCCAGATGGAGAAGGACATGGTCGCCATGGCCGGCCGCGGGTACCGGGTCGCATCGACGGAGGAACGCGAGATACCGCCATTCGGCGTTTCCTGGTATCGGGTCACCTACCGGCTGATGGACTGAGCCGTCCGCTCGGCGCTCACCCGCCTCACTTGCGACGCCGGGTAGACTCGCTCGCGTGACCGGCGCGGCGCCCACGCTCGATCCCGCAGAGCAGGTCCCGCCCACCCAGGCGACGGGCGGGTCCGCTGCGATGCCCCCTGCGGGGGATGCCGGCGTCGCGAGACCCTACGCGCCAAGCTGGCTGGACGCGATCATGGCCGTGATCGACGGGTTGCCCTTCCCGCCAAGCCTCGTCTTCCTCGCCATCGCTGGCGGAACCCTGGCCGTGATCTACGGGATGGCGCCGCTCTCGGGGCAGCCCTCCGGGCCGAGCGTCGCGCTGACCTACTACGCCCTGCTGCTGCCGGCCATGCTGTGGCTGTTCCATTACCTCAACGCGGTTGCCCGCACTGCTCTGGGCACCTTCCGTCCCCTGCTGGGCGCACGCGACGCGGATGTCGGGGCGCTCCGCTACGAGCTCACGGTCGTGCCTGCGGGCGGCGCCTGGCTCCTGCTCGCCGCGACCGTCCCCTTGACGGTGGCGGCCTACGTCTTCTTCCCCGATGCCGAAGGAGTCGTCGGCCTGTCGCCGGCCGCCCTGGCAATTCGTCTGCCCTACGAGATTTTCACCACGGCGGTGGGCTTCGTGGCCCTGTATCGGACCGTGCGCCAGCTGCGCCTCGTCCATCGCATCCACGCCATGGCGCTGCACATCGATCTCTACCAGCCTGCGCCGCTCTACGCCTTCTCGAGCCTCACCGCGCAGGCGGGCATGGGATTCTTCCTGCTGCTTGTGCCCCTGGCACTGCTCGTCCCGAGCGGGTCAGGGCCGGCCGCCTACGCGGTCGCCGCGACCTGGTTCGTGACCCTGGCGGTGATCAGCATCGCGACGTTCGTGCTGCCGCTGGAGGGTATGCATCGGCGGATCGCGGCCCAGAAGCGTGACCTCGAATCGGCCGCCGGCCAGCGCCTGACGGCCACCATTGCAGCCATCCATCTGGCCGTCGACGACGGCGATCTGGCTGCGGCAGACGGCCTGAACAAGAACCTGGCCAGCCTGATCGCCGAGCGTGACATGGTCGAGAAGCTGCCAACCTGGCCGTGGCGACCGGGCACCATCGGCGCGTTCGTGACTGCCATCCTGCTGCCGATCGGCCTCTGGCTGATGACGCGGCTGCTGGAACGGGTCATCTAGGGTACCCGCGCCGTCCCGGCTCCCGGCATTGCGGTAATATCTCCTCGATATCGTTGCGCTGTCAGGTGGGTCGATGATTCGGGAGCGGCAAGGGCGAGCGGTTTCGGGGTATTCGGTCCTGTTGGGACTCGTGGCTGGCGCCTTCCTGCTGGTGGCAGCGGTTGCCTACGCCCTTGCGAATGGCGCACCTCCGATCTCGATCGCGCCGGGAGCCTTCCGCATCGGGGTACTCGCGCTGGCGGTGATGATCGTGGTCGGCACGAGGGGCCTGACGGTCGTCAATCCGAACGAGGCCCGCGTGCTGGTGCTCTTCGGGCGCTATGAAGGGAGCCTCAAGCAGCAGGGCCTGTGGTGGGTCAATCCGTTCTCGCGGCGGCTGCGCGTGTCGATCAAGGTTCGCAACTTCGAGAGCCAGCGGCTCAAGGTCAACGACCACGACGGAAACCCCATCGAGATCGCCGCGGTCGTGGTCTGGCGGGTCGTCGACACCGCCGAGGCGCTGTTCGAGATCGATGACTACGAGCAGTTTCTCCGGATCCAGGCCGAAGCCGCGATTCGTACCCTGGCCACTGCCTATCCCTATGACGGGCACGGCGAGGAGCAGTCTTTGCGGGGCAATCCCCACGAGGTCGGCGAGGAGCTGCGGCGCGAGGTCCAGGGCCGACTGGACAAGGCGGGCATCGAGGTCGCCGACACCCGGATCAGCTACCTGGCCTATGCCCCCGAGATCGCCGGGGCGATGCTGCGCCGCCAGCAGGCGAGCGCCATCATCGACGCCCGCACGCGCATCGTGGGCGGGGCGGTGAGCATGGTCCAGATGGCACTCGAGCAGCTCTCGAGCCAGCAGATCGTGGAGCTCGACGAGGAGCGCAAGGCGGCCATGGTCAGCAACCTGCTCGTGGTGCTCTGCAGCGAGCGCGAGAGCCAGCCGGTGGTCAACGCCGGCAGCCTCTATTGACGGCAATGGGCAGCGCGAACGATCGCAAACCGTTCCTCCTCCGGCTCGAGCCGGCCACGATGACCGCCCTCAAGGCATGGGCGGCCGAAGACCTGCGCAGCCTGAATGCCCAGATCGAGTTCCTGCTCAGGAAGTCGCTGCGCGACGCGGGCCGCCTGGGGCGCAAGCCGGCACACCACGAGGCCGATGCCAATGCGAACCACGATCGACCCGAATCTCCGGGGGCTCGGAGCACGCAGCGCCCAGGATCGTCGGCGGCGCGCGAGTCCACCGCATCCGGAAGACCAACGAGATGACCGACGGGTCCAGGACGCTCGAGGTGGATGGCCTCTCGAAGCGTTACGGGGACCTGGTGGCGCTCCAGAACCTCGCCTTCGACGTTCGCGCCGGCGAGCTGTTCGGCTTCGTGGGGCGCAACGGCGCAGGCAAGACCACGACCATGCGGATCATCCTGGGCGTGCTGCAGGCCGATGCCGGCCAGGTTCGTTGGGCCGGCGCTCCTCTCGACTTCGGGACCCGCCGCCGGATCGGCTACATGCCCGAGGAGCGCGGCCTGTACCCGAAGATGCGGCTGATCGAACAGCTCGCCTACCTGGGCGAGCTGCATGGCATGGCGGATGGCGACGCGCGGCGCGCGGGATCGGGCTGGCTGGAGCGCTTCGGCCTCGCCGACCGGGCCAATGACGAGCTGCAGGCCCTGAGCCACGGCAACCAGCAGCGCATGCAGCTGGCCGCCGCCCTGGTCTGCGAGCCGGACATCCTGGTCCTCGACGAGCCGTTCAGCGGGCTCGACCCGGTGGCCCTCGACGTGATGACCGCCGTCATCCGCGAGCGGGCGGACGCGGGCGTGGCGGTGATCTTCTCCAGCCATGAGCTCGACCTGGTCGAGCGCATCTGCGATCGGGTTGGCATCATCGACCGCCACCACATGGTCGCGGTGGGTACGGTCGCCGAGCTGCGCGCCGGTGGCCCCCAACGGGTGTGGGTGGATGCGCCGATGGCGGCGCCCGGCTGGGCGGCATCGGTCAGCGGGGTCACGGTGGTCCGAACCGATGGTGCCCGCACGCTCCTCGAGCTGGCACCCGGGACCGACGACCAGGCCATCCTGGACACCGCGCTCCAGACCGGTCCCGTCCACGAGTTCCGGCCGGCGGAGGCAAGCCTGACCGAGCTGTTCCGGGACGCGATCCGGGAGACACGGCCGTGACCGAAGCGCCGAAGGCGCCGTCACGCGGCCTGCCTGCCTTCATCGTGGTGAGCCGGCGCGAGGCACTCGTCCGCCTGCGCTCGCGCGTCTTCATCGGCGGCACCATCGCGATGGTCGCCCTGGTCGTGATCGGCCTCGTCGGGTTCTCCCTCCTGGGCGCCAAGACCACCGCGGTGCGGGTCGGCTTCAGCGGCGGATCGCAGGCGCTCGAGAAGGCCTTCAGCGCGTCCGCGACCGCGCTGCGGCAGCCGGTCACCGTCAGCGACGTAACCGACGAGACCGCGGGCAGGGCCCAGGTGTCCGCGGGGACGCTCGACGTCCTGGTGACCGGATCCGCCACTGCGCCGACCGCCGTGGTGCAGAAGACGGCCCCTTCGTTGGTGCAGGCCGCCCTCGAACGGGCGGTGGTGTCGGCCGACCTCACGGCGGCCGGCCTGTCCCCGGCGGACCTGGCGTCGGTGATGAGCGGAGCGCAGGTGCGGGTGGAGGCCCTCCAACCCACGAAGCCCGGGCTGACCCAGGAGCGGGTGGTGGGGCTGGCGGTGGGCATCCTGCTCTGGATCGCGCTTGGCCTGTGGGGGAACCAGGTGGCGCAGGGCGTGGTCGAGGAGAAGGCCACCCGGATCATGGAGATCCTGCTTGCCACCGTTCCGCCCAGCCAGCTGCTGGCGGGCAAGGTCGCCGGGATCGGCCTGATCGGCCTCGCGCAGCTTGGGCTGGTGGCGATGGCGGCACTGATCACCAATGCCGCAACCCACGTGGTGACCACGCCGGCGCTCGAGACGGCTGCGATCCTGGGCTACATCATGTGGTTCCTGCTTGGCTTCCTGTTCTACGCGTCGGCCTATGCGACCCTGGCCGCGCTCGTGTCGCGGCCGGAAGAGGTCCAGGGCGCCGTTGCCCCGTTCTCGCTCTTCCAGATCGGAGCGTATCTGCTCGCCTATCTGTACCTGGCCAACCCGGCCAGCCCGCTCGTCGCGGTCGCCTCCGTGCTGCCCCCGTTCGCGCCGATCCTCATGGCGGTGCGTATCTCCGGAGGCGACGTGCCGGCCTGGCAGTTCGCACTCGCCCTGGTCCTCATCGTCGCGGCCATCGCCGGGCTCATCTGGGTGGCCGGACGTGTCTACGCCAACTCGGCCATGCGCATCGGCGCCCGGGTGCGGTTCATGGATGCGTTCCGCGGGTGAGGACCGTGGTGCGTGACTCGTGCCGGCCCCAGGGGCCGCTCAGATCGGAGGTTTTCGGTGCCGAATCGTGTCAGGGCTCATCCAATCCTCACCCTGCTGGCGGTGGTCTCGGCAGTTCTCATCGTCGTCGGACGGGTGAACCGCCTGCAGTGGTGGGGCACCTGGATCTTCGTCGCCGGGATCGCGGTGATCGTGATCGCCGGTCTTCTCTTCCTCCTGAGGAGGTGATCGAAGCGGGCGCCAGTTCGAACGAATCACACGTGAATGGCCGACGAGCGTTGCTCCCGCTCGTCGGCAGAAGGCGATGGTATCCCAGCATCAGCCCGCGCTCTCGACGGCGTACAGCTGCCAGTCGCCCGGCACGCCCTTGAGGTGGTGCCGGCCACGGTCGCGCACGGCCACCTCCGGCCCCTCGAGCGCCTCGCGCAGGGCCTCTGACACGAGGATCTCGCCGTCGGCGGCTACTCCCATGATCCTGGCCGCGGTGTGGACCGCGAGCCCGCTCACCTGCTCGCCGCGCATCTCCACCTCGCCCAGGTGGAGGCCGGTCCGGGTGTTCAGGCCGAGCTCATGCACCCCGGCCCGGATTGCCCAGGCTGCCGCCAAGGCGTCCGATGGACGCGCGAAGGTCGCGAAGAAGGCGTCTCCGGCGGTGTTGATCTCGCGCCCGTTGTGCGGGAAAGCTCGGCGCGCACGACCCCAGGTACTGGCCCAGCAGCGCACGCCAGCGCTGGTCGCCGATCTCGACGATCCGCTCGGTCGACCCCACGATGTCGTTGAATAGCAGGGCGAGCTCCGCGCGCCCCGGCAGGACGCGGTCGATCACGGGCGGTGCACGCCGCTGCATCGGCGCAAACAGCAGTCCCACGCTTACGCCCAGCCCGGCGGTGATCAGGTCGGAGCGCTGCTGGGTGAACGACTCGAGCAGGCGCTGCAGCCCCAGGTTGGCCACGAAGAACCCTGCCGCCAGCACCACGCTCACGGTGCCGTACACGGCGGTGCGATTGAGGAGCGCGTCAATGTCGTAAAGCCGATAGCGAGGCACCGCGATGCCAATGGCGATCGGAAGCAGAATGAGACCGACCGTGACCAAGAGCCATGCCAGCTGGCCGACCGTCCCTGGCCATCCCCTCGAGTTGTTGCCAATGCCAATGGCCACCGCGATGCTCGGCCCGATGAGGCCCAGGGCGGCGGCAAGCCAGCGCAGCTGAGCGCGCTCGGAGCCGTGGGCCTGGCGATAGCGCATCACGAGCGAGGCGGCCACCACGGGGAAGAAGATGACGCCCGACACCGTGGACGCGGCCGCGGCGACCACCACCGCGCTCGCAATCCACCCCTGGAGCCCAAGGGGATTCTCGAAGCCGGACGGGTAGTACCCCGCAGGGAAGGGAGTCAATGCGGACTGGAGGCTCTCCGTCACGATTGCGACGATGGCGATGGCTTCCACGATCCTCCAGCGAGGCGACGGCAGCTGCCCGGTCGGAAACCGGAGCGGCAGGAAGATCCCGAGAAGAACGATGGCGGGCGTCCAGCACAGCTGCGACAGCAAGACGGTCCAGCTGCCGACCGCAGGCCCCAAGGGCGGTGGGTTGAATCCCGCGTACCCGAGGCTGAACAGGAGGCCGCTGGCGAAGAGGATCCATCCGATGGTGTTGCGCGGCAGCCGGGTGATGAGCACGGCCCCGGTGGTCGTCAGCGATAGCCCTCCGAGCCCGCCGGCGATCGTCGTCGCGAAGGTGATGGGATCAGGGAGGGGGCCGAAGAACGGGATGGCGATGGCGTAGCCGCAGAAGCCCGCGCTTGCGAGCCATCCCGCCCGGACGGCGAGGCTTCGCGCGGGTCTCCTCCTGGTGGGGTCCATCGGCCCGTGCCGTGGTCGCCGATCAGACGATGGCGCTCCGGTCGCGGTCCGCGGCCGGAGCCTGCCCAGCATCAACGCCAGGCGACTGGACCCCCATGGCGGCGTCGAGGCGCGCCACGAACGGCTTCGCGCCCACCCGAACGAGAATCTCGCGGGCTGATTGCGCGGCAGCGCGCACCTCGGGCAGGGATGGCTGCAGCATGGTCACCATGTCGATCCCGGTGAGAGCCTCGTCCCAGGCGAGCCCCACGCTGCGCCAGCCTCGCAGCGCCTCCTTGTAGAGCCGCAGCGCCTTCCTGGTGTCGCCTTCTCGAGCGGCCAGGCCGGCCATGATCGTCGTCCGGCGCAGCTCCACCACGCGGCCGTGGACGCCCGTTGCATCCAGCGCCGCCAGGTCCTCTCGGGCCTCGGCCACCTCGCCGTCCCACAACGCGAGCCGGGCGGTCCGATACCTGAACTCCGGGGCATTGCCCGCGGCGTGATCCGCCAGGCGCCGCCAGGCCGCGCGCGCCTCGTTCAGCCGCCCGTCCGCGATAGCCGCGTTCGCGATCGCATCGTCGGCAAAGTCGCGGAAGTCTGGGCCGAGGCGGGATCGTCATCGAGCAGGCGCTGCAGCTCCTCGAGCGACCGGGTCACATCCTCGCCGCGACACGCGTGGACGATGGCCGCGTTTCCGAGAAGCGAGATGCGGTGTCCCCGGTCGAGATCCTCGGCCAGCTGTCCGTCGAGCTGTTCCAGCGCTTCGTCCCAGTCGCCGGTGAGGAAGGCGGTGTACCCGATGTTGTTGACGATGCGCAGCAGTCCCGCGCGGTTCCCGATTCGACGGGCCACGGCGAGGGCTTCGCGGCTGGCGTCCAGCGAGTCGGCCATGTCGAGATCGCTCTGCAGGAAGCCGCGGATCCCCAGGGCAAGCATCAGCGTGTCGTCCAGCCCGTTGTCACGCGCGAGCTGCTCGGCCGCCCTGACGACGCCGATCCCCTCGCGCCGGCGCCCGAGCTGGCCGAGTGCCGTCCCCTTGGCCACCAGTGTCCCGGCGAGGATCTCCGCCAGGTCGCCGTGCTCCGCCGCCTCCAGGACACGCTCCGCGACCTCCAGGCCCTGGCGGGGCTCCTGGTTCTCCGTGTAGGCCTCGGCAAGCACGCTGGACAACGCCAATACGGCAGGATCCGGGAACAGATCCGTGAACTCTGCCGAGGCCGGCAGCAGGAGCTCGATCGCCGCCCCTGTCCGGTGCGCCCACCGCAGTGTTCTGCCCAGCGAGGCCGTGGCCCGGGCAGCTCCGAGGCGGTCGTCCCGCGTTCGATGGATTGCGATCGCGCGACGAAGAAAGTCTCCCGCTGCGTCGTAACGGGCCGCCTTGCCTGCCGACAGGCCCGCCTGCTCGAGAAGATCAGCCTCATCGGCGGCATCGGTGGTGACCGCCAGCGCCTGCTCGAGCAGGGCGACCGCCTGGTCGTGTGCTCCCAGGGATGCCGCACGCTCCGCGGCGCCTTTCAGCCCGACCCGAGCCTGCGCGGCGAGGGCGTCTGCCTCCGGTCCCTCGGTCGCGTTGGCATGGGCAGCCAGGTAGTGTCCGGCCAGGACGCCCGCCAGCTCGTCCGATCCGACCTGCTCGAAGTACCGGGCCGCCGCGAGGTGGCGTGCCTTGCGGTCCTTCCTGGCCAGGGTGTTGTAGGCGACTTCCCGGATCAGCGACTGCAGGAAGGCGTACTGGCCGCGTTCGGGGGATCGGGGATCCAGCTCGACGGCCAGCAGCTCGCGACGGACCAGGGCGCGCAGGCGAGGCTCGAGCGTTGCGGCATCGAGCCCGGAGACTGCCGACAGCGCCTGGAGGGTGAAGCTTTGTCCCAGCACCGACGCGTCCTGGACCAGCGCCCGATCGACCGGATCAAGGCTATCGAGGCGTGACCCGATGAGCGCGGTCAGCGTCTCCGGGACGGCCACATCGGTGAGACCGCCGACAGGCACGTAGGTCCCCGCCGCCTCCTTCAGGCGTCCCTTGGTGACCAGCATCCGCACCGTCTCGACCGCGTAGAGCGGAATGCCGTCGGCGCGGGCCACAATTGCCCGCATCGCCGAGTCGGGCAGTCCGGGCACCAGTCCCCTGAGCAGCTGGTTCATGGCGGGCTCGCTGAGCGGCTCGAGGTGGACCGATGTGAAGGTGCGCTTGCCCGCTCCCCAGTCGGGACGCTGCTCGAGCAGCTCGGGGCGGGCCAGGGTCACGATCAGGATGGGGTGGCCCTTGCTCCATTCCAGCAGGTGGTCCACGAAGTCGAGGGTGCCGCTGTCGGCCCAGTGCAGGTCCTCGAAGGCGAGGACGACGGTGCCCGTGTCGCTGAGCCGCTCGAAGAAGGTGCGCCAGGCGGCGAACAGCTGCTCGGAGCCTGCGTCGGAGCCGATGCCCAGCAGGGCGAGCAGGGCGCGCTCGATCCAGCCCCGCTCGTCAGGGTCGGGGACTGTCTGCGCCAGGATTTCCGCGACCTTGGCCCGGGTGGTCGTCTCGTCGTCGTTCTCGGCCAGGCCGCACCGTCCGCGGACCATTTCGCCCAGGGCCCAGAAGGTGATCCCGTCCCCGTAGGCCGGGCTGCGCCCGTGATGCCACCAGACCGTGTCGACCAGCCCGTCGAGGTACTTCTGGAACTCCCAGGCGAGGCGGCTCTTGCCGATCCCGGCCGGGCCGATGACTGAGACGAGCCGGGCTCGCTGCTCGCGACCGGTGGCGTGGAACATCTCCTTGAGCAGGCGGAACTCTTCGTCCCTGCCGACGAACGGCGCCTCGAGCGCCTCGCTGCGATTGCGTCCGCCCCGCTCCGAGACCACGCGCATGGCGCGCCAGGCCGGAACCGGGCTGGCCTTGCCCTTCAGCGCCTGCTCGCCGGCTTCCTCGAAGACGATCGCCTGGCCCGCCGCGCGCCGGGTTGCCTCGCCGACCAGGACGGTGCCGGGCAGCGCCGCGGACTGCAGGCGGGCGGCGGTGTTGACCATGTCACCGGCGACCATGCCCTGGTTCGTGGCTCCAAGGGTGACGGCCGCCTCCCCGGTCAGGACGCCGGCCCGGGCCTGGATCGTCGGACCCAGCGCGGGCACCGCGTCGACCAGGTCGAGGGCGGCGCGGACGGCACGCTCGGCATCATCCTCGTGCGCGACCGGCGTGCCCCAGACTGCCATCACCGCATCGCCGATGAACTTCTCGACGGTTCCGCCGTAGCGGGTCATCACCTCCGAGGCGAGATCGAAGTAGCGGCTGAGCGTGTCACGGACGTCTTCGGCGTCGCGCTCCTCGCTGAAGGGGGTGAACCCGACGAGGTCCGCGAAGAGCACGCTCACCAGGCGACGTTCGGCGACGGCGGCCGGCGAGGGGGTCGTGGATGCTCCGGGCGCCTCGCTCAGCGCTGTTCCGCAGTTGCCGCAGAACTTCTCGCCGGGCTCGGTGGGGCTTCCGCAGCTGGGGCAGGGCACCGCGAGTGATGTGCCGCACTCAACACAGAACCGTGCACCCGGCTTGTTCTCGGTGCCGCATTTCGAACAGATCACGGATGTCCCCAGGCTCGGTCACTCAGAGAGTACCCGCAACGGGCACTCGCGCAAGTTCGAACTGCGGCGGGGCGCCGATTCGCCGGCGATGGAATGGTGGAGATGAGGGGACTCGAACCCCTGACCCCCGCGATGCGAACGCGGTGCTCTCCCAGCTGAGCTACATCCCCACGGAACGGGCGCACTGAGGCGGCCCGGAGTATAGCAGCGGGCCTGCTGGGGGCGCCATCGGCGGGTCTTGTTCTAGAACAGACGTTCTATTAGACTGACCCATGTGACCCGTGCCGATGCCCCCGTCCAGCCCCTCCCCGAGCTCCTGGAGCAGCTGCGTGCCCGGGGTCTGCGCCAGGGGGTTGGACCGATGGCGGCGCAACCGGCGGAGCTCGCCACGCCCGGCGTCCGGGGCGCGGTTCCCAGTGGCTTCGTCGCCCTTGATGCGGCGCTTCGCACCGATGGCTGGCCGCGTGGCTCGCTCGCCCTGCTCGATGCCCCGCGCGGCGCCGGTGGCACCTCGCTCGCGATCCGTTCGCTGGCCGCCGCGCAGTCAGCGGGCGGGATCGTGGCCTGGATCGATGCCGCCGGCTGCCTCGATCCGGCGACCCTCTCACGGCTGGGAGTCAACCTCGAGTGGCTCCTCGTGGTCCGCCCCGCATCGGCGTCCGAGGCGGTGGAGCTGGCCGGCTGGATCGCGCGCAGCGGCCTGGTCGACGCCCTGGCGCTCGACCTCGGGGAGGGAAGCGGCAGCGAGGGACTCGTTGGCGAGCTGGACCGGCTTGGCCGGCTCCTCGTGCGCGGGCGCGCCGTCACGCTGCTCCTCGCCGGGGAACGGCTGCGTCGGGCGGCCTCCCGGGTCGCGGCGGTCCGCCTGGAGCTGGCGCGCACCGCGTGGCTGGCGGTGGGGCGGGACCTCGTGGGGCAGCGGGTGCAGGCCACCGTCGCCCGGCATCGTTGGGCCCTGGCCGGTGCCACCGCCTCGCTGGACCTGTGGTTCGGGGAGGGTCGCCGCATCGATCCGCTGCTGCCCGGGCTGGCCGCGCCGCACGAGGTCGCGGCACCGGCTGTCGCGGCCTACGAGACCGGGGAGCGACCAGCGCTGCACATCCTCTCCGCCTGATTTTGGCGAGGCCGTCCCATGACCCGCATCCTGGCGCTCATCTGGCCGACCCTTCGGGGTCCGGCACACGACGCGGCACACGACGCCGGGACCGTCGACATCCCGACCATGCTCGATCGGCTCGACGACCTCTCACCGCGGGTCGAGGCGGTGGACCGCGGCGTGGCCCTGGTCGACGTGACGGGCCTGGGGCCGAGCCTCGGGGCTGTCGGGGACGAGCGGCGCATCGCGGCGCGGGCCGTGGCCCTGGTCCGCGAGGTGGCCCTGCTTCCCGTCAGGGCGGGGACGGGGGAGAACCGCTGGCTGGCGGTCCTTGCCGCACGGCTCGCGCTGGCCGCCCGGCCCGATCCGGCGCTGGCCGCCGCCTTTCACGCCATCCCATCCGGGTCCCTGGCGCGCGAGGTGCTCGCCGGCCTCTCCCTGGACCTGCTCCCCGCGGACCCGGAGACGCGGCAGCGCTTCGCGCTCTTTGGCCTGACCACCATGGGCGAGCTGGCCGGGCTGCCGCGCTCCGCGGTGGGCTCCCAGTTCGGACGGGAGGGTGAGCGGCTCCAGGCGCTCGCCCGGGGAGAGGATCCGCGGCCGCTCGTCCCCCGGCGGCGCCCGGAGCGGCTGACCCGCCGGGTGACGTTCGAGCCGCCCATGGCCGGGATCGGTGGCACGGCGCTCGTCCTGCGCCGCTGCTGCGCGGAGCTGTGCGACGCCCTCCGGACCCGTCACCTGGCTCCCGGCCGCGCCGCGCTCACCCTGGAGCTCGAGGACGCCCCGGCGCTCGCCACCGCGCTCGCCTTCCCGGAGCCGGCGCTCGAGCCGGACTGGATCGCCCGGCTCCTTCTCGGGCGACTGGAGGCGGCGGCTCGCTCGCGTCTTCTCCACGAGGCGGGGGACGGGGGCGAGGAGCCGCGGGTGGCCGCCATCGGCCTCGTCTTCGACAGGCTCAGCGATCCCGCCTCCCGCCAGCTGGCCGCCTTCAGCGTCCAGGCTGGGCGCTGGGAGGAGCTGCGCTGGTCGGTGGAGCGGCTCGCCACCCGCTTCGGGCCCGGCCGGCTGTGGCGCGCGGCGGTGGACCGGCCGACTGCCGCGCTGCCCGAGCGGCAGGCCCGGCTCACCGGGCTCGGCCACGATGCGGCCCGCGAGGAGGGGCCCCGCGAGGAGGAGCCGTGACCCGCCTGTACGCGAACCACCCGCTGGTCCAGGTCGAGACCGATGCCAACGGCACCCCGGTCCGCCTCCGCCTGGACGGCGTCACGCACGGAGAAGTGGGGATCTGCAACCGATGGCGCGTGGACGACGACTGGTGGCGCGAGCCGGTCGCCCGCAGCTATTTCAAGCTCGTGACCCGCGACGGCCTGCTGTGCACCGTCTTCTGGGACGAGATCCGCGGCACCTGGCATCTGGAGCGCATCTTCGACTGACGTGCCACGCCCTCGCCGGCGGCCTGCGCTTCCCCGCGACTTGTCAGGCGCGCGTGACGGGCGCGTTACGCCGCGTCCTTAACGCCCCACTCGTCAGGCGCGCCTGACAACAGCGTTAGGCGCCCCGGACGGTTGTTCTGCCGCCATCGTCCCTGCGAATCACGCTCAGTTTCCTCCCGGCCGGCCGCGCGAGGGGCCCCTGGAGCCGCCTAACGCTGCTGGTGGCCGCAGCTGACGAGTCGGCGCGAGCTCCCGGGTCGCGCGCCGCCTACCATGCACACGTGACCGACCAGCGCAACGTGGACCAGCGCAACGTGGACCAGCGCAACCCGGAGCAGCGCTACACCGTGGATCGCCTGTTTCCCGACCCCGTGGCGAACCTCGACCTGGACGCGGCGCTGACCGGGTTCGCGCCGCCACCGGCCCCGCCGGGCCGCATCGCGGTGGCGACGAACATGGTCACCAGCCTGGACGGACGAGCGCAGCTCGCCGGCACCGCGGAGGGCCTCTCCGGTCGCGCGGATCGGCGGCTCATGCGCCTCTACCGTGCCGCGTTCGACGCGGTGGGGAGCGGCGCCGGCACGCTGCGAAAGACGGATTTCTGGTCGACCCTGCCGGAAGACCTCGCCGCCCGACGCGCCGGGGAAGGGAAGCCACCCCAACCGCTGGCCGTGGTCATCGCGGGCAACGGGTCGGTGCCCTTCGATCGGCGCTGGTTCGGCGCAAGTCAGCCCCGTCTCCTCGTGGTTGGCCGTGCCTCGCCTCACGCCGCACACGGGGCCGAGGCGGTTCCCGCCGGGACCGACCTGCTCGTGGCGCCCACGGACCGCCCGGAGCCGGCATGGGTGCTGGAGCAACTCGCGGAGCGTGGCATCGGCTCGTTGCTCCTCGAGGGCGGGCCCACCACGAATACCGCGTTTCTGCTGGCCGGCTGCCTCGACGAGCTGTGCTGGACCCTGGGCGCCCGCGTGCTGGCGGCGGACGCGCTGACCATGTTCGCCACGCCGTCGGGCGATTCGCCCTTCACCAGCAACCCGCGCGAGGCACGCCTGGCCTCCGTGCTGCGCTGCGACGACGAGCTGTTCCTGCGGTACCGGTTCGAGCAACCCGGAGGTAGCATCGGACCATGACGCAGATCGGCCGCATCGGCGCCTGGGGTCATCTGGACTCGCTCGCCATCGGCGAGGCGCGCGCCTTCGCGCGGCGCGTCGACGAGCTGGGCTACGGAACACTCTGGGTGCCGGAGACGGTGGGCCGGGAGCCGTTCGCGCTGCTGGGCATCCTCTCGGGCGAAGTGCGCCGGGCCGCGTTGGGGACCAGCATCGTGAGTATCTGGGGCCACGACGCGCAGACGACCCGGATGGCGGCCCAGACCCTGCATGAGGCGACCGGAGGCCGGTTCGTCCTGGGGCTCGGAGTCTCGCATGCGCACCTGGCCGGGCGCCTGCGAGGTCATGACTACGTGCGGCCCCTGACCCGCATGCGCGAGTTCCTGGCCGCCTATCGAAACGCCATCTACAAGGGACCGATGGCGACCGCCGCCGACGGCGCGCTGCAGCCAACCCTGATGCTGGCCGCGCTCCGCGAACGGATGCTGGGTCTCGCGGCGGCCGAGGCGGATGGTGCCTTCCCGTACCTCGTCACCCCGGAGCGCGTGGCCTGGACCCGGCATCAGCTCGACCGTGCCGCGGCGGAGGTCGACCGGCCACGGCCCCTGCTCGCCGTCTCGATGCCGGCGGTGCTGGAGACCGATCCACAGCTGGCCCGCGACGCGGCGCGCCGCTACCTCGCACCGTACCTGCGCACGCCGGCGTACCAGGCCAGCTGGGGGCTCCAGGGCTTCGAGGCGGTTGACTGGGAGAAGCCGGGCAGCGACCGCCTGGTGGACGCCATGGTCGCCTGGGGATCGGCCGACGAGCTGCGGGCGTCGCTTGGGGACTTCCACGACGCGGGTGCCGACCATGTCGCCGTCATCCCCCTGGCGCCGGACGGCACGACCGAAAACCTGCCCGTGCTCGAGGCCCTCGCCGGGTGAACGGGAGCCTTCCCCTCCGGCCCGACACGGACGAATGGCGATCCGCGTCCCATCGGGTGCAGCTGTTCGACGAAGCAGCGGTCGCCTACGACCGCTATCGGGGCGGATATGCGCCGGGGCTTTTCGACACACTCGCCGCGCTGGTCCCGACAGATGGGACCGTTGTCGAGATCGGCGCCGGCACGGGCACCGCCACCGTCCCGCTGGCTCAGATCGCCGGGCGCCTCGTGGCCCTCGAGCCGGCGTCGGCGATGCGCGAGATTGCCGCGGCGAAGCTGGCATCGTACCCGGGCGTGGCGCTCGTTGGCACGACGTTCGAGGACTGGGAGGCGCCGCCGGGTTCGGTCGACATGATCGTGGCCCTGGATGCCTGGCACTGGGTCGACCAGGAGTCCGGTCCCGCTCGGGCCGCACGCCTCCTCCGACCCGGTGGCGACCTTGCCGTGGCCTGGCACGTCCGGCGTGACCTTCGTCCGCACGCGTTCGCCACGGGACTGAAGCAGATCTGTGAGCGCGCCAGTCCGGTGGCCGGTGAATGGCTGCGCCGCGCGTCGGACGACGGCACGGTGTTCCTCCCCGCGATCGGTGCGACCGGGGCGTTCGCCCCCATCGTGAGTCACGAGTTCCCGCAGCCGGTGACGCTCACAGCGGAGGAGTTCGCGGGGGAGCTTGGCACCTTCAGCTGGGTGCTCGACCTCCCGGCTGTGCGGCGTGCCCGCCTGCTCGACGAGGTTCGCGAGCTGGTCGAGGAGCTGCCGGAGCGGGCCGTGATCCGCAGCGACGCAAACGTGCTGTACCTGGCCCGTCGCGTCGGCTAAGGCGTCACTCGACCTCGATGGGTCCGGCCACCGGCCCTTCGCCCGCCGCCATCGGTCCCGGGATCACCGCGGCCGTCTCCTCCGGCGGTTGGCGCCAGCCCAGGGCTCGGACGCTGGGGACGGCCAGGACGGCGACGTTCATGGCGATACCGATGGTCGCTGCCCCGACCAGGGTCGCCGGCGCTCCGATGCCCTCCGAGATGGGGCCCACCAGCATGAAGCCCAGGGGCTGGAAGATGAGCGAGACGAGCCAGTCATAGCTGCTGACCCGCGAGAGCGCCTGCGGCGGGATCTGCTGCTGGAGCACGGTGTACCACCACGTGTTAGACAGCTCCATGGAGGCGAGGGCCAGCAGCGAAGCCAGCATGATCAGGGGGACGGCGAACGGAGGCGCCAGGAAGAGGAGCGGGACGAAGAAGACCGGTCCCAGGATGAACCCGGCGGCCACCGGACGCGCCGGTCGCCAGCGGAGCGCAACCACGCCGCCCAGCAGGCCGCCGACCGCCTGCGCTGTGACGATGAGGCCCCAGTCCGCGGCGCCGCCCAGGTGTTCAACCGCCACGAACGGGCCGAGCACGAAGAACGGCGCCAGGCACACGTTCGAGACCGCAAAGGCGACGAGCGCGGTGCGCAGCCAGGTGCGCGAGACGACCTCGCGCCAGCCGCCGGCGAGCTCCGCGAGGAAGGACTCGTGCGGCGCCCGCTCCACGCTGCGCGGCACCCGCAGGAGGAGGAGGCTGATCGTGCTCACCACGAAGGTCGCGGCGTCGATGGCGAAGACCCAGCCCACGCCGACGGTCGCGACCAGGAGGCCGGAGACGGACGGGCCGATGATCCCGGTGGCGCCCCTCGAGAGGCTCATCAGCGCATTGCCCTGCTGAAGCCGTCGCGGGCTCACCACCTGCGGGATGAGACCGCTCGAGGCCGGGACGAAGAAGGCACTGGCAGCGCCGATGACGGCCGCCCCCGCCGCGAGGTGCCAGAGCTCGGCGTGGCCGCCCAGGAGCAGGATCGCGAACCACACCTGGACTGCGCCGCGGATGACGTCCGCGGCGAGCATGACCAGTTGGCGTGGCAGCCGGTCTGCCCAGACGCCGCCCGCCAGGATGAAGACGAGGCGCGGAACGGTGAACGCCGTCATCACCAGGCCGATGCCGCCCGCGTCGCCGCCCAGGTGGATCACCGCGAAGGCGATGGCGACCGGGATCATGGCGTCTCCGACGGCGCTCGTGCTCTGGCCCAGCCAGAGCATGCGGAACGGCCTCTCGCTCAGCGGCCCGAGGAGCGGGCGGGTGCGATCGCGAAGGCTGGGCGCGGTGCTCATCTGCTCCCTCCGGCAGGCTGGACCATGGGTCGTCCACTCCGACCCTGCGTATCATGCCGCGATAATGCAGCCCACGACGCCCACTCCCATCCCAGCACGCATGGCTGCCTACGTGGGTGGCGTCGCGGCCGCGAGCACCGCGTACATCGCCGCATACGCCGCCGCGGCCCTCGCGGCCAGGGAGATCACCGGTTCGGCGAGCCTCTCAGGCGTCCCGAATGCCGTGGCTGTTGCGGGGACCGCGCTGGGTGCGGGGCTTCTCTCGGCGCTCATGGCTCGTCGCGGCCGCCGGAGCGGGCTGACGGCCGGGTACCTGGTGGCGGCGCTGGGCGCTGCGGCAGCCTTCGTCTCGCTGGGGCTCTCGTCCTTCCCGCTCCTGGTCGCCGCGGGATTCCTGTTCGGGCTCGGCTATTCAGCTGCGCAGCTGACCCGTTACGCGGCATCCGATCATCTGCCGCCGGCGGAGCGGACCCGCGCGGTCAGCACCGTGGTGTGGGCCTCGACCGTTGGCGCCGTCCTGGGGCCGAACCTGCTCGGGCCGGCCGGGTGGGTCGCGGACCGGTTCGGCCGCAGCGTCCTCGAGGGCGCCTTCGCATTTTCCGTTCTCGGGTTCGGGCTAGCAGCCGCCGTCGTGCGGCTGGCGCTCCCCGCCGACGGCGCTCCGTCAGCCGGGAGGCGCGGCGGTCGACAGGGCCCTTCCTGGTGGACGCTGCTCGGCCAGGTGCGGGTGCGGATCGCGCTGCTCGGGCTGGTGGCGGGGCAGATCGTCATGGTCCTGATCATGACCATGACGCCGGTGCATGTCCGCGACACCGGACACGACATCGGCACGGTGGGCATCGTGATCAGCGCGCATACGCTGGGGATGTTCGCCCTCTCGCCGATCTCGGGTCGCCTGGCGTCTCGATTCGGCGAGATTCCGGTCCTCTACGCGGGATTCGCGACGCTGCTGCTGGCGGCGGTGGTGGCGGCCGCCGCGCCCCCGGATGCGGTGCCCATGCTCACCGTTGGGCTCTTCCTCCTGGGATTCGGGTGGAACCTGGGGTTCGTCTCCGGCAGCAGCCTGCTCGCGCGCGGGGCGGACCTGGCCGAGCGGATCCGCCTGCAGGGCATGACCGACACGCTGGTCTGGACCGCGGCCGCTGTCGCCAGCGCTGGCTCGGGCGTGTTACTCCAGCTGGCCGGGTATGCCTCGCTGGCGCTCGTCGGCGGAGTCTTCCTGCTGATTCCGGCGGCGGGGATCGCCATGCTGTACGGCCGCTTCGCCACGGAACCAGCCACCTAGGTTCGCGTGGGCTGATCACCGGCCGCAACGGCTGTGTCAGCCGGGCCTGGCGGCGTACTCGGGGGTGCGGAACGGCCACGCGCTGTCAAGCCAGGAGCGCACGATCCGATATAGGGCGGGATCGCGGTCGGCGTCGGCTGCTCGAACCCAGGATCGGACCTGGGCGTCGTGCTCAGAGTCCCGCGACGGGTAGATGTAGACGCAGCCGATGACGGTCCCCGCGCTGTCCAGCACGGTGTAGGTGAAGCCGATGCGTTCGGAGAAGTCGCGGGCATGCCTCACGAGGTCGGCGCGGTTCTCCGTCAGGGTCATCACCCGGTCCGGCCAGCTGCTCTCGTCGTACCCGGGTGTGGCACGGATGTGGGCGATGCTCGCGGTCCACGCCTCGCGGTCCGCCTTGTTGTGCTCGGGGCCGAGTGGCACCAGGCGAAACCCACCCGCGACATGCTCGCGGGGGACCTCGAAGTCTGCGGGGACGAACGGATCGGCCCGGACGCTCACCGGCGCATGCTAGCGGGCCGCGACCGTATGCGGACCTGCAGGGAGCTCAGCCGGCGGCGGCCTGGTCCTGGCCGATGATCTCAACGCTGGCCGCGAGCAGTGCGGTATCCGCCAGCAGCGCCCGGGCTGCGGCGTCGCCGAGGGATCCCAGCGCAGCCTCGAGCGCCTGTCGCGCGGTCCGCCCCAGGCCGACCTCCGGCTCGTCGGCGATGTCGGCCACCGCCAGCCAGCGGTCGTCGAAGTGCGCGAGACGCACCGTGACCGAGAAGTCGAGCCGGCCGGGCGCGCTGAGTGTGAACTGGGTGCGGACGAGAGCGGCGGAGGCGTTCATGGTGAGCAGGATGGACCGGGATCGTGACAGCTTCCGTGTCGCGGATCGCGGATCGCAACTCGCGGACGTCCTGGGTCGAGGTCGTGGCCGTGCTGTCGGGCGCTGGCTGTGCTGCACGAATGCGCAGTTGCACGCCTGCACAGCTGCACGGAAGCACAGCTGCACGGAAGCACAGCTGCACGGAAGCACAGCTGCACAAGCACACGCTGACGGTGAGAGAACCCTCGTGGATGTGGGGCCCTTCGCTCGGATCGAAGGGGGTTCTTCACAGAATAGAACGCCCGTTCTATCATTGTGCGTCCGATGACCAGCCCGGACGCTCCCGACGCCTACTGCGAGCTCCACGCGCACAGCAACTTCAGCTTCCTCGACGGCGCCAGCCACCCCGAGGATCTCGTCGCTCGCGCCGCCCTGCTGGGCATGCCCGCCCTGGCGGTCACCGATCACGCCGGGATGTACGCCGCCGTCCGCCTCTGGAAGGCGGCCGCCCAGACCAGGACCGATGTCGCCCGCTCCGCGGGCCTGCGTCCCGTGCAGGCGATCATCGGCCTGGAGATCGCCATCCCCCGCGACCCCGGTGAGCTGCGCCTCGCCCGCCGCGGCCGCAAGCTCAACGACCCGATCCGCGGCGCGAAGGCCAGCCGCGGGTGGCCCGGCGAGCTCCACGCCGGCCCCGCCCCGGGCGATCACCTGGTCCTCCTGGCACGTGACCCTGTCGGCTACACCGCCCTGTCGCGGCTCGCCAGCCGTGCCCATCTCGCCGGGGAGAAGCAGTACCCGATCTTCGAGCGCGCCCAGATCGAGACCGCCCTGGACGAGGGACGCGGCCACCTGGTGGGTCTCTCCGGCTGCCGCAACGGCGCCATCCCGCGCCGGCTCCTCGCCGGCGAGCCCGCCGAGGCGCTCGGAGCAGCCCGCGACTGGGCCGCCCACTTCACCGATGGCGACTTCCTCATCGAGCTCTCCCATCACCTCGGCCCGGACGACGACTGGCTCGTTGCGCAGCTCGCCGCGCTGGCCGAGGAGGCCGGCCTGCCCACCGTCGTCACCAACGAGGTCCACTACGCGGAGGCCGGCGGCCATCGGCTCCAGGACGTGCTGGTCTGCATTCGGCACGGCGCGACCCTCGACCAGGCCCGCGAGCTGCTCCTGCCCAACGCGGAGTACCGCCTCAAGCCGGGACGCGAGCTCGCCGCCATGGGCGCAGAACTGCCCGACGCGCGCGCCCGCCGTGCCTGGGCGGACGGGATGGTGCGCGCGGCCGCCATCGGCTCAGGCTGCCGGCTGGAGATGGACTTCGAGCGCTACCGGTTCCCGGGCTTCACGGTCCCCGATGGCGAGACGCCGTTCTCCTACCTCTACCAGCTTGCCCACGAGGGCTTACGGGCCCGTTACCACCCCATTACCAAGCAGGCCGTGAACCAGCTGGCGCACGAGCTCGACGTCATCGAGCGCACGAACCTCGCCGAGTTCTTCCTCATCGTCTGGGATCTCATGGAGTTCGCGCGGGAGCGCGGGATCATCGGCCAGGGGCGGGGGAGCGCCGGCGATTCGATCGTGGCCTACTGCCTGGGGATCACCAAGGTCGACCCCATCGAGCACAAGCTCCTCTTCGAGCGCTTCATCAACGAGGCGCGCGCCCTGCCGGACATCGACATCGACTGGGACGTGAACCGCCGCGAGGAGGTGATCCAGTACCTCTACACCCGCTACGGCGCCGACCACGCGGCCATGGTCTGCAACGTCATCACCTACCGGGCCCGATCCGCGGTCCGCGAGGTGGCCAAGGCCCTCGCCTTCCCACCCGAGGCGATCGATACCATCGCCAAGGCGCTCGACACCCGGGACGCGAGCGACGTGGCCCGTGACCTGGCCCTGGACGGGTCGTTCGCCTGGCTCTTCGAGCAGCTGGGTATGCCGATGGCGGAGCTCGCCGTCCCCTCCGGCCGCGACGGACGTGGCCAGCAGCCACAGACCGATGGGGCGCCGCCATCGGTCCATGCCTTCGTTCGCCCCTCCGCCGACTCGAGCTGGAACTCGCGACCCCGCCCCACGCTGCGACCGGACCTTGCCGCCGCCGAGGCCCGGGCTCGCGACGCGGCGAACGACCACGACGGGCGCCCGTACTCGGAGAGCGGCTGGTACCCGCCGCGCCGGCCGGGCGTCCTCGACCAGTCCGTCGTCTCGGTGAAGCACGAGGGTTGGGAGCAGAAGCGCTACGGCGGGGATGCGCCCCGCTCTCCGTCGGCCGCCTCGCTGGACGTCCCGGGGCCGCGTAACAACGGCGCGCCGGGACCCTGGAACGACCCGCCGCATGTCCTCGACCGGGTTGGCGAGCTGCGGATCGGTGAGCAGCAGCCACATGTCCACGTGGACCCGGAGAGCGGGATGCCCGTCGAGGAACGCCGTCGCCCGAGCGTCCTGCCGCGGGTTTCGCCGGCCGGAACCAGCCGGGATACCACGCTGGGTGGTACATCCCCACCGGAGCCCTCGATGGCGGTCTCCCTCACCACCCCGGATGGTGAGGAGCCACCGCAGCGCGCGGACCCGCTCGGAAGTACTCCTCGTGATGGTGCGCGTGAGGATGTGGGCCCCACGCGGGTCCATGCCAGCGCCGCGGGTGAGGATCCGGATGGTCCGTCGCGCCTCCACGCGGCACCCCGCAACCGCTGGCAATGGCTGCTGGCCCTCTGCGCGGAGATCGACGGCTTCCCGCGCCACCTGGGGATCCACGTGGGCGGGATGCTGGTGACCAGCACCCCGCTCATCGACCTGGTGCCCATCGAGCGCGCCGCCATGCCCGGAAGAGTGGTGACCGAGTTCGACAAGGAGGATATCGAGGCGCTGGGCCTGGTGAAGATCGACCTCCTTTCCCTGCGCACCCTGGGCGTCGTCTCCGACACCCTCGACCGGGTCGAGCGCGACACCGGCACACGCCCTGACCTCGACCGCCTGCCCCACGACGATCCGGAGGTCTTCGCCACCATCCGCAGCGCGGACACGGTGGGGATCTTCCAGATCGAGTCCCGGGCCCAGATGCAGGCGCTTCCCAAGGCACGGCCGGAGCGCTTCGAGGACCTGGTGGTCCAGGTCGCGATCATCCGCCCGGGTCCCATCCAGGGCAACGCCGTTCATCCCTATCTCCGAAGACGCGCCGGCACCGAGCCGGTGACCTATCTCCATCCCAGCCTGGAGCCCATCCTCGACGACACCCTGGGGGTGATCCTCTACCAGGAGCAGGTGATGCAGATCGCCATCGCCGTCTGCGGCTACTCGGCGGTCGAGGCGGACATCTTCCGCAAGGCCATGGGCTCGCATCGGTCCCACGCCAAGATGCAGGCGGAGCGCGACCGCTTCGTGGGCGGCGCCATGCGCACCGGCCTGACGCAAGGCGACGCGGAGGAGCTCTTCAAACGTTGCTCCGCCTTCGCGGAGTTCGGCTTCGCCCGGGCCCACGCTGCGGCCTTCGCCAAGATCACCTACGACACTGCCTGGCTCCGGCTCCACTACCCGGTCCACTACCTGGCGGGGCTGCTGAACAACCAGCCGATGGGCTTCTACTCACCATCCGTGCTGGTGGGCGACGCGAAGCGCCATGGGGTCCGGGTCCTGCCGGTGGACGTCAACGCCTCGAGGTGGGAGCACGACGTCGAACGGATCGGCGACTCGGGGGATGCGCGGCGGGACTACGGGCTGCGCCTGGGGCTGCGCCAGGTCAAGGGGATCGACGAGGGGGTTCGCGAGCGGCTCGAGGCGTGAGCGCGCCATCGGCGTCTATACGGGCGTGCGCGACTTCGTGGCCCGCACCGGTCTGGGCGAGCAGGTGGTCGAGCGGCTGATCGCCATCGGCGCCTTCGACTGGACCGATGTCGGCCGCCGCGAGCTGCTCTGGCAGCTGCGCACCACCCTGGCCGATGCCGATCCGGCCCACCCCGCGCTGGGCCTGACCGATGACGCGCAGCGCGCGCTGGGCGCGTCCCTCCCGGCCATGACCTTCGCCGAGCGCATCGCCGCCGACTACCGGGAGCTGGGGCTGTCGCCCACGGCGCACCCGGTCGAGCTGTTCCGCCAGCGCATCGGCCGCCGCGGGGTGCTGACCATCGCCGAGGCGGGGCGGCAACGGGACCGCTCGCTGGTCCGCATGGCGGGGCTGGCGGTGAGCATCCAGCACCCCATGACCGCCAAGAACTTCGTGTTCATCGCCCTGGAGGACGAGACAGGGATGATCAACGTCACCGTCCGGCCGCAGGTCTACACCCGGTACCGCGCGCTCCTGCACCGCCATCCGCTGCTGGTCATCGACGGGTGTGCTGCAGGTGGAGGGCGTGGTGCTCAACGTCGTGGCGCGGCGGATCCAGGCCGTCGACGCCGTGGTGGCGGACGAGCGGCGCGAGACTCGGCTCCCCCTCGCGAACCAGCAGCGCATGTTCCGCTGAACCGGCGGCTGATCCGGGCCGGCATCGAGGAGCGCATGCCATCGCCGGATCTGGGCTACCCTGCGCGGATGGAGCAGGCCGGCATCCCGAGCAGCCGGGAAGGCGAGGAGCGAACGGTCGCCGCGGCCGGGCGTCGCCGCAACGAGCGCCTCCTGTTTGTGGCCGTTGGTGGGTACGCCGCCCTCGTCGTCTTCCTGATGATCGACCGGGGCGTCAGCATCACGCCGGACGTCCTGGCGGTGGCCTTCCTGCTGATCGCCATCTTCCTGGGCCGCCCGCTGCTCTTCCTGCGCGACTGGATCCCGTTCGTGGTCCTCTTCCTGGCGTACGAGCTCATGCGCGGCATCGCCGACAACGCCGGCTTCCCGGTGCACATGCATGACGTCATCGCCCTGGAGCGGACGATCACCTTTGGTCACCTGCCGAACCAGCTGCTCCAGGACTTCTTCGACCCCACCCACGGCGTCAACGGCTGGACGATCCTGGCGACGATCGTCTACATGCTCCACTTCGTGCTGCCGATCGTCACGGCCTTCCTGCTCTGGCTCTGGCGCCGCCGCATCTTCTACTCCTACGTCACCGCCTTCATAGCGCTGAGCATGGCGGGCTTCGTCACGTTTGTCCTCCTCCCGGTGGCGCCGCCCTGGATGGCGGCCCAGTCGGGTGCCATGAACGGCCCCGACGGCCGCCCGGTCATCGCCTACCTCAAGCCCGATGCGTTCACCGCCCTCGCCAACGCCCTCGGGTTCAACGGGACCTGGCTGACCACCTACACCTTCTACGAGGTGAATCCCAACGGCGTCGCCGCGTTCCCGTCGCTGCACGCCGCCTACCCGTTCCTCAGCTTCCTCGTCCTGCGGCACGCATTCGGGAAGGTGGGATGGCTGGCGTTCGGCTACTTCTGCCTCGCCTGTTTCTCGATCATGCTCACCGGGGATCACTACCTGGTCGACGTGCTGGGCGGCGTGATCTATGCCTTGGCGGTCTACCTGCTCGTGGCACGGCCGCCGCGCTGGCTGCGCTGGGCGACCGCCCGCCTCTCCGGCGATGAGCGCACCTCCGGCGCCGCCGCCTGAGCCGCGGTCCGGCTGGCTCGGGGCCGGCTGGCTCGGGGCCGGCTGGCTCCGAGCGGAGGACGGCGTCCTCGCTGCCTGGTCGTTTGCGCTGCCCGCCGTCTCGAGCCTGTTCGGAACCGTGGGACCGACCGCGACGGACAACGGACCCCACCCCCTGACCGGCGCCATCGAGCTGCTGGCCGTGGCGGGGGCCTTCGCCGCGCTCCTGACCAGGCCGCCGGATCAGCCCTCGGTTCGGCTGGGAAGGTCCGACGCGCCTCGCTGGATCATCTGCGGGCCGCTGATCGGGGGGCTCGCGTTCGCGACGGACGGGGCCATGACCCAGCTGGGGCTCGGCTCCGGCGACTGGGTGATCGGGCTGGCGTTCGTGGCGATCACGGTTGGGACCATGGGCGCGGACCACCTCCCCGTGGTGGCCGCGCCGGTGAGGCGCCTCTTCGTGGTGCCCTTCACGCTCGTCAGCGCGGCCTACTTCAATGGCTTCGCCGCCATCTTCCTGGGATCGCTCGACATCGGCCAGGTGCTCGCCTCGGCACCCGCGGCAGGCCTGAGCTTCGGCCTCTTCATCCTGGTGCTCATCCTGGGCGGAATGGCTGCGTTCTACGCGATGTTCGTGGTTGCGCCGCGCGAGCTGGCCGATCCCGAGGCGAGCGGGATCCGCTGGGCCGTGCGCTTCGTGCTGTTCGTGGTGGCCAGCCTGGCCGGGATCGGCTGGCTGGCGGTGATCGCCGGCTGACGGCGTCGCGCCGGTCTCAACCAGCGACCGATGGCGCTCCCAGGAGGATGGGCAGCAGCGTGCCGAAGAAGTAGCCGGCGATCCCGGCGAACGCGCCCAGGGCCAGGATCTCGAGCCCGGAGCGCAGCCAGCTGCGGCGCGTCCAGCGCGACTTGACCGAGCCGATGGCGAAGAGCACGACGCCGGTGGCCAGCAGCGAGCCCACGATGCCGGCTTCCACCGGCAGGACCAGGTACGGGATGATGGGGACGGCGGCACCCAGCCCGAACGCCACGCCCATCACCACGGCTCCCTGGGCCGGCGACCCTTCGGCGTGCTCGCCGGTCAGACCCAGCTCCTTCTCGACCATCGTCTTGAGGAGGACCGTGGGATGGTCGGCGAGGATTGCGGCCACGGCGGTCGCGTGCTCGCGCGGCAGGCCGTCCTCCTCGAGCATGAACGCCATCTCGGCCTCCGCCTCGCCGGGACGCTCCGCCACCTCGATGCGCTCACCCACGATCTGGGCGTCGAAGATCTCCTTCTGGCTCTTGCTGGACATGTACTCGCCCGCGGCCATGCTGAAGATGCCGGCCAGCGCGGAGGCGATGCCGGCGATGAGGACCGGGAACCGATCGGCGGATGCCCCCGCCACGGTGCTCGCCACCGCGACGGTGCTGACCAGGCCGTCCTGCGCTCCGAAGATCGCCTCCCGGATCTCCCCCAGCAAGCTCGCCGTGCGGCGCTCCTCCGCGAGATGCCCCGCGAGCCAGGCGCGTTCGAAGGCGTCGGCCGGAAGGTTGGCGCGCGCCTCCTCGTCGTCGAGGGGATGGCTCTGCGCGGCGCTGCTCATGGACCGATCGTAGCCGACCGGCCATTGCGGCCGCCCGACCGGGGGAACGAATCGGTGCGGCGCGGCGTCCTATCCCCACGCAACCCAACGAGAGAGGAAGCCGCCATGTCACGCATCCGCCCAGTCCAGGGCCGTACCGCCCGGCGCGTCGCCGGCGGGCTGGCGGTCCTCATCGCAACCGCCGCCATCCTGGCGGCCTGCGCCTCCTCCGGCAGTGCCGGTGAGCCGATGGCCGCCGCCGCTGCAAGCGCCGGAGCGGCCGCCCGGCAGCTCGACGTCGTGTCGGGCGAGAAGGCGCCGGCCCCCTTGGCCGGCGGCGGGACGGATACCGCGAACCAATACGCCGCGCTCGGGGACCAGCAGATCGTGAAGACCGGCGAGGTGTCTCTCCAGGTCAGCAACGTCGCCGATGCGTCCAGCCAGGTGCGGGCCATGACGGTCACCCTGGGTGGGTACGTGGGCGGCGCCCAGGCCGGGACCCTCGACCAGTCCGCCACGCTGACCCTGCGGATTCCCGCGGCGCGCTTCGACGACGCGCTGAGCCGGCTCCACGAGATCGGCGACAAGGTGCTCTCGGAGAACACGCAAGAGCAGGACGTCACCGCCACCGTGGTCGACCTCGACGCCCGGATCAAGAACCTGCAGTCCTCCGAGGCGCAGTACCGGACCCTGATGGCCAAGGCAGCCAAGATCGAGGACATCCTGGCCGTCCAGTCGCGGCTCGACGACGTGCAGGGCCAGATCGAGCAGCTCTCCGCGCAGCTCAAGCAGCTCACCAACCAGGCGAGCCTGGCAACGCTCACCGTCACGCTGCAGCCGCAACCGGAGCCGATCAGCGCGGCGTCATCGACCTGGGATCCGGGCGAGACGCTGTCGAGCGCCATCGGTGCCCTGCTGACCGTCGGTCAGGGCCTGGTCACCGCCGGGATCTGGCTCGCCATCGTGGGGCTGCCGATCCTCGTGGTGCTTGGGATCCTCGTCCTGGTCCTGGTGCGATTCGGCCTGCTGCGCCGTCCGGCGCCGGCGCCCTCACTGCCGGAGGCCTGACCCGGCGAGCGATCAGCGGTCGCCGACCAGCCGCCAGGCGAGCGGCAGGAGGCCGGCGGCCGCGACGATCTTGAGCGCGTCCCAGGGGAGGAACACGATCGCGCCGTTCTGCGCGGCGGAGACGACGTCCAGGCCGCCGACCAGGGCAAGCACCGGGACGCCCACGGTGTAGATCAGCAGCGTCCCGAGCGCCATCAGGCCAACGGTGGTCAGCGGCGAGCGATCCCAGCGCCGCTGGGCGAGCCAACCGACCAGGGCGGCGGCCAGGACGAAGCCGAGCAGGTACCCGCCTGTGGCACCCAGGAGCCGCGCGACACCGTGGTCGCCGCCCGCGTAGACCGGTAGCCCGGCCACGCCGGCCAGGACGTAGAGCGCCATCGACAGCGCGCCGCGCCGCAGGCCCAGGGCCGTGCCAACCAGGAGCACCGCGCCGGTCTGGAGCGTATAGGGCACGCTCGTCCACGGAGCGGTGAACGAGACCTGGGCGGCGAGCGCGGTCAGGGCGGTGCCGCCGACCACCAGCGCCGCGTCGCGGACGATGGATGATGCCCGCGCGTCTCCAAACGCATCGGCCAGGGTCATGCCGCGGGTCGCGGTGCGGACGGTCATGGCGCTCTCCTCGTGGCTGCACGTGTGGCGTCCGATTCTAGGGCCCCGATGCGCTAGACTTCTCGGCGGTCCTTTAAGGCCGGCACGGTGATGCCGGAAAGGAGCGAGATGCAGACCGTGACGCTACCCGGATTCGAGACGCCCGCCACCCCTGTGCGGCCGGCGTCGTTTTCATATCCGCGCCCGGCCACTGCGGCGCTCGAACCGCTCCCCGGCCTGCTGGCGCTCGAGGGCGGCACCATCCATCGCGGACAGATCGGCGGGGCGCCGGTTCCCGCCGAGGGCGACCTCATCTTCACCACGGCCGCCACCGGCTGGGGCGAGATCCTGACCGATCCGTCGTACGCCGGCCAGATCGTGGTCCTCACCCATCCCATGGCGGGCAACTACCGGATCGATGCCGCCGAGCTCGAGTCGGCGCGCGTGCGCGCCCGGGCTTTGGTCGTCAGCCGTCTCGTCGAACCGCCCGCCGGCCCCGGCTGGTCCCTGGGGGAGCTGCTCCGCGCGGCCGGGGTGCCGGCGGTGACCGGGGTCGACACCCGGGCCATCACCCTCGAGCTTCGTCGCGGCGCCGCCCGCCGGGCGGTGATCCGGCTCGCGACGACGAGCGATGCCGATGCCGTGGCCCAGGCACAGGCCAGCCTCCGCTGGGAGTCGGTCGACCACGTGGCGGCGGTCGCGACCCGCGAGCCGTACGACGTTGCGCCGCAGGGCCCGGCTCGCGGTCGCGCGGTGCTGGTCGACTACGGCGTCAAGCGCTCCCTGCTCGCAGCGCTCGCGGCCCGTGGGCTCGCGATCCGCATCCTCCCCCACGACGCGCGGCCGGACGACGTGGCGGCGCAGCGTCCCGACCTGGTCGTGCTGTCACCGGGGCCCGGCGACCCGTCGAACATGGCGCCGCAGATCGCCGCCGCCCGCTCGCTCGCGGCGTCCGCGGTCGCGGGCGGTCCGCCCATCCTGGGCATCTGCCTGGGCCACCAGCTCCTGGCGCTGGCGACCGGCGCACGGACCCGCCGCCTGGCGGTGGGTCATCACGGCGGCAACCACGCGGTGATCGAGGTGGCCAGCGGACGGGTGGACATCGGCGCCCACAATCACGAGGTCGCTGTCCTCGACGACCCCGCGCTGGCGGCCGCCGGCTACACCGTGAGCCATCGCGACCTGAACGACGGGACGGTGGAGGGGCTGGTCCACGCATCGGGACGGATCGCATCGGTGCAGTTCCATCCGGAGGGCGCTCCCGGTCCGATCGACGCGGCCCGCGTCTTCGATATCGCCGTCAGCGGCGCGCTGCGCGGCGGCGGCGCCCCCGCATGAGCGAGCTGCGGCGCGTCCTGGTCATCGGCTCCGGGCCGATCGTCATCGGCCAGGCCGCGGAGTTCGACTACGCCGGGGTGCAGGCCTGCCTGGCGCTGCGCGCCGAGGGGATCGAGACGATCCTGGTCAACTCCAACCCCGCCACGGTGATGACCGATCCCGACGTGGGCGGCACGGTGCTGATCGGGCCGCTCACGGTGGAGAACGTGACGCGGATCATCGAGGAGCACCGCCCGGATGCACTGCTCCCCACCCTGGGCGGCCAGACCGGCCTGAACCTGGCAGTGGCGCTCGACGACGCCGGCGTCCTGGAGCGCTGCGGGGTCCGGGTCCTCGGCACGCCGCTGGCCGCGGTGCGCGCCGCGGAGGATCGCGGCGGCTTCCGGTCGCTGGTGACCGGGATCGGCGAGCCGGTTCCGGAATCGGCGGTCATCGAGTCGGTCCCCGACGGGATGCGCTTCGTGGAAGCCCTCGCGGCGCCGGTCGTCATCCGGCCCGCATTCACCCTGGGCGGCGGGGGTGGGGGATTCGCCTTCACTGCCGCCGAGGCGCGCGAGCGGATCGCGCACGGCCTGGCGGCGAGCCCCATCCACCAGGTCCTCGTGGAGCGGAGCCTGCTGGGCTGGAAGGAGATCGAGTTCGAGGTCCTGCGCGACGCCGCGGACACCACCATCGCCATCTGCGGGATGGAGAACCTGGATCCGATGGGCGTCCATACCGGCGACTCGATCGTGGTGGCGCCCATCCAGACCCTGCCTGACCCGCTCGTCCAGTCGCTGCGCCGATGCGCCCTCAAGATCGTGCGGGCCCTGAAGCTGGAGGGAGGCTGCAACGTCCAGCTGGCGGTCTCGCCCGGGCACGACGACTATCGGGTCATCGAGGTCAATCCACGGGTGAGCCGCTCCTCCGCGCTGGCCAGCAAGGCGACGGGCTACCCGATCGCGCGGGTGGCGGCGCTGATCGCTCTTGGCAAGCGCCTCGACGAGCTGCCGAACCCGGCGACCGGCGGCGGCTCCGCGGCGTTCGAGCCCGCCGTCGACTACGTCGTGGTGAAGCTGCCTCGCTGGCCGTTCGACAAGTTCCCGTCCGCGGACCGATCCCTGGGCGTGCAGATGAAGGCCACCGGCGAGGCGATGGCCATCGACCGCGAGTTCGGACCGGCCATGCTCAAGGCGGTTCGATCCCTCGAGCCACGGGGACGCGGCTGGCTCTGGGAGGATCCGGCCTGGGGCCTCGATGTTGGGCCGCCGGTGGACCTCGAGGCGTTCCTGTCTGCCTCCGACACGCGCCTGTGGCGGCTGGTTGCGCTTCTCCGCCACGGCCATGCGGATGCCGCCGCGCTCAGCGCGGTCACCGGCATCGCGCCGTGGTTCACCGAGCGCCTCGCCGAGCTGGTCGAGATGGAGGGCGGTCTCGACGGCGCATCGCTGCTGGACGCCAAGCGGGCGGGGTTCGGCGATGCGGAGATCGCGGCGCTCTCCGGCGTTCCGCCGGCGGCCATCCGTCGGGCGCGGGTGCGCGCGGGAATCTTCCCCTCCTACCGCCGGGTCGACACCTGTGCCGGCGAGTTCCCGGCCGAGACGCCCTACTTCTACAGCTCGTACGCCCTGCCGGAGGTCGCTCCGCCTGCCGAACGGCGCAGCGTGATCGTGGTGGGCTCCGGACCGATCCGCATCGGCCAGGGAATCGAGTTCGACTACTGCTCGGTCCGCGCGGCGTGGGCCATCCGCCACCTGGGGCTGGACGCGGTGGTCATCAACAACAACCCCGAGACGGTCTCCACCGACTACGACGCCTGCAGCCGCCTCTACTTCGAGCCGCTGGACACCGAGAGCGTGCTCGACGTCATCGACCACGAGCGCGCGCTGACCGGCGAGCCGCCCATCGTGGTCCTCACCTTCGGCGGCCAGACGGCGATCGACCTGGCCAAGGACCTCGCCTACGCCGGCGTCCCGGTCGCGGGCCTCACCGCCGAGGCGATCGAGACGACTGAGGATCGCGAGCGGTTCGCCGGCCTGCTCGACGAGCTGGGCCTCGAGGGGCCCCGCGGGCAGCTGGCCATCGACGAGGCCGGGCTGCGCGCCGCCATCGACGTCCTTGGTCTGCCGCTCATCGTGCGGCCATCGTGGGTGATCGGCGGGCGGGGGATCGCGGTGCTCCGCGACGAGGCGGAGATCGTTGCCTACCTCGCCTCCGACGTCGGCTGGCCGCTTCGGGTGGACGAGCTCGTGGCCGGGATCGAGCTCGACGTGGACGCCATCAGCGACGGAACGGACTGGTGCGTGCCCGGGATCTTGGAGCAGCTCGATCCGCCCGGCGTCCATTCCGGTGACTCCGTGGCGGTGCTTCCGCCTCAGAACCTGCCGCGCGAGGTCCAGGAGCGGGCGGCGGAGGCGGCGGGCCGGATCGCGCTCGCGCTCGGCGTGCGTGGAGTGCTCAACGTGCAGATGATCGCGGCGGCGGATGGGCGGATCGTGGTCATCGAGGCCAACCCGCGGGCGTCACGGACGGTGCCCATCGTCGCCAAGGCGACCGGTCGCGACGTCGTCTCGGATGCGGTGCGCTGCGCGCTCGGCGAGTCACTGGCCGAGGTGGGCCTGGCTCCGGGACTCGCGCTGGACGGCCCGCTGGTTGCCGTCAAGGCGCCCGTCGACTCGCTGTGGCGGCTGCCGGGCGTGGACGGCACGCTGGGGCCCGAGATGCGATCCACGGGCGAGGTGCTGGGCCTGGCGAGCGGCTACCCCGCGGCGAGCCTGGCGGCCGAGGAGGCGCTCGCCGCGCACCGACATTGAGTGACCCGCGTCGACGCAGGCGTAGCAGGCGATGCACCGCCACCACGGTACAGATGGTTCCCGGCTTGCGGCTCCGCCCTCAGCGCCGCTTGCGGGATCCGTGCTCGGGCGGCCGCTGGTCCGCGAGGCGACGGCGCAGGTAGCCACCGTACCAGCCGGCGACGAAGCCCAGCAGCAGCTGAACCGGCGCCTGGTAGATGAAGTAGACGAGCAGTGCGACGAGGGTCGGTCGCTCGGCCCCCGCGGTCAGGTACTGGTCGGGGAAGACTCCCACCCAGGCGGTCCAGGCACCCAGGCCCAGGAGCGCGGCGGAGACACCGTAGAGCCACGGCCGCTGCCAACCGAACCAACCCGCGGCGATGAGGGCAACGTACTGGGCGATATTGGCGACCAGGAAGACCGTCCCGTTCTGCGGAAGCAGCGGGAGCGAGACCGCCAGCACGCCCCAGACCGCGCCCGCTCCCACCCATGGGAGCGGGTTGGCGCGCAACAGGTAGAGGCCGGAAACGATCCGCGGCATACGGCCGCTGTAGGTGAAGTCCGCGAGCGGATCCGGCCGACCCGCGAGCGGCGGCGCGGGCGGGATGACGCGCTCGAGGAAGCTCGGCTTGCGCGGGGCATCCGCGTCCTGCTCGGCGTCATTCCACTCGGGCTCGTCGAGCTCACCGCGGGCAACGAGACGGGCACGGCGGCGGGCTTCGGCGCGCGAGGCGCTGGTCGTTGATCGACTTGGCATAGGCCCACGAGTGTACGCGAGCCGTCCGCCGAGCGTGCGGACCGTCCGCCAACCGGTTGCCGGGGATCGCCAACCGGGCCGTAAGCCGCGGGTAAGCCGTGGCCTCCATCCTCGTGGCGGCCTGCCGCCTCCGCCGCCAGAGGTGCGCCGTGGTCCTTCGTTCCTGTTCCGCCCGCAAGCGGGCCGTCGCTGCAACGCTGTCATCGCTGATCATCGGTTTCGTGGCCATTGCGCCCGTCCTGGCTCGTCTCGAGCCAGCCGCGACGGGCATGAGCGGCGACGTGGCGACGGGCGGTCCCGATCACCTCGTCGTCAGCGAGGTGCAGACCGGCGGCGCGAGCGCATCGGACGAGTTCGTGGAGCTCTACAACCCGACGCCCGGCGAGCTGGCGCTGGACGGGCTCGAGCTCATCTACTCCAGCGCCAGCGGTGTGACCGTGACGCGCAAGGCGGCATGGGACGCGGGCTCCGCGGCGATCCCGCCCGGTGCGCATCTGCTGTTGGCCAACGAGGCGGGAGCGTTTGCAGCCATCGCCGATGCAACGTATAGCGGCGGCCTGGCGGCGGGTGGGGGCAGCGTCGCCCTGCGTACGAGCAGCGATGGGACACCGATCGACGCCGTGGGCTGGGGCACCGCCACCGCCTGGCTCGAGGGGGTTCCCGCGGCAGCGGCGGCGGCCGGATCGAGCATCGAGCGTCTGCCCGGGGGCGCGAGCGGATCAGGCCAGGACACCGACGACAACGTCGCGGACTTCGTCGTGAACCCGGTGCCGGACCCGCAGAACGCCGCGTCCGCGCCGATCGCGTCGGCGAGCACCACACCCGAGCCCTCGCCCACCGTCAGCGATACGCCGACGCCGACCGTGACGCCAACTGTCACGCCGACGCCGACGCCGACCGCGACGCCCACGGCGACTCCGACGATCCTCTCCATCGCCGAGGCCCGCGCTCTCCTGGACGGAAGCCAGGCACGCATCGCGGGGGTCGCCCTCGCAGATTCGGACTTCGCCGATGGCGGAGGCTGCCTGACCGATGGCTCGG
The DNA here is from genome assembly GCA_963814105.1 of uncultured Chloroflexia bacterium. Lineage (GTDB taxonomy): Bacteria > Chloroflexota > Limnocylindria > QHBO01 > QHBO01 > CAVXEH01. Next base: position 706,851 of record CAWFBQ010000003.1, read on the forward strand.
CAGGGATTGCCGTGCTGCCGGATGGCTCGACGTTCCTGCGTGGCGACCGGGTCGTCGCGAGCGGGACGGTCGACGACCGATACGCGCAGCGCACGCTGCGCGTGGGACCGGGCGACCTGGAGGTCACGGGTGCCGAACAGGAGCCGACCCCGGCGGCCGTCGCCACCGGCGACGTCGGGGAGTCCGTGGAGTGCCAGCTGGTCCGGGTGACGGGTCTGATCGCCGCCGGGCCGACCCAGCTGTCGAGCGGTCCGGCCTTCGACGTTGACGACGGATCGGGCCCGGTGCGTGTCCTGGTCGCGACGGCCACCGGCATCGACACCGGCTCGTGGACGCGGGGATCGACGGTGACCCTGATCGGCATCGTGGGCCAGCGTGACTCGAGCGGGACCGGGAGCGCCGGCTACCGAGTGCAGCCGAGAGACCCCGATGACATCGCGTCGCTGACGGGCCCCGGGACGCCCGTGCCGTCGCCGTCCGTGACGCCATCGCCGTCGACGGGCCCGGATGGCTCTCCTCCTGGCGATCTGCTGACGATCGCCCAGGCCCGCGCGGCGGAGCCGGGATCCACGGTCCGGGTGCGTGGGGTGGTGACCCTGCCGGACGGGCTGGTGGACGCACCCACCGCCGTCATCCAGGATGCGTCGGGTGCGATCGTCCTTCGTTTGGGCGACAGCGCCGGATCGGTGCACCGCGGGACGCTGATCGAGGTGATCGGGAAGCGATCGACGAAGTCCGGGATGGAGACGATCCACACCGATATCGCGCCGCTGCTCCTGGGCACCCAGCCGGAGCCCGCGGCCGCGGCCGGGAGCACCGGAGGCCTCGGGGAGGCGAGCGAGGCGCACCTCGTCGTCGTAAGCGGGACGGTTACCACCGCGGTCACCCGCTCGACCGCCGGCAACCTCGCGTTCACGATCGACGATGGCAGCGGACCGCTGCGTGTCACGCTCTTCGCCTCGGCGGGGTTTCCGAACGGCGCGGTGCAGCGCGACGCGGTCGTCGAGGTGACCGGCGTGCTGGCGCAGGAGACGACGGGCGCCCTCCCCGATCGTGGCTATCGACTCTGGCCGCGCGGCCCGGCCGACCTGCGTCTCGTCATGGCCCAGCCCGGGGACGGTGGCGGCAGTTCCCCGGAGGCACCCAGCGGGACGCCCGCGCCCAGGGGCGCGACAGGCTCCGTCGCGCCGATTCACGGCAGTCAGGTCGCCGGTGGGCCACCGCCCACGGTCGTCATCGCCGGTCCGTTGCCGAGCGCAGCGGCAGGGGCCGCGACCGGGGCGTCCGCTCCCGCGACCGCCATGGCCGACGTCGCGCTGACGGCAGCGGCGTCGGGCCTCTCTCGACCCGGACTGGCCCTGATCCTCATGGCGCTGGCCCTCGGCCTGACGATGGCAGCCGCGGCCGCACGGTCCGGCACGCTTGGCCGCCTGCGCGCGTCCGTGGCGGCCGTCGTGGCGTCGTTGGGCGACGCGAGCAACGGCGAGTCCTGACCCGATCCCCGTCTCACGCTCGCGTCACGCTCAGGCGCGGCGTATACTCCGCGCCGAGCCGCCGGTCAGCCCACGCACAGGAGTTGCTGCCATTACCGTGACTGATCTCACCCGCGCCGACGCTCCGCGTACCGGAACCCGCGAGTACCACATCGACCTCGAGCGAGGCGAGCTCGCCGAGTACGTGCTGCTGGTCGGGGACCCGGGCCGGGTGGCGAAGGTGGCGGCGCAGTTCGACACCGTCGAGCTCGAGCGGAACAACCGGGAGATCTGGACCGTCACCGGGACGTACCGGGGAATGCCCCTGTCGGTCATGTCGACCGGGATAGGCACCGACAACGTGGAGATCGTGCTTGCCGAGGTGATGGAGATCACCGATCGGCCCACGTTCATCCGCATCGGCTCCTGCGGGGCGATCCAGCCGTACATCGGCGTGGAGGACCTCGTGATCTCCTACGGGGCCGTGCGCCTCGAGAACACGACGGCGTTCTACGTCCACGAGGGCTATCCGGCGATCGCCCACCGCGACGTGGTCTGGGCGCTCGAGATGGCCTGTCGCCAGCTTGGGCATCGCTACCACGTTGGCCTCACGGCGACGGCGTCCGGCTTCTATGCCGGGCAGGGACGAGCCATGCGCACGCTCCCCGTTCGCTATCCTGACCTCGTCGAGGAGCTGCGACGCCAGGGCGTCGCGAACTTCGAGATGGAGTCGTCGGCACTCTTCGTGCTGGCGGGACTGGCGGGATTGCGGTCCGGCACCGTCTGTGCGGTCTACGCGCAGCGGGTGGAGGGCACCTTCCCGGAAGGCGCGGCACAGAAGGCCGCCGAGGCACGCTGTATCGATGCCGGACTGTCCGGCATCCACCTGCTCTGGGAGCTCGACTCCGGCGACGGAGCGGACGCCCTGGCCAAGTGGTCGGCCCTGGTTGGCCGGCAGGGCGGGTAACAGCAAACGGCACAACCCGGCGCCGTACCGACGATGCCGGACATGAAGGAGGCAACATACCGATGGCGACCAATGCCTACTGCGTGAAGTGCAAGGCGAAGCGCGACATGAACAACGAGCACAAGATCACCATGAAGAACGGCAAGCCGGCGACCGAGGGCGTGTGCCCGGTCTGCGGCACCAAGATGTTCAAGATCGGCGGCTGAACCGAGCAAATCAGATCGCGAACTGCGATCCGTTCTCAGCGTGGTCGTCCGGTACGTCCGGACCGATCACGGACCGAGCCAGGAGGCCGTCGGGCACCGCCGCCGATCCATCGGTGGCAGCGCCCGGCGGCCGATCTCGTTTCGGGGCCGCTAGAATGAGGTCCCGTGGATGCAGCAGCCGCCCAGCCGGTCCTTGCGATCGATCTCGGCGGTACGCAGATCCGCGCCGCCCACATCGCTCCTGACCTGACGGTTTCCGCGCGGACCGCCGTCCCGACGAACTCGGACGAGGGTCCCGATGCCGTCATCGACCGGATCTGCACGGTCGCCGGCGAGGTGCGCTCCCTGATCGAATCGCTCGGCCTCGAGCCGCCCTGCGGCATCGGCATCTCCTCGCCGGGCCCGCTCGACCCCTGGCGGGGGGTGGTCGTGGCTCCGCCGAACCTGCCCGGCTGGGTCGATATCCCGCTGGCCGACCGCGTCGAGACCGCGCTTGGCATGCCGACCCTGCTCGAACGGGACACGAACGTGGCGATGATGGCCGAGTGGCGCCACGGGGCGGCACGCAACGCCGACGACGCGATCTACATCACGGTCTCGACCGGCATCGGCGGCGGGATCGTTGCCCGCGGCGAGCCGCTGCAGGGCAGCGACAACACCGCCGGCGAGGTGGGTCACATGACGATCGACCTGGATGGCCCGCTTTGCGGTGACGGAATGCCCGGGCACGCAGAGGCCATCGGCTCTGGGACGGCGATCGCGCGGGACGGACGATTGCTCCTGGAGCGCGGCGAGGCTCCGATCCTCGCCAAGCTCGCCGCCACGACGGAGGTGGTGGACGCGGCGCTCGTGGCCCAGGCGGCCGACGCCGGCGACCTCGCCTGCCAGGCGGTCTATGAACGAGCCTATGTAGCGGTGGGCGCACTCTGTGCGAGTCTGGTGATGGCGCTCAATCCCCAGGTGATCGTGATCGGGGGGAGCATCGCGTCCCACCGACCCCGGATGCTGGAGGTGGCGCGCCGGGAGATCGACCGTCGCGCCTACCCTGGACCGGCGCACCGCGCGCGCCTGACACCCGCACGTTTTGGAGACGACGTCTCGCTGATCGGCTCGGTGCCGATCGTGAACGAGCGTCTCGATGACCCAGCCTACCGCCGCTGGCCGGCCCGCGACTCGCTCGCGGCCGGCGCAACGACCCAGATGGAGGAACCTCGGTGAGCACCCGCATTGGCATCAACGGCTTCGGTCGCATCGGCCGCCAGAGCCTCAAGGCTATTCTCGAGCGTCACCCCGATTCGCTCGAGGTGGTGGCGATCAACGACCTGGCTCCCACGGCGACCAACGCCCACCTGTTCAAGTACGACTCGACCTATGGCCGCTTCCACGGCGAGGTCACCGCGGGCGAGGGTGCCATCACCGTCAACGGCCAGGAGATCAAGGCCTTCAGTGAGAAGGACCCGGCCGCGCTCCCGTGGAAGGATCTCGGTGTCGACATCGTCATCGAGTCGACCGGCATCTTCACCGATGCCACCAAGGCCGCGGCCCATCGGGAAGGCGGGGCCAAGAAGGTCATCATCACCGCGCCGGCCAAGAACGAGGACCTCACCGTGGTCCTCGGCGTCAACGAGGCTGCCTACGACAACGCGAAGCACAACATCATCAGCAACGCCAGCTGCACGACCAACGGCCTGGCCCTGCCGACCAAGGTGCTCCTCGACAGCTTCGGCATCGAGGCCGGCCTGATGACAACCGTGCATTCGTACACGAACGACCAGAACGTCCTCGACGTGGTCCACAAGGACCTGCGCCGTGCCCGCAGCGCCGGCCAGAACATCATCCCCACCACCACCGGCGCGGCCAAGGCGTTGGCCCTGGTCCTGCCGGAGCTGAAGGGCAAGTTCAACGGCTTCTCGCTCCGCGTGCCCACACCTACCGTCAGCGTCAACGACCTCGTGGTCCTGACCACCAAGCCGGTCAGCTCCGAGGCGGCGAATGAGGCCTTCCAGGCCGCGGCCGCGGGCCCCATGCGCGGGCTGCTCGGCTACACGGACGAGCCCCTCGTGTCGATGGACCTCAAGGGCGACGAGCGCTCGAGCATCGTCGACGGCCTGTCGACGATGGGGGTGGGCGACCACCTGCTCAAGGTCATCGCCTGGTACGACAACGAGTGGGGCTACAGCTGCCGCGTATCGGATCTCGCACAGTACGTGGCCGAGCGGCTGTGAGCGCCGCCGGACAGATGAACAAGAAGACCGTGCGTGACGTCGACGTCACGGGCAAGCGTGTCTTCCTTCGCGCCGATCTCAACGTCCCGCTCGATGACGGCAAGATCACCGACGACACGCGGATCCGCGCGTCGCTGCCGACGATCGTCTATCTCCTCGAGCGGGGTGCCAGTGTGGTCCTCGCCAGCCACCTCGGACGTCCGAAGGGCAAGGTCAATGACGCGCTTCGGCTGAAGCCCATTGCCGACCGCCTCTCGGAGCTGCTCGGCCGGCCGGTGCGCATGACCGGCGATGCGCTGGGACCCGGCGTCCACGACGCCATTGGCAAGCTGCGTCCCGGCGAGCTGATCCTCCTGGAGAACCTCCGCTTCCACGCGGAGGAGGAGGCGAACGACCCGGACTTCGCGAAGTCGCTCGCGGAGCTCGCCGACCTGTACGTGAACGACGCGTTCGGGTCGGCGCACCGGGCCCACGCCTCGACCGAGGGGATCACGCACTACCTGCCCAGCGTGGCGGGCCTGCTCCTGGAGCGCGAGGTGGAGGCGCTCTCGGCCCTGCTCGACAAGCCAGCCAGGCCCTTCCACACCGTCATCGGTGGGGCCAAGATCTCCGGCAAGCTGGAGGTCCTCGAGGCGCTGCTCAGCCGCTGCCAGGCGATCCTGGTAGGTGGCGGAATGGCGAACACCTTCCTGGCGGCGAAGGGCCTGGCGCTGGGCAAGAGCCTGGTGGAGACGGAGCAGCTCGAGAACGCGGAGCGGATCATCGCCGAGGCGCGCCGCAAGCGCATGCGGCTGATGCTGCCCACCGATGCCGTGGTGGCGGCCCAGCTGCACCACCGTTCGCAGCGCCAGGTGGTCCCGGTGACGGAGGTGCCCAAGGACTGGAGCATCGTCGACATCGGCCCACAGACCATCTCCGCCTACACGGAGTACCTCACCAGGGCGAAGACCATCTTCTGGAACGGGCCGATGGGGATCTTCGAGATCGCCCCGTTCGCGGAGGGGACGAACGCCATCGCCCGATTCCTGGCCGGCCGAACCGCCAAGGGCGTGATTACCGTCGTCGGAGGCGGCGACAGTGTCGCGGCGGTGGACCAGCTTGGCCTGGCCGGACAGATGAGCCATGTATCGACCGGCGGCGGCGCCTCGCTCGAGTTCGTCGAGGGGAAGGTGCTTCCCGGCGTCGCCGCGCTCGCGGACAAGGAGACCTGACCCATGTCGACCCTGATCGAGGACGTCGCCGCGCGCGAGGTCCTGGACTCCCGTGGCAACCCGACCATCGAAGTCGAGGTCTACCTCGAGGACGGGACGGTGGGCTCCGCCATCGTCCCGTCCGGTGCCTCGACCGGCGCCCACGAGGCGGTCGAGCTGCGCGACGGTGACGCCGCCCGCTACGGCGGGAAGGGCGTCCTCACCGCCGTTCGCAACGTGAATGAGACGATCCGTCCGGAGCTCATCGGCTCCGACGCGGTGGACCAGGTGAGCATCGACCAGCTGCTGATCGCGCTGGACGGCACGCCGAACAAGGGCGAGCTGGGCGCGAACGCGCTGCTGGGTGCGTCGATGGCGGTTGCCCGCGCGGCCGCGCAGGCGGTCGACCTGCCGCTCTACCGCTACCTGGGTGGCGTCGGCGCGCGGACGCTCCCCGTGCCACAGGTGAACATCCTCAACGGTGGGAAGCACGCGCTCGATTCCACCGACTTCCAGGAATTCATGATCGTGCCGCTTGGCGCGCCGACCTTCCGCGAGGCGCTGCGCTGGGCGTCGGAGACGTTCCACGCGCTCGGCAAGCTCCTTCGGGAACGTGGCTTCGCGACCACCGTCGGTGACGAGGGCGGCTACGCCCCGAGCCTGGAGAGCAACGAGGCAGCCATCTCGCTGGTCGTCGAGGCCATCGAACGCGCCGGCTACGCGCCGGGCGAGCAGATCGCCGTGGCGCTGGACCCGGCGGCGAGCGAGATCCTCGACGGCGCCGACTACGCGCTCGCCAAGGAGGGCCGGCGCCTCACCAGCGACCAGCTGGTCGACTTCTGGGTCGACTGGATCGACCGCTATCCGATCGTCAGCCTCGAGGACGGCCTGGGCGAGGACGACTGGGCCGGCTGGGCCGCGCTCACCGAACGGCTGGGCGGACGGGTCCAGATCGTTGGAGACGACCTGCTTGTCACGAACACGGAGCGGCTTGCACGTGGGATCCGTGAGCGATCCTGCAACGCGATCCTCATCAAGCTCAACCAGATCGGGACGGTGAGCGAGACGATCGAGGCGATCGAGATGGCCCATCGCGCCGGGTGGCGTTCGGTGATCAGCCATCGCTCCGGAGAGACGGAGGACACCACGATCGCCGACCTCGCGGTGGCCCTGGGCACCGGGCAGATCAAGACCGGGTCCATCAGCCGCACCGAGCGCATTGCGAAGTACAACCGGCTCCTGCGCATCGAGGAGGAGCTGGGTGATGCGGCGCGCTTCGCCGGGCGCGGCGCGTTCGCGGCACTGGCTGCCGGTGACTGAGGCGTCAGGCGGGGAGCGGCCGGGCGCGGCGCCCGACCGCCGCCGTCACGAGACGCTGAACCGGGCCTTCTGGAACGCCGAGTCGGCGGAGTACCAGGCGCTGCACGGTGCCCAGCTGGCGCTGCACGGCGCCGCCTGGGGCATCTGGCAGATCCCCGAGCATGAGCTGCGCATCCTGGGCGACGTCGCCGACCGTGACGTCGTCGAGCTCGGCTGTGGAGCAGCCCAGTGGTCGATCGCCCTCGCGCGGCGCGGCGCGCGTCCGGTCGGCGTCGACCTGTCGGAGGCCCAGCTCGAGCACGCCCGCCGTCTCCAGGACGAGGCGGGCATCTCCTTCCCGCTCGTCCACGCCAGCGCGGAAGCGGTCCCCCTGCCCGAGGCGGGCTTCGACATCGCGTTCTGCGACCACGGGGCGTTCACCTTCGCGGACCCGTACCGCACGGTCCCTGAGGCGGCCCGCCTCCTGCGAGACGGCGGGCTGCTGGCCTTCAACATGAGCACGCCCCTGCTGGACATCTGCTGGCCGCCCGACGCCGAAGACGTCACCGACCGCCTCTCGCTCGACTACTTCGGGCTGCACGAGGTGCCGACCGGCGAGAGCGACCACGCCGAGTTCAACCTGCCCTACGGGGAGTGGATCCGGCTCTTCGCCCGCTCCGGGTTCGTCGTCTCCGATCTCGTGGAGCTGCGCCCCTCGGCCGATGCGACGAGCAGCTACCGCGGTCCCGAGGCACGCGCCTGGGCGCGTCGTTGGCCCATGGAGCACATCTGGAAGGCGCGCCGCCTGCCGCGCTGACCATGCGAAACGCCCCCGTCGCCGGGGGCGTTTCGTCGCGCATGGGGTCGGGGGATCAGCTCTCGCTGCTTTCCTCGGTCTTCTTTCGGCGCTTGGCGGCGCTCGCCTCGCGAGAGGCACGCGTGACGGCGACCTTCGCCTTGCCGGCGGCGGTGCGCGGCCGATCCGCGGCCTTGCCGGCGGCAGCCTTGCTCGCCTTCGCCGCAGCGACCTTCTTGCGCTGCGCCGTCCTGCTGGCGGTGGTCTTCTTCTTGGGGCCCGCCTCGGCCTGCTCGAAGAGGTGCGCCGCGTTCACCTTGGCCATCAGCCGGCTCTTGCGACGGGCCGCATTGTTGGGATGGATGATGCCCTTCTCGGCGGCCTTGTCGAGCGCGCTGATGGCGGCGGTCACCGCCGCGGGCGCATCGCCCTCGACCCGGCCGAGCGCAATGCCCGACGCGTTCTGGACCAGGGACTTGGCGGTGCTCTGTGTCCGGCGGTTGATGGCGCGCCGGCGCAGGGCCTGACGCACGCGCTTCAGCGCCTGAGGCGTGCGTGCGCCCTTCCAGGTTCGTGCCGTTCGTGCCACGTGGATCCTCGGTGCGAGATGCTGAGCAGACAAATCAACAGCGCCGCCGAGGCGGCGCCGGCGCAGGAGTATAGCATTCGTCCACGCGCGAGGCCACCAGCGTGCCTCGACAGCGCGAGCACCCTGGCGCAGAATGCGCAACGATCCTCAGCGCTCCAGCGTCGTATGGGGGAGACCTGCCAGTCAGGACGCTGATCGGCGGCGCGACCGTCGGTGATGATGCCCGTCACGGGGAGCAAGCGTGAGTTCGATTGCGACAGCGAGAAGCACAGCCCGCACCCTGACCCGTCCGCCGCTGCGCGGCTTCATCGTTGGATTCGCCGCCACCATGCTCGCCGGACTCGTCATCGTTGCGGGGGCCACGCTGGCCATTGGCCTCGCGAGCCAGGGCCGGGTTCTGCCCGGGGTGACGGTCGACGGGATCTCGCTGGGCGGGCTCGATCGGGCGGGCGTCGAGGCGCGCCTGGCAGCCTCGCTGCCGTCGCTCACCGCGGGGACGGCCACCCTCGTCATCGAGGGCGGCAGCGTCGAGGTTCCGTACGCCGAGATCGGCCGCGGCTACGAGCTGAGCGCCATGGCCGATGCCGCCTATGCAACCGGCCGCGAGGCGAACCCGCTCGCCGTTGCGATCGCCCGCCTGCGTGACGCGGTGCGGGGGACGACGCTCCCGCTCCAGGTGCACGCGTACGACCTGGATGCCATCAACCGTCTCGCCGTGCAGCTGGCGCTGCAGCACGCAAGAGCGCCGGTCGACGCCGCGGTCACCGTTGCCGAGGACGGGAGCCTGGCCGTCACGCCGGCAACGCCGGGGACCGCGCTCGACCCACGCGTCATCCGCAGCCTGCTCGGCGCGGCGGTCGCGAAGCCCGACCCGAGCGACATGACGGTCGAGATCCCCATCATCGTGCGGCAGCCCGCGGTCAGTACCGAGGAGGCCCGGGCCGCGGCGGCCGCGGCACGCGCGATGGTCAGCACGCCGCTGCCGCTGACCCTTCCCGACGGGACCGATACCCTTGCGATCGACCCGGCCTCGCTCGCCACCGTGCTTCGCTTCGGACGCGACGACGCCGGCCAGTACTCGGCCCAGGTCGATCCCATCGCCCTGGGCTCGGTCCTCGCCGACCTGGCGACGACGATCGATCGCGAGGCGGCCGATGCCTCGTACACGTTCGGATCCAAGATCGAGGTCGTCCCGGCCGTCGTCGGGCGGGCCCTCGACCAGGGCGGCGCGGCAGCGGCGGTTCGCGAGGCGCTCGCCACGCGGGCTGCGGGCGGCGATCCCGGCCCCGTGCCGGTGCCTGTGGCCGTGACCCAGCCGACCCTGACCACCGAGATGGCGCAGGCATCAGTCGACAAGATCGTGCGGATCTCGACCTGGACCACGTACTACGTCCCCGGCATCTCGAACGGCTACGGCGTGAACATCAGCATTCCCGCCAAGAAGCTGGACGGGCTGGTCATCGGGCCGGGCGAGACGTTCGACTTCTGGCACGACATCGGTCCGGTCACCACCGCGGAGGGGTATCGGGCCGGTGGGGCCATCATCAACGGCAAGAGCGAGCCGACCGGCGCCCTGGCTGGCGGCATCTGCTCGACGTCCACGACGCTCTTCAACGCCGCCCTGCGGGCGGGTCTCCAGATGGGGGCGCGGACGAACCACTCCTACTACATCAGCCGCTACCCGGTGGGGCTGGATGCGACCGTGTTCGCCGATGGCGCCTCGGTCACCACCATGTCCTGGACGAACGACACGCCGTACCCGGTGATCATCCGCGGCATCACCAGCTACGGGATCGTGCGCTTCGACCTGTACAGCGTTCCGACCGGTCGCACGGTGACCCTCACCCGCCCGATCATCACCAACCGGATCGCAGCCCACGACGTGACCCAGTACACGACCGCCCTCAAGCCGGGCACCAGCCGGCGGGAGGAGGGCGTCTACAACGGCTTCGATGCCTCGGTGACCCGCTACGTCCGTAACGCGTCGGGCACCGTGATCCACACCGACACCTACTTCAGCCACTACCACGCGGTGAACGGGCTGCTGCTGGTGGGCAAGGGCGCGGTATCCACGCCTGGGCCGTCACCAACCCCGGGGCCGTCACCAACCCCGGGACCATCCGCATCGCCGTCCCCCTGAGCTCGCTCAGACCGATCCGGCGCGCGTCTCCGCCAGGAGCTCGCGAAGCCAGGCGGGAATGGCTGGACTCCACTCGGCGAGCTCGCTCGCGCTCGCATACGGCAACGCCGCTCGCCAGGTGAGCGCCCGCCCGACCATGGCGCTCCAGCGTGCCGTTGGGACCAGATCCCGCAGCCGCGCCGCCGGCAGACGGGCCGTGAACGGCTCCAGGTACGCATCGGTGAGGCGAGCCAGCTTGGGAGCGTCCGGTGGCAGACCGTCCGCGATGCTGTTGAGGGTGACGAGCAGGATGCCGAACGGGTGCGCGACGCCGGCATCGCCCCAGTCCACGATCCGGTAGCCGGAGGCGCCGATCACGACGTTGCCGTCATGGAGGTCGTCGTGCTGGATCGTGGCGCCGAGCCCGGCCGAGGACAGCTCCGCGCCGGCCGCGGCGAGGCGCGGCACGAGGTCGCGTAGCTGCACGAGCTCCGCGACGGTGAGTCCGTCCGGCTCGCCCAGCCGAAGCCAGCGGCCCTCGTCGAGGAGCGCCGCGAGCAGTCCGGCGATCCTGTCCGGACGGCGATCGAGCGCCCCTGCCCCGAGGAGCGCCTGCTCCGCGCCCTCGAACGCGAGCTGCAGCTCCGCGCAGGCGGGCAGGATCCGCTCCCAGTGGTCGAAGACGGTGGCCGGGTCGATCCGGTCACGGAGGCGATCGCCGCCGTCGGGGAGCAGCATCCAGCGGCGCTCGGCATCAACCGCGAGCGGCGCGAGCACGAGGTCGGGGCGGGCCGCCGCGAGCATCGGGGTGAGTGCCGCGTCGTCGGCCATCGCCGGCGCAGTGGCCTTGAACCAGCAGCGCCCGCCGGAGGTGGGCACCTCGATCACCACCGACCAGGGCCGGAGGCGCGGCTTCATGGGGCCGCGGACCGCCAGGTGACGCTCGGCCAGCCGATTTGTGATCCAGGCCGATGCGGTGGCGAGCCAGTCGCTATCCGCCCAGGGGGGAGGCGTCAGGGGGCCGTCCATCGGCGGATCGTACCCGGACCGGGTCTCTGCTAGGCTCGCGCCCGTGATTCCCCCCGACCGGATCCGGAACTTCAGCATCGTGGCGCACATCGACCACGGCAAGTCCACGTTGGCCGATCGCCTGCTGGAGGCCACCCACACCATCGATCCGCGGCAGATGACCAGCCAGGTCCTCGACAGCATGGACCTCGAACGCGAGAAGGGGATCACGATCAAGGCGCGCGCCGTGCGGCTGCACTACGAGGCCGGCGACGGGCAGACCTACGCGCTCAACCTGATCGACACGCCGGGACACGTGGACTTCACCTACGAGGTCAGCCGCTCGCTGCAGGCCTGCGAGGGGGCGATCCTGGTGATCGACGCGACGCAGGGGATCGAGGCCCAGACCCTTGCCAATGTCCACCTGGCGCTGGCCCAGGACCTGGTCATCATCCCGGTGATCAACAAGATCGACCTGCCCAGCGCGGACCCGGAGATGGTGATGCACGAGCTCGAGGAGACGCTCACCATCCCGCGCGAGGAGGCGATCCTGGCCTCGGCCAAGGAAGGGACCGGCATCGCGGAGATCCTGGAGGCCATCATCGAGCGCGTCCCTGCTCCGCGCGGCGACGCCCGCGCCCCGCTGCAGGCGCTCGTCTTCGACAGCCACTACGACCAGTACAAGGGGGTGGTCGCCTACGTCCGGGTTGCGAACGGGACCCTTCACGACCACGAGCGGATCCGGTTCATGGCCACCGGCGCCGACAGCGAGATCCTGGAGCTCGGGTACTTCCGCCCGGGGCCGGTTCCCACCCGTTCGCTCACCGTGGGCGAGGTCGGCTACGTGGCCACCGGGCTGAAGAGCGTTCGCGAAGCGCGTGTCGGCGACACGCTCACCGTCCTGGGGCACCCGGCCGCGCACCCGCTCCCCGGATACAAGCAGGCCCTGCCGCTCGTCTTCGCCGGGATCTACCCGCTGCGCGGCGACGACTACCCGCTCCTGCGCGACGCGCTCGATCGGCTCCATCTCAATGACGCCAGCTTCGTCTACGAGCCGGAGTCCAGCGTCGCGCTGGGCTTTGGCTTCCGCTGCGGCTTCCTGGGCCTGTTGCACATGGAGATCGTCCAGGAGCGGCTCGAGCGCGAGTTCGACCTGGCGCTGATCGCGTCGGCCCCCAGCGTCGAGTATCGGGTGAGGCGCATCCACGGGGACCACGAGGTGGTCGTGGACAATCCGGCACAGATGCCCGACGCCGGTGAGATCGAGTCCATCTCCGAGCCCTGGGTCGCCGTCCAGGTCTTCGCGCCCGCCTCCGCCATCGGGCCGGTCATGGAGCTGGCCACCGGGCGGCGCGGCGAGTTCCAGAGCATGGAGTACCTGGACCCGACCCGCGTCGACATGCACTTCGAGATGCCGCTCGCCGAGCTGATCGTCGATTTCTTCGACCAGCTCAAGAGCCGGTCCAGCGGCTACGCCAGCATGGACTACACGTACGTCGGGTACCGGCCGGGGGACCTCGTGAAGCTCGATGTGCTGGTGGCGGGGGAGCCGGTTGACGCCCTGAGCCTCATCGTCCATCGGTCCAACAGCCAGCGGGTCGGCAAGGCGCTGGTGGACAAGCTCAAGGAGCTGATCCCGCGCCAGCTGTTCGAAGTGCCGGTCCAGGCGGCCATCGGCTCGCATATCATCAGCCGCGAGACGGTGCGGGCGATGCGCAAGAACGTGCTGGCCAAGTGCTACGGCGGCGACATCACCCGCAAGCGCAAGCTTCTCGAGAAGCAGAAGGAAGGCAAGCAGCGGATGAAGCGCATCGGCTCGGTCGAGATCCCGCAGGAGGCCTTCCTGGCCGTGCTTCGCATGAACGAAACGGCCGGCTGAGCTGTCATGAGCTTCGTCGAGTCGCTGCGGCTGGCCATCGCGCTGGGGCTGGCCGTGTTCATGGTCCTGCTGCGCTTCGACGCGGAGCGGATCATGCGCTCCGACTACTTCCGCTACCGGACCGCCTGGCTGGCACCCATCAGCTACTACGCGCTGGTCCTGATCTTCGCCCTTGGCATCACCTTCGTCCTGCCCAAGGGTCGGCTTCAGCTCTTCCTGGCGGGCGGCGAGCCCGGCACGGTGCTGCCGGTGATGATCGCCTTCACCGTGGTGGCGCTGCTCAACGGTGCCGCGTTCGCCTACCTGCGCTTCGGCGGGATCGTGCCGATGGCCATCTCCATCCTCCCGTCCCGCCTCATCGGCGCGGCGGCCAACGCCGTCGCCGAGGAGATCCAGTTCCGGTCGATCGCGCTGGGCATGCTGCTCTTCGCGTTCCCCACCCAGGCGGTGGCCATGAACCTGCTGCAGGCGGTCCTCTACGGCGTCGTGCACCGGCGGCTGTGGGCGGAGCGCGACTGGTACTTCCTGGCGGGCTCCGTGATTCTGGGCTACGCGGCAGGGCTGGCGACCATCGCAACCGGATCGATCGTGCCGGCCATCGTGGGCCACTTCGCGGTGACCGTGGGCCTCTTCGCGTTCTCGGGCGCGCGCCTCCGCGGGCGACCGATCTGACACGGCCGCGCTGATTGCCCCCGATGCGCTCCCGGAGCCGATGAGCCCGTCAACGCGCCGTCGCCTGCTCGACGCCCTGGCGCCGGCGTCGGCTCCGCTCCCCATCATCCTTCCGCCATCGTCGGAGCGATGACGAGCCACCACCTGTACATCCACGTCCCGTTCTGCCGGCTCGTCTGCCCCTACTGCGACTTCGTGACGGTGGGCGGGCGGGGCGACGCGATCCCACGCTACCTCGACGCCCTGCAGGCGGAGCTCGCGATGCGCCCCGCTCCCGGCGAGCTCGAGACGGTCTACTTCGGCGGCGGGACTCCGTCGCTGCTGCCGGTGGCGGGGGTGGACCGGCTGCTGCGATCGGTGGAGGACCGATGGCGGCGCATCCCCGGGGAGGTCACGCTCGAGGCAAACCCGTCGGCCCGAGAACGGCCGGACTGGGCCGGGCTGCGATCCGCGGGCGTGACACGCATCTCGCTGGGCGTCCAGTCCCTCGACGACCGCGATCTCGCGGTTCTCGCGCGCGGGCACACGGCCCGCGAGGCGCGCGACGCGTTCGCGGCGGCGCGCGAGGCCGGGTTCGAGAATGTCAGCGTCGACCTGATCTACGGCATTCCGGGACAGACACGAGCGACCTGGAGGCGCGTGCTCCGTTCGGCGATCGCGCTCGCTCCCGAGCACGTCTCGTGCTACGCGCTGCAGCTGGTGCTCGCACCGGATGAATGGGCGGCACCGCCCCGCGCCGGGGCGCTGCGCTGGCGGCAGCGGGTCGCCGGCGGGCAGGACGAGGCCCTGGCGGCCGAGCAGTATCGCCTCGCAGAGGAGATCCTGGGCGCGGCCGGATACCGCCACTACGAGCTCTCCTCGTGGGCGCGTGCCGGATTCGAGTCAGCCCACAACGCGGCGTACTGGGCTCGACACCCGTACACCGGCGTCGGCGCGGGCGCGCACTCCTTCGATGGCACCGTCCGCTCCTGGAACACGCGCGACCTCGACCGCTACCTCGCGGCCGTGGGGAGTGGCCGCCGTCCGGCCGCGGGCAGCGAGCGGCTCGACGAGGAGACCGAGGCGTTCGAGGTGATTGCCCTGGGGCTGCGTCGCATCGAGGGGATCAGCCGCACGCGCTACCGGGAGCAGTTCGGCGTCGATCCGGTCGAGCGGCATCGAGACGCCGTCGAGGCGGGCCGTCGGAACGGGCTGCTCGCGGTCGACGGGGATCGCATGCAGCTCAGCCCGGCAGGGCGCCTCCTCGCGAACGAAGTGCTCGTGGAGTTCGCACCGGTGCGCCGGACCCGCGTTGACATCGGTCTGGCGCGGTCGGTACCATAAGGCCCGAGTGATTGGCACTCTCGGTCGGAGAGTGCCAATCGAATCAACGAGCGAGGAGAACGGAGCGGCACGGAGAAGGCATGGCTACCGGCGAGCAGGCACAGGTCGGGCAGACCGCGCCGCTCCGGGCGGAGATCGATCTGTCCGAGCGGCAGCGGATCGTGCTGCGCGCCGTTGTCGAGGACTACGCCACCAGCGCCGCCCCGGTGGGATCCAAGGCGCTCATCTCGCGCCGCGGGATGACGGTCAGCTCGGCCACCATTCGCAGCACCATGGCCGAGCTCGAGGCCCTTGGTCTGCTCAGCCATCCGCACACCAGCGCCGGACGCGTTCCGTCGGACCTGGGCTATCGCCTGTACGTCGAGACCCTCATGCGCGAGTCGGAGCTCGACCGCGCGGACCGGCTCATGATCCGGCACCAGTTCAGCCAGGTGGAGCTGACGAGCAACGAGTGGCTGCGGCTGGCGGCCTCCATCCTCGCCACCAGCACACGCAGCGCATCGGTGGTGACGCCGGCACGGGCGCGGCGTGCGCGTTTCGGCCACCTCCAGGTCGTCGAGCTGGGCGACGGCGGTCGCCTCTGCGTGCTCGTCCACGCCGACGGGAACGTGGCCCAGCGGCGCCTCAACCGATCTGCGCTGGACCGCGAGCTGGCGGGCGCCGCGGCGGGGCAGCCGGAGCTGGATGCTGCGGCAGCGAGTCTCAACGTCGAGCTGGCGGGCCTCTCAGCACCGCAGATCCGCCGTCGTGTCGCCCGACTTGACCCGCTTCCCGCGCACATCGCCGAGGCGGTGGCGCAGCTCCTCGACGAGTCGGACAGCGTCGTGGTGGAGGACGTCTTCACCGATGGCATCGTCAACGTCCTCGAACAGCCGGAGTTCTCGGAGGGGACCCGGATCCGGGCCATCCTCGAGGTGCTGCAACGGACGGACTTCCTCGAGCAGCTCGTGCCGGTCGTCACCCGTCACGGCGGGGTGCACGTGATCATCGGCCACGAGAACCCCAACGACGCGATGCAGGACGTGAGCCTGGTCTTCGCCCCGTACGGGGCCCCGGACCGGGCGCTGGGCCTGCTGGGCGTCCTGGGGCCGACGCGGATGCCCTATCCACGGGCCATCCCCACCGTGCGCTACCTGGCCACCCTGATGAACGAATTGATCAACAGCGAGCACGGCGAGCACCATGACTGACAGGCCCATGAACGGCCACCCTGACGACGAGCCATCGGTCGATCCACGGCACGATCCGGCGGGCGCCGGCCACGGCCGACGGCCGCGAACGAGGGCGGAGGAGCGCGCCGACGCCGTCCACGTGCCTTCCCGCACCGAGCTCGTCGAGCGCGTGGAGACGCTCGAACGCGAGCTCGAGGCCGCGCGCAGCGAGGCAGACGAAAACCTCCGCACCGGCCAGCGCGCGACCGCCGATCTCTCCAACTTCCGGCGGCGGACGGAGGAGGAGCGGGTCGCCGTGATCCAGCTCGCCAACGCCATCCTGATCACGAAGCTCCTGGCGGTGCTCGACGATTTCGATCGGGCGCTGGCCAACGTGCCCGACGAGGTGCACGAGGGCTGGATCGAGGGGGTCCAGCTCGTCGAGCGGAAGCTCCGATCACTCCTCGAATCGGAGGGCGTCTCCCCGATCGAGGCGGTCGGAGAGCCGTTCGACCCGAACCTGCATGAAGCCGTCGTGCACGAGCCAACCACCGAGCACCCCGACAACGTGGTGATCGGCGAGGTGCAGCGTGGCTATCGGCTGCGCGACCGGGTCCTGCGCCCGGCCCTCGTGCGCGTCGCGAACAACCCGAACAAGAGCTGACCCGAGCAAGCGGTCGAGGAAGAGGAACCAATGGGCAAGATCATCGGCATCGACCTGGGAACCACGAACTCCGCGGTGGCCGTCATGGAGGGCGGCGAGCCGCAGGTCATCACCAACGCGGAGGGCGGACGGATCACGCCATCGGTCGTGGCCTTCGCCAAGTCCGGCGAGCGGCTCGTGGGGCAGGTGGCCAAGCGCCAGGCGATCACGAACCCGGAGAACACCATCTTCTCCATCAAGCGGTTCATGGGGCGGCGCTGGGAGGACCCGGAGGTCCAGCACAGCAAGGCCCTGGTCCCCTACGAGGTCGCCAAGGACCCCAAGTCGGACGGCATGATCGTGAAGCTGGCGAACGACAAGACGTTCACCCCGCCGGAGATCAGTGCCATGATCCTCCAGAAGCTCAAGGCCGATGCCGAGGCCTTCCTGGGTGAGAAGGTCACCGAGGCGGTCATCACCGTCCCGGCCTACTTCGACGACACCCAGCGCCAGGCGACGAAAGACGCGGGGCGCATCGCCGGGCTCGACGTGAAGCGGATCGTGAACGAGCCCACGGCGTCCGCGCTGGCGTACGGGCTTGACAAGACCAAGGACGAGAAGATCGCCGTCTACGACCTCGGCGGCGGCACCTTCGATATCAGCATCCTCGAGCTGTCCGAGGGTGTCTTCGAGGTTCGCTCGACGAACGGCGACACCCACCTCGGCGGCGACGACTTCGACCAGCGCGTCATCGAGTGGCTGATCGACGAGTTCCGCAAGGACCAGGGGATCGATCTCTCCAAGGACCGGATCGCGCTCCAGCGCCTCAAGGAGGCCGCGGAGAAGGCGAAGATCGAGCTGTCGAGCACGACCAGCACGGAGATCAACCTGCCGTTCATCTCTGCCGATGCCTCGGGGCCCAAGCACCTGGTCATGAACCTGACCCGGGCCAAGCTCGAGGACCTGGTCGCCGACCTCATCAAGAAGACGGCCGAGCCGGTCCGCAAGGCGCTCGCCGACGCAAACCTCAAGCCCGGCCAGATCGACGAGGTGATCCTGGTCGGCGGCATGACCCGCATGCCGGCCGTGGTCGAGGCGGTCAAGGGCATGTTCGACGGCAAGGAGCCGCACAAGGGCGTCAACCCCGACGAGGTGGTCGCCGTGGGCGCCGCCATCCAGGCCGGCGTGCTGGCGGGCGAGGTGAAGGACGTCCTGCTCCTCGACGTCACCCCGCTCTCCCTCGGCATCGAGACCCTCGGCGGCGTCGCGACCAAGATGATCAACCGCAACACGACCATCCCCACGTCCCACACCCAGATCTTCTCGACCGCGTCCGACAACCAGCCCAGCGTGGACATCGTGGTCCTGCAGGGCGAGCGCGAGATGGCGCAGGACAACAAGAAGCTCGCGACATTCCGTCTCGACGGGATTCCACCGGCTCCCCGCGGCGTGCCGCAGATCGAGGTCACCTTCGACATCGACGCCAACGGGATCCTGAACGTCACCGCCAAGGACAAGGCAACGAGCAAGGAGCAGAAGGTCACCATCACCGCCTCCTCCATGCTCAGCAAGGACGACGTGGACCGCATGGTCCGCGAGGCCGCCGAGCACGCGGACGAGGACGCGAACCGGCGCCGCGAGGCGGAGTCGCGCAACGAGGCGGATGCCCTCACCTTCCAGGCCGAGCGGCTGGTGAAGGACCTGGGCGACAAGCTGGCCGAGGAGGACAAGACCGAGATCGAGTCCCGCATGGCTGCCGTGCGCGAGGCCCTCAATGGGACCGATGCGGGCGCCATCGACTCGACCAAGCAGCAGCTCGCGGAGGTGCTGCAGCGGGTCGGCACCAAGGCCTACGAGGCCTCCGGCGGTCCGGGTGACGGGACCGATGGCGACGGATCCGGTGGTACCGAAGCCGACGGCGACGCCGGCGAGCCTGCATCCGAGGACGAAGGCGAGACGATCGAGGGCGAGTACAAGGAGGTCTAGCGCCTCCAACGTTCCGGGATGGGCCGGCAGGCCCGCCGCCTCGGCTGCGAGCGTAACAGCCTTCGGCGGACGCCCTGCCGGCCCTGCTCACCTCTGGGAGGCGCCAGGTCGCCTTGCCCGAGGGGGGTCGGGGACGGGGATATTGCGCTGCGGTGGCTCGAACACACCGCAGATCAGCCCGTCGCCGGGCGCGCCGGTCGCTAGACTCCGAACCGATGCGCCTCGCCACCTGGAACGTCAACTCCCTCAAGGCGCGCCTCGACCGGGTCCTCGCCTGGGCCGAGGTGACGAGGCCGGACATCCTCTGCATGCAGGAGACCAAGCTCGCCGACGCGGCCGTGCCGCTGCTTGACTTTGCGGCGCTGGGGTACGAGGTCGCCCACCATGGCCTGGGCCAGTGGAACGGGGTGGCGATCGCGTCGCGGGTCGGGCTCGACGGGATCACCTCCGGACTGCCGAGCGAAGACGGCTGGGCCGATGACGGCGGTCGCTTCCTGGCCGCCACCTGCGGCGGCGTACGCGTGGCGAGCATCTACGTCCCCAACGGGCGCGTGGTCGGCAGCGAGTTCTACGAGCAGAAGCTCGAATGGTTGGAGCGACTGCGCCGGTGGCTCGAGGCTGCGTGCGACCCGTCTGCACCGCTTGCGATCTGCGGCGACTACAACGTTGCCCCCGAGGACGCCGACGTCTGGGACCCCGAGGCGGTGCACGGCGCCACCCACGTCTCGCCGCCGGAACGCGAGGCGGTGTCCCGGCTGCGGTCGTGGGGGCTCGTCGACATCGTGCGTCGCTTCCATCCGGAGAGCGGCTTCTACACCTGGTGGGACTATCGCGCGGGGAACTTCCACAAGAACCTGGGGATGCGGATCGACCACGTGTACGTCACCGAGCCGCTCGCGGAGCGGGCGGTCGGCGCGCAGCGCGACCGGGACGCCCGGAAGCCATCGACCTACCCGGGGATCCCGTCGGACCACGCCCCGCTGATCGTCGACTTCTCGGACTAGTGGATTCCACGGATCGGGACCACGGGGTCATTGGAGTGCGCCCGGCACCCCGCTAGAATCCGCGACACTGCCCGCAGTCGGTGAGAGGCCATGCCAACGCGACTCCCGGCCCGGCGCCTCGCCGCCGGGTTCCTGCTGCTCGTCCTCGCCGCGTGCGGCTCGCCCGCGGCCTCGCCTTCGGCGTCCGCGTCCCCGACCCAGCGCCCCGTCACCCCGGCGCCGACTCCCGCCATCCTGGCGGCGTTCCCATCGGGCTTTCCGACCACGTTCAGCGACGAGCGGCCGTCTGAGCTTCCCCGGCTCAGCACGACGGACGGTGGTCTTCGCGGCCACCTCGACGGGATGCTGGTGGCCGATGGCCTCACGGCCACCTACGCCGCGACCTGGATCGAGAGCCGGGTGCCGGCCACCACCGTCACCTGCGACGGCAGGACATACACGAACGTCTTTACCGTGTCCGATCCGACCGTGACGAGCGAGGTGACCCTGCCCGGCTGGGGCAGCGGAACGCTCCTCGCCACAAAGCGCGTCGTCGTCTACGTGAGCTCCATCGACGGCAGCTCCCCGCCCGCCTGCGAGGAGCAGCGCGGCGGCACGTTCACCCTGACCTTCGACACGGGGCCGGTGCCGGGCATCCTGAGCGGGACGTGGACCGAGACGACCGACGGCGTCGTGACGCTACTCCCGGGACCCGGCCCCTCGCCGTAGCGCGCCGGCCAGGTCGCGCCCGGGTCGGGTTCGGGGCCAGGTCACCCGCCGCGCACCGACCAAGGTCGCATACGCGGTCACGCAGGCCGCAAGGGCCGGCACGAAGCCGGCTGCCTCCAGCGGCGCGAAGGCATCCTCGAACCAGACGCCCACGATCCGCAGCGTCCGCGTGGCCCGTTCGAAGCGCGGCTCGATCCTGCCCACCAGCCGGTCGCCGAAGAGAATGGGGAGGACGTAGTAGCCGTGCCGACGCCGGGCGGCCGGGATGTAGACCTCCCACAGGTAGTCGAACCCGAAGAGGTCGCGAAGCATCCGGCGATCCCAGACGAGCGGGTCGAGGGGCGCCAGGAAGGTGACCGAAAGGGGAGCCCCGGCTGGCCGCTCCTCGGCCGAGGCCGCCAGGATGTGCGCCTCCTCGGCGAGCAGGTGGCGCGGATGGCGCAGCCCTTCGACGTTGACCTCGAGGAGCGTCCCATCCTCGACCAGGGCGGCGAGGTGCCGGGCCCGGCCGGGCGCCTTCTCGGTTCCCACGGCGATCTCCCCGGAGAGGACCGAACCCAGCAGGCCCACCGCGCGGTAGCGGCTCAGGAGCCGATGACGCCCCGCGTCATCCGCGGATTCTCGGCGGTCAAGGAGCTCGCGCGGCACGAGTCGCTCGATGAGGTCGTAGTAGCGGCGGTTCCCGTCGCGCCGCGCGATGCCCAGGCGACCCGTGACGAACAGGGCCTCGGCCACCGCCCGCGCCGCAGAGGTGTCCCCCCACCACCAGTCAATCGCGTGGCTGTGCTCGCGGAAGGCGCCGGTCGACAGGGGGCCATCGGTCCGGATCCGCTCCAGGATGGCGTCGGCCACCGCGGCCTGCTCGCGCAGGATCTGGTCGCGGTACTCGTCGTGCGATCGGTCCCAGGTGCTCGCGTAGTGCGGCAGTTCGGCGAGGGGCAGGATGTTGAGGCTCTTGTTGTAGAGCTCGATGAGCCGCCGATCCGTTGGATCGCCCTGCGGCGGGCCGTACAGCCAGCGATCGCACCACTCCCGTCGGTACCCACCGATCCGTGCGTGGAGGGTGAGGTCGTGGCTCCGGGCACCGGGTACCTCCAGCGGGTCGAACTGCAGCAGCCCCAGCCGATCCAGGACACGGAGCACCGACTCCGGCTCGGCGGGGAGGGCGCGGGGCGGGTCGAGGAGGTGCCTGCGTACCAGGAAGCGGCGGGCATGGTCCGCGGAGAGGTCGAGGGTCGGCATCGGCTCGCATCCTAGCCGAGCGTCACCGTCAGGCCTTGACAGGAACCCGGTGCCCGGCCTCAGACTCATGCGCTGCCGCCACGAACGCAGGAGCACCGCGATGCAACGCATGCCGACCGGGCCGTCCATGCACCGACTCGCCCACGGAGAGCCGGGCGACACCGAGGATGCCAGCCGCCGCTCGCAGCGGCTGCAGATCCTGGCCACCGAGCACTGGTCGATGCTGGCCACTCGCTCCCTCTCCTGGAGCGAGTCGTTCAGCCGCGCAGGGATGTTCCTCACGGTCCTGTCCGGCGCCGTGGTCGCGCTTGCCCTTGTGGCCCAGGCGACGAGCTTCTCCGGCGAATTCGTCCTGTTTGCCGTGCTCCTCCTGCCGGTGGTGCTGGTCATGGGCTGCGCGACGTTCGTCCGGCTTGTGGAGATCAACAACGAGGATGCCCGCTGGGTGTCGGCGATGAACCGCCTGCGCCACGCCTACATCGAAATGGAGCCCGACCTCGAGCCGTACTTCACCTCCGGCTGGACCGATGACACGAGCGGCATCGAGCGGACCTACGGAATCGTGGAGCACGGTTCCGGCTTCTTCCATGGCTTCATCACCACGCCGGCGACCATCGGCTTCGTGAACGCCACCGTCGCCGGCGTCCTTGCCGCGATCGGTGTCGTCCAGGTCTGGTCGATCTCCATGGAGTCGGTCGTCCCGGTCGCGAGCGGCGCCTTCGTGTTCCTCGCGGCGATCGCCGTCCATGCTGCCTTCAATATCCGAAGCTACCAGCGCTACGAGCGATCCCATCGGGCCCTCTTCCCGCCGCTCGAGGCGGCCTCCGGTCCCGGGACGCCGCCACTCCACGAATAGGCCTTCAGGCCCGTGGCTCGCAGTGGGATCCGGCTGGCACTCTGAATCTCGGAGTGCCAATCGGTATAATCCTGCCCGCCATGGCCATCAAGCGCGACTACTACGCGGTCCTGGGGGTCGAGCGGGGTGCGTCCGACGAGGAGATCAAGCGTGCATTCCGCAAGGCCGCGCAGCAGCACCACCCCGACGTGGACGGCAGCCCGGGCGCGGAGGAGCGCTTCAAGGAGCTCAACGAGGCCTACCGCGTGCTCTCCGACCGCCAGCGGCGCCAGGCGTACGACATGTTTGGGCACGCGGGGGTGGACGGTGCCAGTGCCGGCGGTTTCGATGGGTTCGGCGGCGGGTTCGGACCGTTCGGCGACATCTTCGATGCGTTCTTCGGCGGCGCCCCGGCGGGCACCCGCGGCCGGCGGCGGGTGCAGGCCGGATCGGACCTGCGCTACGACCTGACCATCGAGTTCGCGGAGGCGGTCTTCGGGGTCACCCGGGAGATCCACTTCCCGACGCTGGTGCGCTGCTCCGTCTGCGGCGGGAGTGGTGGCGAGCCGGGCTCCGAGCCGGAGACCTGCCCGGAGTGCAACGGCACCGGCGAGCGCCGGCGGGTGGCGCAGACGATCCTGGGGCAGATGGTGAACATCGTCACCTGCCCCCGCTGCAACGGCGAGGGCAAGGTGATCGCGAACCCCTGCCATCACTGCCGCGGTGATGGTCGGGTCCGCGAGGAGCGAACCCTCCAGGTCACCGTTCCGGCCGGGATCGACGCCGGGCAGCGCATCGCAATCGAGGGCCAGGGCGAGGCCGGCCCGCGGGGCGGCCCCTCGGGAGACCTGTACGTCGTGGTGTCGGTGCGCGAGCACCCGCAGCTGGCGCGACATGGGACGGAGCTCTACATCGAGCTGCCGGTCACGTTCTCCCAGGCCGCCCTTGGC
Organism: uncultured Chloroflexia bacterium; assembly: GCA_963814105.1. Lineage (GTDB taxonomy): Bacteria > Chloroflexota > Limnocylindria > QHBO01 > QHBO01 > CAVXEH01. The sequence continues at coordinate 731,115 of CAWFBQ010000003.1, forward strand.
GCCACGCTCACCGTCCCCACCGTGGAGGGCAGCGAAGAGCTGGCCCTGCCCGCGGGGACCCAGAGCGGCCGCGAGATCCTGCTCAAGGGGAAGGGCGTGCCTAGGCTGCGCGGCGCCGGCCGCGGCGACCTGCATGCCATCATCACGGTCGTCGTTCCGGCGAAGCTATCCAAGCGTGAGCGCGAGCTGATCCGGCAGCTGGACGGGGTGACCGGGCCGGCGGTCCTGCCCAAGGGCAGCCCCAGCATCGTGGACCGCCTGCGCACCCTCTTCGACTGAGGGCCCCGATGCGCTGGCTGGAGCTCACCGTGGAGGCCGATGTCGAGGCCATCGAGGCGATCTCCGAGATCTTCGGCCGGCTCGGCCGCGGCGCCGCCGTGCGCCCCACCCGCCTGGTCCGCGACCCGCACGATGAGCTCGCGGCCCGCGAGGATCCGGCCGCCCCGTACCTGGTGACGGCGCACATCCCCGACGACGGTGAGGCGCCGGTGGCCATCGACGCCACCGAGCGCGCCCTGTGGCACCTGCAGGCCTTCGGGCTGCGTCCCATTGGCCCGTTGCAGGTCGTGCCGGTGGACGACCGTGACTGGCTGGAGGCCTGGAAGGCGGGCTACGCGGCGCAGCGGATCGGCCGCGTGGTCATCGTCCCGTCCTGGCTCACGGAGCAACTGGGGGCGGGGGAGGTCGCCGTGCGCCTCGACCCCGGCATGGCCTTCGGCACCGGCCTGCACCCGACGACCCGCGGTTGCCTCGCTCTCCTCCAGGAGATCGACCCGCTGCCGGCGAGGATGCTCGACATCGGCTCCGGCTCGGGGATCCTGGGCCTCGCCGCGCTTCTCCTGGGGGTGGGCGACGTCACCGCGCTCGACACCGATCCGCTGGCGGTGGAGGCGACGCGCGCCAACGCCGAGGCGAACGACCTCGGCGAGCGGATGACGGTCCTGCGTGGCACGCTCTCGCCGGAACCCACGTCGGGGCTTGGCCGCTTTCCGCTCATCACGGCCAACCTCGTCGCAGCCCTGCTGGTGGAGCTGGCGCCTGGGCTGGCCGCCCATCTCGAACCGGGCGGGACGCTCCTGGCCTCGGGGATCATCGCGCCGCGCGCTGACGAGGTGCTTGGCGCGCTGGCGGGCCAGGGACTGAGCCCGGTCCACCGCCTGGACGACGGAGAGTGGGTCTCCCTGCGCCTGGAGCGGAGCGCATGACCGTCCATCGCTTTTTCGTGGAGCCGCAGGCGATCGAGGCCGATGCCTTCGCGGTCCCGGAGCAGATTGCCCACCAGGTCATGCGGGTCCTGCGGCTGCGCGACGGGGAGGAGCTGGTCCTGCTCGACGGGCGTGGCTCCCAGGTCCGCTGCCGGCTCGCCGGCGGTGGTACCGACCTCGAGGTGGTGGCCCGCGGCGCCGCTGGCGGTGAGCCGCGCCATCGGCTGACGGTCTGCCAGGCGCTCATCAAGGGGGACGGGCTCGAGCGCGTCGTGCAGCAGGGGACCGAGCTGGGCGTCGCGGCGTTCCGGCTGTTCGTCTCGAGGCGCTGCGTTGCGCGGGACCTCTCGGAGCGGAGGCTTGACCGGCTACGGGCGATCGCGCGCGAGTCGGCCGAGCAGTCGGAGCGGGGCGTGGTCCCGCAGGTCATGGCGCCGGAGCCCCTCGACGCTGTGCTGTCGCCAGACGCGGTCCTCCTCTTCGAGCGTGCGGGCCCCGACCAGCCGCGCCTGGGTGTTCTGGCACCTCCCGCTGCGGTCCTGGTCGGTCCGGAGGGTGGCTTCGACCCCGGCGAGGTGCGGACCGCGGAAGGCGCCGGGGTGACCATCGCCGGCCTGGGTCCGCGGGTCCTGCGCTCGGAGTCGGTCGCGATCGCCGCCGCGGCGGCGATCTTGTCGCGGACCGGCGACTTCGCCTAGCCTGTGGTCATGAACGACCGGCGAGACCCCGACTGCCTCTTCTGCCGCCTCGTCGCGGGAGAGATCCCGTCCGACCGTGTGTTCGAGGACGAAACGGTGATCGTGGTGCGCGACGTGGCGCCCCGGGCGCCGACCCACCTCCTGGCGATGCCCCGCCGTCACGTGCCGTCCCTGGATGCCCTGACTGACAGCCCCGCGGACACTGCGCTGCTGGCCGCCCTCTTCTCGTCCCTTCGCGGGGTGGCGCGTGACGCCGGCCTGGCGAAGGGCTATCGGATCGTGTCGAACATCGGCCCCTTCGGCGGGCAGACGGTGCCCCACCTGCACCTGCACCTGCTGGGCGGGCGGGCCATGACCTGGCCCCCTGGCTGAGAAGGGCTCAGATGGCGCCGATGATGACCAGCGTCAGCCACATCGCGTAGACGAAGATCCCGACGCCCACGACGGCGATCACCCGGCTGACGCGCGTCAGCAGGCGCGGATCACGGATGACGTCCACCAGGGTGGAGCGAATGCCCAGCCCGGCGTGGAGCAGCACGCTTGCCAGCAGGCCGATCTCGGCGATCAGGGCCAGCGGCTGACGCAGGTAGGCGACGACGTCGTCGTAGGAGCGCAGGCCGCCCGGGATGAGGAAATGCTGGGCGATGAGGTGGACGCCCAGGAACACGACGAGGAGGCCGCCCGCGATCGCCTGCACCAGCCACAGCCTGCCGGAACGAGCACGGGTCGCCGGCACCGCGGTTGGCCGGTCGAGGCTCTCGGGGACGTAGCCGGGCCGCGTACCCTCCGGGCGCCCCAGGAAGCGGCGGGGGACCGAGGAGCCGCTCACAGCAGGATCATCCAGGCTGCGAGCAGCGCCAGGCCGGCGCTCGCGGCGAGGACCACCGCGACCCAGGCATTGGGGTGGCGCGTTCCCCAGCCGGCGGTGAAGGTCGCGACCCGGACGCCGTTGAGCCCGTGGAAGACAACGGCGGCGACGAGGAGGGCATCGCCCACCAGGAACGGCTTCGAGCCGAACAGGTCGAGGAGTGAGTTCCAGCCCTCCGCGCCTGCAGCCAGCTGGCTGAGCACGACCATGTGCGCCAGCAGGTAGAGCACCAGGATGTAGCCCGCGAAGCGGTTGAGGGCGAATGCCAGCCAACCCGGATCGCGGCGGCGTGGCTCGAGCCAGTAGGCAAGCCGCCGCAGCAGGCCGGGAGCCGGGAGACGGGGAGGTGTGTGCGTGGTCATCAGCTCATCAGCGCTCGCCGTCGAAGGTCCATGATCCGCATCGCCGGATCCACGTCCGACGGACAGACAGCGGAGCAGGCCCACACGGACCGGCACTGCCAGACGCCATGGTCGGAGTCGACGAGGGCCAGGATGCGTGCCGGATCCGTCTCGCGTGGCTCCTCGAGGAGGCGGTCGGCGGCGGCCAGCACCGCGGGCCCCAGGTACTCCGGGTCGCCCGCGGCAACCGGGCAGGCGGAGACGCAGGCGAGGCACTCGAGGCAGTCCTCGAAGCGCTCGGCCGCGCCGACGTCGGCGTCAGCGATTCCCGCGTCCGTGGCACGCACCTCCCGCTCGACGGTCCGAACGTACGGCAACCCCAGGGCTGCCATGCGCTCCATGTGGGCCTCCGGGTCGATGGCCAGGTCGGCGACGATCGGCACGTTGCGCAGCGGCTGCAGGGTGAGCTTGGCTCGACCGTTCCACACGTCGCTGACGCGGGTGATGCAGGGCAGCCGTTCCCGCCCGTCGACGCGAATCGTGCAGGTACCGCACGACGCGTGATGGCAGGCGTGCCGGAAGACGAGCGAGCGATCCTGGTCCGCCCACGCGCGCTCGACGAGGTCCAGGACCATGTCACGCTCCGGATCCGTGTGCACCGTGAACTCGTCGAATCGAGGCTCGGATCGCTCGGCCGAGGCGCTGCGCCAGACGCGGAGGGTGATCGGCTGCTCAGGCATGCTGGTACTCCCGGTACGAGGCGAGCGGGAGCTCGCGGGTCCGGCACACGGCATCGACGCCCAGCTTGGCGCAGACGACATCGGACGTCTTCTCCGCCATCGCGCGCGCAGTCGTCGTCTTCCCGCCGCTGATGGTCACGAATCCCTCCACACCGTCCGCGGCGTGGTCGAAGCATTCGAAGGTCCGCGACAGCTCGCGGCCGGCGTCGCCCGGACGCCCGATGAGCGGGCGTGCGACGGCGAAGACGCCCCGCTCGTCGGCACGGTCGATCCGCGGGATCAACTCGCGTCCGCGGCGGAACATGAGCTCGACGTGATCCTCGGGGATGTCGATCCGATCCGGGTCCTCGACACTCCACGAGGACGTGCCGATCACCACCGTCCTGCGCTGCGGCAGCACGATGTCGCCGTCCGACGGCGGCTCGAGCCGATTGATCACCCGGTCGACACTGCGGCCGGCCACCGCCACCATGACACCCGCGGTCGGCGTGACCGGAACATCCAGGCCGGCCATCCGCGCCAGCCGATCGGCCCACGGTCCCGTGGCATTCACGACGACGTCGGCCTCGAACCGGCGGCGCTCACCGGTGCATCGGTCGCGGACCACGGCGCCGTGCACGGACCTGCCGTGCAGGATGAGCTCCTCGACCTCGTGGTACGGCTCCACCCGCGCACCGCTGCGCGCTGCCGTTGCCAGGAAGGCGAGGCAGAGATGGAGCGGGTCGTAGACCCCGTCCGGGACCTCGACCGCGCACAGGAGGTCCGGGTTGAGCGCAGGCTCGAGCTCGAGAGTCTCCGAGGCCGTGAGCTCGCGGACGGGGATCCCGGCGGTGCGACACGAATCGAGGAACAGCTCGCGATAGTCGAGGCCGGCCTGGTCCAGCGCGACGAAGAGCCCGCCGTTGAGCTCCAGGATCTCGGGCGCGATCTGGGCGAGGATGTCCCGTTCAGCGATGCATTCGGCAGCCGCCTCGGGGTCCTTCACGGCATACCGCGCCCCCGAGTGCAGCAGCCCGTGGTTCCTGCCCGTCGTGCCGGATGCGATCTCGCCACGCTCGACCACGGTCACCGCGAAACCGCGCAGTGCCAGGTCGTGCGCGGTCGCGGCCCCGGTGGAGCCGGCTCCCACCACGAGGGCAGTGGGTCGCGGCGACGACGGCCGACCCTGTGTAGTCATGCCCCCAGCCTGCGCTCCGCGGCTGATCCCCGCGAGGTCCATATGATCGCCCCCGGGGGGCCGAAGGTCCCGCGTTCGGAGCGTATCCTCGGGCGCATGCAGTCACGACCGAAATCCCTGCTGCTGGGGCGCACCGGTCTGTCCGTGAGCGCCTTCGGCGTCGGGCTCGCGGCGCTCGGCCGCCCGGGGTACATCAACCTGGGCCATGATCGGGACTTCCCGAAGGGTCGCAGCATCGACGCCATGCGGGAGGCCACATTCGCCGTGCTCGATGCCGCTCGCGCGGCCGGGATCACGTACGTCGATGCCGCGCGGAGCTACGGACGCGCAGAGGAGTTCCTCGCCGCGTGGCTGGAACGTCGTGGCATCGGGCCGGACGAGCTCACCATCGGCACCAAGTGGGGCTATACCTACGTCGCGGATTGGCAGACGAACGCTCCCGTCCACGAGGTGAAGGACCACTCGCTCGCGACCCTGAAGAGACAGATCGCGGAGAGCACACGACTGCTGGGATCACACCTGGATCTGCTCCAGGTCCACAGTGCGACCCTCGACTCCGGCATCCTGGAATCGGCGGAGGTGCTCGACGAACTCGTGGGACTGCGTTGCGACGGGGTGGTGCGCGCCATCGGGCTGACGCTGAGCGGCACGGCACAGGCGCAGACCCTGCGCGTGGCGTCGGGGCTGGAGCGCGGAGGCGAGCGTGTCTTCGACACGGTCCAGGCCACCTTCAACGTTCTCGAGCGATCAGCGGCCGACGCCCTGGCGGAGGCCCATGCGCAGGGGATGGGCGTCCTGGTGAAGGAGGCGCTGGCGAATGGTCGCCTGGTACTGGGCGACGCGGCGGAGCGCCTGGAGCCGGTGGCGGATCGCCTGCGAGTGGGGACGGACGCCGTCGCCCTGCGGTTCGTGCTCGAGCAGCCGTGGGCGGACGTCACCCTGCTGGGTCCAGCCACCGTGGGCCATCTGGAATCCAACCTCAGGGCCCTCGACCTGCGCCTCGACGCCGATGCCCTGCGCGCGCTGGACGAGCTTCGCGAGGACCCGGTGACCTACTGGGGCGAGCGCGCCGCCCTTGCGTGGCACTAGCCAACCGACGGCGCGAGAGTCACAATTCAGGCGCGATCAGGCCCCCACAGTGGGCCGAAGGAGGAATACCCCCAATGGATCAGCAGAAACCGGAACAACTCCACGGCTTCGCCGAAGGCGAGGCAGCCGAGGAGGAGTCCGCACAGGATCAGCATCTCGGCGACTTCGCTGAGGGCGAGGAGGCCGAGGGGCACGTCATACCGGAAGTGACCAAGGGCGACTTCGCTACGGGCGAGGAGGCCGAGGGGCACGCGCATACCGGTCCGAAGCGCGGCGATTTCGCGCAAGGGCAGGAAGAGAAGCCCAGCTGACAGAACGCCACGGGCTGGCGGCCTCCGAGCTGGCCCGGCGCTGGCTCACGCTGAGCGCCGAGCGCATCGAGGAGAACGCCACGTGGCTCACGGAGCTTGACGCGGCGATCGGCGACGGCGACCACGGGATCAATCTCCAACGCGGATTCGCAGCGATCAGGGAGCGGCTCGATCCCAACCAGGCGGCTGAACAGCTCACCGCATCCGGCGGCGAGCTGTTCGCGCTTGCCGGCAGGACCCTGGTCTCGACGGTGGGCGGTGCGTCCGGCCCGCTGTACGGCACGTTCTTCCTCGAGCTGGCGTCGGAGCTCGACGGCACGGACACCTTGCGCCCCGAATCGTTCGGTCGCGCGCTCGAGGCAGCGGTGGCGGCGGTGGGCCGCCGGGGTCGCTCCACCAGGGGCGAGAAGACCATGCTCGACGCGCTGGTCCCCGGCGTGCAGGCCTGGCGAGCGACACGCGATGGGTCACTCCGTTCCTGCGCGAGCTCCGCGGCTCGGGCCGCGGATGCGGGGCGTGCGCAGACCGCTCCCCTGGTGGCGACCAAGGGACGGGCCAGCTACCTGGGCGAGCGCGCCCGCGGCCACGTGGATCCCGGGGCCACCTCCTCCGCGCTCCTGCTGGAAGCGCTCGCGGACGCGATTGCTCAGCTTGGCGACGGCGAGGGCAGCAACCGATAGCCGAGCCCGTACTCAGCCGCGATGTACTCCTCGCCGGGCAGTGCCTCGGTGAGCTTGCGGCGCAGGCCGTGGATCGCGGTCCGTAGCAGCTGAACCTCGGAGCGATACTCGCCTCCCCATGCCGCCCGGAGCAGCTGGTCGTGGCGCACGAGATGCCCCGGACGCTCGACGAGGCTGGTGAGCAGTGCGAATTCCGTGGGCGTGAGGGCCAGCTCCGTTCCGGCCAGCCAGGCACGGTGCGCGTCCCGGTCGATCGTCAGCTCGCGGTAGCGGAGCGGGCCGGGTCCGGGCTGGTGCACCGCATGCGCCCGACGCAGCGCCGCGTCGATGCGGGCCATCAGCTCGCGGAAGCTGAACGGCTTGACGATGTAGTCGTCGGCTCCGATCTCCAGACCCCGCACGCGGTCGCTCTCGGCGCCGCGGGCCGAGACGATCAGGATCGGCACGTCGCTCAGCTCGCGGATCCGCTCACAGAGCGTCCAGCCGTCGATCCCCGGCAGCCCGACGTCAAGCGTCACGAGGTCGGGACGCTGGTCCCAGAGCAGCCGCATCGCCTCGGAGCCGGAGGTGGCGACCGCTGTCTCGCGCCCGGAGCGGCGCACCCACAGCTCGACGAGCGCCGCGAACTCCGGCTCGTCCTCGATGATGAGCACGCGCTCGGTCACGCGACACCGCCCAGGGAAGCGTGGTGCTGGATGGGCAGCCGCATGACCACCGTGGTGCCCCGCCCGCGTTTCGGCTCGAGGTACAGCTGGCCCCCGTGGGCTTCCACGATCCGGCGGCTGATGCTGAGGCCCAGTCCGTACCCGGTGAGCGTCGACTCGCGAACGTTGCGGCCCCGATGGAATTGCTCGAAGACCAGGTCACGCTCGTCGGTCGGCACACCCACGCCGTCATCCTCGACCGCGACGAGCACGGCACCATCGGCAAGCGATCCGTGCACCCGGATGGGGCCCCCGGGGCGGCCGTACTTGCTGGCGTTGCCGAGCAGGTTGTCGAGCACCTGGCGGATCCGCCCCGCGTCGAGATCCAGGATCGGCATCGCGTCATCCAGCGCGAGCTCCAGGACGATCATGGGCATCTGGAGGCGGAGGTCCTCGACCGCACCACGCACGAGGTCACCGAGCGGCGTGGGCGAGCGTTCGAGAATGAGCTGGCCGATGGCGAGCTGGGTGACGTCGAGCGTCTGGCGAACGAGATCCGAGAGGCGTTCGGTCGTCTCGTCGATGCGCTGCAGGTAGCTGCGAACCGTCGCCGGGTCGGGGTCGAGCTCGAGGAGCGTGTCCACGTACCCCTTGATCAACGCCAGCGGGGTACGCAGCTCGTGGCTGACCGTGGCGATGAATCCGCGCCGGAGCTCCTGCAGGTGCGCCATCTGGGTCGTGTCGCGGAAGATGGCGACCGCCATCGCCGCACCCCCCGTCGACCGCGAGGCGAGTGCGTAGCTGCCGACCACGTGCACCGGCTCCGGCACGCCGGCACCCAGGGTTCGCTCGTGCCCGCCGATCTGCTCGCCCGTCGCGATCACGTGGGCGAATGGGCAGCCGTCGCGGCAGGCATCCGCGACCTGGGCGGTATGGCAGGCGAACACCTCTTCGCATGATTGGCCGATGGTGCTCGAGGGCTCCATGCCCAGCAGCGCGCCCGCTGCACCATTGACTCGCACGACCCGGCGCTGGTCGTCGACCAGGACGATGGCGTCGCTGGCACCCTCGAACACGGCCCGCAGCTCGGCGCGCTCGAGATCGAGCGCCTCCCGGAGCTGCGCGCCGCGCAGCGCGACGGCAAGCTCGTGGCGCACGTGAGCCAGGAAGCGCACCCCGTCGACGTCGAGCGGCTCCCCGCCAGCATGCGACAGGGCGACGACGCCCACCCGACGGGACCCGTCGTCGAGCGCGACCCGAACCGTGGAGCGGTCGTCCTCGCCCTCGAGCGTCGGAGCGGAGGCGCCGCGCTGTGCCGCCAGGACCGGTCGCTCGGAGCGGGGATCCTGGATCCAGAGGGCGCCGCCATCGGCTCCCGACAGGTGCATGAGCTCATCCAGGATCGCGCCGGCCAAGGCGGCAGGCGCCTCGTGGGACGCGAGGATCTGGCTCAGCTGGTAATGGGCAAAGACGGTGTCCGCGGCGAGCTGAGCCTCGCGGAACGTCCGCTCGTTGTCCGCGATGAGCCGATCGACCTCCGCCGCGGGAGGGGCGCCCTCAGTCGCCACCGGGATCCTTCGTCGCCAGGGCACGGAGGAGGAGCAGGCAGGAGGCCGCCCCCGGATCCCGATGCCCGCGGGACCGCTCGCCGAGCCGCAGGGCGAGCCCGCGGCGTGCGACCATGGCCGTCGTGCTGCGCATCCCCCGGGCGCCGGCCAGCACCATCTCGCGCATCGCCATGCGCTCATCGTCGCCGCGCGCCACTGCTGCCCGCAGCGCATCCGCGGCCGGTGCCAGCGTGTCGTAGATCGTCTTGTCACCCACGGTGCAGTGCCCCCGGCGCGCGAGCCCGACCGCGGCCGCGTCGAGCAGGATCGAGAGCGAGGCGAGCCGGTCCCCGCCGTCCGTGCCAAGGGCGGCGAAGCCAGCCTCCATCAGCGCGGAGCCGTAGAGCGGTCCGGATGCTCCGCCCACGCTCGCGACCAGCGTTGCGCCGACCGAGCGCAGGAGGGCCGGAAGGTCCCCATCGATCTCCGCGGCGTGGACGACCAGTGATTCGTCGATGGCGGCGAAGCCAGCCCGGAGGTTGTCGCCGTGGTCACCGTCGCCGAGGGCCGCGTCGAGGCGGGTCAGCGCCTCCGAGTGTCGGGCGATGAGGGTCGCACAGCGGCGCAGGTACGCGCGTGCCGCGCCGACGTCGATCGCCGGGCGGTCGACCGATACGGCGCTCGCAGCCCCCACGGCGAGGATGCCCTCTCCCATTTGGTGGACGAGGATACTCACCCGCGGCGCCTCGGGACAAGGTCTGCGCGACCCGAAATCGCGATCCACTGTGCATGGGTCGCTGACGGAATCCTCACGATTCGTCATTAGGATCGAGCGCGTGGTCAGCCTCGTGCTGGTGTCGCACAGCCCTCAGCTGCTGGACGCCCTGCTGCAGATGATCGAGGAGAGCATCGAGCACCCCCCGGTGGTCGAGGTTGCCGGAGGCACCGATGACGGACGCTCCGGCACCAGCCTTGCCCGGGTTGTCGCGGCGCTCGGCGCTGCCGGCCCCGATGGCACGGTCGTGCTCTACGACTCGGGCAGCGCCTGGCTGACGATCAGCTTCGCCATTGACGCGCTTGCACCGGATCTTCGCCGACGCGTCGTCGTCAGTGACGCGCCCCTCGTGGAAGGGGCATTGGTTGCCGCCGCGCGTGCAGGGCGGAATGCCCCGCTCGCGGAGGTGGTTGATGCCGCGGCACGCGCACTCATCACGGAGAAGCGACCCGGGAACGGCGATCCGTCGCCGGTCCGGCTCGCCGGGTGACGGTCAGGAAGGAGGACAGCGAGAAGCGCGCGTGCAGAACGAAGGGCGGTGTCGCCCTGTTCATCGAATGGCGTCATGGCAGTCGTTACGCAAAGCCATCCTCATAACGAGGGAGAAGAGCATGACAATGGAAAAGTTCGTCGCCGAGATCCTGGGCACCGGGACGCTGATTCTGCTCGGCGATGGCGTCGTGGCCGCGGTCCTGCTGGCCAAGTCGAAGGCACAGAACGCCGGCTGGATCGTGATCACCATGGGATGGGGATTCGCGGTCTTCGCCGGCATCGCCGTCGCCGGCCTGACGAGCGGCGCCCACATCAACCCGGCGGTGACGCTCGCTGTGTGGCTCGACAGCCTGGCGAACAACGGCAACTTCGGTGCAGATCAGCTGCTGCTCTACTGGGTCGCCCAGATGATCGGCGCGATGATCGGTGCCTTCCTCGTGTTCCTGCACTACTACCCGCACTGGCAGGAGACGGACGATCCCGGCCTCAAGCTGGCCGTGTTCTCCACGGGTCCGGCCATTCGGAACACGGGATGGAACTTCTTGTCTGAGGTTGTTGGCACCTTCATGCTGGTCTTCGTCGGCTTCAGCCTGGCGAAGGGCAGCACGCCTGCCATCGGCGGCGCGCTCTCCTGGGGCCTGCTGGTCCTGGTGATCGGCCTCGCCCTCGGCGGCACGACGGGGTACGCGATCAACCCGGCCCGAGACCTTGGGCCGCGGATCATGCACGCCATCCTGCCCATCCCCGGCAAGGGAGACAGCGACTGGGGCTATTCCTGGATCCCGGTTATCGGTCCTCTGGTCGGTGGAGCCCTGGGCTGGATCGTGTTCAACTATCTGGGGACGCACTTCATGCTCATGGGTCTGTAGGTCGACCTCGATTGACGCCACCCACCGGCGGTTGACCGCGGCGCGATGTCGCTGGGGCCAACCGCCGGGGAGGGAACTCGTACCGTCTGTCAGTCGATGCCTACGGGCAAGGAGCAACGATGAAGAAGCTCATCAATACGCCCGACAACCTCGTCGATGAGGAACTCGCCGGTATGGCGGCAGCGCACGGCGATCTCATTCGGATCGAGGAGCCCAACGTGATCGTCCGAAAGGACGCGCCGCGCCAGGGCAAGGTCGGCGTCATTTCGGGTGGTGGCTCCGGGCACGAGCCCATGCACGGCGGGTTCGTCGGCATGGGCATGCTCGATGCCGCCTGCCCCGGCGCCGTCTTCACATCGCCGGTCCCCGACCAGATGCTGGCCGCCACCAAGGCGGTCGACGGTGGCAAGGGCGTCCTGCACATCGTGAAGAACTACACCGGCGACATCATGAACTTCGAGCTTGCTGCCGAGCTGGCACAGGCCGAGGGAATCGAGGTGACGAGCGTCGTCATCGCGGACGACGTCGCCGTCCAGGACTCGCTCTACACCGCGGGACGTCGCGGCGTTGGCGGAACGGTCCTCGCCGAGAAGATCGTTGGTGCGGCGGCCGAAGAGGGACAGGAGCTCGCGGCGGTCACCGCGCTCTGCGAGCGCGTGCAGGCCAACGTGCGATCCATGGGAATGGCCCTCACCAGCTGCACCGTGCCGGCCGCCGGTAAGCCGACCTTCGAGATCGGCGACGACGAGATGGAGATCGGGATCGGCATCCACGGCGAGCCCGGACGCGAGCGCAAGAAGCTTGCGACCGCGGACGAGATCACCGAGATGCTGATGACCCCCATCCTCGATGACCTGCCATTCAAGTCCGGCGACAAGGTGCTTGCCTTCGTCAATGGCATGGGTGGTACGCCGCTCATCGAGCTCTACGTCGTCTACAACAAGGTCGCGGCGATGTGCCGCGATCGCGGCGTCTCGATCGAGCGCAACCTGGTCGGGAACTACATCACGTCGCTGGACATGGCAGGGTGCTCGATCACGCTGCTCAAGCTCGACGACGAGATGACCCGACTCTGGGACGCGCCGGTCCATACCCCGGCTCTTCGGTGGGGAGTGTGAAGGACCGATGATCGAGATTGGGTCGGACGACCTGGTTCGGTTTCTCGAGCTCTACGCCCAGCGCATCGCTGAGCGCAAGGTCGAGCTGACCGATCTCGACTCGCAGATCGGGGATGCGGATCACGGGATCAACATGGACCGCGGATTCACCGCGGTCCTGGCCAAGCTCCCCGATCTGCGCGGCAGTGACCTGGGGACGATCGCCAAGACGGTCGGGATGACGCTCATCTCGACCGTTGGCGGCGCCTCCGGGCCGCTCTATGGCACCTTCTTCCTTCGTCTGGCCACGGCCCTCGGCGAACGTCGGTCGGTCACCCTGCCGGAGTTCGTTGCGGCGGTTCGCGCTGGCCTGGAGGGCGTCAAGCAGCGCGGGAAGGCAGAGCTCGACGACAAGACCATGGTCGATGCCATGACACCTGCCGTCGAGGCACTTGAGGCGGCCGCTGGCGGCACCGACGTCCACACGGCCCTGGAAGCCGCCGCCGAGGCGGCTGCCGTAGGCCGGGACAGGATCACGCCGCTCGTGGCACGCAAAGGGAGGGCGAGCTATCTCGGGGAGCGCTCGGCGAATCACCAAGATCCGGGTGCAACCTCGACAACGATCCTCTTCGAGGCGCTCCGCGACGCCATGGCGCCTGCGGGCTAGCGGGCCGAGCAGCCGCGTCCGCCCCGATTCGTCCGAAGAACAGAGAGTAGAGGAACACATGGCGAACTACGTAGGAGCGCTCGATCAGGGCACGACCTCGACCCGCTTCATGATCTTCGATCATGAAGGCCAGGTGAAGGGCATCGACCAGAAGGAGCACGAGCAGATCTACCCGAAGCCCGGGTGGGTCGAGCACGACGCGATGGAGATCTGGCAGCGGAGCCAGGCGGTCATCGAGGGCGCGCTGAAGAAGACCGGCATCGCGGCCAGCGACCTGGCGGCGGTTGGCGTCACCAACCAGCGCGAGACGACCGTGGTCTGGGAGAAGGCGACGGGCAAGCCGGTCCATAACGCCATCGTTTGGCAGGACACCCGCACCGACCAGATCTGCAACGCACTGTCCGCCGATGGCGGGCAGGATCGGTTCCGGCCCAAGACCGGACTGCCGATCGCAACCTACTTCTCCGGCCCCAAGATCAAGTGGATCCTCGACAACGTCGAGGGCGTCCGCGCCAAGGCGGAGAAGGGTGAGGTGCTCTTCGGGAACATCGACACCTGGTGCATCTGGAACCTTACCGGTGGCCCCAACGGCGGCAAGCACGTCACCGACGTGACCAACGCCAGCCGGACCCTGATGATGAACCTCGAGACCCTCGCCTGGGACGACGAGATCCTGGGGATCCTCGGCGTGCCGAAGGCGATGCTTCCCGAGATCAAGGCCTCCAGCGAGGAGTACGGCAAGGCGACCGGTGTCCTCGCCGGCATCCCGGTGGCAGGCGACCTCGGCGACCAGCAGGCGGCCCTCTTCGGCCAGACCTGCTTCAGCACCGGCGAGGCCAAGAACACCTACGGCACCGGCAACTTCCTGGTGCTCAACACGGGGAACAAGCCGGTTCCGTCGAAGTCCGGCCTGATCACGGGCCTCGGCTACAAGATCGGGAAGCAGCCGGCGGTCTACATGCTCGAGGGTTCGATTGCCATCACGGGCGCGCTCGTGCAGTGGCTGCGGGACAACCTGGGCATGATCCAGTCCTCGGCCGAGGTCGAGGCGCTGGCGGGCACGGTGGAGGACAACGGGGGCGTCTACTTCGTCCCGGCCTTCTCCGGCCTCTTCGCACCGTACTGGAAGAGCGACGCGCGCGGCGTGATCGCCGGCCTGACCCGGTACGTGAACAAGGGTCACATCGCGCGTGCGGTGCTCGAGGCAACGGCATGGCAGACCAAGGAAGTGGTCGATGCCATGAACAAGGACTCCGGCGTGGCCCTCACCTCGCTGAAGGTCGACGGTGGGATGGTCTACAACGAGCTGCTGATGCAGTTCCAGGCCGATGTCCTCGACGTCCCGGTCATCCGGCCGACCGTCGCTGAGACGACCGCGCTGGGTGCCGCCTATGCGGCCGGTCTTGCCGTTGGCTTCTGGAAGGAGGTCGAGGACCTCCGCGCCAACTGGGGCAAGGACAAGGAGTGGGATCCGAAGATGGATGCCACCGAGCGAGCCAAGGAGTACGCGCTCTGGAAGAAGGCCGTCACGCGGACCTTCGACTGGGTGGAGTGACGATCGCGGCCGCCTGAGGCGGCCCGATCGGAGGATCATGGGCGGCGCGGCTCGCGGAAGAGCCGCGCCGCCTCTCGTTAGGAGGAGCACCCCCCATGGCCGTAGGGATCGTCGTCGTCTCGCATTCCGCGCCGCTCGCCGATGCGGTCGTGTCGCTCGTCACCGCCCTTGGCCACCTGGCGCCCGACGAGCCGCCGCTGCTCGCCGCGGGGGGTCTGGACGCTGAGACGATCGGCACCGATGCCGCGCGCATCGCCGCCGCCATCCAGGCCGCGGACCGCGGGGACGGTGTGGTGCTGGTCGCGGACCTTGGTTCTGCCGTACTCTCGGCCCAGACCGCAATCGAGGAGCTGCTTACCCCGGCACTCGCGACCCGCGTGCGCATCAGCCGCGGGCCACTCGTCGAGGGCGCCTTCGTCGCGTCCGTGCAGGCATCTGCAGGGGACTCCCTCGACGCAGTGCTGGAGGCGGCCGACTCGGCGGCCGAGATGGACAAGCTGGAGGGCTGAGCATTGGGCACGGTCGTGCTGGCGGTGTTGATGGGCTACCTGCTAGGAGCCATCCCGTTCGGGCTGCTGATGGGTCGCCTCACGCGGGGGATCGACATCCGCGCCTACGGTTCGCATCGCACCGGCGCCACGAACGCGCTCCGCACCCTCGGCGCAGGGCCCGCCGCGCTGGTCTTCATCCTCGATATCGGGAAGGGCGTGGCCGCCGTCCTCATCGCGCGCTTCCTGCTTCCGGCCGACTCCGCCTCGCTGACGGAGTGGGCCGCGGCCGCCGCCGGCTTCGCGGCGATCGTGGGACACAATTGGTCGGTCTTCATCCGCTTCACCGGTGGTCGCGGCGTGTCGACCTCGACCGGCGCACTCGGGGCCATGGCGCCCTGGGCGCTGCTGGTGATGGCGCCCGTGGTCGTGTTCGTCATCTGGCGCTGGCGGTACGTCTCGCTCGGATCCGTCTCGGGAGCCGTGCTCTCTCCGGTCGTGGTGGGCATCCTGGCCCTGGTGAACGTCTCGACGGTGCAGGCCTTTGCCTACGCCCTCGCCGCCGGGACGCTGGTAACCGTCGCCCACGCCGACAACATCGGGCGGCTGCGCGCGGGAACCGAGCGCAAGATCGGCCAGAAGGAGCAGGTGGCGACCCATGGCTGACACGCCGGCGCCGGCGCGGCTCACCTCGCCGGCGAACCTCCTGGGGCTGCTGCGCATCGGCCTGACGCCGGTCGTCATCGCGCTGCTCGTCCTGCCGTTTCCCGGGGCCGGCCTCATTGCCTTCGTGGTCTTCGTGCTGGCGGCCGTCACCGATTTCCTGGACGGCAGGGTCGCCCGCGCGCGGGGAGAGGTGAGCCCCTTCGGCGTGTTCATGGACCTCACCGCCGACAAGGTGCTGGTGGCGGGGGTCCTGATCGCGATGGTGCAGGTCTCGCTGGTCCCGGCCTGGATCGTGGCCATCATCCTGATCCGCGAGTTCGTGATCTCCGGCGTCCGGCAGCTCGCGGCAACCGGGAGCGTGGTGATCTCGGCGCGGGCGCTGGGCAAGAGCAAGACGCTCACGACCCTGGCCGCCATGGCGATCCTGCTGCTGGCGTTCGATGCGGCGCAGGGAGGTCCGCTCTCCGGCCTCGGGGTGGGGGACGCCCTGCGAGCCATCGGCTTCTGGCTCATGGTGGCGGCCACCGTGCTCACGATCGTGTCCGGCTACGACTACGTCGCCGGGGCCTGGGACATGCTCGTCGGTCGACGCCGTGACTGACGTCGACGTGGTCGTCGTGGGCGGAGGCGCGACCGGGTCCGGCGTGCTGCGCGACCTCTCGATGCGGGGGATCCGCGCGCTCCTGGTGGAGCGGGGCGACTTCGGCACCGGCACGAGCGGGCGGTACCACGGGCTGCTGCACTCGGGTGCCCGCTACGTCGTGCGCGATCCGGGGTCGGCGCGCGACTGCGCACGGGAGAACGCCACCCTGCGGCGCATCGCCCAGGGCTGCATCGACATGTGCGGCGGGTATTTCGTGGCCACGCCCGACGACCCCGATGACTACCTCGCGGGGTTCCCGGCTGCGTGCGCGGCCGCCGGGGTGCCGATCGAGCCGGTGGCGCTGGACGAGCTGTTTGCCGCGGAACCGCTCGTGAACCGCCGGATCCGGGCCGCCTACGCCGTCCAGGACGCGTCGCTGGAGCCGTGGGAGCTGATCGACGCCAATATCGCTTCGGCCCGCGGGTACGGCGGCGACGCGTGGCGCTACCAGGCGCTGGTCGCGGTCGATCGCGGCCCGGACGGCAGCGTGCAGGGCGTGCAGCTCGAGGATCGGCGTACCGGCGATCGGCGCAGCGTCACCTGCCGCGTGCTGATCAATGCGGCCGGCGCCTGGGCCGGCCAGGTTGCCGAGCTGGCCGGCGGCCTCCTGCACATGAGCCCCGGCAAGGGCTCCATGCTGATCATGAACCGCCGCATCACCCGCGCATGCATCAACCGCCTTGCACCCCCCGGCGACGGGGACATCCTGGTGCCGGTGCACACGGTGAGCATCCTGGGCACCACCGACATCACGGTGCCCGATCCCGACGACGTCGTCGTCACCGCCGACGAGGTCGAGGCCCTCTTGGCCGATGGCGACCGCCTCATTCCGGGCCTCTCGAGCGCGCGCGTGCTGCGCTCGTATGCAGGATGCCGGCCGCTGTACGACGCCACGGAGCTGGGCGGGAAGGTCGAGGAGCAGCATCATGCCGACTCCCGACAGATCAGCCGGGCGCACCACGTCATCGACCACGGCGCCAAGGACGGGGTCCCGGGCTTCTGGAGCATTGTCGGCGGCAAGCTGACCACCTTCCGGCTCATGGCCCAGGAGACCACGGACCGCGTTGCCGCATCGCTCGGGGTGACGGCTCCCTGCCGAACAGCCATCGAGCCGCTTCCGGCTCCGGCGGGAGGCACCTCGTACTGGCAGGGGTCGCGCCTGGCCGGCATCGAGGCCGATGGCGGTGGTGACGCGGAGCTCGTCTGCGAGTGCGAGATCGTGACGAACGCCACGCTGCACCACGCGCTCGACGAGCGCGCGGACTCCTCGCTCGACGACCTGCGCCGGACGACCCGGCTGGGGATGGGTCCCTGCCAGGGCGCCTTCTGCACCTGCCGCGCGGCCGCCGTCCTCGCCGAGCGGTACGACGCCGGGACGCTGCCGGCCGCTGCGCCCGAACCCAACGACTCGCTGCGCGGGTTCCTGCGCGAGCGCCTGCGTGGCGCTGTGCCCATCGCCTGGGGCGACCAGCTCATGGAGCTCTGGCTCGAGGCCGGCATCTACCGGGGCACCATGGCCATCGACACGCTGCCGCCCGGGGACGGAGGCTCGCGCAGTGCCAAGCGCTGACGTGGTCGTCATCGGGGCGGGGCTCTCCGGCCTCAGTGCGGCGATCGAGCTCGCCGAGCGCGGGGCAAGGGTCCACCTGGCCGCCAAGGGCCTGGCCGCAACGCACTGGGCGCACGGCGGGCTGGACGTGGCCGCGCCGGCGGGTGTCACCACCTCCAGCGAGGGCGTTGAGGCCCTCCGCCTCGTGCCGAATCATCCGTACGCGACGCTGCACCCCGACGTCGCGCCTGCCGTCTCCGCCCATCTCGCCAGGGTGGCGGCGCTGGGTCTCCCGTATCGCGGCGATCTCGCCGATCAGCTGCGCCCCTTCCCGACCCCGGTCGGCGGGCTGCGCCGCGCAGCCATCGTGCCGGCCGGACAGGCCGCGGCGCTCGACACCTGGAAGCGCGACGAGGGCCTCTTCCTGCTCGGTATCGAGCGGTTCCGCGACGCGTGGCCCGGCTTCGCCGCGCGAAACCTGGCGGGCCAGGCATGGCGGCGCGGCCCAACGCGGATCGAAGGCGGCATGGCGACACTTCCGGGCCTGGCAGACCTGCACAACCTCAACGCCCTCACCCTGGCCCGTCGCTTCGATGCGGAGCCGTGGCGCTCCAGCGCGCTGGATGCCTTGCGCGCGGCGCTGCCGTCGAGCGGCAGGTGGAGAATCGGGCTGCCGGCGGTCCTCGGGATGGACCGCCACGCGGACGTGCTTGCCCAGGCCGCCGAACGCCTGGGCCACCCGGTGTTCGAGATCCCCACCCTTCCGCCCTCGGTCCCCGGACTGCGGCTCTTCGAGGCGCTGCGGCGGCGGGCCCTCGAGCTGGGCGTCGGCATCCAGATCGGATTCCCCGTCGAGCGGCTGGTTCGCGACGGCGAGCGGGTGACCGCGGTCGAAACGCAGGGCGCAGCCCGGCCCATGCGCATCCGGACCGGGGCCGTGGTGCTGGCCACGGGCGGGATCGCGGGCGGTGGCTTCCGCGGTGAACGTGACGGGGCCGTCAGCGACGTGGTTGCCGGCCTCCCCGTCTCGGCCGCGGTTCGAGGCTCGTGGCTCGACGGCGACCTGTACGGCTCGGACGGCGTGCCGCTCGAGTCGGCCGGCATCCGGGTCGACGAGTCGCTGCGACCGGTCGGTCCCGACGGGGAGGTCGTCCTTCAGAACCTGTGCGTGGTGGGCAGTGCCCTGGCCGGCATGCGTTACCTGTCGGAGCGATGTGGAGACGGCGTGGCGATCGCGAGCGCATGGCGCGCTGCCGGCTCGTTGACCGGCGCCGGCCAGGCGGAGACGGCGGTGATCTCGTGAGCTTCGTCGACGCGGGCGACTACGGCTATCCGCCGTTCTCCACCGATCACTGCATCAAGTGCAACGCCTGCACGACGGTCTGCCCGGTGGCCCGCGTCACGGACCTGTTCCCCGGACCCAAGTACGTCGGTCCCCAGGCGCAGCGCTTCCGCGACCAGCGGGTGGCCGATGTGACCGTCGACTGGTGCAGCGGCTGCGGCTACTGCACCCGGGCCTGCCCGGCCGGCGTCCTCATCGCGGAGACGAACAGCCGGACCCGGGCGCACGTCGTCGCCGAGCGTGGCTCGAGCGTGCGCAATCGGCTCATCGCCGACACGGACCTCCTGATCCGTTTCGGTGTTCCGCTGGCCCCCATCGTCAACCTTGGCATCCGCAACCGGTTCGCCCGCTGGCTGGGCGAGGTGGTGGGTGGCATCCATCGACGGGCCGCGGTGCACCCCTTCGCCCGCCAGACCTTCCGTTCCTGGCTGCGCCATCGGCCCGCTGCGGTTGACGCCGGCCCGGAGAAGACGGTCGTCTACTTCCACGGCTGTGCGGTGAACGGCTTCGAGCCCGGGCTCGGGCGTGACGCGATCGAGGTCCTGGAGCGCAACGGCTTCACCGTCGTCGTCCCCGACCAGGGCTGCTGTGGCCTGCCCATGATCAGCAACGGCCTCTACCCCGAGGCCCGCAAGAAGGCTGCCCGAAACATCGCCAGCCTGGCCGATTACGCGAGGCGCGGGTATCGGATCGTGTCCACCTCCACCTCGTGCGGGAACACGCTCAAGGCCGAGTGGCACGAGATGCTTGACCTCCACGACACCGATGCGCGGGCCGTGTCGCACGCCACCTGGGACATCTGCGAGCTGCTCGCCGAGCTGCATGACGAAGGCAAGCTGGACACCCGCCTGGCGCCGATGGAACGCGACCTTCCGTACCACCCCCCGTGCCAGCTGCGGGCCCACGGGATCGGGACCCCGGCGACGACCCTCTTCGGGCTGATTCCCGGGCTTCGCGCGGTCGACTCCAACCACGACTGCTGCGGCGCTGCAGGCACGTATGGGCTCAAGAAGGAGCGCTGGCAGGTCGCGCAGGACGTGGGTCGCGGGCTCTTCGAGAAGGTGGTGGCATCCGGTGCCCCGGATGCGGCGTGCGACTCGGAGACCTGCCGCTGGCAGATCAGCGCGGCGACCGGGAAGCCCGTTCGCCATCCGATCGAGTACCTGGCCGAGTCGTACCGGGCATGGGATGCGACCCATGCCTCGAGCGACGGATCGGAGACGCAGGCGGACGCCTGACGTCACCCGGTCTGGTCGGCCCGCTCCCACCAAATGATCGTCGCGCCCAGGCCGATCACGACGGTCACTGCCACGATCACGTAGCTCGCCACGCTGGCGACCTCGCCATCGGGCCCGGCCGCGCCGGAGACGATGGCCGGCACCGCCCAGGGGAAGACGGCCCCGCGGCCGAGGACGCCCAACACCTGGGCGGCGACGATGGTCAGGACCGCCCAGGCGAGGGGCGGGATGTAGCCGCGTCCCGCGGAGGCGAAGAAGGCGGTGGTCGTCTGCAGGCCCACAACCATGACCGCGATGATCGTCAGCGTCCCCAGGGTGCTCCACCCCAGCGCCGGGTTCCAGCCCGGGATCGACACGGCGGCGCCGATCGCAAAGCCAAGCGCCGTCACCCAGGCCGAGATGGCGATGCCCCAGGTCATGACCACCACGGTCTTGGCGACGACGATCGCCCAGCGCGGGGTGGGAATGGCGAGCAGGCCGCGGACCGTGCGGTCGGCGAACTCCCGGCCGAAGACCCAGGCTGCCAGGAAGGCGAACAGGATCCCGCCGCCCACGGCCATCGCCTGGGACACCAGGCCAAGGTAGGTCGGCCAGTCGGCGCTGCCCCCCACGAGCTGGGCCTTGGTGCCCAGCAGGCCCAGCTTCCGCGCCGTCTCCGGGTCCTTGAGGATGACCATGAACAGGCCGCCCACCAGCGGAGCCACCGAGAAGCCGATGCCGATCACCCACGGCACGCGCGAGCGCCACGCCTTGCCCAGCTCGACGCCGATGGCGACCCACAGGACGCTCATGCTGCCTCCTTGCCGCCGGTCAGGCGGATGAAGTGGTCCTCCAGGGTCTCGCGTGCGACGGCCATGTGGATTGGCGGGGCATCCGCAGCCACCATGAGGCGGGCCACCTCGTCCGGCTCGGCCAGTGCGCGCTCGTCGCGCAGCTGGAGCAATCCCTTCCCACCGGCCAGCTCGGGACTGAACCCGCCCGCCCGCAGCGCGGCGGCGGCGCGATCCAGGTCGCGCGCGCCGACCTCCAGGCGTGGATCCCGGTGCCGCTGGAGCGCCTCCGAGTCGAGCTCCTCCACGAGACGCCCGCGGTGGACGATGCCGACGCGGGTCGCGAAGCGGTCGACCTCGGCGAGGAGATGGCTCGAGACGAACACGGTGACCCCACGCTCGCGCGCCAGGGCGCTGAGCAGCTCGCGGATCTCGATCAGGCCCGCGGGATCGAGGCCGTTCGCGGGCTCGTCGAGAACCAGGAGCTCCGGCTCGTGCAGCAGCGCGCGGGCGAGCGCGAGCCGCTGGAGGTTGCCGAGTGACAGCGCGCCCGCCCTCCGCCCGGCGTACTCGCCCAGATTCAGCCGCCCGATCTCGCGATCCACCGCACCGCGATCGGTAACCCCCTGCAGGCGCCGTGCTGCCTCGAGGTTCTCGCGAACCGTGAGGTCCGGGTAGGCCGTCGCGGACTCCACGAGGTGACCAACCCGCCGCCAGAGCGCGCTCGCATCGGCTCGGACGGGCTCGCCGAACAGCACGGCCGACCCTTGCGTGGGCGCGATCATGCCGAGCAGCATGCGGATGGTGGTCGACTTCCCGGCGCCGTTGAGCCCCAGGAAGGCGTAGATCTCGCCACGGGCCACGCGCAGGTCCACGTGGTCGACCGCCAGGACGTCACCGCTGTAGCGCTTGGTGAGGTCGGTGGTGGCGACCGCCAGCTCCGTCATGACGCGTCGGCCCCATTGGCGCCGAGGGCACGGAGCACGAACGCGTTGAGCTCGTCCATGGCATCGGGGACCTGGGCGGGATCGTCGATCACCTCGTGGAGCACCTCGAAGCAGGCGAGGACGAAGTGCGCGGCGCGCGTCGGGTCCTGGGCGACAAATGCGCCGGAGGCGATCCCCTCGGCGATCACCGCGGTGAGGGGCGGCGCGATCCGCGCCATGACGTGCTCGCCGACCCGGTCGTGGACGGCCCGGTTCTCCGGCCGGTGGAAGACCTCGATGAGCTCGCGCTCATGGGGCTCGCGACCGACCTGGCTCACGGCCTGCCCAAGCGCCAGGACCCGCTCGACGGGGGAGCGGCTGGCGTCCGCCAGGGTCTCCTCCACGAGCCGGCCCACGCGAGCCACCATCCGTTCCGCGACGGCGGTGACGGCATCGTCCTTGGTGGCGAAGTACAGGTAGAAGGTGCCCTTCGCCACTCCGGCGGTCTGCACGATATGGTCGACGGACGCCTCCGAAAGACCGCGCTCACGAAGCTGTGCGATGGTCGCGTCGATGAGCGCGTCCCGCCGCGCTGTTCGCCGTGCCTCGCTCGACGAGGTTGCCATCCTGCTCGCCCTCACATCACAACTGACTGACCGTCAGTCACTTGGTGGCGGGATGATGCGGCAGCGGGGTGCCGGGCGTCAAGACGAGATCGCGACTGGGGTCACTCGTTGACCCTCCCCGGGGCCGCTGGTAGAGTGGCGCAGCTTGCGTGCACCTCGCACACGGGCGCACCGGGGTGCGCTCCGCGAGTGGCACGACTACGAAGGCAGAGAGGAGGCGAGACGTTTGGCAGAGGTCCGCGTGGGCGAGAACGAGACGTTCGAGAGCGCGCTGCGCCGCTTCAACAAGAAGATCCAGCAGTCGGGAATCCTGGCTGAGGCACGGCGCCGCGAGCACTACGAGAAGCCCAGCGTGAAGCGAAAGCGCAAGGAAGCCAAGAAGCGCAAGGTTTCCCGCCAGTAGCGCCAGACGCACGCCGCCAACCGGCGGAGGCCGCCATCAGACCGATGGCCACGCACTCCGCCCGCATCGGTTCAGCCATGACCCTGCTCGACCGCATCGAGGGCGCCATGCGCGACGCGATGAGAGCGCGCGACAACCGTCGCACGCAGACGTTGCGCATGGCGATGGCGGCTGCCCACAACCGTAAGATCGAGCTGCGCCGCGACCTGACCGATGACGAGATCGTCGAGGTCCTTGGTCGCCAGGTGAAGCAGCGCCGGGAGTCGATCGACGTGTACCGCGCGGCCGGTCGCGAGGACCGGGCCAGCGACGAGGAGGCGGAGGCCGCCATCCTTGCCGAGTTCCTCCCGGAGCAGCTCGATCCAACGGAGCTGGAGTCGCTGGCCCGCTCGGTCATCGCCGAGACAGGCGCCTCGTCGCCATCGGAGATGGGCCGGGTCATGGGCCGCCTGGTGCCGCAGGTCCGCGGCCGCGCCGATGGGCGAGTCGTCAGCGACCTCGTGAAGCGCCTCCTGGCCGAGGGGGGCGGCGCCTAGGCGCCGGCCATGTTCGTCCCGCGCACGCTCGCAGAGCGAGACCACACGCTCGGGCGGGGACCCATCGCCCGGGCGGTCATCGTGACCGCCATCCTGTCAGCCGCCCTGATGGCGATCCTCACCCTGGACCTGACGCCCGGCCAGGTCACCCTGGAGGTGGGCCAGGTCGCCCAGCGGGATATCAACGCCCCGAGGACGAACCAGTTCGTCAGCGACTCGCAGACGGAGGCAGCTCGCGACCAGGCCGCTGCGAACGTGGCGCCGGTGTACGTGCAGATCGCGCCGCCGCAGGACATCGCAACGGCCCAGCTCAACGCGTTCGACTCGCTGGTCGAGCGGATCGCGCAGCTGCTTCAGGAGCGCGACGACAACACGATGACCTCGGACCAGCTGGTCGCCAGCGTCACGCAGGCCGCCGGAACCAAGCTGTCCGAGGCGGAGCTCAGCCAGATCACCAGCATGTCGCGGCTTCGCTGGGCGGCGCTGACCGCCGATGCCCGGAGCGTTCTCGCGACCACGCAGAGCGGGGCCGTCCGCACGGACGACCTCGACACGGTGCGCCAGCAGGTCCGCAACGCCATCACGACCGACCTGACGGAGGACGATCGGTCCATCGCCGGTGACCTGGCGGCGGGTTTCATCGCCGCAAACCAGCAGGTCAGTGACACAGCCACACAGCAGGCGCGTGAGGCCGCCCGGGCCTCGGTGCAGCCCGTGGCGGTGCTGGTGCAGAAGGGCGAGAGCATCGTGCGGGCCGGGGATCCGATCACGACGCTGGTCATGGAGAAGCTCGACCAGTTCGGGCTGACGCGTCCGCGCTTCGCCCTCGAGACGGTGATCGGCAACGGCCTGCTCTCCCTGCTGCTGTCCGTCCTTCTCGTGACCTTCCTGTGGCGGTTCCAGCCGACGATCTGGCATCGGAACCGCTCCCTCCTGCTCTTCGGCCTCACCCTGCTGGTGAGCGCCGTCGCCATTCGTGTTGCCGGGGACCGATCGATCTGGACCTACGCCGTGCCCACCGCGGCGACCGTGCTCCTGGTCGGCATCCTGCTCGAAGGCTACGCGGGCGCCGCGATGGCCACCGTCCTGGCCATCCTCGCCGGCCTCGTGAATCCCAACGGCCTTGAGCCCGCGGTGTACGTCATGGCGGGCGGCATGACGGCGCTGCTCACCGTCACTCGGGCCGAACGGCTCAACGCATTCCTGCGGGCTGGCCTGTTCCTGGCCTTCACGAACGTCGCCGTGGTGGTCGCCTTCGGCCTGCTCGAGCAGGCCGACGCGACGGGCATCGCCCAGCTCGCCGGAGCCGGGCTCGTGAACGCCTTCCTGTCCGTCGTGCTGGCGGTCGGCTCGTTCGCCATGCTCGGCAACCTGTTCGGGATCATGACCGTCTTCCAGCTGCTGGAGCTCGCGAACCCGTCGAACCGGCTTCTGCGACGACTCCTGCTCGAGACGCCGGGGACCTATCACCACGCGGTGATGGTTGGCAACCTCGGGGAGCGCGCCGCGGAGACGATCGGCGCGGATCCGCTTCTCGTGCGCGTGGCTGCGTACTACCACGACATCGGCAAGATGAAGAACCCGCTTGCCTTCATCGAGAACCAGGCGGGGGCGCGGAACATCCACGACGAGCTGGACGCAGAGACGAGCGCCCGCATCATCGCGGCTCACATCCGCGACGGCATCGACCTCGGGTACGAGCACGGGCTCCCCGTGCAGATCATCGGCTTCATCCCGCAGCACCACGGGACCAGCGTGATGAGCTACTTCTACGGGAAGGCGGTGCGGGAAGCCGGCGGCCATGCGGAGGCGGTCGACAAGGACACGTTCCGCTATCCGGGCCCCAAGCCGCAGAGCCGAGAGGCGGCGATCCTCATGCTCTCCGACGGGGTCGAGGCGTCCGTGCGATCCCTGGACAGCAAGGACGAGCCGTCGATCCGGTCCATGGTCGAGAGCATCGTCGATGCGCGGATCGAGGATGGGCAGCTCGACGATGCCGAGCTCACCCTCCACAACATCGCGCAGATCAAGGAAGCGTTCGTCCAGCAGCTGCTGGGGATGTACCACAGCCGGATCAAGTACCCCGACAACGTCCTGCCCCTCGGGGAGCGGCGGGAGGCCGGCAAGGGCCAGGGCGCGTGAGCGCCGGGGGACGCCGCCGCTCGTCCGGCTCTTGAGCCCGGGCCGGCAGCCGCCTACGATGATCGCAGCCATGGGCTGCTCGATCACGTTCCACGATCGCATCGGGCCGGAGCGCCTGGCCGCCGCGTGCGAGCCGGTCGGCGTCGACGTCGCGCTGGCCCTCATCGAGTCGGCCGTGGCGGAGACGACCCACCTGGGGCTGGGCGGCGAGCCGTGCGAGGTGGAGATCAGCCTCGTCGCGGATCCCGAGATGACCCGGCTCAACTTCGATCATATGGGCGACCGCGGCCCCACCGACGTCCTCTCCTTCCCGCTCCACACCTGGTCGCTGGAGGACGGCCGATCGCGCCTGGCCGACGACGACATCTCCCCGCCCGGCGCCATGCTCCTGGGTGACGTCGTGCTCGACGTGGACCAGGCGGTGCGCCAGGCGGCCGGCGGGGAATGGAGCGTCCTCGAGGAGCTGGTCCTGCTGGCGATTCACGGCACGCTGCACCTGCTCGGACACGACCATACGGAGCTCGAGGAGGAGCAGGCCATGCGCGGGCTCGAGCGGCAGGTCCTCAACGGACTCCATCGCAAGCATCGGGAGATCGCGTGGCGACCGGGCTCGCTCTTCGACCGCGACGGCCACGCCGTCCGCTCCGGGACCTAGTCTCGCGCCGCGGGGCGGCGCACCCGGCGACCGGTCAGCGCGCTCCGACGTACACGACCGCCGAGCCGGCCAGTTCGCCGTTCACGGCCACGTCGAGCACCCAGCAGCCCGGCGACGTGAACCGCTGCTGGATGAAGTAGTAGCTCGCGGCGTCCGGGCGCTCAGCGACCGCGGGAACGGCCGTGGCGTTGGGATCACCGAGGTCGACGATGCGGTCGCCGGTCACGACGGAGTCGACACCGGGTCCGCCACCACCGGCCAACGGCGCTGCCCACCCCGAGAGAGACTCCTCCGCCCCAAGCGCGGGGCTGAGGCGGTAGATGACGAGCGCGCGCTGGCCGCTGACCCACCCGCCGGCAGATGTCGGCAGCAGGGCCCAGGCCCGGGGTCCGCCGACCTCTCTGTAGCCGGCGAACTCGTCCTCCGGCGAGGCCGGACACCCGTCGATGATCGCCGGCGGCTGCCAGTCCATGGGAACGCCGACCTGGCTGACAGCGCCGGTCGAGGGATCGAAGATGCATCCCATGCGGCCGACCGGGGCCGGGTACATCGGCTTGGTGTCCGCGCTGCGCCAGCCGACCCACTCCGCCAGCCCGCGGGTGATGACCGCATAGACCGGTTGCCCCGGCATTGCCGACCCACCCGACACCCGGAGCACGTCGGTCGTGGCCCAGCCACTGAACGCGAGCCGAGCGTTCGCGGGGAAGATCTGGCAGTCGGCGAGGGTGATCGGTGCCGGCAGCGTGGTCCCCGGGTCAGCGAGGTCAAGGATCACGGGACTGGCGGTCGCCGCTCCAGCGATCTCCGGGGCCCCTGGGGGCTGCGTGTTGGAAGGCAGCAGCAGGACGGCGGCCACCAGGCCCGCAGCCAGGACCATTGCAGTCGCGCCGCGCCACCAGCGCGGCGGACGCCACGGCTCGGGGGGAGCGTCAACGGCGGCCCGCAGGCGCCGCACATCGACGTCCACGCTCGACCGCTGCGCCTCCAGCAGGAGTGCCGCCCGCAGGCGCTCGTCGAAGCGGTCGCCCGCATCGCGTGCGGGATCGCCTGCCCCGCGGTCAGTGGCCATCGGTGATCTCCTCGATCACGCCGATCGGCTGGCTCCCCTCCAGCATCTCCTGCAGGCGGTCGCGCGCGTCCCGGAGCCTCGCCGCGCAGCGCGCCGCGGGAGCACGTGTGACCACGGCGATCTGCTCCGGGTCCAGCTCGAGGGCGTGACGCAGCGCGATCGCGGCACGGTCGCGTGCCGGCAACGTCGCCATGGCGGCGACGATGGCGGCCGGGGGGATGGCCCCGCCCGCGGAGGATCCGGGCACTGTACCGCCCGCGTCCGCGATGACCGGATCGAGCAGGAGAGGGTCGACGGCGCCGGAACGGCGTTCCACCTCGAGCGTTCGCCGGACCGCGATGCGCAGGACCGCGAGGCGACGGTCAGGATCAGTCTCCGGCAGCCGACGCTCGCGGAAGGCCTCGACGAGGCTGCGGTCCACGACCGTCTCGGCGGCGTGCCGCTGCTGGAGCACGAGCGAGGCAAGGATGGCGATCTCAGCGCCATAGGCTGCAGCCAGCGCTCCCAGCTCCCCTGGGAGGCCCTCTGCGGCCGCCCGCCCGCCATGCATCGGGGCCGGAGGGAGGCTCATTACGGCCATCCCGCGCGCGCGGGAGCCGCCAGCCGATCGACCCGCAGGTCGGGCGGCACGGGCTCGTCGCTCCCGGCAAGGATCGCGTCGACGGCGAGCCTGGCCGTCGCCGGGCCGCAGGAGATCCCCCAGGGGCCGTGGCCCGCGGCGAGGTACGCGCCTGCAAGGCCGGGGATCGACCCGATGAACGGGCGCCCATCCACGGATTGCGGTCGCGCACAGGCCCGCGTGGCGGTGATGGTCGCGTCACGCAGGGCGGGCAGGAACCGTTCGCCGCGCCGCACGAGAATTGGCGCCAGCGCCCGGTGATCCGGCTCCGCACCGAGGAATGTGGAGCCGATGGTCGCCACCCCGGCTGCCGCGGCCAGGGTGAAAAGCGACGGGGTCGCCTCCGGCCGCGGTGGCGCGACCGAGCCATCGGCGCTCGCGATCGGGCGGTTGACATCATGCACGCGGGCCTCTTCGACGACGTGCCTGGGTGGATCCGCCATCGCGAGCTGTGCCGTCGCGCCCCAGGTTGCGACGATGGGCAGCCAGCGCCCGCTGGGGTCGACGAGGTACGGGCTCCACGGCCCGGCGGCCAGCAGCACGCGATCCGCGGCGAGCCGTCGCGCCCCCTCCAGCAGCACCCCCGTGACCTGGCCGTGCTCGATGGCGGGGACGGCGGCGCTGCCGATCTCGATGTGCGCACCCGCTGCCCGCGCACGCCCCGCCATGGCGGCGGTGGCGGCATGGGGCGGCACCGGGTAGCCGGTCGCGAGTCGGAGCGACCACAGGTCACCGGCCAGGCCGGGCTCGAGCGACCGGGTCTGGCGTGGTTCGAGCAGGTCCGGCCGTAGCTCGGGCGCCGCGGCCAGGCCGCGCGCCTGCGCGTCCAGCACCGAACGGTCGTCGGAAAGCAGGAGGAGGCCCGTCGGGTCAGACGGAAAGCTGAAGCCATGGTCGCCGGCGGTCATCTCGCGGTACATCGCGAGCGTTTCTTCGTGGAGGGGTACCAGGATCGGGTCGAACGGGTGCTGGACCGCGCCCAGGTTGCGCCCGGATGCCCCGGCGCCGATCCCGGTCCGCTCGACGAGGGTGACCGAAACGCCTCGTTCCGCCAGGAAGGCTGCGGCGGACGTCCCCACGATCCCGCCGCCGATGACCACGACCTCGTTGCCCGGCATGCGGCTCAGGATACGGCGCGTCGACGGGGCCGCGCGAACCGCTACCATCGGGCCGGCAATGAAGGTCATCTGCGGGCTCGGGAATCCCGGCGATCGATATCGGCTCACGCGTCACAACGTGGGCTTTCGCGTCGTTGACCTGCTGGCGGACCGCTGGGGCCAGACGGGGAAGGGTCGGGTGCGCGATGGTGCCGCCGTGCTCGAGGTGCGCCTCCCCGAGCCGCTCGGCGCGGTCCTGGTGGTGAAGCCGATGCGCTACATGAATGGATCCGGGCCGCCGCTGCGCGCGGCGATGCGGAATGCCGCCGCCGAGATCCCCGAGGACCTGCTGGTGGTTGCCGATGATATCGACCTGCCACTCGGCCGCATCCGACTGCGCCGGGCAGGGTCCGCGGGCGGTCATAACGGGCTGCGCGACATCATCGCCGCGCTGGGCACGAACGAGTTCGCGCGGCTGCGCGTCGGGATCGGGCGCAGCGGCGAGGCGGTGGACCACGTGCTCTCGACGTTCCGCGCCGCGGAGCGGGAGCTCGCCGACGAGGCCGTCGCGACGGCCGCCGACGCCGTGGAACGCTGGCTGCGCGATGGCCTCGACGAGGCGATGAACGCCTACAACGGCCTCGACCTGGCCGAGCCACCGGCGTGACGGTCCGCTCCCCCGAGCGCGCGCGCCCGGCGTCCGCGAGGGGTGGGGCCGACCGCAGGGTCGCCGCGATCACTCCGGCCCTGGCCGGTGCGCTCCCCGAACCGGGCGCAACATCGCTGCGCGTTCCGTCGGCGGCCTGGGCCGCTCATCTGGCCGCCCGCCGAAGCGTCCTGCCGGCCGGGACCCCGCTGGTCGTCGTCGTGCGCAACGACGAAGAGGCGCACCGGCTTGCCGATGACCTCGCCGCGTGGCAGATCGCGGGGCACGTGCTCGTCCTTCCTGAGCGCGCGGCCCTGCCGCTGGAACGTGCGCTGATCGAGCACGAGGAGTCCGCGGAGCGCCTGCGGGTCCTGGCCGAGCTGGGTGCTCGCTCTCGCGATCTCGTGGTCGTCGCCCCGCTGCTGGCCATGGTGCAGCGGACCATCTCCCCGGAGCAGCTCCGCACCGCTCGCCTGGAGCTCCGTGTCGGCGCCCGGATCGCGCAGCGAGAGCTCCTGACCGCTCTCGTGGCGGGTGGCCACGAGCCGGTCGTGGAGGTCAGTGGCATCGGGGAGTTCGCGAATCGGGGCGGGATCGTCGACCTCTGGCCCCCGGGATCGCCCGAGCCGCTGCGGGTCGAGCTGTTTGGCGACGACCTCGAGTCGCTGCGTGCCTTCGATCCGATGACCCAGGCGAGCCGCCGCCGGCTGGACCACGCCACGGTGCTGCCGGCCAGCGAGTTCCTGCCGGAGGCCGGGTTCTCGTCGCTGGCCTCTCGCCTGCCCACCGGTTCCGCGATCTCTCAGGCGCTGGCCGACGACCTTGCCCACCTCGAGCAGGGCGATCCGGGCGAGGCGGCCGAGACGTGGGCGGCGCTCCTCACCGCCGGGCCGACCGCGGACCATCTCCCGGCAGGCTCTCTCCTGGTGCTGACCGATCCCGGCGAGCTGGCGGCCATCGCCACCGACCTGGATCGCCAGGCCACGGAGCGTCGCGACGGCCTGCTCGCCTCCGGGGAGCTCCCAGCCGCCTGGCCGTTGCCGTATGCCGCCGCCGCGACCCTTCGGGACCTCGAGCGACGGGCCGGAGAGCGTCTTGATGAGCAGGGCGCCACCGACCTGGGGTACGGGGCTGCTCCGGCGCTGCCGGGTCGCATGGACCGCCTGGCGGACTGGGTCGTCGCGCTGGCCCGCGAGGGTCGGTCGCTGGTGATCACCACCGACCAGGCCAGCCGCGTCGGCGAGCTGCTGGAGGAGGCGGGCACGCCGCTGAGCGCGGTCGCGGAGCTGCGCGAGCCGCCCGCTGCAGGAGCCATCGGCCTGGTGCACGGCTCGCTGACCGGAGGGTTCAGCCATGCCCCGGCGAACCTGCTGGTGCTCACCGATCACGAGCTCTTCGGGGCGATTCGGGTACGGCGCCTGACGCCCGCCAAGAAGGTGATCACTCGTGACCTGATCGGGAAGCTTTCGCCGGGTGACCTGGTGGTCCACGTCGACCACGGCGTGGCGCGTTACGTGGGGATGACCCAGCGCGAGTACTCCGGCGCGGTGAAGGAGTACCTCCAGCTCGACTTCGCCGGCGACGGCAAGATCTTCCTGCCCTCCGACCAGATTGGGCGCATCACCCGCTACGCCGGGGGACCGGCGCCGTCACTGTCGAAGCTGGGGGGACCGAGTGGGAGCGGACGAAGCGGCGCGTCGCGCGCGCGGTCAACGACCTGGCCCGCGAGCTCCTCGAGATCTACGCAGCCCGCGAGTCCGCGGAAGGGTTCCGCTTCAGCGCGGACACGACCTGGCAGCGCGAGCTGGAGGAGGCCTTCCCGTATACCGAGACCCCGGACCAGGCACGCACCATCGAGGAGGTCAAGGCCGACATGCTCCGTCGCCGGCCCATGGACCGACTCGTCTGCGGGGACGTGGGCTACGGCAAGACGGAGGTCGCCCTGCGGGCGGCGTTCAAGGTGGTCCAGGACGGGAAGCAGGTCGCGGTGCTGGTACCCACCACGGTCCTGGCCCAGCAGCACGAGCTCACGTTCGAGCGCCGCCTGGCGCCGTTCCCGGTGCGGGTGGAGATGCTCAGCCGCTTCGTGTCGAGGAAGCGCCAGGGACAGATCCTCGACGGGGTCACCGGCGGCAGCGTCGACATCCTCATCGGCACGCACCGGATCCTGTCCAAGGACGTGCACTTCGCCGACCTGGGCCTGCTGATCGTGGACGAGGAGCAGCGGTTCGGCGTGTCGCACAAGGAGCGGATCAAGAACCTGCGCCGCGAGGTGGACGTGCTGACCCTGTCGGCCACGCCCATCCCCCGCACGCTGCACCTCTCGCTGGTCGGCATCCGCGACCTGTCGGTGATCGAGACGCCCCCTGAGGCGCGGCTCCCCATCCAGACCCGCATCGCGGAGGACGACGATGGCCTGGTCCGCGACGCCATCAACCGCGAGCTCGACCGGGGCGGGCAGGTCTTCTACGTCCACAACCGGATCGACACCATCGAGGCGGCGACGGCCCGGGTTCGCCGCCTCGTCCCGCGCGCGCGGGTCGCCATCGGCCACGGGCAGATGACGGAGGGCATGCTCGAGCGGGTCATGCTCGACTTCGCCGGCGGGCAGTTCGACGTCCTGGTCTGCACCACGATCATCGAGTCCGGCCTGGACATTCCGAACACGAACACCATCATCATCGCCCGCGCCGACACGTTCGGCCTGGCGCAGCTCTACCAGCTGCGCGGGCGGGTCGGCCGCTCCGACCGGCGTGCCTACGCGTACCTCCTCCATCGCCGGGGGACGCCCCTCTCCCTCATCGCCCGCAAGCGCCTGCACGCCATCTTCAGTGCCTCCGACCTGGGGGCCGGCTACCAGATCGCTCTCTCCGACCTCGAGATCCGCGGGGCCGGCAACATCCTGGGCGCCGAGCAGCACGGGCACATGGCGGCGGTCGGCTTCGAGCTCTACACGCGGCTGCTGGCCGAGGCCGTGGATCGCCTCCGTGGTCGGAGGCCGATGCCCGAGCCGGCGCCGGTGCGCCTTGACCTGCCCGGATCAGCCTTCCTGCCCGATGCCTACATCGCCGATGCCGGCGCCAAGCTGGAGGTCTATCGTCGCTTCGCGGGGGTCCGCTCCGCGGCGGACAGCGAGGCACTGCGCACCGAGCTGCGAGACCGGTTCGGGCCGGTCCCTGCCGAGGTCGAGGGCCTCTTCGTCGCCGTGGCGGTGCGCCTCGCGGCAGAGGCGGCGGCCGTCCCGGAGGTTCGTGTTGAGTCCGGGCGCGTGACCTTGAAGTGGACGCGCTACCCGCGCCAGCAGGTGGTCACCGCCCTGTTGAGCGCCGGGCTGCGGCCGGTGGCCGGGTCCAACCAGGTCCGGATCCCGGTTGCTGCGGGGCGGAGTGGCGTGGATGTCGCGCTCCGCGCGCTCGAGGTGCTGACCGGGGCGGCTGCCGGATAGGATCCGCGGATGATGCTGTGCGACGAGACGAGGTGCGAATGACCAGGGCCGCCATGCGGGTCCGACTGCGGGACGTGACCCTTGCCGACGCCGACATGCTCGACGCCTGGGCGGCCGACCCTCGGGCGCTCAGCGAGTTCAACGACTTCGGCCAGCCGCCGCAGCCCACGCCCCGGGAGGCGTTGCGCAACGGTCCGCTGCGCAACGATCGCAACGGGATGCTCATCGTGGAGCTCGCCGACGGGACGCCGGTCGGCACCGTGGGCTGGCACCGGGTGAACTACGGACCCAGCCCGCAGTCGGACGCCTGGAACATCGGGATCGAGCTGCTCCCGTCGGCACGGGGCAAGGGGTACGGCACGGAGGCGCAGCGGCTGCTGGCCGGATACCTGTTCGAGACGACGGCGCTCCACCGCGTCGAGGCCTCAACGGACGTGGCGAACCTCGCGGAGCAGCGCTCGCTCGAGAAGGCGGGGTATCGGCGCGAGGGGATCCAGCGCGGCGCGCAGTTCCGGGCCGGCGTGTACCACGATCTCGTCACCTACGCCCTGCTGCGCGAGGACCCCTAGAGCTCCTGGCGCCGGAAGCTGAGGAGGGCCGCCACGTACGCGACGGCAACCAGCGCGATCGTGGTGACCAGGGGAGGGATGAGGTTGTCCACCGGCTTGCCCAGGGCGAGCGCCTGCGCCGGTCCATCCAGGTTCCCCGGTGCCCAGGTCCCGATGGTGGGGAGTGCGGACAGCACGGCGAGGACCACCATGGCGCCGATCCCGATTCCGGCCGCTGCCAGCGCGGACCGCGTCAGGGTGCTGCCCAGGAAGGTCAGGGACGCGTAGCCGAAGAGGGAAAGGAAGAGGAGCACGCACATCGCCGCGTAGCCGCCCACCGGCGGCGCGCTGAAGAGAAACGCGGTGTACGCGTACGCGCCGATGCCGGCCACGAAGGTGCCGGCGAGCAGCGT
Organism: uncultured Chloroflexia bacterium; assembly: GCA_963814105.1. Taxonomy (GTDB): domain Bacteria; phylum Chloroflexota; class Limnocylindria; order QHBO01; family QHBO01; genus CAVXEH01. The sequence goes on from CAWFBQ010000003.1 coordinate 765,691, forward strand.
CGCGCCGATGGCGACCAGCTTGGCGGCCAGGAAGGCGCCCCGGGAGAGCGGCTTGGTCAGGAGCATGGCCGCCGTGCCGCGCTCCTTCTCCACCGCCACCGACCCCATGGCCAGCAGAATCGCGGCGAGGATCCCGGTCTGTCCCAGGTTCTTGAGGAACTGGATCACGGCGTCGGCCACGGTCGGCGTCGGGATGGCGACGGCGAGCTGATCGCCGGCGAGGGCCTTGACCAGCTCGGGCGTGTAGCGGGCCAGGATGGGCGAGCCGATGCCGAAGATGGCGAAGATGATCGCCACCACGAGCAGGCGCCATGTTCGCCACTGCTCCAGGAGCTCCTTGCGCAGGAGGATGCGGAAGCCGATCATGCCGCGGCCCCCGCGTTCGTGTCGTCGCGGGCGCCCACCAGCCGCAGGAAGACGTCCTCGAGGGTCGGGCGCTGGCGATCGAAGCGGACCAGGGCGGCGTTGGCGGCCACGGCCGCGGCGAGCAGCTCGCGACCAGCCGACGAGCCGTCACCCACGCCGACGCGCAGGATGCCGTGGCTCAGCTCGACCCCGGTCACCCACGCAGCACCCCGAATGGTGTCGGCCAGGGCGACGAGGGTGTTCTCGGCACCTGGCTCCGCCTCGAGGATGTATACCGGTTGCGCGTACCGCTCCAGCAGGTCGTCCATGGCGCCCTCGGTCACCAGCCGCCCGTGGTTGATGATCGCCACGCGGTCGCAGACCCGCTCCACGTCGTTGAGGATGTGGGTGCTGAACAGGATCGTCGACGTTCGGCCCAGCCCCTGGATCACGGCGAGCATTTCCCGACGCCCCTCCGGATCGAGCGAGGAGACCGGCTCGTCGAGGAGCAGGACGGGCGGACGGTTCAGGATGGCCTGCGCCACTCCCAGGCGCTGGCGCATCCCGCCGGAATAGCCGCCGATACGCCGGTTGGCGGCCTGGGTCAGCTCCAGGAGCTCCAGCACCTCGTCGATACGCGAGCGCAACGCGGCGCCACGCATGCCATAGAGATTGCCGACCAGCTCCAGCAGCTCGCGGCCGCGCATCCAGCCGTGGAAGCGGGGATCCTGGTCAAGGTAGCCCAGGACGCCGCGGCGGTTGGGCTCCCCGTCGCCGACCGGCACGCCCGCCACGCTCGCCTCACCGCTCTGCGCCCGGGCCAGCGAGGTGAGCAGGCGCATCGTCGTGGTCTTGCCGGCGCCGTTGGGACCCAGGAAGCCGAAGATGCTCCCGGTGGGGACGTCGAGATCGAGTCCGTCGAGCGCGGTGACCGGTCCGTATCGCTTCGTCAGCCCGCGACAGCGCACGGCGATGCCGTTGGTTCCGGCGCTCCGGTCAGCCGAGCGGGCCGCTGGATTGGTCTCCATCGGCTCAGGCATCCTCCCGTCCGAAGAGGAAGTAGACGAGCGGGCCGAGGAGCTCGCCCAGCACGATGACGATCCCCCATATCAGCTTGTTGCCGCCCTTCACCCGCCGGTCCGGCCGGGTGAGGTCGTAGAGGCCGACTCCGATCAGCGCAAGCTGGAGGATGGCCAGGGGGGCGAGGATTGCGATGAGCTGGCCTGTGGACACCGATCAACCTCCCAATGAGCGGCGATCCGGGTCGGACCGCCAGGCGAAATACGAGTAGACGACCGGCACGATGGCGGCGGCCGCGGCGGCTCCGATCATGCCATAGGCGAACACGATCGGCGCCGTGACCAGGGCGAGGACGATGCTCAGCAGGCCGGCACCGGTGAAGAGGTAGCCGGCGAGCCGGTGGGTCTTGGCCCAGGACTGCTCGCTGGAGAGCGTCCACGGCGTGCGAATCCCGATGAACCAGTTGCTGCGCACCTTGCCGAGGTAGTTGCCGATCACCACGAAGAGCCCGCCCACGGCCACCACCACGACCCGGCCGATATCGACGGGTGCACCCACCGCGGTGAGGACGGCGGCGACGTGCACGGCCCCCATCACGATCAGGACGGCGCCCATGATCCACAGGCGTGCGGTCGTCGAGCGTTGCTGGTGGTCACGTCGCGGGTCCAGGTAGGGGATGGCGGCGAAGACGATCCCGATGACCAGGATCATTCCCGGAACCAGGAGCAGCCCCACCGGCTTGGGTGCCCACCCGTTGGGCTGTCCGTTCACGCCCCAGTGGATCGGGATCTGCTCGCCGTCCGGGATCTGGCCCCACGCCCACAGGCTGACTGCCAGGCTGGCGAGCAGGACGGCCGCGGTGATGACGATGATGACGCGCGATTTCATGTTGGCTCCCCAGGGCGTTTCTTGGGCAGGTCCCCGATCCCGAGTGCCTGCATCAGGGCCGCCATGGCCTCCTCCAGCACGCTCACGTTGAGGTGGTAGGTGATCGTCGTCCCGCGCCGGTCCGTCTGCACCAGGCTCGCCCCCTTGAGGACGCCCAGGTGGCCGGAGATCGTGGGCCAGGACTGCTCGAACTGCGACGCGATCTCGCCGGCGCTCAGGTCGCGCCGGCGAAGCAGGGCCAGGATCCTGCGTCGCGTCGGGTCGGACAGCGCGCGGTATACGTCGTTCATTCGTCGCATCCCTAATTAGGTAAACGACAAATTAGCGCGTTGCGACACCCTGGTCAAGCGCCGCATGGCCCTGTGCCGCGCCGCCACGGGGACAACGTGATCGACGCGGAGCCCGCCGAGCCGGTGCATTGAGGGCGGACGTATACTTGATGCTCTCTCGACCCGGGACGGGCGCACCCGTCCGGCGCCGAACTCGACGAAGGCCGCGCGGCACCGCGCGGATGACGAAGGAGGCGCTTCCCGTGTCCAGCCACCCACCGCTCATCGATCCCGCCTCGTCGCGTGCCACGCTCCGCGTCGGCGACCGCACCTACCGCTATCACCGCCTCGACGCCGCCGGCGCGGCCGACCTGGCTCGGCTGCCGTACACGGTCAAGATCCTGGCCGAGAACATGCTGCGCCACGCGGCATCCGGCCGCGACCTGGTGGGCCCGGAGGACATCCGCGCCCTGGCCGGCTGGGATCCCGCCAGCCCGGCCGAGTACGAGGTCCCGTTCATGCCGGCGCGGGTGATCCTCCAGGACTTCACCGGCGTTCCCTGCGTCGTCGACCTGGCGGCCATGCGCGACGCCATGGCAGAGATGGGCGGGGATCCGGGGCGCATCAACCCGCTCGTGCCAGCGGACCTGGTCATCGACCATTCCGTCCAGGTCGACCAGTTCGGGTCGGCGGCCGCCTTCCTCATCAACGTCGAGCGGGAGTACGAGCGCAACGGCGAGCGCTACGCGCTCCTGCGCTGGGCACAGCAGGCGTTCCGCAACTTCCGCGTCGTGCCGCCCGGAACGGGCATCGTCCACCAGGTCAACCTCGAGTACCTCGCGGATGTGGTCACCGCCCGAGCCGACGAGCATGGCGTGCTCGACGCGTTCCCGGACACGCTGGTCGGGACCGACTCGCACACGACCATGATCAACGGCCTGGGCGTGGTGGGCTGGGGCGTGGGCGGCATCGAGGCGGAGGCGGCGCTCCTGGGCCAGCCGCTCTACCAGCCGATGCCGGTCGTCGTGGGCTTCCGCCTCGACGGCGAGCTGCCGTCGGGCGCCACCGCCACCGACCTGGTCCTGACCGTCACGGAGATGCTCCGGGCCCACGGGGTGGTGGGCAAGTTCGTCGAGTTCCATGGTCCCGGGCTCTCGCGCCTGGGCCTCGCGGATCGGGCAACCATCAGCAACATGAGCCCCGAGTTCGGGGCGACGGCCACGCTCTTCCCGGTCGACGACGAGACGCTGCGCTACCTGCGGATGACCGGACGCGACGCCGACACCGTGGCACGCGTCGAGGCCTATGCCAAGGAGCAGGGCCTCTTCCGCACGGACGCCTCTCCCGATCCGTCCTTCAATGAGTCGCTCAGCCTGGACCTGGGTAGCGTGGTGCCGTCGGTCGCCGGGCCCCGGCGGCCGCAGGACCGCGTCGCGCTGACGGACCTCCGTCCGAGCTTCCGCGAGGCCTTCGCCGGCGGGCTCGAGCCGGTCACCCGCGCCGTGGACTCGACGCCATCGGCGCCGGAGCACGAGTATCGGCCGTTCGAGGTGGAGATGGACGGGGAGCGCTTCGCCCTGCAGTCCGGCTCCGTCGTGATCGCCGCCATCACCAGCTGCACGAACACGTCGAACCCGAGCGTGATGGTGGCCGCCGGGCTCCTCGCCCGAAACGCGGTCGCACGCGGGCTCCACACGCCGCCCTGGGTCAAGACCTCCCTGGCCCCCGGCTCGCGCGCGGTCACCGACTACCTGACCGATGCCGGCCTCATGGAGCCGCTCGAGGCACTGGGCTTCGACCTGGTCGGCTATGGCTGCACGACCTGCATCGGCAACTCCGGACCGCTCGCCGAGCCGATCGCCACCGCCATCGAGGAGAACGACCTGGTTGGCGTGGCGGTCCTCTCCGGCAACCGCAACTTCGAGGGACGCATCCATCCGCTGGCGCGGGCGAGCTACCTCGCCTCGCCGCCCCTGGTGGTCGCCTTCGCGCTTGCCGGCCGGATCGACATCGACCTCACCAGCCAGCCACTGGGCACCGGCTCGGACGGCAAGCCCGTCTACCTCGCCGACCTGTGGCCGTCGCGCCAGGAGATCACGAAGGTCGTCACCGAGCGGGTCCGCTCCGAGATCTTCACCCGCAACTACGCCTCGGTCTTTGACGGTGACGAGCGCTGGGCCGCCCTGCCGGTGCCTCCCGGCGACCGCTACGCGTGGAGCCCGGACTCGACGTACGTGGCGCGCCCGCCGTTCTTCGAGGGTGTCACCCCGGAGCCGGAGCCGCGCACCGACATCGAAGGCGCCCGCGTCCTTGCCTTCCTCGGCGACAGCGTGACCACCGACCACATCTCACCGGCCGGGGCCATCGCCCGAACCTCGCCGGCCGGGCAGTGGCTCATCGACCATGGCGTTGAGCCGCGAGACTTCAACTCGTACGGGTCGCGCCGTGGGCACCACGAGGTGATGGTGCGCGGCACCTTCGCCAACATCCGGCTCCGCAACCGGCTCACGCCGGACGCGGAGGGAAACGTCACCGAGCACCTGCCCAGCGGGGAGCGGATGACGATCTTCGAGGCGGCCGAGCGCTACGCCGTGGAGGGCACGCCGCTCATCGTCCTGGCCGGGCGCGAGTATGGGTCGGGCTCCAGCCGCGACTGGGCGGCGAAGGGACCGCAGCTGCAGGGCGTCCGCGCGGTGATCGCCGAGTCGTACGAGCGGATCCATCGCTCGAACCTGGTGGGCATGGGGATCCTGCCGCTGCAGTTCCTCCCCGGGCAGAACGCCGAGTCACTCGGCCTCACCGGGCGCGAGACGTTCACGGTCCACGGCATCGCCGACGGCCTGCACCCCCGCGGAGAGCTCGTGGTCGGGGTGCGGGCCGAGGACGGCAGCGAGCGGCAGATCCGCGTCCTGGCCCGCCTGGACGGGGAGATCGACGTGCGCTACTACGCGAACGGAGGCGTGCTGCAGACCGTGCTGCGCCGGCTGGCGTCGGATGCTCCCGCCTAGCGCCCGGGGGTTCGGAGGCGGCGCGTACCGTTGCCGCAGCGGTGGCCATGGGGCTAGACTCAGCCGCGGATTGATTCCTCCCACGCACCTTGGAGTGCCCTCGTGACCGTTCGATCGGCCGACGACCTGCGCGCGAAGATCCGCGAGGTCCCGGACTTCCCGAAGCCGGGGATCCTGTTCTACGACATCACCACCCTCCTGAAGGACGCGGACGCGTTCCGGGAGGTGATCGACCAGATGGCGGCCCAGGTCGCGGACGCCAAGATCGACCTGGTGGTCGGGATGGAGTCGCGCGGCTTCATCTTCTCGGCCCCGCTCGCCTACCAGCTCGGCGCGGGCTTCGTGCCGGTGCGCAAGCTCGGCAAGCTGCCGGCAGAGACGATCGAGGTCGAGTACTCCCTCGAGTACGGGACAGCGACGCTGGAGATCCACAGGGACGCCATCCAGCCGGGCCAGCGGGTCCTGATCGTCGACGATCTGCTGGCCACCGGCGGGACGGTGATGGGCACCATCGAGCTGGTGCGCCGGCTTGGCGGCGAGATCGCCGGGCTCTCCTTCATGGTCGAGCTGCCCGCCCTGAGGGGACGCGAGAAGCTGGGCGAGTTCACCATCAACACGCTGCTCACCTACTAGGCGCACCGGAGGCCAGGACCCATGGCGGTTGCCCAGTCCGAGCAGCGGGCCCGAACCGTCACCGACCGCGACGCGATCGCCGCCTTCCTGCGCACCGACCGGCTGTACGCCGCCTACGCCATCGGCGACCTCGACGGACCGAACCGGCGCCGCGCCACCTGGGGGATCGCCTACGACGCGGGCGGTGCACCGATCGCCCTGGCCGAGCACCACGAGGGGCTCGTCCCCCAGCCGCTCTTCCTGATGGGCGACCCCGCCGGCTGCCGCTCGCTGCTCGAGACCATCATCAAGCCGCGGGACGCCTACTTCCAGGCCACCGACGCGCATGAGGCGGTCATGCGCTCCCTCTACGAGCTCGAGGCGCCGACCGCGATGCTGCGCATGGTCGTCGACCGGGAGACGTTCGCGCCGTTCGCCGGGCCCGCGGAGCGCCTGGTGCCGGCCGACATCGAGGACCTGAACCGCCTCTACCAGCTGGGCTTCCGCACCGGCTTTCCGACCTCGGTACTCTCCGACGGGATCTACTTCGGCGTGCGGGCCCGCGGACGGCTGGTGAGCGCGGCCGGCACGCACGTCATCAACCCGCGCGAGGGGATGGGCGTGGTCGGCAACGTCATGACCCACACCGACTTCCGGGGCCACGACTTCGCGAAGATGGTGACCTCCGCCGTGACCGCCGAGCTGCTGCGGCGCCTTCCGGACGTGGCGCTCAACGTCCACACCGACAACGACCCCGCCGTCGCGGCCTACGCCCGCCTCGGGTACCGTGTGCATTGCCACCTCGTCGAGCGGCTCGGACGCCGGCGCTCGGGCGGCTGGGGGATCATGCGACCGATACGAGAGGCGATACGACTGACGTGGCAACGCAACCCGGGTTGAGCGAAACGGCGCACGACGTTGCCGACATCGGACTGGCCGATGCCGGCGCGCTGAAGATCGAGTGGGCCGACCGCCAGATGCCGGTGCTGGCCGGGATCCGCGATCGGTTCGCGGTGGAGCGGCCTTTTGACGGCTGGCGGATCAGCGCCTGCCTCCACGTCACGTCCGAGACGGCCAACCTGATGCGCACCCTCGCCGATGGCGGAGCCGACGTCGTCCTCTGCTCGTCCAACCCGCTCTCGACCCAGGATGACGTGGCCGCCTCCCTCGTCGTCCACCACCGGATCCCGGTCTACGCGATCAAGGGAGAGGATCGCGACAGCTACTACCGCCACATCGGCGCGGCCCTCGACCACCGTCCGCAGGTGACGATGGACGACGGCGCCGACCTGGTGACGGCGCTGCATACCCAGCGCACCGACCTGCTGCCGGAGGTCGTGGGCGGCACCGAGGAGACCACCACCGGCGTCATCCGGATGCGGGCCATGGCCTTCGACGGGAAGCTGCGGTTCCCCGTGGTCGCGGTGAACGAGGCGCTCACCAAGCACCTGTTCGACAACCGCTACGGGACGGGGCAGAGCGCCATCGACGGGATCCTGCGCGCCACGAACATCCTGTTCGCCGGGAAGAACGTGGTCATTGGCGGCTACGGCTGGGTCGGGCGCGGGATCGCCTTGCGGGCCCACGGGATGGGCTCCAACGTCACGGTGGTGGAGGTGGACCCGATCCGCGCCCTGGAGGCCGCCATGGACGGCTACCGGGTGATGAGCGCCACCGACGCGGCGGCCATCGGCGACGTGTTCGTCAGTGCCACGGGGAACCTCAACGTCTGGGGCCGCGACCACTTCCCGGTGATGCGCGACGGCGCCATCCTGGCCAATGCCGGGCACTTCAACGATGAGTTCGAGCTGCCGGCGCTCGAAGCGCAGGCGACAGCGTCCCGGGAGGTGCGGCCGTTCACCCGCGAGTACCGCATGGCCGACGGCCGGCGGATCTACGTCCTCGCCGACGGCCGGCTGGTGAACCTGGGCGCCGCCGAGGGCCATCCGAGCATCGTGATGGACATGAGCTTCGCGGACCAGGCGCTGGGGCTGGAATGGCTGCGCGCGCACGCGGGTGAGCTGGAGCCCAAGGTCTACGGCATCCCCGAGGAGATCGACCGCGAGGTGGCACGCCTCAAGCTGGAGGCGATGGGCGTCCGTCTCGAGCCCATGACCCCGGAGCAGCTCGCCTACTCACAGTCCTGGGAGTCCGGCACCTAGCGGCGGACGCGCTGATCGATCCGCAGGGCTTCGCTGTTCGCGCCCGGCGTAGAAGTCGCGCGCCCTCATCCTCCGCTACGGCTGTGGCCGAAGTTCGGTGGTACCAGCGCTACTGGTACATCGGTGGCTGAGACTCGCTTCCGCCGTTGGGTCACCCCCGCTCACGGTGCCGTAACGGCGGAGACGGGCTCCCGTCGGGGAAGTACCACCGCTGGTGGTGACGGGATCCGCCCGCGCCCCACCTAGGCCTCGCCGCCGGTGTGGCGCTACACTCCGCGAAGCACCCCTCACGCGCACGCCGGAGAGCGAGCCGCATGCCCGATCCTGACAGCCTGTCCCTCTTCACCTCCGAGTCGGTGACGGAGGGCCATCCCGACAAGCTCTGCGATGCCGTCGCCGATGCCGTCCTCGACGACGTCATCGGGCGCGATCCGCTGGCGCGCGTGGCGGTCGAGGTGGCGACCACCACCGGCCTCGTGTTCGTCCTGGGCGAGATGACAACCGACGCCTACTGCGACGTGCAGTCGGTCGTCCGCGACACGGTCCGCGAGATCGGGTACGACCACTCGGATCTCGGGTTCGACTGGGAGACCTGCGGCGCCATCGTCGCCATCAAGGAACAGTCTCCCGATATCGCCATGGGCGTGAACGCGGCGCTCGAGTCCCGCGAGGGCAACGAGCCGCTGGAGCTTGGCGCCGGCGACCAGGGGATGATGTTCGGCTACGCCACCGACGAGACACCGGAGCTGATGCCGGCCTCGATTGTCATGGCCCACCGCGTGGCCCACCGGCTCGCGCAGGTCCGCAAGTCCGGCGAGCTCCCGTTCCTGCGCCCCGACGGCAAGAGCCAGGTGACGATCGCCTACGACGCCGGTGGTCGGCCGATCCGGGCGGACACCGTGCTGGTCAGCACCCAGCACGACCCCGACGTGGAGCAGACGGAGCTGGCAGCCGCGATCCGCGAGGTCGTGGTGGAGCGGGCGATCCCCGCCGAGCTCCTGGACCCGACCCACACCCGCTACCTGGTGAACCCGACCGGACGCTTCGTGATCGGCGGCCCCATGGGTGATTCGGGCCTCTCGGGGCGCAAGATCATCGTCGACACCTACGGTGGCGTGGCGCGCCACGGCGGCGGCAGCTTCTCCGGCAAGGATCCGACCAAGGTCGACCGATCCGCCGCGTACTACGCCCGCTACGTGGCCGCCAACGTCGTGGCTGCCGGGCTGGCCCGCCGCTTCGAGCTCCAACTGGCCTACGCGATCGGGGTGGCGCACCCGCTGGCCGTCAACGTGCAGACCTTCGGCACCGGCGCCGTTTCAGACGAGCGGATCGTGGCGCTCATCGAGCGGTACTTCGACATGCGCCCGGGCGCGATCATCGAGCAGCTCGACCTGCGACGCCCGATCTACCGCCCGACCGCCGCCTACGGACATTTCGGCCGCCCGGATCTCGATCTCTCCTGGGAGCGCACCGACCGCGCCGCGCTGCTTCGCGACGCAGCGGGCCTTCCCGGGGACCCGCCGGTACCGGCCCTCGCGGCGTCGTGACCCGGCTCCCCGCGCGACCGCGCGGCTGGGGGGAGCAGGCCGCGGACGGACCGCTCACGCGCCTCGGCAGGTGGTTCCGCGGGATCCTCGGTGGACCTGCAGGGTCGGGCTCCCGGGGCCTGCCCGACCTGCCGGCGGCGCTGCGTCGGGACCCGCTCGCTGCGCCGTACCTCGATGCGGCCGGGGCCGGCGATCACCATCGCGCGGCGGAATCGGCCAGCAGCGCCGCCGAGCACGCCATCGTGGCCCGCTCGTGGTGGGCGGCGGATGCCTGGTCGCACCGGGCGCTGTGGCATTACGAGCACGCGGACCTGGCGCTGGCCGCCACGCGGACCGCCCGGCGCATCGGCGACATCCGGGTGCTGGGCGGCGACCCCGACACGGCGCGCCGCTACTATGCGGAGGCGATCAGCGAGGCGCGCGACATCGGCGCCGAGCGTGAGCAGGGGCTCGCGGCGCTGGGCATGGGCCGCGCGGAGCTCGACCGCGGCGACGTCACGACCGCGCGGCGGCTGGCCGGCATCGCGGAGACGTTGCTCGTCTCGGCGGGCGCACCCGCGGACGAGGTCGACGCCGCCCGCGAGCTCCGCGGCGACGAGAAGTCCGTGGACGGCGCTGTGAACGAGGCCGCAACGGGGAAGGACGAGGAGGCAGGGTGACCGCACGGCACGAGATGCGCGTGGGCGTGGTCGGGGCGGGGGTGATGGCGGAGGCGATGATCGCGGGGCTCCTCGCGGATCGCGCCGTGTCGGCCGAGTCGCTGGTAGCCTCCCATCCGCGCAAGGAACGCCGCGAATCGCTGGCCGCGGCGCATGGGATCCGGGTCGTGGGACGCAACGCCGAGGCGATCGCCGGTGCCGAAATCGTGGTGCTGGCCGTGAAACCGCAGATGCTCGGCCGCGTGATGCGCGAGGTCGCCCCGGCCCTTGCCGCCGACCAGGTCGTGCTCTCCATCGTGGCGGGCGCCACGCTCCGGGCGCTCGCCGCCGGCCTGGCCCATCCGGCCGTCGTGCGGGCCATGCCCAATACGCCGGCCCAGATCCGGCGCGGCATCTCCGTGTGGGCCGCGGCGACCGCTTGCAGCGCTCACCAGCGCGACCTGGCTCGGGCCGTGCTGCGGAGCCTCGGGTCCGAGCGCCAGGTCGAGGACGAGAGCTTCGTGGCGATGGCGACTGCGCTCTCCGGCACCGGGCCCACGTACCTGTTCGCGGTGATGGAGGCGCTCATCGACGCGGGCGTCCACCTGGGCTTCCCGCGGGGCCTGGCCCACGACCTCGTGGTCGAGACCCTCATCGGCTCGGCAGAGTACGCGGCCCGGTCCGAGCTCCACCCGGCACAGCTGCGCAACTTGGTCACCTCGCCGGGCGGGACGAGCGCGGCGGCCATCTACGAGCTGGAGAAGGGGCGCATCAGGACCGTCTTCTCCGATGCGGTGTGGGCGGCCTACCGGCGCACCGTCGAGCTCGGCGAGCGGCTGGAGCGCGAGACGGCGACCGACGACTCGGCCGACGGAGTGAGGTAGGCTCACCGACGCCATGTTTGCGATCGTGATGGCCGGCGGCTCCGGCACCCGCCTGTGGCCGCTCTCCCGACGACGCGCCCCGAAGCAGCTCCTGCCGCTGACCGGTGAGACGAGCCTGCTGCAGCAGACGGTGGCGCGCCTGATGCCGCTGCTCCCACCGCGGGACATCTTCGTCATCACCTCGCAGGCCCACGTTCGCGAGACCGGCGAGCAGCTTCCGCAGCTCCCGGAGGAGAACATCCTGGGCGAGCCGCTGGCGCGATCCACCGCGGTCGCCGCCGGCCTTGCGACGGTGATCGCGCGGCGCGAGCCCGACGAAGTGGCCCTGGTCCTGCCTGCCGACCACTTCGTTGCGGACACCGAGGCGTTTCTGGACGCCCTCCGCGAGGCCGCGCGTGCGGCGGAGCGCGGATACCTGGTGACCCTGGGCGTGGTCCCCACCCACCCGGCGACTGGCTACGGGTATATCAAGGTCGGCGAGCGGCTGCACGCCGCCGTCCCCACTGCGCTCGTCGAGCGCTTCGTCGAGAAGCCCGACCCGGCAACCGCGCGGGGATTCCTGGCCAGCGGTGGCTACCTTTGGAACGCGGGCGTCTTCGCCTGGCGCACCTACAGCTTCCGTGCGGCGCTGCAGCGCTTCCAGCCGGAGCTGGCTGCTGCCCTGGACCGGATCGCGGCCCTGCATCGCATCCCGGGCTGGATGTCGGGCGTGCGGGAAATCCTGGACCCGATCCCGGCCATCACCATCGACATCGGGATCGCCGAACCCGCCGCGGCGGAGGGGCGCATGGCGGTCGTGCCGCTCGACGCCGGGTGGAGCGACATCGGCTCCTGGTCCAGCCTCCTCGAGGCCCTGAGCACCAAGACCGGCTCGACGCTGGTGGCGAGCGGCCAGCACCTGGACCGGGGGTCCGAACAGGTGCTGGTCCACGGGGGAGACAGGCTGATCGTGACCGTTGGCCTGCGCGACGTGATCATCGTCGACACCCCCGACGCGCTGCTCGTCTGCGCACGCGACCACGCGGAGGAGATCAAGCCCGTGCTCGACGAGATCGCCGAGAAGGCGGGGGATCGCTATCTCTGAACCAACGCGGCCGGCACCGGCCCGACCCGAGGACGAGCCGCCGTCCTGGGTGGAGGAGGAGGACCTGCCCCACGCCTGGCTGGCCCGCCTGGTGGGCGGCGCCATCGGCTGGTACCTGCGCCTGTGCGCCGCGACCTCGCGCTTCTCGGGCCCGCCCGTCAACCAGGGCCAGATCGTCTTCGCCATCTGGCACGAGTCGAACCTTGTTGCGGCCACGGCCGCCTGGCACCTCCGCAACGAGCAGCGGATCGTCAGCTTCAGCACTCGCGGCTTTCGCGGCATCGTGATGAACGCGATGCTGCGCTCGATGGGATCCGGGGTGGTGACCCTTCCGGACGAGGGCGACAGCACCCGCGGCGAGGCCGGCCGGCTCTCGCTGCAGCTGGCCCGGATCGGGAAGTCCGGGCACACGCTGGTCGTCAGCTGCGACGGGCCGTTCGGACCCTACCGGGTAGCGAAGCCCGGTGCCCTTCTCGTCGCACGCGAAGCCGGGCTCCCGATCCAGCCCTGGGCGGTGGCCATCCGCCCCGCGTTGCGCCTGCGCGGCCGATGGGATCGTCACCTCGTCCCGCTCCCGTTCTCGCGGATGCGGGTCGAGGAGGGTGAGGAGATCCGGGTGGGGCCGCGCGAGAAGCTCAAGCCGCTGCTGGCTCGCCTCCAGGCCGAGCTGGTGCGGATCGCGGAGCTCGCGGACGCGCGGATGGCCGGGAACTGGCGGCGTCCCTGATGGCGTGCTGCCGGTCCCAGCCGCTACCATGACCGTACCCATCAACCGCCGCCGCGAGGAACCGTGACGAAGATCAAGTTCGGGACCGATGGCTGGCGCGCCGCCATCGCCGAGGATTACACGTTCCACAACGTCCGCCGCTGTGCGCGCGGGGTGGCGGATCACCTGCAGCGCACGGGCACCGCGGACCGCGGCGTCGTGGTCGCCTACGACCGTCGCTTCGCCTCGGAGCACTTCGCGCGCGCGTGCGTCGAAGTCCTGGCCGCGCACGACATCCGCAGCTTCATGCCGACGGAGGCGGTCCCCACCCAGGTGGGCAGCTTCTTCACCCGTGAGATGCAGGCCGGAGCGGGGATCGTGATCACCGCCAGCCACAACCCGTGGACGGACAACGGGTTCAAGGTCAAGGCCGATACCGGCGGCGCCGCAGCGCCGGAGATGCTCGCCGCCATCGAGGCCACCATGGACGCCCATCCAGAGGACGAGCTGTCGCCGCGCCGCGACTACGACGACGCCGTGGCGGCCGGCCTGGTCGACGTGTTCGACCCGTATCCCAGGTTCCGCGACCAGCTCGCGAGCGTCGTCGACATCGAACGCATCCGGGCCGCGGAGAAGCGTCTCCTCGTCGAGCCGCTGTACGGCTCCGGTGCGGGCTGGTTCACCCGCCTGCTCGGCGGCGGGCGGCTGACGGTGCGCGAGCTGCACACGGAGCGCAACCCGTACTTCGGCGGGGTGAACCCCGAGCCGATCCGCCCCAATGTCGACGCCTGGCTGGAGGAGATCCCGCGCTGGGGTGCCGACATCGGCATTGCCTTCGACGGCGACGCCGACCGCGTCGGCATGGCCACCGAGGAAGGAGTGTTTGTCAACCAGCTCCAGGTCTACGGCCTCCTCTACTGGTACCTGCTCGACGTGCGGGGCCAGGTCGGCCCGGCGGTCTACACCGTCACCAGCACCTCGATGGCCCAGCGCCTCGCGGAGCTGTACGGCACGCAGGCCTACGAGACGGGCGTCGGCTTCAAGTTCGTCGGACCCAAGATGACCGAGACCCATGCCGTCATCGGCGGCGAGGAGTCCGGCGGCTTTGGCTTCGGGATGCACATCCCCGAACGCGACGGGCTGGCGTCCGGCCTGTTCCTGCTCGACCTGTGGCTGACCAAGGGGAAGCAGGCCTCCGAGGTGCTTGCCGAGCTCCAGGCCCTGGCCGGCCCCAGCTACTACAACCGGATCGACATCCGCTTCCCGCGCGAGGGCTACGACGCGGTGAAGGCGGGCACGCTGGCCCGCCTCGGTGAGGAAGCCCCGGAGTCGCTCGCCGGTCGACCGGTGGCGCGCCGCCAGGCGCTCGAGACCGGCGACGGGTTCAAGTTCTACCGCGACGACGGCTCGTGGCTCCTCATCCGCTTCAGCGGGACGGAGGCGCTCCTGCGCATCTACGTCGAGGCCCGCTCCCCGGACGACGTCGATTCACTCCTGGCGGAGGGCCGGCGGATCGCGGCCGCCGAAACCGGCGCGGCCGGCAGCAGCGCGCGCGCATAGCCGTGGACGCCCGCGACTTCTTCGGCTACAAGAACCCCGACGAGGAGCCGGGGCGCCCCGACGACGAGGAGCAGGCCGATCAGCGGCCGCCGCTCCCCGAGGAGGCGATCACCCTCGACGACCTCGCCGCCCTGCGGCGCATCGACACCGAGGACATGCTCGGACGGGTGCGCGCGCTTCCACGCCAGCTCCCCCTGGCGCGACGGATCGTGGTGGCCAGTCCCCTTCCCGACCGCTACCGAAATCTCGACGCGGTCCTGGTCCTGGCCATGGGCGGCTCGGCTATCGGGGCAGACCTGGTCGCCGGCATCGCCGGCGATCGCCTGAAGGTCCCGCTCGTTGTCCATCGCGACTACGAGCTGCCCGCCTGGGCCGGGCCGCGGACGCTGGTCGTCGCGGCCAGCCATTCCGGCGAGACGGTCGAGACCCTGAGCGCCGCGAGCCAGGCGAGGGACCGGGACCTGCCGCTGGTGGTGATCTCGACGGGCGGCACCCTCGGCAGGCGGGCCAGCGAGGCGGGAACCCCGTACCTGCAGTACCAGGGCACCGGCCAGCCACGCGCTGCGATCGGGTTCGGCGTTGGCCTCCTCCACGACCTGCTGGTGTCCGCGGGGCTGCTGGCCGACCCCGACCCGCTCGCACCGGCGGTGGAGGCGATCGAGAGCATCCTGGAGCGCAACGCGCCAGGGATCGAGACGGCGGCCAACCCGGCCAAGCAGCTGGCCTGGTCCATCTTCGGGCGGATCCCGATCGTGTACGGTGCCGGGACCATGGCGCCGGTTGCCCGACGCTGGAAGACGCAGCTCAACGAGAACGCAAAGGCCTGGGCCGCCTTCGAGCCGATGCCGGAGGCGAACCACAACGCGATCGAGGGATCGCTGAACCCGCGCGAGCTGTCGGATGCGCCGTACGTGATCGAGCTCCGCGACCCGGATGAACCGGCGGAGATTGCCGCGCGCTACCGGGTCGTCGAGGAGCTGCTCGGCGAGCGAGCCACGAACCGCAGCCAGGTCCGCGCTGAGGGCTCGTCGCGGTTGGCCAGGGTGCTCTCCACCGTCGCGTTCGGGGACCTGGTGAGCGTATATCTGGCACTGCTCTACCAGACGGACCCAACCCCGGTTACACTGCTCGTAATGCTGAAGGAACGGCTCGCCAGGGCAACGGACTGACGGGCGCCAACTGATGATGGCGCCGGCTCGATCCGGCGCCTGGAGGGTAGGCACTGTGCAATCGAGCATCATGGCGAAGGTCGAGAAGGCGATGCGCTACGCGCACGAGCCGGACCGCGTCAAGCTCCAGCGATTCGAGGCTACGTTCGCCAGCGACAACGGTGTCCATCGCATCAGCCTGGACAGCGACCACTGGACCTGCGACTGCCACCTCTTCGAGTCCGCCGGAGGCTGCGCGCACACCCTCGCCGCACAGAAGATGCTCGACCCGATGCTCAGCGAGTCCGCGCGCGAGACCCCGCTCTACAGCCACGTGGAGGTCGAGGAGGTCACCGCCTCCGCGTAGGTCCCCGAGGCACCACGCGTTCGCGGCCCGCCGGCCTGAGGTCGGCGGGCCGTCTGCTACGATCCGTCGCGTTACCAACCGAAGACCGCGTCGGGTGCCGCCGCCGAAAGGCCGGCGGGCAAATGGCGAAGCCGGTGCAAGGCCGGCGCTGTCCCGCAACTGTATCCGCGCGCCCTGCCAGGGCATGGGCGCCGGGAGTCAGGTCGCCCAGCCACGGCGCGATGTCAGAACCCTCGTGTGAAAGGGAACGGCATCACCATGGCTCTCGCCCGCACCAGACCGCGTCTCCTTCTCGTCGTCCTCCTCTCGATCGCCGCGCTGCTTGCTGCCTGCGGCCAGGAGCGCGCGACGACGTTCTCCTCCGTGGGCGCCACGATCTCCTCGCCGCCGGCCGCGTCGAGCACGCCGTCCGCCACGCCCGCCACGTATCCGCTGACCCTGATCGATGACGCCGGGCGGTCGGTCACCCTGCCGGCCGCCCCGGAGCGGATCGTCAGCCTGGCGCCCTCGAACACGGAGATCGTGTGCGCCATCGGCGCCTGCGACACGCTCACCGGCGTCACGGACTTCGATGACTATCCCGCCAGCGTCACGAGCCTGCCCAGGGTCGTGGTCAACGCGACGGTGGACGCCGAGAAGGTCGTCGCCGCCCGGCCCGACCTCGTGCTGGCCGCCGGCAACGGGCTCACGCCGGAGGCCGTGATCACGCAGCTGACCGGCCTGGGCCTCCAGGTCATGACCCTCTATCCGAAGGACCTGGACGGCGTCTACGCAGATATCGGTCTGGTCGGCAGAGCCACCGGTCATGCCGATGCCGCGTCGACCCTCGTCGCGACCATGGGATCCCGGGTCGCGGCGGTCGAGGATGCGGTGGCCGGCGCCGCCCGGCCGCGCACCTTCTACGAGGTGAGCATCTTTGAGGGGGTCATCTACACCGCGGGTGATGGATCGTTCCTGGCCTCCCTGGTCGACATGGCCGGCGGCGACCCGGTGACGGGGAACGCCCAGTCCACGGCCATTGGCCTCGAGACGCTGGTGAACGACGACCCGCAGCTGATCCTGCTGGGTGACGCGAGCTACGATCCGTCGCTCCAGGACCGCGACTCCGCGCTCAACCAGGTTCGGACCCGAGCTGGCTGGGAGGTGATGAGCGCCGTCCGTGAGGGGAGGGTGGTCCCGTTCCTGGACGACATCGTGACGACCCGCCCCGGACCGCGGATCGTGGACGGGCTGGAGGCGCTGGCCAGGGCCATCCATCCGGAGCGCTTTAGCCGGTGAGCGACGCACGGGCCATCCGCGCGACGTCGGCCGCCAGCCAGGCGCTGGTGGGCGGTCCCACGCTCACTCGCGCCGGCATCGTGCTCGGTGGGGGTCTGGCGCTCCTCGTCGCGGTGGGTCTGGTTGGCGTGGCACTGGGCAGCGTCGGTATCGGGATCGGTGAGACGGCCGGCATCATCGGCCATCGCCTGGTGGGCATCCCGTCGGTGCCGACCTGGACCCCGCAGGCGGAGACGATCGTGCTGCAGCTCCGCCTTCCGCGGGTGCTGACCGCCATGCTGGTCGGCGGAGGGCTGGCGATGGCCGGCACCGCGTTCCAGGCGCTTCTGCGCAACCCGCTGGCCGATCCGTACATCATCGGCACCGCCGCCGGTGCCTCGCTTGGCGCCGTCTCTGCGCTGGTGCTCCCCGTCCTGGTTCCCGGACTGGCCGTGGTCGCCGCGGGCAGCTGGCTGGGCGTCGGGACCGTGCAGCTGCTGGCATTCGCAGGCGGCCTGACGACGGTGCTCGTGGTCTACACGGTGGCGCGCGGCGCCCGGGGCGGAGCCGTCACGTTGCTGCTGACCGGGTACGCGGTCTCATCGGTGCTCGCGGCCGGCGTGGCGCTCCTCATGTTCCTGGCCGGCAACCGGCTGGGGGTGGTTGTTGCGTGGATCATGGGATCGCTCGAGGTGGCCGGGTGGCGGAACCTCCTCGTGGCGGCTCCCATCGTGGGTGTGAGCCTGGTTGCGCTGCTGGCGCGATGGCGGCAGCTGAACGTGCTTCTGCTGGGCGACGTCGCGGCCGCGCATCTCGGCGTCGACGTGGGACGGGAGCGGTTCCTGCTGACGGTCCTCGCCAGCCTGGCGACCTCCGCGGTGGTCGCGATCTCGGGGACCATTGGCTTCGTGGGGCTGGTGGTCCCGCACGTCCTCCGGCTGGCGATCGGCCCGGATCATCGGCTGCTGCTGCCTGCCAGCGTCGTCTACGGAGCGGTCCTGCTGACCGCCGCGGACCTGGTGGCGCGCCTGGTGGGCGGCATCCCGGTGGGGATCGTGACCGCACTGATCGGGGCGCCCTTCTTCATCTGGCTGCTCGTCCGCACGCGCGATCGGGGATCGGTCGCGCCATGAGCGCCAACGCAGCCGCCACGCTGGTCCCGGTGGTCGACGCCCAGGGGATCACCTTCGGCTACGCCGCGCGCGGGATGCGACGCCCGGTGCTCGATGGGCTGGACCTGGTCATCGCGCCCGGCGAGCTCGTCGCCCTGGTGGGCACCAACGGGTCGGGCAAGACGACGCTGCTGCGGGTGCTGGCCGGGACGCTCCCGGCCGAGCGGGGCTCGCTGCGGCTCTTCGGACGGCCGGCGGCGGCCTGGTCGCGGGTGGAGACGGCGCGTCGCGTCGCGGTGCTGCCGCAGACCCTGGAGCTCCCGGATGGCTTCCGTGTCGGAGAGGTGGTGGCGATGGGCCGCCTGCCCCACGCGCGCTCGCGCTTCGGGTCGACCTCGGAGGACGCCGAGGCGGTCGAGCGGGCGCTGCGCGACGCGGATGCGCTGGAGCTCGCCGCGCGGCCGGTGACCGAGCTATCCGGCGGAGAGCGCCAGCGGGTTGGCGTGGCGATGGCGCTGGCGCAGGAGCCGCAGCTGCTGCTGCTCGACGAGCCCACGCTCCACCTCGACATCGCGCACCAGCTGGCCCTGCTGGCGACCATCGACCGGCTGCGGGCGCGTCGCGGCATCGCGGTCCTCGCCGTGATTCACGACATCGCCATGGCGGCTGCAGCGCCGCGTGTCGCGGTCCTGGACGGGGGCCGGATCGTGGCCGACGGACCGCCGCGGGAGATGCTCACCGCGGAGCTGGTGGGGCGGGTCTTCGGGGTCCCCGTCGAGGAATGGCTCTCCGCCGACGGCAGCCGGCGCCTGGCGGTCGCTCTCCCGCGCCTCGCACGGCACGGCTGAGGCGGGGCCTTGCTCAGGGGCCGGCGGGCCCGGGCAGCTGCCCGGGATCCGGTGAGCCCGGCTCCTCGTCGGCCGAATCGGCGTCCTCGTCGACGACCAGCTCGAACTGCTCGCTGCCATCGGGCCGCAGGGAGCGGTGGACGTGGATGTGCGGATGCGTCTCGTCCGAAACCTGCTGCTTCTCGACGCGCACCATGGTCGCCTCGTCGACGTGCGCGAGGCGTTCGGTGTCGGGCAGCGCGACGTTCGGCACCTCGCTCCACAGGAAGTAGTTCAGGAAGACGTTGAGGACCGCGACCACCGGGATCCCGAACAGCGCACCCCAGACCCCTGCCACCTGGGCCCCGACCAGCAGGGCGAGCAGGACCAGGATCGGGTGCATCCCGAGCGCCCCGCGCATGAGCCGCGGCTGCAGCCAGTTCACCGCCACGGTCTGCACCGCCACCAGGACCACGGTGATGGGAATGAACCAGGCGGATCCGTAGATCCACGCGGCGAGGATGGGAGGGATCAGGGCCAGCGGCGGTCCGAAGAACGGGATGAACATGGCGAGCGCCGAGAGCGTCGCGACCAGGAACACGTACGGCAGGCCGAAGACGGTCCAGATCAGGACCACGAGCACCGCCTGGACGATCATCAGCACCAGCTGTGCGCGCAGGAAGCCGCCGAAGGCGCGGGCCACGGTCCGCTCGAAGATCTCGAGCTCGTCCTTGTACCGGTTGGGCACGACCCGGTTGAGCCGGCTCAGGATCCGGTCGCTGTCCATCACCATGTAGAGCGACAGGATCAGGACCAGGATGAAGGAGCCGATGGCGCCCAGGGTGGCCCCGGCGATCGCCTGCGCCTGGGCAAGGAGCGGCCCGGCAATGGTTCCCAGGCTCTGCTGGATGTCATGGAAGAGCTTGACCAGGTCGATCCCAAAGCGGCCGAGGTCGAGCGACTGCTGCCAGCTCGTCAGGGTCGCCTCGATGCGCACCGCGGTCTGCGGGAAGTTGTCGGTGAGCTGTCGCACCTGGTCGGTGGTGGCGGTCACCAGGCCGAAGATCAGGGCGCCGAGGGCGATGAGGGCCACCAGGTAGGCGAGCGATGCTGCCGCGCCCCGCGGCAGCCCGGACGCCGACAGCCCGCGAACGAACGGCGACATCACGAAGGCCAGGAGCCAGGCCAGGAACAGGATCAGGAGGATGGAGCTGAAGCCGCCGAAGAAGGAGATGCTCTCCTGGAGGAGGAGGACCGCGAAGTAGACACTGCCCAGGATGAGGAACGCCAGCAGCCAGCGTCGCTCGCGTGGACCGATGCCGGATTCGACGCTGGGCTGAAGCATCGGCGGCCTCAGCGCCGTCCGATGCCGATGCCCACGGCGTCGCGGACCTGGGTCATGGTGGCCTCGACGATCGGGCGGACCCTGGCCACCCCCGCCGCGAGGACCTCCTCGGCGTAGTCCGGGTGCGCTGCGAGCGCAACCCGTCGCTCGCGCATGGGCCGGAAGCGCTCGATGATGCGCTCGGCGAGGAGCTGCTTGGTCTCCACGCAGCCGGTGCGCGCCGTTCGCTCACCGTCCTGGATCTGCAGGTAGTCCTCCCCGAAGAAGCGGTGGAGCTGGCAGACGTTGCAGACCTCCGGCCGCCCCGGGTCGGTGCGCTTGATGCGCTGCGGGTCGGTGACCATGCTCATCACCAGCCGGCGAATTTCGTCGGGCTCCGCGAAGATCGGGATGGTGTTGCCGGCGCTCTTGCTCATCTTCTTGGCGCCGTCGGTGCCCAGGACGACGGGCACGTCGGTGAAGACCGGCTGCGGCTCAAGGAAGACGGGGCCGTACCGGCGGTTGAAGGCGCGCACGATCTCGCGTGACAGCTCGAGGTGCGGCGCCTGGTCCTTGCCGATCGGCACCCGGCTGGCCTTGTAGATCACGATGTCGGCGGCCTGCAGGACCGGGTAGTCCAGCAGGCCCATGGAGTTCTCGATGCCCTGCTCGCGCTTCTCCTTGTAGGTGGGCGTCCGCTCCACCCAGCTCACCGGCACGACCGTGTTGAAGATCCAGGCCAGCTCGCTGTGCTCAGGGAAGTCCGACTGACGGATGAGGGCGCAGCGAGCCGGGTCGAGGCCCACGGCCAGGAGATCCAGGACCATCTCGTGCGAAAGCTCGCGGAGCCGGGCGCCGTCGTGCTGGGTCGTCAGCGCGTGGAGATCCACGATCGCGTAGATCGCGTCGTAGGTGTCCTGCAGGGCGACGTAGTTGACCTGGGCGCCCAGGTAGTTGCCCAGGTGTGAGGCGCCCGACGGCTGGATCCCGGAGAAGACGCGCTCCCGCGTCATGGGCTGCGTTCCACGCTCGTCGGTGGGCTTGGCTGCCGTCGTCATCGGACGGCGAGTGTACCGCACCCTGCATCGATTCCGGCCGTGGCTGAGGTCGTCCGGGAGGCGACGCTGAGGCCTGTTCGCGCTCGCCCGGTAGAATCGGCGCCACACGCCACCATCCGGTGCCATGACGAACACCCAGGCCTCCTGGCAGACCGCCGCCGATCCGAACCGTCGCATCGGCTGGTCCGTCGAGCCACACGACGCGATCGGGTCGACCAACGACCGCGCACGGGCGCTGCTGGCGACTCCGCACGGCTCCGGAGTCGCCGTCGTCGCCGAGCTGCAGACCGCCGGCCGCGGGCGCCACGGCCGGACCTGGACCTCGCCCCCCGGGGTCAATCTGATGGTCTCCATTGGCCTCCGCCCGGCGCTTGCCGCCGCCGACGCCTGGATGCTGAGCGCGGCAACCGCGCTCGCGCTGCGTGACGCGTGCCTGCGGGCTCTCCCCGCGGGCAGCGTCGGGATCGGGCTCAAGTGGCCCAACGACGTCGTTGACGCCGACGGACGCAAGATCGCCGGGATCCTGGTCGAAACCGCCGTCGCGGGGGAGCGCCTGGTGCAGGCCGTCATCGGGGCGGGCGTCAACGCCAACTGGCCGCGGGCTGCCATGCCGCCGGAGCTCGCCGAAACGGCCGTCGCCCTCTGCGATCTCGCGGGCTGCGCGGTCGACCGTGTCGCATTGCTGGGTGCCTACCTGGACGAGCTCGACCGGCGGGTCGTCGCCCTGGAGTCGGGGGCGTCGCCCCTCGACGCGTACCGGGCCGCTTCCTGGCTCGACGGTCGGCAGGTGCGTGTCGCGGTGGGATCCCTCGAGATCGACGGCATGGTGGCCGGCATCGGCGCCGAAGGACGGCTCCTGCTGGAGACCGGTGACGGGCGGCTGCGGCTCGACCACGGCGAGGTGGTGCGCGTGCGCACCGGACTGCCGACGGCGTTGGTGGGACCATGACCCACGAGCCGATTTCGGGGGGGCCGGCGTTTGAGACGGCATCCGCGAGGGACGCGGACCTGCCGGACGTGGCCGCGGCCCAGGCCGACCCTGCCGCCTTCGGGGCCCTCTATCGCCGCTACGTGGATCTCGTGTACTCGTATGCCTTTTTCCAGCTTGGCGACCACCACGACGCGGAGGACGCCACCGAGCGCACCTTCCTGGCCGCCCTGCGCTCGATCGGCTCGTTCACCGAGCGCGGCGCGAGCTTCCGCGCCTGGCTCCTGCGCATCGCGCGCAACACCATCGCCAACAGCCACCGCAGCCGGTTCCGGCGCCGGACCACGACGCTGGACGCCCTCCCCGAGCACCCGCCGGCCCCGGATTCGGATCCCGCGGCCCTGACCGTCCGCGCGGACGAGATGCGCCGGGTCAGGCGCGCGCTGGCCGAGCTGCCCGAAGATCGGCGGCAGGTGGTGATCCTGCGCTTCACCGACGGGCTCTCGGCCCGAGAGATCGCCTCGGTGCTCGACCGCAGCGAGGGTGCCGTCCGTGTCCTCCTGCACCGGGCGCTGCGCGACCTGGCGGAGCGTCTCCCCGGCTAGCACACCCGCTCGGTCCGGCCTGTAACGAATCGGGCGCCGCGGTGTTGGATACCATGGGAGCGCGCGATCGGACCGCCGCGCGCTCGACCTGACCCGAACTCACCCACGTATCGAGGAGGCACCGTGATCGAACGCACCCCGGCCGAGCGTCTCGATCACGCGCTGGATGCGCTCCTGGCCACGACGCAAGCGTCGCCGCCGGTCGATCCCCAGCTGCGTCCCCTCCTCGGCACCGCGCACCGCGTCAGGCTTGCCCTGGCGCCCATTCCGGCGGGCGCTCGGTTCGAGGCGCGGCTGGGGCACAAGCTGGCGGCCGCGCAGCATGGGCTGATCCCTGCGCGTGATCGGCTGCACCTACCCGGGTGGCTGCTCCTCACGGGTGCGGTCTCGTCCGCCGCGGTGGGTGTCGGCGTGACGGCCTATGCGGTCTGGCGCGGAAGCCGCCGTGGATCGATCCGCGGGCTGGGAGGGCGCTAGCCGATGCCCATCAAGTTCCCGTTCAGCCGGCGGCGCGCGGGTCCCACCGATGCGTGGACCAAGTGCCCGAGCTGCGACCAGCAGGTCTTCAACCGGCAGCTCGAGCGGAACCTGCGCGTCTGCCCAACCTGCGGGCACCACTTCCGGATGAGCATGGGCGAGCGCATCGACCTGCTCCTCGACGAGGGGAGCTTCGTCGAGCACGACGCCGGGCTGACGTCCATCGACCCGCTGCACTTCGTCGACCAGAAGCGGTACCCGGACCGCGTGGAGGCGGCGCGGGTGAAGACCGGCCTCGCCGAGGCCGCCGTGTGGGGCATCGGGGCGGTCGAGGGCCAGCGGATCGCCTTCGGCCTGTTCGACTTCCGGTTCATGGGCGGCTCCATGGGGAGCGTGGTGGGTGAGAAGGTTGCCCGCTGCTTCGAGGCAGCCCTGGCCGAGCGCGTTCCCGCGGTGATCGTCGCCGCATCGGGCGGCGCGCGCATGCAGGAGGGCACGCTCTCGCTCATGCAGCTGGCCAAGACGACGGCGCCGCTGGTGCACCTGGACGAGGGCGGTGTGCCGTTCATCAGCATCCTCACCGATCCCACCACCGGTGGTGTGCTCGCCAGCTTCGCGTCGCTTGGCGACGCGATCATCGCCGAACCGCGTGCGCTCATCGGATTTGCCGGGGCGCGGGTGGCGAGCGGCACGGTTGGCGAGGAGCTGCCGGATGGGTTCCAGACCGCGGAGTTCCTCCTGGAGCATGGGTTCGTCGACCTTGTGACGCCGCGCGCGGAGCTGCGTGCCACGCTGGCCCGCCTGCTGCGCCTGCTACCGGTCGCGGTCGCGGCCTCCGACGTGCCACCGCCCGGCGCGCGCCCGTGGGGACCCATTGGCGCCCTCTCCGATCTCGCCGAGCGCGTGGGTGGCGCCGTCAGCGAGACGATCGGCATCGATGCCGAGCCGGGAGCGGCCGCCGGCAACGGGAACGGCTCCGCCGAGCGTGCAGGGGCCCGTTCGACGGGAGCGGGGGAGCGACGATGACCGAGCAGGTCGTGGGGACGACCCCGGTGGAACCGGCTCTCGCGGCGGGTGCCATCCCCGATCTGGACGCCGCCGCCATCGAGGCGGCCTGGTCGCGGGTGCGCCTTGCCCGTCACGCGCAGCGACCACGCACCCTGGACCTGGTGCCACGCATCTTCGACGACTTCATGGAGCTGCACGGAGACCGATCGTTCCGGGACGATCCGGCCCTGGTGGGCGGTCCGGCTCTGCTCGGTGGGCGTCCGGTGATGGTGATCGGCCACCAGAAGGGAAACGACACCGACTCGAACATCCACCGCAACTTCGGCTCCGCGCACCCGGAGGGGTTCCGCAAGGCGCAGCGCCTGATGCGGCTCGCCGACAAGCTCGGCCTGCCGGTGGTCACCCTCCTGGACACGGCGGGGGCCTTTCCGGGTCCGGCGGCGGAGGAGCGGGGCCAGGCGGAGGCGATCGCCAGCTCCATCAAGCTGATGACCGGGCTCCAGGTGCCGATCGTGGTGGTCATCGTGGGCGAGGGCGGGTCCGGCGGCGCCCTGGCCATCGGGGTCGGCGATCGGGTCCTGGCCCTCGAGAACGCGGTCTACGCGGTCATCTCGCCGGAAGGCTGTGCCGCCATCCTGTGGCGCGCTCCCGAGGCGGCGCCCACGGCTGCCGCCGCCATGCGCATGACTGCCGCCGACCAGCTCGAGCTCGGCGTGATCGATCGGATTCTCCCCGAGCCGTCGGAGGGGGCGCATACCGATCATGATGCGACGGCGGCGACCATCAAGACCGCCCTCCTCGAGGAGCTGGGGTCCCTCGCGAGCCAGCCCACCGAGCAGTTGCTCGCCGCGCGCTATGCTCGCCTTCGCCGGCTGGGCGCATACAACGAGCTGGGCGCGGCGGCCGCAGAGCCGGTGGCACCTCCGTCCCTGCAGCGACGGCTCGGCCGGCTGCTGCGGTTGCCTGGCGTGCCGCGCCGACCGCGCTGGAGCGAGATCTGGCCGTCCGGGGAGGCCGAGAGCGATGACGAGGAAGGCGCATGACCGATACGAGTGACGAGCTGGCGGGCGTCGAGACCGCCGTGCGCGACCTGGTTCCGGACCTGACCGAGCGGCTGGCCCGTTTCGACCTGGGAGAGATCGAGGTGCGGCGGGGCGACCTTCGGGTGCGCGTGGCGCGCGGCGCTGCGAGCGCACCGACGCCGGTCGCCGCGCGGTCCGGGGCGGCGGGGAGCGGCGCTGGGCCCACGGCGGCGCACGGGCACGCTTCCGAGGCTGCACAGGCGGGTTCGACGGCCGGCGGTCACCCGGTCAGCGCTCCAGCCGTGGGCTACTTCGTGTACGGCGACGGGCTGGGGCCGGGCCTGGCCGTGGAGAAGGGCGATCCGCTGGGCTTTGTCGACGTGCTGGGGGTCCGCCACGACGTGCGAGCGCCCCGCTCCGGCGTTGTCCGCAACCTCGTCACGGAGACCGGCGAGGCGGTCGAGTACGGCCAGGTCCTGATCGAGCTGGAGGCACCCGCCTCGTGACACTCGCGCTGCTCTTCTCGCCGCAGGGCTCGCAGGCGATCGGGATGGGGCGTGATCTCGCCGACCGGTCGCCGGCGGCACGCGCCTGCTTCGACGAGGCGGACGCCGTCCTGGGCTGGTCGGTCTCCTCGACGAGCTGGGAGGGACCGGAGGCACGTCTGAACGACACGCGACAGACCCAGCCGTGCCTCTTCACCACGTCCCTCGCCGCGCTCGCAGCCCTGCGCGAGGCCGCGTCCCGTGCCGGTGTCGAGCTGATGGCGCTGCGCGCCGCGGGCCACTCGGTGGGTGAGTATGCGGCGCTGGTGGCGTCCGGTGTCCTGGCCTTCGCGGACGGGCTTCGGCTCGTGGCATTGCGCGGCCAGTTCATGGCGGATGCCCGTGTTGCGGGCGGCATGGCGGCGGTGATGGGGCTCGATCGAGAGCGGGTCGCCGCGGTCGTCGCCGAAACGGCGCCGGGCGAGCTCGTGGTGGCCAACGACAACGCGCCGGGGCAGGTGGTCATCTCCGGCACCCTGTCGGGGATCGCCGCGGTGGAGCCAGTGCTCCAGGAAGCCGGCGCGCGACGCGTGATCCCGCTGAAGGTGAGCGGTCCGTTCCACTCGCCGCTCATGGAGCCGGTCGGCGTCGCCCTGGCGACCGCGTTCGAGGACGTCGGCTGGCACGACGCGAGCCCGCCGGTGGTCAGCAACGTGACGGCCGAGCCGGTCGCGGACGCGGCGGTCATCCGCTCCCTGCTTGCCCGGCAGGTCAGCTCGCCCGTTGAATGGGTGGCCAGCGTGCGCCGCATGGTGGCCGATGGCGTCGACACCTTCGTGGAGTGCGGGCCAGGCAACGCCCTGGCCGGCATGGTTCGGCGCATTGCGCCGGGGGTTCGTACCTTCGGGGTCTCCGACGGTGCGTCCCTCGCCGCGGCCATCGGGGGCATCGCGCAGCCCGGGGCTGCCACCTCCGAGGTCTCCGCCTGATGTTCGGCAAGATCCTGATCGCCAACCGGGGAGAGATCGCGGTGCGCATCCTGCGCGCTTGCCGGGACCTGGGGGTTCCCGCTGTGGTCGCCTACTCGGAGGCGGATCGTGACACGCTCGCCGTGCAGATGGCCGACGAGGCGATCTGCATCGGTCCGGCCGAGGCGCGTCGCAGCTACCTCAACCAGCCGGCAGTCGTCTCGGCCGCGCTCGTCACCGGCTGCGATGCGATCCATCCCGGGTATGGCTTCCTCTCCGAGGACGCGGGGTTCGCCGAGGTCTGCGCCGCCCATGACCTGCAGTTCATCGGCCCGCGGGCGGAGGTGCTGGAGCGGTTCGCGAGCAAGTACGCGGTGCGACGGATGCTCGCCGCCAACGGCCTGCCCACGGTTCCCGGCTCCCGCGGGATCGTCACCGACCTCAACGACGCGCTCGACCAGGCCGCCGAGTCCGGCTACCCGGTCCTCCTCAAGCCGTCCGCCGGCGGTGGCGGCCGTGGGATGCGGCTCGTCCGCTCGCCGCGCGAGATGGAGACCTCCCTGCCGTTGGCTCGCTCCGAGGCCCAGGCCGCATTCGGGGATGACTCGATCTACTTCGAGAAGTGGATCGAGGAGAGCCGACACGTCGAGGTGCAGGTCCTCATCGACCAGCACGGCAACGGGGTGCACATCGGCGAGCGGGACTGCAGCGTCCAGCGCCGTCACCAGAAGATCATCGAGGAGGGGCCTTCCCCGGCCATGAGCGACGCGGCGCGCGAGAAGCTCCGCGACCTCGCCATTCGCTCCGTGTTGTCTGCGGGCTACGAGAGCGCCGGTACCCTGGAGTTCCTCCTCGACGCGGACGGCAACTTCTACTTCATCGAGATCAACTGCCGGATCCAGGTGGAGCACCCGGTCACCGAGGCGATCACCGGCCTTGACCTGATCACCGAGCAGATCCGCGTCGCGGCCGGCGAGCCGCTGGCCTGGCGCCAGGAAGCGATCACCTTCCGCGGCCACGCCATCGAGTTCCGGATCAACGCGGAGGATCCCGGGGACAATTTCTCCCCCCAGGCAGGCCCAATCGAGGCGCTGACCCTGCCCGGCGGGCCCGGCGTCCGGGTGGATACCCACCTGTACCCCGGCTACGAGGTCCCCCCTTTCTACGACTCGCTGCTCGCCAAGCTCGTGGTCTGGGGCGAGACGCGCGACGAGGCGCTCGCCCGGTCGCGACGCGCGCTGGCCGAGTTCCAGGTCACCGGGGTGCGGACGAACATCCCGTTCCACCGGGGTATCGTCAACAACGACGCCTTCCTCGACGCCAGGGTGAGCACGAACCTGATCGATCGCATCGGGCCGGCGGCCTTCCTTGCCGGCGCCGAGCGGGTCTGAGCCCATGAGTGACGAAAGGGACGTGATGCCCGAGACGACCCCCGCCGCCGCGGACGTGGCCTCCTCCATCGTTCCACCGCTCCCCTGGGAGGCGGCGGAGATCATGCGCGTCATTCCACACCGGTACCCGTTCCTGCTCATCGACCGGGTCGTCGAGCTGGAGCTGGGCAAGCGGGTGGTGGCCATCAAGAACGTCACGGCCAACGAGCCCCAGTTCACGGGCCACTTCCCCGAGCGACCCATCATGCCCGGGGTCCTGATGGTCGAGGCCATGGCCCAGGCCGGCGCCGTCGCCGTCCTCTCGCTCGAGGAGAACCGCGGGAAGCTGGCCCTCTTTGCAGGGATCGACGAGTGCCGCTTCCGGCGAACGGTGGTGCCCGGCGACACCCTGCGCATCGAAGTCACCGTGGACAAGCTGGCACGCCTCTTCGGCCGCGCCCACGCGGTGGCCAGCGTGGGCGACGAGGTGGCGGTCGAGGCGGTCCTCTCGTTCGTCATCCCGCGGGACCAGTCGATCGCGGGGGGACGCACGAATGGCTGAGCCGGCGGTGCGACGCAGCTCCGCGGAGCGTGGCGAGCGGCGGGTGGTGGTGACCGGGATGGGCGCCATCACGCCCCTCGGCAACGACGTGACGAGCACCTGGGCGGCGATGAAGGCCGGACGGAGCGGCATCGGCCGCATCACGCTCTTCGACCCGCTCAACGTGGATGCCAAGATCGGGGGTGAGATCCGCGGCTTCGACGCGGAGGCGGTGATGCCCCGCAAGGAGATCCGGCGTAACGATCGCTACGTCCACTACGCCTGGGCGGCAACCCACGAGGCGCTTGCCGACGCGGGACTGCCCAATCCCATCGACAGCGACGAGCTGGCGGAGCGGACCGGCGCGATCATCGGCTCGGGGATCGGCGGGATCAACACCATGATCCGCGACATCATCGAGGCCAACGAGTACGGCGTGCAGCGCGTGGGGCCGTTCCTGGTGACGGCCATGATCGCGGACATGGCCCCCGGCTACGTCGCCATCTACGCGAATGCGCGCGGCCCGAACTACACGACGGTGAGCGCCTGCGCGAGCAGCAACCACGCCATCGGTGAGGCGCTGAACATCATTCGCCGCGGCGACGCGGAGGTGATGATCGCGGGCGGGGCCGAGGCGGGGATCGGCGAGATCCCGGTTGCCGCATTCAGCGCCATGAAGGCCCTCTCGACCCACCGCAACGACGTTCCGCAAGAGGCGTCGCGTCCCTTCGACGCACAGCGCGACGGGTTCGTGATGGGTGACGGCTCGGGCATCCTGGTCCTCGAGGCGCTCGACCACGCGCAGGCCCGCGGCGCCCGCATCCACGCCGAGCTGGTCGGGTACGCCGCCACCGACGACGCCTCGCACATCACCCTGCCCGCTCCCGGCGGCCGCGGCGCGGTCGCGAGCATGCGCCTGGCCCTGGCCGATGCCGGCCTGCCACCCGATGCGGTCGGCTACATCAACGCGCATGGCACCAGCACCCAGGCCAACGACAGCGCCGAGACCGCGGCCATCAAGACTGTCTTCGGTGAGCGCGCTGCCAGCATCCCGATCTCGTCGACGAAGTCGATGACCGGGCACATGCTCGGCGCCGGCGGAGGCGTGGAGGCGATCGCCTGCGTGCGGGCGATGCAGGACGGCATCGTGCCGCCCACCATCAACTACGAGTTCCCTGACCCTGCCTGTGATCTGGACTACGTGCCCAACCACGCCCGGGCGGCCGACGTACACGTCGCCATCAGTAACTCGTTCGGCTTCGGTGGCCACAACGCCACCATCGTCCTGCGCCGATGGGAGGAGGCCGGGTGAGCGAGCACGAGCACGGACGCGAGGGCGACGCAGAAGTTCGGCGCGCGATTCTGGCTGCCGTTGACCGGCT
The DNA here is from genome assembly GCA_963814105.1 of uncultured Chloroflexia bacterium. Classification (GTDB taxonomy): domain Bacteria; phylum Chloroflexota; class Limnocylindria; order QHBO01; family QHBO01; genus CAVXEH01. The sequence goes on from CAWFBQ010000003.1 coordinate 796,293, forward strand.
TGCGCCGGAGTTCGCGGGGAGCGGCCTCGATGAGCTCGAGGTCGAGTCCGGCGAGCTCCTCGTCCGGCTGGCGCGGCCCAGGGCGGCCGTTGCCGCGCCGCCCGCGCCCAGCCCGGCCCCGATGTCCGAGTCGACCCCGGCCTCCCCGTACGGCGAGCCGCAGCCGGGGCGGCGCTTCGTGACGGCACCGCTGACCGGCGTGTGGTACTCGGCACCGTCGCCGGGCGCGCGACCGTATGTCACCGAGGGCAGCGAGATCGCCGCGGGCCAGGTGATCGGCCTCATCGAGGCGATGAAGCTCTTCAACGAGATCAAGTCCGATGCCGGGGGCATCGTCACCCGAATCCTGGTCGAAAGTGGCACGCTGGTGAAGCGCCAGCAGCCGGTTCTGGAGATCGATCCACGCTAGCCGCACCGAGCAGTCGGGAACCGGCAGAGGAGGCAACGAGCAGATGACGAACGCGCTGATCACCGGGTGGGGGATGTATGCGCCGGCACGCATCCTCACCAACGACGACCTGTCGAAGATGGTCGAGACGAGCGACGAGTGGATCATGACCCGCACGGGGATCCGCGAGCGCCGCATCGCCGCGGACGACGAGACGACCACCACCCTGGCGGTCCACGCCGGGCGCGACGCGCTGGCGGTCGCGGCGCTGGACCCCGCGGAGCTCGACCTGGTGATCGTGGCGACCTGCTCGCCGGATTACCCGCTGCCCGCCACCGGGGTGCTGGTGGCGACCGAGCTGGGTGCCACCCATGCCGCCGGCTTCGACCTGCAGGCAGCCTGCTCCGGCTTCGTGTTCGGCCTGGCCACCGCCACGAGCTTCATCCGTTCGGGGATGTACCGCAACGTCCTGCTGATCGGAGTCGAGGTCCTCAGCCGCTACGTCGACTGGACCGATCGCGGCACCTGCGTGCTGTTCGGCGACGGCGCCGGGGCCGTGGTGCTCCAGGCGAGCGACCAGCCGGGCGGACTGCTGGGTGCGGACCTGTTCAGCGACGGCAATGGCGTGGAGGGAATCATCGTCCCCGCCGGCGGAAGCGCCTGCCCGGCCGGACCGCAGAGCGTCGCGGACCGCAAGCACTTCATCCGGATGCTGGGCAGCGAGGTCTACAAGTACGCCACCCGTCAGCTGGCGGAGTCGTCCCTCGCCGCGCTGCGCGACGCAGGTCTCTCCGTGGACGAGGTGGACCAGTTCCTCTTCCACCAGGCGAACCTGCGCATCATCAACAGCGTGACCGCCCACCTGCACATCCCGGCCGAGAAGACGTACATCAACATCGAGCGCTACGGGAACACCTCGGCCGCCTCGGTCCCCATGGCCATGGTCGAGGCCATCGCCGCCGGCCGCATCAAGCCCGGGGACCGGCTCCTCATGGCGGCCTTCGGCGCTGGCTACACCGCCGGTGCCGCGGTCTTTGAATGGACGGCGGACCCGGCCCGCGCCTTCCTGGCACCCGGGGAGCAGACACGCCTCGGGAAGCCGCAGGCCGACGCCGCCAGCTTCAGCGAGCCCGTGGCGGTCCGGTGATGTTCGACCTGTCGGGGAAGGTCGCCCTCGTCACGGGCGGCAGCCGCGGCCTGGGGCGGGCCATCTCCCTCGCCCTAGCCGGGCACGGGGCTGACGTGGCGGTGAACTACCGCGGCAACACGGCCGCCGCGGACAAGGTGGTCGCCGCCATCGGCGCCCTGGGCAGGCAGGCGATCGCCATCCAGGGTGACACCTCGGGCGGTCACGAGGCCTGCGAGGCGATCGTGAAGGCCGCGCTCGAGCACTTCGCGCGGGTCGACATCCTCGTGAACAACGCCGGCATCACCCGCGACAACCTGCTGATGCGCATGAGCGAGACGGAATGGGACGAGGTGATCGCCACGAACCTGTCCGGCCCGTTCTGGATGTGCCGCGCCATCGCCCGGCCCATGATGAAGCAGCGATCTGGTCGGATCATCAACATGAGCAGTGTGGCCGGCCGAATGGGCAATGCCGGCCAGGCGAACTACGCGAGCGCGAAGGCGGGGCTCATCGGCCTGACCAAGACGGTTGCACGCGAGCTGGCCAGCCGCGGGATCACGGCCAACGCCATCGCCCCCGGGCTGATCGACACGGAGCTGACGGCGGATCTCCCCGAGGCCGCCCGCCAGTTCGTGGTGGACACCACCCCGCTCGGATACGTTGGCAGCGTGGGGGACGTGGCCGCCGCAGCCGTCTACCTGGCGTCGGACGAGGCCCGCTACGTGACGGGCCAGGTCCTGGGCGTGGACGGCGGGATGATGATGGGCCTGTAGCGGCGCCCCTTTGGCGGCGCGTTGCCTGCTGCGTACACTGTGCACGAAGCCCTGATGACCGATAGATCGAGAGGAGTATCCATGCGGCTGCGATCTCTGCTGCGCCCGACCCGGCGCGTTCATGCCCACTGCGACGTCCCGTGCGGCGTCTACGATCCCGAGCAGGCTCGGATCGAGGCGGAGTCGTGCTACAAGATCATCGAGAAATATCACGGCAGCACCGATGATCTCTTCCGCGCCCGATGCATCGTGGCCAAGGAGGAGCGCGCCGAGCTCGCGAAGCACCACATCGACGTCCTGTGGAGCGACTACTTCAAGCCGGAGCACGTCGGGAAGTTCCCGGACCTGCAGGAGACCTGCTGGAAGGCCGCCAAGGCGGCGTCCAAGGTCAAGCAGACGACCGACCTCGAGGCGGCGAAGGACCTGCTGTCGCTGATCGACAAGATCGACGACATGTGGAAGGCGACCGGCGGGCCGGAGAAGACTCGCCTCAACGGCCGTCCCTCCTGAGCTGATCTCCATCGGACCGATGTCCACGCAGGGGGGCCGACGACGGCCCCTCTTCTCGTCCGTGGCGCGCGGTGTCGCCCTGGGTACTGGGCTCGCCGCGGCCGGCGCCGCGCGTCGCTGGGTCGACGTCGTCGAGGTCCAGGGCGGTTCCATGGCGCCGAGCCTGCGGGCAGGCGACTGGCTCGTCATCGAGCGTCGAACGTACGAACGTCGCGCGCCACGCGTCGGCGAGGTGGTGCTCGCCCCGGACCCGCGCGATCCGTCGCGCGAGCTGATCAAGCGTGTCGCCGCCGTGGACGCGGAGGCGGGAACGGTGGAGCTCCGCGGGGATGCCCCCGACGCGAGCACCGACTCGCGCGACTTCGGCGCGGTTCCGACGTCGAGCGTTCAGTGGCGCGCGGTGGCCCGCTACTGGCCGGCCGATCGGGTGGGCTGGCTTCGCCCTTCCGCAGCCGGGTGAATGGCACCCGGCCGCACGAGGGGTAGCATGAGCGCACAGCAGGGAGGTGCGCTATGCCACAGGGGCAGCGCTCGGTCACCATCCAACGACCCGTCAAGGCCGTCTTTGCCTTTCTGGCTGACGGCGCGAACTTGCCTCGATGGCGCCCGGGGGAGATTGTCGTCGAGCACGTAGCGGGAGAAGGCATCGGAACAACCTACCGACAGGTCGTCAGCGGGCCCCTGGGCCGGCGGGTAGCGGCCGACTACGAGATCACCCAGTTCGAACCGGATCGCCTCATCGAATTCCAGACCACGGCCGGTCCGACCCGATCGCACGGGACGTACGAGCTCGAGCCTGAAGACGGGGTCACGCGGCTGAACTTCTCCCTCCAGGTGCAGCTGGGCGGATGGAAGGCATTGTTCCTGGGTCCAGCCGTCGCCAGGACCATGGAAGCGGAGATGGCCGCCCTCGACACGCTGAAGGAGATCCTGGAGAGCCAGCCGTCGGCCGAGTCCGGCCCGACGCCGGTGGGCTAGGGGCAGCCGCAGAGGCCGGCGAGGGCCTCCACGCAGTCCGCGGTGTCGGGCGGCAGGATGATCACGTCGTCGCCGGCCTCGGCTCCCACCAGCCAGTCCGCACCCGCGGCGGGACGCACCGCGACGCGCGCCGTGGCGGCCCGCTCGCGCAGGAAGTCGACGACCGGTCCCAGCCCCGCGTCGCCGTACTCGCGGCGAACCGCACCGGTGTCCACCACCACGAGCCCGGGCTGCCTGAGGACGACCGCCTGGTGCAGGCGCGCGGCGTCGTTGTAGAAGAAGGCGATGGCGCCGCTCAGCCGTGCGTCGAGGCCCGCGGCCAGCTCGCGGTCGCGGGTGAGGCAGTAGACAATCGTTTCAGTCGGCATCGGGCGCCAAGCGTAGCATCGGCTCAACTCCGATTCACTGTGCTGCGCGTGTCCTGTCGGCAGCCGCCGTCTTGGAGACCTGGTGCCCAGGCCCTACCATCACGGCATGAAGCGAACGATCGTCGCCATCGTGGTCGCCGCCGCGGCACTGGCATCGGCCTGGATCTTCCTCTCGGTGGACGCCGGTTCGCATTCGGCATCGGACACCCTGTACGGAAGCGTGGTTCCCATCGGCCTGGTCTGGCTGATCGCCCTGGCCCTGCTCGCGACGACCGCACGTACAATGAAGCGCCGATGAGCAGCGCACCCGTCGTTCGCGACGCCACCCGGGATCTGACGACCGGGCGCCACCAGGCGCTCGGCTCGTTGCTGGGCCGGGTCTGGGCCGTCGACCAGATCCGCAAGGAGCGGACCGGCCGCTACTCGGGCGGCGACTACTTCACCATCGACTGAGCCGATGGTGACTGCATCGGCGTCAGGCCCCCGGTCGAGGTCGATCCCGGAACGGTCGTCGTCTTCTCGGACATGGGCTGTCCCTGGGCGCACGTGGCGGTCTGGCGCCTCCACGAGGCCCGCCGGCGCCTCCGCCTGGGGGATGCCGTGCGGTTCGATCACCGGGTCTTCCCGCTCGAGCTGTTCAACTCGCAGCCGACGCCGGCCCGGCGCCGAGCGGAGCTTGGCTTCTGCGCGCCTGGCGCCTCATGCCGGATGGCAACGCTGGTCCGCGCCGAATCGGCGTGGCCGGTGACCATGCTCCCGGCCATGGAGGCGGTGCAGGCGGCCAAGGAGCAGTCGCTGGGGGCATCGGAGGAGCTCGACATCGGCCTGCGTCGCGCGTTCTGGGGGGAGAGCCGCTGCATCAGCCTGCGGCACGTGATCCTCGAGGTGGCGTCGCAGTGCGGGTGGGTCGACCTCGCAACCCTCGCCGATGCGATCGACTCCGGGCGTGCCCGGCGCCGTCTCATCGAGCAGTGGGAGGTGGCGAAGACGGACGCGGTGACCGGCTCGCCGCACCTGTTCGCGGCGGATGGCTTTGCCGCCCAGAACCCGGGCTGGAGCTCGACTGGCGCGAGGAAGACGGGGACTGGATTCCGACCCTGGTGCGACGACGCCGCGGTCTACGAGCAGATCGTGCGTCGCGCCGCCGGCTCGACGGGCGCATCTCACGCATGGCGCCCCGCCCGCGTTCCATCGACGTGCAACTGCCGCCCTTCCAGACCCTGGTCGACGCGCATGCCAGTGAGCTGCATCGGTTCCTGGTCGCCTCGATTGGCGCCATGGATGCCGAGGACTGCCTCCAGGAGACGCTCATCTCGGCCCTGCGCGCCTATCCGCGGCTGCGGGACGCGTCGAACCTGCGCGCCTGGCTCTACACCATCGCGCAGAACAAGGCGACGGATGTGCTGCGGCGCAGGGCGCGCCACAGGGCGGACAGGCTGAGACGGCACGGCCGGCGGAGCCGTCGCAGGCGCCGCACGACGCGGCCGACGAGGCGCTGTGGGCGCGGTTCGGGCCCTGCCCGCCAAACAGCGTGCGGCCGTCGTCCATCGCTTCGTCTTCGACCTGGCGTACGGGGAGATCGGCGAGCGGATCGGGTGCTCGGAAGAGGCGGCCAGGCAGAACGTGGCGGCAGGATTGAAGCGGCTGCGACGGGAGGTGACCGATGAGCGAGCTCGAGAGGCGACTCGCGGAGCGCGCCGATGCCCGCCGGCCGGACGCCGATCGCCTGGTGGCGGAGCTGCGGGAGCGCGGCGGAGGCCGGACTGCTCGACGTCGCCTATGCGTCGCTCGACTCGCCGCTCGGGGACCTGCTGGTGGCGGTGACGCCGCGCGGCCTGGTGCGGATCGCGTACCCCGGTGAGGGGGAGGGCCGTGTGCTCGAGGAGCTGGCGGAGCAGGTGTCGCCTCGTATCCTGCACGCTCCGGAGCGCACGGACACGGTCCGACGCGAGCTGGACGACTACTTCGCGGGGCGCCGCCATGGGTTCGACCTGCCCCTCGACTGGTCGCTGGTCCACGGCTTCGCGATCCGGATCCTGCAAGCGACGGCGCGCGTTCCCTTCGGCTCGGTGGCGACCTACGGCCAGGTGGCTGCAGAGGCCGGCTCGCCCCGAGCGGCGCGGGCCGCGGGGAACGCGCTCCACGGCAACCCCATCCCCATCGTCGTGCCCTGCCATCGCATCGTACCCGCGTCCGGCGGGCTGGGTGGCTACGGCGGTGGCCAGCAGCGCAAGCGCTACCTCCTCGACCTGGAGGGCGTTCACCGCGCCTGAGGATGGATCCCCCACGAGGCCGGGGCGGGGCGGCTCTCCCCTTTCGGGGTGAGCTTCATATCGCCGCCGATTATCGGGAGCTGGCCGCGGCGCTCTTTGGCACTCCAGGCGGTCGCCGGCTCGGTTCCCAGGGATCTGCGGATGGACGCTCGGACGCTCATTGTGCGCCTTGGACGCCATGACCTCGCGAGCGTCTCGGCCGTCGAGCGGCCGGGCCCTTCGTCGTCCTGTTCGCCGATGCCGGAGCTCCAGGCGATGCCCCGGATCCCGGGGACGCAAGCTCCACGTGATCGACGATTCCAACGACCACCGTCCGCACGGGTGCGTCCGGCGCTGCAAGGATCTGGCGCGCGGAATTCCCTTCGTCCATAAGCAGCACCGTCTCGCCGACGCCGGCCCCCACCGTGTCCACGGCGATCAGGTAGCCGCCAGCCGGCGTGCCATCGGCTGACACGAGGTCGCACAGGAGCAGCTTGCGGTTGTCGAAGATCGGGACGTTGATCGTCGAGACGACCGTGGCGGCCACGCGCGCGAGCTTCACGACGGGCGCTCCCACCGGGCTGGCCCGGGCGAGTCGGCCGCCGCAACCTCGTCCACGATGCCCACGATCGCGTGGTCGACCGGCACGAACGGCTCCGGCATGGCCAGGGCGGCCTCGCGAGCGGCTACGACGTAGACCAGCTCGCCGGGTCCCGCCATCTGGGTGGCGTCGGCGGCGACGACCGGCGTGCCGGAAGGCGCCCCGGACCGACGCAGCGGCTGGACCAGCAGGAGGCGGGCACCCTCGAGGCCGAGCGGCCTTCTGCGTGGCGACGACCGTCCCGATCACCCGCGCCAGCTGCACGTCAGGATGCCTCTCGCCCGCTGCCGAGGCGCTCCCGGAAGCGGGCGTCCGCCTCGAGATTGGCGCGCATCTCGGCGTGAAGCTGTGGGATCACGCGGGTGATCGCCCGATCCCGCGTGGCGATCGCCGCCTGGCCGATCTCCACGGCCGCCTCGACGTCCGCGACCGGGCCGCCGAACAGCAGGTATGCCTTGCCGCCGATGTCGTCGGCGAGCCGCAGCTCCAGGAGCCGCGCGCGCGCACCCTTCACCCCGGCATCGGCCGCGTCGATGATGGCGGCGACCGTCTCGGTTTCGATGACGCCCAGGGCCTCGCGTTGCCGCCGTGTGCCGCGCGCCGCGGAGCGCGGCCACGACGTCCGGGTGGACGTCAGCGAGAAGCACCGTATCCAGGATCGATGAGCCGCCAACGGCGCGGCCCGCTTCGAGAGCTTCCTCGACGTCGGCCACCGCGCCGCCGACGAGGACCAGGTACTTGCCCGGATGGACGGTGCCGGCGTAGAGGACGTCGATCGGGGAGCGCTTGGCCATGGCGTCGCCGGCCTCGATCCCGATCGCGATCGAGTCGAGCTCGATGAGGGCCAGCGCTGGCGCGATCGGTGACGGGCCCGGCACGTCAGACGATCCGCAGCGCGCCGACGACGGTGATCCGCCGCTCGCGCGAGAACGTGCGCGGCCGGGTGAGGCCGTCGCCGGTGGGGCAGGCGATCGAGAACGAGGAGAAGCCCTCGCCGCCTTCGCCGAGGCCGGCGCAGTTCGGTGCGTTGGCGACGAAGATGCTGCAGTTCATCGCCCGGGCCATCCGGGTGATCGTCTCCACATTCGTCGAGTGGATCGAGGCCGTATGGCGGAAGCCATGCTCGCACGCGCACGGCGAGCTCGATCGCCTTGTCGACCGTCCCGACCCGCACGACCGGCAGGACCGGCATCATCTGCTCGGTCCACACGAGGCTGTGGTCGCGCGGCACTTCCGCGACCAGCAGCCGCGGCTCCGGCTCGACCTGCACCCCGATCTCGGCCAGGATCTTCGCGGCGTCCTGGCCGATCCAGGCAGGGTTGATGACGCCGGGCTTACCCGGCGCTCCGCAGCTCCCGGAAGATGACCCGCTCGAGGCGTCGGAGCTCGTGCTCCTTGAGCAGGTAGGCGCCGTGCGCGGCCATCGCCCGGAGGAGGCGGTCGGCGACCGACTCGACGACGAGCACGACCTTCTCGTCGGTGCAGATGATGTTGTTGTCGAAGCACGCGCCGCGGACGATGTCGCGCCCGGCGCGCTCGACGTCGGCGGTCTCGTCGACGACCGCCGGCGGGTTGCCCGGCCCGGCGGTGATCGCGCGCTTGTCCGTCCTGCAGGGCCTCTCGGACGACGCCGGGACCGCCGGTGACCAGCAGGAGGCGGACCGCTGGGTGGCCCATCAGCGCCCGGGCGCTGTCGATCGTGGGCTCGCCGAGGCCGTGACCAGGTCGGGCGGGCCGCCGGCGCCGACGATCGCGCGATTGATGAGCCGGATGGTCTCGGCCGAGCAGCGCTTCGCGTTCGGGTGCGCGTTGAATACGACCGCATTGCCGGCCGATACGATGCTGATGGTGTTGTTGATGACCGTCGAGGTCGGGTTCGTGACGGGCGTGATCGCCGCGACGACGCCGAACGGCGCGAACTCCGTGACCATCATCCCCAAGCTGCCGGTCACCGCCTCGACCTCGAGGTCCTCGGGCCCGACGGCCTTGGTCGTGACCAGGCGGTTCTTGATGACCTTGTCCTCGTACCGCCCGAGGTGCGTCTCCTGGTGGGCCATCCGAGCCAGCTGCTCGGCGTGGTCGAGCATCGACTGACGGACGGCCTCGATGATGACGCGGCGACCGTCGAGGCCCATCGAGCCGAACGTCCGAAAGGCCTCCCCGGCCGCTGCGACCGCTTGGTCGATGGTGGCGTGGATCCCGTCGCCCAGCTCGGCGGTCGACGCGGCGGCAAGCTCCGCCTCGGCACGCAGGGCCGTGCCGGCGCGACTCCCCGAGGCGGCCTCGATCCGCCGGTGGACGCGCTCGATGATGTCGGCGATCTCACGCTCCGACAGGTCGCTCATCGGCTACTTCCTGTACACGTCGCGACCGCCGATCTCCCAGGTGTCGACGATCGCCATGATGACGGCGTCGCACGGTCGGTCCCGGGTGATCTCGGTCTGGCGGGCCGAGCTGCCGGTGGCATAGAGGACGACCTCGCCCACGCCGGCGCCGACCGCGTCGGCGGCGACGACGTAGCCGCCGGTGTCGTGGTTGTCCGCGTCGAGCTGGCGCACCAGGAGCAGCTTCCAGCCCTCGATCAACGGTTCCTTGCGGCTGGCGACGACGGTCCCGGCCACTCGTCCAAGGAGCATGGCTTCCTCCGATCCGGGCCGCGGCCGCGCGAGGCGGTCGCGGCCCGGCTTGGATCGTCAGTCGCGCCCGTCTCGGCCGTGGGCCTCCTCCGCGCGGCCGAGCGGGAGCACGATGTCCACGTTGGTGTGCGGGCGGGCGATGACGTGCGTGGCCACGACTTCGCCGACCTTGGTCGGCGGCCGCGTGAGCCGGCGTCGACCGCGGCCTTCACCGCCGCCACGTCGCCGCGAACGACCGCGGTCACGTATCCGCCGCCGATCTTCTCGTAGCGAGACGAGCTCCACCTTGGCGGCCTTCACCATCGCGTCGGCGGCCTCGACCATCGCGGCGAACCCGCGGGTCTCGATCATCCCAAGCGCTTCTGCCATCGATCGTTCTCCTTCGCCTCTTCGATACCCGTGTCGTGGATGGGCTAGGCCTTCGCCTCGCGACCCTCGAGTCCCTCGATCGCCGCCAGCGCGGCGCGCCAGCCGACGTCGATGTCCCGTTCCTCGCCGCCCAGGTACACCCGGCCGATCGAGCCGAACGACGCGCACCTCGAGGATGTTGATGTGGGCCGCCTTCTCGGCCTCGTTGGCGGCCAGCGCCGCGTAGGCCGCCGGCTCCAGCTCCAGCACGTACAGCGTCTGGCCGGGGATCAGCATCTGGCCGTGGCGCGTCCGGTTGATCGAGCTGGGCCTGGTGGTCGTCGATCCGGCGAATGATCTGGCTCGAGAGGACCCGCGGCTTGAGCCGATCGGCTCCTCGAGGCCGATCTCGCGCGAGGATCGCCGCGCCGGCCGCCCGCACCTCGGCCTGCGACGCCGAGTGGACCTCGAGCAGCCCGTAGAAGCGCTCGACGATCTGCATCCCGGGCTTGACCGTCGTCGCCTTGAGGGCGATGTCGGTCAGGCGGTTGATCTCGATGCCCGGCGAGACCTCGACGTAGAGCGACGCGTCGCCGGCCAGCGGCAGGAAGCCCTGGGCGACCGTGCCCAGGAACGCCGCGTACTGCGCCTGGAGGCTGTCGAGGAAGACGTAGGCGCGAAGGTCGATATTGCTCACGCGCGCCCCTCTCTCCGGTGACGATCTTGACGCCGGCCGACGCGCCGATCCGGGTCGCCCCGGCAGCGATCATCTCCTGGACGTCCTCGGCGGTGCGGATGCCGCCCGCGGCCTTGACGCCCATCCGCGGCCGACCGTCTCGCGCATGAGCGCCACGTCGAAGACGGTGGCCCCGCCGGAGGCGAAGCCGGTCGAGGTCTTGACGAAGTCGGCCTGCGCCGCCTTGCGCGAGGCGGCAGGCGACCACCTTCTCCTCGTCGGTGAGGAGGGCGGCCTCGATGATCACCTTGTTGAGGGCGCCCGCCCTCGTGGCAGGCGTCCGACGACCTCGCGCGATGTCCTCGCGCACAGCGTCGTCGCATCGCCGCTCTTGAGGGCTCCGATGTTGATGACCATGTCGATCTCGCGGGCGCCGTCGCGGATCGCCCGGCGGGCCTCCATGGCCTTGATCTCGCTGGTCGCGGCGCCGAACGGGAAGCCGATCACCGAGGCGACCGCCACCCGCTGCCCCGGACCCGGTCGGCTGCCCGCCGCACCCAGGTCGGGTTGATGCACACGGCTGCGAACCGGTGCTCGATCGCCTCGTCGCACAGCTGGTCGATGTCGGCGGCGGTTGCGTCGGGCCTGAGCAGGGTGTGATCGATGTAGCGGGCCAGGTCGCTGCGGCACGTCGCCGCCCCGGCCGTGGTAGGCGATCCGCGAGGCGCCGTTGGTGACGACGTCGCGGACCTTGTCTGGCGAGTGTGCGGCGCACGAGCCGCCGCAGGTCGCGCACGTGTCGCCGGTTGAAAGGGCCGTGAGCACCTCGCGGGTGACGGCCTCGATGAGCAGGTCTCGGGCGTCGGGCAGCATCGTCATCTGGGCTCCGCCGCCGGTCGGGTTTGGCGTATTGCTGTTCGATGGCAGTGATCTTGGCCACGCGATTGCCGTGGCGTTCCGCCCCCCAGGGCGTGGCGAGGAAGGTGTCCATGACCTCGAGCGCGAGCCCCTCGCCGATCATGCCGGGCGCCGAGGGTCAGCACGTTGGCGTAGTTGTGCTCGCGGCGCATTGCGGGCCATCGAGATGTCGTGGCAGTTGGCAGCCCGGACGCCGGGCACCTTGTTGGCCACCATCGCGGACCCGATCCCGGCCCCGTCGACAACGATTCCGTAGGTGCACGTCCCGCTCGCCACCAGGCTGGGCGACGGCATACGCGAAGTCCGGGTAGTCGACGGACTCGGTCGAGGTCGTGCCGCAGTCGCTGACCGCGTAGCCCTTGTCTGCGAGGGCCCTGACCAGGGCCTGCTTGAGTGGGAATCCGCCGTGGTCAGCGCCGATCGCGACGGTTCGCCCGCCGCTGGCCCCCGCGCCGGGGGCCGTGGCCGGCCCGATGGGAGTTGGGGACTCTCCCGCGCTCGCCGGCGCCGTCGGGATCGCTGGCGCCCGTCCCTTCGCGGACGCCCGAGGCCGCCTGCCTGTCCAGCGCGCGCTCCACGCGCTGCCGGACCAGCGGTCTCACTCGGCACGATGCGGTCAGCCATGGTCGATCACCCACTGCGCCGTTCGCGCGTCGGCGACCAGGACGTTGATGTAGCGGCCGCGCAGCGCGCCCAGCGCGATCGGCCCGCGGCCGGCGCCCGCCGCCACGCCGATCGGGAACGGCTTGGCGGCCACGTCGGCAGAGGGGAAGTCCCACGGTCCGCTGGTCCAGCTCCGGCGAGGCGGTGGCGCCGTCGCGCGGCAGGAAGCGGCCGACGATGTCGCCCACCGCGCCCGCCGCCCGGAGATCTGTCACGTCCGCGGGGGTGAAGAAAGCCCGATCCGACGAGGACGCTCTGCGGGGTCAGGACGCCGAGGGAGAAGATCGCGGTCGGCGGTGGCTCGGGGCGCAGCCTCGATCGTTGCGCCCGACCGAGGGATCATCCTCGAGTGCCCGTCGCAGCGCCGGGCTGCCCACGATCGCTGGCGCGGCGAGCATCCGGATCGCGGCCCCGGTCGTCGCGCCGAACCGCTCCGGCGATCTCGTGGCACGCGTCGGCTCGGCCGAAAGGGAGGTGGCGCCGTTCAGCTGGACGACCTCGCTGGCGCGTCGTCCAGCCAGGTTCGAGCTGGCGCGCCAGCTCGAGCATCGTCCGACCCCAGGAGACTCCGATCGAGCCGCTCGGGTGGAGGTCGGCGAGGAAGCGCACCGCGGCGCCCCGGCGACGGCCTCGCGGGCGAGCTGCTCGGCCGCCTTCTCGGAGGGTCGACGTCGGGACGTCCACGACGACGGCTGTCCTGAGACCGAACCGCTCGGCCAGGGCATCCTCGAGCTCGACGAGGCGGGCGACCGGGTGCCGGATCTCGATCTTGACGATGTCCTCGCGGAGCGCCCGGGCCAGGCGCCGGCCGACCTGGAAGCGGCTGAGGCCGAGGCGCTCGCCGATCTGCTCCTGGCTGAGGTGCATGCGGTAGTAGAGCTGCGTGATGCGCACCATCTGGTGCATGTCGCTGCCGCTGGTCCGCCGGCCCGTCTTCGTCAGCACGCCGTCCTGTCTCCGGTCAGCTCAGCACAACTGAGCATCATGGTGCACATATGTGCGACCTCAGGCTCCCACGCAACTGCCGCTTTGTCAAGACCCCATGGGGCCGAACGGGCCATCCGGATCGGTCGATGGTGACCATCGGCCCGGGGGCGGCTGTCCGCGTGCGTCTTAGGCCGACGGTCGGTCTGAATTCACGTCGGACAGTCGCGGCCGTTGCAGTCCGGCCGCGCCGTGGCCGGAGCCGAGTCGAGGTCGTGGCCAGGCCGCGCTACGACTGGCTGGCCGAGACGGCCCAGTCGCCATACCTCATCGGGCTGTTCGTGGAGACCAAGACGGTCTGGCACCCCATCGGCGCCTGAGGCCTGCCGCTAGAGCCAGCCGCGCCGGCGGAAGAAGACGACCAGGGCCATGAGCATCACCGCCATGGCGACGACGACCCCCCAGAAGTAGGCCGGTGCCCGCGGATCGCCGGGAAAGCCGACGTTCATGCCGAAGAAGCCGGTCACCAGGGTGAGGGGCAGGAGGATCACCGTCACCGCGGTCAGGATGCGAAGGACGTCGTTGAGGCGGTGCGAGAGGACCGACTCGTTGGTGCTCTCCAACCCTTCCACCGACTCCTTGAAGTTCTCGAGGACGTCCCAGATGCGCTCGGAGGCATCGGTCAGGTCGTCGAAGTAGATGTCCAGCTCCTCGGGCAGGTAGCGCTGCTTCGCGCGCTCCAGGTCCCGGAAGACGAGGCGCTGTGGCCGGATGACGGCGCGGAAGTTGATGATCTCCTGCTTCGCGTTGCTGATGTCCCGCACGATCTCCCGGCTGCGCCCCTCGAAGATGTCGTCCTCGATGCGGCGCAGCTTGCGTCCCAGCTGTCCCAGCATGGGGAACCCCGCGTCGACGCACCGATCCAGGATCTCGTACAGCAGTCGGCCGGAGCCGTGGCTCATCACCTCGGTACGGAAGTCGGCGCGAGCCTCCGCGCGCTCGAAGACGGCGCGCAGCGGGGGGATCGGCTGGTTGGGCAGGGTGATGACGTAGTCGGGACCCATGAAGACGTCGAGCTCGGCGGCGTCGAGGCGGCTCGTGTCCGGATCGTAGGACGGGAACTGGATGACGAGGAAGATGTACTCCGCGTACGCGTCGAGCTTCGGCCGCTGGTTGTGGCTGGCCACGTCCTCGATATCGAGCTCGTGGAAGCCGAAGTTCTCCGCGAGCCAGAGACGGTCGGCCAGGCGGGGTGACTCGATGTTGATCCAGCGCAGCCCGGCCCCCTCGACGATCTCGGGCCGCGGCTCGAGCACCTGCTCGCTCTCCTGGCCGGGCAGCCCGGGCCGTGGTCGGCGACGCAGGCGGAGCGGGAGCGCCCTCATGTTCCCAAGGGTAGCGGTGAGCGGCGTGCCCGGCTTCATCAGATGCCCAGCGCGCCCACGATCGCGCTCGCGAAGAGGACCAGGGTCAGCAGCGTCACCAGCCCGGTGAGGCCCCAGCCGAGCACGTTGATCCACCGCGGATTGGTGTGCTCGCCCATGATCCGCGGGTTGTTCGCCAGTCGCAGCATGAAGACCAGGATGATCGGAAGCAGGATGCCGTTCAGGTTCTGGCTCAGGATGATCAGCCCGGTGAGCGGCATTCCGGGAACGAGAACCACGAGGGCGCCGATGACGATCAGCGCGGTGTACAGGCCCATGAAGACGGGCGCCTCGCGGAAGCGTCGCGAGACGCCGGACTCCCAGCCGAAGCTCTCGCAGACCGTGTAGCTCGTGGTCAAGGGCATGACCGTCGCCGCCAGGACGGAGGCGCCGAAGAGGCCGACGGCGAAGAGGCCCTCCGCGAACCGGCCGGCGACCGGGGCCAGGGCCTGCGCGGCATCCGCGGCGTTGGTGAGCTCCAGGCCGCGCCCGAAGAGGGTCACCGCGGTGACGACCACGATGAAGAGCGCGATGGCGTTGGTCCAGACTCCGCCGATGATGGCGTCGGCGCGTTCCAGGTTGAGCTCCTCCGGCCCGAGCCCCTTGTCGGCCACCGACGACTGCAGGTAGAAGAACATGTAGGGGGTCACCGTGGTGCCCACGGTGGCGACCATCAGGAGCAGGGTGTTCGGCTCCCAGCTGATCGAGGGCGTCACCAGCGAGCGGCCGACCTCGCCCCAGTTGGGCCCGGCCATGAATGCGCTCACGATGTAGGCGACGAAGACGACCGCGACCGATAGGAAGACCCGTTCCACGACCCGGTAGCTGGCGAAGACCACCAGCGCCCAGATCCCGGCGGCCACGACCGGGACCACGATCCAGCGCGGGATGCCGAAGATCTCGAGAGCGGCCGCCGCCCCGGCGAACTCCGCGGCGATGTTCGAGCCGTTGGCGATGAGCAGGACGACCATCGCGAACAGGGTCCAGCGGATCCCGAAGTCGTCGCGGATCAGGTCGCCCAGCCCCTGTCCGGAGACCGCGCCCATGCGGGCCGCCATCTCGAGGACGACGACCAGCATGACGGTGGTGATGGGCAGGATCCAGAGGAACTGGAGCCCCGTCTGGGCGCCCAGCACGGAGTAGGTGAAGATACCGCCGGCGTCGTTCCCGGCCAGGCCGGCGATGAGCCCCGGACCCATCACTCCCAGGAAGGCCAGGATCCCGGTCCGATGGGTGCGGAAGTTCGGCAGCCGGTCGCGAAGCGACCGCTGCGCGCGGCGGATGGGTCGGGGAACGGCGATCCGGGTCACTTCTCCTCGACCGGCTCGAAGACCTCCGGAAGACGCTTGCGCCAGCCCTCGCCCAGGGCACGCTCCATCGCGTCGTCAACGGTGACGACTCCCTGCATCCGGCCCGCCTCGTCGACGACCGGCAGGGCCAGCAGGTTGTACCTGGCGATGGCACGCGCCACCTCGTCGGCATCGGTCTCCAGGGCGACGGAGATCGGCTCCGGCCGTGTGAACTCGGAGATGGTCGTCTCGGGCGTGGCGATGATCAGGCCGCGCAGGGTGACGGTGCCCACCAGGACGTCGTCCGCATCGGTCACGTACAGGTAGTACACGTGATCGGCATCCGGGCGAAGCTCGCGCAGGCGGTCGATCACCTGCTGCGCGGTCTCCTCGGACGAGACGGTGATGAAGTCGGTGGTCATCAGGCCGCCGGCGGTCTCCTCGCCGTAGCGCAGCAGCTCCCGGACCTCTTCCGCCTCCTCGGGCTCCATCAGGCTCAGCAGCTCCTGCTTTCGCTCCTCGGAGAGATCTGCGAGCAGGTCGGCGGCGTCGTCGGGTCCCATCTCCTCGAGGATGTCGGCGGCGGTCTCCAGTGGCAGCGCCTCCAGGACGTCCACCTGGTCCTCCGCGGAGAGCTCCTCGATCACGTCGGCGGCACGCTCGTCGTCGAGAGAGGCGAGGATCCCGGCCCGGTCGCGCGGCGCCAGCTGCTCGACGATGTGCGCCACGTCGGCGGGGTGGAGGGTCGAGAGGGCCTGGTGCGGGACGCGCAGCTTCAGCGAGCTCACGCTGGACTCGACCGGGTCCACGTCCTCCCACTCGATGTAGTTGTCGATGGGCAGGTGCAGCGCGCGGGCCAGGCGCTCGCCGGGCCCGGACAGGGCGAGGCGGCGCAGGATCCCGGCCAGCCCCACGTCGACCGCCACGAGGCGCAGGCGACCGCGCACCGGCGCCAGCTGGATGTCGTTGACCCGCACGATCTTGCGACCCTCGACGTCGACGATCTGCTTGTCCTGCAGGTCCAGCCAGAGCCGGATCTCGTTCGGTCGCTGCCGGAAGGTGGTGATGTCGATGCTCGAGGTGTGCAGCCGAGCGCCGCTCGCCTCGATCTCGTCGACGTCGCTCCACGGCAGGAAGATCTCGCGACCGCCCGCGACGCGCACCACGAGGCCGGTGACCGGCGGGTAGCGCTCGCCGAGGGCCACGATCAGGTCGCGGACCGTGCCGAAGGGCTCGCCGACCCGGTCCAGGACCGGCTTCCCGATGAGCTGGCTCAGGAAGAGCATGGAACGACCACCTCGCTGTCGCGTCTGAGCGGTGGCGCGCGCGGGTGGTCGTGGGTCGCGGGACGATCGCGTCGGCCTGACGCTAGGCGGTCGTCCTCGCGGGACCCGGGCGGCCGGAGCGCGCGCGTGGTTTGGGTCTACAGGAACCTGCGTCCACGGGTGCTTCGTGAAGGCCTCGTTGCGAGCTTGGCTGATGGGCCGATGGCGACGTGCCATCGGACCGGGCACATTCTAGTCCGCCGGACGGCTGATCGGAAGCCTCGAAATCGGCTCAGCGATCCGCAGCGGCCAGGCTCTCCGCGCGGGCCCTGGCCCGGTGGCGTGCCACCTTGGCCTGGTTGCCGCAGGTTCGCATGTCGCACCAGCGGCGCCGCCCGGTGGGAGAGCGGTCGACGAAGACCTCGCGGCAGCCGCCGTTGGCGCAGACCCGCAGGCGGGTGGGGTCGTCCTCCGACAGGAACGAGGCGAATGAGCCCGCGATCGTGGCCCGCGCCTGGTCGAGGCGATCACCCACCTGGGCCACCGAGTACCGCGCATCGTCCGCATCCACTTGCAGCTGGTGGTAGTGGAGCCCGTGTCGCAGCACGTGGTTCAGCTGCCGGATCTGGTCTCGCGTGGGCCGCTCGGCCTCGCTGAGCCGCATCGCGACCGCGGCAAGCAGGGCTCGCAGATACCGGAAGCGCTCGAGCCGCCGGCCGGCCTCCGCCGCGTCGTGCGCCAGCCGCTGGCCCTCCGCGGCACGTGCCCGGTCGCTGATGAGGCCGTGGTCGCGCAGCCAGGCAAGGAGCGCCTCGATGTCGGGGAGGTGCTCCACGGGCTCCCCACGCTCGTAGGCAAGGGTGTTCGCGAAGTCGACGAACAGGTCGTCGGAGCGCGGCGGTTCAATGATGAGGTCGCTGCTGATCGGCATGGGTGTAACCAGTATAGGGGCCTTGACAAGTTACAGGTGCCTGCTACACTGCGCATGTAACCCCTTCATATGCAATTACAAGTTACGGCGACCCCGTGGAGGCACGATTTCCGATGTTCCTGCTCGTGATCCTGCTGCTGGTCGTGATGCTCGATCTCGCAGCCCTGCGCTCGGGTGCCGACACCCGGCCGTCCATCCTCGAATCCCCGAACCGATCGATCTGATCGTCATCTGCCCGGACACCGCGTCGTCTGGGCCGCACCTGCCAGGAGGCACCATGTCCAAGGGAGCGGCAACCTATTTCGGCCTGCTCGCCACGCTCCGCCAGAACGAGCTCCTCGACGAGGCCGCGCAGCTGCGTCGCGTTCGCGACCATCGCGCCCCCCGTCGGGGTCGTACGCTGAGCCTGAGCCTGCTGCGTCGACGGCGCCCCCGCTGAGGGGCAGCCGCCCGCGCGGCCCCAATCCGCACAGACCCGTTCCGTGGCACCCGGGACGGGTCTCGTGCTGTCCGCCCTAGAATGGCGATCCATGCCTCGACCGCGGAGCGCGTCGCGATCCGGCGACGCCGTCATCACCAACGGGGAGCTGGCGCGCATCTTCAACGAGATCGCGGACATGCTCGAGATCCTGGGCGAGGTGGTGTACAAGGCCGTCGCCTATCGCCGGGTCGCTGACGCCGTCGAACGGTGGCCGGCGGACGTGGCGGCACGCTACCGCGCCGGCGATCCACCGAAGATCCCCGGGGCCGGTTCGGCCCTGTCGGCGAAGCTCGCCGAGCTGTCCCGGACCGGGCATCTCGAGTACCACGAGCGCCTGCGCGTCCAGGTCCCGCCGGGGCTGCTCGACATGCTGCGCATCCCCGGCGTGGGACCCAGGACGGTGAAGCTCCTCCACGACGAGCTGGGGATCGGTTCCGTGGAAGAGCTTCGGGCCGCGGCGGAGCAGGGCAGCCTGCAGGGGCTCAAGGGGCTGTCGTCCCGCACGGAGGAGAACGTCCTGGCTGGCATCGCACGCATCGAGCGGCGCAGCACCCGGCTGCTGATCCACGATGCCGATGCGCTGGTGGCGGAGCTGCTCGACGAGCTGCGCGCGGTGCGCGGCGTTGAGCGCATCGAGGCTGCCGGCTCGCTCCGACGCCGACGCGCGACCATTGGCGACCTGGATCTGCTCGCCGCGGTGCGTGATCCGGGCGTCTTGATCGGCGCCCTCGACGGGCTGCCGGCGGTCGAACGAGTGCTGAGCGCGGGCACGGACAAGTCGAGCATCGTCCTGCGGGAGGGTCCGCAGGTCGACCTGATGGTCTGCCCGCTCGCCGCCTGGGGGACCCACTTCGTCCATTTCACCGGCAGCGCCGCCCACAACGTCGCGCTGCGCGGCCGTGCCCTCGCACGAGGCCTCTCGCTCAGCGAGAAGGGATTCAAGGTCGTGGAGACCGGCGAACTGCAGCTCGAGGCGGACGAGGCGGCGGTGTACGGCCGCCTGGACCTGCCGTGGATCGCGCCGGAGCTGCGCGAGGACGACGGCGAGATCGAGGCGGCCGAGGCGGACGAGCTGCCGGACCTCGTGCGCGCGGTCGAGGTGCGCGGCGACACGCACGTGCACTCCGACTGGACCGATGGCGTCGACACCATCGAGGCCATGGCGCGCGCCGCGCGCGCCCGGGGCCTCGAGTACATGGTGCTGACCGACCATTCACCGTCGCTGGGCATCACGCGTGGCCTGCCACCCGAGCGCGTCGAGGCACAGCGGGCCGAGATTGCCCGGGTCAACGACCTGCTGGTCCCGTTCCGGGTCCTGCACGGAACGGAGATGGAGGTTCGCTCCGACGGTGCTCTGGACTACCCCGACGAGCTCCTGGCGCGCTACGACCTCGTCGTCGCCAGCGTGCATACAGGGCGAAACCAGCCTGCGGCGCAGCTGACCCGGCGGGCGCTGGCCGCCATCGAGAACCCGCACGTCGACGTGCTGGCCCATCCGACGGGGCGGATCGTCAACCGGCGCGACCCGGTCGAGCTCGATTGGCCGATCGTCTTCGAGGCGGCGGCGCGAACGGGTACTCTGCTCGAGATGAACGGCAGCCCGCGTCTCGATCTCGACGAGCATCTGGCCCGTGCTGCGGCGCGCGCCGGCGCGCGCCTCGTCGTGGCCAGTGACGCGCACCGCACCGAGGAGCTGGGACAGCTCGACTACGCCGTCTCGATGGCACGCCGTGCGTGGCTCACGCGCGACCAGGTCGCGAACACCAGCGATGCCGCGGGACTGGTAACCGGCCGATGATCGCGAGGCTCCGTTCCGGGAACCGCCCAGCGACGGGTGTCGATCGCGTCGACCGGCCCTGGGCGCTCGTCCTTGCCGTGGCGCTGGCGGCGACGGCCGCCGCCGGCTGGCTCTCGAGCCCCTTGGGCCTCTCGGTCGCCGTAGGCCTCCAGCTGGCGCTGGGCGGACTGGGTGCGGTCGCCCTGATGGGGCCGTCGCGCCCGGGGCTCGGGCTCGCCCGCTACACGACACTGGCCCTGGCCGGGGTGGCTGCAACGCTCGCCGGACGGATGATTCCCGGGGGTGTCAGCCTGCTGTTGGTGCCCTTCCTCGCGATCCTGCTGTGGGCGGTGCTCTGGCTCGAGATACGAGGGGAGATGACCTCCATCGAGAGGACCGGCCTGGACCTGGTGCTGACGGCCACGCTGTTTGCCGCAGCCGCGGGCATCGGGACATTCTTCGCGAAGTCGGCATGGCCACCGCCCGTGGCGCTCGTCGCGCTCCTCGGGTTCCTGCTGGGGCTGCGGTCGGCGGAGGCCCGCGGACGCGGTGGCGTCGAGGCGGTGGGACAGGCACTGCTGCACGCGCTGGCCGTGGGGCAGGTGGCGCTGGCCGTTGTCATCCTGGGCCTGCCCGGGCTGGTCGCCCCGGCCATCGTTGCGCTCGCGTTCTACGTCTGGGGCGGCGCGGCCGAGGCGCTGGGCGACGGCGCGCCGGGGCGTTCGGTGGTCATCGAGTTCGGGAGCCTGGCGCTGCTCGGCCTCCTCGTGGCCCTGCTCATGCAGCAGCGGTAGGCGACGGGGCGGATCGAGGGGGCGACGCCGGTCGCGTTGACAGTCCCCGGGGGCGGTGCTACAACAAGGCGCCTTTGGCCGGAACCACCGCGCCGAGGGCATTTCCGTTACCCGACGGACCCACCCCGGAGACGGGAGCAGAGCATGACGATAGGGGAGATGGACGCCGCCAATCGGCAGCGGCGTCAGCTGGCGGAGCAGGCCATCGGCCTTGCCACCCGCGGCGACTGGGAGGGAGCGGCCCAGGCGAACCAGGGGCTCCTGGAGCTGGGTCCGGACACGGACGCGTACAACCGCCTCGGGAAGGCCCTGGCCGAGCTCGGCCGCCACGCGGAGGCGCTGGAAGCCTACCAGCAGGCGCTGGCGCGTGATGCAACAAACCGGATCGCCGAGCGCAACGTCGAGCGGCTCCGGCTCCTGGCCAGCACGCAGGCGGCGGCCCGCGCCGCCGCGGCGAGCGACGGAAAGACGGAGAAGGCCAGGGCGGCGGTCTTCATCGAGGAGATGGGCAAGACCGGCCACGCGCGCCTCTTCAACATCGCTGGCCGCGACGAGCTCGCGCCACTCTCGCCGGGCGACCAGGTGGTGCTGAAGCCGGACGGCGACCACCTGCTCGCGTTCGCCGGGGACGTCGAGATCGGGCAGGTCGAGCCGCGCGTCGGCTCGCGTCTCGTGAAGCTGATGGCCGGGGGCAACCGCTACGACGCCGCGATCACGATCCTCTCGCGCGAGGACGTGCGGATCATCATCCGGGAGACCTTCTCGCACGCCGCGAACTTCGGCAAGGTCTCCTTCCCGGGCAACAGCACGCGCGGCAGTGACGTGAGACCGTATCTCAAGGGGTCGGCGCTCCGCTACGATGACGAGGAGGAGAGCGAGGAGCTCGAGGAGGAGCCCGAGGAGGTCGAGGAGCTCGACACCAGCCTCCCGGATTACTCGGCAGAGCCCGAGCTCGAGGAAGACCTGCTCGAAGAACCGTAGGAGCCAATGACCGAGGCCGCCGAACGGAGGAGCCTGGACCACGTCGTCCTCCCTCGCCGCCTCCCCGGCCTCGCGCTCTTGGAGCGCTACTTCCCCTCGCCCGCGGACAACATTCTCGATGCCGAGCTGGCCGCGTTCGCCTCACCCGGGGACACCGTCCTCGATCCGTGGGCCGGTACCGGATGGACGGCGCGCCGCGCCGTCGCCAATGGGATGCGGGCCGTCGCCGCCGATCCCAGCCCATTCGCGCAGCTCGCGGCGCAGGCATTCCTGCTTGCACCCGAGATCGGCTCACTCGACGCGGCGTTTCGGCAGCTTGCGAGCTCCCGGCGCGTCGACGTTCCGCTCCAGCAGCACATCGAGGAGCTGTACGCCACGCACTGTGCCGCGTGCCGCCGCCCGGTGGTGGGCGAGCAGTTCATCTGGCCACGTGACGACGATGCGCCGGGGCGCAAGGTCTATCGATGCCCGAGCTGCGACATCAGCGTCGGCGGCCCCGCCGAACGGGTGGCGCCCATCGAGGAGGCGGACCTGTCCAAGCTCGGCATCGATCGTGCAGGTCCCACCGGGCGAGCGGCGTCGATCGATCCGGCCGATGCGGAGGACGACCTCCCGCCGGCTCCGGTGGGCCTGACCGGATCCGCGGCTGACTACGACCTTCCGGCCCTGGGCGAGGCCGGGGGTCCGCCGCCGCCCACGCCGGTCGAGCCGGATCCCCCGAACCGGGCGCCGGCGACGGAACGGCGCTACCGCTCAACCGTGCATCCCGAGCCGCCGGCGCCGGGCGCGGCACCGGACGTCCACGAGGGACCCCACGTCGCGCAGCTCCGCGAGCGGTTTCCGGTCCTGGACGGCCGACGGGATCTTGTCGACGAGCTGCTCGCGCTGTACACCCCGCGCAACCTGTACGCGCTCGAGACGATTGCCGGGAAGATCGAGACGGAGATGCGCGATCCGGCGCTGCTGGCGGTCTTCCGCATGGCGCTTGCCGCCTGCCTGCTGCCGGCGAGCCGCCTCAACGGCTACCCCGGTCGCGTCGCGTCGTTGCGCATCACCGCGGGCCACGTCCGCCAGCCCGCATCGCGGCACCAGCGCGAGGTCAACGTCTGGCGCCTCTTCGAGGCATCGTTCCGGGACGTGCGCACCGCCATCGTCGCGCTCGGTCGCGAGCGGCGTGCCGCCCGCTTCGCCACCGATTTCGACGACCTCGGCGGGATGAGCGCCGCGAACGTGCTCTGGGTTCGCAGCCGTCCCGCGGTGGCGGGGCAGTACCTTCCGACGGACGGCATCGATTTGGTGCTCGGGACCCCGCCTCCGCAGGCCTCCGTGGACGAGCTCAGCTTCGAATATCTGGCTACGGCCTGGCTCATCGGCCGCGAGGCTGCCGCGACCCTGCGTCTCGAACCCCTGTTCGGCACGGCGGCAGCGGCCTCGGACGGCGCGGAGGCGACGGCACTGCGTCACGCCATGGCCTCGGCCGCCGCGACACTCCGGCCGGGCGGCTGGTTCAACGTGCTGCTCGAGGAGGACGACGCAGATCGCATGCTGGCTATCGCGGTCGCGGGCGCGGGTGCGGGTCTGGACCTGCTGCAGATCATTCACCGCGAGTCGCGGCGATCCGGTGATGCTGTCGCGCTCCATTTCCGGAAGCCATCCGGTGAGGACCGCCTGCGCTCCGCCGTGGGACCGCGGCCCCTGCGGCTCGGTGCCGAGGGCGGGCACCTCACCTACCCGGAGCTGGCCGGCGCGGTGTCCCACGGCGTCGTCTCCCTGCTGCGCGACCGGGGAGAGCCGGCCGGTCTCACCCGGGTCGCCGCCGCGGTGCTCGAAGAGCTCCAGCACACCGGCCTGCTGCGGCGGGTGGCGCAGACACGCGCAGGCTCGGAGCCCGACGGTGAACCGACCACCGGGGCCGAGGGGTCTGCCGAGCCGGGCGACGTGGAGCCCGCCGCGGATGCGCATGGCGCGCACGACCCGCGCGTGGCACAGCTCACCCAGGGCTCGACGCTGCTGGCGAGCCTGCTCCGCGAGGAGCTGTGGCGTGACGACCATCCCGACCTCGTGCGGTTGGGCGAGCCTGAGCGACCATCGTGGTGGCTCCGCGACCCGGAGCTCGCCGAGCAGTCGCTTGCCGACCGCGTGGAGTGGGCCACCTTCTCGATCCTGTCCACGGCGGGTCGACTCGACGAGGCGGGCTTCCTCGACCGCATCTACCGCCTCTTCCCCGGCCTGCAGGCGCCTGACGAGGAGCTGGTGCGCGCCTGCCTGGTGGCGTACGCCCGCGTCGGCGAGCGGGGTCAGCTTCGGACCGAGGACGAGCTTGGCGCCCGCTTCGGCGACCACACGCGGATCCTCGCCTCGCTCGCCGAGTACGGGCATCGGCTCGGCCTGCGGGTCTGGCTCAGCCGTCGCGAGCACGACAAGGTCACGGGCGGTCGTCGGCTCGTCGATCTCCTCGCCGACGACGAGCGGCGCGCCTATCTGCCGCTCATCGTGCGGGGCCCGTCGGACGAGCTGGCCGCAGTGGATGGCATCTGGTACGTCAGGGGCAAGTTCGCCTTCCTGCTCGAGGTCGAATGGACCGGCATGCTGGGCGAGGCGATCCTGCGGCGCGGTCGGGCCATCCCGGTCACGGACCGTCAGGCCCGCATCCTGGTCTTTCCGGCCGAGCGCACCGAGCTGGTGCGGCTCAAGCTGGAGCGTTCGCCATGGCTGCGGAACGAGGTCGAGCGCCAGAACTGGCACTTCCTCAAGTGGGAGCACCTTGCGACCCTCGCCGCCCGTGACGGGGCCCATCTCGACTGGCTCGAACCGGTGCTCGGCCTCGATCCGCTCATCGAGCGGGGTGGGGAGCAGCTCACCATGTTCGGGGAGTAGCCAGCCGATCAGGTGCGGCCTACACTGACCCCGGGAGTGCCGCGGTTCCCCCCTGCGGCACTCCCAAGGTCCGCGATCGCGGCCCGTCAGGCCTGGCGGGCGGCCCTCGTCCGTCGCGTCGCACGGCGGCCCATCGCCCGCCGGACGATGGCCATCACCTCGTTGACGTACGGCTCGCCTTCGCCGCTCTCGATGGCATGCGCGAGACACCCATCGATGTGGTCCTCGAGGAGCAGGAGACCGACCTGGTCGGCGGCGGCGGTCATGGCCTCGACCTGCTGCAGCACGTCGAGGCAGTACGCCTCCTCCTCCACGAGGCGCCTGATGCCGCGCACCTGACCCTCGATCCGGTTCAGGCGGTTCAGCAGGTCCCGGCGGTCCTTGGTGTAGCTGTGGCGGAAGTGAGCGCCGCGCTCATCGGAGGTCTGCATACCGGGGGGTAGTATGCGGTGGCGGGATGATGCCGGTCAACGCCCTCCGCCCGTTGGGGCCGGGCGTGGCCCGGCAGCCTGCCAGCTTCCGGCGGGAAGAAGCGGTACCATGCGCAACCAAATGACCGAGCCGGAACGCCATTCACTGGTCGAGCCGCTGGAGCGCGTCCTCGTCATCTTCAGCCATCCCGATGACGCCGAGTTCGGCGCCGCGGCGACCATCGCCCACCTCGTGGGCCTGGGCGCTCGCGTCGACTACGTGGTCACCACCGACGGCAGCAAGGGGACCGAGGACCCGTCGGTGACCCCGGAGATGCTGGCCGCCACGCGCGTCGCGGAGCAGCGGGCGGCGGCCGACGTCCTGGGCGTGCAGGAGATCGTGCACCTTGGGTACCCCGACGGGTACCTGGAGCCGACCCTTGACCTGAGGCGCGACATCGTCCGCCAGATTCGTCGCTTCCGCCCCGACGTGGTGATCGCGCAGAACTCGCAGCGCCGCACCGACGGCAACCCGTTCATCGCGCACCCCGATCACCTCGCGACGGGTGAGGCGACCATGTCGGCGGTCTATCCCGCCGCGCGCGACCGGCTCAACTTCCCGGAGCTGCTCGACGAGGGCCTCGAGCCGTGGAAGGTCCGACAGGTGCTCGTCACCAGCGCCGACCATCCCAACCTGTGGGTCGACGTCGCGGACCGGATGGACGTGGCGCTGGCAGCCCTGCGCCGCCACGAGAGCCAGATCTCCGATTGGGAGGCGACCGAGCGTCGCGTCCGCGAGCGCGCGCAGGAGGTGGGGGCGGCGGTTGGGCTCGAGGCCGCGCAGGCGTTCCTCTCCATCCTGCTGACCTGAGCGCCGGGCAAAGCCGATGACGCGCGGACGGGGCCATTGGGGTGGTGAGGAGCCCAATCTCCAGCGACGGCCGGGTCGTGGCGGCGAGACGCTGGGCCGGATCGTGCGCTTCTTCGCGCCCTATCGCCGCCGCCTGGTGGTGATCGCCTTCGCCATCCTGCTCACGGCCGGCATCGGCGTCGTCAATCCCATCCTCCTCAAGCTCGTCATCGACAACCTGACCGGGCCGCAGGACCTGGGCCTGCTCTACCTGGAGACGGGGCTGATGATCGTGCTGCCCATCGTCTCGAGCCTGATCGGGGTGGGGCAGTCGTACCTGTCGAACTACGTCGGCCAGAGCGTGATGAACGACCTGCGCGTCGCGCTCTACAGCCACCTGCAGTGGATGCCGCTGCGATTCTTCACCGAGACCCGCACCGGCGAGATCCAGAGCCGGATCGGCAACGACGTGAACGGGGTCCAGTCCGTTCTCACCGACACGGCCAGCGGCCTCCTCTCGAACATCGCAACGGTGGCCAGCACCGTGGTGGCCATGATCGTCCTGGACTGGCGGCTGACCATCCTCTCGATGGGAATGCTGCCCATCTTCGCCTTCATCACCTACCGGGTCGGGAAGGTCCGCCGCCGCCTCTCGACGCTGACCCAGCAGTCGCTGGCCGAGGTGAGCGCGATCACCGAGGAGTCGCTCTCGGTCTCGGGCATCCTGCTGTCGAAGACGTTCGGGCAGCAACAGACCTCCATCGATCGATTCAGTGCCGAGTCGGCTCGCCTCTCCGCGCTCCAGATCCGCCAGCAGATGCTGGGCCGCTGGTTCTTCGCCCTGATCGGCACCTTCTTCTCGATCATGCCCGCGCTCGTCTACCTGCTCGCCGGCTCGCTGATCATCGGCGGTGACACGCACGTGAGCATCGGCACCATCGTGGCCTTCACGACGCTCCAGAGCCGGATCTTCTTCCCGCTGGGCCAGATGCTGAGCGTCCAGATCGAGATCCAGGGCGCGCTGGCGCTGTTCGACCGTATCTTCGAGTACCTCGAGATGCCGCATGAGATCAGCGACGCGCCCGATGCAGTCGCCCTGCGGCCGCAGACGATGCGTGGCGAGCTCCGTTTCGAGCAGGTCGCCTTCCACTACCCGGTGAGCGAAGCCCAGCAGGCCGTCCGCGCCGAGGCCGCCGAGGCAGAGGCGGACGGGCGCGCCGAGCCGATCCCGGTCAAGCCGTTCGACCTCGCCGGCGTCGACTTCACCGCCGAGCCCGGCACGCTCGTCGCACTGGTCGGCCCGTCGGGCGCCGGGAAGACGACGACCACCTACCTGATCCCGCGCCTGTACGACGTGGAGGCCGGTGCGGTGCGCATCGACGGGGTCGACGTGCGGCAGATCGCGCTGGAGTCGCTGGGGCTGAACATCGGCGTGGTGACCCAGGAGACGTACCTGTTCCACAACACGGTGATCGAGAACCTGCGCTACGCCAAGCCGGACGCCACGATGGAGGAGGTCGAAAACGCGGCGCAGGCGGCCGCGATCCACGATCGGATCATGGAGCTGCCCGACGGCTACGACACCGTCGTGGGCGAGCGCGGCTACAAGCTGTCCGGAGGCGAGAAGCAGCGGGTCGCCATCGCACGCGTGCTGCTAAAGGACCCGCGGATCCTGATCCTCGACGAGGCAACCTCCGCGCTGGACACGGTCAGCGAACGGCTCATCCAGGTGGCGCTGGGCCGCCTGATGGAGGGCCGGACCACCATTGCCATCGCCCATCGGCTGTCGACGATCCTGCGCGCCGACCTGATCCTGGTCTACGACCGCGGGAGAATCGTCGAGCGCGGCACGCATGCCGAGCTCCTGCGCCACGAGGGCCTCTACGCCCGCCTCTACCAGCAGCAGTTCCTGGTGGCGGAGGCGACGAACGCCGAGATCGAGGCTGGCATCGGCCTCTGACCACGACGCCGTGGCGCGGCACCGTTCGTGCCACACTGGGCAGCGTGAGCGACATGCAGCCACGCCGCCATCGGTCCACGAACCGGCTCGCCCGCGAGACGAGCCCATACCTGCTGCAGCACGCGCACAACCCTGTCGACTGGTACCCGTGGGGTCCCGAGGCCCTGGAGCGCGCGCGCAACCAGAACAGGCCCATCTTTCTGTCGATCGGCTACGCGGCGTGTCATTGGTGCCACGTCATGGAACGCGAGTCGTTCGAGGATCCCGAGACGGCGGCGCTCATGAACGAACGGTTCGTCTCCATCAAGGTGGACCGCGAGGAGCGCCCGGACCTCGACGACGTCTACATGGCCGCGGTACAGGCCATGACCGGCTCCGGTGGCTGGCCGATGTCGGTCTTTCTCACACCCCAGCTCGACCCGTTCTTCGGCGGCACCTACTTTCCGCCGGCGGACCGGAACGGGCTGCCGGCCTTCCGCCGCGTCCTCGAGGCGGTGGCCGACGCGTATGCGACCCGGCAGGACGACGTCGCCACCCAGGGCCGTCGGCTATCGGCCCACCTCCGCGAGCAGCTGGAGGTCCCCTCGGGGGATCGTGATCCACAGCGGCTCCAGCTCGACGGAGCCGTGCATCGGCTGGCGGCAGCGTTCGATCCGGGGCACGGCGGTTTCGGAGGCGCGCCGAAATTTCCGGCACCCATGACCCTCGAATTCCTCCTGCGCGCCTGGCGGCGCAGCGGGGACGACGCGACCCTGGGGATGGTCACCGCGACCCTGGACGCCATGGCCCGCGGTGGGATCCACGACCAGGTCGGCGGCGGCTTCGCCCGCTACAGCACAGACGCCACCTGGTTGGTGCCGCACTTCGAGAAGATGCTCTACGACAACGCGCTGCTGGCCCACGCCTACCTGGAGGCATGGCGCGCGACCGGCGAGGAACGGTACCGCGCGGTCGTCGAGTCCACCCTCGGCTTCTGCATCCGCGAGCTCGAGACCCCGGACGGCGGCAACGCGTCCGCGCTCGACGCGGACTCCGAGGGCGAGGAGGGGCGCTTCTACGCCTGGACCAATGCCGAGCTGCGTACCGTCCTTGGCGATGCGGGGCTCGACCAGGCTGGCATCGACGTGCTGGCGCGGCACTGGGGCGTGACGGAGGCGGGGAACTGGGAGGGGCGAACGATCCTGACTGCATCCGCGACGCCCCCCGATCGCGAGCTCCTGCAGCGCGGACGAGAGGCCTTGCTCGCCGCCAGGGAGCGGCGTATCCGTCCGGCACGTGACGAGAAGCAGCTCGCCGCGTGGAACGGGCTCCTCCTGCGATCGCTGGCGGACGCGGGCGCGGCCCTGGGACGTGCGGATCTCCTGGATGCCGCCGGACGGCTGGTGGGATTCGTCCGGACGGTCCTGGTCCGCGCGGACGGCGGGCTGTGGCGGACGGCCCGCGACGGGCGCGGCCACACCCCGGCCTTCCTCGAGGACTACGCCTGCGTCGCCGATGGCCTTCTGGCCGCGCACGCCGCCGCGGGTCGCCCCGAGGATCTGGTCCTGGCAGGCGAGCTCATGACCCGCGCCATCGGCGAGTTCTGGGACGACGAGGCGGGTGCCTTCTGGGACACCTCCGCGGAGCACGACCGGCTCGTGGCCCGGCCCCGCTCGGTGGTGGATGCGGCCACGCCCTCGGGAAACGCCGTCGCGGCCGACGTGCTCCTGCGGCTGGCGCTGTTGACCGGCGAGGCGGACCTGGATCGGCGCGCACGGGCGATCCTGCGCACCGTGGCCGGCGGCCTCGACCGGCAACCGTCGCTCTTCGGCCGGATGCTGTCTGCCGCGGACCGCGCGCTGGGCGAGCAGGTCGACGCCGTGGTCGTCGAACCGGTCGCGAGCGATCCCGGCGGGAATGCGCTGCGCCACGCCGCCCTGCGCCCCTACGCGCCGGACCTGGTCGTCGCCTCGATGATCGCCGCGGCCGATGCCACGCCCATCGCGGGGTGGCCGCTGTTCGCCGACAAGGTTCTGCGCGACGGGAGGGCCACGGCCTACGTGTGCCGCGGCTATGCCTGCGAGGCGCCCACGACCGATGCCGCAGCCGTGGAGGCCCAGGTGAGGGCGCTCACCTCCCGCTGACACGCCCGGGACGGGTCAGAACGGGTTCATCCGCCCGCTGTTTCACGGGTCCCTCCCTAGCCTGCGATGAACGACAGCCGGACGGTCCGCGACGCATTGTCGACGTTCGGGTCGAGGAGCGCCACCGACTGCCAGGTCCCGAGTGCCAGGCGTCCTCCCAGGACCGGCACCGTGACCGAGGGGGCGCTCAGCAGCGGCAGCACATGATCGGCTCCGTGGCCGCGATGCCCATGGCGGTGCCGCCATCGGTCATCGCGGGGTAGCAGCGTCCCGAGTGCCTCGAGCAGGTCGTCGTCGCTGCCCGCGCCCAGCTCCATGACAACCACGCCGGCCGTCGCGTGCGGGACGTACACGTTCAGCAACCCGTCCGCGTCGGGAGCCACCTCGCGGAGAAATGCCGCGCACGCCTCGGTGAGATCCACGAGCGCGGGACGGTTTCCGGTCGACACGGCGATCTGTCGAGTCTGCACCGCGCGAGCCTAGCACCGCTATCATGCCCGCCGATGCACTCCCGCCAGCGACGGCCGAGCCTCCGTCGCGCCAGTTCCGTTGCCGCGATCCTCGCGCTGCTGCTCGCTGCATGCTCGCAGGCACCGAGCCCGACCCCGGTCCCCACGCCGACGCCCTCGCCGTCGCCCACCCCCACCCCGTCGCCGACGCCGACCCCCACCCCGACCCCCGTGCCCACCCCGAATGCGTTCGCCGGCAAGCGGGTGACGCTGCTGATCCTGGGCAGCGACTCCACGCCCTCGCGCGTTGCCCAGGGGCTTGGCAAGCTCACCGACTCGATCATCGTCCTCAGCGTGTCTGCAGATCGCACCAAGGTCTCCATGATCTCGTTCCCGCGTGACATCGTCGACATCCCGCTGGGGAACGGGCAGATCTGGCGCCAGAAGATCAACGGGATTCCGTACTTCAAGGGCGAGGCGGCCATGACGGCGGCCCTGGCGGCGACCCTGAAGCAGCCGATCGACTACTACGTCGAGATCAACATGGGCGACTTCAGCGCGCTGGTGGACGCCATCGGCGGCGTGGATGTCAACGTGCCGAAGACGATCGTGGATCCGTCGATCCACTTCTCGATCACGGCGGGGGAGCAGCATCTCACCGGGGCGAAGGCCCTGGGGTTCGCGCGGAGCCGCCACACGACCAGCGACTGGGATCGCGCGGCGCGCCAGCAGCTATTGGTGGCGGCCATCATCCGCACCATGGTGGACCCGAACACCAAGATCAACTTCCTGGCGCTCCTCGACTCCCTGAAGTCCATGCAGACCGACCTGCCGCTCGACCGCTTCGCCGCGCTCTTCGAGATGGCCGGAGAGGCGGCAGACGCAGCGCTCAGCATGCGGGTCCTGGCACCACCGCAGTTCGCGCTCTTCGCCGGAATCGAGAAGAACACCGGGCGCGGCTACATCGAGGAGCCGAACCTGCCCGCGATCCGGGCCTACGCGGCGTCGGTGATGGGGGACTGAGGATCGCGCCTCAGGTCGTGGTTCGAGTGCGGCGGGTGCCGCAGTGGAAGCAGGTCTCGTCGGCGGCCTGGATGGTGGTGCCGCAGTTCGCGCAGTCCACTGACAGGTCGCCCTCGCAACGCGGGCAGTAGCGCGCGTCGGCGGGGAACTGC
This sequence comes from uncultured Chloroflexia bacterium, assembly GCA_963814105.1. GTDB lineage: Bacteria > Chloroflexota > Limnocylindria > QHBO01 > QHBO01 > CAVXEH01. Next base: position 828,243 of record CAWFBQ010000003.1, read on the forward strand.
AGGTGGTCGACCGGGCAGTACGGGACGCCGCGCGGGCGGGCCACGGTTCCGTCGGCGACGGCGGCCATCGGCAGCGCGGACGGAGCCGCGTGCCCCTCGGTGGCCGTGGCGACCTGCGAGACCCGCAGGTAGCCGATCACCAGCCACAGGAGGTAGAGGCCCACCAGCCCGAGGAGCAGGTAGGGAAAGATCGTCGCGACGGCTGAACCGGAATCGTGCCCGATCCACTCGATGAAGCCCTTGATGTCCATGCCGCCGGCGATTCTACCGCACGGAAGCCGGGCGCCGGACCGTCCGCCGTGCGCGCCGATGGCGCTACACTCCCCGAAATCGCACCACCACCGAGGAGCATGCCCCGACCGAGGCTCGACCGTCGCCAGCCGCTGACTGAGCTGCACGTCCACCTGGGCGCCGCGGTCACGCCGGCCGTCATGTGGGGGATTGCCCATGCCCAGGGAATTCGCCTGCCCACCAAGGACTACTGGGCCTTTCGCGACCTGATCACCGCCCGCCGTCGCCGCTCGTTCCAGGCCTACCTGGACCTCTTCCATTGGACGGAGCTCATCCAGTCCAGTCCCACCGCCGTCGAGCGCAGCGTGTACGAGGTGATCGGCGGGGCGTACCGCAAGAACAACGTGACCCGGCTGGAGCTGCGTTTCAATCCCATGAAGCGCAACCGCGGAGGCGAGCAGGACCTGGATCACATCATCGCCGCGGCGGTTCGTGGCATGGACCGGGCCGTCTTGGAGTATCCGCAGGTTCGCGCCGGGCTCATCTTCTGCCTGGACCGTGCCTTCACCCGCGAGCTCAACGAGATCATCGCTGCCAAGGCGATCGCCTGGCGCGACCGGGGGGTCGTGGCGGTCGACATTGCCGGGCCGGTGGTTCCCGGGTTCCGGTTCGGCGAGTACCGCGAGATCTTCGCGGAATGCCGTCGCGTTGGGCTGGGGGTCACCGTGCACGCCGGGGAGACGGGCGGTGCGGACGAGGTGCGCGAGGCGGTCGAGGCGCTCAACCCGGAGCGCATCGGCCACGGCGTGCGCAGCACGGACGACCCGGCGGTGATGGCGCTTCTCCGGGAGCGAGGGATCGTTCTGGAAGTCTGCCCGTCGTCGAACCTCAACACCCGGGTGGTGCGGGACGTTGCCGAGATGCGGCACATCCTGCGGCGGCTGGAAGAGCATCGCGTTCCGTTCGCGCTGTCGACCGACGGGCCGGAGATGCTGCGCTCGTACCTGCGCGACGAGATCGCCCTCGTACTGCGCCACGAGATGCTCTCCTTCGAGGAAGTGCAGGCCGCGGTCCAGACCGCCGACCGGGCCACCTTCCTGGATCCCGCGCCACCGGTGAGTGGCCGCCGGCCGCGTCCCACCCGCACGAACGACGATGCGGCGATGCCCCTCGAAATCGAGGTCTAGCCTGCTAGACTCCCGGCCGTGTCATCCATCTGGCGGCCGGTCCGCGAGCGCAATCCAGCCCGGAGCCTGATGATCGTGGTCGCCCATCCGGGCGACGAGGCCTTCGGATTCGGGGGAGCCATCGCACGCGCCGCGAGCGAGGGCGCCTACGTGGTCGTGGTGTGCGCCACCCGCGGCTTTTTCGACCCGCGGCTGGCGCGGAAGTCACCGGCACCCGGGGGCAAGAACCGCGATCCGAAGACCGATGCGGTGGTCTGGCGCAACGTGGACACGGTGCGCGAGGACGAGCTCCGCAGATCGGTCTCGCTGCTCGGGGTGCGGGTCGTCCGTGTCCTCGACTACGCGGAGGGACGGCTTGCATCGGTGGATTTCGACGAGCTGGTCAGCCGCATCGTCGAGCCCATCCGGATGCACCGCCCGGAGGTGATCGTGAGCTTCGGCCCGGACGGCGTGACCGGTGATCCGGACCACGTCGTCGTCTCGCGGGCCGTCTCCGCCGCCTTCGACGCGGCCGGGCAGCCGCTCGTCTACGAGGACGACCTGGAGGAGGACCAGGTCGCCTGGCGCGCCGCCAAGCTCTATGAGCTGGTGGTGCCCGCCAGCCTGCTCTCCGCCAGCCCGATTCCGGCGCCGGCCGGCTACGGGTCGCCGGACGGCCGGGAAACGCTCACACTCGAGCTCGGCGAGCTCGCGCAGCTCAAGCTGGCCGCGATCGGACGCCACGTGTCGCAGACCGGCTCCGCGGGGCCCTTCCATGACTGGGCGCCACCGGAGCGGGATGCCTTCCTGGCCCGCGAGTCGTATCGGCTCGCCAAGACCAACCTGCCGGTGCCGGCAGGTGGTCCGGGGACGGTCGAGACCGATCTCTTCGACGGCCTTCCCTGACCGAGGCACAACATCGGTTGCATCATGCGACCCCGGCGCTCTGCTACCCTCGGCGTGCCCACCTGAGCACGACGATCGACGGAAAGGACCTCCGAAAGCCATCCGATGCCTGATCAGCTGACGAACGAGAACATCATGACCGCCCTGGGCCGGGTCAAGGACCCTGAGATCGGCCGGGACCTCGTCTCCCTGGGGATGGTCAAGACCGTGGATATCAACGGCCAGAACGTGGCGCTCACGGTGGAGCTCACCACCCCGGCCTGCCCGCTCAAGGCCACCATCGAGGACGAGATCGTCAGCGGCCTGCAGGCCCTCGGGGCCGAGCAGGTGTCCGTCGAGTGGGCGAGCAACGTGAAGCGTTCCTTCGGCGGCCCCGCCGCAGACCTGATCCCGGGCGTGAAGAACACGATCGCGGTGGCCTCCGGCAAGGGCGGGGTGGGCAAGACGACGGTAGCCGTGAACCTGGCCGTGGCCCTCGCGCGCGACGGTGCGCGGGTGGGGCTGCTGGATGCCGATATCACCGGTCCCAACGTCCCGCTCATGATGGGCACCTCCGGCGCGCACGTCACCGGGACCGGTGGCCGCGTGAACCCGGTCACCAGCCACGGGGTGCAGATGATGAGCATCCAGTACTTCCTGACCGGCGATGCCCCGGTGATCTGGCGTGGTCCGCTCATCCATTCGGCGATCCAGCAGTTCCTGCGGGACGTCGAGTGGGGCGAGCTCGACTACCTCATCGTCGATCTGCCGCCCGGAACCGGGGATGCCGCGCTCTCCATCAGCCAGCTGATCCCCCTGAGCGGCGCGGTGGTGGTGACCACCCCACAGGAGGTCTCGCTGGCTGATGCCCGCAAGGCCATCGCCATGTTCGACAAGGTGAACGTCCGCACCCTGGGCGTCGTCGAGAACATGAGCGGTTTCATCTGCCCCGATTGCGGCGCCGAGCACGACATCTTCGGTTCCGGTGGCGGCGAGAAGATGGCCCGCGAGCTCGAGCTCGACATCCTGGGGCGGATCCCCCTCGAGCCTGGCGTTCGAACCGGCGGCGACGCCGGGGTGCCCATCACCTCGAGCCAGCATCCGGACGCCGAGGCCTCGCGCGCCGGTGCTGCGCTCCGCGAGCTGGCGCGCATCGTGGCCGGCCGCGTGAGCGTCCTGGCCGCGCCGTTCGCCATGGCCGGCGCCGACTGACCGATCATCGGCCCGAAAGGGCCACGCGCGGGGCATGGTCGCGGCCGCACGCGGCCTCTAGAATCGGCACATGCGGATAGCTGTCATCGCCGACGTCCATGCCAACCTGCCGGCGCTGCGTGCCGTACTCGACGACGTGGCGGCCATTGGCTGTGACGCCATGTGGTGCGTGGGCGACCTCGTGGGACGCGGACCGCATCCCAACCAGGTGGTAGACGTCGTGCGCCAGCTGGAGATCCCGGTCGTCCAGGGCAACTGGGACGAGGCGGTGGCCATGTCCCGCGAGCACCCGGGCAGCATCTGGACCACGCCGGAGGCGGAGGCCGCCGGACGGGCCTCGCTTGACTGGACGGTGGCCACCCTGGAGGAAGACCATCGGGCCTGGCTTCGCCAGCTCCCGCCGACACTGCGCTTGGCAGTGGACGGGCGAAGCGTGCTGCTCTACCACGGCACGCCTCTCAAGCAGACCGAGTATCTCTGGGCGGATCGGCCGTCGCGCACCTACGCCCGGATCGCCTCGGACGAGGGGGACGACCTGTTCTGCTATGGGCATACCCACGAGACCGTCCACAAGCTCGTCGGGCAGGCGCACTTCGTGGCCTGCGGATCGGTGGGCTGCGGCTCGCACGCCCGCGCACGCTATGCCGTGATCTACCTGGGGCAACCCGATCTTGCCATCGGCTTCCGGTCGGTGGACTACGACTCGAGCAGCGTCGCCGCGGACCTGGCGGCGGCCGGGCTGCCCGTGGACCTGCTGCGGATCCCGCCGGTCCCGCACCCGATCGAGTCGGCGACCGAGGACGAGGACTGACCCTCGATCAGCCGCCCTGTGCCTCGCGCTCGTACGGCTGGCCGTCCGCGGCCGGGGGAAGGCTGCGCCCGACCACCCCAGCGAGAACGATGATCGTCACGATGTAGGGCAGCGCGCTGAAGACCTGCTCGGGCACCGCGCCAAGGAAGCCGCCGAGGTCGCCGGTGGGCGGGTTGAGCCGAATGGCGACTCCAAGCGTGCTGGCCACGCCGAAGACGAGGGCGGCGCCGAACGCGCCGATGGGAGTCCATCGGCCGAAGATGAGCGCGGCGAGGGCAATGAATCCGCGGCCGTTCGTCATCCCGCCCTGGAATGCGCTGCCGTAGTCGAGGGTGAACCAGGCGCCGGCCAGCCCGGCCAGCAGGCCGCCCAGCAGGACGTTTCGGTATCGCAGGTGGATGACGTCCACGCCCAGCGTCTCCGCGGCTCTCGGGTGCTCGCCCACGGCGCGGGTTCGGAGACCCCAGCGCGAGCGGTAGAGGAGCACCTGGAGGACGACGACCAGGATCAGCATGATGAGCGTCACCGGACCGTGGTCGAACAGCACGGACAGGATCCAGCCGAGTACGGGGATATCCGCGATCCCCGACGGCACGGCGATCTCGCTGAAGCTGCCGGCGCTCAGCGGCGGGTTCTGGCTGATGAGCAGGTTCAGGTAGCCAGTGACCCCGAGGGCGACGATGTTGATGATCGTGCCGGAGATGATCTGGTCGGCGCGCACCGTGATCGACAGCCAGGCATGCAGCGCGGACACGACGACGCCGGCGGCCAGCGCTGCGAGGAAGCCGGCGAGGAGCGGGAACGTGATGCCCATAGGCCCGGGCTCGCTCGCCGCGCCGCCGTTCACGATGGCCGCCACGTACCAGCCCACGAAGGCGGCGAACAGCATCATCCCCTCGATGCCGATGTTCACGACACCTGAGCGCTCGTTCATGAAGCCGCACAGCGCGCCCAGGGCGATGGGCGTGGAGAGGGTGATGATCAGCGGGCCGTTGGTGATGATCACCTGGACCAGGTAGCCCATGAACTCCAGGACGAGCCCAAGGACGGGAATGGAGAGGATGAAGTCCATGCTGATCGTCCCCTACGGCGTCGTCTGCCCGCCGTATGAGCGGGTCACGGTCTGGAGCTCCTCGGGGACCACGCCTTCAGCGGCACGGATCCGGAAGATGTAGCGCACGAGGAGCTCGGCGGTGAGGAAGAAGAGGATCGCGCCCTGCAGGACGTCGACCATCTGGACCGGGATGCCGGCCTGGATCTGCATCAGGCCCGAACCGGCGCGCATGGCGCCCAGCAGCAGCCCGGCGAAGAGGATCCCGATCGGGTGGGAGCGGCCCAGCAGCGCGACGGTGATCCCGTCGAACCCGACGTTGGTCGAGTAGCCGGCCGGCATGTAGTGGGTCAGTCCCAGGATCTCGCCGGCGCCCGCGACCCCGGCGAGCAGGCCGCAGATGGTCATGGTCATCACGATCAGCATCCGTGGCCGCATCCCCGCGTAGCGGGCGGCATCGGGGCTGGCGCCCACCGTGCGGATCTCGAAGCCGATGGTGGACCGATACAGGAGCCACCAGGCGATGGGGACCGCGATGAAGGCGAAGAGCACGCCGATGTGGCCGTTGTGGCCGATCAGGACCGGTAGCGTGGCGTTCTGCACGTCCGGCGAACGAGCGAACGTGGCGCCCGCGGCGCGCAGCGGCCCCACGATCACGTACGAGACGGTCTGGATCGCGACGTAGTTGAGCATGATCGTGGTGACCACCTCGTGGGCGCCGGTGTAGGCCTTGAGGGCGCCCGGGATCGCGCCGTACAGGGCGCCGGCCACCAGTCCCGCGATGACCGCGGCGGGAATGGCGACGACCGGCGAGGCATGCGCCAGGCCGGCTCCCACCGCGGCGGCTGCCAGGCCGCCCATCAGGAACTGGCCCTGCCCGCCGATGTTGAAGAGTCCGGCCTTGAAGCCGATGCCGACGGCGAGGCCGGCCAGGATGAGTGGCGTGGCATCCACGAGGGTGCTGACGATCGAGTCGAAGGAGCTGAAGGCGCCCTGCAGCAGCGCCCAGTAGGCCCCGAGGGGCAGGAGGACGTTGAAGCCGCCCAGCAGCGGCGAGGAGGCGATCATGATGATCGCGCCCAGGATCAACGCCAGAAGGATGGCGAGGGCCGGGACGGCCGCCACGCGCACGACCCGCTGCAGCATCAGGCCGCACCCTCTCGCCCGCCGGTGGCCATCAGCAGGCCCACCTCTTCGCGTGTCGCCGTGCGTCCGTCGAGGATCGCGACGAGCTTGCCGCGATACATGACCCCGATCCGGTCAGCGAGCTCGAGCACCTCGTCGAGCTCCGCGGAGACAAGGAGGATTGCCGCGCCGGCGTCGCGCTTCTCGATGGCGCGGCGGTGGATGAACTCGATCGAGCCGACATCCAGGCCGCGGGTCGGTTGATCGAGGATCAGCAGGTTCAGCCCACCGCCGAACTCTCGAGCGACGATCACCTTCTGCTGGTTGCCGCCGGAGAGCGTGCCGGCCCTCACGCCGGACGAGGGTGTGCGGATGTCGAACTCGCCAATCACCTGTTCGGCGTGCTGTCGGATCGCGTCCTCGTTGCGGACCAGGCCGCGAGCATACGGCGGGTGGTAGTAATCGGTGAGGACCAGGTTGTCCGTCAGCGGGAAGGTCAGGACCAGCCCGAACCGCTGGCGATCGGCGGGAACAAAGCCCACGCCGAGGTCGTGAAGCGCCCGCGCTCCCAGCCCGGTGACGTCGCGGCCATCGAGCGTGACGCTTCCCGAGATGGGGTGGCGAAGACCGGTGAGCGACCCCACCAGCTCGTCCTGGCCATTGCCAGCCACGCCCGCGATGCCGAAGATCTCGCCCGCACGGACCTCGAAGCTGACGCCGTGGAGCACCTCGTGGCCGCGGTCGTCCCGGGCGTGCAGGTCGTCGACGACCAGCGCGGGCTGGGCGGGGTGGCTCTCGCCGCGGTCCACCGTGAGCTGGACCTCGCGGCCGACCATCATCTCGGCGAGGTCGTCCTCGTTCGTTTCGGCCGGCTTTCGCTGGCCCACGACCTTACCGCGGCGAATCACGGTGATCCGGTCCGCGATCTCGAGAACCTCATAGAGCTTGTGGCTGATGAAGATGATGCTCGTCCCCTCGGCCGTGAGACGGCGCAGGACTGTGAAGATCTCGCGCGTCTCCTGCGGGGTGAGCACCGCGGTGGGCTCGTCGAGGACGAGGATGTCGGCGCTGCGGTAGAGCGCCTTCAGGATCTCCACGCGCTGCTGCCAGCCCACGGAGAGGGTACCGACCTTCGCGTCCGGATCGATCTCCGTCCCGAAGAAGCGACCCAGCTCGCGGATACGCGTGTGCGCCGCCTTGCGGTCCAGGAAGACCGGGTTGGCCATCGGCTCCTCGCCAAGGAGGATGTTCTCGGCCACGGTCAGGACCGGGACGAGCATGAAGTGCTGGTGAACCATGCTGATGCCCTGGGCGATGGCATCCGCGGGCGAGGCGATGGTCACCGCCTTTCCGGCCAGGAGGATCTCTCCCTCGTCGGGCGTCAGGAGCCCGTAGAGGATGTTCATCAGGGTGGTCTTCCCGGCGCCGTTCTCGCCGAGAAGGGCGTGAATCTCTCCGCGGCGAAGGTCGAGGTCCATGTGGTCGTTGGCGAGGACGCCCGGAAAGCGCTTGGTGACGCCGCGCATCTCCAGCGCGGGCACCGCGTCCGCTGCCGCGTTACCTGCCATCGTCACCACCGATCGCAAATGACGAGCGAGCGGGCCTCCCCGGGCTGGGTGGACCCGCTCGCACCTGCGGTCTCGGTCGGGGACGGATGGGCCGTCCCCGACGTCGTACCCTTATGCCGGAGGCTGCCCGTCCGTGGTCTGGCAGGCGCCGAAGTCATTCTCGACGCAGGCCTTCACGGATCCGTCCTTCAGTGCGGCGATCGCGTCGTCGATCGTCTTCTGGATGGCCGACGTGATCATGCTGGCCGAATCATGGAACGGCGCCAGGCCGACCGAATCGGTCGTGATGTCCAGGCCGATGGTGCCGCCCTTGTCGGTCCCGTCCTTGACCCGCTGGATCGCGTCGGAGACCGCCTTGGTCAGGTTCTTCTCAGCGCTGGTGACCGTGCACTTGGCCGTGTCGGGCGTCGAGAGGAACTGGTCAACGTCCACGCCGATGGCATGGATGTTGTGATCGCAGGCGGACTGCAGCACGCCGTTCCCGGACTTGCCGGCGACCTGGAACAGAACGTCGATGTCCGAGTTCTGGCTGAGCAGCTGGTCTGCCGCGGCCTTGCCGGCGGTCGGGTCGTTGAACGCGGTCGCGTCAGGAGCGCCGCTCAGGTAGCTGAGGTCGACCTTGATGTTCGGGTTCACCGCCTTGGCGCCGTTGTAGTAGCCGATCATGTAGTTCGGAACGGCCGGAACGACCGCGGTGCCGCCGATGGCGGCGATGTGCCCGGACTGGCTGATGCTGGCGGCGACGATGCCGGCCAGGTAGCCGGGCTGCTGCTCCTTGAAGACCAGGCCCTGGTAGTTCGGCAGGAGCGTGGCCGGATCACCGGCACACCCGAAGTTCGGATCGGGGTCACCGTTCTCGTCGACGCAGATGCTCTGGTCAACACCGATGAACTTGATCTTCGGATTCGCCTTCGCCGCCTTTGCGGTGTCGTTGCCGAGCGCGAAGCCGACGGAAACGATGATGTCGTACTTCTCGTCGACGAAGGACTGGATGTTCTTGGCATAGTCAGCCGACTGGGTGGTGACCACGGCCTTGGGCACGGGAGCGCCCACAGCGCTAGCGCCCGCCTTGGCACCTTCCCACGAATACTGGTTGAAGTTGTGGTCGTCGAGCGTCCCAACGTCTGTGACGAGACCAATCTTCAGCCCGCTGCTGCCACTGCCCTGGCACGCGGCCAGGATGACGAGCAGCACGGACGCCAGCATGGCGCCGAAGGCATATCGTCGCTTCCGCATGAATTCTCCTTCACCCTCCGCGTGGATGAGTCTCGGGGCGCCGCACGCCTGGCGCGGCGTTACCTCGCGCGGGCGGCCGAGGGTCTGGCCGACGCGAATCCGAGGCATCATACTGCCCTCCCCACCGCCTCTCAAGGGATTTTCGGCGTTCCCTGGGGGCCGAATGGCCCGGCCACGCCGACGCCCGGCGGGCCGTCCGTGACGCCTATCATTCGCGCCGATGCCGGATCGCCCCATTTCCCGCTGTCGGCTCGTGATCTTCGACCTGGACGGGGTCGTCTATCGCGGGCGCGAACCGGTGCCGGGCGCCCCCGAGCTGATCGGCTGGCTCCGCTCGCGCGCGATCCTGGTCCGCTACGCGACGAACAACTCGATGGCCTCCCGGGAGGTCTACGTCCATCGGCTGGCGGACCTCGGTATCGCGTCCGCTGCGGACGAGATCGTGACGTCGACCTCGGCCACCATCGGGTATCTGGAGCGGCATCTGCCCGCCGTGCGTCGGGTGCTGGCCGCGGGATCGCCGGGGATGGTCGCCGAGCTGGAGCGCGCGGGCTTCGCCGTGACAGCGGCAGCGGATGCCGTTCCGCCGGGCTACGACGGTGGCCCGCTCGATGTCCGCTACGACGCGGTGATTGCCGGACTCGACCAGGAGTCGGACTACCGGCGCGTGGCGGCTGCCGCCTCTGCGATTCGGGAGGGCGCCGTCTTCGTCGCCACCAACGCCGATCTCCGATTCCCCACGCCGCGCGGCTTTCTTCCAGGGGCGGGCTCGATCGTAGCCGCGATCGGTGCGGCCGCGGGAGGCGTCGAGCCGCTCGTCATCGGCAAGCCGGGATCCGCGATGTACACGGAGATCCTGGAGAATGCCGGCGTCCGAGCGGACGAGGCGATCGTGGTTGGCGACAACCCCGACGCAGACATCGTCGCGGCATCGCGGACGGGCATCTTCTCGGTGCTGGTCCTCACCGGGGTGGCCACCGCGGAGGTCACCGCGACGTTGACAGGCGATCGACGCCCGGATCTCGTGGTCGCCGGGCCGTCCGAGCTCCGTGGGCGCCTTGGCGCATGGCTCAGCTGAGGAGCGTCGACGCCGCGGCCCAGGTCGCCCACGCCGCGTTGGCTTCCTCCGTTACGCCGGCACGCTCGACGTTCGGCATGAATCCGCGCCGGAATGCGTTGACTGCCACCGCCGCGAGCTCGACCCGGGTCAGGGCGAGGGCCGTCGCCGTGCGAGCCAGCTCCGAGGTGAGCGTCGTGTCGGAAACAACCGGATCGTCGGTGGAGCAGGTCACGCTCACCCCGGATCGATGCAGCCGGCCCAGTGGATGGGCGGCCAGCTCCGGGACGATGCCGGCCTGCACGTTGCTGGTCGGGCAGAGATCGAGTGTCACGTCGCGGTCGCGGAGGAGGGCGACGAGATCCGCATCGTCGACGGCGGTGACCCCGTGGGCGATGCGTGTTGCGCCGAGTGCCAGGGCCTCGCGGATGCGCTCCGCTCCGGGGACCTCGCCGGCGTGCGCGGTCAGGGCAAGACCCCCCTCCGCCGCAGCCACGAAGGCTGCGGCATGCGGTGGTGCGGGCCATTCCGCCTCGGGCCCGGCGAGGTCGAAGCCGACCACCGGGGATCCGAACGCGGCGGCCTCACGGGCGAGGATGACGTTCGCGCCGGGCGGGTGCGATCGCATGGCGGTCACGATCAGGCCAATCACCGGTGATCGATCGCCGAGGCCGTCCCGAGCGTCGGCGACGCCCCGCGCCACCGCCTCGATCACGGCCCCCACTCCCAGGCCCTGTTCGAGGTGCAGGCGTGGTGCCCAGCGGATCTCCGCATACGTGACCCGGTCCGCGGCGAGTACCTCGACGAGCTCCCGCACGGCGCGCCGCAGGGCGGCGCCGCTCTGGAGAAGGCCGATGGGCAGGTCGAAATAGGTGAGCAGCTCCGCCTGGTTCGCGCAGTGCGCGGGCGCAATCATCCGTCTGCGTGCCTCGTCGAGGTCGAGCGCCACACCCGCTTCGCCGGCCAGCGCCACCGCCGTCTCGGGTCGCAACGCCCCGTCGAGATGGAGATGGAGCTCCGCCTTGGGTAGCAGGCTCAGCTCGGCGGCCAGCATGGACTCCATCTCCCCCGGATGCTCGGAATCCGGACCGTCGGTCCTGTCGTGGGTCCTGGCAGGCACGTGGGCATGATAGGCCGCCGCGCCCGCGTGCCAACCCGTCGGGTGCCGCGCTGGGCCGCCGCCGCCACGCTCATCGCGGTGCTCGGGCTGGGAGCCATCCTGAGCCAGCGATCCCCGGACCCCCTTGTCGCCGACCCGGCGGCGGCTGCCGCCGCCCGGGCCTCCCTCGAGACGGCTCTCAGGGACGCACGGCAGGCGCTGGACGAGCTGGCGAGCGCGCTCGATGCCGCCCTGGCTGCGGGTCGCACGGGCGCGGCCCTGACCGTCGCGGGTGACGGCAACCCGGGGTCGCACCTCACCGCGGCCGCCGACGCGCTCGCCGGGGGCGACGACCTCGCCCGCACGGCGCGGACGGCGCTGGCCGCCGTGGCGGGCCAACTTGCCGTCCTGCAGCCCACGACCGCGCCGCCGGGCTTCGATGTGGCCGCGGGGGCGGTGAGCGCGACGGCTGGACAGCTCGCCGGAGCAGCGGACGCCGCCGACGCGTTCCGTGCCATGCGGCGTGCGTCGCAGGCATGCCTCACCGACCTGGGCACAGCGCTCGCCGCGCTGGATCGCAACGACCCGGTGACCGCCCTGGCGGCGCTTGACGTTGCCGACCAGGAGCTGGCCGCGGTCCAGGCCTGGCGCGGCAACCTGGACACACTGCCCATCTGGAGTGACACCACGGGTCGCCTCCTGTCGGCCGCGCGCCGCGTTGCGGTCGCCACCCGGGACGGGGATGCCGCAGCCCGGAAGGCCGCGGCCGCGGACTACGCGTCCGCCGCCGCGGACGCGCGGCAGGCGGACCTCGCGCTGGCCATCGCCGTGGCCGAGGGTGGATCCGCGGTCAGCGCCGCCCCGCTGCATGCGCTCGCCGACATCCGCGCCGCGGTGGAGGCGACGCTGCGCGATCTCGACACCATCACCGTATAGGCCGTCGAGAGAGGCCGTCGAGCCCGACCCGAACGGGAGGGCAGCGCGGCTATACTCGACGAGCGGGCGCTGTGCGCGACACGCGACCCGCACCTCACTCAGACCAGACACAAAGGGAGTGCTGATGCGCGTGCGCTCGGAGTCCGGGAGCCCGCAGGGCGTCTCGGCCGACATTCTCGCGGTCCCGATCTACAAGGAGGATCGGGAGTTCCCCGCCGACCTCGCAGAGCTCGATGCCGCTGCCGGCGGGGTCATCCGCGAGGCGATCGACTGGGGGGAGTTCAACATCGTCGAGCACCACACGGCACTCGTCGACGGCTCGAGGATCGGCGCTGGCCGCATCCTGCTGGTGAACGGCGTTCGGCGCGGCCGGGGGGCATGGCGTGCCCGACGCATCGCCTCGACCGCCACGAGGCGGCTGCAGGGTCGCGGTGCCCGCTCGATGGCGCTGTGGCTGCGCGACGGGGAGGACGACGACGCGTTCGCCGCCGCGGTGGTGGGCGCCGTGCAGGGCACCTATCGCCCGTGGAGCACGTACGGACGCGTCCGCGAAACGGATGCCATGCGGCGCTCCGTGGAAGAGCTGATCCTGGTCGGGGGTCCAGCGCAGGACGTGCTCGAACGGGCCATGATCCTGGCCGAGGGCGTGGAGTTCGGCCGAACGCTCGCCAACCGCGCCTCGAACGACCTCTACCCGGAGAAGATGGCGGAGGTGGCGCGCGAGCTCACCGCCGACGGTTGCAGCGTCGAGGTCCTCGACGTGGACCAGATGCGGGCGCTGGGCATGAACGCGCTGCTCGGTGTCGGCCAGGGTGCAGCGCATGAGCCGCGCCTCATCGCGATTCGACTGCCGGGCTGGGAGAAGGCGGACCCTTCGCGTCGGCTCGCGATCGTGGGCAAGGGTGTCTGCTTCGACTCCGGCGGGATCAGCATCAAGGGGTCGGCCAGCATGGAGGAGATGAAGCACGACAAGTCCGGAGCCGCGGCCGTGGTTGCGGCGGCACGGACGCTGGCCCGCCTCGCACCGGACGTGCCCGTCATGGCGGTAGCGCCAATGGTCGAGAACATGCCCGGTGGCAACGCGCAGCGCCCGGGCGACGTCGTGAAGGCCATGAACGGCAAGACGGTCGAGGTGATCAACACGGACGCCGAGGGCCGGCTGATCCTCATCGATGCCATGCACTGGGCGGAGACGCAGGGGGCGACCCACATGGTCGATATCGCGACGCTCACCGGAGCGGCATCGGTCGCGTTCGGGAACCTGATCAGCGCCTACTTCGCCAAGCCGCGCGAATGGGGCCAGACTGTGCAGGCCGCCGGCGACGCCACCGGCGAGTGGCTGTGGGAGATGCCGTTGGCGAGGGAGTACCGGCCGTCGCTCGACACGCCGCACGGCGACATCATGAATTCGGGCAGCCGCGACGGGTCGCTGATCAAGAGCGCCGTCTTCCTGAGCGATTTCGTGACGGTTCCGTGGGTGCACATGGACATCGCCGGGACGGCATACCTGACGTCCGACAAGGCCTGGAACCCGAAGGGCGCGGTGGGCACGGGGGTGACGAGCCTCGTCCGCCTGGCCCTCGACTTCGCCGCGGACGCCTAGCGCGAAGCGCCAAGGAGGCACCGATGTCGATCGGACTGGCCCTGGCGGTCGCGATCGGATTTGCGCTGCTCGGTGCTGCAGCCGAGCGCCTTGCCAGCGTATGGCCTGCCGATGAGGCAAGCCGACGGCGCCCCGGGCTGCGGACGGCCGCCCTGGCGCTCCTGGCCGGCGCGGCGGGCGGGGTCGTCGCCTGGCGTTCGAGCTTGCCCACCTGGGTCACGCTCGTCTACCTGGCGCTCCTCGTCCCGATGGTCGTCCTGGCGGCCACCGACCTCGAGCAGCGGCTCCTGCCGCACCTCGTCCTCGATCCACTCATCATCGGCACGATCGTCTTCGTCCCCTTCAACCCGGCCGTTCCGCCGGTCGGTGCGCTCATCGGCGCCGGTGCCGCGGTGGCATTCCTGGGCCTCACCGGGCTGCTGGTGCCTGGTGGCGTGGCAGCGGGGGACCTGTACCTGGTGGTGCCCATCGGCCTCATCGCGGGCTGGCCTACGGTCTTCACCGCGGTCTTCGCGGGCGCGCTTCTCTCGGCGTTGGTCGGGATCGGGTTGCTGGTGACCCGGCGTGCCGGGCTGCGGACCTACATCCCGTTCGGTCCGTTCCTCATCGCCGGTCTGGTGATCGCCCTGGCCTGGGATCCGACCCTGCTCGGTCCGGCTGCCGCCCTGCTCGTTCCCTGAGCGTCGCGGCCGCGACCGATGTCGGCGGCCGGTCCCCGGGCCTTCCCGGGCGGTGTATGCTGTCAACGCCCACGTGCCCCGGCGGTTTGCCGCCGATCCACGTCCGTCTGCGCCCCGCCGCCCGGGGCATACGGATGGAGTACTGCGAGCACTGGCCACCGACCTGAGAGGAGGCGCATGTCGTTCGTCCGCCGCCGCCGCCGCGCCGCGGTTTTCGGTGCAGCGGTGATGATGGCCCTCGTCGTCATGCCGCGTGGCAGCACGACCGTGCTGGCCGGGGATCCGGACGTCAACGGCGCGCTGGCGCAGCAGCAGGATATGGAGCAGCAGCTCGCACAGCAGCGTACGACGCTCGCCTCGCTGGTGGAGACGCAGTCGTCCCTGGGATCCGACCTCGCGCAGATCTCGGGTGATCTCGCCGCGGTGGGGATCGCGATCGACGACGCGGAGACCCGTCTGCAGGCCATGGCCCTGGAGCTGCAGGACGCACGGGCCCAGCTGGGTGTCTACCGGGCCCAGCTCACGAACCTGGCCGCCAACCTCGGCAAGATCGAGGCCGACATTGGCGTCAGCACCGCGAACCTCAACGCCCGCGAGACACTCCTCCAGGACCACCTGCGCGCGGCATACCGCGAGAGCCAGGTCTCCATGCTCGAGGTGATCCTCTCCTCGCAGTCGTTCTCGCAGACGGCCGCCGTGCTGGGCGACATGCTCACCCTGTCCGATGGTGACCGGCAGCTTGCGGACGAGATCCGGAACGCGCGGGCGCAGCTCCAGATCCGCCAGGCGACCCTGCGCCAGGGCCGCACCACGCTTGCCGGCCTCGAACAGGCCGTCGCCACCCGCACAGCGACGCTCGCGGACCAGCAGCGAGAGCTGGACGCGGCCCAGCAGGCCCTTACCGAGAAGAAGGCGAAGCTCGAGAAGCTCCAGGCGGAGGAGGAGGCACAGCTCGTCGCGGCGCAGGCCGATGCGGATGCGTATCGCCAGAAGATCGCCGACCAGGAGGCTGCCCTCACCGGCCAGGCCGAGCTGATCGCCAGCCTCAAGCAGGAGGCGGACAAGCTCGACGTCGCCTACCACGGGCGGTTTGCCTGGCCCCTGATCGGTGACTTCGTCGTGACCCAGGAGTTCGGTCACACCTCGTTCGAGTCGTTCCACTCGGGGATCGACCTGGCCTACACCTCGCCCATCTGCGGCGGGCCTATCTACGCAGCGGCGGACGGGGTGGTGCTGGCCGATGGCCGGCCGAACGCGCAGTATGGGGACACCGGCATCGGCGTGATCATTGGTCACAGCCAGCGCCTGCAGACCTGGTACTGGCACCTATCGCGCGAGGTCGTCTCGGTGGGGCAGACCGTTCGCGCCGGGGACATCATCGGCTACGAAGGTGCCACCGGCTGGGCGACCGGCTGCCACCTGCACTTCCAGGTGATGTTCGACGACCAGCCCATCAACCCGCGCCTGTACCTGCCCTGAGCCACCGACCGCGAGGTTGCCGTCTCCTGAGCACGATTCGACCGATGACCCGCCCCCTGCTACCGTAGCGCGCGATGCACCCGGCCATGCAGCGGCGCCGTCATCGCCTGATGATCCGCCGCACGACGGGCCGCCACGGACGGCGGCAGGGCCTGGCGACCTTCCTGGTTGCCTCGGCCGTCGTCCTCGTAGCGCTCGTTGTCGGATCCGTGGTGGGCACCGGCGGTGCCATGCTCGCGGCCTACAACTACTTCGCGGCGGACCTGCCGGCACCGAACATCCTCGACGACATCCAGCTCCCGCAGTCGACCCTGGTCTACGACCGGACGGGCAACACGCTGCTCGCTCGCTTCGAATGCCAGAACCGTGAGTCGGTCGTCTTCAACGAGGTCCCGGACTCGATCGTCAACGCGACCGTCGCGATCGAGGACAAGACGTTCTGGGACAACTCGGGCGTCGACTTCAACGCAACCGTCGCGGCGTTCCTCCAGAACCTCAGTGCGGGCCAGGTCGTCCGAGGGGCATCAACGATCACCCAGCAGGTGATCAAGTACGCGGGGTCGATCAAGGAGGCGGAGCAGGCCGCCGCATCGGCTACGCCGCTCGCCACTGCGGAGGCGGATGCCCAGGCCGCCGCCCAGTCGGAGGCCGATATCTGCAAGCCGCCGGAGCTCACGTTCCTCAATGGCCGGACGTATGTCGACAAGATCAAGGAGAACATCCTGGCCCTCCAGGTCACCGCCGCCTACCCCGGCGTCGCGGGCAAGCAGAAAATCCTGGAGACGTACCTGAACCTGATCTTCTACGGGAACGGCTCGTACGGGATCAAGGCCGCGGCCGCCAACTACTTCGGGATCACCGACCTTGCACAATTGACACTCGCGCAGTCCGCCTTCCTGGCCGGGATTCCGCAGCTTCCCAGCGTCTACGACCCGTACCTCAACCCGGCGGGACCAGCGCCCGCCATCGCCCGCCGCAACGAGGTGCTGGGCCGCATGCTCGATGACGGGTACATCACGCAGGCCGAGTACAACACCGCGGTCGCCACCACCTGGGAGGAGATGAACCCGTCGCGCGTGACCTCCGTCCTCAAGGAACCGCAGTTCGCATTCCGGGTCGAAGGCGAGGCGGAGCAGATCCTGTCGAAGCTCGGGTACAAGAACCCGGCCCAGGAGTTCCGAACCGGCGGCTTCAGGGTGATTACCACCCTCGACTACGGCCTCCAGCAGCAGGCCAAGGCGGTGGTCAAGGCCTGGGTCGACAAGCTCCTGGCGCGCAAAGACAACGTGCACAACGCGGCGCTGGTTGCGCTCGATTCCCAGACGGGCGAGATCGTCGCGTACGTTGGGAGCGTCGACTACTACAACCGGACCGATCCGCGGGTCCAGGGCCAGTTCGACGTCGCCGGGCTCGGCAAGCGCCAGATCGGGTCGGCCTTCAAGCCCATCACGTACACGAGCGCCTTCCAGGCGCGCAAGGCGACGCCCGGGACCATGCTCGTCGATACGGCCACCGACTTCGGCGGCGGGTATACACCCCAGGATGCCGACCAGTCCACCCGGGGTCCGCTGCTTGCCATGGACGCGCTGCACTACTCGCTCAACATCCCGTCGGTGAAGATCCAGTCCCTGGTCACCCCGGAGGTGACGGCCAAGTTCGCGGAGTCGCTGGGTCTCGCAAGTTCGGACTACATCCTGGGTCAGCACCCGGGGCTGACGCTGACGCTCGGCTCCGTGGAGGTGAACCTGACCAAGGCGACCCAGGCCTACGAGATGTTCGCCGCCCAGGGGACCATCCACCCGGCGACCACGATCATCGAGATCCGCGATCGAAACGGACGGCTCATCTACTCCGTCGATCAGAACGGGCCCAAGCCACTGACCCCGGTCACCCCGTCTGAGGCGTACCTGACCCATTGGATCCTGGAGGGGAACACGAACCCGAGCACGAACCGGTACTGGGGGCGTACCGCGGAGCTCTCCAACGTGTACGGCAAGCCGACCTCCGGCACCCGGCGGCACGCAGGGGCGAAGACCGGAACGACCAACGACTTCAAGGACATCACCACCTTTGGCTACGCCCCGAACAGCCTCGTCACCGGGGTCTGGATGGGGAACAACAACCAGGAGCCGATGACGGACAACGTCTACGCGGCCACGGGGCCGCTTTACCTGTGGCACGACTTCATGGACATCGCCCTCAACAAGCCCTGGGACTGGAACAACCAGGCGATCGCCCCGCTGCAGGACTTCGCCAAGCCCGATGGCGTGACCATGACCACCGTCTGCCGCTGGACCGGCCTGGCGCCGTCATCGGCCTGCCGCGAGAACGTCACCGTGCCGATGCTCGACGGAACGCAGCCAGGACCCGACACGTCGTGGGTCAACGGCTGCCTGGATCTGGCCAAGTTCGCCAGGGACCAGGGACGTCCGGCGACCTGGCAGGTCGCCAACCAGGCCTGGGCTGACCGCCAGGTCAACGGCGACCTCAGGGGCGGAAAGGCACCGGCGGGCGCGAGCCCGGCGCCGAATACGCTCTTCTACCGCTACGGGATCAGCACCCTGCCCGGCGTGGGACATTGGCCGCCGGTCTGCGGCCAGAAGCGGGCGACACCCACGCCCAGCCCGACACCGGAGGGCTCGGGTGGGCCATTCCCGTCGTTCAGCGGCTTCCCGTTCCCCAGCATCTGCCACGGCAACAAGTGCAGCCCGAAGCCCGCCGCGACGACCACCTCTGCCGCGCCGGACGGCGGTTCCCCGTCCATGCCGCTCGCCTTCTTCATCGTTCCGGTGGTCGCAGGCGGCATCCCGTACCTGCGTCGCCTCAGGCGAAGGAGCCGCGGCTGACACTGCCACGCGCGTAGAATCGATCCGTGCCGACCGTCCTGACCCTCATCCTGGCCGGTGGCGAGGGTGAGCGACTCTCCATTCTGTCGCAGGTGCGCGCCAAGCCGGGCGTGCCGTTCGGGGGCAAGTACCGGATCATCGACTTCGCGCTCAGCAACGCGGTGAACTCCGGGCTCAATCACGTTGCGGTGCTGACCCAGTACGCGCCGCGCTCGCTGATCGACCACATCGGCCTGGGCAGGCCATGGGACCTCGACCGCTCCCGTGGCGGCGTGGCCCTGCTCCAGCCCTACATCGGCCGTGGACGCGCGCGAGACTGGTATCGCGGTACCGCAGACGCGGTCCTGCAGAACCTCGAGTTCATCACCGACCGCAACCCCGAGCTGGTCCTGGTTCTGGCGGGCGACCACGTCTACAAGATGGACTACCGGCCCTTCATGGCGCTGCACACCGATAACGCCGCCGACGTGACCGTGGCGGTCCGGCGGGTGCCGATCGAGGAGGCACACCGCTTCGGGATCCTGGACGTGAACCCGGAGGGACAGATCACCGACTTCATCGAGAAGCCCGCCAACCCGCCGTCGAACCTGGTGAGCATGGGGGTCTACGTCTTCTCGCTCGCCGCGCTCCTCGACCAGCTGCACCCCGACCTCATCGACTTCGGCCGCGACATCCTGCCCGCCATGGTGCATGGCGGCAAGCGCGTCTTCGCATACGAGTACAGCGGGTACTGGGAGGACGTGGGGACCCTCGAGAGCTACTGGCGCTCGAACCTGGACCTGCTCTCCGACCACCCGGGGATCAACCTGTACGACCGGCCCTGGCTGATCTACACCAGGAGTGAGGAGCGAGCGCCTGCGCTCATCGGCTCCGACGCGCGCGTGGAGCGCAGCATGGTGAGCCACGGCTGCATCGTGCACGGTACCGTGGAGCACAGCGTCCTGTCGCCGGGCGTGGTCGTGGAGGCGGGGGCTGTGGTCCGCGACTCCATCGTCATGTTCGACACGGTCGTGGAGGCGGGGGCGGTGCTCGATAAGGCCATCGTCGACAAGGAATGCCGCATCGGCCGTGGCGCGGTCCTGGGCGAGGGCGACGACCTGCGCCCCAACCACAACGAGCCGGAACGCCTGTATGCGGGCATGACCCTGGTCGGCAAGCGGGCGACCGTGCCGCGCGGCGTCCACGTTGGGCGCAACTGCCGCATCGATCCGGGGGTTGGCGTCGCCGACTTTGCTCGTCGGCGCCGGATCCGGTCGGGAGAGACCATTTCGGTCGGCCGTCCGGGCGCCGCCGCCGGCTGATGCGCTCCTCGCCCCCGCCTATCGATGCCTGGCTCGCCGAGCTGGGTGTCGAGGTCGTGGGCACCTCCGGCGGCACAGAGGCGGATGCGCTGAGCCGGGACGTGATCCTGGATGGCGAGCGTCGGTTCGACCTGCGGGTCACCGTTGCCTGGGTCGCCGGCCTGGGCCTCTCCCTGTGGGCCTTCTACGGCCTGGAGGCGATGGAGGTGCCGCGGCGCGTCCTGCACCGGATGCTGCGCGCCAACTTCGAGTACGCGCACGTGAAGTTCGCGATGACGGAGGATGACCGCCCGATGCTGGTCACCGAGCTCCCTCCCGCGGCGGCGACCGCCGGTGAGCTGGCACGGGGTCTCGTGCGGCTCACGATCGTCGCCGACAGGCTCCTGGAGGAGACCTCGTCCGCCGTGGCGGACCGCGGCGTGCTGCCGGACTGGCGGGGGCGCGTGGGCCGGAACGCCGCGCTGCTGGCGGCGCATCGGTCCGAGGTGCTGGCCGAGATGCCACCCTGGGAGCCGCCGATGCCCCACCGACGCCGCCGCGGTGTCGGAGGGTGGCTGCGCGGGACGCCGCGGTGAGGCCGGCGCGGCAAGACCTCGCCGCGCGCATCAGCGCGCGCATCGGCGCGGGCCTGCTGGTGGCGGCCGTGCTCCTCGCGTCCTTGACCGGCCTGGCGGCGAGGCCGGCCCCCGTGCGTGGCGCGGAGCCGTACACGATGGCCACGCGGGCCACCTACACGATCGACCCGTCCGCCGGGATGGTGGACGTGTCGGTCGAGGTGACCTTCACCAACACGACGCCCGATCCGGCAGGGCGTTACAGCCTCTTCCGCAGCGTGCCCATCCCGGTCCAGGACGGCGCGCAGACGGTGACCGCCCACGACGGGACCGGCACGCTGGCGGCCTCGCTGAGCGGGGAGGGAGGCACGGGCGGAACGGTGGCAACCGTCACCCTGCGCACGCCGCTGCGCTACCGGAAGGCCGTCACCTTCACCTTCGCCTACCGACTGGCGGACGGGGCAAATCCCCGCATCCGTGTACGCGCATCGGCCATCGTGGTACCCATCTGGAGCTTCGGCACCTCCGGGGAGGTGGGCGTCCACCTCCCGTCGGGCTTCGACGTGGCGACCCAGGGCGCAGTGCTGACCAGCGCGGTCGTTGCAGACGAGACGGTGCTCAGCAGCGGGCCAATCGCGGACCCTTCCAGCTGGCTCGCCCTGCTGACCGCGACGCGGGCCGCAGCCTACGAGACGGTTGCGCGCAGCATCCCGCTGGAGGGCGGCACCATGGACCTGCGCGTGCGCGCCTGGGATGACGATCCGACCTGGGGCAGCGCAACCCTGAACCTGCTCGCCGCGGGGCTGCCGGCCCTGCAGGCCCAGATCGGCCTGCCGTACAGCGGCCTGGGTCCCATGCTCGTTACCGAGTCCCTGCCGGTCGGCAGCGGCCAGCTCGCAGAGTCGGCCCCGGGCGCCCAGGAGATCGCAATCTCCTTTGATGCCACGCCGTTCACCGTGCTCCACCAGGCCGCGCACCTCTGGCTCGGCAGTGCCCTGATCTCGGAGCGCTGGATCCGCGAGGGCATCGCCTCCGAGGCCGCGGCGCGGGCCGCGGCACAGCTGGGCTATGCGCTGCCGTACGACCCGGCCGACGAAGCGAAGACCCGCGCAGCCTCCACGGTCCCGCTGGACACCTGGGGGACCGCCGCCGACAACGCCCCGAGCGCGGCCACCGACGCGTGGGCGTATGCGTCGTCGTGGGACCTTGTGAACCGCATCGTGATCGTGGTGGGCCAGGACGCCCTCCAACAGGTCCTGGCACGGGCATCCGCGGGGATCGGGGCCTACGCGCCGTCCGGAACGGCGGTTGCCCCGGCCGCTGCCGGCACGCCGTTGCCACTTGACGGGCGCCGCTTCCTTGACCAGCTCGAGGAGGTGTCGGGCGGGGATCTCCCCGAGCTCTTCGCCGCCGAGGTCTTCGGGCCGGCCGAGCTCGCGGATCTCGACCTCCGCACCGCGGCTCGCGCCGACTACGCGGCCCTGGCGACGACGGCAGGGGACTGGCAGGTCCCCGACACCGTCCGAAGCCTGATGGAGGGCTGGCATTTCGACGACGCGCGCAGGGCCATGGCGGCCGCAACAGCGTGGTGGCGGCAGCGCGACGGCCTGATCGCGCAGGTCCGCGACGCCGGGCTGGCGGCCCCGGCCCGGCTCCGCGACCTGTGGCGCTCCGACGGTGGTGACGAAACCGCGAACGCGGAGCTCACCGCGGAGGCGGCCCTGGTCGCCGCCTACCGCAGCGCGGTGGATGCCATCGGCGGCGCGCCGAACCCGATCGAGTGGCTGGGCCTGCTGGGCCAGCCCACGCCGGCGGAGCTGCTTGCCACCGCGGCCGGCCTCTTCGCCGATGGCGATCTCTCCGGGGCCGCGGACCGCATCAGCGGCGCCCTGTCCGCCCACCAGGACGCCCAGGCCGCGGGCGTGGTGCGGCTCGCCATCGTCGTAGCCGTGATGGCGGTCCTCGCGGCGGCCGCGACGCTCCTCCGTCGGCGTCGCAGGCCGCGCGGGGCCTGACGCCCCGGCGCTGGTACACTGCGGCCACGATGAGCTCCGATGCCGCCTTGCCGACGCGCGCGGCCCACACCCCGCGGTTCCAGCCCGCGGCCGACGTGCTCTCCGGTGAGACGGCCGACATCTACTTCGACCGCTCCCAGCGCATCCTGGCCGCAGAGGGCCTGGATCCGGTCGTCGTCATGGAGGTCTTCTGCCGCGCCGATGCCATCCTGTGCGGTGTCGAGGAGGCGCTCACCTACCTGCACGAGATCCTGGACCACGGCAAGCGCCTTGACCCGGTGCCCGTCGTGGAGTCGCTGCACGACGGGGACGCCATCACCTCCAAGGAGGTGGTGATGCGCATCACTGCGCGCTACTCCGCGTTTGGCCTGTACGAGACCGCGATCCTGGGGATCCTCTCGCAGTCGACCGGCTGGGCCACGGCCGCGCGACGGATCGTGGAGGCCGCGGCGCCGGTGCCGGTCATCAGCTTCGGGGCGCGCCACGTCCACCCGTCCATCGCCGACCAGATGGACTACGCCAGCGTGGTGGGCGGCTGCATCGGGGCCTCGACCCCGGCGGGGGCACGGCTCGCGGGCCTCTCGCCCACCGGGACCATGCCGCACGCCATGGTCCTCATCTTCGGGGACACGGTCCGCGCGCTCGAGGCGTTCGACCGGCACGTCGACCCCGACGTCCCGCGGATCGCGCTGGTCGACACCTTCAAGGACGAGGCCGAGGAGGCGGTCAGGGTCGCCGACGCCCTGGGAGACCGGCTCTTCGGGGTCCGGCTCGATACCCCGTCCGAGCGCGGGCGCGTCACCGCTGACCTCGTGAAGGAGGTGCGAGCGCGCCTGGACCAGGCTGGCCACCCGGACGTGAAGATCGTGGTCTCCGGCGGCCTCGACGTGGACCGCATCGGCTACTTCAAGGAGGCGCAGGCACCCGTCGATTCGTTCGCCGTGGGATCGGCGATCAGCGACGCGAGCCCCATCGACTTCACCGGCGACCTCAAGGAGATCGACGGAACGCCCATCGCCAAGCGGGGCCGGATCCCGGGACGGACAGCGAACCCGCGCCTGGAGCGCATCGACCTGGGCGTCTGAGGAGCCGATGCCGCCGCGGCCGCGACCCGAACCACCCGAGCAGCCCGCGCCCGACGAGCGCGAATCCGCGTACGAGCTCTTCCGTCGCGGCAGCCGTCTGCTCGCCGAGCGCCATCCTGCGGCGGCGGCGGTGCTCCTCGAGCGGGCAAGCCGCCTGGAGCCGGGGAAGGCGTCGATCCTCGAGGCGCTGGGTCAGGCCTACTTCAACCAGGGGGCGCACGCCCTGGCCGCGGAGCGCTTCCGGGCGATCGTGGACGCCAACCCACTGGCGCACTACGCCTTCTTTGGCCTCGGCCTGTCAGAGGCTCGGATGGGGGACCGGCAGGCCGCGCGGCGCCACCTGCGCATGGCGGTGCGCTTGCGTCCCGAGAGCGAGGACTACCGGCGCGCGCTGGAACGGCTGGAGGCGGCCTGAGGCGCCGACGAGGGGGCGGTCACAGGTGGCGGACGATCCGCAGCCGCCGCCGCCGACGTTGCGCCGGGCCGGATTGGTCCTTGGGCACCACGCTGATCGAGCCGTCGGACTCGAGCACGGCCATCTCGACCTCGGCCACGTCGGCGATCCCGTGCTCGCGGAGCGCCATCTCCGCCTCGTCCTTGGTGATGTCCTCGTGCTCGATGGCGCGGTCGATCCAGTGCCCGTCGCTCGCGATCACGGTGGGTTGCGACTCGAGCAGCCTCGCCACCAGCGGAATGCGCTGGCGTGCGATCGAGACCACCAGGTTGGCACCGATGAGGGTGACGATGATGATGAAGCCACCCACCAGCGAGGTGTCGGTCCCGGTCATGGCCGGCTGGACCGCGTTTGCCACGAGGAGGATGAGGACGAGGTCGAAGAGGGTGAACTGGCCGACTTCGCGCTTTCCGAAGAGGCGGAGCATGGCGAGGAGAGCCAGGTAGACCGCCGCCGAGCGGATGACCAGCTCCCACCAGGGAACCGCCAGCTGCCACACGGCTTCAGCCCTCGGCCGGACCGATGGCGTCGCCGCCGTCGACCCGGCGGGAGAGCCAGAGCAGGGCCGCGATCGACTTCCCATCCTCGATGGCGCCGGAGTCGATGGCCGCCAGCGCGTCGCCCAGCGTCATCCGGACCACCTCGATCTCCTCGTCCGGGTCGTGGCCGGCGCCCGCGGCCTCGCGGAGGCCGGTGGCCAGGAAGACGGTCAGGTGCTCGGTGCAGAAGCCCGGGGCGGTGAAGAACGCCGGTCCCCGAACCCAGGCGTCCGCCGCCAGCTCCACCTCCTCGGCGAGCTCGCGCTTCGCGGTCACCAGCGGTTCCTCGCCGGGCTCGCGGGTGCCCGCCGGGACCTCGAGCAGGGCGCGGCCCGTGGCGTGGCGCCATTGGCGCACCAGCGCCACCCGCTCCCCATCCCAGGGCAGCATCGCCACCGCGCCCGGGTGCTCCACCACCTCGCGCGTCGTCTGCCGACCGTCATCCAGCGCCACGGTGTCGACCCGCAGCCTGAGGAGACGACCGGAAAACCCGGTGCGGCTGGTCACGGTTCGTTCTGCCATGGGGCGACCATCGTACCGGACGCCGGATCGCGTCTCGCCTGCTACAGTGCAGGCCCGTGCCGCTGCTCGCCAAGGGGGCTGCCCATTGATCGAGGTTCGAGGCCTCGCCAAGCGATTCGGTGCCGTGGAAGCGGTGAAGGACCTGACCTTCACCGTCGGTGACGGAGAGATCTTCGGCCTGCTGGGACCCAATGGCGCAGGCAAGACGACCACGGTGCGGATGCTGGCCGGGCTCATCGTGCCGTCCGGCGGGGCGGCCACGGTCAACGGTCTGCAGCTGGGGCGAGCGTCCGCCCGGATTCGCGGCCTGACCGGGATCCTGACCGAGTCACCGGGCCTCCATGAGAAGCTCACCGCGCGCCAGAACCTGGCCTACTACGGCCGGCTCTACGGCCTGCGCGGCGCAGCGCTGCGCCGCGCGGTGGACCGCTACCTCGGCGTGGTCGGGCTCGACGGCATGGGCGACCGCCGGGTGGCCGGCTTCTCCAAGGGGATGCGCCAGAAGGTGGCCATCGCGCGTGCCCTGCTCCACGAGCCGGAGGTCATCTACCTCGACGAGCCCACCAGCGGGCTGGACCCGTCGGCGGCGAAGACGGTGCGCGACTTCGTCTCCACCCTGCGCAACGCCGGCCGCAGCATCGTGATCTGCACCCACAACCTCGACGAGGCGGAACGCCTCAGCGACCGGATCGGGATCATGCGCGGCTCGCTCCTGCAGGTGAACACGCCCGCTGGGCTGCGCCGGCATGGCAGGACGGCTACCGTCCGGGTGGAGCTCGCCGCGACGGACGCCGATACGCAGCGATTGATCGAGGCCCTCGCGCCGCTGCCCTTCGTCAGCGCCGCGCGACACGAGCCCGGCGGCCTGCAGGTCGAGGTCCGCGACCCGCGACGGGACAACCCCGAGCTGGTGGCCGCGCTCGTTGCCCACGGGGCCAGGATCATCGCCGTGACCGAGGAGGCGGCGTCGCTCGAGGAGGTCTACCTGCACCTCGTCGGCGAGACTGGGGAGCGTGACACCGATGCGCCGCCATCGGCCTCGGAGGATGCCGCGCAGAGCGCGGCGTAGGGGACTGATCATGCGACCGGGCTACGTCTGGGCGGTCTTCGGCAAGGAGTGGCGCGACCTGCTCTCCAACCGCCTGCTGCTGGGCGCCGTGGCCCTGCCGGCGGTCGTATTCGCTGCGATCCCGACCGGCCTCGTCTGGTTCCTCCAGGGCCATGATCTCGACCCGAACCAGCTGGGCCAGATCCAGCAGTTCATAGCCCAGTTCCCGGACCTGCCCGCCAAGCTCGCCGCCCAGGGGTTCATCGTCACCAACTTCATGGCCTACTTCCTGCTCATCCCGGCCATGGTGCCCATGGCCCTTGCCACCCAGTCGGTCATCGGCGAGAAGACGGCGCGCTCGCTGGAGCCCCAGCTGGCGACCCCCATGGAGGTACCCGAGCTGCTGGCCGGCAAGACCATCGCGGCCGCCCTGCCGGCGGTCCTGGCCACCTGGGGCGTGTACCTCGCCTACGGCCTGGTCAACGGCGCCATCGCGGATCCGCGACTGACCCGCCTGGTGTTCAGCGACGTGTGGCTCACCGCCATGGCCACCCTGGTCCCGCTGATCTGCCTGTTCAGCGTCCTGCTGGGGATCGTGGTCTCCAGCCGGGTAAGCGACGCGCGCACCGCGCAGCAGATCGGCGGCTTCGTGGTGCTTCCCATCATCGCCATTGCCGTGGCGCAGTTTTTCGGCGGGCAGGCGACCTTCAGCCTGGACCAGGTCATCACCGGGGACCTCGTGGTGCTGGGGCTGATCGGCGCGGTGCTGG